>NC_019684.1:2137500-3337500 GCF_000316645.1 Nostoc sp. PCC 7524
GTTGCTGAACTTTTTTCCCCATTCGTTTTTGTCTTTCCAGGTGGAGGTTAGCGGACTCGAACCGCTGACATCCTGCTTGCAAAGCAGGCGCTCTACCAACTGAGCTAAACCCCCCAACCGAATTTTGGATTTTGGATTCGCAATTTCGGATTGCAAAATACAATCTAAAATCTAAAATCGCCAACCTAAAATTCTTCAGGTGGGCCATCCTGGACTCGAACCAGGGACCTCACCCTTATCAGGGGTGCGCTCTAACCACCTGAGCTAATAGCCCGTACTCGAACCAAATCATAGTTTGAAAGCTTCAACAATCTCTGCGACCGACCTAGAGTAGACCATCTCCAAATCTATTCACTTTCGCTTTCGATTTGTGAGTGGATTCGGTCTCCCTCAAAAGGAGGTGATCCAGCCACACCTTCCGGTACGGCTACCTTGTTACGACTTCACCCCAGTCACCAGCACTGCCTTAGGCATCCTCCTCCACGAATGGTTGGAGTAATGACTTCGGGCGTTGCCAGCTTCCATGGTGTGACGGGCGGTGTGTACAAGGCCCGGGAACGAATTCACTGCAGTATGCTGACCTGCAATTACTAGCGATTCCTCCTTCACGCAGGCGAGTTGCAGCCTGCGATCTGAACTGAGCTACGGTTTGTGAGATTTGCTTGCTATCGCTAGCTTGCTGCCCTTTGTCCGTAGCATTGTAGTACGTGTGTAGCCCAAGACGTAAGGGGCATGCTGACTTGACGTCATCCCCACCTTCCTCCGGTTTGTCACCGGCAGTCTCTCTAGAGTGCCCAACTTAATGCTGGCAACTAAAAACGAGGGTTGCGCTCGTTGCGGGACTTAACCCAACATCTCACGACACGAGCTGACGACAGCCATGCACCACCTGTGTTCGCGCTCCCGAAGGCACTCTCCCCTTTCAAGAAGATTCGCGACATGTCAAGTCTTGGTAAGGTTCTTCGCGTTGCATCGAATTAAACCACATACTCCACCGCTTGTGCGGGCCCCCGTCAATTCCTTTGAGTTTCACACTTGCGTGCGTACTCCCCAGGCGGGATACTTAACGCGTTGGCTCCGGCACGGCTCGGGTCGATACAAGCCACGCCTAGTATCCATCGTTTACGGCTAGGACTACTGGGGTATCTAATCCCATTCGCTCCCCTAGCTTTCGTCCCTCAGTGTCAGTCACGGCCTAGCAGAACGCTTTCGCCACCGGTGTTCTTCCTGATCTCTACGCATTTCACCGCTACACCAGGAATTCCTTCTGCCCCGAACGCACTCTAGCTGTGTAGTTTCCACTGCCTTTACAAGGTTGAGCCTTGCTCTTTAACAGCAGACTTTCACAACCACCTACGGACTCTTTACGCCCAATCATTCCGGATAACGCTTGCATCCTCCGTATTACCGCGGCTGCTGGCACGGAGTTAGCCGATGCTTATTCCTCAAGTACCTTCATATCTTATTCCTTGAGAAAAGAGGTTTACAACCCAAGAGCCTTCCTCCCTCACGCGGTATTGCTCCGTCAGGCTTTCGCCCATTGCGGAAAATTCCCCACTGCTGCCTCCCGTAGGAGTCTGGGCCGTGTCTCAGTCCCAGTGTGGCTGATCATCCTCTCAGACCAGCTACTGATCGTCGCCTTGGTAGTCCCTTACACTACCAACTAGCTAATCAGTCGCGAGCTCATTTTCAGGCAGCAAGCCTTTCACCTCTCGGCACATCCGGTATTAGCCACCGTTTCCAGTGGTTGTCCCCGACCTGAATGCAGATTCTCACGTGTTACTCACCCGTCCGCCACTATCTCCGAAAAGACCGTTCGACTTGCATGTGTTAAGCATACCGCCAGCGTTCATCCTGAGCCAGGATCAAACTCTCCGTTTTGAATCGTTTGTTTTTAGCTCTTTCTTTGGCTGCTCTTTATCCACCCCAGCCTGGTGTGATTTTTTCTTGACGCAGGGTCTTGTTGTATACTGGCTTTCAAACTATAATATTTTCAAGGTTCGGTCGCCTCCGGACTGCGCTTTGCCGCGCTCGTCTCTCAGGCACTTATCCAATATAGCTAACTCTCAACACAGTGTCAACTCTTTCCACAAAATATTTTCTCCTCTTTTTTTTCTGCCCCTTCAAACTCTCCACAGTAGGGCTTTCTAGGCAACAATGGTGTATGCACTGTGCTGACTCAGGAGGATAGAGCGTGAATTTTCAGTCGGTAATAGCTACACTGCATCAGTTCTGGGGCGAGTCTCTTTCAGAGAGACCTGGCGGTCAACGCGGTTGCTTGATTGCCCAGCCCTATGACATTGAGAAGGGAGCAGGTACGAAAAATCCCCATACGTTTTTAAGGGCATTGGGGCCTGAGCCTTGGGCTGTGGCTTACGTTGAACCATGCCGTCGTCCTACAGATGGACGCTATGGTGAAAATCCTAATCGTTTCCAGCACTATTATCAGTACCAAGTTTTGATTAAGCCTTCACCAGACAATATCCAAGAGATTTATCTTGATTCTTTGAGGGCTTTGGGTATTCGTCCGGAAGATCATGATATTCGGTTTGTGGAAGATAACTGGGAAGATGCAACTGTAGGTGCGTGGGGTACGGGTTGGGAAGTTTGGTTAGATGGGATGGAAATTACTCAATTTACTTACTTCCAGCAGTGTGGGGGTATTGATTGCCGTCCGGTTTCGATTGAAATTACATACGGTTTAGAGCGATTAGCGATGTATCTCCAAGAGGTAGAGGCGATTACGAAGATTCATTGGACGGACGATATTACTTATGGAGATGTTTTTCTGCAAAATGAGATTGAGCAGAGTACCTACAACTTTGAAGCGTCAAATCCTGAGATGCTCCTAACTCTGTTTAATTTGTATGAGCAGGAGGCTAATCAATTGACAGAGCGTGGTTTAGTCTTACCAAGTTTGGATTACATCATGAAGTGTTCACACACTTTTAACTTACTGGATGCTAGAGGCGTAATTTCTGTAACCGAGAGAACTCGCTATATTGCCAGGATTCGACATTTGGCGCGGAAGGTTGCTCATTTATATGTTGAGCAAAGGGAAAAGTTGGGTTTCCCTTTGTTGAAGAATGCCTTAGTTGCACAGTAGAAATTAGTGCTTAATATTTGTTAAAACTAAGTAAGATTTCTTAACCCTCCTGGTTATCAGGAGGGTTATCCGTCATTTATCAAGCAAATTTATTGATGGTGCTAGAGAGATGGTGAATTGGAGTGAAGTTCTAGAACCGATCGCGGCTTGGTTTCGTTCTCTGGGAGTTCCTGAACCGATTGTGCATTGGGGACATCCGGCGATGATGGCGATCGTTATTTTTGTTGTGGGTAGTTTTGTCGGGGTGACAGGTTGGAGAGGAAAACTACTTGAGGATAAAGATAAAGATGCGGCTCTGAGAAGTCGGATTTCTCATCGTCAATTAGCACCGTGGCTGTTTATATTCCTAGCAGGTGGTTATACTGGCGGAGTTCTGTCTTTAGTGATGCAGCATCAACCACTGTTTGCAAGTCCTCATTTTTGGACTGGTTCATTGGTACTATTACTGTTGCTAATTAATGGCGTGATTTCTTTGAGTGGTTTTGCGGGAAATAAAAAAGCTTTACGTGCAGCTCATGCTTATTTGGGTAGCGTGACACTTGGTATTTTATTGCTCCATGCAGTTTTAGGATTTAACTTGGGTATCTCTTTATAGTGCAGTTACTGCATTTATAAATAAATTTCATTCATCTTTAATTCTGTTGAAGTTAGGCTACATAAGATTAAGCCCGCTTGTGTGGGCTTTTTTCGTATTCACTTCATGAACTATACTTCAGCCAAAGCATGAAAGGTTTTCTAGACGATTAAGCCCTAGCTATTTTTAAGTTGGCTGTAAATTCTATTTGTCAGGTACTTGTATAAGAAGTCTTATGATTCAGACTGGTGGTGTGATTATCTGTATTGCCTATATTCTGGGATTGCTATTGACTGCTGTTCCTGGGGGTGGGGTGTGGATTTTGCTGTTGGGAATAGTGGGTGCGGTACTGTCGAGAAAGCGATACACCAAAGGACGGGAACTTACATACAAATCAGAAACTGCTAAAGGCAGGGTGAAGGAAACAGCTAACATCTGGCAAATTATGCCTCATGCGCGAGTATGGCTAATAGCTGGTTTGATAGGATTGTTGGCTAGTTTTTACTTGCAATGGCGAGTACCGGCAGCAGGAGCAACCGATATTAGTCAATTTGTGCCACCAGCGAATAACAATAATCAAGAACAACTGGTGATTGTGCGCGGTGAAATAATTAGTAGTCCTCGTGTGACTCGCAGTCAACGGGGACAATTTTGGTTAGAAGTATCGCAGCTAGATAAAGTCAAAAAGGAAAAAGATACGGAAGAAACTCAAAAAGGAGTAACGGGCAAGTTATATGTGACTGTACCGATACTTCAGGCTACTGGGTTATATCCTGGCCAATCAATTGAAATAACTGGGGGATTGTACAAGCCGAAAGCGGCTTCTAATCCTGGTGCTTTTGACTTTCAGAAGTTTTTGAGGCAAGAGGGCGCGTTTGCTGGTTTGATGGGGCGGCAAATCAATATTTTAGATGAGGATCGCCAATGGGGATGGTGGCAAATCCGGGAGCGGATTGTGCGATCGCAGGTGCGTTGGTTGGATATTCCACAGGGGCCACTTGTCAGTGCAATGGTGTTAGGTAGTAAAGCTGTGGATTTGCCCTATGATATCCGCGATTTGTTTGTCAAAGCAGGATTAGCCCATGCTTTAGCAGCTTCAGGGTTTCAAACTTCGCTGATTTTGAGTGTAATATTGCAGCTGACAAAGCGTGCAAAAAAAGCCACGCAAGTCACCCTGAGTTCACTGGCTTTAATTACCTTCCTGTGTTTAACAGGTTTTCAACCGTCAGTGCTGAGAGCCGTAATTATGGGATTTGCGGCTTTGGTAGGGTTGGCATTAAGTAGGAAGGTAAAACAGTTAGGTTCATTATTATTAGCAGCAACTTTATTATTACTATTTAATCCTTTATGGGTTTGGGATTTAGGTTTTCAGTTGAGTTTTTTAGCAACTTTGGGGTTGGTTGTTACAGCGTCGGCAATTATTAACCGTTTGGATTGGCTACCATCGGCGATCGCTTCTTTAATTGCTGTGCCTTTGGCAGCGACAATTTGGACTTTACCTGTGCAACTTTTTGTTTTTGGGGTTGTACCTGCTTACAGTTTGCTGCTGAATATCATTACTACACCATTAATTTCGATTATTAGTATCGGTGGTATTATTAGTGCGATCGCTGGGTTAATGTTTCCAGAGGTTGGTAGTTTATTGACTGGGTTGTTGCATTACCCGACTCTCTGGCTAATTAAATTGGTGGAATTCTTCAGTCAATTACCAGGAAATTCTCTGGCTTTAGGTAGTATATCTACTTGGCAGTTATTAGCAATTTATGTATTAATACTTTTCGTGTGGTTGTGGCGTTGGTGGCAGCAACGTTGGTGGTTTGCTAGTTTAATTGCTTTTGGTTTAGTTATCTTTCCAGCTTGGCATTCTACAAATACATTAATGAGGATAACTTTGCTGGAAGCTGGTGCAGAACCAGTTTTAGTGATTCAAGATCAAGGAACAGTTACCCTGATTAACAGTGGTGATGAAGGTACGGGACGCTTCACAATTTTACCTTTTTTACAACAACAAGGTGTTAATCATATAGATTGGGCGATCGCGACTGACTTCCAAAGAAATAATAATGATGCTTGGTTGGAAGTTTTACAAAATTTGCCGATTAAAAATTTCTATGCTTATGCCATAAATAAGGAAAATACAATTACTAATCAAGCAATTCCACAAGTTTTACAAAAGAAGCAGGGAATATATGAAGTGTTGCCTATCGGTCAAACTATTAATACTGGTTCTACAGTTGCACAATTAATTAACGAACAACCTATTTTACAATTGCAAATTTTTGGACAAAGTTGGTTATTGGTGGGGGATGTCAAGGCTAAAGAGGTGGAAAGAATTATGAAAGTTGGAGGGTGGCCGAATCCTCAAGTTTTGTGGTGTAAGTCTGAGTCTCTCAAAGATTTAGTCATCTCCCTCAAACCACAGGTAGCGATCGCTGGTTATGGCAACTTGGACTCTAATACTTTGACTGAACTCAGCAAAACCACAACAAAGTTATTTTTTACCGCACAGGATGGGGCTATCCAATGGACACCCAAGGGTGAGTTTGAGTCTTTTATTCAAGTCACAGAGAATAAGTCTTCTGCTATATAGCTTAATTCACCCCTTGATGCGTCCATATGACTCACATATAGCAATCCGATTTGATTCTGTATCCCTTACGGCAGTCGTAGCCATACTTATTTGCATAGTCAGGTAATGCTCGTAATCAAAATACTTTTAATTCAAAAATATATTTTTTATTGTTAATTAACAATAAAGTTGCTTTTGTTATCAGTTATACGATTATTTAGTAATATTTAGTGCTAGTAAATATTAAAATTTTTCTCCAAGGTTAGCAACCCTTGATCGCCAGAGATATTATTGTTAATTTTATACTTATTTAAGTATGATTATAATTCCATCATGTGAAATTGGCAATTTATTACAATTTTAAAATTTTTATAAAAATTAGAACTTGATTTTAACTGCACAAGTCAATTTATCTAATTTTATTAACTTTGGAATCCGGAAAATTTTATCGATACAACCAGCATATTTAAGGTTTAGTCAAGCAAATACACCGATATTTTCGAGATTGACTATCATAGAATTATTAACTTTCAGATTGAGTTGAGAACATCAACAATATCTGAACCTTAGCAGATAGGTTATTTTAATATGGTTGCCTGTAAAATCCTAGTTGTTGAGGATGAAAAACTCCTAGCCTACAATATCAAAAATAGTTTACAAAAATTAGGATATAATGTGCTGGAAATTACAGATTCTGCGGAGAAAGCAATTATAAAAGTAGCAGAAAATTATCCCAATTTAGTATTATTTGATATCTACTTGGCAAGAGAAATTAATGGTGTACAGGTAGTAGATATTATCCAAAATAATTTCCATATACCAGTGTTATATATAACCGACTATTCGGAATATATAAAATCACGTAAAAAGCCTCTGGGTGAGCCTTTCAGTTATATTTTGAAGCCACTGAGAGAGATAGACTTGCATCTTGCTGTGGAAATGGCGCTAAATCGCTATCCAACCCAGAGGAAACGGCAAGTAGAACAGCAGAGAATGGAGGCAATTATTAACAGTATGGGTTGTGCAGTAGTTGTCACATTTACTGATGGTTGCATTGAGATGATGAATCCAATGGCAGAGAAACTGACTGGTTGGCAGCAAAACGAAGCTGTTGGCAGGGATTTAACAGAAGTTGTAAACCTAATTGACAAAGATATGGACGAAGAAATTGAGAATCTAGCTAAACAGGCAATGCAAGCTGGTGAAGTTTTGAATTTACCAGAAAACTGTACACTGATTTCCAAGGATGGCAAAGAAATACCCATTGGAGATAACATTGCACCTATCCGTGACAGAAATGGCAACATTACTGGCGCAGTGTTAATTTTTCAAGACATTACTCAACGCAAGCACACTGAGGTAGAATTACTCCGCAATGCTTTTTATGATGGGCTGACAGCATTACCCAATAGAATTTTATTTTTAGATCGTCTCAAACAAGCTATTGAGCGTAGTAAGCGCCGCAGTGATTATCGTTTTGCGGTGTTATTTCTAGATTTAGATAGTTTTAAGGGCATTAACGATCGCTTTGGGCATGGGATGGGAGATGATTTTTTAGTAGCGATCGCTCGCCGTTTAGAATCTTGTGTACGTAGTGGCGATACTGTAGGGCGATTTGGTGGCGATGAATTTGCTGTACTCTTAGAAGACATTAGAGATATTAATGACGCTATCAACGTTGCCAAGCGAATTCAAGACACCCTAGGTTTGCCACTGAATTTAAACGGTAATCAAATCTGTACTACAGCCAGCATCGGTATTGCGTTAAATCGCGGTGGCTATGATAATCCAGAAAGCCTACTCAGATGTGCTGATAACGCCATGTACCGTGCCAAGCAGCAAGGAAAAGCCCGTTATGGTGTTTTTAATGAAGCTGCCAATTGTTAGCTATAGCCCTTGAGTAGTCAGCATTATCATCTTGCTTAACAGTGAGTGCATCTATCTCAAAAACTGTTTATCTTTAAATTGATTTAAATTAAAAAACCTAAATTATATTTAATATTAAAATTTTGTGATTAAAAATAATTTTCCTAACGATAACCTTTGTAGAGACATTACAATGCAACATCTCTACAGAATTTATTTACATAGATAATGAAAAAAACCGAAAAACAAAAAATGCTCGCGGGCGAACTATATTTAGCCAATGATCCAGAATTAGTAGCTGATCAAAAACGAGCTAGTCGCCTCCTGCAAATGTATAGTGCAACGACAGCAGAACAACTGGAACAACGGCAGCACATTTTAGAAGAATTATTTGCCAAAGTAGGGGAAAAAATCACCATAGTACCGCCATTTCATTGTGATTATGGCAGTAACATTGCCATAGGCAATGGGACATACATGAACTATGGCTGTGTGATTTTAGACTGCAATCAAGTAGAAATTGGTGACAATGTTTTGTTAGCTCCTTATGTCCAGATTTATGCTGCGTATCATCCTATAGAACCGGAAATTCGCTTAACTGGGAGAGAATTAGCTACCCCGATTAAAATTGGTAATAATGTCTGGATTGGTGGTGGCGCCATTATTTGCCCAGGAGTCACCATTGGGGACAATACTACTATTGGTGCTGGCAGTGTGGTTGTCAAAGATGTACCTGCAAATGTTGTAGCAGCTGGTAATCCTTGCCGGATCATTCGGCATTTATCGTAAACTTTGATTAAAATTTGTAGCCTCTAGCCAGCCAATACATCCAATCGGCGATCGCTTCTTGAGTTTCTTCATCAACATCAATAGGTTCAATATCAGAAAGCTTGGCAGAATGTATATCATCTTCCTTACCGCCGATGTACGCGACTTCCACATACATATCTTTTAAACAATCATCCTCTGGGGCCATTCCTAAGACTTCCACTGGTTTTTCCTCAATGGTGGAAGTTTTGCGTGACTTCTTCTTCCACTTACCCATAAAGGGAAAATCCAAAGTATCGTCAAGGTAATAATACCAGCCCATTGCCCGGTCTTCTTTATCCTCAGCATCGACAATAATCTCTGTTGCAATGCGATTTTCCCTGGTTTCGTCGCGTTCTACACTAGCCATAAGACTAAAGTTTGTTGTTGATAACTCCATCTTGCCAAAAAGAAACATGGCTACTGAGCCATATTCCCAAAGCAATCATATCGGTAAATACCCTTTGTGGGCGGTCTTTTAACTCAGAACTCGGAACTCAGAACTCTCCATGTGTCAATAAATTTATCTAGATTATGAAAAATTAGCGTTTTATCTAAAAAATTATGGCATTCCTGTAAGGTAGATGCTTCAAAGACTTCAGCCATCAACGAGACTAAGTTACTGAGTCAAAATGTAAAGTTTATTTAATTTTTGCAAATATTTGTGATACTTTGGACACGAGAAGCAAAACTGTATCCTCAAAGACGTTTTGTTTCACTTTCTGTCAGGTATAAACTTCACAAGGTAGTCCTCTGTATGGCAATTACTATCGATTCAGCCCGTCGTATTTTTCCCAATACACTACAGGCTGATGCAGTTCCAGCTTTAACTGCACGATTCAACCAACTCAGTGCTGAAGATCAACTGGCATGGACATGGTTCGCTTTCTTAGAAATGGGTAAAACTATTACAGTTGCAGCGCCTGGTGCAGCTAGTATGCAGTTTGCAGAAGCAATCCTGAACCAAATCAAGCAAATGACTTTTGAGGAACAGACTCAGGTGATGTGCGATTTGGCAAACCACACAGATACTCCTATTTGCCGCACTTATGCTACTTGGTCACCTAATATCAAGCTAGGTTTCTGGAATCAACTTGGGGAATGGATGCAAGAAGGTATTGTTGCGCCAATTCCTACTGGCTACCAACTTTCAGCTAATGCTAAAGCGGTATTGGAAACCTTGAAAAGTCTTGATCAAGGACAACAGATTACCGTCCTCAGAAACTCTGTTGTAGACATGGGTTTTGATATCAACAAACTAGACGGTTACACAAGAGTTTCTGAACCAGTAGTTGCGCCTAAAGAAATTTCTCAGCGTGTTAAAGTCTCCATTGAGGGAGTTAACAATCCCACTGTGTTGAATTATATGAACAACTTGAATGCAAATGACTTTGATGAACTGATCAAGTTGTTCGTGGAGGATGGGGCTTTGCAACCTCCCTTCCAAAGGCCAATTGTTGGCAAAGATGCCATTTTGCGCTTCTTCCGTGAAGAGTGTCAGAACCTCAACTTGCTCCCAGAGCGCGGTGTAGCTGAACCCACAGATGATGGCTATACTCAAGTGAAAGTGACTGGTAAGGTTCAGACTCCTTGGTTCGGTGCCGCAGTAGGGATGAACATGGCTTGGCGCTTCTTGCTCAACCCCCAAGGCAAAATCTTCTTTGTAGCGATTGACTTGTTAGCTTCTCCTAAAGAATTGTTGAATTTGGTTCGCTAAGATAACATGACAAAAAACTAAATAGCCGATTGTAGTGGTGATCGCTCTTGATCAAGAGAGCGATCAATTATTCTGAGCAAACGTCTTGTCCTCAGCAATTAATTAATAAACAAATTTTAGATTGAGTCATGCCAGTGAGTGAAATTGAATGGACTGATATTGAAAAAAAGATTGCTCGAGCTGCTTTTGATCAAGCCTACAAAAGAGAGATTGAGGCTTTGCTCAAACAAGTTCAAATGGAGGCTAGCACGCTCGTAGATTTGGACGAGCTTTGGCAGTTACACGATTTCTTGAGTGCTAAAAGGCATGAAATCGAAGGTAAGTATAACTACCAATACTCGGCGCTGCTATTTGTCTTTGCTGGATTAGTCAAAGATGGCTGGCTCCATTTGAATGAACTTGAAGGATTAACCAAAGATAAGCTGTCTAAAGTTTCTGCTTTGGCAAGGATGTACTAGCTAATTAAATCAATTCCTTCTCATACCAAAAACTGAGCAAATTCTGGATAATCACTTGGCACTTGTCCACAGATACCCATTTTGCGGTGTTGTTTCTTGGCAGATGCGATCGCCATTTTCACTGTTTGTTTCACATCTAGGCTACGTTCGTCAAACAATCGTGCTGCTAAAGCCGAATCTCTGTATAAACCTAGTGTTAGCTGACTCAAATCAATGGAACCGCTAGAAAAGCCATCAAACAACTCCGCAAATTGTTCAGCCAAAATTATGAAATCACTACTTTGAGAAAATGACTAAATTATTTATATACTGAAGCGATCGCCTAGCTTCCATAGCATTTTTGATATGAGTATTATAGTCTTTGGCAGCATCAATATAGACTTAGTAGTAACAGCCCCCCGCTTGCCCGTTGCAGGTGAAACCTTAACCGGAGAAGACTTTTTAAAGACTCCCGGAGGTAAAGGTGCAAATCAAGCAGTAGCACTAGCAAGACTAGGAATTCCTACCCACATGGTAGGGCGTGTAGGCGCACACAATTTTGGTGCAGAACTGGTAAAGCATTTGCAGGATAATGGTGTACAGACGCAAAATATCTTTGCAGATGAAACCGTGAGTTCAGGAGTAGCAATCATCACTGTAGATCATCATGGTGAAAATCAAATAGTGGTGATTCCTGGCGCTAATGGACGTGTCAATCAAGAAGATGTAGGGCGATTATCCCAACTATTACCACAAGCCCAAGCACTACTTTTACAACTAGAAATTCCCATCCCAGCAGTAGTAGCAGCCGCCCAAGCTGCACACAATGCTAATATCAAAATTATTTTAGATCCCGCTCCGGCACAATCTAATTTACCAGCAGAACTTTATCAGTTAGTCGATATTATTACACCCAACGAAGTAGAAGCAGGACAACTGGTGGGTTTTCCTGTAGATAGCGAAGACACAGCCACAAAAGCTGCCGAGATGTTATTGCAAAAGGGAGTAAAATCTGCGATCGTCAAACTAGGTGCTAAAGGCGTTGTTTGTGCCACACCCGAAGAAACCTTTTTTGTCCCAGCTTTTGAAGTGAATGCAGTTGATTCTGTAGCAGCCGGTGATGCTTTTAATAGCGGTTTAGCAGCCGCACTTTACAACGGACTGACATTACATCAGGCTGTAGTCTGGGGTGCAGCCGCCGGCGCTTTAGCAGCCACAAAATTAGGCGCACAAACATCTTTACCTGACAGATTTACATTTGATGCCTTTTTAGGGGAAAGGGGAGTGGGGAGTGGGGAGTAGGGGAGACAAGGGAGACAAGAGTGCCTATTGCCTACTTTCCAATATCCTCATTCCATAATTCAGGATTGCTAGCAATAAACTCACTCATCATTTGTTCGCATTCATCCAAATTGAGATCAATTACTTCTACCCCGTGGGATACCATAAACTCTTTTGCACCAGGGAAGGTTCTTGATTCTCCAGCAATCACTTTTTTGATTCCAAATTGCACCACTGCCCCAGCACATAAATAACATGGCATCAAAGTTGAATATAATGTTGTACCTCTATAGCTGCCAATTCTACCGGCATTGCGAAGACAGTCTATTTCGGCATGGGTAACGGGATCTTGATCTTGCACACGCTTGTTGTGTCCCCTACCGAGAATCTTGCCATCTTTGACAAGCACCGAACCAATAGGAATTCCCCCTTCTTGTCTACCTTGTTGGGCTTCTTGAATTGCAGCTTGCATAAATTCATCCATTTTTATTTCTCCTAAATATGAAAAAACAACTTGTATTAATGGATCATGATGGCGGTGTAGACGATTACCTCGCAACTATGCTGCTGTTGACGATGGAACATATTGAACTTCTTGGTGTTGTAGTGACACCAGCCGATTGTTATATCCAGCCAGCTGTGAGTGCTACACGCAAAATCATCGATTTGATGGGATTTTCTCACATACCCGTTGCCGAAAGCACAGTTCGGGGGATTAATCCGTTCCCTCGTTTATATCGTCGTGATTCCTGTATTGTTGACCATCTGCCCATACTTAACCAAAACGAATTTATAGATACGCCTTTGGTTAACCAACCAGGTCAAGATTTCATGGTAGAAGTTTTACGAGAAGCACCAGTACCAGTCACACTTATGGTTACAGGACCTCTCACAACAGTAGCTGTAGCCTTAGATCAAGCACCAGATATTGCAGCCAAAATTGAGAAAATTGTCTGGATGGGTGGGGCTTTGAATGTCCCCGGTAATGTAGAAAAAAGTCTAGAAGCTGGACAAGATGGTTCTGCTGAATGGAATGTTTATTGGGATGCTGTATCTGCGGCGCGGGTATGGCAAACCCAGATTGAAATTATTATGTGTCCTTTAGATTTAACTAATAATGTGCCAGTCACATCAGATTTAGTTCAGAAAATGGGGAGACAACGCCACTACCCCATTTCTGATTTAGCGGGACAATGTTATGCCTTAGTGATTCCCCAAGATTATTATTTTTGGGATGTGCTAGCAACTGCTTATTTAGGACAACCAGAATTTTATCAACTACGAGAATGGGAAACTGAAATTATTACCACTGGTATTAGTCAAGGGCGTACTAAAGTTGTGTCTGGTGGACGGAAGATTTTAGCTATGGATCAAGTAGATAAAGATGCTTTTTACGCCTACATTTTGCAGCAATGGGCAAGATAAAAAATTTATTGAACAGGAGAGGCAGGGAGAGCAGGGGAAGCAGGGGAGGAAGAATGCAATGATCATATTAGCTCTGACTCATTGAATAATTTATTTTCTGGAAGTCCCTACAGGTACAAAATTGTTCGCAATCCTTCATCTACTTCTGTTTGTAAATACTCTGGTAGGGTGCTAATACGCTCTACTAAAAACTTCTTGTCGAGAGTGAGAATTTGAGAAACGTTAACAACAGATTCTCTGGGTAAACCTGATACTTCAGATGGTAATAGAACATTACCTGGTGCTTCTGCCAATCTAATATTTGAGGTAATAATTACAACTATGACTGTACTAATGCGGCTTTGAGTAAAAATATCGTTCTGAATAATCAAAACAGGACGACGATAACCAGGTTCTGAGCCTACTTGATTAGGTAAGTTTGCCCACCAAATTTCTCCGCGATACATTACCAATCCTCATGAGGTAAAGACATAAATTGCATTTTTGCCAATGCTGGATCTACCTCAGAGGACTCTTCAGCATATACTTGATTCAGTTTGTTGAGGATTTGCTCACGGTTATACCTTTGCAAATATGCTTGTAACGCTTTTGTGTACAGTTCACTTTATTAGCAGCGATCGCCATAGCTTGCATCAAGTTTAAATGGTTGGGTTGTGGCAAATGCGATGGCGTAACCGCCCAGCGTAGCTGATCGCACTCAATGATTAACCCATTAAATGTTCTTTATTAACTACTAATAAATTGGAACCCTAAAAACAAAGCTGCAACTGTTCCTGCTACCGAAATTTCACCTTGAGTAACTTTCTCTAATACTGACTCTACAGGAATCAAAATTACTTCTATTTCTTCTGTAATATCTAAACTTTGCTCACCTACCTTGATGACATTTTCTGCTAAAAAGAAATGTATTTGATTAGTTTCTTTACTGGGGTTGTCGTATAGTGTGGCAATTTTTGTAAATGTTTGAGCTACATAACCAGTTTCTTCTTTCAGTTCTCTTCTACCTGCATCTTCAGGGCTTTCTTCAGTTGGGTTAAATCTCCCGGCTGGCAATTCTGTAAAAAACTCTCCCGCCCCATGTCTGTATTGCCGAACAAAGATAATTTCCCTAGTAGCAGTAATAGGAAGAACCAGTACAATATCTGGCTTAAGATGTACAAAATAGTCATCTATTACCTGACCGTTGGGTAATTTAACCTCATCTTGTCTAACCTGACACCAAGGATGATTTAAAACCATTTTTGAGGTTAATGTTTGCCATTTTTGTAGTTTACTCATACATTCTTTGGTTTACGAATTATTATTTAATATTTTAGCTATTAATAATGAATGTAAAAAAGTATAACAGTTACACCAAATCAGCTAAAATTTGCACTTACACTGTTTTTGCTCTCGCCAGAGTTTGAGCATAGTTATGCACGTAGAAGTTAATCTATTTACGGTAAACAAGCGATTCCCTTTAACTATTAGTCGCGGAACCACAGCCAAGACAACCAATGTCTGGGTGAAGATTGTCAGCCCCAATGGGGGCGATCATGGCGATCGCATCGAAGGTTGGGGGGAAGCATCGCCGTTTGGCGTGGGCAATCATGCACAATCAACTGATACGATTAAAAATTCCCTAGAACAACTCGCGCCCGTTTTACAACCATTTCACCCGTTGCAGAGACAAGAAATTGAGCAAGTCTTAATCCAACATCGAGTTCCTTCGGCGGCGAGGGCGGCGTTAGATATGGCTTTGTATGACTGGCTAGGGAAATATGTAGGATTACCTCTGTGGCAAATCTGGGGACTGGATCGTAATGCTATAGTCCCAACTTCCGTCACCATTGGCATTAATTCACCAGCAGCAGCCCAAGCACGGGCGAGGGATTGGCTACAATTTACCGATGTGCGTCTATTTAAAGTCAAGTTAGGCAGTCCAGAAGGCATTACAGCCGATCAGCAAATGCTATTGGCAGTACAACAAGAAGCCCCAAATCAAGAATTTTTTGTGGATGCCAACGGCGGTTGGAGTTTGGCAGATGCCATTGAGATGTGCAATTGGTTGGCTGATTTAGGTATAAAGTATGTGGAGCAGCCTTTACCACGAGGACAGGAAGCAAATTTAGGAGAACTCAAAGAAAAATCACCCTTACCAATTTTTGTGGATGAGAGTTGTTTTAATATCTTTGATATTCCTCATCTGGCAAACTACGTAGATGGCATCAATATTAAATTGATGAAATCTGGGGGCTTAACTGAAGCCATGCGGATGGTACACACAGCACGGGCTTGTGGCTTACAAATCATGTTTGGCTGTTATTCTGACAGTTCGCTATCCAATACAGCTGCGGCACAACTCGCGCCGCTAGCTGATTATTTAGATTTAGATAGTCATTTAAATTTAATTGATGATCCCTTCACGGGTGCAGTGGTGCAAGAAGGGAGAGTATTACCAAACGAATTACCAGGCTTGGGAGTAAAATACAGTGCGTCTGCCGCTTAATCAAAAAGTTGCTATTTTATTGCATGAAGGAACTCAAGGGGCGATCGGGAAAACTGGGCTAGCACTGTTACGTTACAGTGAAGCCCCAATTGTCGCCGTGATAGACAAGGAGTGTGCAGGAAAATCTGTCAGAGAAATCACAGGCATTAAGCGAGATGTCCCCATTGTGGCATCGGTAGCAGCTGCCTTGGAATACAAGCCCCAAATCTTAGTAATTGGGATTGCCCCCAAAGGTGGCGGTGTTCCTGATGATTACTGGATAGAAATCAAAACAGCTTTGGAATCGGGAATGTCATTGGTGAATGGTTTGCATACACCCTTGGCAAATATGCCTGATTTAAATGCCCTACTCAAACCAGGACAATTAATTTGGGATGTCCGAAAAGAACCAGCCAACTTAGATATTGCTAGTGGTGCAGCGCGGACTTTACCCTGTCGGCGAGTGTTAACAGTAGGAACTGACATGGCTATTGGTAAAATGTCCACCAGTTTAGAACTGCATTGGTTATCAAAACTGCGGGGTTGGCGTTCCAAGTTTTTGGCTACCGGTCAAACTGGTGTGATGCTAGAAGGGGATGGTGTAGCCTTGGATGCTGTCCGCGTAGACTTTGCGGCTGGTGCAGTAGAACAGATGGTGATGCGCTATGGCAAAAACTACGACATCTTATATGTAGAAGGGCAAGGTTCATTATTACATCCTGGTTCAACTGCAACCTTACCCCTGATTCGTGGTTCACAACCTACTCAATTAGTTTTGGTACATAAAGCCGGACAAACCCATAACCGTAATAATCCCCATGTACCCATCCCACCTTTACCAGAAGTAATTAAGTTATATGAAACAGTCGCCAGTGCTGGTGGTGCATTTGGGAAAGTGCCTGTAGCAGGTATAGCATTGAACACCGCCCATTTAGATGAAGCTGCCGCCAAAGATGCGATCGCTCAAACCACAGATGAAACCGGTTTACCCTGTACCGATGTAGTCCGCTTTGGGGCAGATGTGCTTTTAGATGCAGTCATGCAAAGCTAGGGGTGTAGGTGGGCAAGGTAGTATATTTCTAAATACCCTGTCACCTGTCACCTGTCACCTGTCACCTAATTTACTGACAGCGATCGCAAACTCCCTGAACTATCACCTCGAATCTGTCTACTTTCAGTCCGGAACGGAGTTGGCCGAGATCAATATTGCCGAAGGTGTTCCATTGAATATCTTCAATCGTGCGACAGCAATTACACCGGAAATGATGATGGGGTGCAACATTGGCATCGTAACGGGAAACCCCCTCCTCTAATAGCACTTCTCGCACCAAGCCCACCTCACGCAACGCCTGAAGCGCAGCATAAACGGTTGCCTGTGATGAAGTTGGCGCATCTTTATTTAAGTCCGTTAAAATTTGCTCAACGGTGGGATGGTCTTCTCGTGCCAGCAGGTTCGCATAGACTGCGAATCTCTGAGGAGTGACTCGCAATCCTTTACTTTTTAGTGTTTTGATAATCTCGTCAGCTTGCTGCTGCATAGGATTTACTTGACCAAGGTAAATAAGCCTAGACCGCTATTATAACCTTTCTCCTCTAATAATTTAACTTTTTTAATAAATACAACAAGAAACCAGTATTTATAACTATTGACCAATTCTTAAGTTGGAATTATTCTGGTTTACAAGGTGAGCAAATACCACCGCCAAATCATTCAACTGCCACAAAAGTTTAATTATTCCATCTAAAAACGAGGTATTTATGACTGCTATTACTCGCGTTCCTAATGTTGTATTCAAAACTCGTGTTCGGGATGAATCTGTACCTGGCCCCAATCCTTTCCGTTGGCAGGACAGAACAACTCAAGAGATTTTTGGCGGGAAAAGAGTAGTCTTATTTGCTTTACCTGGTGCGTTCACTCCTACCTGTTCTTCTACCCACTTGCCTCGCTATGAAGAACTATATGATGAATTTAAAGCCCAAGGTATTGATCAAATTATTTGCTTATCAGTGAACGACGCGTTTGTCATGTTCCAATGGGGTAAACAACAGGGAGCTAAAAACGTGTTCTTGCTGCCCGATGGTAGTGGCGAATTTACCCGTAAGATGGGAATGTTAGTAGACAAATCTAACATCGGCTTTGGGATGCGTTCTTGGCGTTATGCAATGGTTGTCAACGACTGCCAAATTGAAAAGATGTTCATCGAACCTGGCTACGAAGACAATTGCCCCACTGATCCTTTTGAAGTCTCTGATGCTGATACAGTGCTGGCATACCTTAAAGGTGTAGAGCGTTCCAAAGAAGTTGCACCTCGGTTAGCATTTGTCGGCTAGTTGAAGAAGGTAGGGGGGCAGAGGGGCAGAGGAGCAGGGGAGCAGAGAAGCAGGGGAGAAATAACTTCCCAGTTACAACTCAGCAAGTTGCTCAACGCCCCGCTTCCGCTAACAGCACTCGACACTCAGCAGTCACTGGTTCATTATTCTGCGCTTGTTGGTTTTTCAGGCAAGGGAAGGTTAAAATTGCTTCCTTTGCCTGTTTTATTCAGGATGTTTGGGAGAAAGCGATGGCATACGATTTTGATTTATTTGTAATTGGTGCAGGCTCAGGTGGGATTGCAACTGCTCGCCGTGCCGCAGAATATGGCGCAAAAGTTGGTATTGCAGAGTTTGATAGACTCGGTGGTACTTGCGTTAATCGCGGTTGCGTACCAAAAAAATTAATGGTTTATGCTTCTCGCTTCCCCGGCATTTTTGAAGAATCCCAAGGTTATGGTTGGAGTCCTGTCCAAAGTTCCTTGAACTGGGAAGACATGATTACCCGTGTGAATAATGAGGTGATCCGACTCAATGGTATCTACCAACGGATGTTAGACAACTCCAAAGTCCAAGTATTCCAGGGGCGGGCTAAATTTGTTGATAGTCACACAGTAGAAATTGGTGATACTAAAGTCACCGCCGATAAAATCTTGATTGCTGTGGGGGGGACACCTGTTCGTCCTGATATCCCTGGTATTGAACACGCGCTGATTTCTGATGCTTTGTTTGAACTGAAAACCCAACCGAAACGGGTTGTACTTTTAGGTGGTGGTTACATCGGCTCTGAATTTGCTTGTATTTTGCATGGTTTAGGTACAGAAGTAATTCAAGTGATTCGCCATGATAAGATTTTGCGGGGATTTGACGAAGATTTGCGGACAGAAATTCAAGAAGGGATGATTCGTCACGGCATTAGGATTATCAATAATGCTGATATTGTAGGAATTACTAAGACAGATAGTGGTGTCAGCGTCACAGTAAAAACAGACACCGAAGAAAACATTTTGGCAGACGCAATCAGTTTGGCTGCTTTAGGACGGAAACCAAATACTGATAATTTAGGTTTAGAGAATACTTCAGTCAAAGTAGACAGCGCAGGGATGATTTTAGTTGACGGCTACAGTCGCACGGCGGCAGAAAATATATATGCTGTAGGTGATTGCACGAGTAAAATTCAACTAACTCCGGTAGCAATTAATGAAGGGCGAGCTTTTGCAGATACCGTCTTTGGTGGTAAATCTCGTGTGATGAGCTATGAAAACATTCCCACAGCGATTTTCACCACCCCTGAAGCTGCCACAGTGGGCTTAACAGAAGCCGAAGCCATTGAGAAATATGGTAGCGATCGCATTAAAATTTATCGTAGTCGTTTCCGTCCCATGTACTACACCCTCCCAGGGAAGGAAGAAAAAACCCTGATGAAATTGGTAGTAAACACAGAAACCGATCAAGTGTTAGGCGCACACATGGTTGGTGATCATGCAGGAGAAATCATACAAGGAATAGCGATCGCTGTGAAGATGGGAGCGAAAAAAGCCGATTTCGATGCTACAGTTGGTATTCATCCTAGTTCGGCAGAAGAATTTGTCACGATGCGTTAGGGATTGGGGATTGGGGATTGGGGATTGGGGGAGACAAGGAAGAATTTACTTCCTCTGCTCCTCTGCTCCCCTGCTCCTCTGCTCCTCTGCTCCCCTGCTCCCCTGCTCCCCTGCCCCCCTATACCCCTAACCACCTGTGGCAAATGAGGACAATTGCTCATACCCTTAGATAAAGAGCCTTTGTTATAGGTGGACTCAGGATGAAACGAAGCCGGAAGTCTCTGCTGTTAGCTTTAAACTGGATATTGCTGTCAGTTGCTACATCACTGCTAATTATTATCACGCAACCGATCGCACCCACTCCAGCCCAAGAACCAACTGTTGAAACGACAAACCCACCCAACCCAGAAAGCCCACAAGCCGAAAAGTTAAGGGACGCGCTACGGCGTTCCTCTCAAACTGAAACTAGCGATTCTCCCAAGTCACCACAGCCAGAAACCTCAGATCCACAACAACCCAATACAGAAGCTACTGAACCGCAAGAACCAGCTCCCACTCCAGAAGAAATTGCCCGCCAGCAGAAACTTATAGAAGCAGATAAGTTGTATTTAGCAGGCAAAATTACAGAAGCCCAAAAGCTATATCGTGAGGTGAAAGCACCCTTTACCAAGACAGGTAATGCACAGCCAGAACGTAAAACAGCCATACTTGATCCTGCTCAACTTTCACCCGCAGGGAGAGTTTATTGGCGAGAAGCCGAAGCTGGGATAGCCAAAAACTTGCAAACACGGGCTTTAGTACCTCTGCAATTATTAGTTGAACAGTATCCAGAATTTATTCCTGGTCATATTCGCTACGCTGACACTTTAACTAAATACGATCGCACGAAAGAAGCATTAGACGTATTAGAACGGGCAACTTCTCTATATTCTGACCAACCAGAATTAACTAAAGCTAGAGTCACTGCACTAGCTAAAGCCGAAAAATGGATGGAAGCCTCCTTAGCCGCCCGTCAATTTGCCATCCTCAACCCCCAAAGTCCCCAAGCGGCAGAATTTACCGAATTAGCCGAAGCCAATCTCAAACGCTACACATCTCATATTCGCGCTGAAATTCGAGGTAACGTGATTAGTAACATTATCACAGGTGCTTTGGGTTATGCCGTCACTGGTAGTTTGCTAGGGCCATTTTCTGCCCTCGATTCCACAATTTTACTGCTCCAAGGTGAACAATCTGTAGGTGAATCAGTCGCTAAACAAGCGAGAAAACAGATGCCTTTAGTAATAGATGAAGCTACATTGGCATATGTCAATGATATTGGTCAAAAATTAGCTAATACTGCCGGTAGACGAGAATTTAAATATGAATTTTTTGTCATTCCGGAAGAAGATCTGAACGCTTTTGCCCTCCCAGGGGGGAAAATATTTATTAATGCAGGTGCGATCGCTAAAACTAACTCAGAAGCAGAATTAGCAGGCTTAATTGGACATGAATTAGCCCATGTCGTTTTATCCCACGGTTTTCAATTAGTTACCCAAGGTAATCTCATTGCCAATGTTACCCAGTATCTACCTTTCGGTGGCACAATCGGGCGACTATTTGCACTAACTTACAACCGCGACATGGAACGACAAGCCGATCTTCTTGGTACACGCTTAATTGTTGCTAATGGTTATGCAGCCGATGGTTTGCGTAACTTAATGGTAACGCTGGATCAACAAAAGAAATTTAGCATTCCCACTTGGCTATCTTCTCACCCAGGCGGTAATGAACGAGTAAATTATTTAGAAAATATGATTACTCGCAATAATTACAACCGCTACGCCTTTGAAGGAGTAGAACGCCATGCAGAGATTAAAGCCAAAGTCAAAAAACTGCTTCAAGACAAAAAAGAACAAGCAGAAAAAAAGCAACCTACTGAATGAATCAAAAGTCAAAATTTTTCGTCAATGAAAATATATCCACTCTGTGTCCATTAGAGGAGCGTTTATGTTATCAAAAAGCTGGAAGTTTGCTTGTGTGGGTGGCCTGGGTTTATCTTTGTTTTTGGGTAATGGGGCGGCATTTGCCCAATTAGATGATGTAGTTGTACCAACTGTACCATCAGGTTCATCAACAACAACAAACACAACTACACCATTTCCCACAGATACATCAGTAAATACACCCACTTCCACCACTACAGTTGGTGGTGCGCGGTTTGTTTGCCAACAGTATAACGGTCAATTTACTGTGATGTATCAACCCCAAAGTCAACCAGGACAATACTTTCCTTGGGCTACTCCTGCGGCTTTAGGTGGTGGTTGGAATCCCCAATTGCGTTGTCAAACCATTGCCAATCGCTTAGAAACCTATCGTCCAGATGGTTTACAAGAACTTCAAACATCTGTAGAAAATAACGAAAACATCGTTTGTGTCACCACAGAAAGTAATGCTAGATGTCGGATTGTTTTGACAGTACCCCGCAACAGAGATCCCTACATCGTCCGCAATAGCATTTTCCAGAACCTAGTGTCTGCTGATAGTGGCCAGGCAACTACGGCAGTTAACACTTATACTAATCGCGGTAGAGCCGGAGATGAAATTTATAACTTAGGCCGCACCTTGCTAGGTAATGGTAATCGAGTCAATTCACTCAGAAGTGGTATTAATCTCAAACCTTACCTTGATGTTAGAGATGGAGGTACAGGTAGAAACTTGAAAAATGGCGTAGCAATTCGCAATCAATCTCAAGTTCGCCCTCGGTTAAATCCTGATAGATTCCGTTAGAGTTGAGGAAGTAGGAAGTGGGGAATGGAAGGTAACTTTTTCCCACAGTGTATTTTGAGTTGGTTTATCAGTACAAAAGTTTTTCAGTAATTGAATATATGGACTTTAGGGTGGGCTATTAGCTCACCCCGAATTAACCATTAGACATCTCCAGAAATGAAATATGCGTTTTCCAGTAGAGACGTTCTATGGAACGTCTCTACATTCTTTTTTGGAGATGTCTATCCATAGAGAAGCCACTATGACTATTGACTAATATAGCTGTAGACAAGGCTGGTATGGATTTTACTATTGCCTATTGCCCATTGCCTTCTGCTATAACTATCTGCTTTTAACCTTTTGCTAGCTATTTCTTAATCTAGCTGGGATAGTTTTAAATTTAGCAATCCGCATAAATACTGAATTAA
Source organism: Nostoc sp. PCC 7524 (assembly GCF_000316645.1). Taxonomy (NCBI): domain Bacteria; kingdom Bacillati; phylum Cyanobacteriota; class Cyanophyceae; order Nostocales; family Nostocaceae; genus Nostoc; species Nostoc sp. PCC 7524. The sequence continues at coordinate 2,160,780 of NC_019684.1, forward strand.
GGCATATAGCTGGTTTCTGGCGATTGCCTTAATTTGCCATGAGGATTGAGCGATCGCCCTAAATTTCAACTGCGTCTTAGCAGTTAATGTTGTCTTAATTACCCAGAAGCATGACATTTACACTTCAAATTCTCCACGCCTCGGACTTTGAAGGTGGCATTGATGCTGCCGGCACTAGCCCTCAGACTTCTGATGCAGTGCGCTTTTCAGCAGTGCTAAATCGTTTGCGGACTAATACTGATACCAATACTTTCGGAGTTTCATCTACTGTATTAGCCAACACATTAACCCTATCCTCTGGGGATAATTATATTCCAGGTGTATTTTTCAACGCTTCTAGTGATACCAGCCTGAACAATGTAGGCGGTTTGGGTAGTTCCTCAGCACCTGTAATTGGACGAGGTGATATTGGCATTCTCAATGCTTTGGGTATTCAAGCCTCTGTATTAGGAAACCATGAATTTGATTTAGGTGTCAGACAAGTCCGCGATATTCTCCGCACTGGTGGTGGAAATCCAGGCACAAGATTTCCTTATTTAAGCAGCAACTTAGATTTTAGTAACGAAATAGCTTCTAACACTAATCCAGATGGGGCTTTAGGTGCATCTGATTTAGCAACTAACCAGGATACAGCCGAAGCTAGTACCATATCTGGGAAAATTGCTAAAAGTACAGTAATTACTCTTCCTGGTAATGATGGTATTGCTGGTAACGCTGATGACCAAATCATCGGGATTGTTGGGGCAACTACACCTTTATTACCGACAATTTCTAGTTCTGGTCGTGTCGGTGTTTTTCCAGAAAATCCTATTGATTATGATGCTCTAGCGGCTAGAGTTCAAAGCCAAGTTGATGTCTTAACGGCGGCGGGAATTAATAAAATTATCCTACTGGCGCATATGCAGCAGTTGGATATCGAAGCCAATCAATTAGCACCACGATTAAGAGATGTTGATGTCATTGTTGCGGGTGGTTCTCACTCCATCTTATCTGATAATAACGACCCCCTAAGAACAGGCGATACATCTGGTGGTACATATCCAATCATCAGAAATTCCGCCAGCAACCAACCTGTATTAGTGGTGAATACAGAGGCAAATTATCAGTATGTGGGACGTTTGATTGCCACCTTTGATGATGCAGGTATCATCCAAACTAACACCTTAGATCCCAATATTAACGGGGCTTACGCCACAGACCAAGCCGGTGTAGATCGAGTTTATGGGGTTGCTAACTTTGATCCAGCAGGTGACATTACAACTTTTACTAATGCGTCTGCCAATACAGAACATCAAAAAATTGTCGATATTACCAACGGCATTCGTAACGTTATTGCTAGTAAAGATGATTTAATTGTAGGAAAAGCTAGTGTTTTCCTGAATGGTACACGTACCGATGTTAGAACCAGGGAAACTAATTTTGGTAATTTAACAGCTGATGCTAATTTATGGCAAGCTCAACAAATTGATCCAACTGTAGTTATTTCCTTAAAAAATGGCGGTGGTATTCGAGATAATATTGGTGTAATTGCAGCTGGTGCAGGTGCTACTGATGCCTCAGATGTCCAGAAATTACCAACCCAACCTAGTGCTTTAGCTCCTAATAAGCAAGAGGGTGATATTTCACAATTAGATGTAGAAAATTCCCTGCGATTTAATAATAGTTTAAGTTTAATTACCGTTACTGCCCAACAGTTAAAGTGGTTATTAGAACATGGAGTTGCGGCTATTGCACCGGGAAGGACACCGGGACAGTTTCCGCAGGTAGCAGGTTTAACCTTTAGTTTTGATCCAACAAGAACAGCGATCGCTTTCAATAATAATGGCAATGTTACCACCCCAGGCGAGCGAGTTCGCAGCTTAACCGTTGTCAAAGAAGATGGTTCACCTCTAGATGTAGTAGTGCAGGATGGTGACTTAATCGGTGATCCTAACCGCACCTTCCGGATGGTGACATTAAACTTCTTAGCGGGAACAAGTATTAATCAAACTACGCCGGGTTTAGGTGGTGATAGTTATCCTTTCCCAAAATTTGTTCAAGATAATCCCACTTTAGCCAACCGGGTAGATTTACGGGGTGAAACTACAGATGTTAACGGTAATGGTGTTATAGATGCACCCCTGACATTAGATAACGGTGTGTTCACATTTGCGGCGGCGGGTACAGAACAAGATGCTTTTGCCGAATACATGAATACTTTCTATCGCACCACACCTTACAACATTAGCGATGCAGGTTTCCGGCGTGATTTTGTTCGCAACATTAACCTCACAGACAACAATACCACCCGCAACACCGATAATAGTTTGACAGTTTCGGGTAACGCCAATCTCCGTTTTACCCTAAGCGGAGTCAACACCACAGGGGTAAATGAAATTGGTGTGTTTGCAGTGGATGATGAGCAAAACACTGTTAATGGTTTAACTCCTGGTAGCGATGGATATATACAAGCAGCTTTAAGTCGGGGAAGAGTCGTATTTTCAGCCATATCTAATAATCCCCAAGGTTATGGTATTGGTCAAATTTCTCGCACCTTATCTGGTTTTAGTAACAGTTCTCGCCTTGTCTTTTACTTAGTACAAAACAGCACAACTGACGCAGTTCTCGCAGGTAAGCAAGCTAATGTATTTTTTAGCACAGTCAACACTGCTGCCCAAGTGAATGATTTAGCAGGTAGTTATGAAATTGCTTGGCGAGAACAGCAAAATAATCAGGCTTTTAATAACTTAGTAGTCGCAGTTGAAAGAACTACTCAAACCGAAATTTTAGGTACTAGACTCCAAGGTCAAGAACAAAAAGAACTTATAGACCTACGTGGTTTAACAGGTCAACAGATAGGAGCAGAATTTATAGTCAATCGAGAAGCTGCCTTTAACAATACTGTGGGTTTCTATCGAGTTGTTGATGCTAATGGTGGTATTGACATCAATGGTGATGGTACTGCTGATGTACTTCCAGGACAAAATGGTTATGCTCAAGCCGCAGTCAGGGGAAGAGTTTCTGGTACTGATTTGGCAGTAGCGAACCAAGGTACTGCTAGGTTTACAGAACAACTAGCAGGAGGGGGTATATATGCTCCCTTCATCATCAGCAACGGTACTATCAATCAAGTCCTCAATGGACAAACCAGCCAAGTTTACTTTCCTTTTTTGGGTGCTAATCCCAATCAAATTGACCATATTCGTCTCTTAGGAGACAACATTTTTGGCTTTGAGGATTTACCAGGTGGTGGCGACTTGGACTACAACGATGTCATTGTTCGGGTCAATTTGAATATTATTTAACCTCGCCACTTAATTAATGCAGATATCAAACATTCAACTGTCAGATTTTTCTTCGCTCACTCTGGATTGCATTCAGAAATAAACTATGACGACTAACACTAACCCAACAATCCGCTTTTCTCAATTCAATGCTTCCCTCAACCGCAATACAGAAGGCCAGTTAGTAAGTGATTTATCTACTCCTAACAATGCTCAGGCCAAAGCTGTAGCGGAAATTATTCAGCGTACTAACCCAGATGTGTTGCTGATTAATGAGTTCGACTATGTTGCTAGTGATCCTCTAGAACCAGTTCAACTATTTCAGCAAAATTACTTAGCTGTTAGTCAAAATGGCGCGACTCCCGTTAATTATCCCTACGTCTATATAGCTCCTTCTAACACGGGGATTGCTTCTGGATTTGACTTGGATAACAACGGCTCAGTTGGTGGTGGTAATGATGCCTTTGGCTTTGGCAATTTCCCCGGTCAGTTTGGGATGTTGCTACTGTCTAAATATCCCATTGATACTGCTAATGTGCGTACCTTCCAAAATTTCTTGTGGAAGGATATGCCAGACTCTCTATTACCGACTATTCAAACCCCTGGCTCAGATGTTCCTTGGTATTCCCCAGAAGAACAAGCTATCTTACGCCTATCTTCCAAGAGTCACTGGGATGTACCAATTAAGGTCAATGGGCAAACAATTCATGTGTTGGTGAGCCATCCTACACCCCCAGTATTTGATGGTGCAGAAGACCGCAACGGTAAGCGCAACCATGATGAAATTCGCTTTTGGGCAGACTATATCACCCCAGGTCAAGGTGATTATATCTATGATGATGCAGGCAATACAGGCGGTCTAGTTGCTGGTTCTAGCTTTGTGATCATGGGTGATCAAAATGCTGATCCATATGATGGGGATAGCTATGACAAGGCCATTCTCCAACTGTTACAGAACCCTGGCATCAATACTAATGCCATTCCCACAAGTCCCGGCGCACCCCAGCAGGCAGTTTTGCAAGGTGGTGCAAACACCAACCACAAAGGTAATCCGGCTTTTGATACAGCAGATTTTGCTGATACAACTCCAGGTAACTTGCGGGCAGATTATGTTCTACCCTCTACCGATTTGCAAATTATTAACTCAGCCGTATTTTGGCCGGAAAATACTGCCCCAGAATTTGCTCCAGTAGGTAATTTTCCCTTCCCTAGTTCCGACCATCGTTTGGTGTGGGTAGACGTAGAAGTAGGAGCGACACCAGCAGGTAAAACCCTCCCCAATGCCGAATTTGAGGAACAGGCAACCTTCCCCACTGGCTTTATTCCTGAAGGTGCAGGCGGAATAGTCGATGGCGTAGCAGCACAAATGGGTGGCTTATCTGGTGTCACCTATGATGCGGCTAATAAAGTTTACTATGCCATCTCAGACGATCGCTCTCAATTCGCCCCAGCCCGTTTTTATACCTTCACAGACAATGGGGAGATAGAATTTACCAATGTCATCACCCTCAAAGACTCCAACGGTAATACTTTTCCCATATTCAGTCTTGACCCGGAAGGTATCGCTTTAACCAAAAATGGTACGGTGTTTATCTCTTCAGAAGGGGAAGCCAATATTAACGCTGGTCGTGTCAGCAATCCTTGGATTAAAGAATTTGACTTAGCTACTGGGCAGGAATTGCGCTCATTACCCCTGCCTGTGAAGTTCTCACCAGTTGTACAAGACACTAATGGTGATGGCATTGTCAATGCAGGTGATACGCAGATATCCGGTGTGCGGAATAACTTAGCGTTTGAAAGCCTCACCATTAGCCCTGACCAGAAAACCCTCTACACAGCCACCGAAAACGCCCTATTGCAAGATGGTGCAAGAGCTTCTTTAACTAGCGGTAGCCCTTCTCGCATCCTGCAATATAACTTAGTTAGTGGTCAGCCAGAAAAAGAATATCTCTATGTTACTGATGCGATCGCTGATGTCCCCAACCCGTCTACAGGATTTGCAGATAACGGTTTGGTGGATTTACTGGCGATTGATAACCGAGGTACTCTCCTGGCTGTGGAACGTTCCTTTGCTGTGGGCGTAGGTAATACCATCAAAATCTATGAGGTGTCCTTGCAAGGTGCAACGGATATTAGCACCATTGACTCTTTAGCAAGCCTGAGTGCAGCAGAATTAGCTGCCTTAAGACCTGCCAGCAAGCGCCTAGTGTTGAACTTAAACGACCTCGACTTACCCACCGGTACAGATAACATCGAAGGAATTACTTTCGGCCCCAAATTGGCTGATGGTCGGCAATCAATTGTTTTGGTCAGTGATAACAACTTCAGCACTGCTCAATTTACGCAAATTCTGACTTTGAGTGCAGATTTAGTTCCCACTGCTACCCCCACCGTCGAAACCCGCCCCGATTTATTTGACGATGACGATGCCAGCATCCCGGAAGTTGACCGAGATGCGGATGCTGACGACCCCGCTATTTATGTTAATGCTACTGACCCCTCAGCCAGCCTTGTATTGACAGTAGCTAAAAACGCTGGCTTGCGGGTTTATGACTTGTCTGGAAATCTTCTCCAAACCGTTAACCCTGGTGATATTCGTTACAACAACATTGACCTGCAATATGGGTTTAAATTGGGTGATGAAGGTATAGATATCGCTGTGGCGAGCGATCGCAACAACGATAAACTTGTAATCTTTAAAATTAACCCCAACCCCACCACCCCCGGTCAATACCTGGAAGACATTACCGACAGCAGTATCGGGACTCTCTTCCAAGCCGCACCCTTTGAGCCGCCTTACTCATCAGATGAACGCAGTGCTTACGGTGTGGCTTTATATCGTAGCCCCATAACCAATGATTACTATGTATTTGTTAATCGCCGTGAAACTGGTGATATCGCCCAGTTCAAGTTGATTGATCAAGGCAACGGCAAGATTGGGGCGGAACGGGTGCGGCAGTTTACTATCCCCACAGATGAGGGAATTGACCCCCAAACCGAGGGCATGGTAGCAGACCAAGAAACAGGCTTTCTCTACATCGGACAGGAAAATGTTGGTATCTGGAAATACCAAGCAGAACCCGATGGCAGTAACACTGGCAAGTTGATAGATAAAGTCAAAGCCTTGGGTGGTTCTTACCTCACCGACGATGTTGAAGGTTTAACTATTTACTACGGCAAAAACGGTACAGGCTATCTCTTGGCATCCAGCCAAGGGGACAACACCTTTGTGGCTTATACCCGTGAAGGTAACAACGAATATTTAGGTAGCTTTGCCGTGGGTAGTAATGGGGCGATTGATAGCGTGCAAGAGTCTGACGGCGCAGATGTCGTCAACGTGCCACTGGGGCCGAATTTCCCCTTTGGTTTATTTGTCACTCAAGATGGCTCGAACGATCCCGCCCGACTTGTTGAAGATGACGGCGAACTCGAAAATGTCAACACCAACTTCAAGCTAGTGCCTTGGGAAAACATCGCCCATGCTTTTCCCCAACCCCTAGCAATTGATACCTCCAGTTACAATCCGCGTACTCCTATGGCACAACCAAAGCTGACTGTCTACGAATTTAATGATCTACCAAAGTTAGGTACAACCATCACTGGTCAAGATATTTTCTTGGGTGGTTTCTCTGGGCTGTACTTCCAAGGGATTGCTGCTAACGGTAATTTGCAGTTTGTCGCTCACACCGATAGAGGCCCTAATGGAGAACCCATTGGTGCTAACAGACCATTTGTTTTACCAGACTTCCAACCAGAAGTGGTGAGCTTTGAACTTAACCGCCCCACCGGGGAAATTACCATCACTAAGAGAATGGGCTTATTCGGTCCCGATGGTGTCACCCCGTTGACAGGACTAGCCAACCTGCAAGCAGGTGCTAGCGGTACAGCCTACACCGATGAAAATCCTGTAGATTTGAATAACCAGCCGCTACCGAATGACCCCTTGGGCGCAGATTTAGAGGGGATTGTGGTTGCACCTAATGGTGACTTGTGGATGGTGGATGAGTATCGTCCAGCGATTTATCACTTTGATAGTAATGGTAAATTGCTTGATCGCTTTATTCCTGTCGGTGATGCTACTGACTCTTCCCAAAACGGTGGTACATTTTTTGGCACACCTGTGTTTCCGGCAGTCTACGCCCAAAGACGTAATAACCGAGGCTTTGAAGCTGTAGCACTGGAAGGTAATAAACTGTATGCCTTTATTCAAAGTGCGATTGATAACCCGGATTTTGGCAATGATGCCACTTCCAGAAATTCCCGCAATTTGAGGATTTTGGAATTTGACATCATTTCTAAACAGGTGACTGGTGAATATCTTTATCTGCTTGATAATATTTCCGGCAGTGGTAATGCCAGAACAGACAAAATTGGCGATGCTGTCTCTCTGGGTAATGGTAAATTCGCTGTGGTTGAGCGAGATGATTTAGAAGACAACACATCTAACAAACTCATCTTCCAGATTGATTTGGCAGGGGCAACCAACATTTATAATCCTGCTAACTTGGGGACACTGCCCCCTGGTAAAACCATAGAACAATTAACAGTTGCCGAGTTAGCAGCAGCGAATATTGTTCCTGTCACCAAAACCCTGATTGCTAATGCAGCTGAACTTGGTTACACCGGAGTCAGCAAGCTAGAAGGTTTGGCTTTGGTAGACTCCAAAACTCTAGCTTTAGTCAACGACAATGATTTTAGTATCGTCGGCACTCAGATCAATCCTGACGGCACCATCGGGATTACAGTTGCATCCCCTAGTTTGCCGTCAAAACTCGGCTTACTAGAATTACCCTATACGTTGGATGGGTCAAAATTAACCCTCAAAGGTTTTGCTGTCCTCCCGGCTGATAGCTACGCTGAAGGGCCACCATCCGGTAATTCCATCACGGGTAATACCAACGGACGGACTATACCATTTACTAACCAGCCCATCCAAGGCTTTAGTGCGGTACAAGTTGCCGATGATAATTCTTACTGGTTCTTGTCTGACAACGGTTTTGGTAGTAAGGCTAATAGTCCTGATTACCTGTTGCGGATTTATCGCCTTGACCCCAGTTTCCGAGGTACAGAAAATGGCGATCGCAGTGTCAATGTCTTGGATTTTATCCAACTATCTGACCCAGATAACAAAATTCCCTTCCAGATTGTCAATGAAAATACCAGCGATCGCCTCCTCACTGGTGCAGATTTCGATATTGAATCTTTCGTCATTGCCGAAGATGGCACAATCTGGATAGGCGAAGAATTTGGCCCCTATCTGTTACACGTCGATGCTACCGGCAAGTTATTAGCTGCGCCTATCCCCACACCTAATATCACTAATCTCAACACTCTCAATGGTCAAGCACCACTGGTAATTGGACACCGAGGCGCAAGCGGCGAACTCCCAGAACATACCTTAGCTGCATATCAGTTGGCCATTGAACGCGGTGCTGACTTCATCGAACCCGACATTGTGGTAACGAAAGACGGAGTGTTAATTGCCCGCCACGAACCCAACTTGATTAACACTACTGACGTTGCCAACCGTCCAGAGTTTGCCGATCGCCGGACAACAAAAATCGTCGATGGGTTTGCGGAAGAAGGCTTCTTTGCCGAAGATTTTACCTTGGCAGAAATCAAAACCTTACGGGCAGTTATGCCGCAAAGCTTCCGCCCTCAAGAGTTTAATGGTCTGTATGAAGTTCCGACTTTAGAGGAGATCATTCAGCTAGTGAAGCAGGTAGAAGCTGATACAGGGAAGAAAATCGGCATCTATCCCGAAACCAAGCACCCAACCTACTTTTTAGACCAAGGCTACGATATTACTCAGACATTAATTGATACTCTAGTAGCCAACGATTTCACTGACCCATCACGGATATTTATTCAGTCCTTCGAGACAGCCAATCTCAAAGCACTCAATAATGTCATTATGCCTGCGGCTGGGGTTGACTTGCCCTTAGTGCAGCTACTAGACGCATTTGATGTCAATTTGGATGGTTCATTACAAGAGGTTCGCCCCTACGATTTTGTAGTCAGTGGGGACTCACGTACCTATGCAGACTTACGCACAGCCGCAGGTTTAGCGGAAATTGCCACCTACGCTGACGGTATTGGCCCCTGGAAACGGATGATTAGATCCGTGCAAGGTGTTGATGCTAACAGTGACGGAGTAGCAGATGATGTTAACGGCGACGGTTTAGTTAACGATGCTGATAAAACCCTGACTGCACCCACAACTTTAGTCCAAGAGGCCCATGCAGCAGGCTTGTTTGTCCATGCCTACACCTTCCGTAACGAACGACGTTATCTAGCCCAAAGCTACAACAACGCCGAAGCTGAATACAGAGACTTCATTCAGCTAGGCATTGACGGCTACTTCACAGACTTCCCAGGTACAGGCGATCGCGTCCGTGATTTGTTCACCGATGAGTTTGTGCGATCGCCTGATCACCCTGATTTCCTCACAGAACCATCTAATCCTAACCTGTCTCGTTCCCGTGGGTTTGAGGGTATGGCTGTCAGCCTAGACCAAAAAACCCTGTATCCCATGTTGGAAGGGACTGTAGTTGGTGATCCTGCCAACTCTGTGCGGATCTATAAATTTGATCTTGCTACTAAGCAATATCAGGGTTTAGTTGGTTACTACTTCCTAGAAAACCCCAGTCACGCCATTGGTGATATCACCGTTATCAACGAAAATGAATTTTTGGTGATTGAACGGGACAATGGTCAAGGTGCTAATGCCCGATTCAAGAAGTTATTCAAGGTTGACTTCTCAAACAAAGATGCTAATGGATTTGTTAGCAAAGAAGAAATCGGTGATCTGCTGAATATCGCTGATCCTAAAGACTTAAATGGCGATGGTAGCACTAAATTCACCTTCCCCTTCCAAACTATCGAGTCTGTAGTGGTGCTGGATGCCAAAACAGTGCTACTAGCTAACGATAATAACTACCCCTTCTCTATCGGTCGTCCTCCAGGTATTGATAACAACGAGTTTATCGTTCTGGAACTAGACCAGCCCCTCAACTTACCCACCCCTGTAATCAGTCTTGCTGCTACTAAAGCAACAGCTACTGAAACAGAATCTACACCGGGAGTCTTCCGCATTTCTCGCGTAGGTAACACCAGTCAATCGCTAACAATTAATTACACCGTTGCAGGTACTGCGACCAATGACAGCGATTACAACAACCTCACTGGTACGGCTACCATTGCAGCCGGAAAAACCTACGTTGATATTACTGTCACTCCCGTTGATGATGCCTTGGTAGAAGGGAATGAAACCGTCATTCTCAATATCATTGATGGCAGTAATTATGATTTGGCTGCTAATGCTAGTGCTACCGTCACTATCATTGATAACGATTTCAATAACTTCAATGGTAGTGGTAGCCGTGACCCCATCACTGGTACTGCTGGTAATGACCGGATTGTTGGTGGTACTGGTGGCAAAACCATTGCCACTGGCGCAGGTAATGACGAGTTGATCTACACCAGCATCAGAGAAGTAGGTCATACCATCACTGATTTTGAAGTAGGTAGCGACAAAATCGTACTGACACAGTTACTAAGTAGCTTAGGTTACGACGGTAGTAATGCGATCGCAGATGGTTATGTCCGCCTAGTCCAAGGCCGCACTACTAACAGTACCATCCTGCAAATTGATAGCGATGGACCCCTTGGCCCCGGCATCTTCCGCCCATTCCTAGCTTTGGATAACGTCACTCCAGCAGCGATGAACAATCCTCAAAACTTCGTGTTTTAAGGAGACTGGGGATTGGGGAGAGGAAACCCGTATCTGCTCCCCCATCCCCAATACTCAATGCCCACTTTCAATTTTCAATTTACAAACCATAAACAACCCATGCTGAATTCCATCAAAAACTCCCTTCTCACCGCAGGCGTAAGCAGTGTATTGAGTATCTCTGCTATGGCAGTAGCTAGCCCAACCTATGCTGCTAATCTGGATTTATCTACTTGGGGTAGCATTGGTGATGTCAGCCTCACATCAACTCAAGCGACTCTCAAATCAGGTGATGAGTTTAATACTGCGATTACTGGTGGTAGTGTTGGTAGCGTAGAAGATTTTTTGGGCATCCCTGGCGGTAGCTTAGATCCTGTTGGTTCATTCTTTGGTGCTACCCAAGGTTCTGCAATTAAAACTACTTTTGCCAGTGTCAAGGCTGGTGATATTTTCAGTTTCGACTGGAGTTTCTTGGCTAGCGATAGTGACAGTGCTTTTGTCACTATTAACAACTCAGTCTTGTCTTTGACTGGTAACTCATCATTTAACTATGTGTTCCCATCTGCTGGAAACTATAACGTGGGTATTGGTGTTGTTGATGTAGATGATGCCATTGGGGAGTCACAGTTAACAGTCAGCAATGCTAATTTTACTAAGGTTCCCGAACCGACAACCACCCTAGGGGCGATCGCCGCTTTAGGACTTGGTATGAGTATCAAGCGTCGTTTCCACAACAAAGCACGCGCTTAATTTACGCCTACGCAAGTGTACCCCTCTGTGCCTCTGTGCCTCTGTGGTTAAATTAATTTTTTTTACCACAAATACACACAGGCACAGCTCCTTATGATAAAAATTTGTAAAACTTTTATTGGTAAAAATTATTACTGTTTTCGTTAAAGTAACATTTATGACAATAGTTAATAAACTCATGTTTGTTTCTCTACCTGCGGGTACAAGTAGCAATGCTAAATTGGCAAATTAAAGTATTTTCAATGAGTAATTTCGGTTAATTGTTGTTTCTATAATTAGATACTAACCAAATGGCTACGTGAGTCATGGTTATGTCGGCAGAAGTCCTGCTGCTTCACTATGGTTTTGCTCAATCACCCTGGTTATCTTTACTGTTTCTTTATGTTTTTTTTACTATTTATTAGGGGAAAAATTGTGATATTTTAAGTCTGAGTACATAATTTTAGCTATTACACTTACTTGTAAATAGCTAGTTTTATTAGCGTTACGTGTAGTCAAGTTCCTCTGTGTTAATACTTACAGGATATATACATGATTGTGCCAAAATTTTATCAAGTTAATGACTGGGCTGACAATTAGCTAAATCTCCCAGAGCAAACCTATGCAATTGCGGTATATGTATGTTTTGTTGACACATGGAAAGGTTTCGCAACTGTCATTACAGGTAGAAAATGCTTTTGCTGTTTGTATAAAAACAATCAAGAGATTAATTCGGTAATTCAGTTTTTTAGTTATGACATATATTAAAAATGCCTTTCAAGAATTTCTCGTCACCCTAGAGGGTTTTGACCAGTTACCAACTACAGAAATCAGTAATTTACTCAACAGATTGCAAGCATTTCGCTATCGTATAGGTCAAAAAATTGTTGGTAAAGAAAGAATCCCTGAGCGAGTCACTATTCTGTATGAAGGCACAGTGCGTTTACTGGGATTTGACCCGCAAACGCAAATGCCCAAGACTTTAAAATTGCTACAACCGGGCGAAATTATTGGCGAAATCGGATTGTTGCGTGAGGTAGGGTGTGAGACGGCGATCGCCTCTACCGATGAAGTGATAGGTTTAACCTTAGATGCAGCCGACTATTTACGACTGTTATCGAATTATCCAGCCTTCGCCAATGCCCGGCAAAACCAGACTCACTTGGTAGAAGTTTTCGATGTTCTGGGTACACAGTTAGCACAGCAGGCAAATGTCATTACCAATCTCGATGAACTAGCCGAACAAGCACTACAAAATGCCAAAATCCATTACCTGACACCAGGGAGAAATTACTACCATCAACTAGATAGAGACAGCGTTTGGTTTGTCAGTGGTGGTACAGTCAACAATTTCCCCTTGGGTTCTCGCCTCGAACCTAGAGATAAACAAGAAGCCATTGTAGTCCCAGGAGAACGTCCGGCGAGGTTGCTGGGTTTAGCACCATCAGATTTATTACTCCTAGACAACAATCCCCATCAGGGACAACTGGCGACTACAACCAATCAACCATCTGTTGCTGAAACTCTAGAAATTCCCTACGCTTCGGAAGAGGACTATTCCCAGTCTGGCTACTCCTCATCCAATGGCAAAAGAACCAACCAAAAATTCCCATTCTTTCGCGGTAAGGGAGAATTAAACGCCACCTTCGCCTGTTTTCAAATGCTCACAAAGCATTTACAAATTCCCTTCCGCAAAGAGGTGGTGCGCCGCCTGTTAAATGAGCAAATTAAACGCCAAGGGAATATCTCCTTTCCTGTTTGTGCTTATCTAGCAGAGCTAATCGGACTCAAAGCCAACTTAGTAGATATTCCAGCCTCTGCTATCAACCGCATCCCGACACCAGCACTGGTACGCTATGGCGATAGTTACGCTGTGTTATACGCCACAGATGCCAATAATGTAGTTTTAGGCGTACCAACCCAAGGTATAGTTCGCTGTAAACCAGCACAAATAGTCGAACATTTAGAGACGATTGAAGAGAGTTATCCGCCACAAGTCAGGGTATTACTACTAGCTCATACCAAAGAAACACCACAAGAACGCTTTGGTTTGCGGTGGTTTATTCCCTACTTATCACGCTATAGACGAGTTCTCATAGAAGTCTTTATCGCTTCCTTCTTTGTGCAGTTAGCACAGCTAGCTAACCCCCTAGTTATTCAGTTAATTATCGATAAAGTCATTGTTCAAAATAGCATCAGCACCTTGAATATTTTAGGGGCATTGCTGTTAGTAGTAGGGATATTTGAAGCCGTACTCACGACATTGAGAACTTACTTATTTGTGGACACCACCAACCGCATCGACATGGGTTTGGGGTCACAAATTATCGACCACTTACTACGGCTACCACTGCGCTACTTTGAAAAACGGCCTGTGGGTGAGTTGTCTACGCGGATTAACGAATTAGAAAATATCCGTCAATTCCTGACCGGTACAGCTTTAACAGTAGGGTTAGATGCGGTCTTCTCGGTAGTTTATATCATCGTCATGCTGTTTTATAGTTGGCAGCTGACCTTGGTAGGTTTAGGTACTATCCCCGTATTTGTGATTATTACCTTAATTGCTTCACCTACCGTTAGTAGACAGTTACGCACCAAAGCCGAACGCAACGCCTCTACCCAATCCTATTTAGTGGAGGTGATGTCGGGGATTCAAACAGTCAAAGCACAAAACATCGAATTGCGATCGCGCTTTTCCTGGCAAGAGCGGTATGCTCGGTATGTAGCGGCTGGATTTAAAACCGTCGTCACCTCTACCCTGGCTAACTCCACCAGTAACTTCCTCAACAAACTCAGTAGTTTATTAGTGCTGTGGGTAGGCTCTTATTTGGTACTACAAGGTGAGTTAACCCTAGGGGAATTAATCGCCTTTAGAATTATCTCAGGTTATGTTACCAGCCCCATCTTACGCCTAGCCCAACTCTGGCAAAACTTTCAAGAAACAGCACTATCACTGGAACGATTAAGCGATATTGTTGATACACCCGAAGAAGCCGAAATCGACCGTTACAACATCCCCCTCCCAGAAATTCAAGGGTCGGTAAAATACGAAAACATCTCCTTTAGATTTGCCCAAAGTGGCCCCCTACAACTTTGCAACGTCAATCTCGAATTTCAGCCAGGACAATTTGTGGGCATCGTCGGACAAAGTGGTTCTGGTAAAAGTACGATGATGAAATTACTGCTACGGCTGTATGACGTAGAGTCCGGCAGAATTTTGATTGATGGTTACGACATTTCCAAGGTAGAACTATATTCACTGCGCCGCCAAGTGGGTGTTGTGCCGCAAGAAACCTTGTTATTTGACGGCACTGTGCAAGAAAATATTGCCTTGACAAATCCCGATGCTTCCACCGAAGAGATTATCGAAGCGGCGCGGATTGCGGCTGCCCACGAATTTATTATGAGCTTACCCAATGGTTACAATACCAGAGTTGGAGAACGAGGAGCGGCACTTTCCGGTGGTCAAAGACAGAGAATTGCGATCGCTCGCTCTATTTTACAACGTCCCAAGTTATTAGTATTAGACGAAGCCACCAGCGCCTTAGACTATCCCACCGAACGCCAAGTCTGTCTCAACTTAGCCAACGCCTTTCAAGGTAGCACAGTCTTCTTCATCACCCACCGTCTCAACACCGTCAGTCACGCAGATGTCATCGTCGTGATGGATGGAGGAAAAGTCATCGAACAAGGTAGCCATCAAGAACTCATGGCAGCAAAAGGTCATTATTACTACCTCTATCAACAGCAAGAAGTGAACTTGTAGGCAATCCCCAGTCCCTAATCCCTAGTCCCCAATCCCCTAATTACTATGACTCAACTCAATAGCGATCGCTTAAATGGTAATAATGGTAACGGCAAGCATGACAAAGCTGTTCCAGCTGATGCTCAAGTGGTGACATCTTTAGCTAAGAACTCTCAACCAGGTTTGATTAAGGCCAATGTTGAAGAATTTGAGCAATCAGTCGTCCTGCGCCAGTCTCCTATTTGGTCACGGACAATCATGCTTACCCTAATGGCTTTAGCCTGTTTTGGCATTACTTGGGCATATTTCGCCAAAATTGAACAGGTAGTACCCGCTACTGGTCAATTAAAGCCAGAGGGAGCTGTCAAAGAAGTGCAAGCACCCGTCAGTGGAGTTGTCAAAGAAGTCTATATCCAAAATGGGCAGAAAGTTAATAAAGGAGACTTACTATTAACTTTTGAAACTGTCGCTACTGTTGCTCAGTTGAATGCTTTAAATAAAATTCGCAGTTCCTTAATGCAACAAAATCAGATTTATCGGCGGTTAATGAATTCTACTACTGGCATCACCTCAGAACTAGAATTCAGCCGTAGTCAATTACCCAGAGATGCTGCATTTTTATTGAGAAGTCGAGCAGCTTTAGTATCAGAAAATGAGTTGTTGCGTACTCAATTAAGAAACTCTACTACAGGTATAGGGTTAGATAGTGATGAACAGCAACAACTAGCAGTTGCTAAACAGGAATTAGACACTCGTGCAGCTGCGGCAAACTTAGAAGTTGCCAAAATTCAAAAACAACTATCTCAAACTGTAGTCAAACTCCAAGATACGGAATCAAGTTTAGGCATCCAACAGCGCATTTTAGATAAACTGAAAACCCTCTCGGAAGAAGGTGGTATTTCGCAACTACAGTATCTCAACCAACAACAACAAGTACAAAATCTGACAGCAGAAGTAGCGCAATTAGTCGAAGAAAAGAAACGCCTCCAGTTTGATATTGAAAGAGGACGACAACAACTTTACAATACCGTTGCTGCTTCCGATAAAAATATCTTAGAAAGGATAGCAGATAATAAAAAACGCATTGCTGAAATTGACAGCCAATTTATGAAAATTGTGCTAGATAATGAGCAAAATTTAGCAGATATCAACAGCAAAATTTCTCAAGCCCAATTAAACTTTAAATACCAAGAACTCCGCGCCCCCGTCTCAGGTACTATTTTTGATTTACAAGCCAAAAACCCTGGTTTTGTAGCCAATCCCACCCAAAAATTGCTCCAAATTGTCCCCAACGATAATTATGTTGCAGAAGTTTTCATTACCAATAGAGACATTGGTTTTGTGAGTAAAGGCATGAAAGTCGATGTGAGAATTGACTCATTTCCTTTCAGCGAATTCGGAGATATCAAAGGAGAATTAGTTGATATTGCTTCTGATGCCCTACCACCAGACGAAACTTATCAATTCTATAGATTTCCCGCCAGAATTCAGTTAGATAAACAATACCTAGACATCAAAAATAGGAAAATTCCCTTGCAGTCAGGTATGTCCCTCAGTGCTAACATCAAAGTCAGAGAAGAACGCACAGTGATGAGCCTGTTTACTGAATTGTTCACCAACCAAGTTGAAAGTTTAAAACAGGTAAGATAAAGAAACTATTCCCAATTGATTTACTCAGTAGGGTGCGTCAGTATGAATAACTTCTTGCTATGGTTAGGGTTTCTTGCACTGACGCACCCTAAATTTGGGATAGTCCCTTAGCCTAGCTGAAGGTTATTTTGAATTTTGAATTGTATATGTATCCCCAACGCATTGAACCCAAACCCGGACAAGAATCAGTATGGGACTACCCCCGCCCTCCTCGCTTGGAGGACACTAACAAACATATTCAAGTAGTTTTTAATGGTGTAGTTATTGTAGATACCCACGCCGCCAAACGTGTTTTAGAAACCAGCCATCCACCCTCTTACTACATCCCCCCTGCGGATATCAAAATGGAACATCTGGTGTTAACACCACAGTCTAGCTTTTGCGAGTGGAAAGGACGTGCTGGTTACTACACAATACGCGTAAGTGAAAAATCAGCACAAAATGCAGCTTGGTTCTATGCCAGCCCGACACCAGCTTTTGCATCCATCAAAGATCATGTAGCTTTTTATGCCCATATGATGGATGCTTGTTATGTAGATGGAGAAAAAGTAGAACCGCAACCAGGAAATTTTTACGGTGGTTGGGTAACTAGCGATATTGTTGGGCCGTTTAAAGGTATTCCTGGTAGTTGGGGATGGTAATACGAACTTGGGTTGACGGCAGGAAACTCAAGATTTACCTTCAGATGAGGCGAATTGCAGATGAAGATTAAACGTATTAGCCGTCCAGTGTTCCCACAGGTTATGGTAATAAAGGTGAATGCAGAGGGACACAGAGAGTTTATGAATATTCAGCTTGTTGAGTCTTTAGCTAATGCCATCAAAGCTTTGTCTCCTGAAGAAAGAGATTTATTAAATCAAAAATTAACACATCAATCTGATTGGCAAAATTTACGGACAAGAATTTTAGCTAATGCTCAAGCCATTCAGCAACGCCGTAGTGATCAACCATTGGAACTAGATATTGAAGAGATCATTCATCAAATGCGAGCAGAACGGAATGAACAATTGATTGCGAATTTTTTGTCTGATGAATAAAAATAATGAGCCGACAAATTATTTGCGTTGATTCTAATTTTGTAGTTAAGTTAATCAAAAATTCCTCGCAAAATTCAACGCATCTCACATTATGGGATAACTGGGAGCAAAACCAAACTCAGATTATTGCTCCAACTCTCTTATGTTACGAAGTCACTAATGTATTTCATAGAATGCAATTAGCAAAACAACTACTGAAGACAGAAGCAGAGGAATGTATAAACCTTGCCTTCAATTTATCAATTCAGTTTTATAGCGATCGCCAATTACATCAACAAGCCTGGGAATTCACACAACAATTTAACCTTCCTGCCACTTATGATGCTCATTATTTAGCATTAGCTCAGAGATTTCAAGCAGATTTTTATACAGGTGATAAACGTCTATTTAACAGTGTGAGTTCCGTTTTATCTTGGATTCATTTGGTTGAATAAATAGGATAACGGTGAGAAATACGATCGCCTGAAATGGCAGTTGCACAAATCTCAGAGTACAATGATAACGATTATCGTTATTTCCCACAGACTCGGCAATGGCAACTACTCCAGTGCAGTTACCTCCTAAAATTGACTTGGCGATTATTGGTGCTGGCCCTCATGCGTTAACATTTGTCACTCATTTGCTGCAAAAGCGACCCAAAATGCAGGGGAGATTTTTGGTATTTGATCCTAGCGGTAGATGGTTGAATCGATGGCAGCAGCAGTTTGCAGCTTTAGAAATACCACATTTGCGATCGCCTGCGGTACACCATCCTGATCCCAATCCCTTCGCTTTGCGAAAATTTGCCGAATCTCGTCCCCAAGAATTATTCCCCCCCTACGACTTACCAGGAACGCAGCTATTTGCAGACTTGTGTCATGATGTGATTCAGCGTTGGGATGTAGAGGATGTAGTTGTACCAGCTAAGGTGACACGACTGCAACCCTTACACCAGCGTTGGCAGATGTGGTTGCAAGATGGCACATCAATCATTGCGCGGCGGGTTGTACTAGCTACGAACAATAGCCAAATCCAGATTCCTGACTGGGTAAATCAAATAGCCTTGGAATATCCCCAAGACAAACTCTGTCACTCACAGCACATAGATTTACGGCAATTACATTTGACAGGTGAAAGAGTATTAATTGTGGGTGGTGGTTTAACCAGTGGACACTTAGCAGTGGGTGCGATTAGTCGTGGAGCCAAAGTCCACTTAATAATGCGGCGACAGTTGCAAGCTAAATTATTTGACGCGGAACCTGGTTGGTTAGGGCCAAAATACTTAAAAGGATTCTTCGCTGAATCAGATTATCAACAGCGTTGGCAAATGATACAGCAAGCGCGTAACGGTGGTTCGATGACACCTGCAATAGCTACGCAACTACGCCGGGCTGTGGGTGCTGGTCATGCAATCATAGATGAAGATTGTCAAATTGTTGCAGCTCAATGGTTAGGAAATCATTGGCAGGTAAAATGCAATGATGGTAATGAATATGAGTGCGATCGCATTTGGCTATCTACTGGTAGTAAATTTGATGTTATAGCCGAACCATTATTAGCAGAAATTTTTCATGCTTACCCTATTCCTGTAGTCAACGGCTTACCTGTATTAGATAGCTGTCTACGTTGGCCTAGTTGTGAATTATTTTTAATGGGAGGTTTAGCAGCATTACAAGTAGGGCCGACAGCACGAAATTTATCAGGTGCAAGAATGGCAAGTGAAAAAATTGTACCAGCGATTATTAAACCTAGGGTTTCTCTTGCTCATCCTCAAATTGCATAATGATTAGATGCTTAGTTAGTGGACGCACCGCAGGCTTAAAGCCCTCATTACGAAACAATAAACTTAACGTTGAGATGGCTGAATTCTAGGTGGAAAAATTAAGTAAGTTCCACCTAACCCCTCAACAATGGTACGTGTATTAGCAAACATCATATTTTGATAGCTATTTGCGTTACTGTCTGCTTCTCCCAGTCCTTGAGTATATAGTTGCCTTTCTGATAATTTTACCTGTGCTGCTGTAGCTACTGACTCAATTAACTCAGGGTTAACTTTCGCTTCTGAAAAAATTGTTGGTACTTTAGACTTTTGGATATATCTCACCAAATTTGTGATCCGTTGATCTGTTGCTTGCTCTTCTGTACCCAAACTGGCTGACGGAATACCATATGCTTTGGTGAAATAATCTATGGCATTAGTGGTTGTTACTAATCTGCGCTTTTCTTCAGGAATACTACCAATTCTTGATTTAATCCAACTATCTATCTGAGTGAGTTCCGCTTTAATTCGTTTAGTATTTTCTTGATAAATATCTGTATTATTTGGTTCTAATTTTTTTAAGTTACTACTAATAACCTCCACCATTTTTATCCCATTTTTCGGATTATGCCAAATATAAGGATTACTGACTTTTCGAGTATTTATCTGAAATTGCTGCGGCTTAGGCAGGGCAACTTGGCTAACGGCTATTTTCGGAGCTTTGTTGTTCGTTTCCTTAATTAATTTGATTAATTCTGGTTCTAGATTGTAGCCATTGTAGAAAATTAAATTAGCTTGCTCAATAGCTGTACGGTCTTCTGGTTTTGGTTGATAATCTTGGGCATCTGTATTAGGAGGAATTATACAGGTAAGATTAATGGTATTTTCCGCAACTTGTTTAGCTAAATCACAAAGTAAGCTTGTAGTAGCGACAACCAAGGGCAGATTTTCATTAACAGTGGTAGAGGTTTTGGTGAAGGAGGTATTTATAGCTTGATTTCCACACCCAAAAAATCCAATTGTCAAAAACAACAATACAAATTTTATGGGAGGACTTTTTAGTATTTTTTGTGACATATAGCAATCTGATTTGATTTCTAAAATTATCTGCGTAGGTAGGCAATAGGCAATGGGCAATAGGAAAGAAGGAAGTAGAGGTGTACTGAGTGTTGTATGCGCCAGCGTAGGCTACGCCAACAAAAATCAAATAGGAGTCCTATATTTAATTCATGCTGAATCTATAAAACAGCTTGTTATTATAAGTAACAGATTTTCTATTTGCTACTAGATTGATAATTTATATATTTTGCCATAACTAAAATATTTGTAGCGGTAGTTAGGGTAGCAAATTTTATTTATAATATTTAATTTTTGGCATATTTTTTCGATATTCTATCTGGAAAATACAATCAATATACACAATAAAGGCACAGTAACACTGTGCCTAATATAATATTTTTCACTGTGATTAAAAATCAACAGATGGCAGTTTTCCTTGTAAAAGTTGAAATTTAGACTGAACACAGTTAGCGCAAGTACAACCTAACTGTTCAGTGATCGGATTCGATGCTGGAGTCAAATGCGGTGCTGCAATTTCCGACAATGGTTGTACGTATTCTACCGTAATTCCTGGGTTAACAGAAGTAGATTTTATACTAGCATTGGCTGGATTGGCTGCTAGTAGTATGGAGGAAAGAATGACGGGGCAGACAAGCAAAAACAGTTTGACTAGGTTCATAATTCACATATTAAATACTGCTGTTGATACAGCATAGCCAATTTTTTGGAATAGCTTCAACTTTCATCGCTGTGTATAACTTAACTATGTCCGAAGCCTTGACCGCGTAATATCTTTGACCAAATGAGAATTTCACCTTTTTCACCACCTGCGGCTAATAATTTGCCTTGGGGATGCCAAGCTAAGGTAGAAAAACCATCAGCAGCCCCTGTAAGAATTTGGGAGACTTGCTTGGCTTTGTTCCACAAACACAACCAGCCATCTGTAGCCGCCGAAGCAAGAAGAAAGCTGTTTGGAGCAAAAGCGATCGCATTAATCACCCCCACATGATTAGTTAAAACTCGCGCTTCCCAACCCAAGTCCTCATCCTCTAGCTTTTCCCACACCACAATCCCTTCCACACTGGAGGTAGCTAACAATGGCGCATCGATTTTGCTCTTAATATCTGACCAAGCCAATTGCCGAATCTTACCAGGGAAGCCACGCATCACCCAAGGATCGGGATTATTCCATTCCAAAACGGTGACGCTGCGATCCATATTCCCAGAGGCGAGAAATTTACCATCAGTTGACCAACCCATAGCGACACTGACAGTAGGCATAGTGAGAATGTAAGGTTCTTCGTCCCAGTTTTGCGAGTGCCAAATTTTCACGCCTTGATTCCCACCAATGGCGAGATATTGTCCATCAATGCGCCAATCAATACTCAATGCAGAGGAGTCAGCAAAATTCAGGGTGACAACTACCTCACGAGTATCAGCATCCCAAACTTGAACGTAGCGCCCTAAACTAAAAGCCAACTGGTTATTAACATGATTCCAAGCTATTTTATCCACCCAAGCCGGGGCATTTTCTAAAGTGGCAATTAATTCTTGTCCCTGCCAAATTTTCACCCGGCCATCTTGTCCCCCAACGGCTAAAAATTGACCATCCCTGGAGAACGCTACACAATCTACTGATTTACCTTCACCAGTTTGCAAAGTGATTAATTCGCCATCTTGCCACAGTACCACTTCCCCAGCCGCCGAGGTTGCAGCTAGAGTATCACCTCTTGGCGACCAGGCGATCGCAGTTACATACTCTGCCAGTGTCCCTGAATAATGTTCTTCAAATTCTTTAGATTTGCTAGTTGTGAGGTTCATATTAATTTATAGGGAGTAGGGAGTGGGGAGTAGGGAGTAGGGGAGCAGAGGGGCAGGGGAGCAGGGGAGGATGGGGGAGTGAGGGGAGATGGGGGAGTGAGGGGAGATGAGGTAGAATTTTTACCCAGTCCCCAGTCCCCAATCCCCAATCCCTCCTATGCCATACAAGCCAGAAAATCTTGTTTCAATTGAGCTTCATTGAGATTGCGACCAATAAAAACCAGTTCGTTTTTCCGCTTTTCGCTGGCTTTCCAAGGTCTATCCGGTCTGCCATCCAATATCATATGCACACCTTGGAAGACAAATCTATTATCTTCGCCAGCAATATTTAATATGCCTTTCATGCGGAAGATATCAGGGCCTTGGGTACGCAATAATTCTGAAAGCCAAGCGTTTAATTTCTGCCCATCTAGTTCGCCTTCTTCTACCAATGCTATAGAAAAAACAGTATCATCATGTTCGTGGGCATCTTCACCTAAGAAATTAGGGTCTATTTCTAAGGCGCGTGCTAAATCAAAGGCTTGCACACCCAATAAAGCATCCATCGATAATTCAGAATTACGGGTGCGGTAAATTTTAGCGATCGCATTCATTGACCGAATCCGCTTTTCTAATTCATCTAATTCTGCTGGTGCAACTAAATCTGTTTTATTCAGTAAAATTACATCGGCAAATGCAATCTGTTCTTGGGCTTCGTCTGCTTCCCAATGCTGCCAGATATGCTTGGAATCAACCACTGTCACCACTGCATCTAAAGACATTTGACTTTGCATATCTTCATCTACAAAGAAAGTCTGAATTACGGGTGCAGGGTCGGCTAATCCAGTTGTTTCTATTACTAAATGGTCAAACTTATCCCGCCGCTTCATCAAATTACCGATGATGCGAATTAAGTCACCCCTGACTGTACAACAAATACAGCCATTGTTCATTTCAAATATTTCTTCATCTGCATCAATAACTAATTGATTATCAATGCCTACTTCCCCAAATTCATTGACGATCACAGCCACTTTTTTGCCATGTTCGTAGGTGAGGATGTGATTGAGTAGTGTTGTTTTCCCTGCTCCTAAATAGCCAGTCAAAACAGTAACGGGAACTGAATTTGTCATTACATCAGCCACCATATAAAAGCCTCTTATCTCACCTTATGGATAATCATTATCACCTATCATAAGTCTTTTTATATGTTTGTGTGAACTTGTCATGCTTTAGGGCTGAAATCTCACCAATGTTTTATTTGTCATCTACGAACAGTAATAAATTTTAATAATTTTCCAGAAATCAAAACTCTTGATTTTTTTAACAAATTCTTCATTGACAGCCCAAGCAAGAAAATGATAATCATTATTACTGAAAAATTATACCTTCATGGAGAAACCTAGTGGTTTCAAAATACACTAGCTGCTGGCGCAAGCAATCTACTCTTGCTATGAGCCTATTGTTTGCTGCGCCATTGGTTGTATCTACTGCTGTTGCACCTGCACAAGCTCATGGTAGTGATGCTGACCATGACGATACTGAATCTTTCATTGGCTTAGATGGTTTGGAGTTCCTCACGAGTGGAACGTATGCTGGATTGGAGAACCCCAACTACAAACGTTTGACCTTTCTCTATGCTCATAGAGAAGAAGACTACACAAGGAATCATTTCCACGGTATCGGTGTTTATAGCTACTCAGGGCCTGTAGCTAGCCCAAGTATTAATTCCACCAACATCAATAACAGAATTCCTGAAATTTCTTCAGGAATTCCACCACTGAAATTATTACCGGGTACAGGGATTTATGCTGGGCGGTTGATTAGCATGGACACCCATGAGGAATATAGCAATCTCAAAATTCAATCTGTGCAATCTTTGCAAGATCCTGCACATCCGGATGATCTGTCTTTGTTTAATAGTTCTCGTGGTCGTTGGCAGTCACCTCTAGCGGGTGCAACAATTGGTCTACAATTGATGTCTATTACCAGTGGGTTGAATATTGCTAATGAAGCGGGTGAAAATATCCTCACGGCTCTTGGTGAGATTTACACTATCGGTAGTGGTGATGATTTTTCCTTTACCCCGACTTTCTGGACGAATAGAACAGCAGCACCCGGTGTTTATTCAGCTACATTTAAATTAGTTGATTTAAATACTGATAATAACCGTACTCCCTTTTTGGAATCTGGTACATTTAGCTTGGATTTCCAAGTCGAAAAAGTGCCAGAACCTTCGACTACTATTAGTTTGGGAGTAGTTGGTTTATTAGCTTTATCTATATCTCACCTCAAGAAACGGACTGTAAACAACTGAGATTAGTTAGTAGGGTGCGTCAGTTGGAATAATTTCTTGGTATAGCTAGTTTTTCTCGGACTGACGCACCCTACATTTTGCGTAGCACTTAATTTTGTGGCGATCGCAAAAAATCCTCAATCGCGGCAAACACCTCTTGTGGGTATTCCTCGTGCATTCCCAAAGAACCGGGAAGTACAACGCTCCTTACTCCTGGGAGTGCAGCTATAGTTTCCATTTCTTGGCGTGATTTGGGGGGACTTGATTCACCAATCACCATCATGAGGGGAACAGACAAAGACTGTACCAGTTCAATAAAATCGGATTGATTGTGTACTGCGTCAATATTTCCAGTCACGAAAGCCGCAGAAGCAAACCTAGCACCTGGTTTTTGGGTAGTTTGCCATTTCTTCTCGATGAAACTGGGTGTAAGTTTCGCCGTATCAACGAAGACATGGCGACGGTACATAAATCTTAAGAATGAGGGTGTGGTATTGAGTTTGTAGAGGATTTGACCGACAATAGGCGATCGCACCAATCCCCTAACTACACCAGCTATTTGTGGATTTGCCCCCATTGTTGGTAAAGGACCGCGCCAAGTGGGTGCAACCAAAACAATTTTTGCAAAAGTATCTGGCTGGGTGCGGGCTAATTGCAACACATAACTCGCCGCATGACCAGCCGCTACTACAGTAACGGGGGTAGAAAACACAGTCTGAATAAAATCCGCGAGAAATTGCTGATAAATTTCTGGTCGGTAATTGATACTGGGACGGGAAGATTGCCCAAACCCTGGCCAGTCTACAGCTACTACTTGAAAATGGGGAGCTAGTAGCCTAGCCAATTCAGCCATTTCTTGGCGGGTGGATACACTGCTAAATGCTGGCAAGAGTAATAGAGGTGAACCATTGCCCAGAGTTTCATACACAACACGCAATGGTTGACCTTCCCATTGCCAAAGATATTCTTTAACTACTCCACCAAATCCAGTCGGGTCATAGGTTGATAATAAACTGGTAGACATCGCACTAAATATTTGGTAGTTGTCACAATACTTTTAGTTTGGCAGGTCTAACTTACATTCCAACGCTTTTTTTTGCATTGTTTTAAAAATGTTATAAAACCCATTAGCGCGGGAAGGGGTAAGGCTGACATTTAAACCAGTTTCTTGAATAAAATCTGGTGTTAGTTCGACAATTGCCGTAGGTGCTAGTCCGTTTAAGCCTTCAATCAATAGGGCGACTAATCCTTTAGTCAATTGGGAATCAGAATCTCCTTGATATGTCACCTGACCATCATTTAAAGTTGCAGTCACATATACTTGCGAAACACAACCAGGGACTTTATTTTCTGGCACTTTATCAGCTTCTGGGAACTCTGGCAGTTTTTGAGCATACCAGATTAATTGTTCATAGCGTCGTTTTGGGTCACTTGCCCGTTGAAAACGCTGGACAATTTTAGCAAGGGCAGGAGGTAAGGAGTCTAGAGTGGAAGACATAGCAGCAGTTGTAAATAAATTGGTCTTCCTTTGAGTGTAGATTATCTTTATAGGGATGGCCTATGGTTCAATCTAGGCGAGATGGGATGTATTGAGTGAGGCGATCGCAAGATGAGACAATCGCATCTACAGCTAACGCGGATTAAAAAAGATTCATGAATATGTAATAGAAGACACAAAATAAATTCTAGAGATATGTGCATAAATAGGCTGCCCCAGTATCAGCCAAACTTCATTATCGAGGTTCATTCACCAATTTATGAAGTATTGAAAACGAATGTTAAATATTACTGCAAAATAGGAATTTCTCTTGAATTTATTGCGGGATTTTGCAGATGATATCTTCAATGATTAAATAAATTTCAGGAGCTTAATTCAGGTGTTAACTTCAACCTTACTCGCTGCTGCAACTGCACCCCTGGAATGGAATCCCTCAATCGGGATTATCATGATTGTTGCCAATGTCATCGCTATTACCTTCGGTAAGTTCACCATTCAATATCCCAGTTCAGAACCAGCTTTACCATCTGCCAATCTCTTCGGTGGCTTTGGTTTACCTGGTTTATTAGCGACTACAGCATTTGGTCATATATTAGGCGCAGGTATTATTTTAGGCTTGCATTACCTGGGTAGATTCTAGTGCAGAAAGGTAGGTAAGAATAAGCAGAAAATATCTGAACCTATTTGCTGATTCCAGATGGTATCTCTACTTACGCCCTGCTGAAGTAAATAATTTTATTATTGATTGTTGTGTCTGTATCTATGAGCCAGAGAATATATTCTCTGGTTTTTTCTATTTATAGAAAGGGACAGATGACAGGCTTGAAAGCCTTTTATTGTAACAGTTTTATAATTACTGGATGTCGTAATCTAGGTGGCAACTACTATAATTTCAATACCTAAAAAAAGTTTTTTATCAAATTATATTACTAGAAATTTTTACATAGGAAATTTCAAACAAAATAGCACATTCGTAGGGTGCGTCAGGTTTGAGTTTTTCGTGATTCTCAACAGATGTTTGACATCTGACGCACCCTACAAGATAGGGCAGAAAGACAAATTGGCTAGATTTTTTCTACTTAAGTTGACATGATTGCAGGTGAATTGACCTGAAATCCCTTACCAACACCATATCGAACGGTTCTGAATTCTATATGATTGGTGCTGGGGGTATAGAGAGTATATTTGGCTGTCCCTGGTGTTCGTCCCACATTGCCCACTCCGATAACTTGGCGTGGAGATATTTGCACAGATTGGGGAGATATTTGACTATCGAGAGTCGTGATACCCGTTGTGACAGAACCTGTTTGTAGCTGATATTGAAAAGCTAAACCAGACCGACCACAAAATAAGTTATGAGCCTGCATTCGTGAGAGACGGTCAAGCATTTGAATGGGTGGAGTGTCTGGGGTTAATGCTTCGTCTATGGATACAGTTGTACCGTGAATCAGCAAAGAATCTAATTCAAAAAACCCAAAATCCAGGTTTCTTAACCATTGCACCGTCTGACGAGAAACAGAATCCCACAATAACTTAACCGTCTCCCCACCATACTGAGCTATTAAATCATTTGCTTCCCCAGTTGCACCAAGACCATGCAAAATCAAACACTGTTCTTCCCACCAACCTTTACAAACAAGTGCTTCTAACTCACCGCGTCGTGGGTTCTGCACTCGTTCTACCAACTTTTCAACCTCTTGCCTCGGCCCGACTAAATCACCCAAAATATATAAAGCTTCTACTTCATTAATCTGGCGTTTAATATCTGCCATTACTGCCTCATATGCAGCCAAATTACCCTCAATTCCGCTTAAAATTGCCCACTTACCCATAAAAATCTTCGCTGTTAACTAAAATTGACATCACCTAAAAATAGAAACTTGCAAAAAAAGCAGAGAAGGCAAGGAAGATAAGAAAAAATATTAACCGAATCCCCAATCTCCAGTCCCCAATCCCCAATCCCCTTATCTCGTACAAACATGAGTTGGGTCATCAGCCCTTTCCGCATACTCCAAACCTTGAGCTAAACGCCAAGCAAAAATTGCAGGTAAACCCTTTTCTATAATTGCTGCACAGGTTTTTTGATAGTCGTAAGGAACTTCTCTTAAAGTTACTGCTTGAGTATCAGTGTCATAAATTACATAAGTGGCATTGGGTCGTCCATGTCGAGGTTCTCCCACTGAACCCACATTAACAATGCGCTTGATAGCAGTAGAAAAGCTGAGTTGTTTCTCTTCTGTGGCATCAGTTTTGACACATACTTGTAAACTACCTGCATCTAGAGTGCGGATATAAGGTACATGAGTATGACCACAAAACAGCACATCTGCATCTGAGGACAGCACTCTTTCTAAAGCTGCAAACGCGTCGAGTTCTGGTAATAAATACTCGTGATTGCTGTGGGGGCTACCATGAACGAAAACTAGATTGTCTTGACGTAAGCTATGAGGCAATTTGGCTAGAAATTCTTGATTTTCTGGATGTAGTTCTTGATGTGTCCAGGCGTGGGCAAGTTTACCGCGTTTTTCAGCTAATAGGGAAGGATAACTACACTCACAGGAGTTCAAACCTTCAACAATGTCTTCATCCCAACAACCAACACAAGTGGGAATCTCTAAA
Source organism: Nostoc sp. PCC 7524 (assembly GCF_000316645.1). Classification (NCBI taxonomy): domain Bacteria; kingdom Bacillati; phylum Cyanobacteriota; class Cyanophyceae; order Nostocales; family Nostocaceae; genus Nostoc; species Nostoc sp. PCC 7524. The sequence goes on from NC_019684.1 coordinate 2,189,946, forward strand.
GAACGAATTTGTGTAACGACGGCGTTGGGATATGGGCCATATCCGACTAAATCACCCAGACAAAAGATTTTATCGGCTTTTTGCTGGTCAATATCTAATAAAACAGCATCTAAGGCTTCGTAATTACCATGAATGCAGGATAGGACTGCTATTTTCACTCTCTAATCTCCTCCATGAGAATTTGTTTTACCTGTTCTTGGTATTGTGTAATTGCAACTTCTGATAAATAGCAATCTCCCAAGGTTTGTTTCATTGCAGATTCATCTAAATTCTGCCCTAATACCTCAATACCACTAAATCGCTGTGGTCTACCTTCTAAATGGCGTGGTAAATCTAATTCTAGGAAATCGGTTGCTGGTACGCCTGCGGCGAAATCTGCATATAATGCCCGGCCATCAGCAACATCGAAAATTCCTTTGGCACGAATCACTTGACCATAAGCCCCATGAGTAATTTCGTACCAAAACTCTTGTAAACTATCTTCGTCAATGACTTGACCACTGGAAGGCGCACGCCAGATTTGAGTAGGAGTAATATTAGTGTCAATATCTGCACCAGTGATAATTTTCTCAGCCCAAGTGTGATACTCAGAGCCTTTCAGGTGTGGCGGCAAGATAGCCACTGCTTGGTAAGATAAATTGTCTAATATCTGACTAATTGCGCTTAGTTCTAAGTAGAATCCTATTTCTACATAGACCTTCTTAGCGGTGGCTAGGTGGGTGAGAAATTCTACTTCCTGCCCATCAAAAAATACTTTTACTTCTGGAAATTCCGCAAAAACGCGTGTCTGGTCGATGGGAACTTTCCCAGTCCCAGGACTAAAATAAATAATATTTCCATCTGAGTTGAGATTCTGCATCTGTTGACAAATCCAGGTAGTTTTGCCACAGCCAGCAGGGCCGGCTACTACAGTAATTATTGGTAAATTCATAAACTAAATGATAATCATTTTCATGCGATTTGCAAAGTAATAGTCATTGGGTATTGTCTACCCTATCTTCCTTGTCTCCCTCGTCTCTCCAGCCTTTATTCCTAAAAAGCTAGCAACTGGCACACTAAAGTCTCTACAATAAATCCCTGGTTGACTGAAAAAATTATTGTTGTCATTATGACTAATCAAGCTCCTATCCCGGTGATTATTAATGGTGCGGCTGGTAAAATGGGTCGCGAAGTTGTGAAAGCAGTTGCACAAGCACCAGATTTAAATCTGATGGGTGCAATTGACCGCAGTCCAGAACATCAGGGTAAAGATGCTGGGGAACTTGCGGGTTTAGGAGAACCTCTAGAAGTGCCTATCACAGACCAATTGGAACCGATGTTGGGGTATGTGGCTGGTGAAAGACAAGGGCCTCCTGGGGTGATAGTAGATTTTACGCATCCTGATTCAGTTTATGATAATGTCCGCAGCGCGATCGCCTACGGGATTCGTCCTGTAGTTGGGACTACAGGATTAAGTCCAGCACAAATTCAAGATTTGGCAGATTTTGCTGAAAAAGCTAGCACTGGTTGCTTAATTATTCCTAACTTCTCCATTGGCATGGTGCTACTACAACAAGCCGCCATCACAGCCTCCCAATATTTTGACCATGTAGAAATTATTGAACTGCATCATAATCAAAAAGCTGATGCTCCTAGCGGTACTGCCATTCAAACCGCGCAGTTACTCGCACAGATGGGTAAAGCTTTTAACCCTTCTGTTGTGGAAGAAACGGAGAAAATCCCTGGAGCTAGAGGTAGTTTAGCAGAGGAAGGTATTAGAATACATAGTGTGCGGTTGCCGGGACTGATAGCTCATCAAGAAGTGATTTTTGGCGCACCAGGACAAATTTATACTTTACGCCATGATACCAGCGATCGCGCCTGCTATATGCCAGGAGTATTACTAGCAATTCGCAAAGTCTTGCAGTTAAAGTCATTGGTATATGGTTTAGAAAAAATCCTCTAAATTCCCTATTCCCTAATTATGCTTGTCCCACTGACTCGCCAGAAATTTGAACAACTCATCCCCCTAATTGCCACTGGGCCACAGTACAAGTATTACTGGGGGAAGTTTTCTAATTTTTTGCAGCGCCTATTAATTTCTGTAGTCATCGTAGCTGTCATTCTGCTGGTAAAAGTAGTTTTTCGGTTGGTAACTGGCCCCATATTATTTTTCCTGGGAGTCATCGCCGCACTATTTTGGATGTGGTACCCAGTTTTCCAGGCAAGTTTACGGAATGTCAAATGCCGCCGTTACAAATACAGTGGTTTTTTTCGTGGTCGAATTTTAGATTGGTGGATTACAGACAAGTTAATTGGTAAGCAAGAAACCGTCAACAGCAAAGGCGAATTAGTGATTGTCGAGAACCGGGAAAAACGCATTAACCTGGAGGTTGGCGACGATACAGGATTTAGCGTTGAACTAGATGCACCACTGCGACCTTACCATAAAGCGATCGCCCGTGGGCAAGTAGCAGAAATGATTCTCATGTCCAATCGCCCAGATTTGAGCAGTATTGAAGAATTTAGCGATGTCTATATTCCCAGCCGTGATATATGGGTAAGTGATTATCCTTTTATCAGAAGAGACTTCTTTGATGAAGTCAGTAACCGCTTACGCGAAAACCGACAACCAAGACAAAAAAAGCCCCGCCGTCGTCGAAGCGTTGAGGAATAGTTGGGGACTGGGGACTGGGGATTGGGGATTGGGGATTGGGGATTAGGGACTGGGGATTGGGGATTGGGGGCTGGGGACTGGGGATTGGGGGCTGGGGACTGGGGATTGGGTAAAAATTCTACCTTGTCTCCCCTCACTCCCCCATCTCCCCTCACTCCCCTACTCCCCCACTCCCCTACCCTCTCCTATTCTGCCCGTAAGCTTGCCATGCTAAGTCTATCAGCCCGTCTGCGATCGCAACTGCTACAACGGCATTTCCTTTGCGGCTATCAATTGTGATATTGGGAACAAGAGAATCTTGTAAACGCCTTTTGGCATCGTCCACATCAACAAATCCCACAGATGTAGCAATGATTAAAGCTGGGCTAATTTCTTCTGCTTCTATTAAATCTACCAGTGTAGTTAAAGCTGTTTGTGCTTGACCTACTATAAAAATACCTTCTGGGTAACGCTTGGCTAAATTTTCAATTCCCCAAGCGGCACGAGTTCTTTCTGTTTGAGTACGGGTTATGGCTTCCGTGCTGGAATACACGGCATTAGCAAAAGTATTTTGAATCTCGTAGGCAATACCTGATTGCACCATCGGCACATCTACAACAATAGTAGTACGTGCCGCCAGTGCTGCCGCACCCGATTGTAATGCACGTTCAGAAAACCGAATTAAAGACTTATACTCAAAGTCAGCCGTAGCGTAAACCACCCGCCGGACAATCTCATATTCTGCGGGTGAGAGGACATGATCGCCAATTTCGCTATCAATAATTGCTAGACTTTGAGCATCAGTTACGTGCCATTCCATTGCTCTTGAGTTCTGAAAGACTAGCTTTCAGCTTATCAGCTAGTGCGATCGCTGAGGAAGCAGAGGGGCATGGGAGCAGAGGGGCAGAGGGGCAGGGGAGGATGGGGGAGTGAGGGGAGATGAGGTAGAATTTTTACCCAATCCCCAGTCCCCAATCCCCAGTCCCCAATCAAGAATTAGCATTGGAAGAGGGACGACTAAACACAGGTGAGAGGTAAGCTACCAAAACACCGATGAGAAAGCCGGAAATGTTACGCACTAAAGGCAACCAATCGCTGGTACGTGTCACTACTGGGCCGATTCCGAAGGCAATAAACAAAATTCCCCATAAAGGTGAGAAAATTAAAGCCCATTGCCAAGCTACAACTTGTCCTTCAGTGCGGGGTTGAGCTGCAAATCCACAAATAATTCCACCAATAACTGAGGTAATTAAAGTTAAAATCCATTGTTCCCTCGGTAATCCCGGAACAACGCTGCAACCACCCTTGAGTAAACAGCCCTTCACAGAACTCAAGGCTTGTAAAATAGCTTGGTCTTCCCCTTGTTCCCGCACAAAATACAAATTACCAAAGCGAGTTTGTAATTCTATCCAAAAAGTCCGGGGTAAAAGTTCGTAAACTGCATCACCAACACTAAAACTGAGGATGTTACCACCACGGGAATCAGCAACCAAGAGAATGCTTTTGTCATCCAAACCCCAATAATTGATGACTGCTCTACCTGGGGTACGGTCATATTGAGTGAGTACGCGCAGTTTCCAACCAGTATCAGTTTCAAACTGCTCAATTTCCTCGACTAGCTTTTCTTCTTGGGGGTCAGGGAGAGCTTTAGCTAAGTCTACAACCGGGGTGAAATAATTAGGCAACAATTCGGGATTGTCGTAAGCCAGTGCTGAGGAAGAGTTCATCACCCAAACTGACCCAGCCAAGAAAAATACTGTAATAGATACTAAGACTTTGCGCCAAAAACAAGACTGCATGGACGTTTTTATACAAATATCAACAGTAGAAGTGAACAAGTTGCTTTAAAAGAGTACGGGAAAAGTGATACTTCGTTACACTTGTTTACTTTACTCTAATCTTAGGTAGGAAAGCAAAGATTCGGGGGATTGGGGACTGGGGATTGGGGATTGGGGACTGGGGACTGGGTAAAAATTCTACCTCATCTCCCCTCACTCCCACCCTACGGGTAGGCTTACGCCATCGTAAGAGAAGCAAGCTACATCTCCCCTCACTTCCTCATCCTCCCCTACTCCCCTACTTCTCTATTCACTAAAACCATCATGAATACGATAGGCTTCCGCTTTAGGGCGGCGATTTTCTGGGTTGAATGTTTCTCTGTCTCGTTGTGTGAGTGAAGATTTTTCAGTGATTTGTACACGCTCAACTACTGTTCGCCTGGGAGATTTTTGACGGGTAAAGGTCTTCCAAGCGGCTTTGACACCTACAACAATACTACGTGTCCCTACTTGCAGATTTTGAGCTTGTTTTTTAGCAGTATCTAGACTTTGATCAACTTGTTTAACGACTTGACCAACACTTTTAACGCCTTCACTCACATCATCGGTCAAATCTGTCAGTTCTATGCCTGTGGCGCGGATGGCTTCTAAGGTAGGAGGTAGTTCTCGTGAGAGAGTATCAAATAATTTTTCGGCACTGCGAGCAGCTCGCGCTAACTCCTGCAAAGCTGGTATTGCTGCCACTAACACGGCCGTCAGACTGGCAGCTACTAAAAGAATCGAAAATCCCAACCAAAACAGGGGGTCAATCACGGTAATAAACAATTAAAAATACCCTAGGGTTTAGCGGTAGCGTCTGTCTACGACACGCTCCGCGAACGAAGAGAACGTAAGAGAAGCAAGCTACAAAATTCAAAATGAGAAAACACCCATGACAAAAGTATCTTATCTATTGACTAGATGCAATTTATATGCACACCAGCTTTATTTATGAGCGTTCTAATTCTTGAGGAAGGTTGTCTGAGTCTTGGGCAGCTTTTTGCTTTTTCAAGACTTGGCTTTCTCGCTGACTAGCATCTACACCAGCAGCGATCGCTTCCCTTAGTCTATCTAAAGTTTCATCCCAATTTCGCAAGGCACTAGCGGAAAGACGGTCAGCTTGAATTTGTACACTGGTTGATAAATCTTCTGCCAATTCTGGGATTGCATCGGCAGATTTTTTCAAAATTTTGCGGGTTTCGCGCCCTGTGCGGGGAGCAGCAAGTAATCCGGCTAAAGTGCCGATCGCAGCTCCTAGCATCACACCGCCAATAAATGCTCCAGAACGGTTATTAGACATCTTAACTGTTTATCTCCTTACACCCATTTTAGGTGGGTTTGCTCCCCTTGCAAGATTTAAATGATTTTATCGGGTTCTTCTATGGTGACAATATATCAGCTAGGAATGTTGCTGTTATTTAGTAGCTAGATTTCGTGGGTCTATGATTTCTCGATATTAAGTCTGGTTTACGAATATAGCGCCGCCATGTGCGTTGTCCTAACAATAGGATACTGATAATTTGTCGTACTTGTTGAATTTGGATTTGTAGTGCTTGGTTACTTTGTCGCAAATTCTGAAGGTTCTGCTGCCCAAGATAAAGATTTGCGGGTGCTTGGTAGAGTAAATCATGGCTACAGCGTTCGTAGTCGGTGAGGCGATCGCCTATAAATGCGATTTTTCGTTTCAATTGCCACACCTGCCAAGCCACACATAGCAGCATGATTGATATCAGAGTATTAATTACAACAACTAATGTCACCATTTTTGACCTGCACCAATGTCAGCGAAGAATAATGATGTGTGCTTGACTTGGTTCTATTTTGATCATAACTGTTGTACAACAGCCAGAACCCCAATTGAAGAAGTCGGGGTTCTGAAGGCTCACTTATCATTGCCAATTTAGCTAAAATTACGATAATCTACTTAAATATACTGAAATTATAAAGGTAAACATTATAGTGGATAACCTTCAGGTCTTAATTGACTTAACCGATGCCGACCTTGATTTAGAACCCGATGAGTTAGAAAGATTAACAGCTAATCTCGCCCAGGAAATTAGCGAAATAGTCGAAGATGTAGAAAAAGTCAGAGAATCGGAAATACCAGATCGTGCTAAACCAGGTTTAGCGACATTTATACCAGGAATGCTGAACACGGTAGTCAATCCTCAGAAAGCGAAGGAATTGCTAGATTCAGTAGGAAATCGCTTCTATGGTAAAACTCTGAAATTGGAATATGAAGATAATGGGGCAAAATATGCCATAGAGTACAACAATCAAGAACAGCTAGAGAACGCTTTGAGTGCTATTGAAAGGCTCTCCAAGTTAAAAGTGAGCGTAACCAAGACCGATGGATAAATTTGCTCTGCTGATTGGTGTGAGTGAATATCAAGCAGACTTGAAAGCTATTCCTTCTGCTGTTAGCGATGTGGAAGCACTCAAACAAGTTTTGATTAACCCTGAAATGGGTGATTTTCCCGAATCCAATGTAACAGTGCTACCTAATCCCAATAAAAGGGAAATGGAACTAGCTATTTACAAACTTTTTGCTAGCCGCCAAAAAGATGACTTGGTGCTGTTTTACTTTTCTGGTCATGGGGTGAAGGACGAAAGTCGTAAACTTTACTTATCTACCAGTGAAACTATTCTAGACAAGGGTAGGCTAATTCCACCAACGGCAGTGGAGGCTAGATATCTTCATGACCGGATGAATGAGAGCAAGTCAAAGCAGCAGGTAATTATTCTAGACTCCTGCTTTAGTGGGGCTTTTCCTGAAGGGTTTAATATTAAATCTGATGGCATAGATTCTGTAGATATTGCAAAGGAGTTAAATAGTGAGGGTAGAGCAATTCTCACCTCTTCTACCTCAACTCAATATTCTTTTGAACACGCAGGATATGACCTTTCTATTTACACTCGTTACTTAGTAGAAGGTATTACCAACGGCGCAGCAGATCAAGATGGAGATGGCAGGATTTCGGTAGATGAGTTGCATAACTATGCTAGTGGTAAAGTGCGAGAAGTATCTCCAGCTATGACACCGCAGTTTTATCCTGTCAAAGAAGGTTACAAGATTTGGTTGGCGAAAGCACCTGTTAATGATCCTAAGCTGATCTACCGTAAAGAAGTAGAGCGTCGGGTAAATCAGGGAAAAATTTCCAAGGTTGCACGCAGGCTCTTAAATTCTAAACAAACTCAGTTATCCCTTTTACCAGAAGAAGCAGCAGCAATTGAATTTGAGGTGTTGCAGCCTCACCGAGAATTTCAACGAAAATTAGAGGAGTATGAGCAAACATTACTAGAGGCTGTTGAGGAAGGATATCCAGACGATGAAATTGTATCCAATGACTTGCAAGCCTATCAGCATGATTTAGGACTCAGGGATGAGGATATTGCACCCATTCATCAACGCCTTCGTATACCGACCTCTCCCCCAACCCCTCTCCTTGTAGGAGAGGGGAGTCAAACACCCCCCTTCCCTAGTAGGGAAGGGGGGATGGGGGGGTTAGGTCAATTTCAATTTGACATAGTAACTGTCAACGCCAAAGGTGAGGAAATTAACCGGAGTCGGGGACAGGCAGAATATTTTACGGCTGACTTGGGGAATGGTGTGACCTTAGATATGGTTTCCATCCCTGGGGGTGAATTTCTGATGGGTTCGCCAGACAAGGAACTAGAGCGAACAGAGTACGAAAGTCCCCAGCATAAAGTTACTGTGCCGCCTTTTTTCATGGGTAAATTCCCTGTGACTCAGGCGCAATGGCGTGCTGTTGCTAGTTTACCCAAGGTTAACCGTGATTTAGAAATTGACCCATCTAATTTTAAAGGTGCAAATCGTCCTGTAGAAATGGTATCGTGGTTTCATGCCGTTGAATTTTGTCAGCGACTTTCTCAGAAATTAGGACGGGAATGTCGCTTGCCGACTGAAGCAGAGTGGGAATATGCTTGTCGTGCAGGAACTGCAACACCATTTCATTTTGGTGAGACAATTAACACCGATTTAGTTAACTATGACGGTAATTATGTCTATGGTTCTGGATCAAAGGGCAAATATAGAAAAGAGACTACAGATGTAGGCAGTTTTGGTGTAGCTAACGCATTTGGTCTGTATGATATGCACGGTCTGGTTTGGGAATGGTGTCTTGACCATTGGCACGAAAATTATCAAGGCGCACCCACTGACGGTAGTGCATGGTTAATAGATGGCAAAAATAATCATTCTCGGCTGCTGCGCGGTGGTTCTTGGGGCAACAATCCTAGGTACTGTCGCTGTGCGTTTCGTAACTGGCTCGTGCCGGACAATAGGAGCTACGACATCGGTTTTCGGGTTGTCTGTTCCCCTGCGAGGACTCCCTAAGTCAGTGATGAGTTTTGAGTGTTAAGAAGGGAACGAGAAAAACGTTAGACGTGTTGGTTACTCGTCTGCTCTAGGCATCGCTCATAATAAAATAAACTCCATTAAATACCTATGGAAACTGTCACCCTCAACATTCCACCAGCCGTAGGTCTAACAGACGAGCAGTTTTATCAACTGTGCATAGCCAATAACGAATGGCGCATAGAACTGACAGCAGCAGGAGAATTAATTATTATGCCTCCAACTGGCGGCGAAAGCGGTATTAGAAATTCTGGCTTAACGGCTAAACTCTACAATTGGAATGAGCAAGCCAAACTGGGTAAAGTATTTGACTCCTCAACTGAGTTTCATTTATCTAATGGTGCTTTTCGTTCGCCGGATGTGGCTTGGGTGAAAACAGAACGCTGGGAAGCTTTGACTGCGGAACAAAAGAAACGCTTTCCCCCACTGTGTCCAGATTTTGTCATAGAACTGCGCTCTGAAACTGATTCCTTAAAGACATTACGGGCAAAAATGCAAGAGTATCAGGATAATGGCGTTCGCCTAGGTTGGTTGATTGATCCCCAAACGCCGTTAGTGGAAATTTATCGCCCTAGTGTTGAAGTAGAAACCATTAATTTTTCTGTTGAGCAACCGCCCCAACTTTCTGGTGAAGATGTATTACCTGGGTTGGTTTTGGATTTAAGTTTTATCCTCAACCCATAAATTTCTCGACTGTGCTGAGTAAGTTTAAGCTCTTGTAACTTTAATTTGCATATTGATATTGCAGAGGGTAGGGAAGCAGAGGGGCAGAGGAGCAGAGGGGCAGAGGAGCAGAGGAGCAGGCGAGGATGGGGGAGTGAGGGGAGATGAGGGAGTGAGGGGAGACAAGGTAGAATTTTTACCCAATTCCCAATTCCCAATTCCCAATCCCCAATCCTCAGTCCCCAGTCCCCAATCCCCACTTATCATGGAACAAAGCCTGTCAATTAATATCAAGCAATGCTAACCCGTATTAAAGACTTAGCCGCCAAACTCGCACCTCGCCTGATTGAGATTCGTCGCCACATTCATGCTCACCCCGAACTTAGCGGACAGGAATATCAAACTGCTGCGTTTGTGGCTGGTGTTTTATCTTCCAGTGGTTTGCGTGTGCAAGAGGGAATTGGCAAAACAGGCGTAGTGGGGGAAATTAAAGGTTCTCTTCAAGATGAGCATTTCTTGGCAATTCGCACTGATATGGATGCTTTACCCATTCAAGAAAGTACGGGGTTGGAATATGCTTCTCGTACAGCCGGGGTGATGCACGCTTGCGGCCATGATATTCACACTACAGTGGGTTTGGGAACAGCAATGATACTCGCCCAAATTGCAGAGGAATTGAGCGGAAATGTGCGGTTTTTATTCCAGCCTGCGGAAGAAATTGCCCAAGGTGCAATTTGGATGATCGAAGATGGGGTGATGAAAAATGTCTCGGCTGTTTTGGGGGTTCATGTTTTCCCTTCTATCCCGGCTGGCTCTATTGGTGTGCGTTACGGAGCGTTGACGGCGGCGGCTGATGATTTAGAGATTCTGATTTTTGGTGAATCTGGACATGGTGCGCGTCCCCATGAGGCGATTGATGCAATTTGGATTGCGGCACAAGTAATTACGGCTTTGCAACAAGCCATTAGCCGCACCCAAAACCCCTTGCGTCCTGTGGTGTTAAGTATTGGCAAAATTAACGGTGGGAGAGCGCCTAATATTATTGCTGATCAAGTGCAGTTGCGGGGAACAGTGCGATCGCTCCACCCAGAAACCCGCGCTCAACTCCCTAACTGGATTGAAAAAATTGTCGCTAATGTCTGCCATTCTTACGGTGCAAAGTATCAGGTTAATTATCACCAAGGTGTACCGGGTGTTAACAATGATTATGCACTGACGCAATTGTTGCAATCCGCCGCCGAAGCAGCTTGGAGTAGCGATCGCGTCCAAGTTTTACCAGAACCATCTCTGGGTGCAGAAGATTTTTCTGTATATTTGGAACACGTCCCCGGTGCAATGTTTCGCCTAGGTGTAGGCTACCCAGATCGAATTATCAACCATCCCTTACATCACCCGGAATTTGAGGTAGATGAATCTGCTATTATCACAGGAGTTGTAACAATGGCATACGCCGCATATCAGTATTTCCAGCAACGATAAACCTCAAGCTTACTTACGGAGATAGCTAAATGCAGCTTCTTGAATTCCCCAGTGTCCCAGCCATAGCAGGAGAGAATGCTGTTGCTGTTACTCAACTGCCGCCAATATGGCAAGACATTGCTAAGGGAGTAGCACCTACCGGACTCTGTAATCCTCAAGTTTATGTTGAGATGGCGCAGTTGTTTTTATACAAGTTAGCACAGGGTGATGTTGACTTGTTTAATGAACGCCCAGAACTCGCCCATCTCAAACCTTCATTTTGTCAGCTATTCGGACAACTCGCACAGGAAACCCTAGAGTTCTATGGTCATGATTTCATGACTCATAACTATCCTAATTTTGCCTCAATTTTGCAGGATTTGCAGTCCAAAGGCTCTGATTATGCTGATGAAATCAAAGTTGCAAAAATTGGCTTAGAACTGTTCGATGAGTTTGGTTATGAACTTCCAGCTAGTTTTTATCATGTGCATTTAGCACCGATTTACCGCGATCATGTGTTTGAAGAACGGGCTTTGAGATTTGATAAGCGGGATATCGCACATAAGCGTTCTTGGGATGCCATACTTCATGCTTGTAAAGTATTTGCTATGCAAATGAAGGTGCAGAGTATCGCCTCAAAATATGGTTTTACTTATCAGCATGGTTGCGGTTGTAACTCACATCTGTCTGCAATTGATGTTTCTTGTGGTGCGTTTGAGTATAAATTAAGTCCGGAAAAACGCGATCGCTGGATTCGCAGTTTCATCTGGACTGCTTGGTATGAGTATGCTTTTTTTCCCATTGTGCCGAATACCAGTTATTTAGTGTGAATTATCAACACACCGTCTCTTCAGCGTACAGTGTAAGCTTATTAGCAGCTTGCAATTTATGACCCTTTTGGCAGAGGGAGGAATTATTTTTAAAACCTTCTGCCCTCTGCATTTATTCAGTCAATTGTTTACTAATTCTTAATCTTACTCATTTAAGATACTAATACCAATTCCATGAGAAGCTGCACCAAATCAATTCTGTAGAGACGTTGTATGCAAAGTCTCTACAACAACTTATAAATTGCATCTTCATCAAGAAACGGTATAAGATATAGACATATATTAGTTCCTTCATTTTGGCTTTGCTATCTCCAGCAGTAATTCTTGACCGATTTGGAAAAACCTAAAAATTTTATCTAAAAAAATTCAACTTTACTTAAGCAGATATATTTAAGTAATATTATCTACTGTTGCATAAAACGAGTCGATACATATCACAGCTTTAGCCTTGATGATCATGGTTAAACTACCGTAAAGGTAGGTAATTATTATATACTAGCTCCTAAAATGACAACCAATTTACTGACAAAACCTCAAAGATATTACTTACATCCATCAAGACGAATTTTACTTGTTGAAGATAATGATATTAATAGGATGTTACTCAGTGATTATTTGAGCTATTGTAACTACAATGTCAAAGGTTTATCGAATGCTGCGGATTTTTTCTTATCTATAGATACATTTCAACCGGATTTAATTTTATTAGACTTGAAATTACCAGATATTAATGGATATGTTCTACTCGAAAAAATACAGCAACAACCCAATTTATTGAAGATACCTATTATTGTAGTTTCAGCATTTGCTTTTAAATCTGATCAAGAAAAAGCAATGAATTTAGGCGCTCGTAGTTATTTTGTTAAACCTATAAATCTGAATCTTTTAACGCTGGCAATTGAACAAGAGTTAGCTTATAGCTGTATTTAATTAGGTGACAGGTGATAGGTGACAGGTGACAGGTGACAGGTGACAGGTGACAGGTGACAGGTGACAGGTGACAGGTGACAGGTGACAGGTGACAGGTGATAGGTGACAGGTGACAGGTTACAGGTTACAGGTGACAGAGAAGAGTTTAACAATCACACAGGCTTCACATATTCCTTAGAATAAGTATAGGTAAGTGTGAAATTACCTATATTGAGACTGTGACAACATCTGCTCAGATCCTACCACTGGTTAAAGATTCAGAACGCTTGGAAACTCGTCTGGCTGAGATTCCGCCAGAACCGGGCGTTTATTTCATGCGCGATCGCAGCGATCGCATTATCTATATAGGTAAATCGCGCAAGTTGCGATCGCGTGTGCGTTCCTATTTTCGGGATGGCTATCACAAAACTGAACGGATAGCCACAATGGTGAAGCAGGTGACAGAAATTGAGTTCATTGTCACCGATACGGAAGCCGAAGCCTTGGCGCTAGAAGCCAACTTAATTAAGCAGCACCAGCCATACTTTAATGTGCTGCTCAAAGATGATAAAAAATATCCTTATGTCTGTATTACTTGGTCAGAAGACTATCCCCGGATTTTTATCACCCGTAAACGTCAGCTAGGTAAAGAAAAAGATAAGTATTACGGGCCTTATACTGATTCAGGTCTATTACGAAGTATATTACATATATCTAAGCGGATATTTGCATTGAGACAAAGACCGCAACCATTATTTAAAGACCGTCCTTGTTTAAATTATGATTTAGGCCGTTGTCCGGGGGTGTGTCAACAGCTCATCTCACCAGAAGAATATCGTAAGACTGTGCAGAAAGTAGCGATGGTATTCCAAGGACGAACTCAGGAACTGATCGAGATTTTAACGGAACAGATGCACAAAGCCGCAGAGGCGCTAAATTTTGAATCGGCGGCGCGGATTCGTGATCAAATAACGGGGTTAAATTCCCTCACCGCACAACAGAAGGTTTCTTTACCAGATGATACTGTTTCACGGGATGCGATCGCTCTAGCAGCTGATGCACAACACGCCTGCATTCAATTATTTCAGATTCGTGCTGGGCAGTTGGTGGGACGTTTAGCATTTGTGGCTGAGTCTCAAGCTGAACCAGGCGCAATCTTACAACGGGTATTAGAAGAACACTACCAAACTGCTGACTCTGTGGAAATTCCCGCAGAAATTTTGGTACAGCATGAGTTACCTGACGGGGAAATTTTGGCGGCAGCTTTGACGCAACGGAAGGGAAGAAAAGTCACCATCTTAGCCCCCCAGCGTCAAACTAAGGCAGAATTGATTGAGATGGTAGAACGCAATGCCCAGTATGAATTACAGAGAATGCAAAAATTGGGCGATGTCTCCGACGGGCTGCGCCAACGCAATCACCAAGCTTTGCAAGATTTAGCCACAATTCTCGACTTACCCGACTTACCCCACCGCATCGAAGGTTATGATATTTCTCACATTCAAGGTTCTAATGCTGTAGCTTCCCAAGTTGTGTTTATTGATGGCATACCAGCCAAGCAACATTATCGCCACTACAAAATTAAAAATCCTACTGTCACCACAGGACACTCGGATGATTTTGCTAGTTTAGCCGAAGTCATCCAACGCCGCTTTCGCAAGTATGCAGAAGAACCACAATTATCAAAGGTAGATAATCCCGACTGGCCTGATTTAATCATGATAGATGGCGGTAAAGGTCAATTATCGGCGGTGGTTGCGGTTTTGCAAGAGATGAATTTATTGGAAGACTTGCGAGTTGTGAGTTTAGCCAAGCGGCGAGAGGAGATTTTTTTACCAGGAGAATCAGCACCCCTAGCAACTGATAGCGAACAACCAGGGGTACAAGTGTTGCGAAGGCTGCGGGATGAAGCCCATAGATTTGCGGTGAGTTTCCATCGTCAGCAACGCAGTGATAAATTAAAGCGATCGCGCTTAGATGAAATTCCTGGTTTGGGACACCATCGCCAAAAACTGCTATTGGGACATTTTCGCTCTGTTGACTATCTCAGACAAGCCACACCCGCACAAATAGCTGAAGTTCCAGGAATAGGGGCAAAGTTAGCTCAAATAATCTATGACTATTTTCATCCCGCTTGAAAAAGCTGAATTTACTTTCTTATTCAATCATTAATCTGCCTAAAATTTCATTCCATTTTTCTTTGTGAATTTTTTGTAATTCATTATCTGACTCTATCAATTGAGAGTATTCTTCAATAAAATCCGTGACAGACATAATTAATCTCAAATAGTATTTAATGGTTGGCATGATTCCATTAACAATTACTTGACATCCATGTTCAGTTGCAATTTCTTTAATCAGGTTATTAATTTTATCTGCTTCTGATTCTTTAACATCTTTTGAAGCAAAAATGTAATATCTACCAGGATTGTGTTGAATAATCTTCTCTTTAGCACGATAAACGATTTGCAAAGTTATTTCTTGACCATGTTTTACTTCTATAGCTTCAACAAGATGATTATTTTTATCAAAAATTTCAATATCTCCAGCCGTCCTAGAAGTTCTGTCAGAAGCTGTATGACTGCCTAATTTTCCGAGCGTACATGAACTATATCTGGATATTTCTCTAAGGAGAATTTTATAAACAGCATAAAAAGCAATAACAGGCAATTTTGAGCCACCAACAGTTTTATAGTCATAGTTGAAATGCTCATTTAAAGCATTGACTACAGTTTTTATATCTATTTTTTCAGGATTGGTTAATTTAATGATTTCAACTACATTATCATTCTTAGCTGATTTGATCAATTTTAGAAGTAATTTTAATACCTCTTCAGATTTTTCAGGATGTGTCTGCACAAAATCAATAATATTGAGAAATGCTGTTTTTAGAGACTTAGGGCTGATGTTGCCGTTATAATCGAATGTATAAGGATAAGGTTGTTCTAAAGAACGAGTTAACCAACCACTTTCTGCCATTGCAGGTAAGCCCAACTCTGTTAATGTGGGAGTAATGTATTTTGTATCTATACTTCTCCCTGAAAAACCACCAACCATTTCAGCTTGGTGATATCTAATATCCTGAGATGGATGTAGAATTTTATGTACTAAAAGAGTAATTAATACAGTATGAACTGCTTTCCTCGCAAAACATTTTTTAGCAATTTCGGCGACATAATTTTGATATGCTTCTGGTAATGTAATTTGATTAATTTCTAATTCAGATGTACTTTGGTAAATTTGTATAAGTTTTTCTCTATGATTCATTATTAGAGGTAGTTCAAGTTGAATGGGTTGCTTAAAATTATATTTTTCATGATCACTAATTATTTCATTGCCTGTGTCTAAATAAGAAAAAAACTGTTTCCTGATTTGATTTGCAAGTTCATACATCACTGGTATTGCGACAGAATTACCTATTTGCTTATAACACTCGGCTAAATTACTATGGGTTTTGAACTTATCAGGAAAACCCATAATTCTATAACACTCTCTAATCGTTAATTTCCGAACTGCATTTTCTTCTGGTATGTAAATAAAAAATCTACCGGAAGTTTCTTGAGAAGGGATTGTTGGATGTACGCCGTCTATAGAATATATTCTATTGGGTTGATGATGAACCCTGGATAAATGTTCTGTGTTTGGTCTAATACCTGTTTTCCAAATATTTTTATTACGATATCCTACAAAAATCAAACCAGACGCTTGTTGTTTCGGATTATCTATCATTGTGTACTCTTGAGGATTTAAGTATTCAAATTCTCCTGAAGTACATAAAAATTCTCTTAGGGTAGGGAATGGATAAATTTTCTTGAGAAGCCCAAAATCAAATTTTCTATTTTTCGTAGCTACAAATACTACTCTTTCTCTATTTTGTGGCAAGCCAAAATCCTTAGAGTTAATTATTTCGTAATTGACGGCATAACCTATATCTTCCAAAGAATATAATATTACTTCTAATGTTCTTCCTTGATCGTGATGTAAGATATGTTTAACATTTTCAAGTACAACAACAGGAGGATTGATATGTTCAATAATTTCACAAATATGAAAAAACAAAGTACCTCTAGTGTCGTGAAACCCTTTTCTTCGTCCACAAATACTAAAAGGTTGACAAGGAAACCCAGCCGTCAAAACATCAAAGTACGGTAAGTTTCTTATATCAATTTTGCTAATATCATATTCTGGTATATCTGCAAAATTATTAAAATAAACTTGTCGGCAAGCCTCGTTAATCTCACAGGAGAATACACATTCATATTGGGATTTTCCAAAAGCTAATCTAAAACCTCCAATTCCAGCAAATAAGTCAGCAAATTTTAGTTTTATTGCCTCCATAAAAATTATCAAAATATTGTTATAAATGTCTGGACGAAACATTATAACATAAGTTATTCAAAAAAAAATCAAGTTTTGATTGGAGGTTCTACTCAACTTAGATAATTCAAATTGTGGCTTTCTCTAGTTCTAAAATCATTTTTTCATCATTCGGTGATTTTCTGGTATGAGATAAATTGACTGATATCGCAACAATTCCTTCTGTTCTCATGCAGTAAATATGAAGCCTTGGGGGTTAATAAAGTCACACTAACTAAAATTTGATTATGGAATACTCCAGAAATTTAGCCTAGATTTTGTCCATAACAGCCAAAGACTATACAGACGTGAGTGTTTTACACAGCCAAAAAATCGGATACTACGCAATTCACAGCGCGATTTTTCTGTCATAAGTAATGATCTGATTTGAACCTTTGCACTGTGAAATGCAATTATCAACTACGCTCTGTTGACTATCTCAGACAAGCCACACCCGCACAAATAGCTGAAGTTCCAGGAATAGGGGCAAAGTTAGCTCAAATAATCTATGACTATTTTCATCCCTCGGATAGATGACAAACTAACTAATATTGACAGCTTAAAAAAAGTTATTGGTAATAGATCAATGCAAAACTTATTATTAACTAACATAACCAATCCTGGGAATCACTATTATTGGAAGTTTTCGTGAAATTAACTTTATACAGTTTAATTTTGTAAAATATTAACCAAACCTTAAGAAAGAAATTTTTGTTACTTAAGCTACAGTAATTACCTGCTTTTGACATTTGAATACAAAGATAGCTTTGTCGTTTTTGAAAATGACGGTTAATAACCTTGTCTCAAGGGCTTATCTATTGGGATCAATCAAAATATAAGCACTATAGACTCAAATATTAGTTTTATATCTCCAGTAAGATGGTAGTTTCTCATGAACATTAAGATAATAGAGAAGAATATTACATAAATTTCAAATCTAAAATCTTGTTTAAAGTAAACAGCTATACCTTTAGCTGTTGTTATTTTTCTCTATTACCAGAATATTTTTTGGGGCTACATTTAGCAATTCTTTTTCAATCAAGATAATTACAACCGGGGTCAAAGCAATGGTACATAAAATTTACTGCCCAAACTGTGGCAGTGAAGCTGAACGTCACTATATTTCCGATAGTCAATTAACTAGAACACAGTGCCACAACTGCGATTATTTGATGATCAGCTGTACTCTGACAGGCCGAGTTATTGAAGCTTACGCCCCAGGTATTCATGCGGCTGGAATTCGTTTAAAAAGGTAGAGAGTCGGGAGTCGGGAGTCGGGAGTCGGGAGTCGGGAGGTGGGGGAGCAGGGGAGGATGAGGGGGATGAGGGAGTGAGGGTAGACAAGGTAAACAAGGTAAACAAGGTAGACAAGGTAGAATTTTTACCCAGTCCCCAATCCCCAGTCCCCAATCTCCAATCTCCAATCCCTCGCTACTTACCAGTCGTTTGATTGGTTCTCAATTGCCCACAGGCTGCATCAGCTTCTAAACCGCGAGAGTAGCGCACACTAACAGCGATTTGTTGTTGTTGAAGAACTTTGAGAAAAGCTTGAATGCGATCGCGGTTAGGGCGTTTATAGTCAACTTCTTCGATGGGATTGTAGGGAATTAAATTTACATGACTTTGAAATCCCCTGAGACGCTTTGCTAGTTCTAAGGCGTGTTCTGGTAAATCATTCACACCAGCTAGCAAGATATATTCAAAAGAAATGCGCCTGCCAGTGATAGCTACATATTCCCGACATTCAGTCAGCAAGTCTTCGATAGGATAGGGGCGGGCGCTGGGAATAATTTGTTCGCGCAGGGCTTGGTTGGGAGCGTGGAGACTCACAGCCAGGGTAACTTGCAAATGTTCTTGGGCTAACTCACGGATGCGATCGCGAATTCCGACAGTAGAAACAGTGAGCGATCGTTGTCCAATCCCGACATCTTGATTCAAAGATTTAATTGCAGCTAAGACATTCTCTGTATTTAACAACGGTTCACCCATACCCATGAAGACTACATGACTCACCCGTTGTTGAAAATCTTCTTGGACAGTTAAGACTTGATCAACAATTTCATGTCTGTCTAAGTTGCGTTTGTAGCCACCTTTACCAGTAGCGCAGAAATCACACGCCATTGGACAACCCACCTGGGTAGACACGCAGACAGTTAACCGCTTTTCTGTAGGAATACCAACTGTTTCTACAATCTGCCCGTCTGCGAGTTGCAAAAGATACTTCACCGCGTCATCTGGTGCCACAGCCCGGTAGTGAATTTGAGAACGTCCAATGGGAAAATCTGCAACAGTGGCACGCCATTGTTTAGGGAAGACAGAAATATCAGCTAGCGATCGCACTCCCTTGTGATAAATCCAGTCATGGAGTTGCTTACCTCTATAAGCAGGTTGTCCTTGCTGTTGCACCCAAGCCGTTAACTCCGTCACCGAAGCGCCAAGTAGGGGAGTTAAGGTTGTTGTGTCTGGTAGGGGTGAGTTGAGTGGAGAAACAAGAGGCGTAGCAGACATAGAAAATCACAATGTGGATGCTGAATCTCTATCGTACAACTTTCAAATCAAGTTGGTGAAAATGGGGATTGGGGACTGGGGATTGGGGACTGGGGACTGGGGACTGGGTAAAAATTCTACCTTGTCTCCCCTCACTCCCACCCTACGGGAAGCAAGCTACATCTCCCCTCACTCCCACCCTACGGGAAGCAAGCTACATCTCCCCTCACTTCCTCATCCTCCCCTGCTCCTCTGCTCCCCTGCTCCCCCTACACCCCTACTACTACTTCACTCTTACTAGCCATAACTGTTTTCACATGATCAGCTAGGCGAATGGCTAAAGCTACAATAGTAAGTGTGGGGTTAGCATAACCGCCGGTGGGAAAAACAGAACTACTGGCGATGAATAGATTAGAAACGCCGTGAACTTGACAATTGCGATCTACAACACCCTGTTTTGGATCATCATTCATGCGTGTTGTTCCCATGTGATGATGTAAACCAGGATGGACTAATTTTGGTAAATCGCCATCTCGTGCAATTTGTAAATCACCGATACCAGCTAGGGCAAATTCTTGTTTTAAAATTTCCTGGGTTCTCTTGATGTGTTCAATATCAATATCACTCCAACGCCAGTGTAACTTAACTCGCTGACGACCAAGAGCATCGCGATCGCCTATGAGTGTGATCCGATTTTCTGGATCAGGTACTTGTTCAACTAATTGCAATAGTTCAAACCCCACAAATCGCTTTTCCTTCCCTGGAATATACGACCAACCACCCCAAGGTAAACTGGGAATAAAAGGTTGCTGCTTAGTCATTGCCCCGTAAGCAGCAGGTAAGATATAGTCAAGACCCATCAATACATTTCCTAAATGTTGGAAAATATTTTTACGGACTTGTGGATCATACATAGATGACAACAATGTTTTTAGTGAATTTGCTGCTTTTAACTGATATGGTTTAGGAATTGGCAATAGTAATGTACTAATATTTAGTAATTGTTCACGGTGCATAACATCTTCTGATAGACCCAACTTACCCATAACAGGGATGTTATTAACTCGCCGCAAATCATATAAAGCTGTTTTCTTAAAAATATCTGAATTAGTAGGAATCAAATGACCACATTTAACTAGAGAATGATCCATAAAGAATCTACCTACTAGATCATTTTGATTACCTAAACCAGTTTTTTGTACTTTGTTTGATAGTAATAATAAACGTGCCGTTTCTATACCACCTGTAGCTAGAATGACAACCTTAGCACGCACCCAAAATTCATTACCTGATAAACAGGCTACTCGTAAACGAGTGACATTTTTTGCTGTTGCATCTGTTTCAATTTCCATTAAGTTGGCATTGAGATAGGTAGTAATGTTACCAGCTTGCTTAATTACTTCCCGATACTCGTGGGTAAACACAGCACGCGGCCCAAACTGAAACATTGTAGTAGTGATATTACTAGATAATGGTAGCTGAGGAGTTTCCGCATCTTCCCAAGTTGCAGCATCATAAGCAAAAGCACCTAATCCGCAAACTGCCTGAGCGCGTTCATAGAAATGATTTAGGTGAGATTTATCCAAAGGCCAACCACTATAAGGTAGCCAATCACGCTTTTCAAAATCGATTTTGTCTAGTGGTACGTGCCTCACACCAATTTCATTGTTACCTATGCGAACCTTCCAATAGTTAGCTGTACCGCCAAATTGTAAACAACGTTGATATTCTAAATTATCAAACAGATTATTAACACTTTCACCTTGAGCAAGTGATTGAGTATTTTGATCAAAATCTAGTCCACCACTTTCTAATAAACAAACCCGAAAGTCTGTACCAGCTAATTCACGGGCTAAAGTAATGCCTGCTGGCCCCGCACCAACAATGCAAACTTCAGTTTCAATAGTTTCATTTTGAGGTAGTATACGTGCGTCGATTAACATTAAATAATTACCTTTGGTTAACTTAATTTTTTTTGAGCTAGTACATTTAGATAACTTCTAACTTTCACAGTTTTCAGAAAAACCTATTAAACTGTGTTTTTCAACTAATAATCAATAGCTTTAATATCAGATAGGTTCACTAAATTAGAACTTACGTAACTGGCACATTCACAGGGTGCGTCAGATTTGAGTTTTTCGTGATTCTCAACAGATGTTTGGCATCTGACGCACCCTACAAGATAGCTTGAGTGTGACACCTCCATAAATCCTGTAAATATACTTTTTGACCTAGTTGCTAAGTATTAGTTCAAGTACCTTTTGCCCTTAACTCAATAGAAATGAATATGGCACAACTTAATTAGGATGACTATATACTTAATAATTTTTCTTGAGGTTAAATTCAGTATTTTTTTTGAGTCATCCAAATATTTGGTTATTTTAATTACCTTAAAATTGCTAAATTAGTTACAAAATTCAAATGTTTATCTTGTTCAAAACATACTAAAATATAGAAATTATTCAATCTTTGTAGCAAAATATGCTGGTATCAAAAAATAAATGGTTCTATAAAATTAGAAATATAGGTATTGATAAAAATTTAAATATTACAGGGTAACGTTTATAATCTCTTCACCAAATAACTCAACTGGTTTCGATAAAATCTGAATATTAGTAAGGCTAATTATTTTATGTTTATCTATATTCAATAAATCAAAATACTAAGGACGGATGTGTAACCCGTCCTCAACACTATAGAGATAATAATCCGCGTGGTTTTCTAAATTTACTTGCTTAGGTAAGAAGTAGGAAGTAAGGAATAGGTAAGTGGCGATCGCTCAACCAAAAGTAGAGCCATTCCAGCCCCACATTGCCCCCGTAGCATCAGCAAACTCGATATAAATACGATTTTGCGGTACTCCCAAACTTTGATTAATTTGTTGGCAAAAATCTTGACTCATTGCCTCAGTTTGATTAGGCTTCATTGTGCCAATGCTCTTAATTTCAATATAACAAACGGGTTCTGTAGTCCCAGCAAAAGTCATGGGAACTGCCGCTTCAAACGCAGTCATCACATAAGATTCAGGCTTACCTAGATGCTTGGCTAACTTAGCTGAGAGGCTTTTTAACATAGCCTCAACTTCACCCTTTGCAGGCGCAGATACAGAAGTTTGTACTTTAATTAAAGGCATAATATCAATTCAAAATAGTCTACGACAAGGCTTGCGCCTACAAAATTTAATATTAACCCAGCTTGAGAGGTGATTAGCTATTACTCATTAGTCAGTAGTTTTTCTCCCCTGCCCCTCTGCCCCTCTGCTCCCCTGCTCTCCAATCCCTAATCCTCCCCTGGACGAAATAAGCGACTATACTCAGGATGATAAAGACGCGATCGCCCGCTAGTTTGGGATAATGCTGGACTAATTACATAAAGTGTGGTACGAATCAGATTTTCTTGCTGAGTACAGTCTGCCATTTGCTCAAGAGGTACAACCCTAATTTTTTCATCCGCCCATCCCAAACGAAAACATATTGCTACGGGGGTATCGGCTGGGTAGTGTTGCAATAATTTGGCTTGGGCATTTTCTACATGACGCGCACTCAGATATAAACACAGGCTAGCTTGATGGGCTGCTAAAGAGGCTAATTCTTCCTTTACTGGGACTTCCGTCCGTCCACTGATGCGCGTCAGGATGATAGTCTGTACTAAACTGGGGACAGTCAACTC
Source organism: Nostoc sp. PCC 7524 (assembly GCF_000316645.1). Lineage (NCBI taxonomy): Bacteria > Bacillati > Cyanobacteriota > Cyanophyceae > Nostocales > Nostocaceae > Nostoc > Nostoc sp. PCC 7524. The sequence continues at coordinate 2,213,148 of NC_019684.1, forward strand.
TACTTTTAGCGAGGCGGCTGCGGCTTGAAAAGCACTAATACCTGGGATAACTTCAAACGGGATATTAGCCTCGGCTAGTAGCTGCATTTGTTCGTGTGTAGCACTGTAGAGACTAGGATCACCTGATTGCAGACGGACTACAGATTTGTGCTGCGATCGCACCCGTTCCATCATTAAAGGTAGAATTTCTTCTAAAGTCTTATCAGCAGTGCGAATAATTTCTGCATCTTCTCGACAAAACTGCAAAAGCTGTTCAGGAATTAGAGAATCAGCGAATAAAATCACATCAGCCATAGCCAGCAACTTTTGAGCTTTAAGCGTGAGTAAATCGGGATCTCCAGGGCCTGCTCCCACAATATAAACTTTCGGTTCTATGAGATTTTGATGAGCTTTCATACCCAAATTTTAATAAAGCTTAAGTAAATACTAGGAGAGATTCCCACCTCAAAAAAAAATTTTGGGAATTTGCTCAGTATCTTTCCGGATTCACTCTATAGGAGTAGTAGAGAGAAATGGTAGATGCACCCTGGTTAAGCCCTAGAGATTACTCTGGGGCATTTTTTATTTTTGGGCAATAGGCAATAATTATGAGGCAATAGGCAATAGGCAATAGTTACTCTCTCCCCCAGTCCCCAATCCCCAATCCCCAATCCCTACTCCTCTTTCACAGGCGAAACTACATCAGGTAAAGGGCGCTGACGAAGATAGAGCCAGGCTAAACCAGCTAATCCTAAAGCAATGCCAGTGAGGCTGACAACTTGTGCAATTCGCAGCGGCCCCAGCATCAAGCTATCAGTGCGAAGTCCCTCAATCCAAAAACGTCCTAAGCTGTAAGCTATTAAGTACACCATAAATAATGTACCTACCCGCAGGCGTAATTTCCCTGTTAAACCTCGAAAGAATAACGTTATGAGCAGGGTAAACACCATTAAATCCCACAGCGATTCATAGAGGAAGGTGGGATGAAAATATTCAAAATTGGCTAACTCTGGAGGACGGCGTTCTGGTGGAATGTACAATTTCCAGGGTAAATTGGTAGGACGACCAAAAGCTTCAGAGTTGAAGAAATTACCCCAACGCCCGATCGCTTGACCTAAAATCAGCGAAGGAGCTACTAAATCTGCTAATTGCCAAAAAGAAATTCGCTTCAACTTGGCAAAAATTAACGTTGCCAAAGTACCGCCGATAATTGCTCCATGAATAGCAATACCACCTTGCCAGATAGCTATAATTCGTCCTGGATTCTGAGCATATTCTGACCACTCAAACAATACATAATAAAGCCGCGCGGCGGGAATTGCACTGATCACCAACCAAATTGATAAATCACTCAACAATTCCGGATTAACGTTGCGGCGCTTTGCCAAATATTGGGAAAGACTAACACCGATGAGTACGGCACAGGCAATTAGTAAGCCATACCAACGGATAGTAATTGGCCCTATTTCCACCAAAATAGGGCCAGGAGAAGTGAAAACAAACGCCAAAGGCAAAACAGAAATATTCAGTGCCATGTAAAATTCCTTCATATAGTCAATAATTATTAGGCAATAGGCAATAGGCAATAGGCAATAGTTACTCTCCCCCTCATCTCCCACCCTACGGGTAGGCTTACGCCATCGTAAGAGAAGCTAAAGCTACATCTTCCCAGTCCCCAGTCCCCAATCCCCAATCCCCAATCCCCAATCCCCAGTCCCCCTGTTCCGATATAATCACCTCAAATAACTTTTATACATATCGAGATTGTGATTGCCATTTATCCAGGTAGCTTTGATCCGGTAACTTTGGGACACCTTGATATTATTCAGCGTGGTAGTCGGCTGTTTGATCATGTGGTCGTGGCTGTACTACGAAACCCAAATAAGATACCACTGTTTAGCGTACAGCAACGCTTAGAACAAATTCGTCTAGCCACAAGACATCTATCTAACGTAGAAGTAGATAGCTTTGATGGTTTAACTGTCAATTATGCCCAGCAACGAAAAGCACAAGTTTTGTTACGGGGTCTACGGGCTATTTCTGATTTTGAAGTAGAACTACAGATGGCGCATACTAATAAAACACTTTCTACCCAAATCGAAACAGTTTTTTTAGCAACATCAAATGAGTATAGTTTTTTAAGTAGTAGTGTGGTAAAAGAGATTGCAAGATTTGGTGGTTCTGTCGATCATCTTGTCCCCCCGCAAATAGCCTTAGATATATACAAATGCTACAACCACAACTATCCCATAGCGAACCCAATCGCAACGGAAACTATCCCCCAGAGTACGTCAACGGAATCTCCCCCGAAGAAATTCCCCAAACAGGAAACGTAGATATTCAGCAGGAACTTGATCGTCTAGAAGAAATCATCCTGTCTAGTTTCCGCATTCCTCTGACGGGGCGTACATTAATAGATGAAGAAAAATTATTAGAACAGCTAGATTATATTAGGGTTTCTTTACCTTCATTTTTTCAGGAAGCAACTGTCATCCTGGAGCAAAAAAATGAAATTCTTTTGGAAGCTGAAGAATACGGACAGCAATTAGTTGATGCTGCACAAGCCAAAAGAGCGCAAATTTTGGCGGAGAGCGATATCATCAGGCAAGCACAACAAGAAGCTGAACAACTACGCCGACAAGTGCAGCAAGAGTGTGAGGCGATGATGAAAGAAACCCTCGCAGAGATTGAACAGAAACGGCGGGCTTGTCAACAAGAATTAGAAGAAATGCGACAAACTGCGATCGCTCAAGCTCAAGAAATAGAAAATGGTGCTGATGAATATGCTGATCATGTCTTAGAAGGTATCGAACAAGACTTAAAAGATATGCTGCGAGTGATTACCAACGGACGGCAACAAATCAGAGTAGATAGCCAATCACAGCGCAATTCACATTCTCAAAAAAAGAAGTAAATCATTACCTGTGATGAACTCAACATACCAGAATACATGAAAATAGCTTTTAAGAAACAAGGCAGAAGTCAGAAGGGAAGAGGGTTTGACTTGTTTCTTTCATTCCTAGCAGGTGGTGTGCCGCCTGTGCAGATACTCTTAGTTGTTCCCTATTCCCTATTCCCATTTTCTAGTAAATGATGCAAAGGCAGGTAATCATAAGGTAAAAATAGCGGCGGGAACATTCAGACGCATCACGGACAGATATCCTCAGTTTACTGATGGATGCTAGGGTTGAAGAAGGTCAACCCATGACTGATGTACAGTTTTCTCCCTACGAATACTTACCCTTTGGCGGAGGTGCGAGACGCTGTATTGATCTAGCCTTTGCTCAATAGGAAATGAAACTGGCGGCTAAAATTTTAACTAATGGGAGAATTAAACTTAGTTGACCAGCGTCCAGCAAAATCTCGCATTCTGCAAACCAGTAATATCTAAATTCATCTTGGGTGTAAGAGTATACGAATGATTGAGCAAAATACCACTGTTGTTATCTGCTCAATTAGTTGATTTTCTTCTTAGGCGTACCAAATTTCCGTCGCATCACTGTACCGAAAGTTACGCCAGTCATTACACCCAAGATAGTTAATGGTTCAGGTATCGGTTCTATTCTGGCATCTTGAATTTCCAGTGCGGAAGAAACTAAATAATCACCTATATCTACAACACCGAAAGCGATAGTGTAAGTTCCGGCTTGAGCAAAGGTATATTCACGAAATCCTGTTTCCCGAAAGAAAGGCAACGATGTTTCGGTTGCATCTGTAAAGTCAGCTAGTTTAATTACTTGATTACCAACCAAAAAGAAGGCAAAATCTGGAAAAGCAGGCTCGCTAGGTTGACCTTCGTTAGTGCGAAAATTCCATTTAAAGCGTAAAACATCCCCAGCACCGACGGTTACACTACCTCTAATTGCAGACCCTTCCCACGCCAAATTATCATCATCAACATCTAAAGCAGTTTCAGGTAAGCCTAGAGAGGTTTGTAAATCTGGAGAAAAAAGTGCTTCAATTGGACGCTGACCGGAATAGTTAAAAGCCTCCGAACCATCTTCATCATCAGAAATTATGAACTCTGTCCCAAGAAAAGCATTGGACATATTGGCACTACCTTGACCGGGGGTAGTAACATCACCAAACTTTTCCCAGTCTGGGCTACTGAAGTCTATTAGCCCAATAGCTTGGGCAGAATTAGCTATTGTCATGCTTCCTAGGCTAACAAGGCTAAAAATGCCTACCTTGACAGTGTAATGCTTAATGAATTGGGAAAGTTGCATGGGATTCCTTTTGTCGAACAGTTGTAAGTTGGATAGCAGATGGCGAGAGTAACCAGCACTCTCGCCACAAAAACTTAGAAGATAAAGTTATTCACGCTGGCTAGATCATTTTGGGATACACCCTGGACTGTGAGCAATGTGGTTGTTGCAGCACGACCTATAAAGCCATCAGGGTCAATCAATACAGTTCCACCAGCCGAATTTGTGCCAAAACGCAGATAACCTTGGGCAGTTGCAGTCTCATAGTTGAGGTGGCTGAGTCGTAAGCTTTGGAACAATTGAGTTAACACAATTGTGTCTGTACCAGGAACGAAATCAGTAATGGTATCACCTGCATCTCGGATACTGGTGTAAACAAACTGGTCTTTCCCTTCACCACCTGTGAGAATATCCGCACCTTGGAAGCCAGTGATGATGTTGTTGCCATTAGTACCAATTAAGGTGTCGCTACCAGATGTACCATTGATGATTGTGTCGTTGTCAGTAATGTTGACATTGACTGATGCGATCGCAATGCCATCATATTTAGCATCGCTACTAGCTGCGGTCATGGTTAAGGTGCTGCTATGGTTGCCTTCAAAGGCTTCATCATCCACGGCTGTCACAGTCACAGTCTGAGCTACATTCCAATTAGCAGCTGTAAAGGTGAGTGTATTGACATCGGTGCTGACTTGTGAGTCACCATTAATGGTAATGCTCACATCTGCCGTGGGTTGACTGGTCAGTACCACAGTGTAACTATCTGTTGCCCCGCCTTCTGTGACATTGGTGCTGCCATCCGATTCTGTGATGGTGACACTGGCAATATCGTTATCAACGATGGTGACGGTAGCAGTGGTAATATCACCCAATTCATAGCTGCTGCTAGCACCCAAGCTAATGCTCAAGGTTTCATTACCTTCTACTACTGCATCATCAATGATGGGGATAGTCACAATTTTGCTGGCTTCACCATCGGCGAATTCTACAATAATTGGGGTATTGTCGTAGTCAGCCGGAGCAGTAGCAGTACCATCCGCTAGGGTGAGGGTGGCGGTAAGTGTGCCGTTGCTGCTTGTACGAGTAATGGTAATACTGGTAACTGATGTACTGTCTTCATTGACACTGTATGCAGCTGCACTGAATGTCAGTGTCGCCATCTCTGCCAAACGTTGGTTGCCGAAGTCAATTCCTGTCACCACCTGACCAGAAGTGAGATTGATGGTATGTGTCAGTGATTGCGCTCCCAAAGTTGGTGTAGAACCGGGGCCTGTAGTACCAGAGCCTGTAGTACCAGACGTAGGAGCTTCAGGGCTTAAGGTGAGAATCTTCTCAGCCAAGGCCAGTACATTCACACGGGCGAAATTGATTCCGGTGTTGGTGACGTTATCATCTTCGTTATCACCATCATTGATCATTACACCAGTAGTTGCTAGTAATTCCCGGAACTCAGCAACGGTGATTTGACGACCCAACTGTTGCACCGCTAACTGTTGGGCTAAGGCAGCTACACCTGCAATGTAGGGTGCGGCTTGGCTAGTTCCTGTCAGGGTACTTGTACCACCGTTGGCGTTAGCACCAATGATGCGAGTGCCAGGAGCGAAGACATCGAGCAAGTCTGCGTCACGTTGGGAGAAACTGGCAATGCGATCAGCAGCTGTGGTGTAATCTTGAGCGCCATTACTGAAGTTCCAAATACCACCTAGGTTGTCACTCCAGACAGCACCTACTGCAATGGTATTGGGGTCAGCCGCAGGATATGCTACACCTTGCCAACTGTTAAATTCGTAGAAGCTATTACCTGCCGCAGCCGTGACAATGATGTTCATAGCTGCTAAAGCTGCCAGTTCATCCCCGATACCGTAGTAAGAGCCGGCTGTACTCCAGTTGCGGCCGTCGCCTAGAGACAAGTTAACGCTAGCAATGTTGTGGGTCTGGGCATTGGCTACCACCCACTGGAGAGATTTTTCTAAATCACTAAAGTAGCCACTGCCATTGTCTCGGAAGACTTTTAGGGCAATTAGGTTAACCCCTGGTGCTACCCCAGTGTAAGTATTGTCAGAGGAGCCAATGATACTAGCAACATGGGAGCCGTGACCGTTAAGATCACTAGCGTTGTTGTCGCGATCGCCGAAATCATGTTGGTAAACTATGCGGTCTGCTATGCCATTACCATCCAAATCTGGGCCGAAGAAGGGATGATTGAGGTCGATACCTGTGTCAATAGTCACCACAGCAAAGCCACTACCGTCAATGTCTGTAAACCGAGGATCGGCACGGAAGTTACTGAGGTTAATTAAGCTACTTACACTAGCCGTGGGGCTAGCGGATGTTGCGGTGGTAGTCACAGATGCACTAGGTGTATATAGTTCTGCATCGGAAGCCGATGTACTAATTGCCGCATTCGAGTTGCTAGTACCGGGGAAAGTTTGTTGCCAACCTGGTTGCATGACCTCGGCGACATTGTAAGTTCCCGGTTTGAGGTCAGTGAAGATATAGTTACCATTGGCATCGGTGACAGTGGAGATTTCACTGGTATCTAGTTGTCCGTTGCGGTTAGCATCCAGGTAAATAGTCCAGCCACTCAGACCTGGTTCTGTAGGATCTTTGACACCATCACCGTCTAGGTCGTGGAATTTTTGTCCTTGAATGGTAGCGAATTGATAAACCCCAGCATCTACTGTCAGATTATTATCTCTAGGATTCAAGGTTACAGTTAAGGATCTGCCACTGGTCGGGTCAGCATCACTATCTAAGGCGCTGTTGCTACCTTGGTTTTGGGGACTGAATAAGTAGCCTGTTCCTGGGACAAACTCAACGACATAATCACCAGGGTTCAGATCAGTAAAGCTGTAAATACCATTAGTGTCGGTGGTTGTAGTCGCAACTAGGGTATTGCTGCCGTCGTAGAGGTTGATGCTCACTCCAGCCAACCCTGGTTCATCTGCATCTCGTAAGCCATTGGCATTACTATCTACCCAAACTAAATCACCCAAACTAGCCAGTCCACCTGCAACACGGATGAGGGCATCAGCAGTGGTGGGTGGTGCTTCCACATTACCGGCATGATCAGCCGCCACTGAGTAGAAGCTATAGGTATTACCTAGTTCTCCTATGTAGGTAGCTTCCGTTAGGGTTGTATTAGTTAACCAAGGAGTAAAGGCACCAGCATTCACAGATACATAGATGGTGTAACCTGCTAATGCCGAGCCATTGGGGTCGTCACTACCAGACCAAGTGACTAAAAACTCTGGGCTGTCGCTGACTTCTGGTAAGGATGTCACACTGCTAGTAGGTACACCGACATCGATGGTATTGAAAATCGGTGGCGTATCGATGGGTGCTTCCGTATCGAAGACAATCCGCGCTTCTGCATCGATCACACTTCCGGTTGTGATGTCCCGCTTGGTACGGACACTGTAACTGACAAAGCCTTCACCCAGTCCATTTTCATCATTGATAGGTAAGAAACCTGTTTGAGCATCTAGGGGGGCTTCACCAGTTGTAGGATCAACGGTGGCGATGCGCCAAGTTGCCAAACCTGTGAGGACATCAATCGAGGCAGAAACATCTACGTAGAAGCCTTGGGTAGCCCGGAGATCAATACGGTTGCTGTAGAAGGAGCGATCGCCTGGTAAATCAAAGCGCAGGTCGCCCCAGCCAAAGTCATCTATCCGGAAGGTACGCCAATCTAAATCAGCGTCAAGATACTGAGTAATGATTACTTCCTGAGCAGGTGCAGAGGCTGTAGGTTCATTTTCAAAGCGGATGGTATAGGCTAGAGGATTTCTGGCATTAATCCAGCGTTCGTCTCCAAATCCTTCCGGCCCTAAAATATCGTTGGGGTCACTGGGACGACGGACTGGTGGATCATAGTTGTCATCATCATTATTATCGTCATCGTCGTCATCGCATTCTGGGTCGCCTTCTTCACAGTCACAGCATTCTTCTGGTGGTGAAGGTAGAGGAATTGATGAACCAAACAACTCGGAAAAGTCAGAGGAGTCGGAGAAGATGGAGATCGCATTCTGTGCTAATGCCTCATTAATGGAGTAGGTAAAATCAAGCGGTGTACTCCAAGCCACTCCATCAAATAATGAATATTTCAGTGATTGATTCGCCTGGACGACGTTGATACCTGCTTCATCGTCCTGTGTCCACATAATTATCGGTTGAGCGCCGAGGGCTGACACACTAGGCTGACCAGAGAAGAAACCACTGGCAATGGTGGCAGGTGCAGACCAAACATTGGTGTCGGCATCCCAGATAGTGGCGTAGAGTGTACTCTGGCGATCGTTATGATCATGTAGCCAGGAAGCAACTAGATTACCGTCCGTATCTTTACCGAGAGCTAGTGAACGATCTGCACCAGTCAATGTGAACAGTGGACTAGCACTCGACCAAGTGGTGGTAGTAGCGTCATAGACTGAGAATACTAAGTCTCCACCGACAATAAAGCTATTGCGAATCTCTTCTTGAGAGTTATTCTCGTTCAGTCCACTCACATCTTGAGAACTCCAGACAGCTAGACCATCGCCATCACCATCGAAGGCCAGCACTAAATCAGAGTTGGCTAGACCTGCACTACCAGCGATTACACTTGGTGCTAACCATTGCCCGGTTGCTGCGTTTAACTGACTGATGACGACACCATCTTGATTAGTCCAACCCGCATAGAGGATACCGTTGTTATCCTTAGTTAATACTGGTGTACCTTCTTCGTACAGATTGGCTGTCAGTGCTGAGGCATTGTCATCGCTGTAATCATTGAGTGTGCCTGTGTCTACATCCGTTGAGATAGAGAAAATCAGTGTCTCGTCGTAGAAAGTCTGTTCACTGAAGCCAAAGAGGTCGCTAGGCATGAAGCCATCAACGGATTGACCGCCTAGGTCTTGACCCGGCCAAGTACCAGTCCAGTCAATAAAGCGTTTTCTACCAAATACTGTAGCCTCAGCACGCAATAGAACTGATACAGAGAAGAAAGGATCAGCAGGGCCAAGACCGTTGGCATCGGCTTTGAAATTAAAGTTGCCTAGGACGCGACCTGTTACCTTCACCTCACCAAGTATGGGGATACTCACCTTACCTTCGACGTTGGCTCCCAAAGAACCACGGAAAGAACCTTCTACTCGGCTAGGCCAAGATGGAAAGTCAGAGCCAGCGTCCCAAATTAGGTTAGCTCCACCAGCTAGTTCTATGCGTGGCCCAATTTTGATGCCAGCAAATGGCCCTAGTCTGTAGTCGGTTAGTGGTATGTTTAAACCACCAGCTACGACACCACGTATGCGAGCATTCTGGAATTCGTATTCGCAATCATCATTGGTTGTCCAGCGAGCTTGTCCACCAACTTCACCTGTAAGTTCGCCATTATCACCAACCTTAAATCTTAGTTGGCCGTTCGCACCTAGAATCAGGGTACAGTCAATTTGTCCTACTAAGTCTGCACGGAACTGAGCTTCATAAGTGCCACTGATGAAAGGCACCCAACTGGGTATCGTTATCCTACCTAGATCCTGGGCGTAGCGAACTCGATGAATTCCTAGTGCTTCTAGTTCTGCGTCACTATATTGTAGAGCATTGGCCACTGTCGTCAGAATTGTGACATTGCTCAATGGGTCTAGAAATTCAGGATTTTCAACGGTAATCCCACCATAGTAAAGGTCAGCATCGTCTTCAATGGAGAAATCCTGTCTCTGCCAGATGAACAAGGGAGTACCGTTGTCTGTAATTTCTAAATCAAATGCACCATCATACAGGCTGTTGTTGGTTAGTTGAATTGGTGCTGTCCATTGATATCCACCACCAGCTGTAGCTTGACCAATAGCATAATAAATCTCGGATTCGTTACCTTCCCCAGAACTCCATGTGGCAATTAATCCCTCACTCGTACCATTAATTAAGTTGGGATTAATGAGCAACTTGACATCACTGCCGAAAGCTTGGGATAGGGGCTGGGCTTCAAAGCCACTGCCGTTATTGACGGCGTGCCACAACTGTCCTTCACGGGTCCATAATAGGTGTAGGTTGCCGGCACTATCTCTAGCTAAGGAAGGTGTTGATTCTTGGATAATAGGTGGTGCGGCTGTTGGTATATCGGCGTACAGTGTTCCCGCACTCACTACGGATGTATCAGTAATTGTAAATGTTGGCCGGACTGAATCTGGAATACTGTCTCGGTTGTTGTCGAAAACGTAGGGGGCGGTGGGGATAATTTCATACTGCCCATTGGTCAAGTAGGAGAATTGGAACTGTCCTTGGTCGTTGGTGGTGGTAATGCCTGCCAGTTCCATACCGCCATCAATCAGGCGATAGGCCGCAATTTCTGTATTAGCGATCGCGCTATTATTACTAGCGTTACGCAGTTCACCAGCTAGTGTGGCGGTGGCAAAGAAGTTGGCGTTTTCGCTGTAGGCACGTGCAAAAAGTTCTCGCACATCATAAATTGGTTGGCCTGTGCCAGATAGTTGCTCAGATAAATCATTCAGCAAGTTGGCATATTGTCCATAGGTTTGTACCCTAGGAGCAATGTCTGCAATAAAACTATTCCACTGAGCATCTGTGAGTCCGGCGGGGCGGATAGAAGCTTCAAAGCTATTCAGGTCAATTGAGGTGCTGTTTTCAACGGAGTAAGTGCTGATACTGAAGTTAACCTCATTAGTGGCACTGTTGAAGTACACGGGAATACTATTGGTATCTCCCGGTCGCAGAATGTTTAGGGGTCCATCGAAACTCACACCCAAAAGATGCAATGGCGCACCTGCACCCAGATTATTTAGTTCTAACCCTAGTGGCGTATTGGTAGCACTCTGGACTATTAACAGTGGAGCTTTGGTATCACTATCACCAGCGTTGCCGTAGTCCACATTGAAGAGGTAGTTGCGGTTGGGGCGAACTTCCTGTTGTCCGTTTAAACTGCTGGACAGTCTAAAGCCAGTTCCTGCCTCTACTGTGACAACATCCTCTAATCTGGCACTAGCATCAAATCCTTGAATAGCACGGACATCGTAAAGTCCCACATCTTGGTTGAACAGGTCAAAGGTGGCAAAAGCTTGAGTGGAATTGGCTAAATAAACTTGCCCAGCTGCAATAACATCACCATCAGGACTAATTAGTTGGAAGATGGTATCTTCAGTAAACCTAGCACCCAGAATGCTCAGGGTAGCACTGCCCGAATTACCTATGCGGTTGGTGGATACATCTAATATCGAGAGGGGTACGTCTTCGGCTACAATTGTGTACTCTGCGGGGCTGGTGGCTTGAGCGCCATACGCTAGAACATAATAGGTTCCGTCTTGGGTGATGGGTAATAAAATTTCCGGATCAGCCGTGAATGGTTCTATCCCTGTCACGTCAAATTCACCCCGGCTCGGCATTGCACCCTGACGGACATAGAGTTCGTTGAAGCTTTGATTATTCTGACTATCTAAGCGCAGGCGAATTGTTTGACCTGCTGTAGCGTTAAAGCGGTAGTAAATTGACTGTCCTTGGCGGAGGGTAGCAGTATCAGCAACATCAATAATCAGTTGTTCGGCATCAATGCTAACTTGATTGGTAGAAACACCTGTGTTATTAGCTTCATTAATTTCAGGAACTTGGTTGCGGATATCGCTACGGACGATCGCATAATAATTTCCTGGTGTGACTCCCGGTAGGTTAGCAGTGATTGTCCCACTGTAACTATTACCACTAGCGATAGTTCCAGAACGCAGCACTTGTCCCACTAAGGCATCGCCAATATCCCACTGATTATCGGCAGAAATGTACACGGCATCATACCAACTGCCCAGGGCGGCATCTGTCCCTTGATTTTGAACTGTGTAATTAATGGTGATTGGTTGTCCGGGTACGGCATTGGTTGGCACAACAATGTCAGTTACTACTAAGTCTGATGGGGGTGGGAGAATTACCTCCATTGAGAAACCATCATAGTTAGTGTTATTGTTTTCACCGTTGCGTTCGTAAATTGCATTACCACCATCGGTGACAGCGAAGACATAGAATAGTCCGGCTAACCCTCTGGGGAGATTAAATGCTTGGGTGGTGGTGTAAGATTCTCCTGCGCCAAGGGCTGTCCGGTTTTGAAAACCGAGGTAAATATCACTGTTGCGGTCAAATACTTGGTCGCGGGAGAGGTAGAAGGCATCGTACCAAGTGCCTGTGGTGACTGCACCATTATTTGTTACTGTCCAAGTCAGGCTGAAGGGTTGACCAGCGATCGCCTGTTCTGGTGCGTCTACTGCATCTACCACTAAATCAGGCACGGGACTGAGGCTGACGGCTACGGTACTGTCACTGGCTTGGTCATTATTATTTTCTAATGCCCCTTCAGTTACTAAATTATTTCTATCTGTACGTACAATTACGTAGTAGCTACCATTCAGATCAATGGGCAAATTAAAGTTAGCAGTAGCAGTGTACTCTACGGTTGGTTCTAATGCTCCTGAACGGTAGAAAGAACCAAGTTTGATATCACTGGCACTGATATTAGGATCAACAGACAGGTAAACGTCATCGTACCAGAAATTACTATTAGTGCGACCAGTTCCTAAATTCTGTACTGTCCAACTGATGGTAAGGGGAGTTCCTGATGAGACAGTGGCAGGTACGTTAATTTGAGTAACTTGTAAATCTGGGGTTTGGCGGCTAATGGTGACTGGAATGGCAACGGAAGCATTATTATTTTCGTTGCTGGCTTCATAGACTGTGTTCCCCGCATCGGTGACTACAAACAGTTGATAGTTACCTTCTAAGGCAAAAGGCAGGTTAACAAATTCTTCCCGGCTGTAAGAGTTTCCAGGGTTTAAGATACCTGTACGGTTAAAGTTAGCCAGGACGACATCATCTGCATTGCCTAGCACACCGTCAGTAGAAGCAATAATCCGGTCTGTCCAAGAGGTGACGATGGTATCGCCTGTGCCTTGGTTGCTCACGCTCCACTGGACGCGCAAAGATTTACCAGCTTCTCCGGTGGTGGGGACTGTGGTAGTATTTACCACTAAATCGGCGGGACTCGCAGTAATTTGAACTTGGTTGTTGCTGCGACGGGTATTGTTAGCGTTGTCTAGTTCAAAAACTTGATCACTGCTATCTGTGGTGACAAACAGATAGTAATTTCCAGCTAAGGTATTGCTGAGGGTAAAGTTGACTGTGCGTTCATACCCTTGGTCTGGGTTTAAAGCACCAAAGCGGGTGACATTACCTAAGCGGATATCTGTTGTGGGATCGAATTGATTATCTAGGGAAAGATAGAAGGTGTCTTGCCAAGAGAAGTTGGGGGTTTCCGAAGCACCATAGTTGGTGACACCGTAGTTAATTGTGATATTGCTACCAGCACGCGCCGTATTGGGAATTGTGACAAAATCAACTTCTAAGTCTGGTGGTGGGGTGAGGGTGATAACCGTCGCCGTTGTATCGTAGTTAACGTTGTTATTTTCAAAGATATTTTCGTAGACTTGGTTACGGCTATCAGTCCGGACAAAGAAGTAGTAATTTCCGCTAACACCTATGGGTAAGTTAACTGTGGTGCTGGCGGTGTAACTTTCACCAGAGTTCAGCGCACCATTGCGGAAAATTTCCGCCAGAGAGCGATCGCCACTATCCAAAATTTCATCTTCAGACATGAAGATGCGATCGTACCAAGCTGTTTCTAGGGTGCGTCCTGGGCCTTCATTGGTGACAGTCCAACTCAGATTCATCGGTTGCCCAGAAAATGTCATGGCGGGTGCATTGACATTTGTCACCTGTAAGTCTGGCGGCGGGGTTAAGTTAATTCTGGTTGGGCCACCAACGCCGAAGTTATCTCCCTCATTGCTGAGTTCATTAACGTTGTTTCTGGAGTCTGTTTTGACTAGGAAGTAATAATTACTGTCAATGCCTCTGGGTAAGGTGACACTCAAGCTATTGGTGTAACTTTCTCCCGAATTCAGATAACTGGAGTTAGCCGCTTCACCTAAGAAAACATCAGTATCATCAAAGGTAGTATCAAGTGATAGATAAACGGCATCGTACCAAATGGGCGCACTGGTTGCTCCATTCCCGGTATTGGTGACTTGCCACGACACCACAGTTTGCTGACTGGAAAAGGCTGTGGTGGGTGTTGTGACACTGCTAATTTGCAGGTTAGGAATGGGGGCTAGGCGGATGGTGATGGGGCGATCGCCAATGGTGGTATTGTTAGCTTCGTTGGGTGTACCTTCGGGAATGTTGTTGTTATTGTCTGTACGTACAACAACTCGGAAGTTACCAGCCAGTTCGAGAGGCACGTTGTATGACTGGGTTCTATTGATGGATGCACCGGCTGCTAAGGTACCAGTAAAGCTGAAATTGCCCACGTTCCGCACGAATGCACCTGTATCAGCATTGACCAGATAAACATAATCTGTCCATGTGCCACCGGTTGCCGCTTGTCCTTGGTTGGTGACAGTCCAAGATATCTCCAGGGGTTGTCCTGACACGGATTCGACGGGGGCAGTAATGCTACTGACTACTAAATCTGGAGCATTGATACTGAGGGGAACAAAGCGGAGATTGTTAGTTTCATCACTTTCTCGTTGGATGCGATCGCTATCTGTGACAATCAGTAAATTATACGCGCCTGGTGTCAGGGTGCTGCCTGGGGTGAAGTTACGAGAAATTGTGTAACTACTAGCTGCATCTAGGGGAGTTTGACTAGCAATGGTTTCTGTCAGCAATAAGATGTCAGAATCATCGAGAATATCATCTACAGATAGGTAAACGCGATCGCTCCAATCCTCGCTAGCTACACCAACACCTTGGTTAGTCACAGTCCAGGAGATACTACCAGTCTGACCCAAAATCAAACTTGCGGGGGCAGTAGCATCACTAATGACTAAATCAGGCAGTGGTGGCAATGTTAACTCAATGGCAGCAGCCCTGACGTTATTCGTTTCCACTGATTCCAGCTGGTTGCCCAAGGCATCTGCTTGTACCAGGATGTAATAACTACCAGCCGTAGAATTATCATCAAAGGGCAGATTTATAGATGTGGTGCGTGAAATATTGCCACTGGGGAATAGTGTGGTTTCCCCTGTAGGTAAGCTACTGAGTAATAAATCATCGCCACTGAGGGTAGCATCACTGGAAAGATAAATCCGGTCTGTCCAGCCGCCTGTGGTTTCTCGTAAGCCATTATTGGCTATTACCCAAGAAATATCCAAACTGCTACCAAACTCAGCCGGATTAGCACCGGGAGTCACAGATGTCACAGTTAAATCTGGGCGTTCTAGTTCTTCAATGACATCCTCAAAGTTTCTATCATCCAGACTGGTGTAGTAGACAAAGGTGGCAGCTTCTCCAGGTAACAGTGTTCCGACATCAAAGGTGAGAGTAATGGCTTGGTCGTCACGAATCGTTTGACCTCTGGTGGCTGGTGTGTCGTAGGCTAGAGGAGCATAGGGGTTAGTGTTTGTAAAGCCAAAGGTAGAGGCGACTGCCCTTGGGTCGTTGGAATAGAAAAAGATGGGGGCGCGTGACCCAGTTCTTTGGAATACCGGATCAGAATCAGATGTGGTACGCGCTTCCACAATTGCCCGGCCATCTTCTGCAATCGTTGCCTGTACGATGTTATCAGTGGTAAAACTGCCACCCAAATCTACAGTGTTATCTGGATCGACAGATCGCATATAACGCACACTATTCAAGGTTTGGGCAGAGATATTAGTCAGGGTGACAATGTTGCGGAAATATTTGTCATCAACCCTAAACCCAATTTGCTGAGTAATTCCCAAGGTATTGTTATAGCTACCTGTACTGACGGCTGATAACTGATCACTTGTGGATGTATTTGTGACACTGTTACTAATTTGGGTTGAGCCAGTACGTGCGGCGTTAGAGGCTGTAAATGTCGAGCCACCTGCCTGATAACCTATCACCCAGCGTTCTTCAGGACTACCAGGTAGGAAGTAATCAAATCGCAAATCCTGACCATTGAGGAAACCATCGAAATCGGCACTCATGCCAATTTGAGAACGGGCATTAGTACCGTAAAAGTTGCTGGGTTTTGTTGCATTTGTGCCGAAAGAACCCCAGCGACTCAGACCTAATTCAATGTAGTTACCACCTAAGAATACGTCCCCACTAACCGTGGCACTCCGCGCTCCTGGTAAAGCACCTGCTATCGTCACCGGCAGGCTAAAGACGTTATTATTCTCGTTAGTTTCACCTTGGTTGCTAGTAGCATCAGCTACAAATAAGAGATAGCGATCGCCTGTATCTGTTAATGGGACTGTCACATTTGTCGCGGACAGTGTATAGCTATCTCCTACTGCTAGAGGTGTACTAGCGGCAGCAGATTGAGATGTCAGTAAAGTGTCTGAACTATCGAAGGTTGTATCATTGGACAGGTAAACTCGGTCAAACCAATCACTGGGAGCCGGAGAATTACCAATATTGCTGACAGTCCAAGATAAATCAGTCGTTCCACCTAAAGTTAAACTAGCAGGAGCTGTAGCGGCTGTAACCACTAAATCCGGCGCACCTAGTTCAATTGCAACTGCCCGGACATTGTTGGTTTCATCGGTTTCGCTTTGAGCATTGTTACCATCAGCGACAAACAACAGGTAACGGTTGCCCAGTGTTGTATTTGGTAAGGTGATGGTGCGGGTAATGTTGTAGCTGCCGTCTGCTGCTAGTGGTGTTTGGCTGGTGATAGATTGGCTAACAATAAAGGTGTCTGAACCGTCAAAAGTCTCATCATCGGAAATATAAATTCTGTCCTGCCAATCCCTGAATGCAGTGACTGCCCCTTGGTTTCTTACTGTCCAAGATACGGAAATTATTTCACCCACAACACCTGATGCGGGGGCTGTAGCTGTAGATACTACTAAATCCGGCGCACTCAGTTCAATTGCAACTGCCTGGACATTGTTGGTTTCATCGGTTTCGCCTTGAGCATTGTTACCATCAGCAACAAACAACAGGTAACGGTTGCCCAGTGTTGTATTTGGCAGAGTAATGTCTTGCGTAATGCTGTAACTAGCATCGGCTGCTAGTGGTGTTTGGCTGGTGATAGAACGGCTAGTAATAAAGATGTCTGAACCGTCAAAAGTCTCATCATCGGAAATATAAATTCTGTCCTGCCAATCCCTTGATGCGGTGACTGTACCTTGGTTGGTGACTGTCCAAGATACGGAAATTATCTCACCCACAACACCTGATGCGGGGGCTGTAGCGGCTGTAACCACTAAATCCGGCGCACCTAGTTCAATTGCAACTGCCCGGACATTGTTGGTTTCATCGGTTTCGCTTTGAGCATTGTTACCATCAGCGACAAACAACAGGTAACGGTTGCCCAGTGTTGTATTTGGTAAGGTGATGGTGCGGGTAATGTTGTAGCTGCCGTCTGCTGCTAGTGGTGTTTGGCTGGTGATAGATTGGCTAACAATAAAGGTGTCTGAACCGTCAAAAGTCTCATCATCGGAAATATAAATTCTGTCCTGCCAATCCCTGAATGCAGTGACTGCCCCTTGGTTTCTTACTGTCCAAGATACGGAAATTATTTCACCCACAACACCTGATGCGGGGGCTGTAGCTGTAGATACTACTAAATCCGGCGCACTCAGTTCAATTGCAACTGCCTGGACATTGTTGGTTTCATCGGTTTCGCCTTGAGCATTGTTACCATCAGCAACAAACAACAGGTAACGATTGCCCAGTGTTGTATTTGGCAGAGTAATGTCTTGCGTAATGCTGTAACTAGCATCGGCTGCTAGTGGTGTTTGGCTAGTGATAGATTGGCTAGTAATAAAGGTGTCTGAACCGTCGAGAGTCTCATCATCGGAAATATAAATTCTGTCCTGCCAATCTCTAGATGCGGTAACTGTACCTTGGTTTCTTACTGTCCAAGATACGGAAATTATTTCACCCACAACACCTGATGGTGGGGCTGTGGCAGCAGATACAATTAAATCTGGGGCTGCAATATCAATTGCCTGGGCAAAGACATTATCAGTTTCGTGGCTTTCCCCTTGATATTCCCAGCGATCTGTGGCAAATAATAAATACCCACTACCTAATGCTTCACTAGGCAAGAAAACACTTTGTTCAACTGTGTAGTTTTCTGCGGGATTTAGGGGAAGGCTAGCATAATCACTAGACCAGATATTGGTGATATATACATCGTCATCATCCCCCAAAATGTCATTGCGAGAGAAATAAATGTAGTCATACCAACTATTGTCAATGCTAGTTGGGGCTGCTCCTTGGTTGGTCACTACCCAAGTTAAGTCAATGCTTTGTCCGGTGATGGCTGTTGTGGGTGCAGTCACACTGGTGATGACTAAATTTGGTGCAGTAATGTTAATGGCTTGGGCAACGACGTTATTTGTTTCGTCTGCTTCTTCTTGGTCGTCGTAGACATCGGTAACAAATAGCAGATAGCGAAGCCCACCTGTTGTATATTCTGGAATGTAAATATCCTGGTTAAGTGTGTAACTAGACCCTGGCTCTAAGGGTATATACTCTCCTGACCAGTTATATTCTACATAGGTATCGTTATCATCAAATATTTGATCATCGGAAATGTAAATCTCATCATACCAAGAGTTTATTGCCGACCCTAAACCCTGATTAGTGATTGTCCAAGATACAGAAATTGTCTCACCCAAGGCGGCCGTATCAGCTGCTGTGACTTCCCCAACAATTAAGTCGGGTAGGTTGTTATTGATAATTTGGATAGGGGCGGAAAACTCAGAGGTATTACCTAGGGCATCGGTAGCGGTGGCTGTGATGTAATATTCTTCTGGGAGCATCACAGGTAAGGTAACACTGAAGCTAGCATTACCACTTTCATCAGTAGTCACAACTAGGGAAGTCAGTAAGTTTTCTCCTTCTCCATTGCCACTGATATCTATGCTGCTGTTAGAAAAGATTTCGATGCGATAGGTACTACTGGGCAGGCTGTTGAGTTCACCTGCAATTAGTGTGTTTTCCCCTTCTAAAGTAGCGGAGATGATTACCGGATAGTTTTGCAGCGCATTTGCTCCACCATCACTATCACCTTCGTCATTGGTGGTAACACCATCATTTCCTAAATCAATGCCTAATCCACCATTGTCATAAATATTGTTACCAAAAATAGCGTTATTAGTAGCATCGCTCTCACCAGCCACAATTGCTATGCCATCATTGGTGTTATTGCTAATCACATTCTCTGTAATTAGGTTATTGCTAGCACCATCACTAATTTGCACCCCAGCATCATTATTCTGGATGAGATTATTTAAGATTTGGTTGCCAGTGGCTGTTAGTGCAGAGATGCTGATACCTATATTATTGTTGTTGGCGATCGCATTGCTTTCAGTTACAGTTGCCCCACCAATCAAATTAAGCGCACTGGTAATGTAAATTCCTCCTCCACCATCCCCAATGATGTTGCCTTGAATGGTATTATTACCACCACCAGTGAGGCGCATACCCCAGCCACTAAAACCATAAATAGCTAAACCCCGAATGGTACTATTCCCGGCGGTAATATTTAATCCCACAGCATCGGCTCCGGCTGCACTACCATTCAAGACAATGACGGGGCTACCTTGGTAGGTGGGCTGGCTGGTAGCGTCTAAAAAAACTGCCTCGGTAATCTCTGGCAGTTGGGATGATACATTAATTGTCTGAGGTTCAATTCCAGGAATGTTGAATAAAATCGTATCCGTACCAACATTGGTGTTGGCTTGTTCTATTGCCCAGCGTAGTGAACCTTCTCCACTATCATCAGTATTTGTTACTGTATAGGTTGTGCCAACATTAGGACTAGCAGCAATGGCAAAGCGAGCAAAACCTTTTCCTGGACTGCGAATACCTTCTTGATTTAGTGGACTAACGTTATCTGGGTCATTGGCTGTTAAGGTGTCCCCTTGAGTAACGTACAAATACCCGTTTAAATATACGGCAGAACTACCTTTGCCGATATTAAACGGAGTGTTTGGCAGCGTTTCTAACCAACCATTAGGCAAGATGCGGGCAAAGTTACCGTTATTGATGATGCCACGACCTTCATTAAAAGGCCAGCCATCTGTGCTAGTTTCTCCCCTGATGAGGTAGAGAGAATCATTGGCTATGGTAACGGAATTGCCCCAAAGGCTGGTTCCTGGGTATGCTTGAGTGCTGCCTGTATTCCACCCCAAGTTATCTGCTAAAGAGGTGATCACAATAGTTTCTTGGGCTATGGGATTAGTACCATCAGGAGTGGAAGTTAAAAATGAACCATCAGGATAATTGGTATCATTATGACTCCACATCACCAACTGATCGCCACTGAGGTGATATAGGCGATCGCTGCTGGTATCATATTCCCAATCTCCACCCCTAGGAAAGTGCGCCCCGCTAAAGTTCCAACTGGGTGTTAATAATGTATGAGTTCCACCATCGGCGATGTCGTCTGTTCTGGCAAAGTTGTAATCACCACCGCCTGTATGATGTAGAATCACAGGCTGACCATCGACATCTAACCCGACAATACCCGCATTCGCATCAATCAGTGGATTATCTGCGCTGGTTTTCTCCCAAACCGATTGCCAAGTTCCCTCAACACCACTGGTTAAGTCATAACTATACAATGCTCTAATATTTGGGCCACTGCGAAATTGATAGTAATAAAGCTTACTTCCAACGACAAAAAGCGGGTTAACTAAATTCCCAGAAGAAAAGGCATCACCATCCACTCCTGTGAGATTTAATGTAGGTAGTGATTCCCAGCTATCAGTGTCGGGATTATAACGCCCAAAACGCACTGAACCATTAGTTATAACTAGTGCATCGAGTCTTAGTGCATCGAGTCTTTCTTCTGGATCATCAATTAAATCTCCATCTAAATCTATGTAATCATCATCACTATCAGCACTGAAGTCTGCTGCATATATATAAACTCCGTCGGTGGCTAATCCACCACCTGCACTGACACCATAGGTAAATGGTACAGGTGTTAAATTCTGCCAAGTTTCATGACTAACTGTGTGCATAACTGTAATTCAGTATATTTAGGGTAAAGTTTTGAGTGCGATCGCTGGCAATTTCCATTTCATCTGTGACTCGTCATCTTTACTTTTGAAGACTTCTAAAATTGAATAAGTTGGCTAAAGCAGGATGAGGCATTGGAATCACTTTAGAAATGAAGTTTGATGGATACGATATTTTTTTAAGTAAAACTACTGAAAAAATATAGAAGTAATGTTAATTTTTGATTAATTAGTAATTATTAAATAATTAACCTTTTAAAAATGAGATGAAAGCATGACTAAAGAACGTCCAGTCTGATTTGATGTGGAACATACTTGCAACGCTAGATTCAATATTTGCTGATCTGAATATCTTGCACCAGATTTTCATCCCGCCAAAAAATAAATTTCTGGGCTGCATTGTGAGATGATTTCACGCTGGAGTTTACATTTTCGGAACACATGAATTACATTGCCGTTGTTACAACCATTGGTAGTCTCGCCGAGGCGCAACGCATAGCTCACGCCTTGGTAGAACAAAAGCTAGCCGCCTGCGCCCAAATCTCTGAGATTGAAAGCTTCTATGTTTGGAATGACGCAATTCAGAACGAGAAGGAGTTTCGCATACTTTTCAAAACCACTGACGCAAACTACCAAGCCGTCGAGGATGCAATCAGAAAACTCCACTCCTATGAACTACCTGCCATTCATGCCTTCGCGCTCAAACACATTTATGCTCCCTATGCAGCATGGATTGAACGTAATTCTTCAGGTAATTAGTGTAGGGGATTAGGGAGATAAATCTTTTTTTGTTTCGCGCAAAGGCGCAAAGACGCAAAGAAGGACGCTATAATCATCACTTTTGCAAGAAGTCTCTTGAATTGACGATAAGGGAGATAAGGGAGACAAGGAAGATTTTTACCCAATCCCCAGTTCCTAAACATTAGTCTCTTGGCATAGTCTATGTCAGCGTTGTGGCGAGGTAAACTGTTGGAATTGACAGATAACGTTAAGCTACGCAAAGTTAAACACACAAGTCCTATGCCGGCATTTTTATTAGAAGTTGGTACAGAAGAACTACCTGCAAATTTTCTCAGCGATGCTATCGAACAGTGGCGATCGCGCATTCCCCAAAGTTTAGCAGATCACAGCCTTAACAGTGAATCTGTAGCAGTTTACGGTACTCCCCGGCGGTTGGCGGTACTGATTACAGGTTTACCATCCCAGCAACCAGACAGAGAAGAAGAAATCAAAGGCCCACCCGCCCAAGCCGCTTTTAAAGATGGGCAACCAACTCCAGCCGCCCTAGGTTTTGCGAAAAAGCAAGGGGTGGACATTGCGGCGTTAGAAGTGCGCCCCACAGACAAAGGGGATTTTGTGTTTGTCCAGAAAAAAACCCCCGGACTTCCTGTGGCAGAAATTCTCACGGAACTTGTACCGCAATGGATTTCTGGGTTAGAAGGTAAACGGTTGATGCGCTGGGGTGATGGGGATATGCGGTTTTCTCGTCCCATTCGCTGGCTAGTGGCATTATTAGATGAGTCTATTTTGCCGATTAAATTAGAAAATGGTTCTAAAATAGTTGTCAGCGATCGCATTTCCTACGGTCATCGTGTCTTACATCCTGAACCAGTCACCATTAATCAAGCCACTGATTACGTTAAAACTCTCCGCTACGCTTATGTAGCTGTAGACTCTCAGGAAAGGACAGCCACCATTCAAGAACAGGTGCAAGCAACTGTAGAAAAATTACATGGTTGCACAGAAATGTACCCCGATTTGTTGAAGGAAGTCACCAACTTAGTAGAATGGCCTTCCCCAGTAGTCGGTAAATTTGAACCTGAGTTCTTAGCTTTACCTACAGAGGTGACTACTACGGTGATGGTTAGTCACCAGCGTTATTTCCCGGTATTTAAGGCAGGCAGTCACAGCGAACTTTTACCATATTTTGTCACTGTTTCTAACGGTGATCCTACTAAATCAGATATTATTGCCGTTGGTAATGAAAGGGTAATCCGAGCCAGATTAGCTGATGGACAGTTTTTCTATAGAACCGATTTATCAAAGGCTCTAGAAGACTATCTTCCCCAATTAGAAACTGTCACCTTCCAAGAAGATTTAGGCTCTTTGCGTGCCAAGGTAGATAGAATCGTCAAGATTGCTGGACAAATTGCTACCCAATTGCAATTAGAGGAAAGCGATCGCCAGCACGTTGAAAGAGCGGCATTATTATGTAAAGCTGACTTAGTAACCCAAATGGTCTTTGAGTTCCCAGAGTTACAGGGGATCATGGGGCAGAAATATGCGATCGCTAGTGGGGAAGCACCAGAAGTAGCCACAGCCATTTTTGAGCATTATCTCCCACGGGGTGCTGATGACATCCTCCCCCAAACCTTAACCAGTCAAGTTGTCGGTTTGGCAGATAGACTCGATACCTTAGTCAGTATCTTTGGTTTGGGGTTAATTCCTAGCGGTTCTTCTGATCCCTTTGCTTTACGACGGGCTGCCAATGCTGTAGTTAATATTACTTGGGCGGCGAATCTGCAAATCAATTTAGCAACATTATTAAATCAATTCGCCTCTGACTTTGCCAACCAGTACACCAAAGACTTAGCACAGTTAACCACAGCTTTACAAGAATTTTTCTTACAACGGATTCGCACCCTGTTGCAAGAAGAAAAGCAGATTGACTACGATTTAGTCAACGCTGTTTTGGGTGAAAATGACCCGGAATATACAGAACGGGCATTACAGGATTTACTGGATGTGCGCGATCGCGCTTTATATCTGCAACAAATCCGCCGTGACGGTACACTAGATAAAATCTACGAAACCGTTAACCGTTCTACTAGACTAGCAGCCCAAGGCGATTTAGATACCAAACAGCTAGATCCTACAACTGTGGTGCGTCCAGAACTATTCCAAAAGTCTTCGGAGTCAGCATTTTACGAAGCTTTAGTCAAATTAAAACCGCAAACCGAAGCTGCACAAGCATCACGGAATTATCAAATGTTAGTAACAGCACTAGCAGAAATTGCGCCAACTGTCAGCAATTTCTTTGATGGGCCTGATAGTGTTTTAGTCATGGATCCAGAACCAGAAATTAAGCGCAATCGCTTGAATTTACTAGGATTATTGCGGAATCATGCCCGTGTGTTAGCTGACTTTGGGGCGATCGTGAAAAATCTGTAGTCTCAAGCAACAAAAAAGGGTGTAATTTTTGCCAATAAGCGATACCATAATGAGTGCTTAACCAGGGAACTCTGCCACAGTCTATGTCCAAAGCTCACGTCATTGGATTAGGAAAGTCCGGTATTGCTGCGGCGAGATTGTTGAAACGAGAAGGTTGGGAGGTAGTGTTGAGCGATCGCAACACCTCCGAAACCCTTCTCGGACAACAACAAGAACTTGCCGAGGAACAAATCACAGTTAAATTGGGGTATTCACTAGAATTAGACGGTGCTGATGTCCCAGATTTAATTGTTGTTAGTCCCGGTGTACCTTGGGATATTCCTTTGTTAGTGAAAGCGCGAGCCTTGGGTATAGAAACAATTGGCGAAATGGAATTGGCTTGGCGGCATTTGCGAACATTACCTTGGGTAGCTATCACTGGTACTAACGGGAAAACAACTACCACTGCCTTAGTCGCTGCGATTTTTCAAGCTGCCGGATTTGATGCCCCCGCCTGTGGTAATATCGGTTATGCTGCCTGTGAAGTGGCTCTAGCCCAGAAACAACCAGACTGGGTAATCGGGGAAGTTAGCAGCTATCAAATCGAATCCTCTGTTTCTTTGGCTCCCCGCATCAGCATTTGGACGACGTTTACACCAGATCATCTTGCTCGTCACCAGACTTTAGAAAACTATTACAACATCAAAGCCAAGCTGTTACGTCAGTCAGAGTTGCAAATTTTTAATGGTGATGATGCTTACCTGCGTAAAGCGGGTATAACTCAATGGCCTGATGCTTACTGGACAAGTGTGAAAGGTGAAGATTTCCTCTTGAGTGAGAAGGGTTTTTACATTCAAGACGGTTGGGTGATGGAAAAATTACCACCCCACTCTCCACCTCAAAGAATTGTAGAAGCTTCTGCTTTGCGGATGGTGGGGGAGCATAATCAGCAAAATCTCCTCATGGCGGTAGCAGCAGCACGTTTGGCAGGAATTTCACCAGCAGCGATTGAGAAGGCGGTGCGGGAGTTTCCCGGAGTTAGCCATCGTTTAGAGCATATCTGTACTTGGGAAGGTATTGATTTTATTAACGATAGCAAAGCCACAAATTATGATGCGGCGGAAGTGGGACTAGCATCTGTTAGTAGTCCCGTGGTGTTAATTGCTGGTGGTGAGGCTAAACCAGGGGATGATACTGGTTGGTTGGCGAGTATTCAAGCTAAGGCGGCGGCTGTTTTACTGATTGGTGCGGCTGCATCGGCATTTGCTCACCGTCTAGAAGAGGTGGGTTACAGCAGTTATGAAGTTGTGGAGACAATGGAGAAGGCTGTATCTAGGGGGGCGGAGTTAGCCAAGCAGCATGATGCTTCTGTGGTGCTACTGTCTCCGGCTTGTGCTAGTTTCGACCAGTATCCTAATTTTGAGGTGAGGGGTGATCATTTTCGGCAGTTGTGTTTGGAGTGGGTGAGGGGGGAGAAGAGTTAAACGCAGAGGGACACGGAGGTTCACGCGGAGGGGCGCAGAGAAAGAGGAGGATGAGTCTTGCTGTCACCTGTCACCTGTCACCTGTCACCTGTCACCTGCTTTAGTTTTGATGTACTTTTTCTAGTAACCACATTGAAGCTACAGCACCGATGAAGTGGGCTGCAATGCCATTGACGTTTGCTACCATGACGAAGACATCTAAGGCGCGGATGATTTTGTTGGGATCTGTGATGGCTACCCCTGGTGGTTGGGATATGGATTTGGCGATGAATACTGCTAGGGTGGCACCAGAACCTAGGAGAGTTAGTAGAATTCCTACTAAACCTACTAGAATACCTAGTCTAATTGCTCTAGTTGTATCTGCTTTGCTAGGATGCAGAGATGGGTTAGGATTATCTAAACTTCTGCCGATGCGGGTATAACGAAAATCCCAATATACGCTGAATAGTAGTGCGATTACACCAGCGATCGCCCAGAATATCCCCAATCCCAAACCTGTATTTGGTTGATCAGCAAAGTCACGCCCAGTAGCAGCAAATAACAAGGCTAATCCAGAAACTACAACCAGGGTTAATTGTACCCAGAAGGTAATCCAACCTGTGAGGCGAATGGTGTTAGCAATTCCATGCAACTTGGGCGAAGTGTGTACCAGCGATCGCGTTTGTGTTTCTGATTCGGCTTGCATATTCTTGTTCATCTAAATTAATCTTAGTCCCCTAACCACCAAGATATGATTAATCCTCAGCCTCTACCCCCACCTACAGACATAACACAAACTCATTCATGGCATGGATTTTACTATTGCCTATTGCCTATTCCCTATTGCCTATTGCCTATTCCCTATTGCCTATTGCCTATTCCCTATTGCCTTCTGCCATAATCTTAGCCATAGGTAGCGATCGCAAGGAATTAGGGGTCATGATTCAGTCTTGGATGGTAATTGGGGGGGTGGCTATTTTAGTAGCTTTGGCTGCTAACATCATGACACCTAGCGATCGCCAGTGGTTTAGACGCTTGCGAAGGCCAAGATGGCTAACTTTTGAGGCAGCAATTCCCTTAATTTGGATTACTATCTTTATCTGCGGTGCTTGGTCAGCTTATATTGTTTGGGAAACTGCCCCAGATACCAATAAAACCTGGTTACTCATGGGTTTATATCTGTTATTGGAAGTTGTGACGATCGCATATACACCTGTGATGTTTCGGCTGCGTAGTCTTCAGGTGGGGACACTTCTTGGTGGTACAGGTTTGACTATTTGTATTATTTTGGCGATCGTCGTCTTAACTGTTTCTGGTTGGGCAACACTATTATTAGTTCCTTATTTACTCTGGAGTCCCATCGGTACATACACCACTTGGCAAATGATTCAGCTCAATCCTCAAGATGCTTAAGGTTCTTCCCTGCGACTGATTTAACCAATATTCTCGATTGTCAAACTGGCAGTGTGAATTGAGAAAATATAAGGTCTAGGGACAAGATATGATTCCGTCTTGGATGGTAATCGGGGCTATGACTTTTTTAGTCGCAATTGGTAGTTTCTTCATCACACCCCGTGATGTGAAATGGTTTGCCCAATTGAGTTGTGATTTGAACGATAATTTAGCCAAACGGTCACGAAATACTTCACTCTGTACTAGGACAACATATAGTTCAAAGCTATAAATGGAGTTCAAAAAACTCGAAACTTAATTACAGCAAGGAACATGGTCAAATAGTTCATTTGTACCGTACCGTGATGAGAGAGAAATAAAAATTCAAATTTCAGGCGATCGCTTTATCACTCAATTTTTGGCGAAACATATTTTTGAACCATATTGTGGACATTTTGAATTATATTTTGACCGAAAGTTTAAAATTTTCGACTAAATTAGTGTGTCTTGATCGGCATTTTTTACCAAGCCTAAAAATAAAACTTTTGGTCGTATTATGGTTCACATTTAAAACACGCGGACATAATTTGATTCATAAAGCTAAGTTATTGATTGGCTCAAAAGCTTGAAATTACGTTAACTTTTGGTCACGTTATTGGTTCTTGGCAACTTTTGGTGATCTTGGTTGGGGGAAGGCAGAGGGCAGAAGGCAGAAGGCAGAAGTTAGAAAGATATAATTGAGATACGTCAAACTTCACTCCATCAAACATTTGAGGGATAAGCCTCAGCTTGGTTATGTCAGTGCTAAGTTATCTATTACCAGATTCAGCAAACCTGAAACTTGAAAATTGCATTCTTGACGAGATAAAAACTCAGATAAAGTTGATTGTTTCTGCTATCAATAGAGTAGTTAATTGTCCAGTTTGTAACCAACCAACTCATAAAATTCATAGTCGCTATGAGCGAAAGTTAGCAGATTTACCCTGGGCTGATTACAGCATTACTTTACAGTTAAGGGTGCGGAAGTTTTTTTGCCTTAATAAATTGTGTAAACGGCGCATTTTTGCAGAAAGGCTGACCAATGTTACCGCACCTTGGGCGAGAAGAACTCTACGTTTAGCTCAAAGACTGAGTGCGATTGGTTTAGCTAATGGTGGTGCAGCAGGGGTAAGACTCTCACAGGACTTGGGGATAAAAGTTTCTCGCAACACGCTATTAAATTTAGTCCGCTCAATTCCACTACCACCCATCGTAACGCCACATACTCTTGGGGTAGACGACTTTTGTTTTCGTAAATGTAAAACTTACGGCACAGCACTAATTGATCTCGAACGCAGACGACCAATTGCTCTACTCAAAGATGCAAAGGCTGAAACTTTGGCAGAATGGTTAAAAGCTCACCCTGGTGTCAAAGTCGTCTCACGAGATCGGTCAAAAACTTATGAAAGTGGTATTCGCCAAGGTGCGCCAGAAGCCATTCAAGTTGCAGACCGCTTTCATCTATTGCAGAACTTATCTCAAACGCTTTATCAAGTCTTTGGTAATCACGCCAAAACACTAAAAGAAGTGGAAAAACAAGTCTTTAATACTGATACTAAAGTGCATTTAGAGGTGGAAACAGCAAACAACCTTTCCATGATTGCTGAGACTAATAAGAGTCCAGTTGTGCCAAGGTTTCCCCAAAACACATCTTTAAAAAGAAAAGTTCAATCCGCCAAAGCACGGGATAGACGCAGAGAAATCCATGAGCAAGTTTGGAGACTGCGGTCTATTGGCTTATCAGGGCTAGCAATCGCTCAAGAGCTGGGAGTTTCTAAAACTACCGTATTCAATTACTTGCGTAGCTCAACTTTTACCGAACGTCGTGAACGTAGCGACCACGGTCTGAGTCTTCTCAACCCTTATCATGATTACCTCCTCAGTCGCTGGAATAGCGGGAACCACAACACCCAAGAACTGTTTGAAGAAATTCGCACCTGCGGCTATACCGGTAGTTATGCCACGGTCGCTCGCTTCACTCGTTATCTCAAGACCTTGCCCGGATTTGAGCCAGCAAAAGGTTCAAGAAAAAACGCTTCCCCCAGGGTTAGCTCTTGCGCCCATCGTCCTCTCACCCCCAGTCGCGTCACAGCTTTAGTCTTGCGACGACCAGAATTAATACAGCCTAATGAGCGTGAAGTCATCGCTCAACTACAAAAAGCCCATTCGGATTTGAAGTCAGCTATTGAACTAGCACAACAGTTTGCATCTCTTGTGCGTCAACGCCTGCCTGAGCAGCTCGATGCTTGGTTAAACAAAGCTAAAAACAGCTTGGTTTCTTTGTTGCGCTCCTTTGCTGTTAGTTTAGAGTCTGACTACGATGCTGTGAAAGCAGGTGTAACTATGTCAGTTAGTAATGGCCCAGTTGAAGGGCATATTAATCGACTGAAAATGTTAAAACGGCAGATGTATGGTCGCGCCAAGATAGACTTACTAGAACGACGATTTCTGTTGGCTATTTGAAAAGAAAATTTTGACAATTTACACTTGATTATATGAGTTATAGAAATCAGTTTATCTGGCAAAGGGCAGTTCAACTTGCTATCAATTGTTATAAATTTACCCGCCTATTTCCTCAGTCAGAATTGTACGGTTTAACTAGTCAAATACGCCGTTCATCCGTATCTGTAGCGTCTAATATAGCTGAAGGCTATGGTAGGCGTTCCAAACCAGAATATATCCAGTTTTTACATATTGCGCTAGGTTCTTTGAGAGAACTTGATACGCAATTAATCATTGCCAAAGAAGTAGATTTAGCTGATAAAGACCTTTTCACTCCCGTATTAAATGAAGTTGAGGAAATGCAAAGTATATTAGTTGCTACTTTAAACAAACTCAAGGGTTGAAATTATTACTTCTACTCTTCCGACTTCTGCCTTCTGCCCTCTGCCCTCTGCCTTCCCCCGGCTAAGATCACCAAAAGTTGCCAAGAACCACGTTATGGTTCAATTTTTGGTCAAGCAAGGGGTAAAATCACATGAGTCGTCCCCGATGGCTGGTGTTTGAGCCATTTATTCCCCTAATTTGGACTGTAATATTTATCTGTGGTGCGGCTTCCGCTACTCTAGTTTGGCAACACAATCCTGGAGGTGTGATTACTTGGTTGCTAATGGGTTTATACCTCCTAGTGGAAATTATCACCGTAGCTTACATCCCATTAATGCTGAGGTTTCACAGTCTCAAAGTTGGAGAATATATTGGCTTAAGTGGTTTCATTGCCGCAGTTTTGTTAGCAATCTTTGTACTACCGATTTCTGGACTAGCAACTGTGTTACTGATTCCTTACCTACTTTGGAGTCCCATCGGTACATACACCACAGACGAGTTAAGACAGATGAATCCTGAAGATGCCTAATCTCATCAAAAGATGAAACAGTTCTGTTACTCAACTCATTACTCATTACTCATCACTCATTACTCATTACTCATTACTCATTACTCATTACTCATGGTGTACCTCACTTACTTCAAAAGTGCTGTACATAAGGCATGATAGCAAAATGCAGTTGTCATTGTGCGGCTACTATACCAGGTAGCCTGTCTACCGCGATGCACCGTGGGGTACAGTGGTTCATCGCGCCAACTGCCATCATAGCGTTGATGCTTTAACAGTATTTGCATCCATTTTGGCTCTAGCAAGGAATGAGCCGCAGGATGGCTAAAACAGGCGAGGATGAAAAAAGCAGCCTCTTGGGGAGTAGGAGAACGTCGTAAAATTTCTGTTTGCAATCTTTGTAACAGAATGGGTATGAGTTGCTGTATTTGAATTTGCAAAGTTTTACTGATAGGTTTGGCTTCCAGTTGCGCGAGGAGTTGCAAGCAGTTCCATAGACAATAGGGTGGTTCGTAGTGGGATAATCCACTTAACCCAGATTGAGCGAGGCGTTGAGATAAATTGCTAACTGAACGCTCTATGATTTCTTCATAAGTAGCCCAATCATAAGCAATCAGCCCTAGTAAAAGATTAATTTCCACAGCTAGGCAACTGCTACCCCAAAATATAGAATTTTGGCCATACTCTACTCCTTGGGTTATCCAAACTGGGATTTCACCAGAAGGAAGGATGTTTTGCTGCAACCAATTTAAAGGACGTTGTAATATAACCCGATGTATTTCTGGTTGCTGTGAATACTGATATAAACGTAAAGACAACCCAATGGTATCAGTATCAGGAGGGATAGCATAACCTTCAAAGTAACAAAAGTGATGCTGTGCCAGTAGTTGAAAAATTTCATCAGCCAGAGAGGATAAGTTGTGTCCGTGAGAGCAGAGAATTTCCGCAATTAATCCCATAGGAAAAGCACGCGCTACTATCTCTGATTTTTGAGGTAATGTCAAACGTTGAATTTCCCAACTTTCCCGAAAAGTCAAATCTGATAGTAGATATTGTTCACCTGTGGCGATCGCTACTTTTAAACTATCAATGTAGGGTAGGAAATAATTGCTGGCACTAGCAGAGGTTTTACCAAGGTTTTTCAGGGAAAATAAATCGCTCAACTCATTGAAGTTAGTTTCTAAGCGATCGCAATACTGCACCCAACTTGGTAACATCAGTTTTTGGGCTAAAACTCTTGCACTAGCTAATTTCTCTAAACATTCCCGACAAATTTTGGCCACTGCACCTGTGAGTACCATTGCACCCAGTAATTTCTCCGGCAATGGTTGAGCTGATAGGGGAATGTTAGCCGCCTGCATCACGCGCACAATGGGATAGGTATAGCAACCCCGCATGATATCCCGCCGAATAGCTAAAATGTCCCGGTGCATCTGGTGAATGTAGTGTAGATAGTCCAGCAGTTGCAGCAAACTGGGGATTTTTGGAGTTTGGTGAATAGCGATCGCCGCCGCAATTACTGGTATCTTAGCTGGAGATAATTGGGCAGCATACTGTTGTAATAATTCTGGTGAAAAATCAACAGGTGCTTGCTGATGTTGCTGGATGACTTTTACTGCCGTCTGATAATCAGCCCATAATAATCGGTAATCAGACCAGAAAGAATTATCCTCAGCTAGAATTTGGCTGAAATGAAATACTGCTTGCTGTTGCAGAGCATCTAGCAGAGGCATATCTGCATTCTCAAACAAACTGGCTGGATCTGAAATCTGTTCTTGGAGATAAACAGCCGCAAAGATGTAGAATGATGCAGGCAATAAATGTTTTTCTAAGCCAACAGAACTCTTTTGAGTAATAGCTGACCAATCTTGCAACAAGCAAATCGGCAATGACAGCCAAGGATAATCACCATCACGGTTGAGGATATCTCGTAAATGACCTGTATCACCATACTGCACAGTCAAGCAGTTTTTTAAAATCATGGCTCGCTGCCCTAGTTTAGGCGGTAAATCTAGTAAAAATTCCTCTACAGTGACCCAAGCTTGCCTATTGGTCGTATATTCTATCATCCACAACATCCTCAGCGCAGCCAATTTGAATCCAAAAGCCAAAATCTCAAATCCAAAATTGTTTGGCTCAAGCAGCTTTATCTTCACCAAAAGCGGCTGCTAATTGCTGTATTGCCTGTAAATCTACACCTTGCAGTGCCTCTACAATTTCTGGTGTTGGCTCTAAACCTGCTTCTTGTAAAGCAGCTTCAGGATTTTCCACTAGCCTTTGAGCAAAACTTTCATCAGACATAACGCGACCAATAATTGCTGACAAATCAAACATGATTTTTTCTCCTGCAAGTGAATAATGATTACTAATACCAATTTCATGTGAAGTTGCACATATCTAGATCCTCCTTAAAAAAGGGGACTTTGATTCTAGTTCCCCCTTTTTTCAAGGGGGGTTAGGGGGGATCGAATAATATGCAGCTTCATAAAGAATTGGTATAAAACTTGAATTACTTAAATATCTACCAATTCACAAAAGTTTTGTAACATATTCAAATATAGAGTTTCAGGAGAAAACACATTTCTGATAATCATGCCATCAATGCGTTTTTCGTAGATATCCTCAATCGCAGATGAATATTTTTGGACATTAGCAGCAGGTATATCTAGAAACTGGAAGAGAGATTTTTCAGGAGTATGTAGTTTAACCATACATAGTGATGATTATTATCATTGCTGTAGTATGTATCTGCTATTTTGTAAGTTTTTATGCGAATTAGATGAGAAAGTTTTATCAAGAAAGGCAATAGCATTTTTCTTGGAGTCCTCTTGAGAGGACTTACGCTATAAGACTCGGAATTAATTCCGAGGCGGGACAATTTACGTCAAAGCGGAAGCTCTTGCAGACTGCGCGTAACACGGAAACGTCAAGGCGGAAGCTCTTGCAGCCTGCGCGTAACACGGAAACGTCAAGGCGGAAGCTCTTGCAGACTGCGCGTAACACGGAAACGTCAAGGCGGAAGCTCTTGCAGACTGCGCGTAACACGGAAATGTCAAGGCGGAAGCTCTTGCAGGGAAGGCGGAAGCTGTTGCGCTGAAATACTTAATTAGTAGTTAGCAGTGGGAGATTTGGGATCTAAGGCTACTAAACGCAGTTCACTGGTGTATCTTTGCTCTGTTGTGTCTGTGAGCCAAATTTGGTCAAAGTTAGGCAACATTTCTGTAAAACAAAGTTCATGCTCAGGGTAAGCCTTGGCAGCTTGACGAGCAATTTTCGCAAGTAAATCACAGTAAATTGGGCTATTAAAATCGATATAGTAAGGTTTAACTTCACCGGGAACTTTCACAAAGACAAAACGCGGTAATTCATAATCTTTAACCATTTGGCAAATAGCTAGAAAGTTGTCACTGTGGTCTTTATGATGAGCAAAAGATAAATTCTGCAATTGTAATCGCCAAGTTTCTCGCACTACTACCAGTTGATCAATTGTGATTCTGGGTGTGTGATTAGCTGGAGGTAAAATTGAGGGGAAAGATATACATAAATTAGACAGATTATGTCCAAAAAATTCTATAATTGGTAAACAAAAGCGTTGATCGCTAGTTTGAATTTGCAACCCTGCGGCTGTCTTCACTACCACTAATTCAGCCATAGTTACAGTTTGAGCATCAGGTACACCAGAGTGTCCAGCTTCATAGGCGAAGCGAATATCTTGAGGCGCAACCAGATCCATAGAAAAACGCTGAGTATTCCAATTTGTGGAAGGTAAGGGGGTTAGTGTTGGTACTGGAATATCTTGTGTTCTGGCTGTGAGTAACTCATTGGGGTGGGGATGGGATGCTACAAATACAGCACGAGAGAGAGTATTGAATAGATGTAATTCTCCCAAAATTAGCTGATAATCACCCTGATTGATGGCAGTCACACTGTCAGCTGCAATCATAATATCTGGTGAGCGATAGCGGGCTAATTCCCAACCAGGATGAGGGGCTGTAAAAGCATGATCTACAGCTGATTTTAACTCTGCGGCGCGGTAGTTAACTTGTCGCTGTTCTGGGGGGACAGATAAGATTTCACTCCAAAATTTTTGTAAGCTAGTGCGAACTGAAGTAATAGCTGGGTTGTGATCATCACGCAGCCAAGGTAAAGCTTGAAGGGAAAAGCTGTAAAAATCTACTTCTGCATTGCCGAATTTTGATTTCAGTTCCTCGTAAATCTCCTCAAATACAGCTTGATAATTATGAGCAATTTGGTGAGTGTACCAGCGTGTACTGGTTAACAGCAAATCCAAAGGTGAGCCTAATTTCTCTAAAAAATCTGTCCCTAAAGTTAATTTGATATCTCGACGACAGTCTTCGTAAACAATTGTCCTGCCGGCGTAGGTTTTACCAGCCGCACGAGTTGGTGCTTGATTAGTAAATTTAGTGAATGTAGCTTCTAGATTGACTAATGCTTGATTGAGTCTTTCAGGATCATCGGCGGCTAGAATAACTTGATCTCTGGCGGTTTCTAGTGCGTCGAGGGTAGCAAGAGCAGATGCTTGTAAATTGCGATCGCCAATTTGAGATAATTTCTCTCGCAACAATTTCTCTGGGTGCTGACTCATTGGCACTTCTAAAGTCCAACGCAAAGCACCTAATTGGCAGAGTTTTTCTATTTGGGTATAAACGGTAGTCTCATCAGCAAACATCTCAGCTGAATTTTGTCTGAGGTGATGAGCAATACTCAAAGCTGTTTGTTGACCATCACATAGTTGTAATATCTGTATTTGTGCTGGCGAAAGTGGTATTAAACTCGGCACAGTCGCAGGGAGCTTACCTTGGCGAACTAAAGCCGCGATCGCAGGTAAATAAAGTTTATCACCTTGCAACTCTACATTAGGTAATCGGCTAGGGGCTAACCAAGGACGCAGACATAAATCCTGGCTGAGAGTTTGGGCTAGAGCATTAATCGCCCAACCTTCTAGATATACTTGTCGATGAGCCAACAGTTCAGAGCCGGGGGTAAACTCGATTGCTGTTTCTGTTGTAGTCAATCTGCCCCAACCTACAGGGCCAAAAAAACCAATTGATTCATTTTTGGCACAGTAACGTTGTAAATATCTAGCTAAAGTGAGGATATTTTGCCATACAGAACTCTTGAGGGTAGAAACTGGTTTTTCTAACAGAGATTGGATGTGGCGAGCAAAAACCGGATTCTGCCACAGTAATGCTGTCTGTAACTGAGGTTCAGCAAAGATAGTTTGTAATTGCCGATAATTCTGCTCCCAAGCATTTGATAAAGCTGCATTGAGTCTGGTTTGGGTATTCACCATTTCTAACCAGGCTGATTGCAAATGATTAACAGCATGGTGATCGAAATCTGGTATTTGGTTCTGTCGTAAATGCTGGAGAACTTTGCCCAGTCGTCGCTGCTCCACTCGATCCAGTTTTGCATACTCATCTGCTAAAGAGCGTATTGCCATCAATCGGGCTTGAGCTACTTTTTGCTGTAATTGCAACAGTTCTTCTGCTAATGCGTTACAGGTACTAATTTCTAGAGATAACAACCAATCAGTCGGAAATCCTGCTCCTCGGAGACAAACTGATCGCCACAAAGTCCAATCGCTACCGGATAATGCAATTTGATGCGGCAAAATTGTTAGTTGTTCTGGTAAATTACATATCTGAAGCATTGCAGCCAAAACTCTCCCTTTAGGAATTCAAAATTCAAAAAATAAGTAAAATCTTCTGCCTTCTGCCTCCTTTAAGCAGATTGCAAAATACTTGACAAATTGAGATGTTGTTGAGCAAAATCTTCTATATCAAAGCTTTCTGAGTTTTTTAAGTCTAAATACATCCAGTTAACTTGATAGTAAATATATTGCAGTTGGTTAGCTGCATACTGAGCGTTAATTTGATTAATGCCTGCTGTTCTTTTTTCAAGTCGAGCGATGATTTCATCACTCATTTCAAAACCACGAAGGAATAACTCTGTTGGCTCAAGGTTGAACAACTGGGGATGCAGTTGTAGTTGCTGCCAAAGGCGATCGCTGATTTGTTTGTGAATTCGCAACCCCTGCCAAAAATTCCGATAGGTATTGATGGCATCTTGTTGATTAAATTTTGTTGACAGATGGGCAATGACTTGTGCTAACAAACTCAGTAATTGCTGTTGTTCAGCCTGTGAACGATAGTGTCTGAGGGCAATTGTTCCTAGTTGATTGGCTAGTTGTTCTTCATGCCAGAGATGATGACTAAATAAACCGTAGTCATGGCGCAAAGCGTGAGCTAGTTCGTGAGCGATTGTATGAGGTAGTAATAGGCGAATTAAGTTGTAATGTTCCTCGTTGCTTTGGAAACCATAAAGCGATCGCGCTAGAATCTGTTGCAGTTTGGTGACTGAAGAAACGTGATCCGGTAAGGACAGATAAATTTGCTTTTCCTGTAAATCGTAGTAGGATAAAAACCCTGTTGTTGGGTGTAACCGAGTGGCGGTATTAATTCTAATACCGTGTGCAGCGCATTCCTGCTTTAATTCATCAAAATACTGTTGTGCTAAATCAAATAGATGTGATGTTTGGGGTGTAACTTTTGTCAAAGTAGTCATGATTTTTACCCCAGAACATTGATTAACTTGTTCATACCTGTGAATCCTGCGATTACTTCGTTCCGTTTACGCAGAAACATTTGCTCACGCTGGATGAGATACTGGCTTAAATCAGGACTATTTAAGGCGATCGCTTGTTGTTGCAGTTCTGCCATCCAACTTTGGAGTAAATCGCAAGCCCAATTAAAGCCATAGCGCATCATCCACATAGTTAGCGATTCCTGGGGTAGTTTCTGACGTGCTGCTTCACACAAGACATAGGTTTGGCTGTGATGGGTGGAATCCTTAATCCAATCGAAGAGATCATTAGTCATTTGATGCCAGCATCCCAGCAAATCCACAAAATTTGACCAAGGTTGAATTAGTTCGGGTTGCTGATGGTAGTAACAAACTGCGGCAATCGGAATCTTGGCAGCGCAGACTTTTTGGGCAGCGATTTCCTGAAATCGAGTCAAATCAATGTCTGTTTGGTAAGCATCTTCCATTGCTGATTCACCAGAACGCCACCAAACCTGATGAAATAAATGCCAAAAGGGGTGATCTGAGGGGAAATAATTGTAATAGCTGTGTTGAAATTGGCTGTGAAAGAAATTCAAAGTTGGTAGCAGTGTTAGTGATGCGTCTGTATCCCCATCCATTAAGTTATCAATCAGCCGGATGTAATAATAACCGTTAGCTGTGGAGTAAGCGATCGCCCTTTGCAAAGTTGCATCAGGAGAGGGTTGCAGCGTTTTCTCCACCCACCAAGGTAGCAGAAACATGGGAAAGGCGATCGGATGCAAGAAATAGTCTTCCATTCGAGACGTTCCCGACAGTTGCTGCATCCATTCGGCCGAGTGTTGTGCCATAAAAGGAACTGAATTATCCATATTTTGATAGATGCAACTAACTGCTTCGGCAACAATTAGTCTCAATTGGGAATCATAAGAATTAGACATATATCTTGCCAAACTGGATGAATAGAAAACTTTCTTGAGAACGCTAATCTTTATTCATTCCATTTCGGCTGTTTTATGCAATGGCATATTACTTTTTGTGCAATGTCTGTAAAAAGCCGCCAATATTGGACAGTTTCCCAGAGCGCAAGTTGAACAAGTATTTTTGGTAGTGGGGAAGACGTTTGTATAAAAGGCAGGAAGGAACTAGCAAGCAGTACAGCTTGGGTGCGATCGCGCAAGTTCAATGAATAATCCGCTTAAATTTAAATCAGCAACTGCGCCTGTTTGTGTATCTTGAATTTTCACCAGATCCTCAACCAGGATTAACCTCCCACGAACCATTGAGTACCAGTAAATAGGTAATATGCTCCAGTCAAAATTAACGCGACACTACCAAAGCGGATAATTCCCTCAGAATGCTTCAACAACTTGTTACTCTGTTTCGCCAGTCCCGTAAATAAACTCGCCAGGAAAATCAGGCTAGTATAACCAAGTGCATAGCTAACCATCGTCAACGTTCCCAATACCTGGGAACCTGTTGCTGCCGCAGCCGCCAACACCGCAAATAGCACCGGACTGGCACAAGGAGAACTTACCAAAGCAAAAGTCAACCCCACCCCATAAGGGCCAGCCTGGGGGACATTTACATTCATCTGCGGTAGGGGCAACTTTACCACCCCCATCAACCACAGACCCATGACAACCATAATCAGTCCGACTACTATATTGATATAGCCTCGGTAATCTACCATTACCGCTCCGGCGAAAGATGAGACTAAACCAAACAGACTTAAAATCGTCACTGCTCCCAGCACAAACAAGCCAGCCTTACTAAAAGCGTCCCAACGGGATTTAATTTTCAGTGTACCGATGTAACTGAGATTGACTGGTAAAAGTGCCAAGATACAAGGGGATACACTAGCCAGCACCCCACCGATAAACGCCAAAGGTAACAACACCAAGGGATTTGCCGTGTCCTGTTGGTCAAACCACTGTTGATAACGGTTTTCCACAATGGAAATCACCCGTTCAATCGGGTGACTGATTACAGGCCCCAAAGTCAAAACTATAACGAGGGAAAGCAATCCCAAGCCACCGTAAACTAACCATTTCTTCGAGACTTTAGAACGGCGAGAAGAGGGTTGCTCAGTTGATAACTGAGATATTGGTTTCATAAAATTAGCCTTAAGCTGATGAAAAGATGGAGACTAAATATTTGCCAAAGCAGAGTCGAGTATTTTGGTGTATTCAGCCTTGTTGGGATTATTTTTGAACATTGTTAAAATCTTGCCAGTAGCAGGATTAATAATCGCTACTGTACTTGTTTGACTCTTATTAGCTGTTGGATTTCCTGAAATTGAAAAGGACTCCTGAGAACTGAGCCAGCGTTTGCAACCATCAAAAGCTAGCTTTGCCCCTGAAGATAGAGACAAAGCCACAATTGAACTACTTGTTCGCCAAAGCGGTTTCGAGGATCTTCGTGTAGTCAGCCTTATTGGGATTATTTTTGTATAGGGCTAAAATTTCACCAGTAGCCGGATCAACGATCGCAACTGTGCTTGTTTGACTCTTATTAGCCTCTAGAAATTTACCCAAACCTAATCTTTGTGCCATTGCTTTGGTTTGTTTGAGCTTGGCTTGATCAGTTACATCCAAGACCACAAAATTCACCTTACCGGAATATTGCTGTTTCAATTGCGATAGGGTGGGAGCAATATTCTTGCAGCCAGCGCACCAAGTCGCAAATACATCCACTACAACTGGTTTACCTTGAAGTTCTTTCGCTAGAGGCCCGCCTACAGAATTGGCTTTTTTACCTGCATAGGCATTTTTATGGACAGACTTGGTAATTGATGATTGAGCTTCAGTTGCAGAAATACTAGCGGAGTTGATTGCTAGCATGGATGCAGTCAAAACTAAACTGCTCAAACAAATTTTGAGTAAGAAATTTGCGTGCTTGTGCATAAAATTCTTCCTAGTGGTATAAATCTTGATTGGTATTCAACCCATTTCTGAGTTATTTTTAATGATGCAGGCGCAATCTTTCTCTAAGCTGGGAAATTCAAAGTGTAAATTGTGTGCATCTGTTTATAAGACGAACGAGCATCAAAATCGGATTTAAGGTTTCCAGAAATTTTTTTATTGTTGTCTGTGAATCAGCCAAGACTGTCTTCTGCCAAGTATTAAGTAAGTCGGTGGGAAAAAACACAACTATGTTAAGAAAAATAAACTAGGCTCAAACCCTCTTCCCTCCTGCCTCCTACCTCCTGCCTTGCCATAGCGATAATTTTTAACACTGAGCTACTTAGCAGTTATTTTTGGTCATGAAGTTCACTCAATGGGTGAGCTGCGAAAGATGATGATTGGTTATCCCCAAAATAATTTCTGGCTGCGGGGTCTAAAGACTCCACTTGATATTACGTATTTGCTCTTGACCAAAACATCGCCATTAATTATTAAGTTTTTTAAAAAATGCCATATTTACAGCCAGCATCCAATCCAATTCCATAACATCAGTCGTCATCTAAATATAGATGGCAGTGAAGAGGAAATATCTCTTGATTTAGTTGTGGAGTGAGGTAATGGCACAAAATTTATCTTTAACTGGTGACTGTATTAGTTTAGACATGGTTCAAAAATCACATGGAGCCTAAACTACCCCAGTCAAATTTCTTCTTAGCTGCCGATGTGACCGATGAAGCTTTATTTGTAGCACTCAAAAATGGTGATTCTGCGGCATTAAGTGTGTTGTTCCAGCGTCATGGTCGCTTAGTTTATGGATTAGCTTTGAAAATTTTGGCTAACTCCCAAGAAGCCGAAGATTTAACCCAGGAAATTTTTCTGACACTGTGGCGCAAAGCATCTAGTAATCCTGATTGTCGCTTTTTTGTGCGCTATCTAGTGACACTCACGCGATCGCGGGCAATTGATAAGCTACGCGCTCGGACTAGACAACTCAAACTTGTGGAAAAATGGGGACAAACAATGACGAATGAAGCAACACTAGAGCCAACGCCTGTTGAACAGGCAAGTTTTGCAGAGCGTTCCGGGCGAATTTACAATGCTTTAGCGCAACTACCCGAAAAGCAACGCCAAGTCATTGAACTAGCTTATAACCAAGGGTTAAGTCAGTCAGAAATTGCTCAAAAAGAATTTTTGAGTCTCCCATAAGTTTATCAAGTTATCCCTACACCCTACCCTACACCCTCTGACTTTTCCACATCCCGTGAAAAGTCAGGGTGAGGCTTGAGGTTGCAGATATATAACTATTATTGAGTTCTGAAAAAATATGATCAGTCATTTCCAATTCGCAATTACCAATGGACGTTAGTCCATTGCGAATTGCGAATTGTTAGGTCAGGTTCTCATACCCCAAGCTGTATACAATGAAACAACAGTTTTAGGTTTTCCAGGTTCATAATTTGTCTTACAAGCAGTTGCTGCTGGATGGTTACAAGTTATGGCTGTTTCCAATACAGCAATTATCTGACTATATTTTTGTTATTTAAACTAAATACACAAGTTGTAAGGCAGGCTGGAGAATGTGTAGAGTAATCTGGTAAAAAGATGAATGTTATAAAGTTATTAAATGTTTTATAAAAATCTGCATTTATTGAATTATATCAAACCCAAATTAACAGTTAGTTCAATTGCCTTTTCAAAGGTAATACCTTGTTTCGTCGCAATATATAACAGTGCTATGACTGCTGAACGGATAGAATCGTCACAATGAATCAAAGCAGGTTTGGGTAATTCATGGATTGTTTTTAAGACCTGGAGTGTGGTTTGATGGTTAATATCTTCGACTTTGATAGGAAAATTGATATAGCGTAGTCCTAAGAATTCTAGCTTCTGTTTTTCATCATCTAATACATTCTTTTCATCAGGCGATCGCAGATTCATTACCGACTTATAACCATCAGCAATTATTTGTGAAAATTGATCTGGGGTAATTTGTCCGGCGATGGCTAATTCATTGTTAATTTTTCTGACGATATCCATATCACCACCTTGCTAATCGTGAGTTATCAGGTTTATAGATAACTCCAATAGTCAGAATTCAGGATGAAGGAATTAGCACCCACACAAAAATATTTATTTGATGAATGAAATGTTTAGTTATCCTATCTCCTGAATTCTCACTACCAAGTTGTACTTTCAGTAACCTACAGTAGATTGCGAGTAAATTAGATACAAGTTTTAAGAACAAAAACATATATTAAGAGAGTTTCAACACTGTTCCCTGTCACCTGTTCCATTTGCCCTGCTGTAAGTTGTTGCTGATACCTATTCAAAAATCTTGTTTTTTAGCAGGCTCACCCTCATAAGGTTGAACTCCTGTTGCGGGATAGTCATCATCTCTTACACCAAAAATTCTTGCGACTGCACCTGAGATATAGTTAATTACTTGCATACCTAGGTTGGGAATTGTTTGGATTTTTTGACGGAAATTATTAGAAGTAGTCATAAATTTTGCTCCTGATAAGTTTGATTTTAAACACCGATTGAGTGAGAATCATTTTCTGAGGGTAAACAGTTATCTGATAACTGTATTTCTGGAATATTCCAACATTTTTCTAGAGATTGAATTATGTCATAATGCCAACACTCCTCTAATATCTGCCGATTTTGGTAAATGTGCCAAAATCTTACCGGATTGAAAACGGTTTCGGTAGCAACAAGCCGTTGATTTAAAAAATGCCATATTGCTACCAATATCCTGTTTGAATATTTTTTATTGGACATTGAAGATATGGGTAGAAAATGCTAGTAAGTTTTGTATTCTGACAACAAAAATAATAGTGAGATAAAGCCAGCATCGCTTTTTGATGAACCCAGTAGCGATATTGGATTTTCATGGCTGACTTCTACAACTTTTTCAACTACAAAAATAGCTTATCTGTAAAAAACATCTAGTCTGAAGTACGGCAATACCTAGATAGATATTTAACCAAGCATTGTTGTAGCAAATGAATTGTGAAGCCAGTCAGTGAGATTGTCCAACTAATGCTGGCACTTTCTACACTTTTAAACTTATGAGAACAATTTGAGGAAGTTGTGAGGAAATCATTGTTATGGGAAAAATTTTTTAGCCCAATTATTAGGGAGATGGGGGAGATGGGGGAGCAGGGGAGGCAGGGGAGGCAGGGGAGGCAGGGGAGAACAATCTCATACCCTATGCCTAGTCCCTAGTCCCTAGTCCCTAGTCCCCAGTCCCCAGTCCCCAATCCCCAAT
Source organism: Nostoc sp. PCC 7524 (assembly GCF_000316645.1). NCBI lineage: Bacteria > Bacillati > Cyanobacteriota > Cyanophyceae > Nostocales > Nostocaceae > Nostoc > Nostoc sp. PCC 7524. Next base: position 2,256,445 of record NC_019684.1, read on the forward strand.
CTTCACAACTTCCTCAAGTTTTCCTTTTAACTTCTAGTTAGAGACTCATGTGATTTGATTCACATTCACAAGCGGCACAGACCGTCATAATTCATTGATTTACCAAAGCTGATCTCAACGAGTTTGTAGCCATAGGCAGATTTCAGCAACTCTCAAAGGCCAAGAAGATGAACAAGAGAAACTTTGCAACTATAGACGGCAATGAGGCGGTTGCCCAAGTTGTTTATCGACTGAATGAAGTTATCGCCATTTATCCGATTACGCCGTCTTCTCCGATGGCAGAATGGTCAGATGCTTGGGCTAGCGAAGGCAAACCTAATATTTGGGGGAGTATACCAACAGTAGTACAGATGCAAAGCGAGGGCGGGGTTGCTGGTGCAGTACACGGTGCTTTGCAAACTGGCTCACTGACGACGACATTTACGGCATCTCAGGGATTATTGCTGATGATCCCAAATATGTATAAGATTGCCGGCGAACTTACACCTACAGTATTTCATATTGCGGCGCGATCGCTAGCGGCTCAAGCCCTCTCGATTTTCGGCGACCATAGTGATGTTATGGCTTGCCGTGGTACTGGTTTTGCTATGTTATGTGCAGCTTCTGTCCAAGAAGCCCTAGATTTTGCGTTAATTTCTACAAAAGCAACCTTAGAATCACGGATACCTTTCTTACACTTTTTTGACGGTTTCCGTACTTCCCATGAAGTTAATAAAGTTGAACTATTAACAGACTCAGACTTACAAGCATTCATCCCTCAAGAATTAGTCATTGCCCATCGTTCACGCGCTCTCACCCCAGATAAGCCCGTGTTACGTGGCACAGCCCAAAACCCTGATGTCTATTTTCAAGCTAGAGAAACCGTTAATCCCTATTATTTAGCTTGTCCAGACATCACCCAAAAAGTGATGGACGAATTCGCTCAACTGACTGGAAGACAATATCAACTATTTGAATATCACGGCAACCCCGCAGCCGAACGCGTCATAGTCCTCATGAGTTCTGGTTGTGAGACAGTCCATGAAACCGTAGACTATCTCAATGCACAAGGGGAAAAGGTCGGTGTATTAAAAGTGCGCTTATATCGCCCCTTTGATAACCAAAGATTCCTCGCCGCTTTACCAGCCACAATTCGCAGCATCGCCGTTTTAGACCGTACCAAAGAACCAGGCGCATCGGGTGAACCGTTGTATTTAGATGTAGTCACAGCGTTGCATGAAGCATGGGTAACTAGAAATAATTCCCCACTACTCCCCACTCCCCAATCCCCAGTCCCCAAAGTTGTTGGTGGTCGTTATGGCTTATCATCAAAAGAATTTACACCAGCAATGGTGAAGGGTATTTTTGATAACTTAGCCCAAGCTACACCGAAAAATCATTTCACCATCGGCATTAATGATGATGTCACCTACAGTAGCTTAGATTATGACCCTAATTTCAGCATTGAACCGGACAATATAGTTAGAGCCATCTTCTACGGCTTAGGTTCTGATGGGACGGTGGGCGCGAATAAAAACTCCATTAAGATTATTGGGGAAGAAACTAGCAATTATGCCCAAGGCTACTTTGTTTACGACTCGAAAAAATCTGGTTCTGTCACCGTTTCACACCTCCGCTTTGGTTCCCAACCCATCCGTTCGACATATTTAATCACCAAAGCTAACTTTGTCGCTTGTCATCAATGGGAATTTCTAGAAAAATTCCCCATCCTGCGGGACATTGTACCGGGCGGCACTTTGTTATTAAATGCTCCCTACGACAAAGAAGAAGTTTGGCAACAGCTACCGGATGCTATCAAAGCTCAAATTCAAGAGAAACAACTCAAAGTTTATGGGATTAACGCCTACAAAGTAGCCCATGACGCAGGGATGGGCAACAGAATTAACACAGTCATGCAAGTCTGTTTCTTTGCCCTGTCTGGTGTATTGCCCAGAGCAGAAGCCATTGAGGAAATTAAGAAATCAATCCGCAAGACATACGGTAAAAAAGGCGAGCAAATCGTCCAGATGAATATCCAGGCGGTTGATTCTACCTTGGAAAACCTCTATGAACTAGAAATTCAGCCTGAATCTTCCCAATCCCCAGTCCCCAGTCCCCAATCCCCAGTCCCCGAAACAGCTCCATCTTTTGTCCGTGATGTGCTGGGTAAAATGATTGCTCGTGCAGGGGATGAGTTACCTGTGAGTGCTTTACCTGTTGATGGGACATATCCTACAGGTACGGCGAAATGGGAAAAACGCAATATTGCCCAAGAAATTCCGGTTTGGGATACTAATGTCTGCATTCAATGCGGTAAGTGTGTGATGGTTTGCCCCCACAGTGTGATCCGCAGTAAGGTTTATGAACCAGAACAATTAGAAAATGCCCCACCCACCTTTAAGAGTGCCAATGCGAAAGATCATGATTGGCATGATTTGAAATTCACTATCCAAGTAGCAGCCGAAGATTGTACTGGTTGCGGTATTTGTGTGGATGTCTGCCCGGCGAAGAATAAGGCAGAACCACGGAAGAAAGCTATTAATATGGAACCACAATTACCACTGCGGGATGCAGAGCGGGAAAATTGGGATTTCTTCTTGAGTCTGCCTAACCCTGACAGACGGGATTTGAAGCTGAATCATATTAATCAGCAACAGATGCAAGAACCGTTGTTTGAATTCTCTGGGGCTTGTGCGGGTTGTGGTGAGACACCCTATATTAAGTTAGCCACACAATTGTTCGGCGATCGCATGATTGTTGCTAACGCCACCGGTTGTTCTTCCATCTACGGCGGCAATTTACCCACCACCCCCTGGACATTCAACGCTGAAGGACGAGGCCCGGCTTGGTCTAATAGTTTATTTGAAGATAACGCCGAATTTGGCTTGGGTTTCCGTATCTCTATAGATAAACAAACGGAATTTGCAGTGGAATTACTGCAACAGTTGGCTACGGAGGTTGGTACAGAATTAGTTGAAGATATCCTCAATTGTCACCAAAAAGATGTTCACGAAGTGTCTCAAAGAGAGGCAGATATTTGGGAACAACGCGATCGCGTTAAAATTCTTAAACAACGGTTAGCCACAATTGTTAGCGATAACCCCAAAGCACAACAACTTTTAAGTCTTGCCGATTACTTAGTGAAAAAGAGTGTGTGGATTATCGGTGGTGACGGTTGGGCTTATGATATCGGTTTTGGGGGATTAGATCACGTCATGGCCAGTGGTCGCAACGTGAATATTCTCGTTCTCGACACTGAGGTATATTCTAATACTGGCGGACAAATGTCCAAATCTACACCCAAGGGGGCTGTCGCTAAATTTGCGGCTGGCGGTAAACCTGCGGTGAAAAAAGACTTGGGTTTAATAGCCATGACCTACGGTAATGTTTACGTGGCGAGTGTAGCGATGGGCGCACGAGATGAACATACCCTAAAAGCATTTTTAGAAGCTGAAGCCTATGATGGGCCTTCTCTAATTATTGCCTACAGTCATTGCATAGCTCACGGTATCAATATCAGTACAGCCATGCAGAATCAAAAAGCCGCCGTTGATTCTGGTAGATGGTTACTGTATCGCTATCACCCCGACTTAGTGAAGCAAGGTAAAAATCCTCTACAACTAGACTCCCGTACACCGAAACTCCCGATTGAGGAATCGATGTATCTAGAAAACCGCTTCAAGATGTTAACCAAAATTAACCCAGAGACAGCGAAGCAGTTACTTCAAGAAGCCCAACATGATGTAAACGCCCGGTGGCGGATGTACCAATACTTGGCAGCACGAACAGTAACAAATGGTACTCACAATACATCAAACGGTAAAGATGTATCAAATTCACAGGGTGTAGGAGTATAAGGGTTGTTATACCTACAACCCTTAATTTTGCCCATTTTTAAGTATTTTTACATAAAGGATAAGATATAAATGGACTTAACAACTACATATATGGGGATGAAATTGCGATCGCCACTTGTGCCGTCAGCATCTCCCCTATCGGCAGACATTGATAATATTGTCTGGATGGAAGACGCAGGTGCAGGAGCGATTGTACTTCCTTCACTGTTTGAAGAACAGTTGACTATGGAAAGTCATGAACTGCATCATCATCTGACCTATGGTACAGAAAGTTTTCCTGAGTCTTTAACCTATTTTCCCGAACCGGAAAACTTTCGTCTTGGCCCCGACGAATACCTGGATTTAATTTACAAAGCCAAACAAAAAGTCAAAATTCCCATCATTGCCAGCCTCAACGGTGTGTCATTAGATGGCTGGACTGACTACGCCAGAATGATTGAGCAGGCAGGAGCATCAGGGCTGGAATTAAACATTTACTCTGTGCAAACCAACCTAGAAATCACGAGCGAGCAGATAGAACAGAACTATATCAATATGTTCAAGGTAGTCAAAGCCGCCGTAGCAATTCCCGTATCAGTGAAGCTTAGTCCTTATTTTACTAATATGGCAAACATGGCGAAGCGTTTAGATGATGCTGGCGCTGATGCTTTAGTGCTGTTTAACCGCTTTTATCAGCCAGATATTAACATAGAAACTCTAGAGGTAGAACCCCATGTACTATTAAGTACACCCCAAGCCCTACGTTTACCTTTGCGCTGGATTGCCATCCTTTACGATCGCATCAATGCTGACTTAGCCGCTACCAGTGGCATTCATAACGCCCATGATGTTTTAAAAATGCTGATGGCTGGCGCAAACATCACCATGCTATGTTCCGTGTTATTACGACATGGCATTAATCATTTGCGATGTATAGAACAGGAAATGTGCCAATGGATGGAAAAGCACGAGTACGAATCCTTACAACAGTTGCAAGGCAGCATGAGCCAGAAAAACTGTCCTAACCCCAGCGCCTTTGAACGCGCTCAATATATGCGAGCATTGCAAACTTACAAAGCCGAATGGGGCAGGATTTACGAACCATCTCATTATCACGGATGAGGGACTGGGGACTGGGGACTAGAGCATCGATTCAGTAATGGAAAACCTAACCCCCCAACCCCCTTCCCTAGTAGGGAAGGGGGAGCAAAACTCCCCTCTCCTTGCAGGGGAGGGGCTGGGGGAGGGGTTCTTCTAGGAATACTGAATTGGTGTTCTAGGCATAGAGGGAATGAGATTGTTCTCCCCCTGCTCCCCCTGCCTCCCCTGCCTCCCCCACCTCCCCCACTCCCCACTCCCCACTCCCCACTCCCTCATTTATATGCGTAAAAGAATTGGCATTCTCACCAGTGGCGGCGACTGTCCCGGACTCAATTGTGTGATTCGAGCTGTTGTTAGCCATGCAACACTTACTTATGATTGGGAAGTTTTAGGTATTCCCTACGCCACCCAAGGTTTACTGGAGCGTCAAACGATCGCTCTCAATCTCCACGGCTGGGATTTGCGCGGTATTGATCCCTTGCTCAATATGGGTGGGACGATTTTAGGGACGATTAATAAAGGAGATACCTTAAATCGTGTAGATGAGATGCTCGCCAGTTATGAGGCACTAAATTTGGATGCGTTGATTGCGATTGGTGGCGATGGGAGTTTGGGCATTATCAATGAACTGGCTCAAAAGGGTAATTGGAATTTAGTTGCTATTCCCAAAACCATCGATAATGATGTCGCCCTCACAGAACGAGCAGTTGGTTTTGATACGGCTGTGAATACGATTGTTGATGCGATCAATCGTCTCACCTTTACAGCCGCTAGTCACGATCGCGTGATGATTATAGAAGTTATGGGACGCACCGCCGGTCATTTAGCACTCCACGCTGGTATAGCTGGGGGTGCAGATGTGATTTTAATTCCAGAACTAGCATACACAATTAAAGGATTATGTCAACATATAGCCGAACTGCGCGATCGCTGGCGGCGTAAATTTGCGATCGTTGTTGTTGCCGAAGGTGCAAAGTTGTGCATGGAAGATATCTGCAATTTGCGAGAAGCGACCTCATCTCCCCCATCTCCCCCATCTCCCCCATCTCCCCCATCTCCCCCATCCCCCTCATCCCCCCCATCCCCCACTCCCCCCGCCCTCAAATGCGGCAAAGGTCAATATATTGCCGAACAAATTGCCCTATGCAGTGGCGATATGATTGATACGAGGGTTTCGGTTTTAGGGCATATTCAGCGTGGTGGTATACCATCAGCTTTAGATCGCCTCACAGCAACAGTTTTTGGTAAAGTAGCCGTTGATTTAGTTGCTCAAGGCAAGTATGGTCAAATGTTAGCTTGGCAAAATGGGCAAGTTGTCTCTGTTCCCATTCAAGAGGCTGTAGCTCTGAGTCCCTTACACGTAGATCCTCATGGCTATTTAGTCCAATGTGCGCGTTCCTTGGGTATTTATATAGGTGAGAAAACTTGAAAACTGGAATTATGGTACTTTGACTTCGCAGTTTGTTAGTCCTTTGGCTCGTTTGACAAATTTCTCATCAAAAGTGTAAAGATGCGTGTAATTCTGAGCTTGGGCGAGATGAAACGCATCTGCGAAGTCTAAACCTGCCTCATACCATTGCAATATTTGAGCAATTAAATTGGCATCGCTCAAGTGAACATTTACTAAACCAAAAAGTTTCTGCAATGCTACACATATTTGTTCTGGTGTAAATTTATAGGCAAACCTGAGTACCCATTCCGTTTCCAGAATGACTGTATCTGGTATGAAAATTTGATGATTAACGCCATGTGCAACTTTCTCTCAAACCTAACCCCCAACCCCTTCCCTACAAGGGAAGGGGAGCAAGAATAAAAGCCTCTCTCCTTGCAGGGGAGAGGTTTGGAGAGGGGTTTCAAAAATAAGTTTGCACATCGCGTTGATTATGCAAAATTTCTAGACTTTTCTGGTACTGTACTTCATCGTCTTGAGTCAACAGCCGTACAATAATGTTCGTATCAACTGCGATCATACCAAGACTCCTTGACTCCTTGGCAAATAGCGTCATCCATATCTTCAAGAGTTTTGGGAATCCCTTGATATTTCAAACAACCCGCAACATCATCCAAAGTGGTTTCAGGAAAAGGTTTTTTGGGTTTTAAAAGAATCCCATCACCGATTGCAATGAGTATTAGTTCCTGTCCAACTTCCCAACCGTGAGCTTTGCGTAGTTCTTCAGGAATAATTACTTGTCCTTCATTAGACAATTTGGTAATTTCCATCTCTATAACCAACTAGAAAAAATATTGATTTTGCAATTATTTTAGCTTTTATAGTCATTTGCTTTGATTTTCGTATACTTTACGGGAGGTGTAGCTATATTTACTGGTGTAGAAATTTTTACCCCATCCCCAATCCCCTGCTCCCTATTTCCCCCCGTGGAATACATTGTGCAAACTATGTAATAACTCCTTGGCAGTAAAAGGTTTAGGCAGAACTTGCTGTACGCCCATCTCAGATGCTGTTGTTAAGCCTTCGGTTGAACTGAGTCCGCTAGAAGCAATAATCTGCACGTTGGACTTCATTATTTGCATGGTGCGGATGGCGGTGGCTCCATCCATTTCTGGCATCATCATATCCATGAGGACGGCGCTGATTTGATGCTTTTGTTGGGCATAAAGTGCGATCGCTTCAATCCCATTACAGGCTGTGAGAATTTTGTAGTTGTGATTTTCTAGAATCATCTTGACAATTTCACAAATTTGTGGTTCATCATCCACAACTAAAATCTGTTCTCCATTACCTTGAGGTATTTCTAATTCCTCTGTATTTAAATCTGGCGTTGCTTGTACTGCTGGCAAGAATAGCTTGAATTGGCTACCTTGACCAACTTTGCTGGAGACAGTGATAAAACCACCGTGGCTTTTGGTGATTCCCAATACAGTTGCCAACCCTAATCCTGTACCTGTACCTACGGCTTTTGTCGTGAAAAATGGCTCAAAAATTTTATCTAATATTTTGGGTGGCATCCCCACACCTGTATCTAGGACTTTCACCTGAATGTAATGCCCGACTTTGGCATTGAGATTCATGCTGGCATAGGCTTCATCAATAAAAACATTTTTCGCTGTGATGGTGATGTTACCGCCGTCAGGCATGGCATCACGGGCATTAACTACCAAGTTCATCAGGACTTGATGTAACTGTGTAATATCACCAGAGACAGCCCATAAGTCTGATGATAAGTGGGTAGTAAATTCAATGGATTTAGGAAAGGTCTGTTTACCAATTAAGATAATGTCAGCAATCAGGTGTTTGAGTTGCACTATGGTGCGTTCTCCTTTGAATCCCCGCGCAAAGGATAATACTTGCTTGACTAAGGCGGCTCCGCGTTTAGCGTTGTTTTCTACAATCTCTATAAGTTGTTGCGATCGCTCTGGATTCTCCTGAATTCTAGTTTTGAGGAGTTGAGATGATACCATAATCGGTGTCAAGATATTATTGAGGTCGTGGGCAATACCGCCAGCTAGTGTGCCTAAGCTTTCTAAGCGTTGAGCGCGAAAAAACTGCTCTTCGAGTTGTTTTTTCTGAGTGATGTCGGTGTCTACAATCAAAATCGATTTAGGTTGACCGGCTGCGTCGCGCATCAATGTCCAACGGCTTTCCACGATAATGTCTTTGCCGCATTTAGTTACTTTTTCTAGTTCCCCATGCCACATCCCAGTTTGCAGCACAATTTTGAGAGCCTCTGCATCAACTGGAGCTACTTGTAACTTATGACTCAATAACTCTTGGGTATTTTTACTTATTACCTCCTGGGCTGACCAACCATACAGTCGCTCTGCACCTTGATTCCAGAATAAAATCTGGTTTTTTAAGTCTTTGACAAAAATAGCATCAGTAGCAATATCTAGTAGGGCAGCTTGCTCACGAATTTTTTGTTCAGCTTGTTTGCGATCGCTGATGTCGGAAAAGGAAGTAACGACTGCATAAGGACTGGTTTCATTTTCCCGCACTAGGGGTTGGGAATTAATTGCAATCCAACTGATTTGTCCGTTGGGCTTGTGAACCCCCATGACTACATTTGTGCAGGGTTTGCCTGTATGTAATGTCACCACTGCGGGATGTTCTTCTTCAGGGAAGGGGGAACCGTCTTCATAAATGGTATGCCACGAACCATCACCACATACACGCCCCAAAATCTGGTGTTGAGATAGTCCTAAAATCTTCTCTGCACTGGCATTACAAGCGATGATTTTCCCCTGCCGATCATTTAGCACTACACCCTCTTGTAGGGCTGTGACTACGGAACGATAACGTTCTTCACTGTCTCGTAGGGCAATTTCTGCTTGTTTGCGATCATTGATGTCTCTGGTTGTGCCTACCATTCTGATCGGCTTACCGAGTTTGTCACAGTAAGTTACGGCTTTGCTGCTTAACCAGTGGATGCTACCATCAGGCCAGACAACTCGATATTCAATAGCAAATTCTTGCTTCTGCTCGATACTTTGCTGAACAGCTTGAATGAAAAGTTGTCTGTCTTCTGAATGTACTAAATTAATAAACTCTTCCAGGCTCGGACACGGAGTCCCACAGGGTAAGCCATACAGTGGCCCCATGTTAGCAGACCAAATAGCAGCGTTACTCACAAGATTCCAGTCGAATAACCCCATACGGGCCGCTGTCAGAGCTAAACTCAATCTTTCCTCGCTTTGACGCAGTGATTCTTCCGCTTGCTTGCGCGCAGTGATATCTTCAGCCATGCCAGCATAGCAGTAAATTTTTCCTGCCTCGCTACTCATGGGAAAACAACGATCCCAAATCCAACGCACTGAGCCATCAGGGCGCACAATTCGGTATTCTATCTCTGTAGGCTCTCCAAGAATATATTTTTTTACTTCTGCCTGAATGCGATCGCGATCTTCTGGGTGTACAGCTTCCATCCAAGACTCAGGATGGCTGCGTAAACTCTCACAAGAGCGTCCCCAAACTTTTTCGTAAGCTGGGTTAACATACAATAACTGTCTAGAGCTAGTGCTTTCTATCCAAATAACGGCTTGATGGTTTTCTGCAAATTGGCGAAATTTTGCCTCACTTTCTAATAATGCTGCTTCAACTTTTTGGCGCTCGATGATTTCTTGTTGCAAACACTCATAGGATAATTCCAATTCTGGTGTAGCCTCTACCAGTTGAAAATGCCTGTGAGTTGGGCAGTGTAACGCCATCTTGATTTGCTGCTTTAGTTCATCTTGCGGTTTTTGCAAAGCTTCACCAATGCTGACTATTTGTAACTGGTTAAATCCTTGCAACAAACTGGTGGTAGTGACAAGTCCTAGCAGTTCCCCCTCATCGTTCACAATTGGTAAATGCCCAATCTGATGCTGTTGCAATAATGATAAGGCTGTGAAGAGGTTCTGAAACTGGGACAATTTCATCGTGATCACTGGCTGCGTCATGACTTGAGCCATTTTCACTTCCGAGAAATTGATGCCTGATGCAGCCAGTCTGACTATATCCTGCTTTGTGAAGATGCCTAAGAGTTGCCCTGAGTCTACAACTAAAATACAACTTGTGTTTTGTAAATGCCAATGGCGCGAGTTTAACTGCGTCAAAGGCCAATTTTTAGTGCTTTTTTGATTCATTAAGCTAATGGCATCGGCTACATAGCTATCAGAGTCAATCGTCAACGGATAACGATTGATGACATGATATGGATTGGGTAAGTCGATGAGCCGCTCGTTGAATGGCATAGTTAATTCGTCAGTTTTCATTATCCTATTGGCAGCATCACGAGTGAGCGAAAGAGCCAGTGAGACAATTGTTCTTGATTAAGCTTGTGGTTAAGCTAATCAAGTTTTCAGGAGTCAGGGGGCAGGAGACAGCTATTTATGCCCATTAATAAACTTAGGAGATTTAACTTTTGACTAGGCAGTCAGCCGAGTTGATAAGTACAACTGATATAAAGTGTGGGATGGTAATGCTGTTTAAGGGCTATTGCCAATTATTCTATTGGTAATTGAGAAATAGATAAACTCCTTCTTTAAAGAGATTATCGTATTTAATGCCTTTACGGATCTAGTCGGGTGGAAATTTATGGTAATTAATTTTTATGAATCTAGCGATCGCCTCAATCACCGATGTCTGTTTAAATTCTGTCAACTAACTGACACTAACATCGCTTAACATTACAGCCACAACATTCCAACGGTTTATTACTTTTACATATTGTTATATTTAGAGTTGCAATTGTTACAAACTATGCTTGTTATTCCCCAAGCTATGTAATCTTGATCAATGATATATATAGAATATATTGATGATGTATTGTAATTTTGCTTGTGAATAAACCTTAGTTAGAATTTAGGACTTACGCAACTGGCACATTCATAAGGTGCGTCAGATTTGAGTTTTTCGCTATTTTCAAAAAACTTTGGCATCTGACGCACCCTACAAGATAGGTTGAGTGTTGCACCTGCGTCAGTCCTGATAATTCTCTACAAGTAATAATCTTAATTTTTGATTATTTTTTTAGCAGTTACGTATCATATTTGTTGCCGTTTGTCGTATTGTATATACAGCAAATACACCTGAATTCTATCTTAATTAAAGTGTTTGCCACTAGACTTATTAGTCAAGATTTCATCTGCCAGCAATGATGATAGACACACAGACACGGAGTAAAATTTTATATGGATTTTCAAGATTTTCTCAGACATCAGTTTGCTCATGTTGTGATTGGAGAATTCAAGCCAGGTAAATTTGAAACTGCCAAAAAACTTTATGAGGAAGCTGTATTAACCTATAAGGAAGGATTCAAGGGAGCATACTTATTGCAAGAACCAGGTACAGATAAAGGTATCTCTGTCATTTTTTGGGAAAATGTAGAAGATATGACAGCTAATCACAGTGAGGCTTACCAACATATCTTACAACAGATGATGCCGTTATTTGCTCAACCACCACAGACAACTGTATACGAACTGGTTTGTGAAATTCAGCCAGCATCAACAGAAGATTAAGTAAATAGTTGCGAAGCCATATAGAGATGAGATAACTCTAAACATCAGCATTGCGAATATCAGAGTCATTGTTTAGAGTTTCTCAGGTGTAATATTGAGTTTTTTTCATGAAACAATAGGCACTCTTGCAATAGAAAGAATGCTCTTTGTTATGTACTGAGTGTTTGCCAAAATCAAATAGGAGTCTTAATATTCAGTAACAAATGTTTGTGTCTGTAAACACCTAACAGCTTAAAATAAAGTCTATATATAAAGTAATAGTAACTTGATGCCAGTGGTGGAAGTGTGGCTATTTACTGGTAGTTATGCTGGTGAAATATCGTGAGACTTATCAGCAGATCAATAAGAAATCGACTAATCCATCATTATGGACTAAAATTGGCACCTTTTACTAGACCAATGTCTTTTAGCTGCCTTTATCGCTCAAATTTCAGGATTTTACTACCAAAGATAGAAGCAATGTCAAGCAATAAGCCTTATTATAGATTTTTGCGTTAAAAAAACCGTCAATTATGTTTATGCCAAGCCACAATAATAATGGATATTTTGAGCCAACATTGGTGCAGTAATTGCAGTTTACTCCAAGTTTCTCAATCGACAACTTCAGACTCGTTGCAGTTCCTTTCCAGATTGATGGAGTTGGTTTTTTGCCTAACCTCTGCCAGCAAGTCGTGAGAATCTAAAGTGAACATAGAACAATTTATCCAACGAGCAGAAGCATTACACAAACAGCTAGCAGATTTATATCAAACTGCCAGTGTGTTACCTTGGATTCCACCGGATTTGTTACCCCAAGCGTTTAAAGAACTCTATAGCAATTCCAAAATGGTGCAGTTAGCAGCAGAAGAACTGTATCAACAAAATGAGGAACTTTTACAAACTAGGAATCTGTTAGAAGCGGAACGCCTACATTACTATGAATTATTTGAGTTGGCACCAGATGGCTATTTGGTAACTGATTTAGAAGGGATGATTCTAGAAGCTAACCTTGCCGCAGCTAAGTTGCTCAATGCTCCCAAGCATGACTTAGTAGGCAAATCGATGCTGAACTTTATCCGCATTGAAGAAAGAGAAGGCTTTAGGGGTGAACTCAACCAATTATTTGAGTCTGACAGGGTGAGAGAGTTAGTGTTACATCTACAGCAACATCATGGTGAATCATTTGATGCAGCTTTGAAGGTGGCTGTAGTTCGTAATCAACATGGTAAGACAACCTCTTTACGTTGGTTACTGCGTCATATCAATCAACACCAGCAACAAGACTTAGGATTAGTCAATAATGATGAATTCCTCAGTCAAGAGCGCCCCATTTCTATATATGCTAAAGGTGAAAACATTCCTCTACACCCCTTAGTAATTTGGTATGTTCGCCAAGGGTTAGTCAAACTCAGTACCTTTTCTGAGACAGGGGAAGAAGTTCTGATAGGGTTAGTAACATCCAAAATGGTGTTTGGCTCTGGTATGACATCTCTACCTATTTACCAAGCTACAGCCCTCTCAGATGTAGAACTCGTATCAATTAATGCCAGTGAAATAGCAGTAACTCCCATCCTGAGCCATATTCTATTACCAAAAATCAATCAGAGGTTAAAGCAAACTGAATCTTTGTTAGTAATTTTTGGTAGACGAAGAGTGGAAGAACGCCTGCATAATCTATTGCAACTCTTGAAACAAGAAGTTGGTGAACCAGTAGCAGAAGGAATTCGCTTACGTGTTCGCTTCACTCATGAAGATATTGCTAGTGCTTGTGGTACTACGAGAGTCACCATCACACGACTGATGGGCAAATTACAACAACAAGGGTTAATTAGTTTTGACTCGAAAAAACACATGATACTGAGGGAGTAGGGAGTAGGGAGTGGAGAGTGGGGGGGCAGAGGGGCAGGGGAGAAATTTTCTTTCCCAGTCCCCAATCCCCAGTCCCCAATCCCCAATCCCCAATCCCCAATCCCTTACCTCACGATGTAGGGAAAGTCAATTGCTGTTACACGTCCTGCATTGACTAATGCTTGATAAACTATTGCTATTACCTCTGCGCGTGTAGCATCGCGGGTAGGGTTAAGTAGTTTGATGTTCGGGTAGTTAACGATAATCCTCTTTTCTACGGCTTTCGCTACTTGCCCTTTACCATAGTCAGGAATCTTGGCGTAATCATCAAAAATTCTAATGGTGTTAGCAACATTAGTAGACAAGCCCAACCCTAGTCCGTTGACTAAGGCAACTATCACTTGCACACGCTGAATATTATCATTAGGTTTGAAAGTTCCATCGGGATAACCAGCAAGGAATAGACCTTGATATGCCTGTAAGATAACTTTGAATGCCCAAAATTTGTCAGGTACATCTTTAAATCTGATCACTGCGCGATTGGGTGGTGGGTTGAATGCTTTGACTAATAACGCGGCATATTGTGCGCGTGTCATTGTAGCATCAGGTTTAAATGTTTGGTCTGGAAAACCATTAACTATTCCCTGTTTGACTAATTCTCTAATAAACGGTGCTGCCCAATGATTAGCAATATCCTTTAATTCTAGAGGGCTAGGTGTGGGTGTTGGTATCGGCGTTGGTGTCGGTGCTGGTATCGGTGTTGGTATCGGTGTTGGTATCGGTGTTGGTATCGGTGTTGGTATCGGTGTCGGTGTTGGTGTTGGTATCGGCGTTGGCGTTGCTATCGGTGTCGGTGTCGGTGTCGGTATAGGTGTTGGTGTTGGTGTCGGGGTTGGGGTTGCTATCGGTGTCGGTGTCGGTATAGGTGTTGGTATCGGGGTTGGGGTTGCTATCGGTGTCGGTGTCGGTATAGGTGTTGGTGTCGGTGTTGGTGTTGGTGTCGAAATTTGACTATCTAGAAACTCTACATTGCCTGAGACTTTGGTTTTATCGATTTGATTACCTACTGACACCAGCTTATTAGAACTAACATTCTGCACATCAAATTTACCGTTATTGCGTAGGATGTTGTTTCCTGGGTTGTTGGTATTACCAATATCTGGTAGGGCATTAACAATAATTGTTAAACCATCATCAGTATTGTTTTCTATAAGATTCTTACGCAGAATAGGACGAGAATTACCAGAGATGACTATCCCAGAACGGTTTTCGTAAATTTTGTTATCTACAAGTGTGGGTGCTGCTGTGTCGCTAACGGCGATACCAAAACCTGTTTTAAAACAGATGTTACCTTGAACTTGACCTTGGGAATTTTTAGCGATCGCAATTCCATTAGCTGCATTCTCTGTAAATACATTACCAAGAATCACTGGGTTAGCGTCACCTGTAGCAAATACACCCTCACGCTGACAATTAATCAAGGTGCAATTAGCAATTGTGGGAGTAGTTGATTCTGCCCAGACACCACTGCCACGACTAGCAGGATTTGTTACAGTTACGCCTCTGAGTTCTGCGCTATCTAACATTACAAAAGTAACGTTTTGCCGAGCAAAAGTACGGCTGAGGTAAGTACCACTGCCTACAATTAAAATACTGCTACCTTTGCTAGCTTCGTTACCCACCACTTTGACACTAAAGGGAATCGTCAGGGGAAAAACTTCACCGCTATCAGCATTGTAAGTGCCATCTGCTAGTTGAATGATGGTATTGGGTGAGGATACTTTCAGGGCTTGAGTAATTGTTTTGAAGGGTGATTGTTGGCTACCGGGGTTGGTATCGTTGCCTATAACTGGATTTACGTAAAGATTTTGAGTCATATTTATACTGCCCAAATATACATAGCCATACTAACGCTAACGGTGAAAACTGCTAGCGATCGCTAACATTTGCAACAATGACTACCAAATTTACAGAGGATATTCCAGAAAATGTTGTAGAGATGTTGCAATGCCACGTCTCTAATCACTACGCATTGCAACGTCCCCAGTGATTCGCTAGGCTATTGATAATCTCAATCATCCTGTTCTTCTCAGGTGTGCTATGGATTTTGAAAATAAAGCCACTGCCCCAACAGCTACAGACAATAGGGAATTTATCCAACCTGTTACAGTCCGCAAACCCTTAGAATTGTTGCGTGATACGGAAGCGTTAATCCGTCGTCCTACTGTGGCGACATTGAAACCAATTTTACCTCCCAAGTTGAGCGATCGCTTGCAAGTAGCCTCAAAAGTGGCAGATCAATCCTTGCAGGAACTCTCACAAATTGACTTAGAGCAAATTAGCGACTGGGAACTCAAACCGGCTAGGATTCGTGTAGGTTTAAGCTTTGTGGGTTTTGGGGCGTTAATGATCCTTGTGTTGTTACTGTATTTAAACACATTGCACCCAGACCTCAATACAATTGAGCAAATCCGTCAATATTGGTATCAATATGTGTGGTGTGTCAGCTTGGGAGTGGCGGGAATGTTTCTCTTAGGGCGAGAAGCTATGCGTCCTACTTCTAAATTACAAAAATTCAGAAGATAATAACTTGAATATTCAACTATTGCCAATAATTTATAGGTTTTAAATTTGCATGAAGCATAAAGATTTTATTTTTCCAGCAGGGTCAAAGATTTCTCTATTAAAAAATTATGACCCAGCTTACCTAGATGGTTATCATGATAAAGCTGAGTCAGCGAAAAAATTACAAGCGAATATTCAAAAACTAGCACAATATCAAGATGTGCTTTATGCCCAAAATACCTACGCCTTGCTGATTATCTTTCAAGCAATGGATGCTGCTGGCAAAGATAGCACTATTAAACACGTTATGTCTGGGGTGAATCCCCAAGGTTTTCAGGTATTTAGTTTTAAAGCCCCCAGTGCCGAAGAATTAGATCATGACTATCTGTGGCGGACAATGAAGGCTTTGCCAGAACGGGGGCGTATTGGCATATTCAACCGTTCATACTATGAAGAAGTCTTAATAGTACGGGTGCATCCAGAAATTTTTCATCAGCAACAATTACCCCATCGTCTCCCAGATAATCAGATATGGAAACAACGTTTCCAAGAAATAAATAATTTTGAAAAATATTTAGTTAATAATGGGATTGTAGTTCTGAAATTTTTTCTGAATGTTTCTAAGTCAGAACAAAAAAAACGTTTTTTAAAAAGAATTGAATCCCCCGAAAAACATTGGAAGTTTTCTGTAAATGATGTCCGTGAAAGAGCTTTTTGGGATGATTATATGGCAGCTTATGAGGAAGTTTTCCATCACACTAGCACTGAATGGGTCCCTTGGTATATTATCCCTGCCGATCACAAATGGTTTACACGCTTGGTTGTGGCTGATATTATCTGCTCCAAGCTACAAGAACTAAATTTGCAATACCCGACAGTTAGTGAAGCACATAAGCAAGAACTTTTGCAAGCAAAGTATATTTTAGAACGCGAGTAGTAGCTGCTGTTTTGCCCAAGTTTTCATCCAAATGATGTTAGGATAAATATTCAACCAAAGGAAAGATTAATATACTCTATAGGAATATTTATCACTAATATCTCAGTTGCTAAATCAATAACATTTTTTATCTAAAATAGATATACACACAATGCACAAATGATGTAAAAATGAGTCTATCTAAGGGCTGAGAACAAACTTAGCTAAATAAGCTTTAATCTTTAGAGTCTTCACTATTTCGACCAAATTTTTTGATAAGTTTAAAGTGGAGTCATAACATTTATTGTTGTAACTCTCAATTCCTTGATCAAAAACGAAGGAACGAGCTATGGATACTGCTGTCAAATATGATATTGAGTTTATCAAGGATGAAGCACGTCAACTCGTCTCTAAGGGGGTAGTTAACCGTCAACAGCCAATTTATACTCTCTGTAAATACGTTTCTGAGCGTGAATGGCCCTTGTTTGAGTTGGAATTAGAAAAAAACGAATTTTTGCTCAGAGATAGAATTATTGACTTGTTGAGTCATGAACGATGGGAAGAAGACTGAATATCTTATTTACTCTTGATCCCCATCAATGCCATTCTTGATAAATTACAATTCAAAATTTATAACAACATGAAAACCCTCGAACTAATTCGAGGGTTTGAGTAATAAGTAAAATTCATGTGTAGAATATGCTAATTCATGATTTTACATACTGTCATGAGCATAAGCGATCGCGCTATGCTGGCACATCTTGAAATTCTGTCCATTCAAAGTATTCAACTGTCTTACTAGGTTCTTTTGGCTCAAAGCCGCCAGAGAGTTTTCCAACAATGATCTCAACTAAGGAACCAGGATTTTGCATACTGAAAACAGGCATATCTTGCCAACAGTGGCGGCAAAACCAGTGAACTTCTGAATGACGGATATGTGGTAATAGTAGACCAGAACAACATGGGCAGGTAATCATAATTTTATACCCTCTTTTAAAAGAGTTATTGATGGAAAAACAAAGCAATTAAATCAAAAAGACTATTTAATAACGAAAAACTATTTCTATCTTGAGAATAATGAGAGAATATGAGGATTGTGTGAGTAAAATCATAATTAGCAATACTTTGTGATTTTTCTCAATAAATCCTAAAGTATTTGCTCATAATATATTTAAGAAATACGTCTGGAAAGGTAGTAGTGCTACGCCTAGGAAACACAGAGGAGAGGTGACAGGTGACAGGTGACAGGTGACAGTGACTGTTACTATTTAGTGTTCTAATAGACATCTCCAGCTAGGTTTTATCCCACTGACGCATCCTACATTCTGAATATTTTTGTTCTGGAAGTCCTATATCCTCACAAGATCCTCAAAATATCTTCCTATAAACATAGGTGTGAAGCTTAGAAGTAGTTGATGTAACTACACTTTCTTAAGTAACTATTTATGTGATTAGGAAGATCAGACATGGTAAACACACTGCTAAATCTACCAACAGCTGATTCAGTTTCCAAAGAAGAAGCTTTAGTTTTACATTTTAGCCAAGTCGGCATTGCAGATATCCCCTACGTAGGGGGAAAAAATGCTTCCCTAGGAGAAATGATTCAGCAGCTACGACGCAAAGGTGTGAAAGTTCCTACTGGATTTGCCACGACTGCTTATGCTTATAGATATTTTATTTCTGCCGCAGGATTAGAAAAACAATTAAGAGAGATTTTTGCAGATTTAGATGTCGAGGATGTCAACAATCTACGTCAGTGTGGTAAGCAAGCTAGATTGTTGATGCTGCAAACTCCATTTCCGCAAGACTTACAGGATGCGATCGCCCAAGCTTACGAAAGACTATGCCACGAGTATGGTGCAGATACCGATGTAGCTGTACGTTCTAGCGCCACCGCCGAAGACTTACCCGATGCTAGCTTTGCGGGACAACAAGAAACTTATTTAAATGTCCACGGTTTGCAAGCAGTTCTGGAATCTTGCCATAAGTGTTTTGCTTCTATTTTTACAGACAGAGCCATTTCTTACCGCCAAATCAAAGGCTTCGACCACTTTAATATTGCCCTGTCAGTCGGCGTACAAAAAATGGTACGTTCTGATTTGGCTAACTCTGGGGTGATGTTCTCCATTGACACAGAGACAGGTTTTAAAGATGCAGCTTTGATTACCGCCGCCTATGGTTTAGGTGAGAACGTTGTCCAAGGTGCAGTTAACCCCGATGAATATTTAGTCTTTAAACCCACTCTGCAACAGGGATATCGTTCCATTATTCAAAAACGCCTCGGTACGAAAGAAATTAAAATGGTCTATGACCTAGGCGGCTCAAAATTAACTAAAAATGTTTCCGTTGCACCATCAGAACGCAATGTGTTTGCCCTCAACGATGACGAGATTTTACAACTAGCGAACTGGGCTTGCATCATTGAAGAACACTATTCCCAAGTGCGTGGTGTCTATACACCAATGGATATTGAATGGGCTAAAGATGGCTTGACCAATGAATTATTTATTGTGCAAGCCCGTCCAGAAACAGTACAATCCCAGAAGACGAAAAACGTATTACGCAACTATCGTCTACAAGGGAAACCAGAGGAACAACCAAAACCCTCGGTGATTGGTCGTAGTGTTGGGGAAATGATTGGACAAGGTAAAGCTAGAGTAATTCTTGATGTCCATCAAATTGGTCAGTTTCAAGCCGGGGAAGTGTTGGTTACTAACCGCACTGATCCTGATTGGGAACCAATTATGAAACGCGCCAGTGCCATTGTCACCAACTCCGGTGGTAGAACTTGTCACGCGGCAATTATCGCCAGAGAAATGGGGATTCCGGCGATCGTTGGTTGTGGTAACGCCACGACAATTATCAAAACTGGGCAAGAAATCACAGTTAGCTGTGCTGAAGGTGAAACAGGTAAAGTTTATCCTGGGTTATTACCTTACGAAGTCCAAGAAATCCCCTTAGAAAAATTGCCCCGCACCCACACCCAAATTATGATGAATTTGGGTAATCCCGAAGAAGCATTTGGTTTAACTAACATTCCTAACGATGGCGTGGGATTGGCGCGGATGGAATTTATCATCAACAACCACATCAAAGCGCACCCCTTAGCATTGATTCATTTTGATGAGTTAGAAGACGAACTAGCGAAATATAAAATCGCTGAGTTAACTGCCCAATACGCAGACAAAACCCAATTCTTCGTTGATCAACTCGCCCAAGGTATTGCTACCATCGCCGCCGCCTTTTATCCCAAACCTGTGATTGTGCGTCTCTCAGACTTCAAGAGTAACGAATACGCTAACTTGTTGGGTGGTAGACAGTTTGAACCCCAAGAAGAAAACCCGATGATTGGCTGGCGTGGTGCTTCTCGCTATTATGATCCTCGTTACCGTGAAGGTTTTGCCCTAGAGTGTCAAGCCATGAAGCGGGTACGGGATGAGATGGGTTTAACTAACGTCATCTTAATGGTTCCCTTCTGTCGCACCCCTAACGAAGGACGACGGGTGTTAGCCGAGATGGAAAAACACGGTTTGCTGCGGGGAGAAAACGGCTTACAAGTCTACGTCATGTGCGAGTTACCCAGTAACGTGCAGTTAGCAGACGAATTTGCTCAAGTCTTTGATGGCTTCTCGATTGGTTCTAATGACCTGACACAATTGACACTGGGATTAGACAGAGATTCGGAATTAGTTGCCCATTTATTTGACGAACGGGACGAAGCCGTCAAGCGAATGATAGCGAAAGCGATCGCTACTGTCAAACAATACGGACGCAAAATTGGTATCTGCGGACAAGCACCCAGCGATTACCCAGAATTTGCACGGTTCTTAGTAGAACTAGGCATTGATTCTATTAGTCTTAATCCTGATTCTGTCCTGAAGACAATGTTAGAAATTGCCGCCGCCGAAGAGGGTAATTCGTAATCAACCTAACCCCCAACCCCTTCCCTAGCAGGGAAGGGGAGCAAGAATTAAAGCCTCTCTCTTTTGAGGTGAAATGAAGGAGAGGAGTTGAAAAATCAGGTACAAACTGCATTAACTATTGCCTATTGCCTATTAAGTAATACCATTTCACGAAAAGTCTGATACAGATATAAACCCTGAAAGCTTTGCTGCATCTAAGTTTTTTAATTGCGAATTGTGAATTGGTATAAGTCGGTGGGAAAAAACACAACTATGTTAAGAAAAATAAACTAGGCTCAAACCCTCTTCCCTCCTGCCTCCTGCCTCCTGCCTCCTGCCTTGCCATAGCGATAATTTTTAACACTGAGCTACTTACCTATTACCTATTACCTCATAACTAAGGACTTTTAACTATGTTTAAAAAAATTCTAGTCGCACTTAATAATAATGAAATTGGTCAACAAATTTTTGAACACGCCCTCACTTTAGCAACAGCCAGCAATGCCGAATTGTTGTTGTTACACGTTATCTCACCTTTTGATGATGATTATCTCAACGCTTCCGCAATGGAAACATACAGTGTATATGACACTCCTCATGCTCATAATGTGGAATATTATGTGAGTCAATGGGAAAGTTTAAAACAAGAAGGAATTGAGTTTTTAACTCTGCTAAATAATCAAGCGATCGCTAAGGGGTTAACATCTGATTTTACCCAAGAATTGGGTGAACCAAGCCGCATTATTTGTGAAGTAGCCCGTAGTTCTAAGGCTGATTTAATTGTTTTAGGTCGTCGGGGACTCAGTGGATTAAGTGAATTTTTCTTGGGTAGTGTCAGCAATTATGTATTACATCATGCACCCTGTTCTGTGTTGACAGTCCAAGGTGTCACGCCTGTAACTAATGATAATCTCGTCACCGCATCAGCAGCGTGAAATTGTAGAGATGTTGCATTTTGGAGACGTTGCACTGCAACGTCTCCACACAACCATGAATGCCATCAAACAATAAAAAATAGGAACCCTATATGTCATTCACTAACTTACAGCAACCATATTTAACCGCAGATTTATCAGATCCTCAAACTTTGCTGGCTACTTTGCGACAACTACGTGCATCAGTCTACGCAGAAGGACAAGACATTTTTCAACAATGGCGATCGCGTATTCACAGGCCAGCTTTTGTGGAAAGTAGTCTGAACCTAGCTTACTACTTAGCTTTGCGACGACATGATTTAAGACCCCTACAAGCTGCTTTAATGCCTTGGGGTTTGTCTTCCTTGGGACGCATTGAAGCTAGAGTGATGCCTAATTTAGATGCAGTGATTGCCACTTTAGCAGCAGTTTGTCATGAGCAATCTGAAAATCATCCACCTTTAGAAGCATTTTTTGAAGGCGATCGCTTACTCAAACAACACACTGAGGAAATGTTTGGCAAAACCTTAAATCACCGTCGGGTAAGAATCATGGTGACATTGCCAACGGAAGCTGCCAGTAATTACGAATTTGTCCGGGATCTCATTCATTGCGGCACAGATTGTGTAAGAATTAACTGCGCCCACGATACTCCGAAAGAATGGTTAGGAATGATTCATCATGTACGCCTAGCACAAGCAGAAATGAATCGTCCTTGCAAAGTCTTGATGGATTTAAGTGGACCGAAAATCCGCATTCAAGGTGCGATCGCCCCCCAAGCGAAACAACGCATCTATCGCGGTGAATCTTTACTATTAACCCGTGATTTACCAACTACTATTGGTTCAACTTGTTTCCAGGCGAACTGCACCTTACCAGAAATATTAGATCGCCTAGAAGTAGGCACTACCGTCTGGATTGACGATGGCCATATTGGGGCAGTTGTCGAAGCGATCGCCCCGGAAGGTGTATGGTTACGAATTACCCATACTCGCCCCAAAGGGGAAAAACTGCGTCCCGATAAAGGTATTAACTTTCCTTACACAGATTTGAATCTCAGTCCCTTAACTGATAAAGATAAACAAGATTTAGACTTTATTGCTGCTCATGCCGATAATATTGATATTATCGGCTATTCTTTTGTGCAGAAGCCGGAAGATATCGAGATTTTACAACGGGAGTTAGAGGCTAGATTACCAAACAATGCCTCTACACCTGCGATCGTTGCCAAGATAGAAACACCCCTAGCTGTCACTAACCTCCCAGAATTGATCGTACAGGCAGCAGGTAAACAACCCTTCGGCATTATGATTGCTAGAGGAGATTTAGCCGTTGAAATTGGCTACCAACGTCTAGCAGAAATTCAAGAAGAAATTCTTTGGCTGTGTGAAGCTGCTCATGTCCCAGTCATTTGGGCAACCCAAGTATTAGAAAACCTCGTAAAAAATGGTATGCCATCACGAGCAGAAATGACAGATGCCGCAATGGCAGAACGGGCGGAGTGTGTGATGTTAAATAAAGGAGCGTATATCGTGGATGCAGTACAAATTTTAGATGATGTCCTCACAAGAATGCAGGCACATCAGGTAAAGAAAACCCCACAATTACGCGCTTTGCATTCCTGGTAAATATTTATGATTGAAGAAGGCAGGAGGCAGGAGGCAGAGGGCAGAAGGTTTTGTTTAGAAGGGGATTCCGACCCCTCCTAAACAAGAGCCACCAAATTGAAAATTTGGTGGGGGTCTTAAACCCTTGCTCCCTACCCTGCGGGAACCCCTTCGGGGAATGGTCGGGGCAGAGGACAGAGGCCAGTATTCCTTCTGCCTCCTGCCCTCTGCCCTCTGCCTTTCTTGATAAAAAAGAGTGGGAGAAAGCATATCAATCGCTTTCATCTCCCACTCTGCCATTTGCCACTGTAGTGTTCAGGAACTTGTATAGAATTTGCCATTTTAGTTAGGGGGGCTAATAATATATCAATGACAAAATCTATACAAAGTTATACCTGTTGTGGCAAATGCCAAGTTTAATTATTTAAATAGCCATTGGATAATTCATAAATTTCATTACTAAATTATGTTTGAGCAAAAGATGCGGTAACTTGGTAGCCCTGACAACCACATCTTTCAAGTCGTTTATCTTCTATATAATTTAGCTGAACAAATTTTACTGAGGTTGCCATTTTGGCAGATTTTTAAATTAGTAAGTAACTTCCAGAGAAAAATATTCCAAATGTAGGGTGCGTCAGTATGAATAATTGCTCGCTCGGTGTAGTTAGGTTTTCTGACACTGACGCACCCTACTAAACTAGAGACTTCCCACACTGAATGTTAAACTTGTGTAATTAAAGACGGTATGAGGAGTCAAGTGATGAAGCGTATACCTCATTTAGTTGCAGCTTTAGCAACAAGTTCAATCTTGAGTTTAGCCATTAGCACTCGACCAGCCCAAGCTCAAGTGGCATATGGTAGCTATGTAGGTATTGGGCCGACAGTTGGCATGACTGAAGGTATCCAAATTGGTGGGGTGTTGGCTGTTCGCTACAAACTTTTAGAAGCACCAATTTCTTTCCGCGCTCAAGCTTTAGTGGGACAGAATACAGCCGTTGTGCCTACAGTTTCCTACGATTTGCCTCTTAATTGGCAAACGGATGCTTACTTAGGCGCTGGTTTGGTATTAACTGGTGGTGATAGTGCTTCGCCTGTGGGTGACAAAATCAGTTTTGCTTTACAACCCGGTGTTGATTACGCCGTTCCTAATAGTAATACTGTACTTTTTGGTAACGCCATCATCGCTTTTGATGCCTACCGTAATGGCGGCGGTGCGGCTGTCTCTGTCCAAGGTGGTGTAGGTTTACGATTTTAAGTTCTTAATTAAAGCTTGAGAGTCATATCTAAACTAGATTATGAGATGATAATCGTTATCAATATCATAAAAGTTTTGAATATGACAGTTCAAGATGCTCAGGTAAGAACCGACATATTACTACAACGTCCGCGTCGTTTGCGGCGTACAAGTGCTTTACGGCGCATGGTGCAGGAGACAACACTGACAGTTAACGATTTGATTTATCCATTGTTCGTGATGGAGGGAGAGGAGCAAAAAGTTGAAATTGCTTCTATGCCGGGGTGTTATCGCTATTCTCTAGATTTATTACTCCAAGAAATACAGCAGGCTTTTGATTTGGGAATTAATGCGATCGCTCTTTTCCCTGTCATATCAGAACAGTTAAAAGATGACACTGGCACAGAAAGCTATAACCCAGAAGGACTGGTGCAGCGTACTGTCAAAGCCATTAAACAAGCAGTTCCAGAAATTGTAGTAATTACAGATGTTGCCCTTGATCCCTTCACTACTCACGGTCATGATGGTTTAGTGGATGACAAGGGTACTATTTTGAATGATCCCACAGTAGAAGTGCTGGTAAAAATGGCACTTTCCCAAGCAGCAGCCGGGGCTGATTTGGTTGCACCTTCCGACATGATGGATGGTAGAGTCGGGGCAATTCGTCGGGCTTTGGATGCGGCTGGCTATTATGATGTGGGGATTCTGGCATATTCTGCTAAGTATGCTTCTGCTTATTATGGCCCCTTCCGCGATGCTTTAGATTCTGCTCCTAAATTTGGGGATAAAAAGACTTATCAAATGGATGCAGCTAACGCTAGAGAAGCAATTAAAGAAGTGGCATTAGATATTGCTGAAGGTGCAGATATCGTGATGGTGAAACCTGCTCTAGCTTACCTTGACATTATTCAGCAAATACGTAAATATACAGAATTACCTGTAGCTGCTTATAATGTGAGTGGTGAGTATGCCATGATTAAAGCCGCAGCACAGCATGGTTGGATTGATGAGAAAAAGATTATTTTGGAAAGTTTAACCAGTATGAAACGTGCTGGTGCTGATTTGATTTTGACCTATTTTGCTAAGGAAGTAGCGTTGATGTTGGCTTGAGGTGATTTTGAGGGTGGAGGTTTTCTACCCTCGGTATTTTTTTTAACGCGGAGGAGCGCGGAGGTAAACGCGGAGGAACGCGGAGTTTTGATGAGGATGTGGGTGGAGGTATAATTATTGTTCTACACTTCTGCGAGGTAGGGATGACTACTAGCCATTTTCTGGACGTTACTTCTCATACTCTATTTGTCTGTAAAACTTGTGCTAGCGTTTGGCAAGATGGTAAGCGGGTTGGTGAAAGTGGTGGTGAACAACTTTTACATCAGTTGCAGGAATTAGCGCAAAGTTGGGAATTAAAAGATGAGTTTCCGATTCAAGCTGTTGAATGTATGAGTGCTTGCAATCGTTCCTGTGTTGTGGCGTTTGCTGGTGAAGGTAAATTGACATACCTGTTTGGTGATTTAACTGTAGATGAGTGTGCCTCTGCTGTTTTGGAATGTGCTAGTAAATACTATGCTAAATCTGATGGGTTACTGCCTTGGTCTGAACGTCCTGAACCTCTGAAAAAAGGTATTTTGGCGCGGATTCCTGCTTTATCTATTGGCAAGGGGAGTGGGGAATAGGGAGTGGGAGTGGGGGGAGATGGGGGAGTGGGGGAAGATGGGGGAGATGGGGGAGAATAATTGTTGAAAAATGGGGAAGGTAGTAATTAGAAATACTTCTTATCCTTACTGCCCATTCCCCATTCCCTACTCCCAGCCTCAGTTACTATCTTTGACTGTAACTCGGTATAATTCATGATGCGTGTTTTAATTCTGGGTGGAACTGGGGATGCGGCAGCACTGGCGGCTAGAGTTGCTACTATTCCAGGGATTGAAGCGATCGCATCTTTAGCCGGGCGCACTCGTGATCCTTCTCTCCCGGTTGGTAATGTGCGGGTTGGTGGCTTTGGTGGTGCGGCTGGGCTGGCTGAGTATTTGCGTCAGATGCAAGTTGATGTCCTCATTGATGCGACTCATCCCTTTGCTGATCAGATTACCTGGAATGCGGCGACGGCTGCACAGGAGGTAGGGATACCTAGGTTAATGTTAATTCGCAGCCCTTGGCAGCAGGTAGCAGACGATCGCTGGATTGAAGTTGATAGTCATGTCGCAGCTGCAAATGTATTAGAAAACAAAGCAAAACGGGTATTTTTAACGGTTGGTAGGCAAGAATTAGCGGCTTTTGCCGATCTTAAAGATATTTGGTTTTTGATGCGGATGATTGATCCGCCGGGGGCTGATGCTTTAGTACCACCGGGGGTGATATTGTGCGATCGCGGCCCCTTTTCTCTGGAGAATGAACGGGAAATCTTCATTCAACACCACATTGATGCGATCGTCAGTAAAAATAGCGGTGGAAATGCCACCTACGCCAAGATTGTGGCGGCGCGAGAGTTGGGTGTGCCAGTGGTGATGATTCAACGTCCTCCCACACCACCAGGAGAACAAGTTGCAGACGTTGAAGGTGCAGTGACTTGGCTACTGGATCGGCTATACAGCCAAAATAGTTGAAACTATTAATATAAAAGTGTTGACACTCCTGGGAAAGATGCCACATGGTGACACAGCAACCACGAACCAACCAAACTCCTCCTTTAGAAAGTGGCGATCGCTTATCACGCCACGAATTTGAACGGCGTTATGCAGCTAGTTGCGATGTGAAAAAAGCAGAATTAATTGAAGGAGTAGTTTACGTGGCATCACCTCTACGTTTTCAACGTCATGCCGAACCACACGGACAATTAGTAATTTGGTTAGGAAATTATCAAATATCTACACCAGGAGTAAAATTAGGTATTGAACCAACAATACTTTTAGACCAAGACAATGAACCGCAACCAGATGGAGTATTGTTGATTGAGCAAAATTTAGGGGGACAGTCACGCCTCACAGCAGATGATTATATTGAAGGCGCACCAGAGTTAGTTGCAGAAGTTGCTGCTAGTAGTGCAGCTTATGATTTACACGACAAAAAAAAGGCTTACCGACGCAACGGAGTTCAAGAATATATTGTTTGGCAGATTTTAGAAAATAAATTAGATTGGTTTCGGTTAATTGAGAGTGAGTATATACCTTTACAACCAGATGCCGATGGTATTATACGCAGTCAGGTAATGCCAGGGTTATGGCTAGCAGTTCCAGCTTTGTTAACAGGGGATATGATGCAGGTTTTAGCTGTGTTGCAATTGGGTTTAAATTCATCAGAACATACAGAGTTTGTAAACAGCTTGTCACAGCCAACATAAGTTAATTAATTACAGAATAACTGTTATTCAAAAAACCACATCTTCGTAAAGTTCAGTCATTGTTTCCTGAAAATTAATACTGTTGAGTTGAAATGATTTATCTTGCAATGTATAAGTTTGCAAGACCCATAAGCCTTGCTCATTGCGTCTAAAACATTCAACTCGCTGACGTTTTGTGTTAACTAAAACGTATTCTTGTAGGGTAGCAATTTCTTGATAATCGGCGAATTTATCACCCCGATCAAAAGCTTCAGTAGAGTCAGATAAAACTTCCACAATTAAGCAGGGAAATCTCTTATAAACAGATGTTTCCTGATCTCTTTCGTCGCAAGTTACCATAACATCGGGATAGTAGTACCGATTCAGCGACTCAATTCGCACTTTCATGGCAAGAATATAAACACGACAACCAGAACGGCTTACATGGTTACGCAACAGTGCGCCCAGGTTTCCGGCAATGGTGACATGGGAATCAATCGACCTATCTATTTCATATATATAGCCATCGATGTATTCATGTTTGATAGGGCTGGTTTCCTCCATTTGCAGGTATTCTTCCGGGGTAAAATCTTTGCGCTGGCGTGACAATATTTCACTTTGATTATTCATCATTATTCTTTTATTACTAACCATTGTGTGACAGGAGCCATTGCCCGCCAACCTAAAAATTTCCCAATAGGTTCAGCGCGTTGAATAGCAATGCGGGTGAAACTCCCACCGACTTTTTCATACCATTGAAATAAGGTTTGCTCACCTTCGATTGTGACAACGTTCGCAACTAAACGTCCGCCTGGGCGTAGTGCTTGCCAACAAATATCAAATAAACCTGCGGCTGTAACTCCACCACCAATAAAGATAGCGTCTGGTGTGGATAAGTCCTTCAGGGCTAATGGTGCTTTTCCCGCGATGATGTTTAAATTGGGAGTACCCAAAGCGGCGGCATTATCAGCAATATATTGCAGTCTAGTAGAATTTTGTTCAATCGCGATCGCCTGACATCGGGGATGGGTTCGCATCCATTCTATAGATATGGAACCACAACCAGCCCCTACATCCCAAAGTAATTGTCCTGGCGTGGGTGCAAGGCTGGAGAGAGTAACCGCCCTGACTTCTCTTTTAGTTAGCTGTCCATCATGGTGATAAGCTTCGTCTGGTAATCCTGGTAATCTGGATAAAGCTATTACCCCAGCATCAGCAATACAATGAACTGCGATCGCATTTAAATCTGCAATATCTGTCTCTTGCCAAGTTGCAGCCGTCCCTGTAACTATCCTTTCATGAACACCACCCATCCGTTCCAACACAGTGATTTGACTATTACCAAAACCTCGCTGTGTGAGGATTTCAGCCACAATCATCGGCGTATTTTTCCCAGCACTCAAAATTAATAACCGCGCACCGGGATAAAGATAAGATTGCAGCAAAGCTGGGGGACGACCGCATAAACTTAAGGTTTCCACCTCAGTTAAAGACCATCCTAATTTAGCGCCAGCGAGACTAAAAGCTGACGGTGCGGGTATAATCGTCATCTCCGACATGGGAATCCGCCGCGTCAGAGTAGCGCCAACACCGTAGCACATGGGATCACCACTAGCTAACACACACACCGATTTACCCCGACGCTGGATAATTGCTTCTATAGAACTACTAATAGGGGAAGACCAAGATATTTTCTCCCGTTGGTCATCGGTTGGTAACATTGCCAAATGGCGATCGCCTCCCACAATTATCTCAGCTTGAGCGACCAGAGAACAAGCGATCGCGCTTAATCCCTCCAAACCGTCCTCACCAACACCCACAACAGCCAGCCATTTCCCTATCATAAACTTTTCTTAGCGTCCCTCTGCGTTGCCAACTTTTCCAAAACTTAATACGACCACATCATAATTTCCTGATGAGTATCCAGATTTGTGTGAAATCATATCAATTAGACCTACTTAAGTGGTAGAGGAGTTATAGATAATGCACATTCAAAACCTTGTCCATCACATATGCAAAACAGTATTTTTTACTTCCCTACCCCTAACCCTTGTAGCTGTTATGCCCACCGCAGCACAAGCAGCCAGCTTCAGCCGAATCTACGCTTTTGGTGATAGTCTGACCGATACGGGGAATTCATTGGCCATCACCCAGCAGGTAAACGCGATTAATAACGCCATACCAATCATTCCTCCTAGTACAGTTGGTTACTTTGATGGACGATTTGCTAACGGCCCTATCTGGTTAGATCAACTAGCATCTAAATTAGGACTAACATTACCCCCAGTATCTGCAATTGCAGGTGGGGATAGTCCTACAGGTATTAACTTTGCTGTGAATAGTGCCACCACTGGCAATCAAAACACATTTCCTATTCCTGGCTTACCTGGTTTAGTAGGATTACAACAACAAATTGCTCAATTTACACAAGCAAATCCCATTGCTGATTCTGATGCACTTTATATAGTATGGGCTGGGGCAAACGATTACATTGGTCGTGTAACTACAGATCCCAGCCAACCAGTTGCTAATTTAGTCGGTGCAGTTGACCAACTTTATAATGTTGGTGCGCGCAATTTCTTGGTTGTTAATTTGCCATTTCTCGGTGATACACCACTTGCTAATAGTCAAGGCCCTGTAGTTTCTGGGGGGTTGAATCAATTAAGCATGGGGCATAATTTCTTGTTTTCCCAGGCTTTTGGACAACCTAATCCTAACCAGCCTGGAATTAACCTCAAAACTTTGGATGTAGGTTCTCTGTTTCAAGAAGCCATTCTGACACCATCAAAGTTTAATTTGACCAATGTCACAGATTCTTGCTTAGTCAATTCTCCTTTGTTTCATCCACCCTCACCATCTAACCCCATATCTATCTGTAGCAATCCAGACGAGTATCTATTTTGGGATGATATTCATCCTACCAGGGCTGCACACAGATTCATTGGAGACCTAGCTTATAAAACATTAGTTCCTGAGCCTTCACTGATATTATCTCAGCTAGCGGTGGGTGCTGTTTTAGGCTCCATAGCAGTTCGCAAGGGAAAACAGAAAAAAGCATTGCACAAAACTAGGACGAATTGAAACAAGCCGGGGAAGATATGAAAAATATGAAGTCTTCAATTCGTTGACTATGTTCTCGTGCTAAATTACTAAAACTTGAGGTTGGGAAACTCTGGTGAGATTCCGGGACTGTGCCGCAGCTGTAATAAAAACTCAAAAGAGTTTTTGAGTCAGAATGCCAACTTCAAGCGTTCGCCGTCTAATCCCTGCGTTGCACGGGGAAGGAGTTTGAGGTTTGTTGTCCGGTTCTACCCCTTGTCCTGGTTTATTCTATGCCACACCTGCCCAAGACGGCATCCTGTCGCGGATCAGAATACCAGGTGGAATAATTAATAGTAAACAATGTCAGGCGATCGCAGATATCGCTGATAAATATGGTGGTGGCTATGTTGATGTCACTAACCGCGCTAACCTGCAAATCAGAGAAATTCGCCAGGGGATAGATGCAGAAGTCTTGCAACAACTCCAGGATTTAGGAGTGGGTTCTAGCAACACTGGTGTAGACCAAATCCGCAATATTATGACTAGCCCCACGGCTGGTATTGACCCCCAAGAAATAATTGATACCCGTCCCTTCGTCCAAAACTGGGACAAATACATTAATGAACATTCCGCCCTATCTGAACTTTCACCAAAATTCAGCGTGTGTTTTGATGGTGGTGGTTTAGTTTCAGTGAGCGATCGCCCCAACGATATCATATTAGCAGCCACTGCCATAGATACTAAAACCTACTTCCGCCTCTATCTCAGCGCAGGGGTGAAAGGTCAACCCCCCACCGACACCGGAATTATCTTACCTCCCGAACACTCCCTAAAAGTTCTAGCCGCCTTAACCGATATTTATTTAACGTACTCCCATGCGATTAAAACTAATACTCAACGCCAACCAAGATTCAGACAAATAATTAATCACCTGGGTTTAGATGATTATCTCCAACAAGTCGAGCAGCGATTATCATTTTCCTTGGAGAGAAAAGACCTAACCCCCCTACCCCCTTCCCTACCAGGGAAGGAGAAAGAGGAAAGTTACTCCCCTTTGCTTGTAGGGGAGAGGTCAAACACCCAATATCATCACATCGGCATCCATCCTCAACGCCAACCAGGGCTATATTACATCGGAGTAGTTTTACCCCTAGGTCGCTTAGAAACTCAGCAAATACGCGGTTTAGCCGACTTGTCAGAAAAATACGGTAATGGCACACTCCGGCTAACCCCTTGGCAGAATGTACTATTAACAGACATTCCCCAACACAGACTTACTGATGTTCAACAAGAAATTACTGATTTAAAATTAGATTTCTCACCAACTAACATTAAAAGTGCCTTGGTAGCTTGTTCTGGTAATCAGGGGTGTGCATCGGCAGCGACAGATACCAAAACTCATGCCCTGGCATTAGCAGACTATCTTGCATCTCGTGTCACCCTAGAACATCCTCTAAATATCCACTTGAGCGGTTGTGATAAATCCTGCGCCCAGCATGGTAAAAGTGATATTGCTTTACTGGGTGTAAGTGGCGATCGCTATCAAGTATATGTAGGAGATGGTGACAGTCATCAAAAATTCGGTCGTGAACTCTATCGTGATGTGAGTTTTACCGACTTGCCTGCACTCATAGAGCAGATGTTAAATGAGTACAAAAGCCAACGCTTAAATCCCACCGAGTCTTTCGCAGAATTTAGCAACCGCTACACACCCCCAGAACTCAAACAGTTATTCTCTCGTTCCAACTCCATGCCCGACTACATCCGCGATGCCAATGAAATCTACCGTCATTCCTTTGCAATTATTCGCTCAGAAGCTAATCTAGATATACTTCCATCAGATGTAGCAAAAGTAGCAGTACGTCTAATTCATGCCTGTGGAATGACGGATATAGTTACAGACTTAGGATATTCAGCAACGGCAGTAGAGGCGGGAAGAACAGCACTAGCGGCCGGCGCACCGATTTTGTGTGATTGCCGCATGGTAGCTGACGGAGTGACAAGGAAACGTTTATCTGCCAATAACCAAGTTATCTGCACCCTCAACGAGCCAGAAGTCCCAGAACTAGCGCAAAAGTTGGGTAATACTAGGTCAGCGGCGGCATTGGAATTATGGAAACCTTACCTAGAAGGGGCAGTTGTCGCCATTGGGAACGCACCCACAGCATTATTTAGATTATTGGAAATGCTAGACGAGGGATGCCCCAAACCTGCGGTGATTTTAGGTTTTCCCGTGGGATTTGTGGGTGCAGCCGAATCAAAAGCAGCATTGGCAGCAGATAGCCGCAATGTACCATTTTTAACTTTACATGGTCGGCGTGGTGGCAGTGCGATCGCCGCCGCCGCCGTTAACGCCCTGGCAACGGAGGAAGAATAATGATGTCAGCCAAAGGTCGTCTTTACGGAGTTGGTGTAGGGCCAGGAGATCCAGAACTGTTGACTCTGAAAGCATTGCGGTTATTACGTGCTGCCCCTGTCATTGCCTATCAATCAGCCACAGATAAAGAGAGTATAGCGAGGAGAATTGTTGCCCAATATCTCACAGGCGAACAAATTGAAGTCGCCTATCACCTCCCCCGCGCCTTAGAACCAGAAACAGCCAAGGAAATTTACGATCAAGAAGTTGCACCCATCGCCGCACATCTAGCAGCCGGAAGGGATGTAGTAGTGCTGTGTGAAGGTGATCCGTTTTTTTACGGCTCATTTATGTATGTATTTACACGCCTATCCGAACAGTATCAAACGGAAGTCGTCCCCGGAGTATCTTCATTAATGGCTTGTCCCGTGTCCTTGGGTGTACCGTTCACCTACTACAACGATATTCTCACAGTTTTACCTGCACCCCTCCCAACCGAAGAACTCACGACAAAATTGTTAACAACCGATGCCGCCGCCATTATGAAACTTGGTCGCCACTTCACCAAAGTGCGAGATATCCTGCATAAATTAGGACTAGCATCACGGGCATTATATATTGAACGGGCAACAACAGCACAGCAAAGGATTGTACCTTTAGATGAGGTTAATCCGGCTGAAGTACCTTATTTTGCGATGATTGTCATACCTAGCAAGAATCGGCTGTAGAAATTTGGTATAAGTCAATGCCCGTGCTTGTTGTAAATATCTCATGTTTATGAAAGTAAGCACTATTCTTGACCAAATTGACACGGGTAGCATTTCCTTACCAGCATTTCAGAGGGGATATGTCTGGAACCGCAACCAAGTAAAAGCGTTCATGTATTCTCTTTACCGCGAACATCCTGTTGGTAGTTTATTGCTCTGGAATACCAAATATGATGAGGTGATTGATCATGTTCACAGTGGTAATAAACTGGCTGGGGCTGGAGTCAAACTATTACTTGATGGACAACAACGTGTTACGACACTCTACGGTATTATCCGTGGTGAACCACCTAAATTTTTTGAAGGAAATTATAACACTTTTACTGGACTCTACTTTAACTTAGAAGAAGAACATTTTGAGTTTTATGCTCCCCTGAAAATGAATGGTAATCCCTTATGGGTGAATGTCACTCAATTGATGCAGAAGGGAATTGCTGAATTTATGGAACCCTTGTTTCATCATCGCAAATTCAAAACATATTTCAATCATTTGAATCAAATTATCCATATTAAAGACTTACCCTTGCTCATTGCGGAAGTTGGTGGCAAAGACAAAACCGTTGATGTGGTAGCTGAAATTTTCGACAAAGTTAATAGTGGTGGGACAAAACTATCTAAAGGTGATTTAGCACTAGCAAAAATTTGTGCTGAATGGCCGAATGCTCGTAAAGAAATGAATGCAAAACTGAAAAAATGGCAAACAGCTGGCTTTAATTTCAATTTAGACTGGTTGCTGCGATGTGTTACTGCTGCTACTACGGGTAAAGCTGTTTTTTCTGCACTCAAAGAAATAGATACTCCTACCTTCGAGCAAAAACTTCAGCAAACAGAACAGGCTATTGATAAATTATTGAACCTCATTTCTAGTAGGCTGGGGCTTGATCATGATCGTGTTTTAGGGAGTCGTTATTCCTTCCCTCTAATGGTACGCTACTTAGTCCAGCGAGAAGGAAAACTAGCTGACTACAAAGAGCGTGACCAACTGCTTTACTGGTACATTCATACCTTCCTTTGGGGACATTATGCAGGGTCAACGGAGACACTTCTAACTAAAGACTTGGCTGCTATTGAAAAACCTGATAATGCTTTAGATGCCCTCATCGCTCAAATGATGAAACATTGGGGTTGGGATAATCTAGAAATTGAGCCAGATAATTTTGATGCCTGGAGTATTGGCGCACGTTTCTATCCAATGCTTTATATGATGACTTGTGTATGCAAAGCCAGAGATTGGGAAGATGATGTGGATCTTTCTGGACACATTCTCGGTAAACTTTGTAGCTTACAGTTGCATCACATTTTTCCTAAATCTCTATTATCTAAGCACGGTTACTCTCGTAGTGAAGTCAATGCGATAGCTAATTTTACTTTCTTAACTCAAGATACTAACCTGAAAGTTTCTAATAAGAAACCTGAAGATTACTTTGCCCACTATGAAAATAAACATCCAGGTACGATTGCTTCTCATTGGATTCCAATGGATAGAGAATTATGGAAAATTGAGAACTATCGTGAGTTTCTTGCTGCCCGTCGTCAACTACTAGCTGACGCAGCAAATAAATTTCTTAACAGTCTCTATTCTGGTTCTGTCCCTGAAGTTCCAACTACACCATCTATTCTGGAACGCAAAGTTATCACTCTTAGTGATGATGACGAAGATAAATTTATCGACTCCTGCAATCATTGGGTAACGAAGCAGGGACTTCCAGCAGGTGAATCTATGTATGAGCTAATAGATACTGATACGGGAAATTCAGTTGGTATCTTAGACCTAGCTTGGACAAATGGACTGCAAGAAGGATTCAGCCAACCTGTTGCTGTTTTATTAAGTGAAATTCCTGGTGTTGAAAAAGCACTCAATCAAGCAGGCTATCGCTACTTTACTAGCCTTGAAACTTTTCAGCAGTATGTTAAATGTGAAATATTAGGAATTGAGAATCCAGTAGTCTAATTCTCAGGTCTAGCAAGAATCGGCTGTAGAAGTTTGGTAAAAATTGATTTCCACAGCCTGTTTGAACAACTAATGCCATCTGCCAATTATTTTGGTATTTTTGTACTATAAAAGGACAATTATGAGTTATAATAGTGTGTAGACACGCTATTATGAGATTTATTTACTATATTTAGTGAGTTTGATTGGGTTTGCGGGTCTGAGCTATGATCAATTGTCTAGACGTGGCTCGCTACTTTATTGCGAGAAGTTACGAAGATGGTATAGAAGCCGACATGACTAACATGAAGGTTCAAAAGCTTCTGTACTATTCACAAAGCTTGCATTTAGCATTGTATGATGAGCCATTATTTGATCAAGAAATCCAAGCGTGGCGATATGGGCCTGTGTGTCCGCCTGCTTACAGATTTTACAGTGAATTTGAAGCTCAACAATTACCTATACCCGGTCAAGAATTTTTATCCCAGATTCCTCATGAACAGAAAAAGCTTTTAGCAGAAGTTTGGGAGTATTTTGGTGGTTATCATGCTTATAGACTTAGTGGTATGACTCATTTAGAATTTCCTTGGAAGAAAGCGCGTAAGGGTTTACCTCATGATGCTAGTTCAACCGAGCCAATTTTACTGGAAGACATGAAAGCTTTAGGTTGTCAAAAGCTTGAGTTAATAGAGCGTGAACATCCTGCTTATGAAGTTGTGATGTCTAAAGTATTGGAGGACGCTTGTAATTCAGAATCCTCAAATCGTATTGCTCAAGGAGAAGTCCGTGACTGGCTCAACTCCCTTCTCGATTGAGAAATCTGATAATTTCCAACGTTCTTTTAAAAAACTCGCCAAGTTTCATGGAACTGGTTTTGTTGAATTAGTTGCCCAGGTTTTGGAAGATTTGCTAGAAAACCAGTATCCCCAAAACTCTCGTCAAGAACCTTTACCTGGAAAGATTCGACTACCTGAAGAATGGACATTTCACAAGTTAGAACTGAGATTTTCTAAAGGAGCTTCAGGACAAATTAGATTGATGTATTTGGTTAATGCTAATACCTATACAATCAAGCTTGTTTGGATCTATAGTCATGAGCAGTTTACAAAACGTCCTGCCGATGCAGATTTGAAGAGCGTTATTCAAGAAATACTAGACTGCTAGTACAAGATTATCTGTGGTTTGATTTGAAAAATATTAACTAAAATATCCCTTCTAAAGCTGAAGAACGCTAATGAAAAAGGTTGCACCTGCTGTTATAGTATTAAGTCAAAATAGTGTCGCACTAGCCCGCAAAATCATCACTGTATTACCAGGGGCGACGCTATACGGTTTAGCAGGGCGCACCTCAGAGGTTGATGTCAGCTTTACTAATTTTGGCGACACACTACGGGAATTGTTCGCCCAAGGTACACCCCTAATTGGGATTTGTGCGGCTGGTATTCTCATCAGAACCCTTGCACCCTTAATTTCCGATAAACGCCAAGAACCGCCATTGTTAGCGGTGGCTGAGGATGGTAGCGTAGTTGTCCCTTTGTTGGGGGGATTGAATGGAGTCAATGATTTAGCACGGCGCATTGCTGAGGTACTGGATACCCAAGCAGCAATTACTACTACAGGTGATATCCGTTTCCGCACTGCTTTGTTATCTCCTCCCCCGGAATATCATTTAGCTAACCCAGAGGATGCAAAAACATTTATCTCTGATTTATTAGCAGGGGCGCAGGTAAAACTAGAAGGAACTGCACCTTGGTTAAGCAATAGTCACTTACCAATTGACCCCAACGGTAATTTAACTATCCGAGTGACAGAACACTGTGTGAGTCCAACAGCTAACTGTTTGGTTTATCATCCTAAAACTGTAGCGATCGCCATCACTCACCCTGATGTTACTCTAGACTCAGTACAAGCATTACTAGGGAATGCCAACATTGCCCCCGCATCCATCGCCGGGATATTTGCACCCCTGAATATGGCCGCTAACCCAGCTATCCACACCATAGCCAGTTTCTACGGTGTACCTACTCGCTTTTTCAATACGAATCAACTAGAAAGCTTAGAAGCATCAGCAATAGCCCTCGCAGCTACAGGTAGAGATGGTAAAGTAATTTCTTCATCATCGCAGATAGCGATCGCCTACGGTGGGCGGTACGCCATCGCTATCTCCCCCCAACCCATTGACCCCAACACCACCGGTCAGTCACAGGGACGGTTAGCGATTATCGGTACAGGCCCCGGTAGTTCCCAATGGATGTCACCGGAAGTCAAAGAAATCCTCAAATTTGCCACTGACTTAGTAGGCTACAAAACTTATCTAGATTTATTAGGTTCTCTAGCAGTTGGTAAGCAACGCCATGAGTCAGACAACCGCGAAGAAATTGCACGGGCAACAATGGCATTAGATTTAGCCGCTACTGGACGCTATGTAGTAGTAGTGTCTTCTGGCGACCCTGGTATTTATGCAATGGCGGCGGCTGTGTTTGAAGTGCTGCACCAGCACCCCAAGCCAGAATGGGACAGCATAGACATTCATGTTGCACCGGGTATTTCCGCTATGCAAGCCGCCGCCGCCGCCGTTGGCGCACCTTTAGGACATGATTTTTGTGCAATTTCTTTGTCTGATATCTTAAAGCCTTGGTCAATTATTGAAAAACGCATTGCTGCGGCTGCCCAAGCTGATTTTGTGATTGCTTTTTATAATCCTGTATCTAAAGAGCGCACTTGGCAATTAGCTGAGGCCAAAAATATTTTATTGCAGTACAGAAAACCTTCTACTCCGGTAGTGTTGGCACGAAATTTGGGCAGACCAGGACAGACTGTGAAAGTGATTTCACTTGACCAATTAGCGCCAGATAGCGCCGATATGCGAACTGTAATTCTTGTTGGTTCAACACAGACTCAGACTATTGAACGCAGTGATGGCAGTATTTCTGTTTATACTCCTCGTCGATATACCCAAGACTAAGCAAATGGAAAAAACAGTAATCAACTTCACAGAATTATCAAGGCGATTTTACCTCTATATGTAAATAAAGTAAAACCCCAGAACTGGGAATTTCTGGGGTTAATAACCTGACCACCTCTATTTTTATAATTGAAAATTCATGGTATATTCTCAAGTTCGTCAGACCTAAATATGTGCATTTTGTCCAAAAATAGCCTAGAATAATTTATAGTTATTTGCTAATTACAAGACTCTATGAGATAGAAAATAAGCAAATTTATATAAAATTAATCGAAAAAATTTTAACTAGCATATTATTTGGAAATGGCAAGGTTAAAAACAGCTAAAGCATAAAGATATAATTCATCCACTTAAGTCTAAAAAACCCATTTTATATTCTTGTCTTATAAAGGGAATTATTCAAAAATAAAAACATCATGTTAAACACATGATTGTAGCCCATTAAAGTGACAGAAAACCTCACAAATGTCTGCGAAAGCAGACATTTTTTATTTCTGAAACCTGCCATAAAAATGCTGAATAGTTTGATTAAGTAAGTCACCGAGAATCAACCGCCCTATGTTAAACAATGTAAATTGATGAGACATCTCCAAAAAAGAATGTAGAGACGAGAATCCCTACCCATGGAACGTCTCTACAAGGTTTCCCGAAAACACATATTTAATTTCTGGAGATGTCTATTGTAATCTAGTTCGTAGTAAGCACTTTAGTTCTTCATTGAGGTATGGGATACGCCTACCCGCAGGGTGGGAGATGAGAAAGATTATATTGCCAATTCCCAATACCCGCTTCCTTTTGTTAATATTCCTGATAGACAATTACATTCTCTGTAGGATTTAATCGGAGTATTCTGAACTGTCAGGATTATTTTCCAAGGACACCCATGAACAAATTTATACTTAGCTTACTATCAAGCCCTGTCCTGATTGCATCTGTACTGTCTATGACAGTTATGGTTAATCAAGCACAAGCCGTTGAGCCAGAAGCAAAAACTACAGATAAGCTATCTTGTATTAGAAATAAGCATAAAGTAGGTTTAGTATGTGCTAAGTCTTCTTTCTTAGCTCAAGTTCCTCAATATCAGCCAGAAATAGAATTTTCTCGTGATGATGTTCCCATGCTAGAGTTCAACGTAGAAGAAAGTGATCTGGCCGTTGATTTATTTGGCTGTGATTGTCCTGCTTGTATTAATTCTTTACGTCAGATGCGAGGTGTTGCACCCTTGGTGTACTAACTAGCATCCCATGAGCGATCGCTTCATTGCAAACAGCATCCATAGGGTAGAAAACAAAAGACAGTCACCTGTGATGGCGACTGTCTACCCATTTTTAGGGTACTATCTCTACTGTGTTTTAGATTCATTAGTGACAACCAGCCCAAGTTATCCATTTATGTGATAAGCCTATCCGCACAAATGTGCCAGTGATTTCTTGTTCTGTAATCATGGCTTCGGTGATATCGACACCACTCAGTTCTGCCTCAATCACATTACTACCAATCAAAGTTGTTTGCTTCAGATTCGCATCACTCAAGTCGGCTCCACTCATTTCTGCTTCACTGAGATTTGCACCCAGTAAGTTAGACAGGACTAAGTTTGCACTTCGCAAATCAGCCCGACTGAGGTTACTGTTCTTGAGGTTGGCTCTAATTAGATACGCGCCAATGAGGTTAACCTCATGTAAATTCGCACCTATTAAGCTAGCGCCACTTAGATCTGCATCAGTCAAATTGGCTCGACTGAAATTACATCCATTCAAATTAGCTTGACTAAGGTTAGCTCCACTTAAGTCAGCTTCTACAAAGTTTGCACCACTCAAATTAATGCCGGAAAGATTAGCTTGATGCAGATTTACACGCTCAAATTGCCTTTCCCCTGCTTTATATAAATCTATGAGCTTGTGAACATCCATCTTTTCACCTCCCAATGGTTGCAGATATGTATATCTAGTTGTGAACTAACACTACCCAAACCACACCAAAGACTATTTGTTAAGTGTTCCAAGACTTAATTTTTAGTGAAAACTGGTAATTACATTGTGCTAAATTTTTTGCTATCTGGCACAATTACTTCATGGAAATATACTTAATTTTACAGTTTAGATTCAGGGATAATTAATCATCAATACATTTATCTATCTCTCTAGGCATAAGAAGGATTACTTATGTCAGGGAATAGATTTAATCTAAAAAATGATTTAGAAAAGCTATTTTTCCATCAAATAGATACAAATATTATCCCAAAATCCTCTGAATTAATTGATGTAGTTTTTTCTAATAAATAAATTTTAGGGATTGAAATCCTCTTGGAAAGGGGAATAGTCTTAACTAAATTACGAAAACTTTAAATGCAGTTAATATTTGGTAAATATATTTTATATTTTTCGGGAGCATACAATGCTTTGATGATAAATATGTCAACTTTATAATTTCCTCTATAAAGCTTCAAGCGATCGCCTACATGATAAATAGGGTGATCGCTTTTTGTTTCTAAGCATCCAATCAGGCGATCGCCCGATTTAATTGCTGTCAAACCAGAAAAAAATAATGCAAATTAACTTATATTTAAAAGATAAAAACTAAAGAAAAAATTAAATTATGACATCTACCAATACCGAGAATTTTCTTAGTACCCTATCCCAAACAGCTGCTGCATATCGAGGAAAACATGATATACGTCCAATAGCTGAGGAAATAGTAAAGGCGCTATTGGCAGCAGAAATAACCGCCAAACAGCAACGACTGACTTATAATTTTGAGTCTCTCATAGGTCAATGGCGCTTATGTTTTGCGACTGGTACTAAAAAAGCCAGAGAACGCGGAGGGATTATTTTAGGTAAGGGTTTGTATGTACCTAAATTTGTTACCATTCATATTGCCTTTAGTAGAACTCCAGAGGCAGATTTGAGCAGAGGCAAAATTAGTAATCAGGTGCAATTGGGGTCAATATTATTGAAGCTGACAGGGCCAGCAAAGTATTTGGGCAAGAAAAATATACTGGCTTTTGACTTTAACCAAATGTTCCTCAGTGTATTTGGTCGTACCATTTACCAGCAACAGATTCGCGCTAATCAAGGTAAATCTGATGATTTTTATAACCAACCCATAACTAAACTACCTTTTTTTGCCTTCTTTTTAGTTACCGAAGATTTGATTGCAGCCCGTGGACGAGGGGGAGGGTTAGCACTTTGGATTAGGGACTAGGTACTGATGATTAAGTAGCTCAGTGTTAAAAATTATCGCTATGGCAAGGCAGGAGGCAGGAGGCAGGAGGCAGGAGGGAAGAGGGTTTGAGCCTAGTTTATTTTTCTTAACATAGTTGTGTTTTTTCCCACCGACTTACTTATTTCAACAGCGATCGCTCGATTTCTTGACTCAATAACTGATTACCTTGTAAGTTGAGATGAATATGGTCTTGGTATAAGGCTTTAGGGTTAGGAGTAGAATTAAATATCGGCAGAAAATCTATATAGGTAATTTGCTGTGCCTGTGAAAAATCCTGGAGACGCTTACGGGCTGTAATTTCATAATCACGGGGGCCTGGTTCGCCTAGTTCTCGCAATAACGGAGTCATCACCAGTAGAAATTGGCTGCTGTTTTGACGAGTTAATACTTGTATTTTGGCGATCGCCTCTAGATTCACACCCACGCGATCGCCGGCTTCTGCCATGATTGCTTTCATTTCCGGAATCGGCTGGGGCTTTTTAACGTAACGCTGCCAA
The DNA here is from genome assembly GCF_000316645.1 of Nostoc sp. PCC 7524. NCBI lineage: Bacteria > Bacillati > Cyanobacteriota > Cyanophyceae > Nostocales > Nostocaceae > Nostoc > Nostoc sp. PCC 7524. The sequence continues at coordinate 2,299,378 of NC_019684.1, forward strand.
ACTTCGATTAATGCTAGGGGTGGTTTTTTGTCTGGGTAATTGCGATCGCGCCCCACTGGTAAAGTTGTGGGTGCAGTAGCAAATAAATCATCTGTATTAATCAATAAAATTACCACCTGAGCCTGGAAAGTGCCAAATTTCTGGAGATAAGCTAATTCATTTCTCGGCCCCCAAGAGTTAGCCGAAGCATTCAATACCTCTGTAGGCTGATGATGAGACAGGCTAGCCATCATCAAGCTAGAAATAGTATTAGCCTGATCTGTCCACCAACCACCATTAGCGATAGAATCTCCCAAAAGTAATATTCGCCGCGTCGAGGGTGCAGGTATCTGGGATATAGATGCACTCCGCATAGAATACTCATTAATCTCAATCCGATTGCCAAAGCGACGAGTGCGTTGATTGGGCGCTAACAAATAACCGATTTCCTCATCAGCAATATAAGTCAGGGGATTACCAAAACCAAACAGCGATCGTAATCCCATCTCTCCCAACAACAAAGCCACTATCACCGCTAAAACAATCACCACTGTTAATTTCACCAATTCATCACCTCCGGGAATAGTTAATAGTTAATAGGCAATAGGCAATAGGCAATAGTTTTTCTCCCCTGCTCCTCTGCTTTCCCAATCCCCAGTCCCCAGTCCCCAGACTGATGAAAATGTTGCAAAGCTTAAACAAAATATTATGTGTAATATTGTCCTATCGGCAAATATAAAGACTAAAATCAAAACGGACAAATTAGCACTGTAACAAAGGGAGGATTACAAAGCTATGTCCGACTTAAATCGCGGAATCATGAAATTTCAAGGGGCAGATTCCCCCAAATTAGTTACTATCTCTACTGTGTTACTATTGGGATCTATTGCCGGCCTGATTATTTGGGCGCTACAGGCTGCTTACGCTCTCAACTGAGCAAACAGCAGCTGATAAGGACACCGGCGACAAGGTTCTCCACCCCAGCCGTGTGTCCGTTAATCAAATTTCCATAGCGCCCTAAAAATTATCAAAAAATTTCGGAAAAACTTTAGAATTTCAGATTTGAGATTTTAGGTGAAGATATATCTAAAATCCGAAATCCATAATGAGAGAACTTTGGGGTGCTTTAGCTATTTTGATTGCCTGTCCCTTCTTGGGTGCGTTACCGATCATTGCTTGGATCACTTACGCACTGAAGCGGAAACGCTTGGCTCAATTGGGAACGGGAAATATCAGTGTCTCCGCAGCTTTTTACCACGGTGGCACAGTGGCGGGCATTCTGGCAGTTTTGTCAGAAGCCATGAAAGGAATAGGCGCAGTTTTTATCGCCCGTGCTTTTTTCCCAGAGGGATCATTTTGGGAATTACTGGCTCTGATTGCCCTAGTATTTGGTAGATACTCGATGGGGCGAGGGGCGGGAACGACTAATGTGGTTTGGGGTTTGCTGGTACACGATCCACTCTTATCAGTATTTGTGGGTTTACTGGCAATTATCAGCTTTACGCTGTTGCAATCTAGAAATTTAGTCAAGTATGGAGTCTTATTTGTGTTTCCTTTGTTTGTGGTACTCCTCCATGCTGAAGATTTTCCCAAAATTCTCGCTGCTGTTGCCTTAGCTGGTTTATTGGGGTGGATTTATAAAAAGATTCCCGATGATTTGAATTTACCAGTCCAAGAGGTAGATCCCCAATCACAGGCAGTCTTGGAATATTTACGGGGCGATCGCGCTATTCTTTCCTTAGACGATGAGTTAGATGTGGCTCTCGTCGGACAAAAATCCGCTACCTTATCCCAAATTAAACGCTGGGGTTACTCAGTACCCAAGGGATGGGTACTCGTTCCCGGTGATGATCCTGAAAAATTATTAGCATTTCTCCAACCTTCAGATTTATCTCCCTTAGTCGTGCGTTCCTCTGCCATTGGGGAAGATTCAGAACAAGCTTCGGCGGCTGGGCAGTACGAAACAGTTATCCACGTCACCAGCAAACAGCAACTACAACAAGCTATTGCTCAAGTTCGCGATTCCTATAACCATCCCTCTGCTGTGCAGTATCGCCGCGATCGCGGTTTACCAGATTCCGCAATGGCAGTATTAATTCAACAGCAAGTTCAAAGCGCCTACTCAGGGGTGGCTTTTAGTCGTGATCCCCTGAGCCAACAAGGGGATGCGGTGATTATCGAAGCTTTACCCGGTAGCCCCACACAAGTTGTTTCAGGTAAAGTCACACCAGAACAATATCGGGTGTTTGTTGTCGATACAGACAATCTTGCCTCTGTACAGTTAGAGGGTACAGGACGAGTTCCCCAAGCTTTAATCAAGCAAGTAGCATACCTAGCCCGCCGCCTAGAAAAACGTTACCTAGGTGTACCACAGGATATTGAGTGGAGTTACGACGGTCAAACCTTGTGGTTATTGCAATCTCGACCTATTACTACTCTACTCCCCATCTGGACACGCAAAATTGCTGCTGAAGTCATTCCTGGGGTAGTGCATCCCCTAACTTGGTCGATTAACCGTCCTTTAACTTGTGGTGTTTGGGGAGATATTTTTAGTTTAGTTTTAGGCGATCGCGCTACAGGATTAGATTTTACAGAAACAGCAACCCTGCATTACTCCAGAGCTTATTTTAACGCCTCTCTCCTGGGAGAGATTTTTTTAAGGATGGGATTACCACCAGAAAGCTTAGAGTTTTTAACCAGGGGAGCAAAATTAACTAAACCGCCCTTGCAGTCTACCTTCAAGAATCTGCCAGGGTTACTCAAGTTACTCCAGCAAGAACTCAGTTTAGAAAAAGATTTTAAACGAGACTACCAAAAGGTATTTATTCCGGGTTTGTCGCAATTAGCGAATGAATCTACAGAGGAACTAACACCGGCTGAATTGTTAGAACGGATAGATTTGAATCTGGAATTACTGCGTATTGGCACCTATTACAGCATCTTAGCCCCCTTAAGCGCCGCCATCAGACAGGGAATTTTTCGGGTGAAAGATGAGCAAATTGATAACAGCGTCACCCCCGAAGTCGCCGCCTTGCGTTCCCTGAGAGCCTTAGCTACCGATGCCAAGCAAGTCTTACCGGAAGAATGCGAGCCGGAGCAAATATTTGAAAAGTTGGAACTCACCCCAGAGGGACAAAAGATTTTGTATGGCTTAGATGAATTATTGGAGGATTACGGCTATTTAAGTGATGTGGGTACAAATATTGCCATTCCCACCTGGAAAGAAGAACCCCAACCCATCAAGCAATTATTTGTCCAGTTAATTCATCTGAGTGAACCGGATAAGGCGAATTTTGAACCAAGCAAACGCAAACGCGGTGTAGTGCAACGCCGTATAGATATTAAAGGGCGAGTTACAGAGGTTTATTCTCGCTTGTTAGCAGTATTGCGCTGGAAATTCGTGGCGTTAGAGCAGATTTGGTTGCAAATGGGCTTACTGCAACAAGTAGGGGATATTTTCTTTTTAGAATTAGATGAAATACGGCAGTTAGTAGCAGATGCTGATCCCGAATTGCTGCAAAGCTTAAGTGCCATGATCAAATTTAGGCGATCGCAATTCCAGCAAGATAGCCAAATTGAGCAAGTCCCCCTGGTTGTCTACGGCAACATTCCCCCCCATCCCACAACCGCCGTCGGCATTTACTCAGACCAAATATTACAAGGTATTCCCGCCAGCCACGGACAAGCCGAAGGCAGGATCAAGGTGGTGCGGAATTTACAAAACTTGCCCGCTATCGATAAAGACACAATATTAGTAGTACCTTATACAGACTCTGGTTGGGCCCCTTTATTAGTCAGGGCTGGAGGCTTGATTGCCGAAGCTGGAGGCAGACTTTCCCACGGTGCGATCGTTGCCCGTGAGTACGGTATTCCTGCGGTAATGGATGTTAAAGGCGCTACATGGATTTTGCAAGATGATCAACGAGTGAGAATTGATGGCTCTAGGGGTATTGTGGAACTATCTAACGACTTAAGACCAAATAAGTAAATGATTAATGTATATCTCCCCGACTTGCCAGAAGAACCTGTTTCCCACAACCCCGAAATTAAAAAGCAAGTAATGTTAAGGTTTGGTGATTTACCCCACCTCACCAACTTTTCTCAAGCCCGCTTTGCCCCTGGGCAAACTGCATCAGCCCACGCCCACCAAGATATGTGTGAGGTATTCTTCGTGCAAGCTGGTGCGGGCATCATTCGCATTGATGGGCAAGAATATCCCTTGCTACCTGGAAATTGCGTAGCCATAGAACCAGGAGAAGTTCACGAAGTTATTAATAATAGTACAGATGAATTGGTTTTGACGTACTTCGGTTTGCGGGTAGAAGAGGGGCAGGGGAGCAGAGGGGCAGAGGGGCAGAGGAGAAAAACTAATGACTAATGGCTAAATTGCCATACTTAATTAGGTGAGATAAAAAATGTAGAGAACCAGTTGATAAATCGCTACTATGGGGTGCAGTGTTGTTGCCCCATTCTAATTTCAGTGGTAGCCTCAGTAAATTTTTGAGAGATTTATATAAATCAGACGCAGTATCAGACAACTGGATATATGTAGATACAACACGGCGAATCTCAGCCTCTAGTGTATTTGGGTTCTGAAGTTTATTCCCTAAAATAATTCCACCAAAACGCTTTTTAATAAATGTCTGAATATGCTCTGTATATTCAATAGCATGATACTGAGCGATCGCTTGGGAAATATTAACCGTATAATCAGAGTTAAGTTTCGCACCAATTAAATAAGCTGCAATGTTTGCCGTGTAATCAGAATCACTAGCTAATCTCTTGAGTGCTTCATCAAGACTAATTTTTTTAGCCTGAGACTGAGTACGATAAAACATAATGGCTGAACCAATATCCCCAGCCCATGAAGTATGATCACTTGTCCAACAAGTTAAATCAGATTTACGCATTCCTGGTTGATTGATTTGATCTGAGAGTGCGGCGATAAAGTGTGCGAAATCAGTCTTTTCACTACTCAGCACTACTTCATGGTTGAGTTTTCCCTGTAATTCTCCCTGAATATATTTTTGGTTATAGCCTGTGGCTAAACTCCATAACTTAGTTGTATATTGTGGTTTGGTGTATCCCCGTAGCAGATTAGTAATTTCATAAGCAGATTTACCAGAGTTTTCACTTTCAATTTTCTCAATGAATTTCAATACTTCTTGTAGTTCCGTCATAAATTTAACCAGTAGCTTGGGTGCAGTGTGTGTCAGGTTTATACATTAATCTACCCACTGCGATCGCAATTTTCCCAATTAGTATTTAGTTTTACTTAACTATTGATTTTTTATTGCTGATGCCTCAGTCTTAACTTTGATAGACTAGATTGAGACTTAACCCAACATTTAGCATGAACATATTTATTCACTAATATCCCATTCCCAGTCCCTGCTGCACTAAAAAATTCATCACCGAAGCAACGATGGAAGTTAGAGAATTCAAAAAATCCTACAAACCAAGAACCCCAGACAACGAAACGAGAAATTTTCAACACGTTAAAATACTGGACTGCAACCAGCCAGTACATAGAGTCATTTATGAGTGTTGGCACTGCAAACAAGGTTTATTAAGTGAAGTAGAAGGAGTCTCTTCTCAAGTCTTAGATGTCCCTTGTCCCAATTGTGGTAGAACGGCAATTAAGTTAATGGCCAATCAGGTAATTTCCACTACGGCCATTCCTTCGCCTTGGCAATCATAAAAGTATCCGCTTTGGCAGCACAAGACCTCTCATATAGCCATTTTCCATATTTGTGAAAATCAACAACCCTGCTTTCTTTCAGAAAGTAGGGTTATTATTTTGGACAATTCCCTTATTCGAGGTGAATGATTTCTAGAATGATCAAATCTTATAAACAGTAACTTAAGACACTTTAATTAATTTGTCAACTGTAAACTAAGTATCTGTAAGATCCATACAATCCTATTAATCTATTAATTAGATTGAATTATCAATTCCCCCTAGCATAAAAATTCAGTACACCTGATAATCTGTCTTCCCATAACCTGTCACCTGTAATCTGTCATCTACCTGTGCAAATAATTTAGCTACGCCTTCTGTAAAGGTTACAGAAATTAAAGCGGACTGCTATATATTCTGTGATTGTTTATTTCTAGCCAGTTGTGTAAAGTGCTAAACAAAGGCTGTAACTTTACTGCTTCAACTATGTAGCGCCATTTTCCCACCCTTAGTTAACCACTGGCGATAGGCTAGGAATACCGAGATTCAGATTGATCCCTGCCTTGATTGCTTTACGAAATCCGCTCTCTGTGTGTTGATATATCCATTCAAACGGCTCTTCAAAGATTACGGTTGCCGAATTGTCTAAACTTCTCTTCTAGTAGGAAGCGCATGGTTACACTTCAAAAATATAAAGAAAAATTACCGATATATAAAGGCTTGTATATTTTGTGTGCAATTGACTGCTTTGACGCAATTCATTACTCATTAAACCAAGAGTTATTCAGATGTATAAGTTTTTCTTGATGGTTGTGATTTAATATTGTTTTAATTATCAGCAAATCAAATGTACAATATTGGGATTAAACAATGTAAGCTATTCTCAGAAGAAATTAACTTAGCTATAAATAAAACTTACTCTTGATGTAAGTGGTGTATATAGCTTTTTTGTACCCGTCTTTGGCTAGGCAAGAAAATTTTGTTTTCTTGTCTATGTTTTTCATGACTATGAAATAAAAAATTTACGAAAGACTGCCCAATTTTTGTCAACCATCAAAACGTCTTTGCTTGTTTTAGGAAACCAAAATGTCCTTGACCAATACGATCAACTTTAGAAACTTGCGAGGGGATATATTCGGTGGTGTCACTGCCGCAATTGTATCTCTACCGCTAGCTTTGGCTTTTGCTGCCGCCTCTGGTGCGGGGCCAGCATCTGGTCTTTATGGTGCTGTTTGTGTCGGCTTTTTTGCCGCATTATTTGGCGGTACACCAACCCTAATTTCCGAACCCACAGGGCCGATGACTGTCGTCATGACTGCCGTTGTTACTTCCATGACTGCGGCGGCTGGTGGTGATGAAAAAACTGGTTTAGCAATGGCTTTTACTGTAGTCATGCTAGCGGGTTTGTTTCAAATTCTTTTTGGCATATTTAAGCTGGGTAAATATATTACCCTCATGCCCTACAGCGTCATTTCTGGCTTTATGTCAGGGATTGGGGTAATTCTAATTATTTTGCAAGTCGCCCCCTTTATTGGACAACCTAACCCTAAAGGTGGGGTATTGGGGATAGTGCAGAATTTACCCAATTTAGTGACAAAAATTAATCCTGCCGAAACTGCTTTGGGTGTGCTGACGTTGGCAATTATTTTCTTGATGCCATCGAAAATTAAGCGTGTTGTACCACCCCAGTTAGTAGCATTAATTGTTGGGACTGTAGTGTCTCTTTTCTTTCTTGGTAATCCAGAAAACATTAGACGCATCGGTGAAATCCCAATGGGATTACCACAATTACAAATGCCTACCTTCACGCCATCGCAAATCACAACCATGATTATTGATGGTGCAATGTTGGGGATGTTGGGTTGTATTGACACCCTACTAACAGCTGTAATTGCAGATAGTTTAACCCGCACTGAACATAAATCGGACAAAGAATTAATTGGTCAAGGCATTGGTAACGTAGTATCTGGTTTGTTTGGTGGACTACCAGGTGCTGGTGCAACAATGGGGACGGTAGTTAATATCCAAACTGGTGCTAGAACTGCTGTATCTGGTTTAACTCGTGCCTTAGTTTTGTTGGTTGTAGTTTTGTGGGCAGCGAATTTAACAGAAAGCATCCCAATGGCAGTATTAGCTGGTATTGCCTTGAAGGTGGGGATTGATATTCTCGACTGGAGTTTCCTGAAACGCGCTCACAAAGTTTCTTGGAAAGGTACAGTCATTATGTACGGTGTGTTATTCCTCACCGTATTTGTAGACTTGATTGTGGCTGTAGGTATTGGAGTATTCATTGCCAACATCTTGACTATTGAGCGTCTTTCACAATTACAAGCGCAGGAAGTCAAGACTATTAGTGATGCTGATGATGACATCGTTTTGAATAATGAAGAGAAGCAATTACTCGATCAAGCCAATGGACGCATCTTGCTATTTTACTTGAGTGGACCGATGATTTTTGGGGTTTCCAAAGCGATCGCTCGTGAACACTCAGCAATGGCAGACTCCGATGTGCTAATTGTGGATCTCAGTGATGTACCCATGTTGGGTGTCACTGCGTCTTTAGCGATTGAAAATGCGATTAAAGACGCTTCTGAACAAGGTCGTCACGTTCTCATCGTCGGTGCAACCGGCAAAGTCAAACGCCGCTTAGAAAACTTTGGTGTTTCTAGATTTGTACCTTCCCATCATATGTTTGTAGACCGTGTAGAAGCACTTAAACAAGCTGTTGCTTTAGTAAAAACAGATACTACTACTAGCGTCTACTAGGTGACAGGTGATAGGTGATAGGTGACAGGTGACAGGTGACAGGTAACAGGTAACAGGTGATAGTGTGTATATTATCTTTCCTATTCCCCAATCCCCAGTCCCCAATCCCCAGTCCCCAATCCCCACGTTACACAATCAAGCTAGACTCTAGCAAAAGATACAACTAATTTGGACAGGTAAAAACCTGTCCACTTATTTGCGCTCAAATTGATGAATGATTGATACCAGCACGATAGATAAACATGATTTTCTCAGAACCAATCCTTAATTCGATGAATTTTTTCACACCCTTAATCTCTGCATTGCCAACTTTGTTGTTGGCAACAGAACCCAACGCCGAAAATGCTCCCATTATCCTAACTGGGGTACTACTCACTTTGGTAGTCATTTATCTGGCTAGTAAAATTGGCGGTGAGTTGTCTAGGATGATGGACTTACCTCCAGTTTTAGGGGAATTAGTTGGTGGTGTAGTGGTGGGTGCTTCAGCCTTACATTTGGTTGTGTTTCCTGAAAGCGGTGCAGTGGCTGGTGATTCCCTCATCATGACGGCTCTACAATTCATTAACAACCTCACACCGGATGCAGTTACAGCCATTTTTAACAGTCAAAGTGAAGCAATTTCCATTTTGGCTGAGTTGGGTGTAATTATTCTGTTATTTGAAATCGGTTTGGAGTCAGATTTAAAAGAACTGCAAAAAGTCGGTTATCAAGCCACAATTGTCGCTTGTGTTGGGGTAGCAGTTCCCTTTGCTGCTGGTACAGCCGGACTGATTTTATTATTTAATGCCCCAGTTATTCCGGCGATTTTTGCTGGTGCAGCCCTGACAGCAACGAGTATTGGTATTACCTCTAAAGTTCTCTCAGAAATTGGGTATCTCAAATCAAGAGAAGGTCAAATTATTGTTGGTGCAGCAGTCATTGACGATATCTTAGGCATCATCGTGTTAGCAGTGGTTGCTAGTCTGGCTAAAACAGGCGAAGTGGATATTTTCAACGTCATTTATTTAATTGTCAGCGCCACTGTTTTTCTTGTCGGCTCGATTTTACTGGGCAAATTCTTCAATCAAAGCTTTGTAGCCATTGCAGATAAACTGCAAACACGAGGTAATTTAGTCATTCCAGCATTTGTCTTTGCCTTCTTTATGGCGTTCTTGGGTAATGCCATTCATTTAGAAGCTATCTTAGGTGCCTTTGCGGCTGGTTTAGTTTTAGATGAAACCGACAAACGTAAAGAGTTAGATGAGCAGGTGAAGCCCATTGCTGATATTCTCGTACCAGTTTTCTTTGTGACAGTCGGAGCTAAAGTAGATTTAGGGGTGCTGAATCCTGTAGTTCCCGAAAACAGAGAAGGATTAATTATCGCCGCCTTCTTGATTGTGGTGGCAATCATTGGTAAAGTTGTCACCGGTTGGTCAATATTTGGTCAGCCTGGTATCAACCGCTTGGCAGTTGGTGTAGGCATGATTCCCCGTGGTGAAGTGGGTCTTGTGTTTGCAGGTATTGGTGCGGCTAGTGGTACTTTAGATAAACCTCTGCAAGCTGCAATTATTATTATGGTCATCCTGACTACCTTCCTAGCACCCCCTTTGTTGCGGTTTGCATTTAAACAGTCTACCGATACACCAGAATCTTTGGAAAAAGTTGACGTAATTGGGTAAATCGGGCATTGTTTAGAAATGAGTATTGAGTAGTGAGTAATGAGGAGTAGGGGTTTAGCAATGCTAAACCCCTACTCCTCATTATTTTGTTGCCAGTGAGGATTAATCAGACTGGTGAGAATGTGATCTTGCCATTTGCCATCAATTAATAAATAGTCTCTAGCGTAACCTTCCACAACAAATCCTAGCCTTTTAAGAACATTACCACTGCGTTGATTGTGTGGCATATAATTTGCCATGATGCGGTGAAAATTTAATTCTTCAAATACATATTGAGTGGCTGCCTGTAATCCTTCAGTCATATAGCCTTTGCCTTGTTCAGCCTCAGCTAGACTATATCCCACATGACAGAAATGAGCGGCTCCTCTGATAAAATTATTAAAATTGATAGTGCCAATTACTTTAGTTGGATGTTTTTTGGGAAAAATAAATAGTTTTAAAGATTGGTCGTGAATAAATTCTAGAAAATTATTTTCTAATTGATAGTGCCAATACTCTGCTGTAAAAAAACTTTCTGCCCAACGAGGATAAAATGGTGTGAGGAAAGCTTTATTGTCAATAAAATATTTCAGAATTTTGGGTATATCTTCTTGAATACCTATTCGTAATAGTAGGCGATCGCTGGTAATTATGGGTAGTTCTGATTTCATAGTCAGTCGGGAAAATAGGGATTGGGGACTGGGGACTGGGGATTGGGGGCTGGGGACTGCCATCTGTAGTAAAACTTCTATGCGATCGCTGAATGTAAAAGATATACTTGGCTGAGATATAACAACAAGACAGCTGTTGTTCCATCCAGTCTAAAAGAAGGATAGTAATGTCGGGAATACGCTACGATTGGCAGGAAGCAGAAATTCGGTCAATATACGAAACGCCATTGCTAGAGCTGATTTACCAAGCTGCTAGCATCCATCGCCAATATCATAACCCCAAACAGATCCAAGTCTGTAAGCTCATCTCGATTAAAACAGGCGGGTGTCCAGAAGATTGTAGCTACTGCGCCCAATCTTCCCGTTATCAAACTGAAGTCAAACCCCAAGCACTCTTAGATAAAGCAACAGTCCTCAACATTGCCGAAAACGCTAAACAAAAAGGTGTCAGTCGCGTTTGTATGGGTGCAGCGTGGCGGGAAGTGCGGGATAATTCTCAATTTGAGAGAGTCCTGGATATGGTTAAAGATGTCACCGACATGGGTTTAGAAGTTTGCTGTACCTTGGGGATGCTGACAGCAGACCAAGCCAAACGATTGGAAGCAGCTGGACTGTATGCTTATAACCATAACTTAGATACTTCAGCCGAATATTACAGTACAATTATCACCACTAGGACTTATGGCGATCGCCTGAACACTATTGAAAATGTCCGGCAGACCAATGTCACCGTATGTTCCGGTGGTATCCTGGGTTTAGGCGAAAGCGTCGAGGATCGGATTTCCATGTTGTACACTTTGGCAAACCTACATCCCCATCCAGAGTCAGTACCAATTAATATTCTCTCTCAAGTAGAAGGTACACCGTTAGAAAATCAGCCCGATGTTCCTATTTGGGATGTTGTCAGGATGATAGCCACTGCACGTATAGTTATGCCAACTTCCGACGTGCGCTTGAGTGCTGGTAGGGCAAGACTTTCTCAAGTTGAACAAGCTTTCTGCTTCATGGCGGGGGCTAACTCCATCTTTTCCAGCGACGACAACAAGATGCTGACAGTGACTACCCCCTGTCCAGATTACGATGCTGACCAAGAAATGCTAAATTTACTTGGTTTAGAAATGCGTCCCCCTGCCCAAAGACCGAATCAGGTAGCTAGTCCTGCGGTTGTAGGATAAGCAGTTAAATAGGGGTGTAGGGGTTGTGAATTCTTGCTCACTCATGCCCCCATAACCCTATCTAGGGAACACCCAAAAATAAATTATCCAGAATTGACAGTTTAGTAGGGTGCGTCAGTGTCAGAAAACCTAACTACACCAAGAAATTCTTCATACTGACGCACCCTACATTGGGAATATTTTTTTCTCTGGAAGTCCCTTATTCCATAATTAGAGGATTTTGGCAGAACGCAGACCGAACAACAGACCTACAGCGATTCCAGTGAACACAGCCAAAAAGCCAATATAAGCTATCACTGCTAACATTTATCTTTCTCCACAATACTTTACTAAATCTATTGAACCATTAATTTTTAGTCATTGGTCAATAGTTAATAGGCAATAGGCAATAGTTAATAGGCAATAGGCAATAGGCAATAGTTATTAGTCCACAGCCTTTAGTTCTTCCTTTATCGTTTCCATTTCACCCTGTACAAGAACAGTTTGTCCAAATGCTACTGTGGAACTAAACAAACTAAAAATATCTTCCCTACTGTTCCCTGTCCCCTGCCTATGACACAAACTGACTTATCTCCAACCCTGTCCGTTAATATTCCACCTACACTAAAACTCACTGTTTCTCATGAGCAGTTTGTTCAATTAGCACTGGCTAACAGAGATTTACAATTAGAACGAACTGCTACGGGCGAGTTGATTGTTATGCCACCAACGGGGAGTGATACTGGTAAGAGAAACTTTGATATTGCTGGACAACTGTGGTTGTGGAATCGTCAAACGAAATTAGGTGTAGCTTTTGACTCTTCAAGTGGTTTTCATCTGCCTAATGGTAGCGATCGCTCTCCTGATGCTGCATGGATAAGTCAAGACAGATGGGATTCTCTCAGTATAGAACAACAGGAAACCTTTGCCCCAATCTGTCCTGATTTTGTACTAGAACTCCGTTCTAAAAATGACTCGATAGAAAATTTACGCGCCAAGATGAGAGAATATATAAATAATGGCGCAGGTTTAGGTTGGTTAATTGACCGCAAAAATCAACAGGTAGAAATTTATCGTCCTGGTCAAGATGTAGAAGTGCTAAATAATCCTGTGAGTTTGTCAGGAGAAGATGTTTTACCAGGGTTTGTATTAGATTTAAGCGAAGTAACGCCGTGTGCAACTTTCTCTCAAACCTAACCCCCAACCCCTTCCCTACAAGGGAAGGGGAGCAAGAATCAAAGCCTCTCTCCTTGCAGGGGAGAGGTACTCTAGCGAGAAGCCGCTCCGCGTCTTTGGAGAGGGGTTTCAAAAATAAGTTGGTTCTTGGCAACTTTTGGTGATCTTAGCCGGGGGAAGGCAGAGGGCAGAGGGCAGAAGGCAGAAGTCGGAAGAGTAGAAGTAATAATTTCAACCCTTGAGTTTGTTTAAAGTAGCAACTAATATACTTTGCATTTCCTCAACTTCATTTAATACGGGAGTGAAAAGGTCTTTATCAGCTAAATCTACTTCTTTGGCAATGATTAATTGCGTATCAAGTTCTCTCAAAGAACCTAGCGCAATATGTAAAAACTGGATATATTCTGGTTTGGAACGCCTACCATAGCCTTCAGCTATATTAGACGCTACAGATACGGATGAACGGCGTATTTGACTAGTTAAACCGTACAATTCTGACTGAGGAAATAGGCGGGTAAATTTATAACAATTGATAGCAAGTTGAACTGCCCTTTGCCAGATAAACTGATTTCTATAACTCATATAATCAAGTGTAAATTGTCAAAATTTTCTTTTCAAATAGCCAACAGAAATCGTCGTTCTAGTAAGTCTATCTTGGCGCGACCATACATCTGCCGTTTTAACATTTTCAGTCGATTAATATGCCCTTCAACTGGGCCATTACTAACTGACATAGTTACACCTGCTTTCACAGCATCGTAGTCAGACTCTAAACTAACAGCAAAGGAGCGCAACAAAGAAACCAAGCTGTTTTTAGCTTTGTTTAACCAAGCATCGAGCTGCTCAGGCAGGCGTTGACGCACAAGAGATGCAAACTGTTGTGCTAGTTCAATAGCTGACTTCAAATCCGAATGGGCTTTTTGTAGTTGAGCGATGACTTCACGCTCATTAGGCTGTATTAATTCTGGTCGTCGCAAGACTAAAGCTGTGACGCGACTGGGGGTGAGAGGACGATGGGCGCAAGAGCTAACCCTGGGGGAAGCGTTTTTTCTTGAACCTTTTGCTGGCTCAAATCCGGGCAAGGTCTTGAGATAACGAGTGAAGCGAGCGACCGTGGCATAACTACCGGTATAGCCGCAGGTGCGAATTTCTTCAAACAGTTCTTGGGTGTTGTGGTTCCCGCTATTCCAGCGACTGAGGAGGTAATCATGATAAGGGTTGAGAAGACTCAGACCGTGGTCGCTACGTTCACGACGTTCGGTAAAAGTTGAGCTACGCAAGTAATTGAATACGGTAGTTTTAGAAACTCCCAGCTCTTGAGCGATTGCTAGCCCTGATAAGCCAATAGACCGCAGTCTCCAAACTTGCTCATGGATTTCTCTGCGTCTATCCCGTGCTTTGGCGGATTGAACTTTTCTTTTTAAAGATGTGTTTTGGGGAAACCTTGGCACAACTGGACTCTTATTAGTCTCAGCAATCATGGAAAGGTTGTTTGCTGTTTCCACCTCTAAATGCACTTTAGTATCAGTATTAAAGACTTGTTTTTCCACTTCTTTTAGTGTTTTGGCGTGATTACCAAAGACTTGATAAAGCGTTTGAGATAAGTTCTGCAATAGATGAAAGCGGTCTGCAACTTGAATGGCTTCTGGCGCACCTTGGCGAATACCACTTTCATAAGTTTTTGACCGATCTCGTGAGACGACTTTGACACCAGGGTGAGCTTTTAACCATTCTGCCAAAGTTTCAGCCTTTGCATCTTTGAGTAGAGCAATTGGTCGTCTGCGTTCGAGATCAATTAGTGCTGTGCCGTAAGTTTTACATTTACGAAAACAAAAGTCGTCTACCCCAAGAGTATGTGGCGTTACGATGGGTGGTAGTGGAATTGAGCGGACTAAATTTAATAGCGTGTTGCGAGAAACTTTTATCCCCAAGTCCTGTGAGAGTCTTACCCCTGCTGCACCACCATTAGCTAAACCAATCGCACTCAGTCTTTGAGCTAAACGTAGAGTTCTTCTCGCCCAAGGTGCGGTAACATTGGTCAGCCTTTCTGCAAAAATGCGCCGTTTACACAATTTATTAAGGCAAAAAAACTTCCGCACCCTTAACTGTAAAGTAATGCTGTAATCAGCCCAGGGTAAATCTGCTAACTTTCGCTCATAGCGACTATGAATTTTATGAGTTGGTTGGTTACAAACTGGACAATTAACTACTCTATTGATAGCAGAAACAATCAACTTTATCTGAGTTTTTATCTCGTCAAGAATGCAATTTTCAAGTTTCAGGTTTGCTGAATCTGGTAATAGATAACTTAGCACTGACATAACCAAGCTGAGGCTTATCCCTCAAATGTTTGATGGAGTGAAGTTTGACGTATCTCAATTATATCTTTCTAACTTCTGCCTTCTGCCTTCTGCCCTCTGCCTTCCCCCAACCAAGATCACCAAAAGTTGCCAAGAACCAATAAGTTGCACATCGCGTGAAGTATGGAATTGACAATTTTCTTGGTAGAATACAGCCCACGGCACTTGTTGGGTTTTGGGTAATGACTTCTGTAATTAATGTGAATCTACCACAGCAGTCTTATGAGATTGCGATCGCATCTGGAAGTTTAGAGCAACTTGGTCAACGTATGGCTGATTTGAAACTAGGCAAGAAGGTTTTGCTGGTTTCTAATCCCACCATATTCAAGCATTATGGCGAAAAAGCGATAAATTCTCTCGAATCTGCGGGGTTTCAAGTAGCTAGTTATTGCTTACCAGCCGGAGAACGCTACAAAACCCTCAACTCTATCCAAAAACTCTACGATGTCGCCTTAGAAAACCGCCTAGAACGTTCCTCCACGATGGTGGCTTTGGGGGGAGGGGTAATTGGTGATATGACTGGCTTTGCTGCTGCTACTTGGTTAAGAGGGATTAATGTTGTACAAGTGCCGACAACTCTCTTAGCAATGGTAGATTCGGCAATCGGTGGTAAAACTGGTGTAAATCATCCCCACGGTAAAAACTTAATTGGGGCTTTCCATCAGCCGCGTTTAGTATTAGTTGATCCAGAAGTGCTAAAAACCCTTCCTGTACGTGAGTTCCGGGCGGGTATGGCAGAGGTAATTAAGTACGGCGTGATTTGGGATGCTGAGTTATTTGCCCAAATGGCAGCGAGTAAAAATCTGAATCAACTACGCTATATCAAGCCGGAATTAATTGACGCTATCTTAACCCGTTCTTGTCAAGCTAAAGCCGATGTTGTGGGCAAAGATGAGAAAGAAGGCGGAATACGGGCAATTCTCAACTATGGACACACCATCGGTCATGCAGTCGAAAGCTTGACAGGCTATCGCTTAGTAAATCACGGTGAAGCTGTAGCCATTGGCATGGTAGCAGCCGGTCAAATTGCTGTGGAATTGGGAATGTGGCAGCAAGAAGAAACAGAACGCCAAAATGCCCTGATTCAAAAAGCGGGTTTACCGACAAAGTTACCCGAAGGTTTAGATATTGAGGGAATTATTGACGCGCTGCAATTAGATAAGAAAGTCAAAAATGGTAAAGTGCGGTTTATTTTGCCAACTCAAATTGGTGTAGTTACAATTACCGATGAAGTACCCGCAGATATCATCCGCCAAGTTTTGCAGAAAAGTTTCTAATGGTGTATTAAATACTTTTAGATCCCCCTAAATCCCCCTTCAAAAGCGGGACTTAAAGAACAAATTTCTCCCCTTTTTAAGGGGGGCTATGGGGGAGCAAACCCTGTATCTGCTCACACACACTATCAAACTGATTTAAAACTTGGCTATTTGTAAACCTAATAATCTTTAAACCATAGCCTTCTAAAATCTGTGTTCTCTCTGTGTAATAGACTAGAACACCAATTCAGTATTCCTAGAAGAACCCCTCCCCCAGCCCCTCCCCTGCAAGGAGAGGGGAGTTTTGCTCCCCCTTCCCTAGTAGGGAAGGGGGTTGGGGGGTTAGGTTTTTCATTACTGAATTGATGCTCTAGACCTTCATTGATGTATGTACACTGTAGCTCTGCGTTGCAGAGGGGTTAATCGAATTCACGCTACATTATTTTTAATAATAAATAATTGAATATTTAACTTTTTTATGATTATGGGGGACTCAGGAAGAAAATAGAGAACACACTCAAATTTTGAGACGAGTGGTTTATGTCAAAGTGGACTTTTCTTAATTATTAAGATGTCTATTTGGCAAATTACACACAGTTACAAGAATCTAGCCTTACTTTTGGCTTAACTAAAGTCACCAGTTTTTTGATTAAACTGTGGCTTTTTCTTTGTTAGGCTTTTTGCCGTACTTCTGCTTTAAGAGTCCGCCACCTGCAATACCTACGCCAAGACCAAACATGGTGATGGGTTCGGGAACGGGTGTAGTTGTATCAATTGGAGTTGATGTGTATATGTCTATGTGAGATAAGCCTGGACCAGCATTACCACTACCGTTTGCAATACCCAAAGTGTCCCAAAAACCACTGGAAATATTAGTAGGGCTGTGCGTCAGTATGAATAAATTCTGATACCAATTCTCTATGAAGTTGCACCAAATAAAGTAGAGACGTTGCATGCAACGTCTCTACAGCACAGAATAAAGCACATCTTCATCAAGAAACTAGGCGTAGCTTAGGTTGAGGCTTTGCGAAACCCAACATTGGTTATGGTGTTGGGTTTCCTAACATCAACCCAACCTACAATTTTTTCGCACTGTTTTAGCCTTGCCACGCCACTACATATTGGATATTTTTTATTTGGAAGTCCCTAAAGAACGCAAAACATCACGAACAATGACTTCATCAGGTTCTTGCGGTTGATTCGAGGCTACAGACACAGGGGTAAAAGCAATACCTTGACTACCGAGAACAATAAAAGCGATCGCCTGATTTCCATAGGACTTACGCAACTGGCACATTCGTAGGGTGCGTCAGATTAGAGTTTTTCGCTATTCTCAAAAAATTCTTGGCATCTGACGCACCCTACAAGATAGATTGAGTGTGACACCTGCGTAAGTCCTGTTCCGGTCAAATAGATTTGGGATATCATATTTTTAGAGTCAGGAACTGAAAACTGAAAATGACAGCATATGCCCTAAATTTACCTGAGCAGTTGAAGCATGAAATTGAGCAACTAGCTCAGAGTCAAGGAATTTCGCTTGACCAGTTTATTCTGTGGGCAGTTACAGAAAAAGTCAGTACCCTCAAAGGGTCTTTTCCACAAATTGCTTATCGTCAAGGTGCAAATGGGCAACTTATACCAGTCATCAAAGGAACGGGAATGCGAGTGCAAACTGTGGCGATCGCTTCCCAAAAATGGGGTATGAGTCCGAGTCAGATTGCCAATGAGTATGAGCTGACTGAGACAGAGATAAAAGAAGCTCTGAGTTTTTATGCAGTCAATCAGGAGCAGATTGACGCAGCGATCGCTTGTGAGCAATCCTTAGAAATTGCCAATGGTTAAACTCAAGCTTCATCTGGATGCAGATACCTCCAGTAAATCGCTGCATTCAGCATTGGTGTCTCAAGGGCATGATGTCACTCGTACACCAAATGACTGGGTGCCGTTAGATGCTAGTGATGAAACCCAATTATTACGCGCAACTGCTCATGGCAGATGTATTTTTACTTTCAACATCAGAGACTTTATTGTTCTAGCACAACAGTATCCTCAGCATGGCGGGATTATCCTTGCTGCTCAGAATAGTTGGTCACTGTCAGATTTAATTACGGCATTAGATAGCCTATTATCTCAGGCAGAAGCAGCAGATTGGGTTGGTCAGGTAGATTGGCTCAATCGGTGGCGAAAGTAGCTAGTAGCGTGCGTCAGTCAGAGACATCTTTGACAATGATTAGAAGTGCGATCGCCCGTCTTTGATAACTATAATTTAATCACAACTTTCTTTCCTTAATTGGTTGCGCCGGATTCCCTGCATAAATAATCATCGCTTCCAATGATTTAACAGCAACGCCACCTAGAGTTAACACCGCACCTTTACCAACAGTAACTCCAGGGCCAATTACTGACTTAGCTGCAATCCAACTACTCTCTTGAATATAAATTGGGGCAATTTTTAATTTAAAACTAGGATCATTCCAGTCATGATTGCCTGTGCAGAGATACACACCTTGAGATATACAAACATGACTTTCTATGGTGACTTGAGCGAGGTTGTCAATCCAAGCATCTTCACCAATCCATACATAATCACCTATAGTTAACCGCCAAGGAAACTTAACCCGCACCCCTGGCTTGATGCGAACACCTTGACCAATTTTGGCTCCAAAGCTACGCAATATCAAAACTTTTAAGCCCGACATAGGCAACCAATGGCTTTCTACTAAAGGCGAGCCTAGAAAGTACCATACAAGCTGTTTCCAGTAGGGTGCGCCAGGAGTATAGTTTCCGACCGTATATTTATCTAAATACATATTGTTGGCGGGTTCATTTTGTTATAAAATATGAAATTATAATGGTCATAGTGTATTTAAGCCTCAATATAAATTTTGGCACACTACTTTGAATAAGGTAAAAGTGAGTGGGGTTGTTTTTTTTACTTAAAGTTTATCGGTAAATGTTAATTATTTCGCCTGATCCCCCCTAACCCCCTTAAAAAGGGGGGAACAAGAAAAAGTTAGGCAGATCATTAGCCGGATGTCTTAGCTCCTGTCCAACCAGTGAAAATCCAGAGGATGGAACGAACAATATCACGAACAACACGGTTAATCGATTCTGGGGGGCGGTTTGATTTGACAGATAGGGGGGTGAAGGCGATACCTTGGCTACCGAGGATAATGAAGGCGATCGCCTTAGACCTCCGCATATGAAAATCTGAAGTTACTAGATAAAGGTGTTGAATTTTCCTTTGTTTAAGCTGAGGTGCTACAGTTGTAAAATTGGTGACAGTATCTACAGCACGATAGTCAATATTTACTCTACGGTTTGGGATACCTGCATCTCGAAAAGCTTTCAGTGTTTTGCGTGGATCTTCGGGAGAAGACACCCAAATTTCTAAGTCCGGGTACCATCGAGCTATTTCAGCCGCCAATTTGTCTCTAGCTGTATCGCCGCCTAAGATCAGAAAGGCTTGGGGTTGGGGTGTTTGGTGAACAGCGATCGCTAGGCGCACTGGAATAATGAGTAATACCGTCAGAATCAAACTTATTATTCCTAATGTGCAGTAGTATTTAGTTTTGCGAAACTTTATATTAATATCTCAATCTCCTGTGTATAAAATAGGTTTACTTAGTATAAATGCGTAGACATAGACATGACAGGCTCTGGTAGTGGTTCTTGGTTGAGAATGGCTTGGTAAACAGAGGCTAACTTTTTAGCGATCGCTGGCCATGAGTATTGTTGTAGAGCAAATCGCCGCCCATTTTCACCCAATTCATGACGCAATTGGGGTGAGTTGAGAAGATGAGCGATCGCTGTTTGTAGTGGTTCTATTTCTCCTTCTACAATGATTCCGGCTTTGGCTTGTGCAATTTCTGGAGCAATTTGTGCGCCTGGTGTAGTCACAACGGGTAAACCAGACACCATTGCTTCTGCTAAGGCTATACCGAAATTTTCGGAATACGTTGGTAACACAAATAAATCAGAGCCTTGCAATAGTAAATCTTTGTCGTAGCCACTAACAAACCCAACGAATGAAGTTTGTTCTGTCATGTTTAGAGATACCACCATTTCATGCAAGAACTGCACATATTCAGGTTCTCCAGAACCAGCTAAAATCAGGTGAAACTGCTGTTGTTGTGCTGCTAAATGACCGAGTGCTTCAATTAGTAATTCTGGGCGTTTCTTATAGTGCAGGCGCGAAATAAACAGCACAATAGGTACTTGCTCAGAGATATGATATCGATGACGAATCTGATGTTTAGCATCAGCAATTTTTGCAGGTGGATGAACTCCTAAAGGCAAAACTACTTTTGGTGGTTTGACTCCAAAGCGGATTGTATCTTCCACCTCACCCACAGAAGTGGAATGAACAACCACAGCATTAGCTAAGTTGCGGCGTTCAAAAATAGTGCTATAAATTTGCTTTTTTAATTTGCTTTGAGCCAATGCCCAAGGGGCTAATTGTCCCATAGTTCTAACTGTGTATGGCACACGCTGCCATTGAGCAATCATCGCCGCACAGGTAGGCAGATATGAAAATAAATAGTGATTATCTAAAATGTCGTAATTTTGAATATTTTGCCACAGCCAACTGGTGAAAGCAATAGAAGGAAGAAACTCCTTCATGCGAGCAGAACGAGGAAAAAACCAAACTGGTACTCCTTTGTATTCCACACGCTGACATAATGGAACGTCAGAAATTACTCCTTCAATATCATCATTGGTAGTGGCAATTTCTATACTAATTCCTTCTGTTTGTAGAGCCTGTACCAAATTTAAGACGACTTGAGTCGGCCCTCCTAGTTTAGAACTAATGGATGGGATGACGTGTAAAACTTTCATATATTTATTATTAAAAATATGGTTACTAAATTATTTTAATAATTATCGCAGTACAAATTTTCAGAATAAATTCATATATTTATAAACTTTCAAAACTGTTACCTGTTACCTGTCACCTGTCACCTGTTGTATTTATCCTGATGGATACTGATGGCGTGAGCCTTTAATGCCTAAGAAAAATGGCATGACTTTAGCAAAAAATATTAATGCTAATATTGGCAGAATTGAAGTTGTAAAAAAAGCTATGCTCCGCATTGACAACGCACCAGTAAAAAAGCCCAAAGCATTGATTACTACACCATAACCTGTATTATAAAAAGCAGCAGTGCGAGTCCACCAACTTGCTAACATCCCTATAGATATGGACATTAATATCACTGCTATTACACCACCTGTCATGTAGGCTTCGCCGATATAAGTTGTAGAAACTGTCCAGCCTGCTGCACCCGTAACTTCCTCAATCGAGATACTCAAACCTTCTGGTTTGCCAGGCCAAAGCGCCCTGGGTATCGGTTTAGTTGCAAAGACATACAATAGTTCAAATCCCAAAAAATCAAATTTCTGGGGAAAGGCATCAACTATGATACTAATAGCATTCAGGTTGTAGTCAACAGCAAAGCTCTCTTTTGCTTGTTCAACAGCATAAGCCCCTGTTTCTAAGTAGCGACGGATGCCCATATTCCTGAACCCCAGCATATGACGAGTTGCAAACATCATTGCATACCCTAAAATAGCCGTGGGAATTGCCAGGTTGAATAAGTTGGGGCGCTTTAGTGTGAGAAAATATCCCCCTAAGAATGCGGCAAAATATGAACCTAAAACATTGCGTGTTCCTCCTGCAAATCCATCAAACAGAGTGATCGCAAATATCACCATCACCAAAACTATTTGCCAACTCCGAAAAGATTGACGACGGTTCCAAATAATCCCTGCTAGGGGAGGAATAACGTAAGCAAATAACTTGAGTTCACTTAATAAAGCCCGCCAGTCCCCTAAACGTCCCCGTCCCCACGGCACAGCAAACCGGGGGCCAAGCCAAGCATCGTAGATTTTAAATACGTTGAAATCAACTGACATCAACATATATAAGTAACCCAGTAGTGCAGAGATGATAAAGAGACGAAACAGCACCTTATCCGGGAGATTGCCCAGATATGACCAAAGTTTCGGTTCTGGCTTCAAGAAATTGATGTGACGACCAAGGGCTATACCTCCAATCCCCATTAAGGTTACATAAAGCCCCTGAGCCGTTTGCTCTGATGTTAGGAGAGCATCAAAATGGTCTTGAGGAAATAAAAATTCTACCAGAGTCAAATAGTAGAGAGATATTAAACAGACTATATCTACTCGAAATAAATTTTGCAGACCCTTTCTGCTATCAAACCAGACGCTTAAAGCTAATGCCACGCCTGTTGGGATCGCTACTTGACTGGCCATTTCGCTAGGGGTCAAGTTTGTATTTATATTTGTATAAGCAACACATAATCCAGCTATGATAATACCTGTTCCTGCTTGCGCTGGCTGTGCTACGGGTTTTTTAAAATATCTCATGGCAAGATTTAGCGTAGGGATAAAGCAGGTTTGGGATGAGTCAAACTTGTATATAAGTTTTCATATTTATCTACCATACTTCCCAGTGAGAATTTTTGCTGGATGAGTTTATGCCCTGCGATCGCCACAGTTTCACGTAAGCTAGAATTAACAAAACTTTCCTTATCTGTAAATGTTTCGTTCTCAGCAGCAACAAAACACACGCCAGGGGGAAATTTGAGTTCATCGGCTAAAGATGGCGTGATGACGCATGGTAAAGACCAAGCCATTGCTTCCAGTAGCGCGAATGGTAAACCCTCAAATTTAGCTGGATGAAAAAACCCGTCTGCTGCTGCTAAAAATGGTGTGACATCATTCTGCCATCCTAAGCGTTGAATGTATTCTTGGGCTTGATGTTCCCGTACCCACTCATCCCATACTGGAGTCAAGCGTCCATCTCCCACCCATAAAAACCGGGCAGAGGGTATGCTGTGTTTGAGGTGCGTTGCCCATTGTAAAAATAGAAGCGGTTGTTTTTGCACTTCCATTCTTCCTACTGCTAAAATTAGCAACTCATCTGGTTTGAGGGTTAGTTGAGAACGAGTTGCTTGACGCTTTGCTAAACGTTCTGGTGTTTCGGGGATGCGAACACCATTATCAATCAAAACTACTTTTTCAGCAGCATTCTGGGCAGGAAACAGGAATTGAGTTAATTCTTGAGCGCGATTTTCAGAAATTGCTACCAGTGAACCATGAAAACGGTTTAATGCTCTTTTGGCGATGAAATCACGTAATTGTCCTAAAGCAGCTCCTAAGCTGGTCTGAGTTTGAGTAATATGAATAGTAGCTAAACAGGGAACTGAAAGATGTTTACTCAAAGCGAGTAAATCTAAGCCATCCTCTAAATTTTGCTTATTCAAATGCAGGATATCTGGTTGAAATCCCTGCCACTGGGATAAATAATCCTGATGAAAGTGAGGAAACGCATCACCAAAACAGCGTGTTTTGCGATCATAAGTATTAACGTAGGGCGATCGCAATACTTCTCCAAACTGACTAAAGGAGTTTGCCAACTCATCCATTCTGGGATGTTGCGAACACCATAACCCAACCGTATGTCCGCGTTTGGCTAGTTCTTGTCCTAAATAAATTAAGTAAAGTTCGCCACCTCCCCTTGACCCAGAGCTACTGCTGACAAATAGAATTTTCATATAATTTTTAGTGGGAAATTTGGCGGTTGGGAATTCAATGGGAATTAAATGTAAGCTAGCAGAAATTTTATTGATTAACGCGGTGTGCAACTTGCTCTAAAACCTAACCCCCAACCCCTTCCCTACAAGGGAAGGGGAGCAAGATTTAAAGCCTCTAACGCCACTTGCTACAACGCGGGAAACCCGCGCAACGCAGTGGCTCCTCCTTGCAGGGGAGAGGTACCCTGCGGGTTCGCGGTAGCGTTCCGAAGGAAAGCAAGCTATGGAGAGGGGTTGCAAACATAAGTTGCACATCGCGTTAATTCCCTATAACTCTCTGAAGAGCATCAACCCAATTTTGTGCGCCAGCTTTGGCAGACCACATTACAGATTTTTGCAAAGATGCGTCACTAGCCAATGCGATCGCATTAGGGTTTTGTAAGTAATCAGCTAAAATTTGGGTCAAGGTGGCAACATCTCCATTGGGAAAAACGTAACCATTTTTACCTTGCTCAATTAAATCATTCGCTGCACCTACAGCATCAGAGCAAATTACAGGTAGCCCAGCCCCAACCGCTTGATTTACCACCACGCCCCAGCCGTCGTGACGACTAGGAAGGACAAATATATCTGCTTGGCGAAAGAATTGGGGTAAATCTTCAGGAGCCTGAAACCCCGCATATTCAATGTAACACCGTGTTGTTTCCGAAACATCTGTCAACATCTGCGGTAAATCCGCCTCACGTCCCACTAGCAACAAACGAGCTTCTAGCCCCATATTTATTAGTGTTTCAAAGGCTTGCAGTAACAGGTCAACGCCTTTCCGGACAATCATTTGCCCGCAAAATAAAATAGTTGTGGGAGTCCGGGGTCTTTGGGGGATTTCTTGACTAAATGGAGCTAAATCGCAGTAATAAGGAATATTAAATATGGGTTTACCGGGGAAACGCTGCTGATAATCTTGCACTGCATGAGAACCAATGGCAGCGATCGCTTGACATTGTTCTAAAGCTGTAGCTAAGGTTTTTTGTAGTTTGCTTTTGATTCCCCCACTAGAACCAACCATTTTTTCACCCCAAAATACACAGGGTATCTGTTTAGCTTGGAATCTCAGGAGTAGTTGAGCAGTTACACTCATGTAGCCATTGAGGACTATTACATCTGAGTCAGTAATATTTGGTAAATGCCAGTTAATATGAAATCGTGACAGACCCCAAGCCAAATGAAATCCAGGAAGAATGTTTTCGTAAGGCTGTAGTGGTTTTTCTGGCCAAGGGGAGTCTGAGCAAGCTGGCTCTAAATAGAAAACTTTTAAATCTATATCAGGATGCTGGGCTAAAGCGTAGAAGATATCTCTTTGATATGGGGATGGAACTATAGCATAGAAAGTGACCTTAATTTTGGGCTGATTTTTTATATTCATTTAAAATACCCCGAAATAATGTTCTTTCAATGATGGGATAGCCAGATAAGTACATATGATGACGAACATTACCAACAAAATGTCTTGCCTTAACTTGTGTGTAGTCAATATCTGCTTGCCAGAACCACATTCCCTGACTATTAACCACATACTCATTCAGAGGTAGTGCTTTGGCACCAGATGCACTCATCATCACATCTAATAGAGTCTGTTCTGTAAAATGGTGATATTCTGCTACAGTCCAGCCTTTCATTAGTTCGTGACACAGGTCTGTAGACAAGTAGTTTTGAGGAATGTAAAGCAATCCCGAATTAAAATCTCGTATAGTCTTGATATTTAAATCTTTGGCTCTATTAAATATCCAGGGATCAAATGAAGAACAACCAGGTTCAGTGCAGTATAATCCTTGTTCAAAATGTAAATTTTCTCGAATTTCAACTGGGTCTGAAAAAACTAAAATATCTGGATCAGAGAAAAGAATATTAAATTTTTGTTGCAATGATAGTTTCAGAAGAAAAACTTTTCCAAATTTATGATTTTTATAGAATTTATTTAGGGATTTATCTGATAAAAATTCATCATTTATTTGGGAACTTAAACTAACAATTTCGCCTTCTGGAAAAAGTTTGATAAATTGACTTCGCTCTTTTTCTGTAATCTCACCATCGATTACAAAAATTAAACCAAGATATTCTTTTAAAAAGTAAAGCCAGTTCCATGTTGTCCATAGCCCCTCAAGAAAGGTTTTATGTTGAACTAATACAACTAAATAAGTATTGCTATGTTTGGTTTTAATTGGGGGCATTTTAAGAATTTTCTGCTTGATTGGGTAAGGCAAATTCCTTTGTATTTGTGCGATTCGTCTACCCAATATAAATTTAGCGTTTTTCAGCATGAATACTCACTATGGTTATTTATTAAAATGAATTAGCTATTGTTTGCAAAAATGATGACAGGTTAGATAGTTTGTGATTTGTTAGCTCCTGAGATGAGGATATTTGAGCAAGGTATTCTAAAGATTGGGGATTGTGCAGAATTGATTTTAGCTGATATGCGATCGCTTCCCCACTGACTTCATCTAAAAGCCAACCGTTGACACCATCTACAACCACCTCACCACAACAACGAGAAGCAATAATAGGGAGTTTCCAGGCTTGTGCTTCTAATTGAGTTAGCCCAAACCCATCGGAAAGAGTCGGGAATAAAAACACATCAGCTTGTTGATAATATTGGGTTGTTTCACTGCGGTTAACTTGACCTACCCAGCGAATTTGAGGATGTGTTTTTAAGTGGGGTGGAATTTCAATCTGCTGAGAACCAACAAGCCAAAATTCAATGGGATATCCTTCCAGCTTTTCCACTGCTTCCAAAACAGCTACAATTCCTTTCCGCAAAATTACTTGTCCCAAAAACAACACCCTCAAAGGACGCTCTGGAGAAAATGATTTTGGATAGGTGCGACTAAAGTTTTTTGCTGTTTCCGGTGGTGTATAAACTAGGGGAACAACCTGGATTTTATCAGAATTAATACCTGTTTTTTCTAGTAACTGGCGTGACCAATGGGAATTGACCATAATACAATCAGCCAATTCACATTCTTCTCGCCATGTTTGCCAATATGAAGCCGGAACTGGTTTCCAGTCTCCGCGATATTGTGGCGATCGGTTATATTCTTGAATAACAATATCTTCCTCTAAAGGACCTGGATCGATTTGTCCCAAAATAGTCAACCATCCCTGCTGTTTGGCAAAGCGAAATAATTCTAAGGCAGCATAGCTATAAGAGAATAAAATGGGGCGATTTTTAAATTGAGGAGCTAATTTTTTTAGTCTGTTGATTGCCTGTTTTTGAAACCAATAATTACGGGCAATCATGCGATCCCAGGCTGAAGTTTTTTGTAGTTTTTGGCTAATTTCAAACTGAATCAGGGAGAGGTTAAAAGCATGAACTGATGCCTGTTGTAGTGTAGGATGAAAGCGTTCTTTTAGTGCTGTGGTAGGTGAAAAAGGTAAAAGTCCGAGTGGAGATTGAGGAGCAACCCAAGCATCGGTTATCAGGTGAGCTAACTGTCCATTTTTATGTAAAGCTCTAGGAATAGCGTAGTGTTCTCTAGCTCCTATTTGGCAACAAATCCAACTCGTCATATTCAGGTATAGGGTAGTGCTTGCCACTGTTTGTAACATTCTATTGACATATTCTGGCGATATTTTTTGAATTGCTCAATTTCTCTAAAGCCAGCATACTCTCCTTGAAACTGTCCCCAACGTCTGACTTTAATACCTAAACTCAGCCTAGAAACTAAAGTGCGGAATTGCTTGATTAACTTAAGTTGAGAAGGAACAAACCAGTCATTCCACAACACATTATTTCTAGCTCCGTAGAAATCCATGCGATGCCAATTACGTCCTGTGTTAGAAGCTGTGTGATGAATCAAGAAGTCAGGGAAGTGATAACAGTGCAAATTTTTTTGGAAAGCTCTGGCTGCAATCTCCATTTCTTCACCTTGGTGAATCAGTTCTTCTCGATAACCGCCTAATTGCAGGAATCTTTCTCGATGAAGAAGATGACCACAGCCTACAAAACATCTAACCGGATAAGGTTGATTATCAAAAGACTGGTTTTGATATTCTGCAAGTACAGGGTTATAAATTGGGAAGCTAAGACAGAATAGATCATCTAGTGATTCGGCAAATTCAACAGCAGCTTCTAAAGAGCCAGATACAGGATAAGAGTCATCATCTAAACTGAGGTAATATTTAGTCTGGATCAACTGTGCTATCTGGTTACGGCGGACAATTAGCCCTTGGGATTCTTTAAATCGCTGGAGTTTAATTTGCAGTGATAAATCCGAAATATTAAAGGGACAAGGTTCATCAGAAGCATCATCAAAAATTAATATAGGTAATGCTTCTAAACCTGCTTTACTAATATTAATGAGTGTAGTTTTTAAATCCTGCCAGCGATTCTTAGTTGTAATGCCGATAGTTACTAAATTTGACAAATTTTCAGTTACATTCATTGCTCACTTCGGTTTTTAATCACTTTAGCCGGAACTCCAACTGCGATCGCCTTTTCTGGTATATCTTTTTCTGGGTAACTTTGAGTTACATTACCAAATTACTTCTATATATCCCCATTGTTGAATTTTTTCATCTTTTGAAATTAGCCGTGCTTTGTGAACCAAACTACTAGCTACAATCAATCTGTCTGCGGGATCGCCATGAAAATTACCCGGTAATCTAGTTGATAAAACTGCGATTTCTGGTGTTAGGGCTAACAGTTGAATTTTTGGATGTTGAAGTGCTAAATCAATCCAAATTTGGACATCCATTGATAAACCAATTCTATTTTTGGAAACCAGCATTGCCAATTCCCAACAACTAATTGCAGTAATACCAACGATATCAGCTTTGTTAATTGCTTCGGTTGCTTGTAGAGAAAGTTTCGGAGATTCTGTAACCCACCAAATCCAAGCATGGGTATCGAGAATAATCATCTTTCGACATCCCACACTTCATCGATTGGGGAAATAATATCTTTTTCGTAAACGATACTATTTTTCAGTGGGTTATTCACTAACCAGCTAGTTGCATTGTTAGCAATAGTTCTAGGTTGTTTAAGTGCCATCAAAATACGATACATTAAGTTTATGGTAGTATCATCAACGGAATCAAGTTCAAGTTTGAGTTTTTCTCTGTCAGTTCTCATTGTTTTATGTCAATTAGCATAAACTAGGAGTCGTTAATACATATAATAGCTAAATAGTTATAACGTCTATCTTAGCATTTCGTAATTCTTGCCCCAGTCCTCCAATCACAAGTGAATTTATCAGTATTGTCAGCTTTTAGGTGTAATGCTGATTAATACCAAATCTGTTAAGTTTTGATTTACTGTTATAGTTCGCTGCGATATTTAATCACTTTCGCTGGAACTCCAACTGCGATCGCTTTTTCTGGTATATCTTTAGTAACAACACTACCCGCACCAACTACAGCGTCGTTACCAATGGTGACACCTTTGAGGATTGTAACGTTAGCACCAATCCAGACGCGATCGCCTATTTTTGTGGGTTTGGAAACCATCGGTTGTCCTAGCGGTGGTAAAGTTAAGTCCAGACCATGATCATGATCTGTAATATAACAACCAGGGCCTACACCACATTGTTGACCAATAGTTAACGATAAAGTCGCATCTAAAAATGTATTACGGTTAATATAAGTGTAAGCACCAAGATAAATTTTGGCATGGGGTAGGGGTTCACCACTACACAGTAATGTTACACCTTGATCTAAAGCGCAGAAACTTTCTATTTCAATATCATCGAAGTTGCGAGGAATATCAATTTCTCGCATCCAGACATAGCCATGTAGTTTTACTCCCATAGCTTTGTAGTAGAAATTACGCCAACGGCTCCCCAAGCCTTGTTGAATTCGCTGTATGAGCAGCAATCCACTAGCAGTGATATTCAAGGTTAACTTCCGTGTTTCAGACTACTTGAGGGATTTTTATCAGAAACGATTTGTGCGATCGCTTGCAGTTTACCATTCAAGACAAAAGGTAGCGATACCCAACCTTTTGTTGATGTTAAAGATGCTACAATGCCAAAAAATTGTAACACTATTAACTTCGCGTAATCTCCTAAACTACATCTTTGCAGAATTTGCGTCATCACGTAGTGACGGTTAACCAAATCCATCTTTGCTAATACACCTGGATTATTTTTGTGATCTCCTGGTTGACTGTCGTGAACTATCCGCGCAGTCCGAGCGTTAGCTAATTTCCATTGTTTCCCCACTATCAGAGAAAGCGTCACATCCTCCATCAGCGAATATCCTGTAAAGTTGGCTGGAAACAAGGGTTGAGGTAGTGCTTCTCGCCTATATAGCGTACAGGTGCTGTTTAGCCATTCTACAGGGACAATTTCTGGTAAATTGGGGTCATCTTCTGGTAACAAATTTAATCCTGGTCCTATGCACTTACCTGCGTAGCTTGTTTCTAGACGACCATGCAAAAAACGGAATAAATTACGACTGATGCGTCCAGGTGGTAAATAGCGTTGATTTGTAATCATGGCATTAACACCACCCAGGCGAGGATCACTTTGCAATGCAGCCCACAATCTGGCTAAACACTCCGGCTCAAGTAAAATGTCATCATCCATCAGCCAAATCACGTTTTGGGTAGCGTGAACCATTGCTTGGTTACGCTGGATGGCTGCGCCTATTTCTGTTGCTCGATAGTATTTAATCTGGGTAGCCAGTCCGGGAATTGGTTTCTGACAAAGTTCTTGTGTACTGTCATCGGTAGAGCCATCTACTACAATCATTTCAGTTGGCTGTACAGATTGTTGAGCCAGACTGTGTAATGTTCGAGCTAAGGGTGCGCTACGGTTCCGTGTAGGCACAATAGCAGAAATTGGGAGTAGCATCGTAATCTCAGAGCCAATATAAAATTTTTACTACCAAAAAAATAACAGTAATTATATAAATTTATAGTTTAATAATCTTTTGAAGTTTGCTACTTGTTCAGCTACAGAAAAACCGAGTATTCGATAAACTAGACGATAAGATTTAGGTGCTGCTTGTCCCGATGGGATGAATGTTTTATTGGTATTGTTTATTTTTGAAATCACCTGACTAGCCCAAGTTTTATCTGAGGGCCAAATCATTCTAGCCTTTTCAAATCTAGTTTGATTAATAGCATTGTGCCGAGATTGAGTCAGTTGATTAGTAGCTTTGAGATGTTGTTCAATTTTATCTTCAATCGCTAAAACTTGACGATTGGTTTCAGACTTGTCTCGTTTACACACTGTTGACTCACCCCACTGTCTGTAAATTGAACCAGCTTCACCAAAATACTCAAACCGTTTTCCGGCTATGAGAAGACGCAAATATAGTTCATGTTCCTGACAACATGGCTGATCAACTTTCCAACCTCCCACATCAATAATCGCTTGCTTGCGCCATAGTGGACTGTTAGTTTGAGGGAGATACCATCTGGCAAGTAACATCCAGGAGTCATGAGGTTCAGGAATTGGTAGAACTTCTTGCCAAGATTTATCCTGCTGGTGATACTCAAAAATACTGGGGCTGTATAAGATGTCAGTGTGAGGAACGTGAGCAAGATATTCAACTTGTTTTTCAATTTTATCTGGTAGCAAATAATCATCTGCATCCAGATATTGCAACCATTCTCCTGTGCTAAGTTCTAGCAAGCGGTTTCTGGCGACATTACCACCTTGATTTGACCCTGTTTCCCAACGAATCGAATTACCAAAGCTTTTAATTATCTCTAAACTTCCATCTGTAGAACCATCATCTACAACAATTACTTCTTTATTGGGATATATTTGCTTTAAAGCACTTTCTATCGCTTGAGCAATCCACATCTCGGCATTGTAGCAGGGGATAAGAATACTGACTTTAGGATTCATATTATTTTTAATAGAATAAAATACTTAGGAATCTCTTAAAATTTTCACAACTAGCTCAATAGGTATTAATTAAGGAATTTTAAAAAAAAAAATAATTGAATATAGCAAATCAACGCAATATTAGAGCGATCGCCTTCTCCAAGCAGATACATTGCGCTAGTTCAAATATGATTATCACAAGACACCTTTTTACCAGTTCAATCAGTATTTTGATTGAGCCATTGTTCCAATTGACTAATTTCGGTGAAATCTAATAATGCTTCTGCTAAATCTTCTAGCTTACTCGTTGATAAACTCTGAATTTGTGTTTGTGTAGCTAAGGGTATAACACCAAAACGACGCTGAATTAATCGTGATACTAAATTTACTCCTTCTTGTTGCAGACCTCGTTCTAGTCCTTCCTTTAAAATTTCTTGATACCAAGGTGATTCTCTTAGAATACTCATATCCCACCTCATAATTTGCTGTACTAGGGGTATATCTAAGACAAAGCTAGCAAAAAAAGATAATAGCGGCTCTAACTCTTGTAACTTTTCGTCTGCCCTTAATAATTGTACAGCTTGGCGTACAATAGTTTCTTGTGCGCCATTTTTCAGAATTGGTACAAACGGTAATAATGCAGATAATTGCTGTTCAAATACTAAATTTACATCTACTTCCCACAAGTTGATTACTCGGTAGTCTTGATGAGCCATCATTCCCATAATCTCTGAATGATAGTAGTTAGCAATTACCTGGGTGGTAGAAATGGGCAAAATATTAATTAATACCGGATAAACTGGTAAATTGTAGCGTTCCTCTGCTAAGGCTGCATAAGCGCGGATACGCTGGGGCATTCTGGAACTGTATCGTAATTGTAATTCATTCAGGATGAGAAACTCTCCCTCTTGGGGACTCGACACTTTGAGTAAGACATCATTTTCTCTTGCTACCCATTGAAATTCTGAGGAGAGAATTTCTTGCACTGTCAGGTTTTGGTTTTGTGTTAACCAACGTACCCACTGATTAGGTGATAGGCTAATTAATCGCTTACTACCGATATCGGACTTTTGCTTGCTCACTATTTTGAAACTCGTTGCCTTATGGCAGTGATGTCTGATATGTTTTTTTAGTTAATCGTCCTATATTGTCCCAGTCCAGGCGATCGCACTCTTGTTTAACCAACTGACTTAATTCACTTTAGTCTGTATACTTGCGTTGAGAGTATGCAATAAGCATTGGTTATCTACTTACTATGAAAGCGATCGCCTTCTCCAAGCAGACACATCGCTCTAGTTTAAATTTGAGATAATTTATGACTCACTAAGTCATCAGTGTCCATTACAATTTAATTAACACCAAGCCCCTAATTGTAAATCATAGTCACCAGCTTGTACTGATGGATAATCTCCCTTCTCAACCCTGTCAATAACTGTAGGTAGTGATTGAATAAATTTAGCACCGTGATCTGGGGTGTGTAGCGTCCAAGCTTGGGGAGAATCTAAATCTATACGCACATAACCAGTTTCTTTTAAACGGTGAGAAACCATAACTTCCCAGTTCCAAATCGCACTTTGACCAGTAAAATAACTGAGGAGGCGACGTTTCCAAGAAATCCATAAGGGCTGAAGTGGAAGCATTTGTTTCAGACGCTGGCGATTCACTAAAAACTTACGACTGGTAAAGTCAGTAAAGCTATAATGACCAGAAGTATGTCTTTGATAATCAACACCTCGTTGTTTAAGAGACCCATCGCCAGAAGGTGGTCCAGATAATGGAGAAACAAACATAATATCTGGATTCTCTTGCATCAAGTTAATGCCATCTTGAATCCAATTATGTCCTGTTTGTTGATATAACAGCATATCGCTATCGAAATGAACAATGTAATCACTTGCGGCTGATTCTATAGCAAATATACTGCCAAGAATGGGATAACCGCGATAGTTGTGAGTTGTTTTAATGTCACGACCAAAATGTTTTTGATAAACTTGTTTGCGGTACCGTGGAGAATAGTCAATATCCAGCAATTTATCAACTACTTTCTGCTCTTTTAGCTGTTGACAACATAACCGCAGTTCTTGAAGTGAACCGATTCCCAGACGATGACGATAATTTCCAGACAGGGGAGCAGTATCTATAATTAGTACCCGTTCAGTAAATTCAAATTGGCATTCCTTAACTAGATGCGGGATAGTTTGCATCATAAATGGAATGTCTGTGCGAGCTACGAGGATAGATAATGTACAATTTGAGGAATTCATTATTACTCTGTTTCTATTAGTTTCAATTTGATGGTTTGACATAATATAATTTCATCTGTCAAATCAGTCCTTAAAGATTAAGTCAATGAGTGGAATCTTTCAATAGCTCTTTGCAGAACAATATGGCTGGCAAGTTTGTCATTAGCAATACAATTTTTTAATAAATCTCTATAATTTTCACATGATTGCAAAACATCTGCCAACATATCTAGTGTGTTTTCCACTGGCTCTGAACATTCTAATGGGTTAAAGCAGAGATTTTCTATGTGATAATCTCGAAATATCCCTAAAGTTTTTAATCGCTTAAAGATAGAAATTGATGGTGTTGCTGTTGAGAGAGCAAAAAGTTGAAAATGAAATCGAGTTCCAATACATACCTTACACTTTTTTACTAGTGCCTTATGAATGTTAGGTAATGTATCATATGGAATAATTATTATGCGTTTCGATAGATTATTATGCGTTTTCTCTATTTCTTTTAAAATATTAGTTTGATAATTAACATCAGCAGGCTCATGGGGGAAAAACATCAGACTAGATTGTGGAAATTTGTCTAATATGCTTTGCACTAATTGTTGATCGAATTGTTGCTCTCTTTCTCCTCTTGATTGAATGGAAATACCAATTAAATCATGATTTTCTTTGTCTGTTATTTCCTGAAAATTCTCATTTAATTCATGTTCTGGTAAATTCCAAACTGCGTCTTTTTCCCTGATAATATAAGATTCATTGATACCTAAATCTTTTAAAAGTTGAATGCTTTTGTCTTCTCTAGTGCCAATTAAGGAAACATTGCAAAAAACTTTTTTAACTAACCATTTATCTTTACCAGAAGTTAAAGGTCCTATCGTTTGTCCACAAAGGTAAACAGGAATATCTAATCTACGGCAAATTTCAATTAGCATTAAACTTGGGTACAGCCAACTTAAGCGCAAATGGGAATTCAGATATCCTCCTCCAGAAAAAATTAAAATTTTACATCGATTGAGGGACTTAATAAAAAAAATAAGTTCATCATCAGTTGCACTTATTTTATCTATAGGTTGAGAACATTCAGAAAGTAAATCAAAGGACTTGAAAATCCAATTAATTCGATAATATAGTCTTTCTAAGGAGTTAGAAGCATTAAGGAGGTGATTAGTTACGTCTCTAGTAAAACACCGGAATGCAGGAGAGATTTCAACTTGTTGATTTGTGACTAAGTTTTTAGTAATTTCTGGTGTAGAACAAAATAACTGAATTTTTGCTTCTGGAATTTCTTCTTCAAGTTTCCTGAGAGTTTCGAGCAAAATTGCATCATCCCCAACATGAATTCCACTCCAACCACCAAATAATCCTATGGAATCTCTCTGTAGCATTTTATTGATTACTCCTATCTATTTAAAATAATTGATTAGTTACTTGCTGTGGCTATGCAATAAGTTTTTGCTGTGTCCTGTGCGATTTTGTTCCAGTTTAAGCGATCGCAAGCTTTTATTACATCTTGACTAAGCTGCCTCAGATCGTTTTTCAGGCTCATATCCATAGATTTGAAAAGTCCAGATATATCATCTGCTTCATATAGCAGTTGGTCAGCATTTCCTAAATACTCAGGAATGCTTCCAATTCTGGGAGCAATCACAGGCAATCCGTAGGTCATTGCAAGAATTAAGCTGCCTGAGTTGAGAATATTTTCATAAGGGAGAACTACAACTGTTGCAGCACTAAAAAATAGATGAATTCGCTCTTCATCGATAAATTCAGGAATTAGTGCAATACCTTTTGTATTTACAATCTTTTGCTGAAGCTTGGTTGCATATATACTATCTGCCTTTCCTGCAATAAGGAGGGTGTGTTGTGAAAATACATCTTGGTTTTTACTCCAAGTGTCGATTAATTTTTCAATTCCTTTGTATGGTCTTAAAAGACCTAAATTTAAAAAAATATAGCCTTGAGATGGTAAATCTAATTTTTGCCGTGCAATGGACTGTTCAATAGGAGGATGATAAACATCCCGATAGTGTCCATGCAGAATCACGCTAGCTTTTTGAGGAGAAAACTGATATTCCTGCGCGATCACTTCAAGTGTTGCTTGATTATGTAAGATGATACTGTCAACCATTTTAGCTAAATTGCGCCGTAGCCATAACTCTATAGCTGGAAAATGACTATCATGGTTAACACGGTTGTGAATTGTCCAGACAATCTTTACTCCAGCTAGTTTGACTAAAGCTACATCAAGTAAAAACTTGACTGTATAGGCTAATTTGAAGAAACTATTTTTTCCTTTTAGATAAGGTAGTATCCAATGCAAATGGATAAGGTCATAGCGTTGTTGTGAATAAATTACTTCTCTAATTAAAGGGAGAAATCGGCGATATCCTTGAGGAAAGTTAACCTTGACTCCATATTCCTCCAATGATTTAGCTAGTAAAGCCTGATATGGATTAGCATCTCGATTATCAGGCAGCATTAGTACGGTGATCTGATTAGATTGAGATGCAGTCATACTATTCAAAGACTCATCTTTTTTAAGAATCCAGAATTAACCAAATGCCGAATACCCTCCCCATACATCAAATGTCTGATTTGACCGACATAATGACGACAAGAAGAACCGTTAATACTACCTTCTAAATGGACATCGTAAGCAGGGGGTAACAGTTCTACACCAAAACGGGAACTGCACAAAGCATAAATTGTCTGCTCAATGCGCCAGAAGTGTCCAATAATACTAGGTAGTGCTAGAAATTCTTCTATCCAATCAAAAGATAGCGATCGCTTGTGAATTAGTCCCAATCCAGAATTGACTCTCTCTGCTAAATCAAAACCTAAACGGGTTTTGACTTCTTCTGGTTCTACGGTGTAGGAACTGGCTACATCAGCATTGAGTGTATTGAGTTGATAGTCTGGGTTTTCGATGCGGTTGAGTAGTTCGGTGGGTGCTGCAAAAAATAAGATGTCGCTGTCTAGCAGCAACATGCGATCGCTCTGCAAATATTCCGCAAAATCAAATACTTTGGGTGAAAGGTTATTGGTTTTACGAAACTCCAAACAACGGGGATAAGACTGTAACGTTTTTATTATACGCTCATCTGCACTTTGGCGGTCAATGATCCGGGCGTTGGGAAAGTGATATTGTAAAGTGTTTCGATTTTCAGTTGTCAATGTACCGTCATCGTGGATACACAGAGCATACTGTCGTTGGGAATAGTAATAAAAGGTTTTTAGTGTCCAAATCAAATTTAGCCAATCGTTAGAACAGGTAAATACATGAATTTCGCAGGTTTTATCTGTTGTTGCTGTAATTGGTTGAGTTTTTAAAATGCGTTGTCTAACTGCATCTC
The DNA here is from genome assembly GCF_000316645.1 of Nostoc sp. PCC 7524. Lineage (NCBI taxonomy): Bacteria > Bacillati > Cyanobacteriota > Cyanophyceae > Nostocales > Nostocaceae > Nostoc > Nostoc sp. PCC 7524. The sequence goes on from NC_019684.1 coordinate 2,337,041, forward strand.
TAAAATGTGCAACCTGTAAACCATGCTGATATTTTTGTTGGAATTTTAAGGCTATACGACCAATCATTTTTTTATTACTTATCTCGAAAATTTACTTAATATTGCTATTTGATCAACTGATGATTTTTGAAACTCAATGAGTATTTATAAATTTCTAACCATTAGTTTTATTGGTTATTCTATGAATTTAAAAGACTGGATTCCTTATTAAACAAAGTTTGCTTTATAGAAAGTAATAGTTTCCATAAGGCAGAACCATATTGCTCACCAATGATGAAATTAATTAGCACCCAGTATGTTTTAGTTGCTAAAGGGTTGCTTTTGAAAATCCTGACTATATACTTGAAGCTGGAATGATAAAACCCGGATTCTCGTGCAATTACACACCATCTACAATAAGCTTCGTATTCTGGATCATTTGCTGACTTGTTTGGAACTTGTACAGAATCTACATTCTGTGATAGAAAAGGTTTGATCTCGCTGTCTAATGAAAGTTGTAGATTGGCAATTGCTCGATTATATATTGTTTGCTTAATTTCATTAACTCTTACCTGATTCCGTGTGTGAGAAATACTGCCAATATGCCATCGATACCACAGCATACGCTCAGGTAAATTTGCTAGTTTACCGTGTTTTGCTAGCTTGAGAAATAAATCTACATCTTCAAAGTGATATTCTTGGGTGTACCCTCCTACTAACCGAACTAATTCTGTTCGCATCATCACTGTGGGGTGGCAGATGCGCGAGCCTTGCCATTGCAGCAGTTCTTTTACAAGTTGCTCATGCTCTTGAGTAATTTCTGGTTGATATATTACATCTCCGTCTGGGTCAATCACTGTTAATGCTGTTCCCAAGGCGACGCAATCAGGATTTTGCTCTAGATAATTAACCTGCAACTCAAAGCGTTGAGAATCTGCTATGTCATCTCCATCCATTCTGGCTATATACTTGCCACTGGCAAGACTGACTCCCTTTTGTAGAGTTCTGCATAAACCCATGTTAGGGTGATGATGTACCTTAACTCGTGGGTCGATTTGGGCATATTTTTGAGCGATCGCTAGACTCTGATCACTCGAACCATCATCTAGGAGTAGTAATTCAAAATTTTTATAAGTTTGATTCAGAATGCTTTGAATTGCAGTTTCTAAATACTGCTCCGTATTATAGAAGGGAAGTATAACGGAAATCAAAGGGTAATCGCTCATACTACTCCTATCATCTAACATACCTCTTCAATGTTTTGAAGGGTCAATTCTACAAGATTACGAAAATCACCTTGAAGATATTGCAACAACTGCCTCGCACACGTTAAGGTTTTGATGCCATAAATATAATTCAAGTAAAATAAAGAGCTACTGACAGTTGAAACACAAAGGTCTATTTTATTTTGTGAGACTATCACTTCTATAGGTATCTTTTGTTCACCTTCGAGGTAAACAAAATTGTCTAATGTAATGATTTGTTTGAATTCTTCAAAAAGAGGAATTTGGTTACGGGGATGTTCTTTCCAAAAAATTTTATAGCCTTGTGCTGTTAGCTTTTGGATAACATGAGCAAAAACTGCAACTTCGCTTTCTCGTGGAAAGTAATCAAGATGGCAGAAATTTGAACCAATTAGTAAAGCTGTCTTGGTGTGATGATGGGTTACTTCTGGATAGAGTTGGCAGTCAAAGCGGTGATTTAGTTCAGCAAATAATTTTTGTAATATATTTTTGTTGACATATTCTACGCGAATGTTGCGGAATACTGCTGGAATAGGAATTTGTGTACCAAGAACTGAGTAAAATTTAACAATGCGTCTGAGATGCGATCGCTTAATTCCTTTATGGTACCAATCAACTTCGTGAGAAATAACTTCTCTGACAAATTTCTTGTATCTGGCTAGGGCTTCTCTAGGGTGAATCCAATTTACCTGGGGTAAACTAATTAAGTAATTATTGGCTAGGTATGTATGTAGCCCATCTTCATACATCACTATTTTTGCCTGAGAAAATATGTCTGCAAAAAAGCGTTCATCACGGAATTGGATTTTACATAGCCATATCTCCTCAACTGCATCTGGACTATCTAGATCAAAGTGCTTTACTATTTCTTGAACAGCAGAATTTTGTTCTTTGTTCAGGTTTCTATCCCATTCTGATGTCACCCACTTGACTTGAATTACACCTTGCCAATTCCAAAATTTATAACTGTTTTTCTCAACAAAATCCATGAGTTCAGTGTTGGCACTGGCAAGTGAATACACTACCAAATAGTCTTTATATATGGTGTGAGGATGATGCAGCCTTTCTTGCTCAAAGGCTGCAACGACCATACATAGCTGCCAGATGCCATTAACGAATGCAAATCTAGTTTTCATTGGAGCTAAAACCAATTTTCCAATTTTTCAAAAGCCATCCAAAAACCCTCACCTTCGTTTTTATGACCCTGCCAAATTTCAGGGATAAAAGACGCATTTGGCGCAGTCTTATTTAAGTCTTCTGCTAAAGCTGGAAAATCAATTTCGCCTTCACCAATCTGTAAACCTTCACCGTCCAAACCCTCGGAATCGGCAATGTGTAAATGTGCTACGTAAGGCCCGACTTGCTGAATAAACTCTTTAAATGACCATTTATGGTGATTACACGCGAGTTTGGAGTGTGATACGTCTAAGCAAACTCGATACCCATGTTGGCGGCAAAACTCGGCGGTGTCTTGGGGAGCAACAAATAGGTTATGATATCGCTGACCGCCAAAGTGCCAAGGGAATGGCGGCATGGTTTGAGGAATGACTTCAACACCTGTAGCATCAAGCTGGGAAAGGCTATCACTTAATAACTCATAAAGCTGCTCTCGTTGCGATCGCTCCATCACCCCATCTAGTGTAAACCCACCGACGTTAGTTACGATACAGGGACGCACAGCCCGCTTAAAGTAAGGTTTGAGTTGTCGGGTAATCTCAATTACTCGTTGCAGTTCGGCAATTGAACGCTGGCGATAAGCTTCATTTGGCGAACACAGATCGAGCAAATGATCACCAGCAAATAATTCTGGTGCATGAACTACTAAATCTAAATCCCAAGGTTGATCAAAAAACTGATGAATATCCTGTTCTAAATCTTTGTAACTGAGGTGAAACTCTAACAGATCAGGATTTGTTTTGGCGATGAGAGTCTGATAATCATGGTAGCGAACAGGTAGACCCCAAGGACGGTTGAATTTATATTGACGGGCTTCTACTACTGTGTGTTCTAAATCACTAGGATAGAAGAAATCACCAGCTTTCAAGCTGCGTTTTGCCCGTTTTCCAATCAGTTCCGCTTTGCGATTAGGCTGTAAACCTTTACCTGGGCTTTTCACTGCAATCATGGCTTCAGTGATGATTTCCCCTGCTGTCAAATCGCAGTTAATCACTAAGCTTTTGGCTAATGTTTCCCGGTTTATCAGTTCTCCTTGGCTGATTTTGCGTTCACCATTTCCCCCAAGGGACTGCTCAACTTGGCGAATACCCTCCACCATTAGGCGAAACTCATCTGGTAAAAGGCTCACTTTGTGATCGTTGCCTTCCATTGTTTTGTCTAAGGTGAAGTGTTTTTCAATCACTTTAGCACCCTTAGCTACGGCGGCGATCGCTACATGAATTCCCCTCTCATGACCAGAATAACCAACGGGACAATCGCCAATTTCCTTTAATCGTTCTAGGTAGTTGAGGTTAACATCCTTGAAGGGGGCTGGATAAGTTGAGTTGCAGTGTAGTAACACATACATTGCGCCTAAACGCTTTAGTAAGGTAACAGCTTCCGATATCTCTTGTTCTGTCGCCATCCCTGTAGAACATAGCAATGGCTTACCTGTTTTCGCCAAGGCTGTTAACAAGTCATGGTTAGTTAAATCAGCAGATGCTACCTTATACGCTTGCATCCCGTACTCTTCTAACAAAGCCAGACTTTCTAAATCCCAAGGAGTACACAAAGGTAAAATCCCCTGAGAACGGCAATATTCAAAGGCTGCAAACAGTTCTTCGGGAGTGAGTTGAAAGCGAGATAGTAAATCTAGTGTGTATTGTGAACCTAAATCCTCACTCGCATCATTAGCATTACCCGCATTGCGGTAGAGAGATTTAAGATCCCGCATTTGGAACTTGGCACAGTCAGCCCCTGCGGCTATAGCTTCATCAATTAACTGCTTTGCCAGTTCCAAACTACCGTTGTGGTTATTACCAATTTCCGCAATTACAAAGGTAGGGGATTTAGCATCAATGATAAAGTTGCCAATGCGGATACCATCGGATTTACGACAAGCAACTGCTACTAAATGGCGGTTTTTATCTAGAAGCGGAATAAATTCAATTTCGTTAGAAAAGTAAGATTTAATCTTTGCCGGGTCTTCTGTATAATCTACATATTTATAGTTTTTGTTAGAAATTTTCGAGACTGGTTGATTTAAATTAATGGTGTCTTGCTGCACTAACCAACGGCGAAAGTCTCCATCAGTTAGGACACCTTCTAAAACACCTGCTTCAGTGACTGAAAAGATAATGCGATTTTTGTTATCGCTGATTTTTTTCAGTGCGTTTATGATATCGTCTTCAGCAAAGACGATATATTTGGATAAGTTCTTATCTATAATCATCTGTTATGTTGTTTAAATTCTACTCTGACTGTTTACTAAGCAAAAATTCCACATATTCAAAATCATCTAAAGAATCTATTTCGTGGCTTTGTTTTTCATTCATCACAAACAAAGATATTTTGCCACCCAATCTGTTATTTAACTCTTTTAATACCCAAGGTTTAAAGATATAAATTGAACCATTTTCCATATATTGGGGATTCATATCTTGGCGGCGAGGACGTTGGCGATAGTCATAGTTAATGGACTGAGCAACGCCATTGACTTGATGCCAAAGAAAGCGATGGGTAGGTGAGACGGAGAGTAAGGAATCTGCATTTTCTGAACGTAACTGCTCGATAGCGCGATCAATATCAGAGCCAGTACGTAAGGGAGATGTACATTGTAAAAATACTACCAGTTCAGGGTTAACACTTATTTTTTCAATTTCAGTTAAAGCATGGATGAGAGCAGATTCAGATGAGGCTGTATCTGTAGCAAGTTCTATTGGACGTTCAATTACTTCCGCCCCATAGTTACGTGATACAGATGTAATTTCTGGGTCATCAGTGGATACATACACTTTGTCTACTAAATTTGCTTCTTGAGCATCCTGTATGGAATAAGCAATCAGAGGTTTGTCCTTAATCACACGAATGTTTTTACCAGGAACTCCTTTAGAACCTCCTCTAGCTGGGATAATTGTTATTACTGTCATTTGAAACCCTAACTAGCTTGAATAATTTTTCGGATGTGTGTGAGATTATCACACGTAACATTCCATAATCTGTCTTGCGCTTTCTCAAGCTGATAAATAGTTGCTTGCCGATTACCTAATATAGAAGAAATTTTATCTGTTAGTTCATCCCTGAAATTGCTACTTTTGACTTCTATTCCCCATTCAGGGTGTTCAATATCTTCTAAGAAAAAACCTAATTTATCATGGCTAATGAGGCTTAATATCGGGCAGCCTAATCCAAACGGAATCATCTGTGCATGACCACGCATACCGATGGCTAGAGAGACATCTGAGTAGGCATCAATTGATGCTTGTGGAGGTAGATAATGCAGGTTTCTCTCTTCTGAGTATAATGATTTAGCTCTAAACCAAAAACTTGTTTCAGTATCTACAGGACAGTGATTTAGAAGCCTAATCTGCCAACCATCTTGCTGAAAAGAAAGTAATACTTCTGCTATATTCCATAAAATCTCATCTTCCTTATGTCCAAAACGAAGATGATGACGATCAAGAGCAATGTTTATAGTGATCACACGTTGATCATTGTCATTATTGGAAATCTGAGGAATACCCGCATAAAACTTTGACAAAACGGTAGTTGGACAAGGTTGAAATACTAATCGTTCATGCAATTCTTCAGGGAGGTAATTTTTAAGCTGTTGGATACTACCATAGTTTCTCAAACCAAAGAATGCGCTTTTCTCTACAAGTTTACATACACTCCGGTGAAAAACATCGGCAAACTCCTGCTGTCCTCTGAATTTGTTGTAACCAACAGAAAAGACTATAATAGGTATTTTGATTTGTTCTAGTAGTTCAATTGGACATGGCCATTGCCAACCTGACAGGTTATTAGGGTTAGTGTCTGCAAGAAATAATCCACCTCCTCCAATGACAAGAGCATCATGTTGATTAATTGCATCAATCGTTTCTTGAGTAACTTTGTCTCTAACCTGAAACAGCGTGAAATTAGTTGGTGCAAGATTGGTTTGAAACAGATACCTGACTGCCGGAAATAGTAAGGTATCACCTCCATTACTAATATTTCCATGTACTCCAAGATGGGCTATTTTCAATACAGTATCTTTTGTGTTGGTAGTAATAACTGGAGTAATACCTATATCATTAGCGTTGAGTTCTCTAATATCAATAATTTGGTTTTTAGTGGAAGATATTCTTGTATTGGCTGGAACTCCAAAGCGTTTCTGAACTTTTGCCAAAACTTTATAAGGAAATTGGAGAGGGTCTTCCTTTATTAGAGTAAGTCCGCGCTGAACGCGAGAAATAAATCTTTTTGCTAAGAGGTTTTGATTTCTACTGTTCCTATATGCTTCTCTAACAATGTGTTTAATTCGCTCAGGATCATCCCAAACAACTGGAAGGTTAGCCGTTTTATCTTTTTTAGCTATAACCCATAGTCCATTACCATTCCAGCCGTTAGCGATTGTTTTAAACCCAGCCTTTGCTAAAAAAGCAAACAGAGTCTTTTGGGAAAAAGTATTAATATGAACATCCTGCAAGAAGAAATCGATACTATCTCCATACCACTTATCAATACTTGGGCATTCCAAAAAGAGATAACCATCATCTACTAAGCAGCTATGAATGGCAGCTAAAAAGATATTAGGATCGTCAACGTGTTCAATGACATGAAACGTCGCAATTAAGTCAAATTTTTGATCGGTACTTAGTTCTTGAATAAACTCACCCTTAATCTCAATGTTATACCTTTCCTCAGCAGCTTTAGCGTAGGTGATATCTGGCTCTAGCCCTAGTACATTCCATCCACAGCCTCTCATCAGACGAAGGAAACTGCCAGTTCCACAACCTACCTCTAAAACAGATTTTTGATGGTTATTTGACCAAAGATATTTCTCTAAATTATCTGCTAATATATTTAGCCTTGTTCTAGCTATACTTTCAAATTGAAAAAAATTTTTATCGTCAGAAATTAAAATACTACACTCACTTTTTAAGACAGAGGTTTTCTGATAAAAGACTCCTCTTTCTTGGATAGATGGTCTTGGTGATAGGAAAATAAACCCACAATTATTGCAAATATAAGTGATTACCTCCTTTTTATGTTCATCTATATCATAAAGGTGGTTATAATTCTTTGAACCACATAAAGGGCAACTATGTTTCAATTTCATCATTATCAATATATATTACGTCTATGTCCAAAGAAACCTTACGTTTTTGTCTGCTGAATCTGATAGCTCTTGAACGCGTCTCAATAGTCTTTCGCGTAATGATGAACCTTGTTTTAAATAATCTTCAGACTGTTCAACTATATCCTCAACAAACTCACCTATATGATAAGAATCAAAAGGATTATGATCTAATTTCATTAACTCCACTATACCTTCTGATTTGTAGTTGGTATTCGATGAGAAGACAACTATCGGAGTTCCACCAGTAAGGGCTTTAATACATGAATGCCACCGTCCACCAACATATAGTGCTGCATTACCTAAAACATCAACAGCTTGATATGTTGGCATTGAAGTTCCAAGAACAGGAAGATTTAATTCTTTAGAAACTTCTCGCATAAAATCCTCGTCACCAGCACAAGCTGCAACTAAAACAACAGGGTAAATATCATTCAATGCCTTGCATAGCTTAAGAAAAGCAGGAAATGGTTTATGATCTTTTCTTCGCATAGGGTGCAATGCAGCACTACCACCTAAACATATATAAGGTTTGCTAACATCAAGGTTTTGCACACTGAAAGGATAAAAACTAAAATAATGAGGTCTGGAAACGACTTCAGCCCAGCTATTGTTAGTTATAGGTTTATACTTAAAGACTGCATCAGCTGCTAGAATAACGGGCTTGTTCTTACGCAGATCCTTAATAGCTCTAAAGGAAAATGGTTCACGAACAGCCACGTCATCAAACAGTGGATAGACATATTGAGCAATTGCTTTGATTTCTGGATGCCTTATATCTGCGGTATGATTAATAATAATACATGGCTTTTTTAAGCATCTTTTTGCAACATAACCTATAAACAAACTCATCAATGCTGGAAAAGTTTTTTCACTTTTTAGGAATCCCCCTTCACCATTTATCACGACTACGTCAGAGTTATCAATTTGATCATAAATTGAAGGTAGAAAAGCACGTTTCTGGAATTGATCAGCAAAAAAATCAAATTCTTCAATATTTGTTGGATGAATATTTAATTTCTGTCTTTTTTCAACAGTTATCCCTGTAAAATTGTAAACTTTATTACTGATTTTATTCAAAACTCTTCTTGAGAATGAATGATTATTTGTTGTATTTATTGTATTTAGAGACTTGGCTAATTTAGAGAAGTCAAGACTATATGAAATGTCGGAAGTATCCATAATCATGGATTTGAGTGCCAATGTTGTAGCACGACATCCCCAGTTCAACCTGTTTGCAGTGTCACCTGCCAAAAAAACTTTAGTCTTATTCATTGTTATACATCCAGTTAATTCTAAAAAGATGCTTTGAAATGTCCTATTCGATGCTCGCATCCCAAACTCTAGGTTGATAAAAAGCACATCTGTGGATAATTGTTGAACCAGATTCAACAAAAAACTGAAATGACTCAGTATAATCTAAAGTGTAAAGAGGATTTTTTCTAACAAAAATTTTTGATTGATACATTCCAGGTCTTAATCCGAAGATAGGAAATAATATTCGAGTTTCGTTTAAGCCTCTAAAAACTTTGATATGCTTCCTGTCTTGAAAACTATCTAAAAATAATATTGGTTCTCCTTCACCACCACCAATCTCTTCAATAACGATGACAATATTAATATTGTCGAAGTTTAACTTAGATATATACTTAATACACAAGAATATTGATTCAGAACAAACTGGTGCTTTAACTACTACACCTTCAGAGTTTCTAAAAAAGATAGCCTGTATAGCAAAGTCTAATTTTTCTCTCTGATCATTATTAGCTAATTCTAATATACCCAAATTTGAACTTATATCTTGCTGAAAAATATCCTGTTGATACTGTTGGAATACTGCAAATGAACTTCCTATAGCTTTGACGCTACCTTTTGATAGATAGACTATACTTTCAGAGATACCCATGATTGTTTGAGTGCTATGGCTAACTAAGATAAATGAAACTTCTTTTTTTCGTAGTTCATAAATCTTTTTATGACACTTTTGCCTAAATCTTATATCACCAACAGACAACACTTCATCAATCAATAAAATATCTGGCTCTGTATGAATTGCACAGGCAAAACCTAACCTAGCAGCCATCCCAGAACTATAGCTCTGTACTGGCGCATCAATAGCCTCACCAATCTCTGCAAACTCTACAACCTGATCAAATCGCTCATCAATCTCCTCGTTAGAAAGCCCCAAAATTGACATATTGACGTAAACATTCTCTCGTCCTGTCAAAACGGGGTTAAATCCTGCTCCCAAAGCAATCAACGGCGCGACTCTACCCTTAACTTCTACCGTTCCTGCATCCGGTTTAATTAGTCCGCTAATAACCCTTAAAAGTGTAGTTTTACCAGCACCATTCGCCCCAACTAATCCTAATGCTTCCCCACGACGCAATTCTAGGCTGACATCCTTCAATGCCCAAAACTCACTCTTCCGCAGTGCATCACCATTTCTGCTTAATCCCAATACCTCACTAGCTATATCTTGTATCCCATAAAAGAGCGACTTCTTCAAATCTCGACAAAACCGTTTGGAGACATTCTTAACTGACAAAACCACTTCATCATCTTGTGGTGGTTCAAAGGTGTCTTGATGAGATTTCAGCAAAGTCATAGCTATTAATAAATATGAAGATTAACTATAAATACAGGAGTAAGTAAACTAGGACTTACTCACTCGCCACAAAGATAAAGGCTTTAAGATTGCTACCCTGCGGGAACGCTCCGCGAACTCTACGATCGCAATGACGAAAGTCCTGTGAATAGTTTACGCACTCATGCGCTCTACAATAAACGGAATTGCCAAGCGATATAAAATCCAAGCTATTATTAATAGCCCAAAAGCGGTAGCACTAACTACCCAAAACCCAATGGGATCAGAAACAAATCCTTGTGTTGCTAAATCCCTGGTGGTTACTAACAAAGGTGTCACCGGATTTAAATTTACAATGGTGGCAAACAATCCCTGCTTGGGAACTGGGTAAATCACAGGAGTTAACAACAACCAGGGCGAGACAATTAACGGTATTGCTTTAGCCACATCTCCATATAAAGCCCCAATAGGAGCAAGCAATAATCCAATACTCGTACCTAATATGACTAAGTGAATCAAAGCTACTGGTGCTAAAAATACACTCCAAGTCACAGGAATCTGGAACCAAATAAACAAACCCAAAATCAAAATTAACTTAATGCCAAAATTAAAAAATACTTCCCCTATCTTTGCTAATATGATTGCTTCTCTAGGGAAATTAATTTTTGCCAGCATTGGTTTTGCTGCATTCACGGCTGCAATTGGCCCACTCAATGATTCCACAAAAGTCTGCCATAGTGCCATGCTAAACATGACATAAGCCGGATAGGGAATATCTGTATTGCCAATATTTACCGCCCCAGCATTTTTAGCTACGAGCAATCCCATCGCTGTAATAATTGGTGGGAGAAATGCCCATAATACCCCAAACATTGACTGACGATATTGAGCGCGAATATCTCTCACCAACAACCGCCATGCTAGCTGCCTTGATGCCAATAAATCGCGCCCCATCTCTTGAAATAATTGCCATGGGTGGCGAATCCGACTCTCTGATGTATAAATGATTCTATTAGAAAACCTGCTGGATTTCCTCACATTAAAAATACCTTATTTTACTTAAGTTTTTATATACTGCAATTCTACTATTTTTAACAATTATTATTTTCTATAAAATATCTGGGTCTAAACCGAGCGATCGCAATCTTTGCGCCAATCGTTCAGCCCGTTGCCTTTCTTGTTCGGCTCGTTCCTCTAAAGTGGGAATCCAGTTACCTGCAACATCATACCAACGCAGCCATAAACCTTCTGTTTGTTGATAGCACCCCTGCCAAACCCCCAAACCTAACTGTAATTCCTCAAACCAGAATTTCGGTTCTACAAGTTCTACTGCTTGATATCGCGTGCCTGTTAATTCAAACACTCGCAACAAATTTTGGTAACGGTCAAACACAACGTAATAAGGAATGCGTAAATTCTGTTCATACACTTGCCATTTTGTCGGGGGTTTATTAGCGTCCCTTAATGTTTGCCCCAAATCTTCTGCTTCCGTACCTAGTGAAAGTAATTCTACTACTAAAAATGGTGCAACTGCTTCTTGCCAAACAACATAGCTCAGACGCATTTCTTGTTGTTGTTGAGCGCGAGATACACCTAATACCAAAAACCAATCTGGTCTTTTATGCCATAACCGCTTACGAGCATCGTAATACAAATTTAAGTCTGTACCAATGAACATTTCCCCAGTCGGGTAAGTTGGTGATTGACAGGTTTCCCGCAAAAGTTGGGGTTGGAAGTCGTGAAATTCGTCGGGCAAACCAGGCTCCTCTGGATCTTCGCTGGGAAGATCGTACATTGTCGGTAGGACTTCACTGGGGGGAAGAGGTGGATCAGTTTGGTACATACTCGTCTTGATTACCATAATGATCTTAAATCACATTTGCATTTTATTATTTATTCATTGCTTTTTCAAAATCGTCTGTAGTGTTACACAAAAATTCGGGATTTAATATTTCTTCAATGCTATAAGGACAAGCTTCTAAAAAAGTAGCCAAAACTAATCCTGTTTCTGCCGATGCTTCCCTGCGTGCATTCCGATAAGCTTTAGGTAAAATATCAGGAATATACTGCTGTAAACTCGGTTTTTCTGCTAACAAATCCTGTAAATCATCTCTTTGGTTAGCAATAGTGGTAAACCAACTGATAGAACGTTTTGTAGGCTGATATTGCCACTTAAGTAAATGAGCTAATAAAACTACTAAGCGGTTTTTTAACTCATTTTTTTCTCTAATGCCCATAGCATCTAACTCTTCCACCAGATTTTCCCAGTCTAAAGCTGTTAAATCTCGGTTAGTTAGGGCTAACTGTTGCTGATTTATCCAAGCTAAAAAATCTGTTTCGTAGAGAGATGACTGAGACATAAAACCTACACTACTCTTAACTATTAGACATCTCCGGTAATTAAATGTGCGTAGTTTGAAACCCTTATAGAGACGTTCTATAGAACGTCTCTACCTTCATTTTCCCAGATGTCTATTACTAATTATATCAACAGCCATAAACATTGCTGTTTGCTTGTATTTCATTAAAATGTCAAGCTTTAACCTACGCAGTGAAAAGCATTGAGGGTATGTAAGCTCACCTGTTTAGCGTTCTTGCGCGTAAACTCCCCCACTGAAGGATTACCATGAGGATCAATCACCCCTGTCACCTGCTGCCATAACTCTCTGGGTGCTAAAGAAATCTCATAGGTGCGATCGCTACACTGCCTGACATGATACCAGTTTTTTTGCTGGCACTCTTCACACCAAAAAGCCTCTAACCATTCTCCCTCTACGGGAACTGCCGTTTTATTGGCTATTAACAACGACGCAGCCCGGCGACTTAAGCCCCGTTGTTGTAACTGACTCGGTTGGTCAGCAAACATTCTATATTTCTGACTGACGCTATCCATGTAACCGCCATGAATAGGACAATAGATAGCTCTACGTTTTGAACGTTTCCGATTTCGGTCACACCTTCTCTGCAATTCGACCTCCTAATGTAAATAAACATTGAACTAGGAAGGTTACGTTTGGAGGGACTGAGATCAATAAGACCATCGAAGCCCAACTCCTAAAAACTAGCACCCTAATATTTAGAGAAAGTATTGAATTTTATCTTTGCTAATTAGTCTTGTTAAAGCCAAGACTCTGAGAAATTTTGTAACAAGATGAACAAGTAATTTTTCATCTCCTAAGTTTGGATTGTTACCTGTATTTCTCCTTAATAACTTATACCACGAATGGGTAATTTCTATACATGAAGTTGTTTGAAACATAGATGAAAATCATGTAATGACCAGAATTTCATCAACTTACTTATTATTCATTGGAGAGATATTTGTGATCTCATCATTAAACAAAGCCTGATGCAAAACATCCAGGTATTGTTGAGAGATGACTTTAGGTGTAAAGTGCGATCGCAGATACTGACGACCGGCTTTACCCATACGCTCTTTTAGTTCTTGGTCACGATTGAGCAAGCGGATAAACTGCGCTAGTCCATGACCATCGCCATTATCAAATGTTGCCCCACAGTCGGCTTCTGCAATTAGTTGTCTCAGGTATGAGTGGGGTGAACAGACTACCGCCAATGGTCTCCCGGCTGCTAAAGCTGAGTATAACTTGCTAGGGACAACTAAACTTTCACTAGATGGGTCAATACTCACCAAAGATAAATCGCAAGCTGTCAGAGAATAAGGCAAAACTTGTTTGTCTTGATAAGGTAAAAAGGTAAAATTATTTAGCCCTAATTGATTCACTTGGGCAATTAATTCTTCTCTTTTGGCTCCCCCACCAATACATACAAATTGTATTGGCTCGTCTTGCAGTTCAATAGCAGCCTTTAATAAGGTATCGATGTCATGACAACGCCCCATATTCCCAGAGTACAGGACAGTGAACTTATTCACTAAGTCATACTTCCAAGCAAACCAATTTTCCTGCTTGGCAATCGGTACGATTAACTCAGGGTTAGCCCAGCTATGAATCACAGAGGTTTTATGCGCTACTTGGGGACAGTGCGCTAAAACACGCTGTTTCATCCCAGGACTCAAAACTACAATACCTTTAGCCTTGAGCCAAACTCGCTTATTAATTGCCTGCCAAAGCTTTGCTATCCAGTTATGCTTAGATACTACACCGAGTGCGATCGCAATATCTGGGTAGAGATCATAGATGATGCAGACATAGGGCAATTTGAATAGTAGGTTGGCTAAATAACCCACAACTGGCAAGAATGGTGGAGCTGTAGTTATTAATAATACATTGTTACGCCGCCAAGCTCTGAACAGATAGAGTAGAGCGCGTAAGGTATATAAAACCCCATTTACCGCCTTACCACGAATTCTACCTGGCCACAGTTGAGCAGTGCGCGATCGTTGAATCTTAATTCCATCAACACGTTCAAAAGACGGAGCCGTGTTAGAGCTAAACGCATATCCAGGCTGACTGGTAAAAACCTCGATATTTACTCCTTGCTGCTCTAACTGTTTTACAAGTTCCTCTATCAATTGACCTGTAGCAGCATAGTCTGGCGGAAAAAATTGCGTAATTACAGATAACTTAATTGATTGCTGAACATTAAGAGAATGCTCATATTCATCCGCCGACGGAATAGAAATGGATGGCGTTAACTTTTGATTAATCCATTCATTGAGCTTCATCGATGTATCCTAGACCTAGTAAAGTTTGTTGACGACACCACCGAACTACCCAAGCCATTAATGAATATACAAGTATAAAGTTCCACTTTACATTTGCCTGATAATCTTTATATTTGATGCTGTTGACCAAGATAATTTGTAGTAAACTCAGTCTTCGCACTTTTTTCTTTATGGAACACTCAAACCAATAGGAACACAACACACTATAGATATCTAGCCAGTAGAAAAACTTAGATATTTTAATTGGGAAACACTGAGTTATAAGCCTCAGTTATACTACAGACTTTGAGAAAAGTTTTTTGTTGTTCAACTACTTAACTCTCAGGGTATCTACCATCCTTGACCTCGCTTAATACTTACATCATTAAGTATTTGTAATGACAAATAAATGTCATTATTTACTGAGGATATCATTGTTAAATTTGATTTTGGTTATACTTTTATTTAAATTTAACATCATACGCATTTTTGCTTAGATACGTTTTTGACTACCCAAGCATACCATGTTTCAATCTTGCACAGTATTCTTCATTAAAAATTTAATTTAACAAAATATACCTAAACCAAATCTTTATAAATCAAGATACTATACATTTAACACATATTTTTCTATATATAATCTAAAAGATGTTGCCATCTTATGCTCTATAAATACACTTAAAAAAGTTAATGCTAGTAACGTGATTGTAAGATTGTGGGCAATACATATCATGATTAACCATAACAATATATAGGACTCGTATTTGATTTCTGTTGGCGTAGCCTGCGCTAGCGCATAAAAAACTCAGTATACCCCTACTCTCTCCTTTCCTATTGCCTATTGCAAGAGTGCCTATTGCCTGACTACGCAGATAATTTTAGAAATCAAAGCGAATTCCTATATAAGAGATTAGTTATCACGTAAAAATTAAATGGATGTCGCTTAGTGCAAGATACCCTGATGAAGATTTACTTTATAAACAGGTTTTAAGTATTAAGTTTAAATTAAAGTATGTTTTTTATCCATACTATATAATGGTTACAATCTCAAATGGAATTGGCAGACAAATCTAGGAATCCGATTTAATATGTGAAAGATACTTAGGTAAGGCTTTGTCCACTATCTATAAGTTTTGTTCACTAAAGCCCACCCTAAATTACTTAAAATCTTTCACATATCATTTAGAATTTCTATATGAAGTATAATTTATAACTTTTGGCGTATCCTAACAGTAGTGCCTACAGTTCAAATAAGTGTATAATAAAATACTTTTTATTTCGCTGTGATTTACACCAGCAGAGCAGATGAATAGTATTGGTTTTATTAATTAATAGAATACTGAAAAAAATCATCATCAATCATATGGACAATCAAGCATATAAGCATTCAAATTCTGAAAATAATAGAAACTCCATCACTCCATTTTTTCCACAGCAAAATAATCCTGGAAATGAGGAGCAAGGTGAGGAATGGAATTATCAAGAATTTCTGGGTCTGTTGCAGCGCCGAGTGGTAGTCATTGTAGGGGTTGCAACAACTGTGATGGTAGGCGTAGTTATTAACTTGATCCTAAATCCCAAACCAGCAGAATATGAAAGCAATTTTCAGATGCTGGTTGAACCTGTTACTGATGACACCAAAGTAGTTGATATTGTTAAAGAAGGTAATCCAGCGAATAAATCTACTTTAGATTATGATAGCCAAATTTTAGTCCTTAAGAGTCCTGAACTAATTTCCAACAGCATTAGTCAACTTGTCAAAGATTATCCACATATTAACTATAGATATATA
Source organism: Nostoc sp. PCC 7524 (assembly GCF_000316645.1). Lineage (NCBI taxonomy): Bacteria > Bacillati > Cyanobacteriota > Cyanophyceae > Nostocales > Nostocaceae > Nostoc > Nostoc sp. PCC 7524. The sequence goes on from NC_019684.1 coordinate 2,353,544, forward strand.
ATCAAATCCCTTAATATTGTTCGTATAGGTGAAACCAAGATTCTCAGAGTTAGTTATCGAAGTAAAAATGCACTGGAGTCCAAAGCAGTATTAGACAAAATTGCTCAGGAATATTTAGAATATAGCCAAGAGCAACGTCAAACTAGACTACGCCAAGGAATACAATTTATTGACAAAGAATTACCATCTCTCAGAAATAGAGTAGAGCAAATTCAGAGAGAATTGCAAATTTTTCAACAAAAGTATAACTTTGATAGCCCAGAATCCCGTGCAGATCAAATCGCTGGACAGATTGCTAATTTAGCTCAACAAAAGCAAGCACTGGAACTACAACTAGCGCAGGCTAGTGCCAATGTTGCTTTCTTACAAAGTGACGAAGGAAAGAAAGCAGTATTGGATAGTTATCCTGTGTATCAAACATTAAATAGTGAATTGCGCCAATTAGATATTCAAATTGCCACTACATCAGTGCTTTTACAAGACGAAAATCCTAATATCATCACATTGAAAGAGAAGCGAGAAAAGCTAGTACCAATCATACAGCAAGAATCGGATCGATATATACGAACCAAGCGAGCAGAAGCAGAGTCTGCTCTTAAGTCTTTAGAGGTTAACCAAAAAGCCTTAGAAAAAAGTCAACAAAGCTTGGAACAACAACGCCAACAATTACCGACTCTATCGAGAAGATATACAGAACTACAGCGCAAATTACAAATTGCAACTGATAGTCTCAATCGTTTTTTATCTACCCGCGAAAATTTGCAAATTCAAAATTCTCAAACAGAAATGGGTTGGCAGTTGATTAAAGAACCTGAACTGCCAACATCTCCTGTCGTTTCTTCCAGTATCATCAGCGATGTCATTCAAGGATTTGCTGTGAGTATCTTCTTGGCTATTGGTGCGGCATTACTCATGGAAAAACTGGATCCTACTTACCACAATGCCCGGAGCCTCAAAGATAAAGTAAAACTTCCCCTGTTAGGAACTATTCCTTTCGATGAGCAATTATACAAGGGAAAATCGCAAACCATCAAACCGCAAAACTCCATTATTAAATTGTCAGATTCATTGCCTGAAACGATTACTGGGGTAGCTACTGTAGCAGAGCAAGACTATAGTAACTATTCCACACAATTTGTCGAAGCTTTACGGGTACTTTATACAAATATTCAATTGTTAAATACTGATCGTCAAATACGATCTATTACTATTAGTTCCGCCATGCCAGGTGATGGCAAATCTACAATTGCTTTTTATCTAGCTCAAATAGCTACTGCTATGGGGCAACGAGTATTACTTGTAGATGGAGATTTGCGTCAACCCAAAATTCACGAGTTGTCAAATCTCAATAATTTGTGGGGTTTAAGTAGTTTAATTACATCAAATTTGCCAGTTGAAGAAGTAGTGAGAAAACTACCTGCTATGAACACATTATCTGTAATTACTGCTGGGCCTATTCCACCTGATGCTACAAAATTGCTCTCATCGGAAAAAATGAAGCGACTGATGACAGATTTCTATAATACCTTTGACTTAGTTATTTATGATGCGCCTCCTTTAGTTGGATTAGCTGATGCTAGTCTAATAGCTCCCCAAACAGACGGTATTTTGATGGTAGTGAGAATGGATAAAACAGAGCGTTCCGTATTTGAGAGAACTTTAGCTGATCTGAAAATAGCACCTATTAATATTTTAGGTGTAGTTGCAAATGGACAGAAAAGTAATGTCAACAGTTACTATTAATCAATATTAATCTGAGACTTTACTTTCTGTAAAAATGTGGTTTTTTAATTCCATGTTTGAAGATTTTACGAATGATATTTCTTAACCTAGCATCTCCTTGTAACACTATATCTCTGAGTTTTTGTTCTGGGCGACCTCTAAAGGAAGTGACGTGATAATATTTTTCTGTAGCAGCAGGTTTTGGTGAAAAGTAATAGTTGGATACACAGCAACGACGACCGTGATGTTTAATAGGGCTAACGGAGTGCAAAGAAGTTCTATTTGTCACCATAATCACCAGGCGGTTAAATTTACTGTGAATAGTTCTACAGGGCTGCTTTAAACCTTGATCCCACAATTCTAGATTGCCGCCATAGTCTTCTTGCCAGTCTGGCGTTACATAATACAGTAAATTCAAAACCCGATAATTATTAATATCCTTATCATGGGAGTTATCAAGATGAGGATTTAAAAAGCAGCCATATTCCATTAAACTGACACCAGCAGCATAGAGATATTCATCTGGCAATAATTTTTCAAATCCAGTGATATCTGCAATCAAATTAACTACTCTGGTATCCTGAAAAGCATAAATAATTTCTTCCAAAATAGGACTGTATTTATTTAATTGTATTCCCACATATTTATGCTCTCGAATATCTTTCAATTGCAATAGTTTTTCTTTATCAGGAAAAGCATTGTAAATCTCCATAACATCACTTTCGTTTAACAAATCATCTACATAACAACTTTGGATGCGATTTTCTCTAGAAAAATCATTTCTCAAAGAAGACTTGTATTGTTCAAGTCTATGGGAAATTTGCTCCGCGTAATAATTACGTAAATTTGTGTTTAGCATTTTTAATTAATTTTCGTAATAACTTAAGCTACAACCTATAAAGCCGATACTTCTGACATGGATATTTGTAAACTTTGGATGTTCTCCTTGATGAATATTTGAATTATTTTTGTGTTTTTTTGATAAATTCATTCATGTTTAATTGTCAACCAGAGTTGTACATAAATTTTGTGTGATTTTTAAATTGTGTCATATCCAATGGTCAAGTTAATTTGGTATATTCATGATAACAACAATATAGATAAGTAAATTTACTCCTAAATACACAGTATATGTTAACACAAAAACATCAAGGTATACTTCAGTATTTTGCCCAACTAGATCAAGTTGAGAGATGGGATGAGGATATTGTTGTTTGCAAAATTTTACATCCAACTCCAGCAATTGAGGCCAACAGTTATTACTTTGGACATCCCCAATGGGGACTGAACTATTTTGGAGCTTGTCACAGAGATGAACGTTTTGTAGAACTGTGGCAAGCTGTTATTGGTAATTGGGATGGCAAAGTTGTTGTAGATATTGGCTGTGGCCCTGGCAACCTGTATGCCTCTTTGAAAGAATCTTGTGGTGAACCTGAGTTGTTAATTGGTGTAGACGTTTCACTCGGCGCTTTAAAAATGGCTCGCCAACTCGGATACAAGGCAGTCCTGGCAGATGCCCAAAATTTACCTTTTGTTTCTGGTTTTGCAGATATTGTGATGCTTAATGCTTGCTTACATCACTGCGATGATATGGCAAAAGTTTTGCAGGAGGCAGCTAAGTTAGTTCGTCCTGGGGGACTATTAATTACAGATCATGATCCACAGCTAAGTGCCTATCAGTTAAAAGGTTTGGGGTTGCTGTTGTGGGAGTTACGTCTGCCAATTTACAAATGTCTGCAACGAGGTGGACACTCTACAAATGAGGAACAACGCTGGGGTTTGGCAACGGAGGTACATCATAAAGCAAATGATGGTATAACACCAGAGATGTTTTACGAAGTCCTAGAACCCCACGGTTTTGCTGTGCAGGTTTATCCCCATAATCATACAGTAGGCGCAGAGGCATTAAAGGGGAACTACGGTAGACCATTTTGGAAGTACCGTGTAGCTCAGATATTATCAGGTATAGATCCCAAATCTCCAGAGGCTGCTTTATCTTTGATGTGTGTTGCCACTCGTACAGCCTAATACGAAAACATGGGTTGCCAGCTTTGTCACTTTAATTTGTCGGCTTCAATTAAACGAATGGCGAGAATTGTTTCTGCTAACACACGCTGGAATACGTAATACCAACCACGCCAGCCGTCGAAGATCCAGCCTTCGATAATCAAGCAATAGATGAACACCATCCAAGGTGCCAAAATTTTTTGTCTGCGGATACGATCAACCCAATCAAGTTCACTAAACGGAGTTTCTAGTATTTTCTTGGATTCCAGCACTGTATAGCGTTCTTGCGACCATAACCAGCGACTAAAGGGTTTGCGATCGTCATGGTATATATAAGCTGAGAGTAAAGTTGATTTACCCGTTAGCTGTAAAACTTGCGTATGTCCATCATCAATATAAATAGCTTTGCTTTTGCGAAATAGCACTTGACGGGGGGGAAGTATTCTCGTGTTACGTACAGGTTTACCCAGGACACAATACTTAAATTTGACAAAATAGCCGTCAATTGTGCCATCTACTGGCAAAGTTGACATCTCAGTAATTAGCTCATCAGTGACAATATAATCTGCATCTAGAGAAAGTATCCAAGGCGATCGCACTTGCTCTAAACCGTAATTCCACTGTTGAGCATGGGTGTCAAATGTCCGTTTGAATACTTGAACCTGTGGATAATCGTCTAGAATTCCCAGGGTTGTATCCGTACTATAGCTATCAACAACTATGATATTTTTAGCCCAAGAGAGATGCTCAAGGGTACGCCCAATATTGGGGGCTTCATTATAGGTAAGAATTACAGGAGTAATTTGATCTAGCATGGATGCAATCACTTGATCGGAATTAGCGGAATTATCTGTAGTAGGTGTTTGCATAAACTATTTTGATATGTGATTTCGTTGAATCTTGTTCTTGAATAGCATACATAAGCTTGGGTTTGGGGATTCATTGATCAATTCAGTTGATTAAGGGTCTTAACATATTTACAGACTCACAATTATATTAGTAATTAAGTATAATATTATACTGTAATTTCAAAACCTAGAAAAATAGTTATACATAAACGTATGACATGATATCCTATTATCCCGGAGATTTTTTACAGTGTTATTGACCAAAAATCCCCAATTATCAATCAAAATACTGAAATAAAAATTAATAATTTACGAAATTAACATCATTATTATATATTCAGCTACGATCGCCTAACACCCCCTCAGTTTAGGTAATTAAGTATATATATTTACCATGAATTCCAGTAATATAGCTGTAACCAATGAGATTGGGACATCAGGAAATCATAAAACCATTACCATCAAAGGCTTTTAAACCTGTCACCTGTCCCCTGTCCCCTGTCCCCTGCTATAGATTTACGGGATTCTTGTCTGGAGGGTGCGCTAGCCAAAACACTGGTTTTTCTGACTCAGCGTCACAGTCATCTCAGAATTTACACTTGGCTTTGAAAGCATACACTCATCCTTGAGAAAGACTTTGTTTGTGGCGATCGCTATAATTGTAGTCTTTCTCAAATTTGTCTTAATTTTTTTGCTTGACAAACCTATTAGTGCTAGCTAATACCACAATTAACAGTACAAGTTGAATAGGCCAAGGTGCTAAAACCAAACTTAGAATGAGACTGAGAATCGTAAATAAACTCACAAGGTAAGCCGTTTCGTCATGGCATTTTTTAGATATATAACCAGTTGCCAAACCAGTAGCAAGAGGAATCAAAAAAAACAAGGGCATTTATACTTACCTCCCGAAACTAAATCTCAAGCTTTAATCAAAGCAGATGCAATACATTTTTGTGTGCGTGGTTAATCTTACATCTATCCCAGTTATGCCACAATACATTACTTAAAATAACTGAATTTTTTGTGAAGTTTACGTAATCATATAGTAAATTAGCTTAACACTCGATATTGTTGTTGGCACAACGATTTAGCATATTACCTTTAGGAATCGCGTTTTCAAATTAGACACCCAATGCTGAACATTCCTCAAATCCTGGCAACTGAACTAGAACTAAAACCCTATCAAATACAAAACGCGCTAGAACTTTTGGCAGAGGGTGCGACAATTCCCTTCATTGCACGTTACCGTAAAGAGCGCACTGGCGAAATGAATGAAGTCCAACTGCGTGAACTTGCTGATAGGTATACATACTTAACAGAATTAGAAGCCAGGAAGTCCGTAATTTTAAAAGCGATCGCTGAACAAGGTAAACTGACGGACGAATTGCAAGCAAAAATCTCATCTTGTTTCCAAAAAACTGAACTTGAGGATTTATACCTACCATATCGCCCAAAACGCCGCACTCGCGCCACTATCGCCAGAGAGAAAGGTTTGCAACCTCTGGCAGAATTGATCAAATCTTTAAACATTAAAAATCCCATTTCTGCCTCATTAGAAGCAGAAGCCACGAAATATATTTCGGAGACAACAGGTGTAAAAACAGTAGATGAAGCATTAAAAGGTGCATCTGATATTCTGGCGGAAGAAGTAGCAGAAAAAGCCGATTTGCGGGCATATATTCGGGATTATCTGCTAGAAGATGGCGTATTTCTTTCCCGCATCAAAGATGATTATCCTGAAGGTACAACTAAGTTTGAAATGTACCGCAACTATCAAATTCGTGTGAAAAATATTGCTCCCCATAATATGCTGGCTTTGTGCCGGGGTGAAGCTGAGGGAGTATTAAACTTTGATATTGGCTTTGATGAAGATTTTATACTTTCCTATCTAGAATCCCAAGAAATTAAAACTAAAGTCCGGGTAATTCGGGATTTTTATCAAGGGATGTTGAAGGATGCTTTTAACCGTCTCATGAAAACTTCCCTCATAGGTGAAGTAATTGCCGATAAGAAAATTTATGCAGATATTGAATCGATTAAAACCTTTGAAACAAATCTGCGGGAATTATTGCTATCTGCACCGGCGGGAATGAAGCCAACCTTAGCTATAGATCCAGGGTTCAGAACTGGTTGTAAAGTTGCAATTATGGGAGAAACTGGGAAATTTTTAGAATATCAAGCCATATTTCCCCATCAAGCTGCTGAACAACGAACTAAAGCCGCTCAAACTCTCAAAAATCTGATTGAAAAATATCACATTGAGTTAATCGCCATAGGCAATGGTACAGCTTCCCGTGAGACAGATGAGTTTGTCACGCAAGTATTACAAGCACTAGATCGTAAACCCATAAAAGTCATAGTCAATGAATCTGGTGCATCAATATACTCTGCAAGTAAAGTGGCGCTCGAAGAGTTTCCCGATTTAGATGTGACAGTACGTGGTGCGATTAGTATCGGTCGGCGCTTACAAGATCCTTTAGCAGAACTGGTTAAAATTGATCCTAAATCCATTGGTGTAGGACAATACCAGCATGATGTTGATCAGAAGTTGTTGAAGAAGAAATTAGATGAAACTGTAGAAAGCTGCGTTAACTATGTTGGTGTAGACTTGAACACTGCTTCTAAAGAACTGTTAACATTTGTTTCGGGGATTACACCCACAGTTGCTAATAATATAGTGGCTTATCGTAACCAGCATGGAGCCTTTAAAAATCGCCAACAACTCCTAAAAGTGGCAAAACTGGGGCCGAAAGCCTTTGAACAAGCGGCTGGATTTTTGCGGATTCGCGGGGGAGACAACCCTTTAGATAATACAGCCGTGCATCCAGAAAGTTACCCAGTTGTGCAAGCGATCGCCTCCGATTTAAATGTACCCTTAAATCAGGTAACGCAAATTGCCGAAAAATTGCCAAAGGCTAACTTAAAAAAATATGTCACTGATACCGTTGGGGAACCTACACTGCGCGACATCCTTAAAGAACTAGAAAAACCAGGTAGAGATCCCCGTGCAGAATTTAAGTATGCCACCTTTAAAGAAGGGATTAAGGAAATCAGTGATTTGCAGGTAGGAATGGAACTAGAAGGAATCGTCACCAATGTTGCCAACTTTGGTGCCTTTGTTGATATTGGTGTACATCAAGATGGTTTAGTACATATCTCCCAACTCGCCGACAGATTTATCGATGATCCCAAAAAAGTGGTCAAAGTCGGACAAGTGGTGCAAGTGCGGGTGTTAGAAGTCAACGAAAAGTTAAAGCGTATTAGTTTGTCTATGAAAGCAATTAAAGGCAATAGGCAATAGGCAATAGGCAATAGTTAATAGGCAATAGTCAATAGGCAATAGTCAAAACTAAGCCGCCCATCAATGTAGGTGGCTGTCTTTAATTTTGAATTTTGTAGGCGCAAGCCTTCCCTACGGGACGCTACGCGTTGGCGTTAGCCTCTCGTAGAGATGTCGTAGACTATGCGTGAATTTTGAATTGATTCAAGAAATAGTCCCATTGGTAGAAACACAATCTATCTTGTAAGAGATGTTGAGTATTCGCCCATTATTTAAAGATAGGAGAAGATATTTCAAATTGTCTTTTTCTGATTTTTAGGTAAAAAAATGTTGGGAACATTTCTTACAGTTCTAGCTACAGCCCTGAGCCTACTAATTGTTGATTTAGTTGTGCCGGGTGTGAACATTTCTAATTTTCCAGCCGCTTTAATTGCTGGTTTGGCAATTGGTTTAATCAACGGCTCAATCAAGCCAATTCTTTCTACTCTATCTCTACCACTTAATTTTTTAACGTTAGGAGCATTTTCTCTCGTCGTCAATGGTATTTGTTTTTCCCTAGCAGCCGGTTTAGTACCTGGGTTTAGTGTTAGCGGTATTCTTGCCTTTATTCTAGGCCCTGTTGTTTTATCTTTTGCTAACACTTTTATCAGCAAATACTTTGCAGAGAAAAATTTAGCTTTAAGTGGAGATATAGAAACCAAAGGAGAATTACCATCTAGATAACTGTAATATGAGAGGCGTTAAAAGAATCACGTCTCTATTTCACCAAGTTTGTATCAAGAGAATCTGAGTAAATAAAGTTTCAACAGTAGCAACAATTTTATGAAAATAGTACGTTTTCTTCTGGGTTTATTAATACCACCGCTAGGTGTTTTCTTAACAGTTGGAGTCGGGCCAACTTTAGTAATTAATATTCTGCTCACCCTTTTAGGTTGGCTACCGGGTAGCATTCATGCAATTTGGGTAATTGCCAAACACGAAGAACAGGTAAATGCAGGCAGAGGTATTTACTAACCTTAATCTAAAATAGGTAGGAATTGAACCTACCTATTTTTGTTAGCTATTCAGTTTTTTATCGACCAGTTCATTAGTTAGTTTAGGATCAGCGCGTTTGTTGGTCTTTTTCAAAACTTGACCGACAAAGAAGCCTTTGAGGTTGGTGTTACCGTTGCGATACTTTTCTAGTTCTTTAGGGTTAGCAGCGATTACTTCATCAACGATAGGTTCGAGGACACTGGCATCGCTGATGAGTTCTTGACCGGCAAAGGCTTGCTCTGGAGATAGTCCTGTGAGTAACTCTGGTAACTTTTGTTTAGCTTGAGCGTTACTGATTTTACCGCTTTCAATACGGGTGATGACATCAGCTAAATTAGCGGGAGTCAAGCCAATTTCTGTGATGCTGAGTTTTTGCTTGTTGAGGTAAGCGGCGATATCTTGAGTAATCCAGTTAGCAGCCGCTTTAGGATTAGCACCAGCTGCGATCGCACTTTCAAAATATTGAGCTACAGAAACCTCTTCTGTCAAGACTCGCGTATCATAAGCCGAAAGTCCCAATTCGCTTTCATAATTGTGGCGTTTTTGGGCTGGTAGTTCTGGTAGTTCGCTGCGCCATTGATTGAGTTGTGCTTCTGACACCTCAATGGGTGCTAAATCTGGTTCGGGGAAGTAGCGATAATCGCTAGAACCTTCCTTAGTCCGCATACTGATAGTGCGTTGTGAACCTTCTTCCCAGAGGCGCGTTTCTTGAATGATGCGTTCCCCAGCTTCTACGGCAGCGATTTGGCGTTCAATTTCGTATTCAATCGCCCGTTGAATGGCGTTGAAGGAGTTCATATTTTTAATTTCTACCTTCGTACCAAATTCTTTTTGTCCCACGGGACGCACTGAGATGTTGACATCACAGCGTAGAGAACCTTCTTGCATATTGCCATCACTCACACCCAGATAGCGCAAAATCCGGCGTAGTTCTTGGGCATATTCCGCCGCTTCTTGTCCAGAACGAATATCAGGTTCGGAAACAATTTCGACTAATGGCACACCTGCGCGATTGTAGTCTACCAGAGAATAGGTAGAACCGGAGAGGCGATCGCTGCCGGCATGGACAAGTTTACCTGCGTCTTCTTCCATGTGCAAACGCGTAATCCCAATCCGCTTACGAGTGGGATTCCCATCTGCATCTACCAACTCAATTTCTAACCAACCATGTTCCGCAATGGGTAGATCATACTGAGAAATTTGGTAATTTTTGGGTAAATCGGGATAAAAATACTGTTTACGGTCAAATTTGCTATATTTAGCGATTTGGCAATTTAGCGCCAAACCTGCTTTGACAGCGTACTCTAAAACTTTTTGGTTGAGTACAGGTAACACCCCAGGTAAACCCATACAAATAGGGTCAATGTTAGTATTAGGGTCAGCACCAAACGCTGTAGAGCTATTAGAGAAAATCTTGGTATTGGTACTGAGTTGACAGTGGGTTTCTAGACCAATAATCGCTTCATACTCAGTTTTTACACTTGTAGCAGCAGTCATAATATTATAAAGTTCAACAAATTCACGTAGATCACCATTTTAGCTCTGAGGGAGGCGGGATTGGGAATTAGGAAGAAGCAGAGGAGCAGAGGAGACAAGGTAGAGATTGACTATCACCTGTCACCTATCACCTATCACCTGTCACCTATCACCTATCACCTGTCACCTATTTCCCCAAAGGCAACTCAATCATAAACTCAGTACCTTGTTCTGGTAACGAAATAAAACTGAGTTTGCCACCGTGTTTATCTACAATAATTTGGTGAGCAATTGATAAGCCTAAACCTGTGCCTTTATTAATTGGTTTAGTTGTAAATAATGGCTGAAGAATTCGCTCTCTAATATCATTATTTATGCCTTTGCCATTATCAACTATGCGAATGATGACTCTTTGTTCATCAGGCTGTTCTGTGATCACTTTGATTGTTGGCTGAAAGTCCTTACCTGACTTTTCTAACTTTTCCTCTATGGCATCAATAGCATTAGCTAACAAATTCATAAATACCTGATTAATTTGCCCTGGATAACACTCTACCTCTGGCAAATCACCATATTGTTTAACTACTACAATTTCTGGGCGGCTCCCTAAAGCTTTAAGGCGATGGCGTAAAATTACTAAGGTGCTATCTAGTCCTAAATGCAAGTTCGCTAACACTTTGGTATCGGCATCTAAGCGTGAGAAGTTTCGCAGCGATATGGAAATTTCTTTGATGCGCTGAGTGCTTAATTTCATGGAGTCGAGTAGTTTTGGTAAATCTTCTAAGACAAACTCAATATCTAGTTCTTCTAGTTCTTCTTGAAGTTCCAGTATTTCTGGACAATATTTTTGATAAAGTTTTAAAGCTTGGGATAGAGACTTGGCATATTCATAAGCGGGGGCAAGATTACTGATGAGGCAACCAATCGGGTTATTGACTTCATGGGCTACCCCTGCCACTAATTGACCAAGCATTGATAATTTTTCTTGTTGTACGATTTTAACTTGCGCTTTTTGCAAGTCTGCTGTGCGTTCTGTAACTATTTGCTCTAAATCTTCAGTTAATTCTAATAATTGCGTATTTTTTTCTGCCAGATTTTTAGTAAGTTCTCGTAGTTTTAACTGGACATTTACTCGTGCTAAGACTTCTTCTTTCTCAAAAGGCTTTGTAATATAGTCTACGGCTCCTAAAGACAGTCCTTTGACTTTGTTGGCTGTATCAGATAAAGCCGTCATAAAAATAATCGGGATGTCTTGAGTTAAAGGATCTGCTTTTAATAAAGTACAGGTTTCAAATCCATTAATTCCTGGCATTTCTACATCCAAAAGGATGAGCAGAGGGAGTTCTTGTTGGGCTTGCTTAATAGCACTTTCACCGTCAACTGCTAGCCTCACACGTAATCCTACACTTTTTAATGCTTCTTTGAGTACAGATAAGTTAGTGGAGTTATCGTCCACAATTAAAATAAATTCTGTTGCGGAATTTAAAGTCATATTTTTAATAAAATTAGCATTTCATCAGATACTGTTCGACAAATTCTTGAACTTGTTTTACCTGACAAGCATCTGCCATTTGAATTATTTTTTTGGCAAAGGGAATTAACTTGATATCTTGTGTTTGCAGTTGTGCGGCAATAGCTGCCAGTTCATCTAAATCACCTTTTTGGGCTAAGTCGTGAAGTTGAGTTATTACCTCTGGTTTAGGGGGTAGAATTTCAGCTATATCAACCTGAGTCTGAGTTGGTTTTGCACCACTATTCAAATTACTGGCTCTGTACTCATAAAACCATTTCAATTGCAGATGTTTTTGGATCATTTGCAGTAAGATATCTGCTTGTACTGGTTTAGGTAAAAAGTCATTAGCACCAGCTTCGAGGCTCTTAAATTGGTCGGTATCAAATACGCTAGCAGAGGAAGCGATCGCTACTATATTTTTTAAGTCATCAAATTGGCGTAATTGTCGCAGCAAATCAAATCCGTGCATCACTGGCATGACTAAATCAGTGATAATCAAGTCAGGTTGATATGTTTTAGCTTGCTCTAAACCCTCTTGCCCATTACTAGCTTCAGCTACTACAAAACCAATAGGTTCTAGTAAGTTGACAATCACAGAACGATTTTCCCATTTATCATCAACTACTAATACTTTACGTTGTGCGCCATTATAACCAACTACTTTGCCATAGAGGGAAACTCTTAATGTTTCTGCCCATTCTTCTGCTGCCTGTAATTGCAAATCAAACCAAAAGTTACTACCTAGTCCCAGTTCGCTTGCTACTTGTAATTCACTACCCATGAGTGAGACAATTTTCTGGCTAATTGCTAACCCCAAACCTGTGCCTTCTGCTTGCTTTCTCGTATCACCTACTTGTTCAAAAGGCATAAATATTTTCTGGATTTGCTCTTGATTCATGCCTACACCCGTGTCTTGAATTTGAAAGCGAATTAACCAATGAAAGTCTGTAGGATTTTCTAACACTTGTACACTAAAAGTTACGCCGCCAGCATCGGTAAATTTAATTGCATTCCCAATTAAGTTAATTAAAACCTGACGCAATCGTTTTTCATCAGCACAGATACCCTGTGGTAAATGAGGATCTGGCTGATAAATAAATGCAATACCTTTCTGTTCTGCACGAATCCGACAGATTTCTGCAACTCCTTCTAAAAATGACAAAAAATGAAAATCTTGGGGATAGATTTCCATTTTGCGGGCTTCAATTTTGGAGAGGTCTAATATATCGTTAATTAAAGTTAGCAGGTGAGAACCACATTGATAAATGATGTCAACGCCTCGACGGCCTTTTTCTGTTAATGGTTCGGAATGTTGGAGAATTTGAGCGTAACCTAAAATCCCATTCATGGGGGTACGCAGTTCGTGACTCATATTAGCCAAAAATTCACTTTTGGCGCTGTTGGCTGTGTCGGCGGCTTCTTTCGCAGCTTTGAGTTCTAGGGTGCGTCGTTCAACTCGCTGTTCTAGTTCTTGATTGCTTTTAGCTAAGGCGTTGAAAGATTCCCGTAACTGCTGGGCCATTTGGTTGAAGGATTTGGCTAATACTCCCAGTTCAGCAATATTACCTTCTGCTACAGTTTGCTCTAATTTACCATTGGCGATCGCTACTGAAGCTTGTTTTAAATCTAAAATCGGGCGACTAATCCAACGAGAGGTAAATAAACCCAATACTGAAGCCAACACCAATGCACCCAAACATAATAGTATGGTGTTGCGGGTATTAGCCTGAATGCGTTCCATAAAGTCTGATTCTGGAACTACTACCACAATCAACCAATCTACTCCCCGACTATCTTGCAGGGGTAAGACTTGTACAAATTGCCTTTGACCATTAAACTTAAACTCTAATTGTTGGCTCTGGTTAATGCTACTCAGCTTACCTAGACTCTGTAATGTCTCGGCTGTAGCTTGAATCAAGGAATTTTCGCTGGTTTTTGCCTTGATTTGCTCAATTTCTTTGCCTTTAATCGCAAATGGCTGTTTGATTACTGAACTAGCCACTAAATTACCAGAGCGATCTATGATAAATGTCTGCCCAGTATGCCCAATCTCCAAGCTACTTAAGAATAGATGGATGCGCTCAATATCAAATATACCCATGAGAACACCCAACAGTGAGCCTGTTTCACTGTAGATTGGTTGCACAGGAGAAATCGCCACAGAAGAATAGTTGGAAGCAACCCGTGCAAAGAAGGGACTCCAAGTTGGTGTTCCTGTTTTTACTGCCTCTTTGTACCACGGTCGAGTCCGGGGGTCAAATTTACGCGTCTCAATCAATTTGACTCTTTTACCTTGAGCATCAAGGTTGTAAACATTCCAATTTGGTGCCGTGGATGCGTTTCTCACCCTCAAAACAATTTGACTATCTTGGGTGCGTTCAACTCCAACAATTTCTCCCTTGGGGGTAGCGTATTGAATGAAGGTTACTGATTTTTGTTGCACTAGCTGCCAGAAATAACGCTCTAGAATTGCCGGATCATCTGTGCTAATCTGCTTACTCTGGATACTAGCGGCAATCACTTGATTCATCCTGTGAGGTTCGTCTAGATAAGTCAGGATTTGCTGTTTGATGCGATCGCTTGTTTCACGCCGCAATTGAGTTGCTACATCATTGACAGCTTTTTGTCCATTGCGTATTGACAGCCATCCTGTCACCCCCACAGCCGCAAATACTTGCAATACAAACGGCACTACCAATACCAAACCCAGGGAAACTGTTTTGCCAGTATTGATTGTTGAATCACTCACTTGACTGTACGCAAACTCAATAACTTGATTGTTTCAGTTTTCCCTGGTTTTGCGTGTTTATAACAATTTTTATTATTAGTTCATAATGTTAATTTTTGTGTCCAAGCCTTTTTTCCAGGGGACAGGGAACTTTTATCAGCAAGAAAACCTGCTCGAATATGGGATACAAGCCTAGGGTATTGACTTTGTACCTTTTCAAGGGTTAAACATCCATGCCTAATCCTTTCCTTCTTTAAGTAATAAGTAAATACCCATTACTCATTACTCATTACTCATTACTCATTACTCATTACTCATCACTCATTACTCATTACTCATTACTCATCACTCATTACTCATCACTCATTACTCATCACTCATTACTCATCACTCATTACTCATTACTCATCACTCATTACTCATTACTCATCACTCATTACTCATCACTCATTACTCATCACTCATTACTCATCACTCATTACTCATCACTCATTACTCATTACTCATTACTCATTAGCCTAGTACAAGCCCCTCTCTTACAAATTTACCAAATATCCATCTTCCATATTAATGATGCGATCAGCTATATCTAAAATACGGTTATCATGAGTTACCAGCAAAATTGTACAGCCTTGTTCCTTGGCTAATTTTTGCATTAAATTGACTACATCTCGTCCCGATTTACTATCTAAAGCAGCTGTTGGTTCATCGGCTAATACTAATTTAGGATGATGCACCAAAGCACGAGCGATCGCTACTCTTTGTTTTTGTCCACCAGAGAGATCATCAGGATAGTAATTCAGTCTTTCTCCTAAGCCAACTGTGGTTAACATTTCTATGGCTTTCGCTTCGGCTGCTTGAGCAGAAATACGATCATTCATTTCAAACGGCATCTGCACATTTTGTTTGGCTGTCAGAAATCCTAATAAGTTATGGGCTTGAAATATATAGCCAATATTCCGTCTTACCTGTACCATTTCATTTTTAGTAGCACCATAGAGTTCTTTACCTAATATTTGTAGGCTACCTGATTGTACAGAGCGTAAACTACCAATTAGTGTCAGCAAAGTAGTCTTTCCTGAACCTGAAGGGCCTGTCATGATCACAATTTCTCCTGGTTGGATTTCTAGATTAATATCAAAAAGAATCTGTTTTTTGAGTGAACCTTCACCATAATAGTGATTGAGATGGGAAATAGCGATCGCCAAAGGCGGATCTGCGACTATTGCAGGTGTTTCTAGCATAAATTTATCCCTAGAAAATATCAGCCGGATCAGCATCCTGTAATTTCCGCATGGCTATAGATGCAGAAATTGAACACATTAAAGTTGTCAAAATAAAGATGAAGATTGCCCTATCTATGGTCATCATAATAGGTAGCAATGTTGCTTGACGCGTAATCATATAAAGACCTTGAGAAATTGCCAGTCCAGGAATAAAACCAATAGCTGCTAAAATCAAAGCCTCTTGAAAAACAATCATGAGTAAATAGTGATTTTTGAAACCTATGGCTTTTAAAGTGGCATACTCTGGTAAGTGATCAGAAACATCACTATAGAGGATTTGATAAACAATTACTGCACCTACTATAAAGCCAATCACTGCACCCAATGTAAATGTAAATCCTACAGGTGTGCTAGTATTCCAAAAGCTTTTTTCATTAGCAATAAACTCTTGTTTAGAAAGAACTTTCACATCATTCGGGAGATTCGCTTTTAAATTGGCAATTACCCAATTGATATCTGCTTCGGGTTCGAGCTTAATTAGTCCAAAATCAATTAATCCTTGCTGTCTTCTATTCGTACCTAATAAACGGATAAAATTAACATCACTGGTGATGATGTTGCCATTGACTCCAAAGGATGTCCCTAATCTAAATAAACCAACAACATTAATTTTTCGGTTGTTTAATTCTGTGGAGACTTGATTGTTAGCTGTAAATTGCTCAACAATCGTGCCGAATTCTTGACGTGAACCCCGATCAAATAAAACTGTATCTGGTTCTCTCAGAGAGTTTAAATTTTCCTGTACACCTGGTAAATTAACTACTCTCTCTTCTGGACTAAAGCCAATAGCAAAAATGTTCCAAGTCTCTTGGTTATCAGGATTTTTCCAGGGAATAAAACCTAAATATATCGGGCTAACTGATTGTACTCCTGTAAAACCTAGTGCTTGATACAATCTTCGTTGCGAGAATTGATCCAGAGAAATTAAAGCTTTATAGCGAGAACTAACTAAGACAATCTCACCTTCAAGACTATTATGTAGTTGCACAGCGCCATCAAATAAAGCTTCACGAATACCCAGTTGCAAGAACATTAGCACATCTGCAAAAGCAATCCCCGCGATCGCTACTAACATCCGTGCTTTTTCCCGCGATAATTGCAACCATGCTAAAGGAATTTTGCGTTTAAACATAGTTTTTAGTCTATAGTCAATAGTTAATAGGCAATAGGCAATAGGCAATAGGCAATAGGTGACAGGTGATAGTCAATCTCTACCTTGTCTCCTCTGCTCCTCTGCTCCTCTGCTCCTCCCTACTCCCTACTAATCGCCACTCTCACCTTAGAATTAGTTAATCCCGCTACTCGCTGACTCGCTTCTGGTGTGAGACGGATTTTGACTTCTACTACTCGTGAGTCAATGTCAGCAGCCGGATCTGTGTTGAGTACGTCTTTTTTGCCTATTAATAAGCCGATTTGTTCAACGGTTCCGGTGAGTTCTCCGGGTAAATTCAGTTGGGTGATAGTTGCAGTTTGTCCGATTTTGACGCGATTGATATCAACTTCATATACTTCTGCAACTACGTACATTTGCTGAGTCTGTCCGATTTCCATAATCCCTTTATCGCTGACTACTTCTCCACCCCAAGTGTGAATTTTGAGGATTTGACCGGCTTTAGGCGCTCTCACATAAGCTAATTCTAAATTAGCCTGCGCTTCCTGTACTGCGGCTTTGGCGTTTTCTACTTCTGCTTGGGCGGCTTGCACATCGGTAGGACGTATCTCTGCAATCTTTTCTAAGGTGGCTTTTGCTTGTCTGAGTCTTTCTTTTAAGGTTTCTGATTTTTGGCTGCGGTTAGCAATGGCTTCTTGTAAACTCTCTTGGGCTGTTTCTAATGTCAATTTTTTGCTGTCTTTCATGGAAGCAGAAACAGCACCCGTTTCTTGCAGATATTGATAACGCTGATATTCAATTTGGGCATTTCTGACTTCAGCTTCTAAGCGTTTGACTGTCGCTATTCTCGCTGCTACTTCTTGACGCAGTTCGGCTTCTAATTCCGATATTGTGGCTTGTTGCGCTGCTATTTCTCCCTGTTTTGCACCGGCTTTTACCTGTGCTAGTCGTGATTGTGCAACTACAACCTGCTGTTTGGCTCTATTCACAGCCGCTAATCTAATATCTTGATTATCTAGAATAGCGATAATTTGCCCTTTCTTGACGCGATCGCCCTGTTTTACCAACAGTTCTGCTACCCGGTTACTACCCGCCGTCTGCGAAACTGATACCTGTATCACTTCCCCTTGGGGTTCTATACGTCCCAAAGCTGTCACGGCTTTGATCACAGGACGATTATCAATGATGGCTGGAGTAGTTTTTTCCCCAAGATTTCGCGCACTAGATAAAAAATATAACGAGCTGGCACCACTTACTAAAGCTAAAGCCACAGCACCCACAATCAAGTATCTATTAGGATACTTAAAATTCCTAATCTGGTCGGGATGAAGATTTTGCATAAAGTTACCGCCTCAGTTTTGGCAGCTAAATTTTCTGTATACAACAAATTTTTACAAAATAATTTTATTCAACTTGTTGTGTACAAATTCTAGTGTACACTGAAGAAAATATCTGTCAAGTAGTTCTTTATGGGTTTATCGCAAGCAATTCTGACCTGTTTAATTGATGCTCCCCACAGTGGTTATGATCTATCTAAGGTCTTTAGTGAGTGCGTGGGTTATTTTTGGCAGGCTTCCCAGCAACAAATTTATAGAGAACTAGGTAAATTAGAGTCTGCGGGTTTAATTGTTTCAGAAATTATTCCCCGTGAAGGTCGCCTAGACAAGAAAATTTACTCCATCACTGAACAGGGGAAACAGCATCTAGTCGAGTGGATGCACAAACCCAGTGAACCTGACGTAATTCGAGAAGACTTATTAGTGAAAATTTTTTCTGGTGGTTTAGTACCAGTTAGCGTGCTAATAGAAGACGTAGAACGTCACCGGAGAGTCCATCTAGCAAAATTATCAACCTATAGAGAAATTGAGAAAGAAAAGTGTCCTCCCTCGAAAATCCTAAATAAGGAAGAAAAACTCAGAAATTTAGTATTAAAAGCTGGTATTGGCTATGAGGAAGAATGGATATCTTGGTGTGATGAAGCACTGGCAGTTTTAAAAAATCTACCGCTAGATTGAAGTTAAACTAACTATGCAGAATAAATAAAACCCCGGAAATCAAACTTTCCAGGGTTATCCTCGTGAACCACCATTTTATTTTTATCTAAATCATGGGGAGATGATTAGAACCATATAGACTTAATTGCTGGAATTATATCTAAATCAGGAGTTATTTAAATGACTATCTTCATTAAATAAAAGGTCTATCAATATGCTAAAAATCGTTTTTTATAGAAAAATATACATAAATACCAAGTAAAATTTAAATAACTTTTTTCAGACATATCTCATTGAATTATGTCTGAAAAGACAATCTCATAGACTTGATTTATTGAAATTATTCAACAACAATAAAGTCAGCCTCTAGCAATATAGTAGGCCATCTTGGTAATAACCTAACCTTATCCAATGTCCGTAGTCCGCGCAAGCGGACTTTTTTATATAATTTATTATGTCTAAAAAATCAGTTGGATTAACTTGATTTAATTGATTAAGTAAGGAAGAATAAAAAAGCTATCTGACATAATTATTAATTATAAAGGTAGTAGTTAGCCCTTATAGTCAGTCCGCTCCGGCGGACTTTATTAATAAAAAAATATTAAATAAATTGTGGCTATTTCTGGGATGAATATTAGGTGCGATCGCCTGCAACTTAAATAGTAAACATGAAGTGGTTTGTGTTACGGTAATGTCATAACCAGGAAATTGACAAATTACCAAAATTCTAGAAGGCTGTTATATTTTAGTTGGAGAAATAACTGTGCAGTCTTCTGGGAGATAAAATTGTGAGCGATTTAAACAAAAAGAGATTAGAAACTGTTTTAGCAATTGCCACTTGTGCTATTAGTAGCGGTACGGCTTCAGCAGCACCCACACCGGGGGGAGAAATTCCCAAACAGGTAATTTTAACAGCTGCTGATATCCTCATGTATACAAGCATTTGGAAGATTTATTTTCAAGAAGATTTATCTACTAAGGGACTTGTAGACATACTTACCGAATTGGGTTTAGTAACAGTAGGTGCTACAGGAACAGCTTATGTAGTTAGCAAAGCAACCACAGCCATATTAAAAGAAATTACTAATTGGACTGGGCCATTGGGATGGGGTTTTACAGCTGCGATCGCAGGTTCTTTGAGTGGGCTATTCGGTGCTATGTGGGCAGTATATTGTGATTATCTATATTCTCAACGAGAACAGCAGCCTGTTTAATTTATTTTCTCTATCTGTTGCAGGAAGCACCGATGAGAGTAAGTTTTAACATTGATTGCAAGACAACACATCAATACTCAGTCAGCAATGAGTAAAAAACGTTCCAGCTTAAAACCTATAAAGGGAGCAGATAGACCACTTAGACGTAGATTAGATATTAAAGGAGAGATCGCCTTAGTCTCAGTCCCAACTCTCATTGTACTGATCGTGATGGCCTTGATAGAAGTCCTCAGTCAGCAGCGTTTACTATTTGCTTCTTTAGCTTCTAGTGCGTTTCTGATTTATCTTGACCCTTATCATGGTACAAATACTGTTCGTACTCTGATGATTGCTCAAATGATGGCTGCAACAATCGGATTTATTACTTATTTGATTCTTGGGGGTGGCTATCTTTCAGGGGGTATTGCTATGGTAATTGCGATCGCCCTCATGATTACATTTGACGCAATGCACCCTCCAGCCGTTTCTACATCCCTCAGTTTTGCTTTAAAAGCTGGTAACATTAATAACCTAATTTTATTTGCTTTAGCGGTTGGGATTACTGTGATTCTGGTAGGATTAGAACGCTATACCCTATGGGTAATAGCACGTTATAGCCATCACTGAAGAAGTCCACAATCGAAAGTTGACCGCAATGCTAATATCATTACATTTAGGTCAGAGTGATTTCGCCGTTAATCGTAACCGTATTGAGACAATTAGAGCCAAATTTAAGAAGGCAGAACTATAGAAAAACGAGACAAGGGGACAAGTAATAAGTAATTACTCATTACTCATTACTCATTACTCATTTAATTTGGTTCACCGATGATGACACCAAAACTGTATGAATAAAAAATGGGTGAATCTCATCAAAGTCAACAGTCTACCCTCATCTTCCCCACTCCCCACTCCCCACTCCCTAGCTGATGTAACCTACTGTACTGCGGAGATACCCATTACTAACAAATTTCTCTTCTAGAATTTGCCGATAAACTTCTTCATAACCATCAGTCATTGCTTGGAGACTAAAACGATTTTGGACATACTCTCGACAAGCAAAGCGGTTTAAGTCTGTCACTTTAGCGATCGCACTAACGCACTCTTCAATGTTATTGCATAAGAAACCTGTTTTGCCGTGGGCAATTACTTCTGTAGTTGATCCCAGTTTCATAGCAATCACTGGTGTACCCGATGCCATTGACTCCACCATCACCAACCCAAATGGTTCTCGCCAGGTGATAGGGAACAATGTTGCTACTGCACCTCCCATTAGTGCATTTTTTTGTGTATGGTTTGCTTCGCCTAAATACTCAATTTGCTTACCATCAATTAATGGTTTAACTTCTTTCTCAAAATATTCCACATCAACCACATCTACTTTACCGGCCATTTTTAATCGCCAACCAGCTTTTTTAGCAATTTCTATGGCTAAATGTGTGCCTTTCTCTGGAGATATTCGCCCTAAAAATGCTAAATATGGCGCTTCATCAGGCTGGGGATAAAACTTATAGCTACTAACATCAATGCCGTTATAAACTGTTGCTACATAATTCAGCCCTAATCTGAGTTCCCGTTGTGCATCAGAAATACTCACAAAAGGCTGACTTTTAGCATACTGAAACATTTTTTCGTTGTCAGAAGTAAAAATGCCGTGTAGAGTATGCACCGTGGGAGTTTTCACCAGTTTCGCGTAAGGTAGTGACGCACAGCCCATGTGTGAGTGAATCAGATCAAATTCATCTGCACGTTCATATACTGTACCTAGTTGGAGCATTTCGTAAATGCTATATTCCTTAATACTAGAATCAAGCCTTAGCGCACGGGGATGAACTGATACTAGCTTTGCTAAACTGATAGAATCTCCCGATGCAAACAGTGTGACTTCATGTCCACGTCGGACTAATTCATCGGTTAGTAACGCCACCACTAACTCTATACCGCCATAAGCTGACGGGGGTACTCTCTCCCATAATGGGGCGACTTGAGCAATTCGCATCACAAACCTCCTACAAACTAAGATTTGAATTAGGTGTGTTTGTTTATAGTTTCAAGAGTGCTTGCAGGTAATTTATGTGGCACTAGAAACAAGCTTTTAACACCAATTTTAAAATTAATTACCACTAAATCTTATGCTTTAAATTATTGATTACTTGTCTATCCTAGTAGGGATATTCTCCTATTCCTCAGACATGAGCTTGGTTTGATAATTGATAGTTTATGTTCATCTCACAGCAATGAAAGCCCTTTTATTGCTGCATTATAACCAGTTAGCTACTTTAGATTTTTGATGAATAAAAACCTCATTATTAGGTAAATTTATAATTTATTAACTTGCTATCCATATATTTGCTCTATTTTGCTTAACTATTCTCTCTGGTGCTGAATTAGGCTATATAATTCCTATTTGATTCTTGCCACAATTCCGTACCTATTACGACATCTCCAGACATTAATTATGCGTTACCTGCAATCCTTATAGAGACGTAGAGACGTAGCACTGCTACGTCTCTACAATAATTATTGACGTTTGATGTTGCGTAGAATATATTTTATATTCGTAATACTATAAATAATCAAAACGTGAATATCTCTCCATCTCACAAAAAACCGCTTGTCACATGGCAAGCGGTTTTCTCAGTAATCATGTTCATATTCATGTACCTACCCATTCTGGTACTAGGGTTTTATAGCTTTAATCAATCGCCCTACAGTGCAACTTGGCAAGGCTTCACCCTGGATTGGTACACCAAATTACTCAGTGACGATCGCATTCTCTCAGCGTTGAAAAATAGCCTAATTGTCGCCTTGTGTGCGGTGAGTATCTCCGCAGTCTTAGGCACCTTGATGGCGGTAGGTTTGGCGCGTTATCAGTTTTTGGGCAAGAACCTATATCGTGGTATATCTTATCTACCATTGATTATTCCTGATATTGCGATCGCAGTTGCCACACTCGTTTTTCTGGCAGCCTTCGCTATCCCCTTAAGTTTATGGACAATTGTGGCTGCTCATGTAGTCTTTTGTCTAGCTTATATCGGACTGGTAGTTTCCTCTCGCATGAATAATTTAGATCCCCACTTAGAAGAAGCCGCCTTAGATTTAGGTGCTACTCCATTCCAAGCTTTTATTCAAGTATTATTACCTCAGTTAATGCCTGGAATTTTAGCAGGTTGTTTACTCGCATTTGTTCTCAGCCTAGATGACTTTCTCATTGCTAGCTTTACTGCTGGTAGCGGTTCTAACACCTTACCAATGGAAATTTTCAGTCGGATTAGGACAGGTGTAAAACCTGATATTAATGCCCTCAGTGTTTTATTGATTCTTGTATCTGCTTTTGTAGCGTTTATTGCTGAATCAATTCGTGCTTTGGGTGAGCGCAAAAATTAATTTAGAATTGAGACAATAACTATAAAACAGCAATGAATGATACATTTTCTCTCCCACAAATTCATTTGTGTGGTGTTCAATTTGGAGTTGACTTATGGGTTGACAAAGGCAAGAGTTTAATTATATTATTGTTTTGTAATAAAAATTTGTGCGTTTGCTAATACTAACGTGTAAATGTAATTAGTAGCAAGCGACAAGTCAATTAATTACCTTCATCTGTATCTTTTCATATAGTTAGCTATACAGATGAATGATTTTAATATTGATTTTATCTAGATATCTGTTTTCAAATTGATAATATTGGGGCTAACTTTGGACAAGATGCTATCATCCCCTCATTATGCAAATCTGCCAAAATCCCAATTGCTCAAATCCATTCAACCCTGAAGGCAATAGATTTTGCATTAGTTGCGGACACAGCAACTTCGGCAAACTGCTGAGAAACCGCTACCGTGTGTTGAGGTTATTAGGTGAAGGTGGATTTAGCAAGACTTATGCAGCCGAAGACGCAGATAGGCTCAATGCCCCTTGCGTCATCAAACAGTTCTTTCCCCAAATTCAGGGAACAGGACAACGTTCCAAAGCAGCAGAATTCTTCAAAGAAGAAGCATTTCGGTTATATGAACTGGGAGAAAATCATAGCCAAATCCCCCGGTTATTAGCTTACTTTGAACAAGGTTCAAGCTTATATTTGGTACAAGAATTTATTCAAGGGCAAACTCTTTTACAAGAAGTACAAAAACAGCCCTTTACTGAAATTCAAATTCGTCAAGTCCTAGCTGATTTGTTACCAATTCTCGAATTTGTTCATTCTTGCAACGTTATCCACCGCGATATTAAACCAGAAAACATTATTCGCCGTGAAACCGATGGTAAGCTGGTTTTAATTGACTTTGGTGGTGCAAAACAAGTTACCCAAACTAGCCTAGCTAGACAAGCTACAGTCATTTATACCCTAGGTTATGCACCAACCGAACAAATGGCAGGATTTGCTTGTCCAGCCAGCGATTTATATGCTTTAGGTGTAACTTGTGTACGGCTTTTAACACAATGTTTGCCATATCAAAATCTCTCTGGAAATATTGATGATGGTCTTTATGATCCCATGAATGCTAAGTGGTTATGGCAAGATTATTTACAAAAAAAAGGGACTACTATTAGTGATAATTTAGGCAAAGTTTTAGATAAATTAATTAAACACTTACCAAGTGAAAGATATCAATCAGCAACAGAAGTTCTCCATGATTTGCAAGAGACAATCACACCTGCTGTCGAAACCCAAATTTGGGTAGTGAATCCACCGACATTAGAACCATTACCCGTAACACTACAAAAAACCAA
This sequence comes from Nostoc sp. PCC 7524, assembly GCF_000316645.1. Lineage (NCBI taxonomy): Bacteria > Bacillati > Cyanobacteriota > Cyanophyceae > Nostocales > Nostocaceae > Nostoc > Nostoc sp. PCC 7524. The sequence continues at coordinate 2,378,465 of NC_019684.1, forward strand.
AATCCCACTACCACCGCTCCACATCTTTGACTTTGATGTAGTCACCGTAGATACAGCCAGGCGAGAAGTTAGCCGCGATCGCTCCAGTGCGGAATTTTTTGCCGAAGAAATCACCAGAGACATCATCCTAGACATGGTAGCGATTCCTGGGGGTACATTCATGATGGGTTCGCCCAACTTTGAAGGCGACGCTGACGAACGCCCCCAACATCAAGTAGCGATCGCCCCATTTTTTATGGGAAAATATCCCATCACTCAAGCACAGTGGCGAGCCGTAGCCGCTTTACCCAAAATCAAGCAACCTTTAAATCCTTATCCTTCCAAATTTCGAGGTTACAATCGACCAGTAGAAAACGTCTCATGGCATGAAGCTGTAGAATTTTGCGCTAGGCTATCAGAAAAAACCGGACGAGAATATCGCTTACCCAGTGAAGCAGAATGGGAATACGCCTGTCGTGCCGGCACAACTACATCCTTCCACTTCGGCGAAACCATTACCCCTGATTTAGTTAACTTTAGCAATGGTGATAGCTACAACTCAGAAGTGAAAAACAGATATCGGAAAGAAACTACTGATGTCGGCAGTTTTCACGTAGCTAATACCTTTGGATTGTATGATATGCACGGGCTAGTTTGGGAATGGTGCGCTGATCCTTGGCACAACAATTATCAAGGCGCACCCATCGATGGCAGTATTTGGGAAGAAGGCGGTGATATTTATCGCCGAGTGCTGCGTGGTGGTTCTTGGAACTTTGGCGCAGAACTATGTCGCAGTGCTAGCCGCAGTTGGAATGAGTCAGACGGTGGTTTAAGAATATGTGGCTTTCGGGTGGTATTTTCAGCAATGTAATCCCATTTCCAAAAATCCGTACAACACATTAAATGAGTAATGAGTAATGAGTAATGAGTAATGAGTAATGAGTAATACCCATTACTTATTGCTTCAAAATTAAAGACAGTTGGAGTCGGGGATTTAAACACCAACTCAACTGATACTACCTGTAGATGTAGGGGTCTTAAACTCTTGAATTTATGATAAAAAATATCTACTACTTCTCTTAATATACAAGGGTGCGTCAGTATGAGTAATTTCTTGGTATGCCAAGGGTTTCTCGGACTGACGCACCCTACCAAACCGTTAATTTCGGATAATTTAACTAAGAAGTACAAACTGGATGGGTTAATGCTGGAGTTTGGGGTTTAGGATGGGGCGCTTCTGCAATCAAAACTAAATTACCATTGGGATCAAATGTTAAAGCTTGGGCTTCAACAATAGTATTTAGTGGAGAATTAATAATTTTTGGGTAATTAATGTCATTTTTGGTGACATTATTAATATTATTGATGTTGATCCAGCCTGCGATCGCAGATTCACTCTCCAGTGAATCGTAGGGATTCGCTGGTAATCCACCTTTACCTGTAATCAAAAATTGATTTGGTTGTCTTGCCAAAGCATTATTAGTACGACATTTCTGAGCGATTTGATTAGAGGCATCACTAACATTAGCTGGCAGTTCAGTTAAGCCTCGGCTGGGATCTACTTCTGGAGTGTTAATTTCCACAGTACCGCTTAACTCTGGAGTTGCACCAGTAGCAGTGATATCACTTTCTGGAGTCAAGGCTGGGCGGAACTGTGTACCAGTAATACCTTCAGCCGTGATTGTTACCTGTCCACCGCGAAAATCGGCAGAGTTAGCACTAATATCACTATTTTCAAAGGCAGCTAACAACTTGGTATCAATAGTAATATTGCCGCCAATTACATTGTTACCTCTGGCGTTGGTAGTAATACTACTATTACCGCGCAGCAAGATTAAGTCTTGAGAACGCAGGTTAATATTGGCTTGTGGTTGGTTAGAGTTGGTATCGACACTGCGAGTATCGGCACTGATGAAAGCTTTCTGAGCTAAATCTATAGAACGAGCATTGACAAATAAGTTACCAGCACTACCTTGTCCTCTACTCTGCACTGCTATTCCTGCTCCCTGCCATACTTGTAATAAATTAGTGTTTATAGTCAAGTTCCCCGCCTTTCCTGTAGAGTTGGCAGCAGTTGTAGCAAACAAACCACTAGGAAACGCACCATTAACAGCCGTCCCCATTAACTGCACCCTGTCTTTCACATTCACTGTTAAATTACCACCTTGACCTTGTCCCCTGGTACTAGCACCAATTTGCGCCCCATTGCGTACCAGTAAATTCTGAGCATCAATTATCAAGTCGCCAGCATCACCAGTTGTACCTGCGGCTACAGCAAACAAGCCACTAGGAAATAACTCATCATTTCCAGAAGTGCCAATTAATTCTATATTTTCAGTTGCTTGCACCATCACATTGCCGCCCTTGCCTCTACCAAAGGTACTAGCACTGACTTGCGCCCCATCTCTGACTATTAATGTAGATGTGTTAACTTTTAAATCTCCCGCATCTCCCGTACTACCAGAATTAGCTTGAGTAAACAAACCACTGGGAGCATTTTGACGAGAAACACTAATGAGTTTAATTCCCTCAGTGGCTTGTACAGTTAAATTTCCCCCTTTACTGGCACTGAAGGTACTAGCACTAACCTGTGCGCCATCTTGCACCAGTAAATTACCCGTCAAAATTGTCAAATTACCTGCTTCTCCGTTGGTTTGAGGATTGGCTCTCGTAAATAAACCACTAGGAATCCCATTGGTAGCAGTGCCTAAAAGTTGCACTTGCTCAGTAGCATTCACATTTAAATTGCTACCTCGAACTTGACCAAAAATGTTAGCACTAATTTGTCCGCCATCTTGTACCAATAATTGACGAGTATTAATATTAATATCACCCACATCTCTAGTTGTCGGGGTATTAGTAAACAAGCCACTAGGTAGAGTACCTTGGATTCTCACACCTTGAACAGATGTAGTGGCTCTCAATGAAGTATCCAGCACTGGCTCATCGATGACACCATTAATTTGTTGTCGAGGAGGAATTTTTCCAGTAGCAGAAGTACCAATAATTTGTACTTTTTCTGTGGCATTAACAGTTAAATTCCCCACTTGTCCTGAATAGAAATTGCCCGTAGCCACTTGTGCGCCATCTACAATTGACAAAATTTTTGTGTTAATTGTGAGTCTGCCACTATCTTGACCTTCAAAAGTTGTAGTAAATAAACCACTAGGATATATTTCATCCAGTGAGCTACCAGATAATGTCACCGACTCGGAAGCATTAATAGTTAAATTACGTCTTGTGACTGTTTCTCTAGCATTAAAAGTCCTCGGTTCATTGGGCAGGCCTACCAAAGAAGAACCCGTCAGGATTTGCGCCCCACCTTGCACTGATAAATGTCGAGTATTAATTGTCAGATTGCCAGCAGTCTGGGTTACATCTTCTGAAGCGGTGGCAAATATCCGGCTAGAATTTCGTAAAGAAGTATCCCGATTACTCAGCATTTGCACCGCATTTGAGGCGTTAATGGTCAAATTACCTCTATCTACTCCAATTGTAGAACTATCTTGAACTAACAAATTTTGAGTATTAATGATGAGATGGCTGGGAAATCTAACTAACCCCGTCACATGAACAGAACTATAACCTAATAGTTTGATATTCCCTGTAGTATTGATGCTTAAATTATTGTCAGCTTTGAAAATTCCATCTTGAAATAACAGATTTTTAGCTGTAACTTGTATATCTCCTAAACTCTCAACTCTACTTCCTAATATTTGCATCTTGCCCAGATTGGGGACAGCATCAAAGTTGAAGATAAAGCCTAAGTTTGTTTCGGTAAAGTTTACTCTCCCTTCAGAGGCTACACTACCTAATTCAATTCTGCCACCGGATTTAAGAGTGCCAATATCTGCATTTTCGAGAATGACATCGCCACCAATCAAAGCTAAGGTTTGGTTTGATTCTACTTGCAGCAAAGTAGGATCGAATCCAGATTCTCCTACGTGAATTTTGCCTGGATTGACACCAAATTGTAAGCTCACAGGAATTTTGAAACTTGGTTCTTGTGCAGAATTTTTTTCGGGATTTACCCCAACCTGCAAGCCAACGGGAGTATTCACCGTGAGTAGGGGCGTAGTGTCTTCTGGTTTAACACTAAACCTTTCACCATTATCAAAATTGATACTATTAGCGGTACTAGCAAAAAACGAACCACCAATATTTAAGCGAGCATTGGAGCCAAAAACAATACCGTTGGGATTAATAATAAATAAGTTAGCCCCATAATTAGCTTGTAGCAAGCCATCAATATAGGACGCTTCTTTACCTGTGATGCGGCTGAAGATATTTTGAATTTGATTGTGATTCTCAAAATGGGCTGCGTAACCATTAGGTAGGGAAAAGCGGGAGAAACTGTGAAATAGATTATTCCCTACCTCTGTTCCCCCTTGAATGAAGAAGGAACTATCCCTATCAGATAAGTTGACTTGAGAACTATTAGGTAAAGTTGTATCTGGAATAATTGGTAAAGTTGGCTCTGGAACAATTTCAGCATTAGCATAACTACCCATATCCATCATTGCAGTTATACCTACAACAATCATGACTGCTGTCATGCAATGATGGTTCTGTTTTGCGTGTTTTAGTAAATGGTGGATCAGCACCTAGTAAACTCTGCCAAGATAAATATGTGTCAGCATATAGTATACTAAACACACGATGTACAGAAATAAACCTCTGTACCAAACACGAATAAATCAACGTCGAGCAACACTGCTAACATCAATTTGTGTCAGAGTTTTCCTCTTTGAGTGCTACACCTGCGGCTATAAAGTCAAAATTTGGGGGAAAATGAGTGTTGCGATCGCAGTCAGCTTTTTCTAACTTTGCCCCTTGGAGGTTAGCTTGGCGCAGATTCGCTGACATCAGCATTGCACCTCTGAGATCCGCATCTTGCAAATCAGCTTGACTCAAATCGGCAAAACTTAAGTCAGTACCTCTAAGATTCGCGCCTCTGAGATTAGCTGTACTCAAGTCACCATAGCTGAGGTCAGATCCTTTGAGGTTCACGCCTTGTAAATTGGCATCACCGAGTTCAGCCTTACTAAAATCTCGCTTGCCTGCCGCGTAACTCTCGATGAGAGTATCTGCCGTACTAACTGGCTGTTGATAATTAACTTCAGACATAAAACAGCATCACAAATACTTTTGAATTAGTGTATGGTTGTGTTGCGCTACACAAGTTAATCTTGACACTCTCCGCCCTAAAAGTGCGGAGATTCTTGGTTCAACGAGTCCACTTAACTTAGACCCCTTGCGGTATCTAAGCCAGAGGTGGTTCTCTCCCCAAGCGTTAAGTTCCGGTATGCCCTACCGTACTTGCAAAGCTTGCAATTTTTTGTTTTCTAGGGGTGTATTGTCATACGCCCGTACAATGCTGTTCGTCTAGTACCTGTGAATCTTTTACCTACTTCCAGATGATACTAGAACTACGAAGTAGAACCATCTAGATTCAGTTGTCAAGGTGCAGCGTCTACTTGTTAGGTAGCAATAGGGTTTTTTAAGTGGTTAATTACCCTTCCACATCCCTTATTGTACCAAAAGCCGTCCTAGAAGGACGGGGTTTTAGACCCAGATTTTCGATAAAACTGCCATAGCCGTCACGGCACAATTAGAAATTAAAAATTAAAAATTTAGGCAATAGTTTAGTAGGCAATAGGCACTCTTGCAATAGGTAATAGTTTTTCTCCTCTGCTCCCTCATCTCCCACCCTACGGGTTCGCGGTAGCGTCTCGTAAGAGAAGCAAGCTACATCTCCCTCATCTCCCTCAGTCCCCAATCCCTCACAAATTCCTCACATTGTTTCGCTATTGTTTACAGTTGGTTTACTCCATCTGAGACAGAGTTCATAGCGATGGGTTCTTACTTTTAACTATGGACTATTGACTTCCCCACTTTTTGTAAAAATTCCCAGGAGGGCAAACCAATGCCACACCTGAATTTATTAACTGTTTTTAATCCATCTAATTATGGGCGTAGTGGTTATGTCACTGTACCCTGGCAAGCGATCGCACCACAATTACAAATTCCACCAACAGAAATTGTCTTAAGCGACTTGCGCGACCTTTCACAGACACCAATTAAAGCCCAAATCGACAGAGTTGATCCTGAAGACCCTAGTCGTGATGTTCTACTGTTTCACCTCTCACAGCCGATTCCTGCTGGTTCTCAAGATGATGTCTTTGCTTCTGCTTTCATTCGCATCGATAAAGGTCAGCCGCTACCTACCCAATTGGGTGAACCATCTTTAGAAGTGGTCTATGGCTCGGATGGGCGAGAACGGGGTGTAAGATTTGTTAATAATCGCTTAATTGTCTGGTTTAATTTAATTCCCGCACCGGAAGATAACGGACGTAACTGGTTTTCTGGTTCAGCTACCAGTGTGCAGTTAGATCACCAAGAAATTCTTGACCCATTTCCGGCGGCGAAGGGTGAATGGCTGGGACAAGAACCAGAAAAACGTTGTATGCAGGTAAGTGCCATCCAATTACCAGGGACTCCCCATCCCAAATCACCTTACTATCAAGTGTCTCTTTATAATCACACGTATCGATTGGTAGCCCAATCCAGTGGCCCGGTACGTGCTAGCATTACTATTGCCTCAGAACCTTTTGATTACATGGGGGTAGACCCACAAACAGGTCAAAATCGGCATTTAGTCTGCGAACTCTATCGAGTCATTAGTTTATATACGGGCGCAGACTATTTGATTGAAGAACTATTTGTCAAAGGTAAACCCAAAAATCCAGATGACAGAATAGCTGATGCGCCAGAGGTCGTTTATTTACCCTTTGGAGTCCATTATTTTGCCCACATGAATTTGGGACAAACCCAAGATATCGAGCAAGTATTCCCGGTTCCTGATTGGTTTGCCGTTGGTTCTACAGCCCCACCCTATGCAGCCTATGGCTTGGCAACTAATTTACACATAGAAGCGATCGCACATCCCCACGAAGGCAATCTCAATTGTTTTTCCTGGCAATTATTACCAGGCACATCCGTTAAATGTCTGCACCTATTCATGCGCGATCAACCAGAAGGATTTGATGCTAAGGTAGGCCATTACTGGTACGAGTTGATTTATGACCCACTTAGGGCAGAAATCTATCAAGACATAGGCAAAAGTCAACAATCTCTGGTTGGAATAGGCAATAGGCAATAGGCAATAGGCAATAGTTATTCTCCCCTGCTCCCCTGCTCCCCCTGCTTTCCCATTCCCCAGTCCCCAATCCCCAGTCCCCTTAAATAGAGAACTTAAAAAATGAACAAAACAATGGTGATTGGTTATGGTAATGATTTGCGAAGTGATGACGGTATCGGCCAACGCATAGCAAATGAGATTGCTTGCTGGCATTTATCGTCTGTACAGTCCCTTGCAGTCCACCAACTTACACCGGATTTAGCGGCTGCTTTAACAAATAGCGATTTGGTGATATTTGTAGATGCTTGTCTCCCTGTAGATGGCTATGATGTGCAAATACAGCCACTTTTACCTGCTTGTGATATCGATAGCAGCGTACATACAGGTAATCCGCGATCGCTGTTAGCTTTAACTCAAGCCCTTTATGATCACTGTCCTCCGGCTTGGTTAGTGACAATACCAGGAATTAACTTTGAAATAGGCGATCGCCTCTCCCGTATTGCGGAAATGGGCAAAGCAGTGGCTTTGGTGAAAATTATTCAACTTCTGGACAAAGTAAACAATCATTGGGTTGATGTTAGGGTATCAGCTTAGATCTGCTTATCTGTAAAAATTTGTATCTTTTGTTCTCTGTACTTATAAAAAAACCTTGAATTTTCACTATCAACAACTAAAGTTTCAGTTAGAGTTAAGCCACAAGTAACTATCGGTGTCCCTCTCTCAATGGGTGTAGTGGTGTCAGTTAATTCTCTCCTCTACACCCTTAATTACGTATTACAAATTATTTGGAGGATTGATGCAAAAATCTCTCAAGCAAACTAGCGATCGCTCTACGGCTAGTATTGATCGCGCTTATGATATTTTGCAGGCGGAGAAGGTCAATCCTCTTGATGCCATCTTTGCACCCCAGAGTGTTGCTGTGATCGGTGCTAGTGAAAAAGTTGGTAGTGTGGGACGCACGATTTTATGGAATTTAATTAGTAATCCTTTTGGTGGTACTGTTTTCCCTGTCAATCCTAAACGTCATAGTGTCCTAGGAATCAAAGCCTATGCCACAATTGCTGATATCCCCGAAGCAGTTGATTTAGCAGTTATTGCCACCCCAGCACCCACAGTTCCCGGAGTCATTGCTGAGTGTGTGGATGCAGGCGTTAAAGGTGTAATTATTATTTCTGCTGGATTTAAAGAAGCTGGTGCAGAAGGTATAGCTTTAGAACAGCAAATTTTAGCCCAGGCGCGACGCAGTAAAATCCGCATCATTGGACCCAATTGCCTGGGTGTGATGAGTCCCCGCACTGGTTTAAATGCAACTTTCGCCAGTGCAATGGCGCGTTCTGGTAATGTGGGTTTTCTCAGTCAAAGTGGGGCGCTGTGTACTGCCATCCTAGATTGGAGTGTACGGGAAAATGTCGGCTTTAGTGCCTTCGTTTCCATCGGCTCAATGCTAGATGTCGGTTGGGGCGACTTGATTTACTATCTCGGTGATGATCCGCACACCAAAAGTATTGTGATTTACATGGAGTCTATTGGTGATGCCCGGTCATTTATCTCGGCGGCGAGGGAGGTGGCACTCACTAAGCCGATTATTGTGATTAAGGCAGGACGCACAGAAGCAGCCGCCAAAGCCGCCGCCTCCCACACAGGGGCGTTAGCTGGTAGTGATGCTGTCTTAGATGCTGCTTTCCGCCGTTGTGGGGTATTGCGGGTGGATAGTATTTCCGATTTGTTTGATATGGCGGAGGTACTAGCCAAACAACCCCGTCCCCAAGGGCCACGTTTGACAATCCTCACCAATGCTGGTGGGCCGGGGGTATTAGCTACAGATGCTTTAATTGAGACTGGCGGCGAACTTGCACCCATTTCTCCAGAAGTAATTAACTCCCTCAACCAAATCCTACCCACCCATTGGAGTCACGCCAACCCAATTGATATTCTCGGTGACGCTGACCCCCAACGCTATACCCAAGCTTTAGAAATTGCTGCCAAAGATCCCAATAGTGACGGTCTATTGGTGATTCTCACACCCCAAGCAATGACCGATCCCACCCAAACGGCAGAACAGTTAAAACCCTACGCCCAAATTACTAATAAGCCCATCCTCGCCAGTTGGATGGGGGGTGCAGATGTGGCAACTGGGGAGATAATTCTCAATCGTCAACGCATCCCCACATATCCTTATCCAGATACGGCGGCGCGGGTGTTTAGTTATATGTGGCAGTCCAGCTACAACCTACGCGGTATCTACGAAACTCCTGTCTTACCAGCAATTGATGCTGGGAATGGTATCCCCTATCGCAATTTAGTAGAAAATATTATCTTTGCCGCACGTCAGGCAGGCAGAACGATTTTAACAGAATATGAGTCAAAACAGATATTAGCAGCTTACGGCATCCCCATTGTGGCAACTTGTGTAGCCAAAACTGAGGATGAGGCGGTGCAATGTGCGGAAAATATTGGTTATCCCGTTGTTCTGAAACTCTATTCCCAAATCATCACCCATAAAACAGATGTTGGTGGTGTACAGTTAAACCTACCCGATGCTAATGCAGTCCGTCGCGCCTATCAGACTATAGAATCGAATGTCCGGGAATTAGAAACTACTCCCACCCCATCCCCCTTATTCCTCGGTGTGACTGTACAGCCAATGATCAAAATGGACGGCTATGAACTGATTATTGGTAGTAGCCTTGATCCCCAATTTGGGCCAGTGTTGTTGTTTGGTGCTGGGGGACAGTTAGTGGAAGTATTTCAGGATAGCGCGATCGCCCTTCCACCCCTCAACACAACTTTGGCACGGCGGATGATGGAACACACCAAAATTTACAAAGCCCTCAAAGGTGTGCGGGGACGGCAAAGTATTGATATGGCAGCCCTTGAGGATCTAATGGTGGCCTTTAGTCATCTGGTTGTTGAACAGCGTTGGATTAAAGAAATTGATATTAATCCCTTGTTAGCGACTCCAAATGGAGAAAGTAGGGAATCGGGAGTAGGGAGTAGGGAAACTTCACCACTTCCCTCACTAATTGCTTTAGATGCGCGGGTGGTTCTCCATGAACCAGATATGACAGAAACCCAACTGCCTAAGTTAGCAATTCGTCCCTACCCTACACAATATGTAGGCGAGTGGACAATGAAAGATGGTACAGCTGTAACTATTCGTCCCATTCGCCCCGAAGACGAACCTTTGTTGGTGAAATTTCACGAGACACTCTCAGAGGAAAGCGTTTATTTCCGCTACTTCCATCTGATGAAATTAAGCCATCGCATCACCCATGAACGTCTGACACGTATCTGCTTTATTGATTACGATCGCGAAATGGCCTTAGTAGTAGAATACCAAGATCCCACAACTGGAACACGGCAAATATTAGCGGTGGGGCGATTAAGTAAATTGCATGGTACAAATACAGCTGAATTTGCGATATTAGTAAGCGATCGCTCTCAATGTCAGGGTATAGGTACAGAATTAGTCAGAAGATTGCTACAAGTAGGACGTGATGAGCAAGTCACACACATCACTGCTGATATCCTAGCTGATAATCAGGGGATGCAAAGAGTCTGTGAAAAACTCGGTTTTCGTGTGGAACGCACCAGCGATACAACTGTGATGAAAGCCGAAATTACGCTCTAGCTTAATTAAGTTCCTCACAAAAAATCAGGATGAAACTGTTGCCTATTGCCTACCTCAACGATAAGACTTTTTCAGCCAGCCCTAAATACCTTTAAATCCCATACCCATTTCTACCTCTTTTTCTGCTTTCACAGAAGTGATTTTAGCAACCGCCGCTTCTTTGTGAGATATCTGATATCTTTTGCCTACTTGGCTGAGAAATATGCCTACCATCATCAAGCTACCACCGACATATTGAGCCATAGTTGGAACTTCACCCAGGATCAAATAAGCTGCAATGATACCTGCAATTGGGGTAAAAGAGCCAACTAAGGAAGCCGCAGATGCAGTAGAAGTTTTCAAGCCTTTAGTCCAGAATGATTGACCTACTACCACAATTAATCCACCATAGAGAAACATCCACTGCCACAGGAATGGTGAGAGTACATCAGCAAAATGGTCGCTGCCATAGAATAGTAAAGCAGTCAAGAAAAAGATTACTGTTCCTAATGCAGTACGAAAAATACTAGAAATTCCTAACGGGACTTGGGAGAGGTACTTCTTGCCAATAATTGTGGAAATAGCTACCGCTACAGAGCCTAGTGCTACCAACACTTCCCCTAAACCCAATTGCAAACCTGTCATATTCATCATGCCTACCCCTGGAGGCTGAAGCAGAATAGTCAGGGTAACGCCGACAAAAGCAGCAACAGCACCCATAAATTCCCAAACGCTGACGTGTTCTTTTAGCAACCAGACTGATAAAGTGAGAGTTAGAGGCGGTTCTACTCGTCCTACCAAAATCACATTATTTACCCCTGTGAGTGCCAATGCCTGGAAAATTAAGCCGGGAGCGATCGCACCTGATAAGATAGCTACTGCTGTCAGACTAATCCACTCTTGTCTTGATATTTGCTGTAAAGTAGCTTTGTGAAACTGTCTGCCATAGATGAGAATCATCACCATCAAGGCGCACAGATTCCCCACGAATAAAACGTTACACAATGAAATCGGATTGCGTCCACCGACAAAGTGATGTGCGCCAATTTCTGTCAGCTTGCGGGTAACTGCACTAGATGCTCCAAAAATGAGGACTGCTAACCAAAGATACGTTTGCCCGGAAATTCTGTGGATTAGGCGATGTCGTCTTTTGGGTTTAATCACAATCACATCATGATAATTACAGCATCGTTCATTATATTAAGTGGCTATTATCCAATTGAAAATGAGGTTATGCTGAGAGGAAACTTAAATTAGGCTGTGACTTTTACAAATTCTAGGTTTCTAGGATAAGAATCTGTTGCTTGATTGTGGAGTATTGGTTTTATTTCCTGAGATGATGCTGAGAATTGACTAAATATATTGAACAGATAAATTCACCAAAATCATTAAATAGTTTCAATGGGTTCTCAGTTACAAGTCAGATAGTTTAGGTGTTCGGGATAACTTAAACATCTAGGAGCTAATATGAAACTGACCCCTTTAATTACAACTGTTGCTCTGACTGGTTTTTTAACTGTTTGGGAAGCACCATTAAAAGTCATCAATCCTGCATTAGTTCAAGCCTCGGCTCAGGAATTGTCTGTAAACCAGAAAATAGAATTAATCACTAAAAGCAAGGGTCAGTTTGGTAGTGGAGATCAGCTGCGTCGGTTCTTTTTTGGTGATTTGGAGCCGATTGGTATCCAAGCAGGTGGCGCAGGTCACGTAGTTAACCTTTATAACAAAGCCAACAATGTGACTTTTTCTTATTGTTCAACTTATGATGTGATTGTTGCTGTGAAGAAAGGTAAGGTAGCTAAGTTTGACCCTAGTGAAGTGAAGTAGCCGAGATGTTGATTATTTTTTAAGCACTTGAAGTAAAGCAATTCTGTATAGAGTTCTTACAGTATGGGGACAAGAAAAAATGAGCAGATTTTCTTTGCCCCTTTAACTAATCTCTAAGATTATAGGAATCATATTCGATTTTTGTTGGCGTAGCCTGCGCTGGCGCATAAAAACTCAGTATACCCCTACCCCCCTTCTTTCCTATTGCCTATTACCTAATCAAAGCAGTTCACTTAAACAACTCTCAACACCTATGCAGCAAGCATCTCATCCTATAGTCATCCTGGGTGGTGGCTTTGCTGGGCTGTTTACAGCTTTGCACTTAAGTCAGCAAAATTACTCCCACCCGATTATTTTAATTGAACAGCGCGATCGCTTTAGTTTCAAACCGTTGTTATATGAACTACTGAGTGGCGAACTGCACAGCGAACAAGTTTATCCTCGCTATCAAGAGTTGTTAGCTGGTAGCAATGTCAGCTTTGTGCAGGATACGGTGCAATCAATTGAGCTACATCAACGCAGAGTTAATACAGCCTCTAGTCAGGTTTTTGAATACCGTAACTTAGTATTAGCACTGGGTAGCAAAACCACCTACTTTAACACTCCAGGGGCGGCAGAATATGCAATGCCTTTTACATCTGGGGAAGAGGCGATCGCACTCCGAAAACATTTGCGTCATCAACTACATCAAGCCATCCAAACACCAGATCCAAAACGTCGTCGCCTACTATTGACTTTTGCCATCATTGGTGCAGGCCCAGCTGGTATTGAATTGGCGTGTACATTAGCAGATTTACTTCCTATTTGGTATGACGAGTTGGGGGGTGATGGTAGCGAAATTCGCGTTGTTCTAATCAACCGTAGTCGGGAAATCCTCAAGGGTGATGTGAATAGTCATTTGCGTTGCACTGTCCAGCGTGCCATGAAAAATCGTGTAATTCCTGTGGATTTTTTATTTGATGCGACTGTCACCAAAATAACCTCTGACGGTGTAGAGTATCGGCAACATAACCAAACACAGATGTTACAGGCGGGAACGATCGCTTGGACGGCTGGGACTGCACCTCATCCTTTGTTGATGGAGTTACCAGTTCCCAACAACCGAGGGCGGTTATTGGTGACACCGACATTGCAACTATCTGATTTTCCTGAAGTCTTGGCGGCGGGAGACTGTGCCACGTCTAGCGATTATCCCCAACCACCTACAGCCCAAGTAGCCTATCAACAAGGAATTGCGATCGCGCAAAATCTCAAACGAATGCAGGAACGCAAACCAACCATTCCTATACAAATCCAAATGCGTGGCACGTTGATGAAATTAGGACTAAACGAAGGTGTTGCTAACTTATTCAACAAAGTGCAAATCAAAGGACAACCTGGCCATCTGATTCGAGCCGGAACATATTTACAACTATTGCCCAATTCTGTCCACAACCGCAAAGTCACAACTGAATGGTTAACGGACGAATTATTTCAACGTCATCGTTCTGTTACCCCCATGCAGCTAGGACAAACACCCTGGTTATCTGGAGTAGCAACTGCCACAGCTGCACTAATTTTAGCCACTCCTCTTATTTGGCGGGCAGCCCAACCGATGCAATTTCAACAAAACCTCAGTTGGACAGGCATTCCCACATTACTAGATTACCTGACACCCCCATCTCGATAAATCAATTCAAAATACAAAATTCAAAATGAAATACCTACTCAACCTCCGCACAGCCGTTATAGTTAACCGCATTACAATGGGCTTGTTCTTCTTTGTCTCCGGTATTGCCAACTATTTAAATTTCAGTGTTCCTAACGGTTTCTACCAAACCGTAATCACTCAAAAATTGCAAATGATAGGGCCGGGAATTCCCCCCGGATGGGAAGGTGTGGGGCCGCTACCTTGGCTGATTGCTGTTCCCTATGCTTGGTTGTTACCTTTAGCAGAAATCGTCCTAGGTGCATTGTTTGCCCTCAACTATTGGGTGCGGTGGACAGGTTTATTACTAATACTTATGACATTTAGCATCATTCTGGCATTTGGGATTGTCCCTGCTGGTAGCCTATTTCCCAATGGCGCAGAAAGCTTTAACAAAAACATCCTGTTCATGACTTTAATTTGGATCTGCATTGCCTACGATGCTTACGAACAGAAAATGAGTCGTCGTCGTAGTCAAGCAATGGCTGATGCTGTTAATACTGCTGACGATGATATGTAATACCTCATCTACAGGTGCTGCCATCAGAAGAATATATTTTTTAACGCAGAGGTAGACGCAAAGTTAAGCGCAAAGTGACGCAGAGTTTGATTGTGTAATTGGGCTGAGATATGAATTTATTCACGCAGTGCGTAACCTACACCACGCACTGTATGAACTAAGCGTTTCTCGTTATTTTCTTCCAATTTGAGCCGTAAATAACGAACATAAACTTCAATAATATTAGAATCGCCCATGAAATCATAACCCCAAACTTTCTCTAAAATTTGCTCTCTCGTAAAAACTTGCCGGGGATGTGAAAGCAGATATTCTAATAAGTCAAACTCTTTTGCGGTTAACTCAATTGCACGTTTACCGCGAAACACTTCACGGGTACGACGATTTAAACTCAAGTCTTCAAACTGCAATAAATCATCATCTGTGTCTTGAGTACGGCGCAGATGGGCGCGGATTCTGGCTAGTAGTTCTTCAATACTGAAGGGCTTAACTACATAATCATCGGCTCCTGCATCTAATCCTGCCACGCGATCGCTCACTTCATCTTTGGCTGTCAACAATATCACTGGCATTTTGTTTCCTGTAGCTCGCAAGCGGCGACAAAGTTCCAAACCTGTTAATCCTGGCAACATCCAATCTAGAATGGCTAAATCTAGCGATGACTCCCGCGCTAGGGTTAAACCAGTTATACCATCATGGGCTACGCTGACTTGATAACCTTCGCTACTCAGTTCTAATTCCACAAATCGCGCTAATTTAACTTCATCTTCAACCAGAAGGATATGTGCTGTCATATTTATGATCCTAATGCTGGTAATTTGAGAATAAAAGTGCTGCCATTACCTGGTTCTGAGCGAACTCCTACCTGCCCCCCCATTCGTTCTATAAGGCGTTTGACGATGGATAAACCCAAGCCTGTCCCCCCAGTTGCACGACTACGAGATGTATCGACTCGGTAAAAGGGTTCAAAAATGCGCGACTGTTCCGCCAATGGAATACCACAGCCATGATCACTGACTTGAATTACAGCCCAACCATCAGTCTGAGTGAGCTGCAAAGTAATTGGCTCATCTGTATCTGAGTGTTTAACTGCATTGTCAATTAAATGATTTAACGCCTGCATTAGCTGGGTGCGATCTGCTTTTACTTGAATGGGAAACGGGGCGATTTCTAGCAGGATTGCCCTTCCCTCAAATTTTTCGCTCATCTGTGCCATGTCTGCAACCAAATTGTTCAGGATCATTTGTTCAGCTTGCAAGGGCATCGTACTGCTACCGGCTCGCGCTAAATCAAGTAAATCTTGTAGTATCTGAGTCATGCGTTCTGCATCAGCAACAGCCATTTCTAAGGCTTCTTTTTGCGAATCTGGCAAGTTATGACGGCGTTGCCAGGTTCTTTGCAGATAGGCATAAACCAGCGAGAGAGGTGAGCGTAACTCGTGCGCTAAGTCGTTGGTAAACTGTCGCTGTTGTTCTCTAACTTCGGCAAGCCTGATTAATAAATCATTCCAAGTTTTGGCGATCGCTTTGACTTCGCTGAGGGTTCCAGTTAACTTTGGCTGATAGGGACTTAATTCTTGAGCGTAGGTTGCAGCCCATTGATTCATCTGTCGTAATGGCAACAGCGATCGCCTGATGAACACAGTGGCGATCGCAGCAGTTGTAGCCACTAACAATACAGTCATCTTTCTAAAATTTTGCAATAGTACTAACAGTTTGGGGTCGTCATAAGAGATTCCAAACTGTTGATAAGTAATCATAAAAAACTTTTTTATTTCCCAATCTAGCCAAATCGTCAAGCTACTGCAACCCAGAGTAAAAATAATAATGATTCCTATAGTCAGACGAAATTGAAGTGAAGAGGGGTTAATTCTTACTTGAGCTACTTTGCCTAATTTTTGCTTCAACGGGGTTACAAAATTCATTGGCGTGACTCATCTCTACATATTTAATTAATTTCATCCCTAAAATTAACAACTACCAAATAATTTAGATAATTTTACCTAATTATATTTAATGTAATATATATCGTTACCATAAAAATGAGTTTTTCCTGAGTATAGTTAGAGGTTTTGCTGAATATACTGTAACCATTGCCAAATAGGGATTTCTGCCCCTATTTAGAGAAATATTATTTTCTGAGATGATTAGCATAAAAATTTCAGCAGAGTTTAATTTATCAATCAACCTTATTTCATATTCATGAATCAATCTATTAATTACAGGCTCTTGAATTAATTTGAGCCATTGATTCACCCCAACAAGAGGAATTAATCATGAAAGGTTTAATTAGTGGTAGTTTATCTGCTTTAATACTCACTACCACTTCTACGGCTATAGCTGCACCTGTCAACTATGAACAGATCAATTCACAACCATCCTCTCAGGTTGCATTAAAAATTAACGTCCCCCATATTACTAACTCTGGTATCCGAAATAATAATCACTTTATCAGAGTGGCGGTTGTTGGGATGTCTTTACAAGACTTGATGATTTCTGTTCCTAGCCAAATGGAACGCTTTAATGGCGTTCGGGTTAGAGATAAATCTGGTATGGATATCGCGGCTAAAATAGAAATTAGTCAAGGAAATGTATCAATTATCTTTGAGCAACCCGTTGCTCCTGGTAATTCTGTAGAAGTTCAATTTACAGGCGTGAAGATGGCGGTTTCGACTGATAAGATTCTTCTCTATGGAGTAACCGCTAAAAGAGTGGGATTAGAAGGAGAAATTCCAATTGGAACAGCTAGAATTGACATTCCCAACTGAAGTTAAAGTATTTGTGTAAACAAGATACTTTCACTCAATTTATTAAATATTTAAATGCCCGACTTCTTCAAGAAGTCGGGTATCTTATGTCTAAATACGGATGTTTAAGAAGGCTCAAAACGTAATTTCGTATAGCTACAAAATTCAAATCCTAAAACCCTGAAAAATCAGGATTTTAGGCATTACGACAGGACTTGACACCAATTCCTAAGCTTTATCATAAATTCAAGTAGTATCAGTTGAGTTGGGATTTAAATCACCGACTCCAACTGTCTTTAATTTTGAAGTAATAAGTAATAAATAATGGGTATTACTCACTACTCACTACTCATTACTCATTACTCATTTAATTTTAACTACTCAAGCTGGCAGCACCAAAAGTAGCATTGAATTTGCGACACCAGATAGCAGCCGATTTGTATTCTGCTAAGTTAATGTCGTTAGGAATAAGATATGTTTGATTACCGCTAAATTTTTGTAAAGGAGCTATGACAATATAATCTCCTTCTTTTAAGGAATAGGATGGTGGTTTAGTTGAACTAATGACGTTATCGGAACGATGTAAAACTACTACTAAGTCAGGCCCTGATGTAGAAGTTTTAAATGACTGATCAAGCTCAAGAAATGATTTACCGTCTTGGCTCTTGATGCGGACTGTTCCTTGAGTTGTGTGTTCTCCAGAAACGAATGTACCTGATTTAATAGTAGTTTTGTCTGAAGTTTTAGCAGACTGGGCTGGAGTATTTCCCTGAGTTGATTCTACAGGTAGAGTGGCATTTGCAGATGTAGAATTTGTAGTAGATTGTTGATTTGATGGTTCTCTGACACAGCTAACCATAAACAAAGAAGTTAGACCTAGTATTATCAACTGTTTGGCTTTCATGAATAACAATTCCTTCAAGCAATAATGATTTGAGGTTTAACCTGATTATTGCTCGAATAATTAGTTAAATAATTATGAATATCTAAGTACTTACATCTATAAAGCTGATATTCTGTTGAAAAAATTATTAGTAATTTCTCAGCAAAATTTAAAGATTAGTTTTTTATTTAAAAAAATAATATTCTTGTTTATGATCAAATCCGTTGATAATAAAACCTTACATAACCAAATGTGGCAACGTGAGCGACGAGCGATCGCTCTTTTATCCTCTTTGAACTATCGGACTGGGAAACTATCTAGCTATCTACATGATATTGCCTGTGGAGTCAGTGAGTTGCTAGAGGTAGACTGGTCAGTAGTCACTTTGTGCCAGCAAGGATTTGAAAGGGTACTTGCCAGTAGTATTGACATGGGCGAGGGTGAACACGTTTATTCACTGCATGGATCATTAACGGGTACTGTCATGGAAACTGGTAACTCTTTAGCAGTGGAAGATGCGAACCAACATCCAGAATATGGCGAAGTTCCAGAAGGTTATTGTGCCTATTTAGGACTACCGTTGCGGATTGCTACAGGGGAAGTGATTGGTACGATCTGCTCTTTTCATCAGCAGCCACGGGAGTTTAGCCAAGAAGAAATTCAACTAGGAGAATTGTTTGCGGAACGTGCCGCTACAGCAATTGATAATTATCATTTGTACCAGCAGCAGTGTCAGTTCAATCAGATTTTAGAGGCTGAGGTAGAAAAACGCACAGCAGAACTACGGGCGGCACAAGCCAAGCTTGTAGAACAGGAACGGCTAGCAGCCATTGGTGAATTTGCGGCGATGATTGTGCATGAAATTCGTAATCCTTTGACTACCATGATCATAGGATTGAAGTATTTTCAAAAAAACATCCTCACTGAACCAGCACAAGAGCGATTATCACTAGCACTTGGCGAAGCCAGCCGATTAGAAAATTTGCTGAGTGAAATTTTGCTTTATGCCAAACCCCAGGTGTTGCAATTTTGTGAATTGGATGTAAATCAATTCATTCGTGAATTGCTAACTGCCATGAGCGAGATGCAAGAAGCAGTTTCACGACAAATCGAATTTATCCCTGCGTCAGTGCCAGTCAAGATGCTGGGAGACAAAGATAAGCTCAAACAAGTTTTTATTAATATTGTCCGCAATGCCTGTGAAGCCGTTGCCCCAGGAGATGTGATTAAATGGGAAGTAGACACTTCTTCTCCAGAGAGGGTGTGTATTAATGTTTGCAATGGTGGTGAACCAATCCCCCCAGAAATTTTATCAAGACTAACTCAGCCATTCTTCTCTACAAAACCTAGTGGTACAGGTTTAGGACTTGCCATTACCAAACGCATAGTCAATGCTCATGGTGGGGAGTTATCTATTGAGTCTGATACATCAACAGGTACTACAGTCAGTGTTCAATTACCTGTGGCTCATAACAAACTTATCGTAAATTCAAGGGTTTAAGACCCCTACGTCTACACGTAGTGTCAGTTGAGTTGAGATTTAAATCCCCGACTCCAACTGTCTTTAATTGTGAAGTAATGAGTAATAAGTAATAAGTAATAAGTAATGGGTATTACTCACTACTCATTACTCATTTAATCCTTGAGATTGTCCTCTGCGCCATTCCCAATGCCCAGCCCTAAACTTTAGTCTTACAAGATTGCAGTTTTCGGTAATGATTCGAGGCTAACGCCTAGATATCATCAATCTCAAGAGATCAGAAATAATCTGGTGACGGCGATCGCTCAGGTGAAGTTGAGCGATCGCTTTTTTCTTTATCTACCCCTACGGTTTGCATAAAAACTGTCAACAAGCTTGAAATAACTATTGAAGAAAGCAGGAGGCAGAAGGCAGGAGGCAGGAGGTTTCGTTTAGATGGGGATTCAAACCCCACCTCAACGAGAGCCACCAAATTTTCAATTTGGTGCGGTGTTTCGCCTTACTCTCCTGAGAGTGCGAGAGGGCAGGAATCAGAATTCCCTTCTGCCTTCTGCCTCCTGCCCTCTGCCTTTCTTGATAAAGCTTTCTGATTTTGTCTTTCTGCCTGCTACCTCTCAACTGGCTTGTGATCATAGTGTTAATTTTTGCTGACTCCCAGCTATGTAGGTATAAAATTGTGATTTTATATAGGTTTTACACTGATTACCCTCAAAAAAGTTCAATAAAGTTATTTTCCGGTTAATTTTTACAGTTCTTGGTGAACGCCCATATAGCAGGAGTGTTTATGAATGTGGCATCAGCAGATAATTCGAGAAGTTCCCCCAGCAACCACAACTTGGATATAGCTAGGCAGCAATATCAATATAACTACACCCATATTCCCCCTTTGGCGATGGTGAATCAACTGCCACCTGCGGAAGAGTTCACCACTCGTTGGTATTGTTTATTAGCTAAAGAATTACGCCTGATTTTTATCAATACCCTGATTGTCAACCGGGGTAATCGTGGTTTTAAGTCGGTGAAAGATGATGTCATTGCGTTTCTTTTAGAAGCTTTGATTAAGGGAGCCATCCCATTTCGCCTGGGTGTAATTGCCAGACTGCTGCAAATTCTCCCCCAATTTCTGCTGCGTAGCGTCTCTAAAGATTTGCGGGAACTGGATGATCTGTTTTTATCACTACTTAAGGAAATTGGACTGTCAATTTTTACAGATTCACTCAACCGCATCACTAAGCTGTTATTTGAGAAACAACCCAAAGGACGCGTAACCAGTCTCAAGGATTACGAAAAATTGCTACCAGTGTTGGGATTGCCCAAGATTGCCAGCACTTATCAAGAAGATGAAGTTTTTGCTTATATGCAAGTGGCTGGTTATAATCCCTTAATGATTAAGCGGGTAACTAGCCCAGGCGATCGCTTCCCAGTCACAGACGAGCATTACCAAGCCGTGATGGGTAGTGATGATTCCTTAGCAGCAGCCGGGGAAGACGGTAGACTTTATCTGGCAGACTATGGGATTTTAGATGGTGCGATCAATGGTACACACCCAAAACTACAAAAGTATGTCTACGCACCTCTGGCACTGTTTGCTGTACCCAAAGGCGCAGATGCTCACCGTTTACTCCGCCCAGTAGCCATTCAATGTGGACAAACCCCAGACGCAGATCACCCCATCATTACCCCTAACTCTGGTAAATACGCCTGGCTGTTTGCCAAAACTATTGTCCTCATCGCCGATGCCAACTTTCACGAAGCCGTCAGCCACCTAGCTAGAACACACCTGTTTGTGGGTGTATTCGTGATGGCAACCCATCGGCAACTCCCAAGCAATCATCCCCTCAGCCTGTTGTTACGCCCCCATTTCGAGGGTACATTAGCCATCAATAATGCCGCCCAAGAGAACCTCATCGCTCGTGATGGAGGTGTTGATCTATTACTTTCATCAACTATTGATAACTCTCGTATTTTAGCCGTGCGTGGATTGCAAAGCTATAACTTCAACGCAGCCATGTTACCCAAGCAACTCAAACAGCGTGGTGTGGATGATCCCAACCTATTACCTGTTTATCCTTACCGAGATGATGCCCTGTTAATCTGGGATGCTATCCGTGATTGGGTGTCAGACTACCTCAAGCTTTACTATCCTACAGATGCAGATGTGGAAAAAGACGCAGCCTTACAAGCATGGGCAACCGAAGCCCAAGCTTACGAAGGTGGTAGAATTACTGGCTTTGGTGAAGATGGAGGTATCAAAACCAGAGAA
This sequence comes from Nostoc sp. PCC 7524, assembly GCF_000316645.1. Lineage (NCBI taxonomy): Bacteria > Bacillati > Cyanobacteriota > Cyanophyceae > Nostocales > Nostocaceae > Nostoc > Nostoc sp. PCC 7524. The sequence goes on from NC_019684.1 coordinate 2,400,598, forward strand.
TATCTAATTGATGCGGTAACACTGATCATTTTCACCGCCAGTGTTCAACACGCGGCGGTAAACTTTCCCCAGAAAGATATCATGGGCTATGCCCCAGTTGTCCCACTAGCCGGTTATATGCCAGCCTCAACCCTCAAGGGAGAAGTGACTGAGCAAGACTACCTCAACTTGCTGCCTCCACTAGAACAAGCACAAGGGCAATATAACTTACTTTACTTATTAGGATCTGTGTATTACAACAAACTCGGTCAATATCCACAACCACACTTTACTGATCCACAAGTAACATCCTTATTGCAAAGCTTCCAAGATAAACTCCAGCTAATTGAAGACACCATCAATCAGCGCAATTTAAACCGCCCAGCCTATGAATATTTGCTCCCTTCCAAGATTCCCCAGAGTATTAATATTTAAGGCTGGGATGAGGGAGATGGGGGAGATGAGGGAGATGGGGGAGATAAGGGAGATGGGGAGCAGAGGAGCAGGGGAGCAGAAGAGAGTTATTATTCCTAGTCCCCAATCCCCAATCCCCAGTCCCCAGTCCCCAGTCCCCAGTCCCCAGTCCCCAATCCCCAGTCCCCAGTCCCCAGTCCCCAGTCCCCAATCCCCAGTCCCCAATCCCCAGTCCCCAATCCCCAATCCCCAATCCTATGGAACTAAAAGATAAAGTCCTGAAAAACCACGATCGCCAGATCAAGCTTGCCTCTCGTCTAGCTAAAGTTGGTTATGACACTACCATTGGTAAACTTCTGCGCTTACCTATCTATTACATGGATGCTTTCATCATGCTCAACGCATGGAAAGACTTTCTCTACATCCGTAAAAAACATATTGGTGACAAATTTTTTGCAGTAGATCAGGCAATCATTCACACTTCTCACAGCCAAGTTAAAGAACTGATGCAAGTTGAGCCGCAAGTGCGGGGCAATGATTTAGGCATCATCAGAATATTAGCCCCTAGCTATCTGCTCAACAATCCTTTGAGTTTAGGCATGAACGGTAATGAACACACCGGGGTGCGGGCTGTGTTCTTGCAAGCCTTACCAGATCCGACTCAAAAGGCTGATGTTTTAGGGGGTTTAGTTAATCAATGCTTGTCAAAAGCGGCTCAACAGGGACAAGTACAGATTGGCGAGGATTTGCCACGAATGCTACTGGAGATTCTGCACCAACTCGTTTTCCAAATGGCGTTATCTGAAGCAGAAATTACCGCTTCCAACGCTTATATCAAAAGTTTAGCGATCGCATCCTTACCGAATTTCATCACTAAATATTTACTGGCGTTTAGAACAGCACCCAGCATTAAACATCGCCAGCGTTTAATTGAGCGATATCAACAGTCTCCTCAATGGGCAGCTTACCTAAAAACAGGCTCTCAGTATCAGTTGAACACACACCAAATTGTTAACAGCCTATTCGATATGATTCATATTGCCGGCACTGCCGGTACAAGTGCGCTGTTAGGATCTGTAATTGGTGTTCTCTGCCAGAATGAAGCGTTAAGAAATGATGTCATCACCGAAATTAATGCTGTTTGGGATGGCAAACAACCACCAACCGGGCAAACTTTAGAACAGTTAACACTCACCCATAAAGTCATCTTAGAAACAGCTCGTCTCTATCCACCTGTCAGATTTGTTAGTCAATTAGCTACTCAGTCTGGTGAAGTAGAGATAGGTGAACAAAAATGTCCCTTCCAAAAAGGTACTCGGTTGCTGGGTTCTATCTTCACAGCCAATCGCGACGAGAGAAGATATCAAAATCCAGATAATTTTGATGTGACACGAGATTTTTCAGATATCTTATCTTGGAATAGTCAAGGACATGAGAGGATGTGTCCAGGTAGATCCTTATCAATTGGCATTATTAAGACGTTCTGTCTTTATCTGTTGAAGAACTATCAATGGAACTCAATTACAGAAGTTAAATGGGATTTTGAAAAAGTGACGGCTGTCACCCCGAATAATTTAGTGTTACAAGGCTTTGCTCAAAAAATCTAAGTAATCCACAAAACATGACTCAATCTATCGAGAAAAAGCAACTCGATAATATTGCTACCTGGATGACTCCCCTCAAACAAACTAACTTACCCAAAGTCCTCCAGGGTGTATTTTTCATGGATGGCAATCCCCTACCAGATGATTGCATCACCATGTACAACTTAGAATGGGACACTCAAAATCACACCTTGGTGATACCTTTGTTTGCTCCATTGCAATGGACTTTCCATAATTCCCTGTTAGGTTGGATATTGCTGCGTGCTATCCAATTGACTGAGTTTCAGTACAAAATTCAGTTTGCAGATGCCAGTTTACAGCAAGCACAAATTACACCCTTGGCGTTAGGGATAGAAATTCCCCAATGGTTAATCAATGCCACCATGCGCCGAGATGAAAACTCTCATAAAGGAGATATTTGGCAACGCAAAAACATTTGGCTGGGTGTGATTCCAGGGATTGGAGATTATACCCTACGTAAAATTGTTGATGCAGATGGGCGTTATACTCCCGCCTTCAACGATATGCTAACCAAGGTAGAAAATGAGTGTTTAGTAATTGTCAGTAGCTTTTAGAGGATGTTTGAAAAATGTTCGGCTGTGACTTTAAGTACATTCCGATCCCCCCTAACCCTTAAAAAGGGGGACTTTGATTCAATTTCCCCCCTTTTTAAGCTATCCATTATAAACATCTTTCTTAACATTTCGAGAGTATTAACTCACGTCTCTAGAACCCTGATTCGTTCGTTTTTCATTCTCAATAAAAACACTGTTTTAGCGAGAAGAATAAATGATGATTTGTCAAGTATGCTTAAAGTTTCAGTCCTTAAGATGCTTATAGAGCAAGGGTTTTAAGATTGTAAAGAAAGATGTGGGTAACGCATAGCTTTTTAAGGGGGGTAGGGATCAATAAGTCTCTAAAATCACAGCCAAGCACTTTTCAAACAACCTCTTAGTATTAATACTGAAAAATTTCCCATTCGTAACGAAACTGAATTGTGTGGTAACGAAATCAATTGCATTCGTAACGAAACTGAATTGTGTGGTAACGAAATCAATTGCATTCGTAACGAAACTGAATTGTGTGGTAACGAAATCAATTGTATTCGTAACGAAACTGAATTGTGTGGTAACGAAATCAATTGTATTCGTAACGAAACTGAATTATGTTCCCCACTCCCAGCCCAAGTTACTAACTTTGACTGCAACTCTCGGTATAATTTGAGTTTGCACTGATGAGTTGATTTAGATGGCAACTATTAATAATTTTTTTACATCTGGTGGCATAGTTATGTGGCCTCTGCTGGGATTTTCATTATTGGCAGTGGCACTAATTATCGAAAGATTAATCTTTTGGGTAAAAGTCACTGGTAAGCAAAACCGAGTGATACAAGAAGTCCTCAAACTTTATCGTCTAGATAATGTAGTTGGTGCTATAAATACATTGCAGCAAAATATAGATTTGCCCCTGGCGCGGGTTTTTCTAGCTGCCTTAGAATTAGATGAGCCAACACCAGAGGAATTTCGTCTGGCTCTAGAAAGTGAAGCACAAGCTGAAATTCCCCTACTCAAACGCTTTCAAAATATTTTTGACACAATTATAGGTTTAGCACCCCTTTTGGGGCTTTTGGGGACTGTTTTAGGATTAATTGTTGCCTTTGCCTCTCTGAATATTGGTGATGTGGGAGGTACAAAAACAGTTGGTGTTACCTCTGGAATTAGTGAGGCTTTAGTATCTACGGCATCAGGATTAGTGGTGGCGATATTTACACTTTTCTTTGCCAATACCTTCCGGGGACTATATCAACGTCAGATTGCCAGGATTCAAGAGTATGGCGGACAGTTAGAATTACTCTACCGTCGGCGTTATGAAAGAGAAAGAAAAGATAAATCTTAAAATTAAGATAATATTTGCTCTCTAGTTTCTATTTCTATTAAGATTCTAGGAGAATAAATTATTTTTTAGAGGATATCTATGACTATCTGGGTAAATGAGCAAATTGATCCATCCGGTATGATTCATGCTTGTATTGCTTGTTGTGATGAATCTCAAGCTAAGGATTGCCATGAGTCTTTTCAGCAGAATTTGACTGAGATCCAAAAGGCATCAGGTTGGATAGCACGGTTACGCACAGTCGATACCTGGGATGAAGTACCCGTTAATGCTTTAAAACTAAATTAGTTTGGTAATCTCAAATATTTGGTGGATGGGCAGGTGGGGATAGGTTCTGATGGTGTGGAAGTTTGTCTTTTGAGGTTAGAAATATCAGTTCAGGTTAATAAATGATAAAAATCTGATTAAAACTTCACACTTCGCTGACAACAAATTTATAAAGGTCTGCTTTTTCCTAAAAATTTGATGTTTTTTTGATAGTAATAAGAGTTATTATCGATTCTAAAGAATAAATTAAAGAGTTGCAGAATCTTAATCAATGTGGTGAACTATCCCAGAGTTTATGCTGCCGAACAAACTCGTCCCATTAATTTGGTTGGGAAAATGGGACAAGAAGTACAAATTTATATTCATGCTCCCAGTCAATATATCTGTGCCAACCGCGAACGGATATTACCAGATTGGCAACAGCAACCTTTATTTTGGGTGGTGATTGTTTTACAGCGATCGCACTATCCCTTAGTCAAAAGTACCCCAGAAATCGAGCAAGAAAAACAAAACTTGCGGGAAAAGTTTATGAGGTTTGGCTGCGATCTAGTATTTAGTTTACGCGATCGCGGTTATTTAGCCGACCTCATAGATCCCCGTACTGGTTATCCCCTGTTTTCTCGTCCTGGACAAATACCCCACAACGACACAGCCGTTGTCAAAGCTTTATTGAACTACCCCATATTGAAAAATAAATGCTGTGTGTTAGTGCATCCTACCTGGGGTACAGCCGTTTATCCCAGTATTTTTATCTCCACCGCACCACCCATAATTTTGGAATTAGCAATCAAAAGCATGGCATTGATGCACGGTTGGCAAGAAGTTGAACAGGAGGAATTAGTTAACAGTCAATAGTTACTCTGGTAGTCAGCTTTGATTTATTACAGGTGATAGGTGACAGGTGACAGGTGATAGGTGACAGGTGACAGGTGACAGTGAAGAAAGATCATCAGGTACAAATTTATCTGCGTCCATCTGCGTCCATCTGCGTTTAATTCTGACTGTACCTGACTAGAATGGGAATTGCTATATTGTGGGATTACCCTCATCGGCAACCCAGACTGTATTTTTAAACATGGAAGTTCAGACAGTCGAACAGTCTCATCATGCTGCTATTTATTTTCCCCTGATGAATGGCAGATATGAAGTGAAGCCAGGGATGATACCTTTTGGTTATGACTTGGGTAACACTCAGGCTGATCAGCAGGTATTTCAAATTGATGATAATTTTACCAACTATCGTCAAGCTAAACTTTTCGCCCGTGCAGAGCGGTTGAGTAAATATTACCAAACTTGTAATTATTCTCAGGCTGTGGCAGGTGCGATCGCTCGTTTAATTATTCATCGTCTCACCCAAGAACACCCGCAATACTTTGACTGTCAAAAGATAGCCAATACTCTACAATTTTATAGTCGCCTGACACAAGAAACTCTTTATTTAGATGCAGACTGGCAATTACAACAAGTTAATAGCACCGTTATTCCAACTTACGCCTCAACCCTGGATGCTTTAGCAGCACAGGTACAAGAAGACTTAACCGTAATTTGTCGCCGTGCTGATGGTAGTAACTGGCTAAGTGCAGTGCATTTGTGCTTTCCTAACCATTGGGCAGCTGAAGAAAAAATTGGTAAAGACTTTGCTGTCATCCATGCGCCCGTAGCTGGGATGGAAAAAATCAATCGTCGAGCCGATGCGATCGTCAATACAATGATTGTGCGAGAACCGATGGTACGCTTTGCTTGGGGATTGAGTACCGACACCCGCCTCAACCATCATCCCGAAGCACCACCTGGGGTATCAGTCAGTGATTGGCAAGGCAGAAAATTTGATCCGCAACATCCTAGACTCTACCTGAGAATTGAACGCCAAGTCATTTGGGGTTTACCAGAGTATGAAACGGCTCTATTTACTATTCGGACTTACTTTCGTGACTGTACTTTAATTAAACAAGATTCAGTTTTACAGTCTAAGTTGTATGCTGCTCTTGAGTCTATGACACCAGATTCATTGGTGTATAAAGGTTTGGCAGAGAGCAAAATCAGTATTTTGCAATGGCTGGATGAAGTTTGAAGGAGGTAGGAGTTAGGTGACAGGTGACAGGTTATAGGTGACAGGTGACAGGTGACAGGTGACAGCTAAAAGGTGTTGCTGTAGGTTGTGAATCTGTATACTTAATTTTGATGTAATTTTTCCGCACAAAACCAGAACAATGGCTCAAGATTTTCCTAGCAGTTCACAACTTTCTGCAAATATTTCTACTTCTATCACTCGCACAGCCAAGCCAAGTTCTGAGTTTTACGCTCTTTTTTCTGAAGCAGAAGTTTTAGAAATAATTCATGCCTTAGAAGTCAGACGAGAAATTCCTTTAAAGTATTCTTACAAAGGGAGAGGCGCAAAAATTTGGGATAATTTTTATCTAAAATATATTATTCCTAGATGGTATCGAGCCTCAAATGTAGAAATTGATTTATTAAAGAATAATTTTGCCTATCTTAATGGTAATTATCAAAAATGTCAGAAACTCAATATTATTGATGTAGGTGCAGGAAATTCTTATCCTGTGAAGGAATTTGTTTCGAGATTGAAGAAATTAAATAGAATTAACAAGTATGTTGCCTTGGATGTGAGTGAGGAATTATTAAAGGTCTCCAGAAGGAATTTCCAAAGTTGGTTTCCATCAATTGAGTTTATCAGTCAAGCAATTGATATAGAAAATAATTGTATTCCTCAAGATTTGATATTTAATCAACCTGATAGTGAAAATATTAATACAGCTAATATATTTTTACACTTAGGAGTGACAATTGGTAATCATCGAGATAGAGCCAAAGTATTCAAAAATCTGCACGATAGCATGGGCAAGAATGATTTTTTAGTGTTTACTAATGAAATTGGCTCAAACTCAGCATGGGATGGAAAAGTTAGAGGTGGTTGTGATTATCATGCTGGCAATATATATCAATGGGTGACAAACAATCTAGGAATAAAATATGGAGATTGTGAACTGGTAAGAAAGTATGATTCAACCACAGATAGTGTAGTGGCTAATATAAAACTTCTTCAGGATTATACGTTTAATTTTACTTGTCAAGAGATAGATAAGAATTTTGCCCTCTCTGAAGGTGAAGAGATCACAATTTGGCGACATCATAAGCATCACATACCTGAGCTTATGCAAGAACTAGAACAAGCAGGACTAAAACTTGTCCACCATACTACTAATAAATACCAATCACATATTATGGTTATTTGCCAAAGAATATAGGGCATTGGAGTAAAATCTCCCCTGCTCCCCTGCTCCTCTGCTCCCCTGCCCCTCTGCTGCCTTAATGATCTGACTTTTCACGTCATGTGGAAAAGTCAACGCCAAACCTAACCCCCCAGCCCCCTTCCCTACCAGGGAAGGGGGAGCAATCAAAGCCTCTCTCCTTGCAGGGGAGAGGTTTGGAGAGGGGTTTTCTAGATACCGTGAAAAGTCAGCTTAATGATCAGTCTTTAACTATGTTTAGGTTTACGCAAATTCTGAGAATTAATCGGGCCGAGAATTTGATTGAGGCTGCGGAGTTGTTCAGCCGTACCCATACAAATGAGGGTATCGCCTGGATTTAACACAGTATCACCAGTAGGGCCACCGATGAGAGTACCATCAAGGCGACGAATGGCTAGAACTAACGCCCCAGATTGCGATCGCAATTTAGCTCTTTGCAAAGTCTGCCCCACAAAGGGACAAAAGGCTGGATCTAGTAAAAATTCTTCCATATATAACTGACGATCAGCACCGGTGAGAATCCCATCTACAAAGTCTAAAACTTGCGGTCTGAGAGCGGCTGCTGCCATGCGCTTACCACCAGTAATATAGGGTGAAATTACGGCATCTGCTCCGCCACGCTGTAGCTTTTGTAACGCTTCTTCTGTACTTGCCCGTGCGATCGCGCGAATACGGGGATTTAAAGTTTTCGCTGATAAAACAGTATATAAATTTTCGGCATCGGAGGGGAGAGCAGCCACTAAACAAATTGCCCGCTCAATACCCACTTGCAGTAATGTGTCATCCAAAGTAGCATCACCTTGAAATGCCATATAACCCTCAGCTTGCGCCCTTTCCACAGATTCCACCACAGAATCAATCACCACAAACGGCACACCTTCTGCCCGAAATTCCTTAGCAATTTGGCGACCAGTGCGACTAAATCCACAGATGATATAGTGTTGTGATAGTGATTCCATTAACCGCCTCTGTTGCCGTAGCCGAATGCCTTGTTGAAAGTAGCCTTGAATGATGGCTTCGGTAAATCTGTTGACAATGTAACCGATATTGACTACACCCAACACAATTAGGGCAATGGTAAACAACCTACCTCGGCTACCGAGGGGGTTAGTCTCACCATATCCTACAGTGGCTAAGGTAATCACAGTCATGTAAGCGGCATCTTCCCATGACCAACCTTCGACAAAGCGATACCACAAAGTACCAATTAATAGTACACCGCCCAGAGCGATCGCTCCAGCCATTAACTCTTTTTGAATGCGTTGGTATTTTTGCTCAAGAGTTGAATACAAAGTTATTTTTCACCACTGCCACAGGTTTAAGAATATATAATGTTAGACCCAAGCGAAAATTAGATGTCGTAAATCCCAAGTTATTTTGAAGAATTTCTAGGAAACTAGATAGTAAGTATACGATTAAACATTTTTAGGAGGAGAGGTAGTGAGCCTACAAACTCTATTTGAGCAAGCCACGAATCCCCCAGAGTCAGGTGCTGTTGCATCTACCCCCTTTAGTGCAGATAGCTTTGACGCAGCTGTCATGTCTACCTACGCTCGGTTTCCCATCGCCTTAGAACGGGGTGCTGGATGCCGAGTTTGGGACACTCAGGGTAAAGAATACCTAGACTTTGTAGCTGGAATTGCCACTTGCACACTAGGACACGCTCACCCAGCAATGGTAGAGGCGGTGACACGCCAAATCCAAAAGCTACACCATGTTTCTAATTTGTACTACATTCCCGAACAAGGGGAATTAGCTAATTGGATTATTCAACATTCTTGTGCCGATCGCGTATTTTTCTGTAACTCTGGCGCGGAAGCCAATGAAGCTGCCATCAAACTAGCCAGAAAATATGCCCATACAGTTCTAGACATTGACAACCCAATTATCTTAACAGCCAACGCCAGTTTCCACGGGCGGACTTTGGCGACAATTACCGCCACCGGACAACCAAAGTATCAAAAATACTTTGATCCCCTAGTCCCCGGATTCCACTATGTACCATACAACGATATCGGTGCAGTGGAAACAGCTGTCACCGAGTTAGACGAAGGAGATTACCGGGTTGCGGCTATTCTGTTAGAACCATTGCAGGGAGAAGGTGGAGTCCGTCCCGGAGATGTAGAATATTTCCAAAAAGTGCGGCAAATCTGCGACGATATCGGCATTTTGTTGATGTTTGACGAAGTGCAAGTTGGTATGGGACGCAGTGGTAAACTTTGGGGTTATGAACATCTAGGTGTAGAACCAGATATTTTCACCTCTGCCAAAGGATTGGGTGGTGGTATCCCCATTGGGGCGATGATGAGTAAAAAGTTATGTGATGTTTTCCAACCAGGGGAACACGCTAGTACCTTTGGGGGTAATCCCTTTGTGTGTGGCGTGGCGTTGAGTGTTTGCCAAACTTTGGAAAAAGAGAATATTTTGCAGAATGTGCAAGATAGAGGCGAACAGTTACGAGCTGGATTACAGGCGATCGCAGCTAAGTATCCCCATCATATAACTGAAGTGCGTGGTTGGGGTTTAATTAACGGTATGGAGTTACAAGCAGACATCCAGCTAAATGCTGCTGATATTGTCAAAGCTGCCATGAATGAGGGCTTATTGCTTGTACCAGCCGGGCCAAAAGTCGTCCGGTTTGTACCACCGTTGATTGTCACAGAGACAGAGGTAAATCTAGCTTTACAAGCTGTAGAGAAAGCCTTAGCCACTGTGACGGCGTAAGGGAACACCAAAAAATAAATTATTCCCAATTGACGGTTAGTAGGGTGCGTCAGGATGAATAATTTCTTGGTACAGCTAGGTTTTCTCCCACTGACGCACCCTACATCATAAATTATCGCCGATCTATAGCAGTCATCATATAGATTAGGACATAAAGTAATCATAAAATCGTTACAATAAGAGGCTTTGGAGTCTGTCACCTGTCACCTGTCACCTGTCATCTGTCACCTGTCACCTGTCACCTGCCACCTGTCCCCTGTCCCCTGTCACCTGTCCCCTGCTATTTTACTAGAAAGATTTTCGACAAAACTCTGATGTTCTGCACTTGCTAAACCTTGCTGCAAAACTTCTAATACTTTAGCTAAATTTCCTGCCAACAAAGCCGATTTTTCCAACCATAAACCTGGGAATATTTGAGAACAAATCACACCATCAGCATTAGGCTGAAGCTGAATATATTCGCCTTGATGTAACTTAAACCAATCAAATTCACCGTCATAAACTCGCCACACCAAATATTCCTGCACCTGATTGCGACGGTATACTTTTAACTTGTCGTGCAAATCGAGAGAAACACTACTAGCTGCAACTTCCACAATTAACTCTGGCGCACCTTCAATATAATCATCCTCGCTGACACGAGTTTGTCCTCCATTGGCAATTCTCAAGCAAGCATCTGGTTGAGGTTCATTATCTGCATCTAGGCGGACAGTGGAATTATCAGCCAGTCTCACACCAGGTGTAGCCACTTTGTACAGCCCCAACCAAAGAATAATATCAGCATGGGGTTCACCGTGACCTGTAACTCTTAACGGAGATGCCATATACACAATTCCTTCAATCAGTTCCGCTTTTTTCACTTCGGGCATAGCATGATAACGCCGCTCAAATTCAGGGCGGGTGAGTTTGTCACCATTTTCCAAAGGTGGCAGAGTTGAGATAGGAGTAATAATTGCACTAGGACGTGTCATCATAGTCTGAACCCCAGCAATTTAACGATTAATCTCATTTTAAATTTCTACTGGATGCTGCCCATAATAAGGTAAAGCCTCTGACCAATGGGGACGCTTGCCTAATTGCCATTCCAGATAAGCTAGTTCTAAGATACTTGTCACCGTTGCAGCTAACCCAGATTTAGCTTCCACTAGATGATAATCAGTTTTCTGGTTAGCTAAAGTCTGCTGCCATGCTTCTGGCGTAAATACAGTATCAGGTAATAAAGTGATTAATTCGGTATTATTAGGAGCAGGTTGATAAATAGCCCCAAACACCTGTCCTCGTTGCGCTGGCATTTCCACAGCAATAGTCTTTTTCTGTTCTCCTGCATCTGTTGCTAACCAAGCGACTGCGGCTAATGTAGAAATCCCAAATACAGGAATGTTTAACTGCTGTCCTAAAGTCCGTGCCAAAACCACACCAATCCTAGTGCCAGTAAAACCTCCAGGCCCTTTGGCAACAGCAATAAAAGCCAAGTCTGCCCAAGTTTGTGGCTGGATAAATTCAATTAAATATTGGTGGATATAGCTGGATAAATCACGCCCTAAATTCCAAACATTAGACCGAGTATCACCTGCAAAGTTACTCATTGCCAAACCCAATTCCGGGGTTGTAGTATGCAGTGATAAAGCGTATTTATTTGGTGTGATATGTTCTAATTGTGTCGCCAAGGTAAATGAAAATCTTGAGTATTTAAGTTGACATAATTAATTTATTGAACCACATATTGACACTTTCACCATCACACCTGTAGTTAGTAGCGACTGTCTTAAAAGTCAAGCGATCGGGAGCAAAAATAATGAAGCAGAGGAAGTAAAGAAAAAAGGATTAAGAGGAAAAAATAGCAGATCAAAGTGAGCCAGTCATGCTGCGCTCGGTAAATAGAGAAGTCAAAGCACGACAAGCAGGCGTGAAAATCCAGGTATAAAAAGAGGCTCTCAATTATAGAGACAAAGTTGCAGATTCATTAGTAACACGCCAAGGTAAATTGTCTCTGACCATAGCATTTAAAATGACTAACATTTTATGAACGCAAGCAGTCAGAGCCAATTTCTTGGATTTACCGCGCTCAACAAGTCGAGTGTAAAAAGCCTTAATAATGGGATTGTGACGAATAGCAACCACAGCACCCATATACAGAGAAGCACGAACATGACCACGACCACCCTGAATCATTCGTTTGCCTTTGTATTGGCCGCTATCATGATTCATCGGTGCAACACCGACTAAACGAGAAATTTGTTTAGCGGTTAATTGACCGAGTTCAGGTAAGTCACAAACCAGAGTCGTGGAAATAACTTGACCGATGCCGGGAGTAGTTTTGAGTAAATTAACTTTGGCAATGAATTGAGAATTGTTTTGAGTTAATTGTTCAATCTCAGAGTTAATTTGTTCGAGACGTTTATCCAGGTAATCAAGATGTGCTTCAATATCGGCTAGTGCTTTACCACGAGCACGGGTGCGGCGGTTTTTTTCCGCAGTCTGCATTTCGACTAATTGTCTTCTCCGACTGATTAATTCACTTAACTGACGCGCTCCTTCCGATTCAATGGCTAACACTTTTGGTTTCATAGCTTCGCCAAAATGTGCCAGAATTTGTGCATCAATGGCATCAGTTTTCGCCAGTCTGCCTGTAGCTTTAGCTTGCGTCTCTTCCTTGGCGTGGATTAATTAGTGCTACTGGTAACTCTTGAGCTTGTAATTGAATAATTAATTCTGTTTCTAATCCTCCAGTTGCTTCTAGTACAATCAGGTTTAAATTATAGGATTTGAGTTGCTCTACAAGCGTTGATATTTCGCTTTCTGTATTTGCCACTTTCATGGCTTTGCCCATTGGACGAATATAAATATCCAAAGTGGCTTTACTAACATCAATGCCTACCCACTGAGCAGTATTTTCCATATTTCACCCTCACAGATAACCTGAATCTTGGTAGATTTTCATCCCCTTGATTTCACTCATCCTTGCCCGATACGGACTGTATACTTTAATTTTCTATACTTAAAGTTTTGTCCCTGGCGACTGTTCGAGTTCTGTCAAAGAGATTATTGTAGTGACCCTTGCTACGAAGCGGTCTACTGTGACCAAGGGTGCGACGGTCTACTACTTCTCTTAATATACAAGGGTGCGTCAGTGCGAGAAAACTTAGCTGTACCAAGAAATTATTCATACTGACGCACCCTACATTTTGAATATTTTTTTATCTGCAAGTCCCTTACAGAAAACTATAGGAACTTAACTTATGGTGGGCTTTGTCCACCATATCTAGTTTTTGATAGGTAAAGCCCAGCATATATTACTCTGCTCTTTCATGCTTGACTATACAACTCGTTGCATCGGGACTACCTTGTTGTTTATTAAGAATAAAAGCAAATACCTCAGAATAGTTAAATTTTAGTTACGTAATTTTATATTCGATTAAAAAAAATAGATAACAGCTAAAACCTATGTAGAGAATTGATCATACTTCCAACGTTAAAAGGAGTAGAAATTATTACCATTGATAGAGAAGCAACTAACTGACCACCAAACAGCACCATACTAGCAGCCAGCAGAAAAATATGGGTTTCACCATTGCCGATTACAATCTCACTGAAGTTCTTCATGAGGGTACAATTACCTGTATTTATCGTGCTGTTCATCAGTCTCAGCAGTTAACAGCAATTATTAAAACGCTTAAAGCCGAGTATCCTACTATAGAACAGCTTGCTCAGTTAAAACACGAATATAAAATTCTCCAAACATTAGATATAGATGGAGTGATTAAACCCCTGGCTTTGTCAAGCCATGACAACGGTTTGGTCATGATTTCGGTAGATTTCCAGGGAGAATCTTTAAGAAAAATAATTAATACTCAAAAATTCGGAGTCAGCCAGTTTTTGCCAATTGCCATTCAACTATCTGCAACACTGGCTCAAGTGCATAAAAATCATATTATTCATCAAGATATTAAACCTGATAATATTCTAATTAATCTCAAGAAAAATCAAATCAAAATTATCGATTTTAGTATTTCATCCTATTTATCAAGAGAAAATTTAACTGTCAGTAATTCCAGTTTGCTAGAAGGTACTCTAGCTTATATGTCACCAGAACAAACTGGGAGGATGAATCGCGGGGTTGACTACCGTACTGATTTTTATTCCTTGGGTGTTACCTTCTATGAAATGCTCACGCAACAACTACCATTTACCGCAACTGATCCTTTAGAAATAGTTCACTGTCATATTGCCAAAACACCGTTATCACCAACAGAAATTAATCCAGAAATTCCTCAGATAATTTCTGAGATTGTCATGAAGTTATTATCTAAAACGGCTGAGGAAAGATATCAAAATGCTTTGGGACTACAAGCTGACTTAGAAGAATGTTCCAGAGAAATAGAAGCAAATGGAAGAATAGCTAACTTTATTGTTGGTCAATCTGACTTATACAGCCAAATCCTAATTCCACAAAAACTGTATGGTCGTGAAACAGAAGTTTTAACTCTCATGAATGCCTGCGATCGCGTCAGATGTGGAGCATCAGAAATCATGTTAGTTAGTGGGTATTCAGGTATTGGTAAATCTTCTTTAGTCAATGAAATTCATAAACCCATATTAGCCCAGCATGGTTATTTTATTGCTGGTAAATTTGACCAGTTAAAGCGAAATATTCCTTATGATGCCTTGATTCAGGCTTTGCAAGAATTATTGCAGCAATTATTAACAGAAAGTGCTGCGACAATAGCTGTTTGGAAATCAAAAATATTAGCAGCACTTGGTACAAATGCTCAAGTAATTATTGATGTTATCCCGGAACTTGAACAAATAATTGGTTCTCTGCCATCTGTTACTGAATTAGGGTTAAATGAATCTCAAAACAGATTTAATCGAGTATTTAAACAATTCATTAACTTATTTTGTCAACCTGAACATCCATTAGTCATTTTCTTAGACGATTTACAATGGGCAGATGCTGCTTCTCTCAAGTTAATCCAACTGTTAATCACAGACTCAGATATCAAATATTTGTTCTTGATAGGAGCGTATCGGGACAACGAAGTTAATATTAATCATCCGTTAATGTTGACTGTGGAGGAAATGCAAAAATCGGGTATATATATCAACCGTATTGTACTTCAGCCTTTGCAGATTTTTCATGTTCAGCAATTAGTTAGTGATACTCTCCACACTAACCAAACTAAGTCAGAATTACTAGCAGAGCTATTATTTCACAAAACTCAGGGAAATCCTTTTTTCTTAACACAACTTCTCAAAACCCTTGAACAAGACAAGCTTCTATCATTTAATTTTATTGCTGGTTGTTGGCAGTGGGATATGGAACTGCTGCAAGATATTGACATTACTGATAATGTCGTTGATTTGATGATTAATCAAATTCAAAAACTCTCACCAATGACGCAGAATATCTTAAAACTAGCTGCTTGTATTGGCGATAAATTCACCCTAGATATTCTGAGTATTGTTCATCAAAAATCTTGGCATGAAACAGCAGCAGATTTATGGGAATCTTTACAGGCAGGTCTAGTTTTACCAATAGATGAGTCTTACAAAATTCCTTTAGTTTTTAATTATCAGCAAAACAAACAACTGACAATCACTTATAAATTTTTACATGACCGAGTGCAACAAGCTGCTTATTCTCTAATTACAGATGCGCTCCAAAAAGCAACTCATCTACAAATTGGTCGCTTATTACTAGCAAATACGACATTTGAAGAACGAAGTGAAAATATTTTTGATTTAGTCAATCACTTGAATTATGGGACAGAATTACTCAGCCTAGAAGCAGAAAAAATTCAGCTCGCTGAACTTAACCTGATAGCAGGTAAAAAAGCCAAATCAGCAACGGCGTATGAGTCGGCGATGGGCTACCTCCAAGTAGGTTTAAGCCTGTTAACCGACTCTAGCTGGCATCAGCAATATGAATTAGCATTAGCTTTACATCAAGAAGCAGCAGAAGCAGCATTTCTGATGGGCGACTTTGAGCAAATGGAGCAATTAGCCGTGGTGGTGCTGCCACAAGCTAAGAATGAGTTGGAAAAAGTGAAAGTTTATGAGTTACAAATTAAAAGTTATGAAGTTCAAAGAAAACTGCTAGAAGCAGTCAACTTGGGATGGCAAGTTCTAGAAATGCTGGGTGTGAAAGTAACAGCTTCACCAACTCCATTAGATATTCAGCAAGCTGTTCAAGAAACAAGCACAAATTTAGCAGAGAAAAGCATAGAAGATTTAATTAATCTCCCATCAATGACAGATGCAAAGCAGCTAGCAGCTATGCGTCTAATAGCAAGTTTAGTTCCTGCTGCTTATCAATCTGCACCTGCATTATTTATCCTGATGGCTTGTCAGGAGGTGAATTTATCTATTCAACATGGTAATAATGTTTTTTCAGCTAGCGGTTTTGCTGATTATGGAGTAGTTTTTAGTGGGTTATTACAAGATGTTGAAGCTGCCTATAAATTTGGTCAGTTAGCTTTAAATCTATTAGATAATCTAGATGCTAGTGAACTAAGAAGCCAGGTTTTATTTAAAGTTGCAACTTTCTTAATACATTGGAAACATCATATTAGAGAGACTTTACCACTGTTAGAAAATGCTTATGCTAGTGGATGTGAATATGGCAACTTAGTACATACTGGATATGCAGCTAGTAATAGGTGTCAATATGCCTATTGGAGTGGTGCGGAGTTAAGAAATTTAGAACAGGAAATGGTGAGATATGGTAAAGCGATCGCTCAAATTCATCAAGAGACTGCTTTAAAGTGGCATCAAATATTTCATCAGGCAGTTTTGAATTTATTAGGCTTAAATGAAACCCCCTATCAGCTAATAGGTGAAGCTTACAATGAAGACCAATTATTATTAATTCATATTGCAGCCAATGAACGTACAATCATACTCTATGTTTTTCTCAACAAATTAATTCTGTGTTACCTATTTGGTAAATTTGCTGAAGCCGCCGAAAATGCCATCAAGGCTGAACAGTATTTAGACGGTGTAACAGGATGGCTAAATGTACCGTTATTTCATTTCTATGATTCTTTAGCACAACTAGCAATCTATTCATCAGCATCACCATTACAACAAGAAATCCTTCTCAGTCGGGTAACAAATAATCAACAAAAAATGCAAAGATGGGCTGATCATGCACCGATGAATTTTCAACACAAGTATGATTTAGTAGAAGCAGAAAAAGCGCAAGTATTGGGTGCATATTGGCAAGCAATGGAGTTTTATGATCGAGCTATTGCTGGAGCTAGAGAACAAGGTTATATCCAAGAAGAAGCACTAGCTAATGAACTGGCTGCAAAGTTTTATTTAGAGTGTGGTAGAGACAAGGTAGCTCAAACCTATCTCATTGATGCTTACTATGGATATATGCGCTGGGGAGCAACAGCCAAAGTCAGAGATTTAGCAGCAAAATATCCCCAGATATTATCTCGAATAGCAGAGCGAAAAACACCAAGTCTAGAGATGAATCAGACCATTAGCTCTATGACTACAAGTATGCACCAAATTTTCGATTTAACCGCAATTGTGAAAGCCTCACAAGTGCTTTCTGGTGAAATCGTTATAGACAGGTTGCTCACTAAATTAATGCAAATTGTTTTAGAAAATGCTGGTGCAGAAACAGGATTATTAATTTTAGAAAAAGGCGGTAATTTAATTATAGAAGCTTCAGGCAATTTTGGTAGAAATGGGATAGAATTGCAGCAGTCTATACCCGTAGAACAAAGTCAAAATCTACCTATATCTGTAATCGATTATGTATGTCGTACCCAGGATACTATCGTACTTGATGATGCTAGCCATGAGGGACTTGTTACCGATGATAGCTACATTATTAAGCATCAAGTCAAATCTCTATTATGTACACCAATTATTAATCAGGGTAAACTAATTGGGATTTTATATTTAGAAAATAATTTGATTTCTGGAGCATTTACATCGGAGCGTGTAGAATTGTTACGAATTTTATCTTCTCAAGCTGCCATTTCCATAGAAAATGCACGTCTGTATAATGCTTTAGAAGCATCTAATCAGACACTAGAAACAAAAGTAAAACAGCGAACTCTAGAGTTACAAGATAAAAATTCACTTTTGCAAACAGAGATTCGAGAACGCCAAAGAGCAGAAGAAATAGCCGCAACCGCCAACCGTGCTAAAAGCGAATTTTTGGCTAACATGAGTCATGAACTGCGTACACCACTTAATGGAATTTTAGGTTACACGCAAATCTTGCGGAAAGATAAAATTCTCACACCTCAACAAAAAAATGGTGTAGAAATAATTCATCAATGTGGCGAACATTTATTAACACTCATTAATGATATTTTGGATATTTCTAAAATAGAAGCTCGAAAAATGGAACTTTGTCCACAAGAATTTCATTTTTCGCAATTTTTAGAAGGCATCGTGCAGATCTGCCGTGTCCGTGCCGAACAAAAAGGCATTTCGTTATTATATCAACCAGTATTCTCATTGCCAAATATCATTTATGCTGATGAAAAAAGGTTGAGACAGATTTTAATTAATCTACTCAGTAATGCTATTAAATTTACTAAAAAAGGTTATGTATATTTCAAGGTAGGTTATGTCACAGGTACTGGAGATTGGGAACTGGTATCTGGAGAAAATGCTGCCGAATATTCTAGTCAGAAAATCAGATTTTATGTAGAAGATACAGGTATTGGCATTGCACCGGAGCAATTAGAAGAAATATTTTTACCCTTTCAGCAGGTGGGTGAAGATAGTCTCAAAACTGAAGGAACAGGCTTAGGTTTGGCAATTAGTCGCCAATTAGTTGAGATGATGGGCGGTGAACTGAAAGTTAAAAGTAATTTAGGTGAAGGTAGCATTTTTTGGTTAGACTTAGACTTACCTGAAATTATCTCTCCCACTGCTGTTAACAGTGTTGATGAACAAAACATAGTGGGCTTTGTCGGTTCTAGACGCAAAGTTTTGGTGGTGGATGATAATTGGGCAAATCGTTCTGTTTTGCTCAATTTGCTACAACCTTTGGGTTTTGAGGTAATGGAAGCAATCGATGGGTTAGACGGTATTAATAAAGCCTGTGAATTTCAGCCAGATGTAATTTTTATGGACTTAGTGATGGGTGGAATGGATGGCTTTGAAGCAACTCGTCGTCTCAGGATGATGCCAACTCTAGAACAAACAATAGTGATTGCCATCTCAGCCAGTGTGTTTGATTTTAGTCAACAACAGAGTCGAGAAGTTGGTTGTAATGACTTTCTCCCCAAGCCCATCCAAGTAGCCAACCTTTTAGAAAAATTACAGTTTCATTTAGATTTGGCATGGATTTATCAAGATAAAAATAAGCATCAACCACAGCCAGAATATCTAAATCCCACAACCCCAATTCAAAATTTGCCCTTGGTGCCTCCACCAGCAGAAGAATTGGCAGTTTTGCTAGATTTAGCGATGCGGGGAAACCTCAGAGGGATTACAGAAAGAGCCACAAAACTAGAGGAGTTGGCAGAACAATTTGTACCCTTTGCAACTTATTTACGTAAACTGGCTAAAAGCTTTAAAGGCAAAGAAATTGTAGATTTTCTCAAACGATATTAAATTTCTTTTTACATACTATGACTATTAAATCCCTTGATAAAGGTGTCATTTTAATTGTGGATGACACTCCCACCAACTTAGAAATGCTGTTTGATTTTTTAGCTAATGCTGGTTATACAGTATTAGTAGCTGAAGATGGCGAAAGTGCGATCGCCAGAGCTGAATATGCCCCACCCGACTTAATTCTTTTAGATATCCTCATGCCGGGCATAGACGGGTTTGAAACTTGTCGTCGTTTGAAAAGTCAGGAATTAACAAAAGAGATTCCGGTGATTTTCATGACTGCCCTTTCGGAAACAGTAGATAAGGTTAAAGGCTTAAATATTGGTGCTGTAGACTATATCACCAAACCATTGCAACATGAAGAAGTATTAGCCCGCATTGAACTACACCTGCAACTGCGTCACCTCACCCAAAAATTGCAATCACAGAATCAGCGTTTAGCAGCCGAGATTTTAGAACGCACACGCGTAGAAGAAAAACTGCGAGAACAGGCGGCTTTGCTGGACATTACCACAGATGCCGTTTTAGTCAAGGACTTAAATGATCGCATCTGTTTTTGGAACAAAGGGGCAGAAAATTTATATGGATGGGCAGCAGCAGAAGCAATTGGACAAAGCGTGCGTCAGTTACTGTATCAACCAGAAAATGCGTCTCAACTGCAAAATGTTATCAACAGTTTAGCTGATTGTGATTCTTGGCAGGGTGAATTATCTCAAGTTACTAAGCAAGGTAAAAAAATTATCGTTGCCAGCCGATGGACACTCATGCGCGATCGCAATGGACAATTACAATCAATTTTAACAGTTAATACCGATATTACCGAGAAAAAACAACTAGAAAGTCAATTTCTGCGAGCGCAACGTCTAGAAAGCGTAGGCACACTAGCTGGTGGTATTGCCCATGACCTCAATAATATACTGACTCCCATCCTCACAGCATCACAACTATTGCAACTCAAACTTCCGAACCTGGATGAGCGCAGTCAGCAAATGCTCAAAACCATAGAGTCGAACTCTAAACGTGGAGCAGCTTTGGTGAAGCAAGTATTACATTTTACTCGTGGAGTCGAAGGCAAGCGCACGATTGTGCAAGTTAATTACTTGTGTTCCGAAATTCGGCAAATTGTCCAAGAAACATTTCCCAAATCCATTGAATTGTCTGTAAATATCCAGCCCAACCTGTGGACTGTGATTGGCGATGCCACAAATTTGCATCAGGTATTGATGAACCTAGTAGTAAATGCTCGTGATGCCATGCCAGAAGGCGGTAAACTCAGTTTATCTGTGGAAAATCTGCGGATTGATCAACACTATGCCCAGATGAATCTTGATGCCCATGTCGGCCCTTACATTGTAATTTCTCTTGCCGATACAGGCATGGGTATGGAAGCAGAAACACTCGATAGAATATTTGAGCCGTTTTTTACGACGAAAGACGTTGGTAAAGGTACGGGGCTAGGTCTTTCTACTGTACAAGGCATCATCAAAAGCCACAATGGTTTTGTGAAAGTGTACAGTGAGGTAGGTAGGGGAACAGAATTTAAAGTATTCTTGCCAGCCGTCGAAACATCCGCACCTTCCCTGGTTGAAGACTTGGAACTACTCAAAGGTAATGGAGAATTAGTTTTAGTAGTGGATGACGAAGCCCCAATTCTAGAAACTACAAGAATTTCCTTAGAAGCGTATAATTACCAAGTGTTAACAGCTAGGGACGGCATCGAGGCGATCGCACTTTATGCCCAACATCAAGATAAAATCAGTCTGGTGTTAATGGATATGATGATGCCGTCAATGGACGGTTCCACAACCATTCGCGCTTTACAAAAAATGGATTCTCACATCAAGATTATCGCTGTGAGTGGTTTTGTCGCCAGCAATAAACTCGTCAAGTCTACCGTTGTGAAACAGTTTATTGCCAAACCCTACACAACAAAGGAATTATTGGCAGCTTTACACAGCACTCTTACCCAGGAAGGAAAGCTGGTAAGGGTACATGGGGTTTAGTGGGGCAGGGGGGCAGGGGGTAGGCTGTTGACTTTGATGAGATTTACCCATTTTTTATTTATACAGTTTTGGTGTCATCAAATGAGTAATGAGTAATGAGTAATGAGTAATGAGTAAATACCCATGACTTATTACTTGCTACTTAGAGAACGCGAAAAATAACTTTTCCCACTGCAAATTTTACTCTATTGCCTATTGCCTATTGCCTCATCAAGTCGGTACTAATTCACCTGGGCGTAATTTTGACCATTTGCCCGTTTCTTGTTTAAAGCTGAGACAACCAACAACGTCCCATTCCATTTCAATTACATCTTCCTTAGTCCGAATGTTAACGTTAATGGATGGTTCATTGGGATCAAAAGTCGGATTTTCTGTTAAATGGGGCTGTTGGTGCTGTGTTTCTACGGCGTGATAAGTCACACAGCGATCTACATAGTGGCAGTTTACGCAAATACACATAATAGAACCAACTCCAGAAGGCCTTGATTATTGTTAATCTAGCTTAAAGCCCAACCTTTATTCACCTGTTACTGGGTTGATTTTTATTACAATGTTTGGCTCAGTTCCTTCTACCCTAGCTCCCGAAAATTGGCCTTTTAGTCTGGAATGCTTGCCACAACCAGCTTACATGGTAGGTGGTGCGGTGCGGGATGCTATTCTCGGTAGAACTCGTGAATATTGGGATCTTGACTTTGTTATACCATCAAATGCTGTGCAGGTAGCCAGAGCGATCGCTCGACGTTACCAGGCTGGTTTTGTTTCACTCGACTCAGAACGTCAGATTGCCCGTGTGGTGTTTCCTGATGCTACGGCTGACTTTGCTCAACAGGAAGGCGAGAGTTTAGAGACTGACTTGCTCAGAAGAGATTTTACAATTAATGCGATCGCCTACAACCCCCACACCCAAGAAATCATCGACCCCTTACATGGTTGTGATGATTTACAGTTGGGTGTATTGCGAATGGTATCACCAGGCAATTTACAAGACGATCCTTTACGTTTATTGCGAGCCTATCGCCAAGCATCTCAACTAGGTTTTACCATTGAGCCAAATACCCAAAATACTATCCGCGCTTTAGCAACGCAGATATGCCAAGTAGCGGCAGAACGTGTCAGGGTAGAAATTGGTTATTTGCTAGCCAGTTCTCAAGGTACACCTTGGATAACCAAAGCTGGGGAAGATGGCTTACTGACTTCATTCTTTAAAAACGCCACTCCTGAAAGCTTTTGCCAAATAGCAGCAGTTGATCAAGTCGCTACCATACTTGCACAACACTGGCCACAACTAGATGTAGAAGTGCAACAACCAGTCCGTGATACCGTCAAAACTACTTGGCTAGGTATTGCTAAACTCGCTTGTCTTGTCCACCCCAATCCAGCCGTTGCGGAAATCGAACTACAGGAACTCACCTATAGCCGGGCGGAAATTCGAGCTATTACCACTGCTCTGAGATTGTTCCCTCAGCTAAAAACAGCTAATACTGTAAGAGAACAATATTTTTTGTTCCAAGAAGCAGGGGTTGTATTTGGATCTACAGTTGTTGTAGCCTTAGTAAACGATACTTTGGTAGAGGCGATGTCTGGCACCAATCCATTCCGGGTATACGCACCATTGATCAGCCGCTACCTTAACCCTGATGATCTGGTCGCTCATCCCACTCAGCTAGTAAGTGGTAAAAATATAATGATAGCATTAAATATCCCAGCATCGCCAGTAGTAGGTCAACTGCTGAAAGAGATTGGTGTAGCACAAGCTGAGGGGAAAATTTCAACGCCAGAGGAAGCTATAGAGTTGGCGAAGAAGTTGCTCACCATTCACGATATAACTTTTGGGCATGAAACATAATTTCTTCATTGGGTAGGCGAATCTTCGCTGGTTGGCGAGGATAAGAGGTTTCAATGGCGCGTGTATCTTGCTCTATCACTGTTCCCACTGCACTTAACACAAAGCGTCCTAGTAGTATTGTTAAAACAGGGTGTTTGGGTTTGCTGTAGACTAAAACGAAGCTTTTAGTTTGGGTTGCAGTTTCTGGGTACAATACATGAACTTGCAAAACTTCTCCTATGGGGAAATCAGCCTGAAAAGTTGTCAGTGCGGGAAAAGCATATTCTAATGTGGCAGTGTAAGTTTTGGGTGCAGTGAGGATAACAGGATTGCGGAGGATATCATTCCAGGTACTATCTTCACGATCTAGTTCTTGTACAACTTTAGCCCAATATCCGTCATGCTCAAATACAGGGATGCGATTGGCTTTAATGCCGAATAACTCCCGGTGTGTACCATTTTGATGGTTGTAGTCATAATTGATTGATATGCTGTTCAAAAAAGTACCCTGAATACTTTTGTCTCCTGTGACTCCTAAAAAGCTCATACCTGCGCTGACTTTGGGGATGAGATCCGGCACGGGAATTTTAGGAGCATAACCGCCGTATGTCCAAATACAATCATCTTTAATCACAATTTCCAGAGGAGTTAGCAGAGGTTGACTGCTCCCTTTACCGGAATTGTGTAGTCGCCCCTGCTCATCAAACTCTAGGGCATGGAAAGGACAGGCAATTGTACCCCTGTCTTGACAAATCCAGCCATCTGAT
Organism: Nostoc sp. PCC 7524; assembly: GCF_000316645.1. Taxonomy (NCBI): domain Bacteria; kingdom Bacillati; phylum Cyanobacteriota; class Cyanophyceae; order Nostocales; family Nostocaceae; genus Nostoc; species Nostoc sp. PCC 7524. Next base: position 2,424,937 of record NC_019684.1, read on the forward strand.
AACGGTGCTTGCATATGAGGACAGACGTTATCGAGGGCAAAGACTTCACCTTGTTGATTTTGCCAAAGTACATAGTCTTTTCCATTCAGGGTAATTTTATAGGGTTTGTTAATGCCCAACATGGAACGATGGGCAATTAACCAAGGTGCGCCCGGCAGAATTGCTTCCATAGGAGTCTCCCAAGGATTGTGTAAGTAGGTATGGAGAGATCGCGATCGCTAGAGTAAAATGTGACAAAAGTTTCATATTTAATTTTTAAAATACGACACATTATTCACATTTGTCAACTCAGATCGTGTCCAAACCAGAACCCACCCCCATGCGCCGTCAACCCAAGCAAAAACGCTCTCAAGAACGAGTAGAGAAAATTCTCCAAGCAGCAGCAGCAGTTTTTGTGGAAGTGGGATATGAAACTGCAACTACCCACATGATAGCGGCGAAAGCTGAAACGGCGATTGGTTCGCTATATCAGTTTTTTCCCGATAAATTGGCAATTTTTCATGCCCTGGAAGCTCGTCACATGGAACAGGTGACAAAGATTAATGCTGAAATTATGCAGTCAGCAGACAAGCAAAAGCCATTGTCAGAGTTTATTGAACACATGGTGAATACCTATGCAGAATACTTTGAAAATCCCATGCACCGTGTCGTGTACATCCAGTATTTTGTTGCGCCGGAGATGTTTCAGCTATTTGATGACAGCTTTAATCAGCAGTTGATTAAACAACTCGCAGCCTTTTTTCGTGAGTGGAATCCTGAGTTGGCAGTCGAAAAAAGCGAATTTTTAGCAGAAACAGTTCACATATGCTACAACGCTTTACTACTCAATGCTTTACGCCAGGATAAACACGAAAGACAAGCCCGTTATGCAGAAATTAAAGCTTTATTAGTCGCATATTTGACTCCCCACACACAGCAAGGGGCGCATCAGGTAATGAAAGTAATGATATGTCCTTACTGTCATTCATCCCGATTATCTAAAAATGGGCATCGTCACGGGAAGCAACGCTATCTCTGCAAAGACTGCGGTAAACAGTTTTTAGAAAAATCTGGCTGAATTAAACCCAAAATTCTGGTTGAATTAAATCAATTGCGATCGCCAACAGATTAGCAAAGTCCAACTTGTAAAATAGCATCCAAAACTGAACTTGCTCCCGCATTCGCTCAACACCGCTAGCAAATATCACTCGTCTAGCCTGTATAACTAGAGATAACCAGGGGTAAGTCTTGCGAATCAGTCGAAACCATAGATAGCAAGATTTTTTCAACATAGAATTAGGCTTTAAACGGCTGAATATTCAATTCCGCTTGCCATTGGGATAAAGGTTTTTGCCAAGCTTCTTCCCACCTTTGAGCAAATAAGGGCTTGGCATTTAATCCCATCATCCAGCCTTGGGCAATAGTTTCGAGAAGTTGCGGTAAATCTTCGGGAGTCAGCAAAATCATACCTATCAAAGCATTAGCAATTAACATCCCCGCCAAAGGTAGACGAAACTGCGCTAAATAAAATGCCTGTAGTCCTATTTCCTCAATGCTGCTGGCACTAAACCCTGTAATCAGATGCCAAATATCATGAGTTTGTTGCCAACGATACTCAATGTAAGTTGTATCAGAATTGATGTCAATGTCTAAATCAATACGCTCAAAACCCAATTCTTTGAGTCTGGAAGCGTATAGATACCCCAAGGAATCAGGTGGAAGTTGCAATAGTTGCTCTAAATCATGGGCTGGGGGACTATACCGCTCTTGGATTAAACTTGCTACATCAGGATTAAGCTGCATATCTTCCGCAGCCAGTTCAAAAGCACGGCTATGAACTAAAATGCTACTCAGTTCATCAACTGCATCTAGACTGTCTTCTGTCGTGAGTAAGGTAAAAAAGCCTTTCATCGCTGTCAAAAACTGGAAATTCAACTGTCGTTGTACTTCCGAATCAAGTTTAAGGGGCTGAATAGTTGCAGGGTTGAGGGTTGGCATGACAAAAACTCCTGAAGAGGTCATAATTAATATGAACAACGTTCATGTTTATAGAATATGAACACTGTTCATGTTTTGTCAAGGGTGAGATGAATGACAGCGAAAAATCCTGCAAAAATGCGCCGTCAACCGCAGCAGATGCGGAGTCAGGAGCGAGTAGATAGTATTTTGAATGCAGCCGAAGAGTTATTTATTGAGGTGGGATATGAACAGACGACGACGCGAGCGATCGCCACTCGTGCTAAAGTTCCCGTAGGTTCGTTGTATCAGTTCTTTCCCGATAAAGAAGCGATTCTCAAAGCCTTAGCAACGCGATATTTTCAACGGGAGTATCAGTTGTTTGCTCAACTACACACACAACAAGCCGAGACTTTACCTGTAGATGTGTATGTTGATAAGGTGATTGATGCCTTTGATCATTTTATGAATAGCCATCCGGGATATCGTGCAGTTTATGAACAACTGCTGAACTTGATGACATATCCAGCAATTGCCGCAATAGATGACTACGAATACCGGATTATCGATGAACTCGCGGCTTTTTTTGGTAGACTAAACCCTAAGCTAGATACTGAAAAATCTCAGGCGATCGCTTTGGTAGTAGTGAAAGTAGTAGGCGATTTGCTCTGGCTAGCGACAAGTCAAAACCCTGAAATGCGTCAACAATTGTTAACAGAAACCAAAATATTAATGTTGGGTTATCTCAATAATTATCTGGGCAAAGATTCCCCACAAATATGAAAATGTAGGCAGAAATTATTTCCACCTACACCTATCTCTATCTTCTCTGGTAGTGAATATCTAAGCAAATAAAAATGCAGCTGTATTAGTAGCAGCAAGATTTGCACCGATATTATCTGCTGTAAACCCAGTTGTACCATTGAGTTCAACTAACAAATCACCAGCACCAAACCCAGAATTGCCTTGTATACCATCACTCAAACGAAACTCAGTAATATTACTAAAAGTTACCACATCAATAGCAACGATACCCTCAAAGCTGAGTACATCACCTCCTACACCTTGAGTAAATTGATACACAATATCCGTGCCATCACCACTGTTATAGACAACGGTATCAATATCACGGTCATTACCCAGGTAGAGTCTATCATCACCCCAGCCACCAACTAATGTATCTTCACCCCTACCGCCAAACAGAAAATCTTCACCTAAACCACCGCGTAGGATATCATCCCCACTCAAACCCCAGAGAGTATCATCACCACCTTGGCCATTAATTACGTCATCAGAGTTATTGAAACCGCGAACAACGTTATCAAACTCATTCAAGAATGTAACTGTATTGCGATTAAACACTCTATTGGGGTTAGCATTGGCATTGATGACATCAAAACTGTCTTGAATTTTGGTATCGCCATCAAACAAGATATTACCTAGGTCTACCCTAGCACCAGTGTTTCGTCGTAGATTATCTAAATCTTCCAGCGCCAAGTTTTGCAGAGTTACCTGAGTACCTGGGATACCTGCAAAGCTAACTTGTAAATTGTTACCATCTTGCAGCAGCAAGAGATTTTCAGCCGTTAAACCAGCACCCTCAAATTGTAAAGTATCAACTTCTGCAACAGTTTCATTTGCAGGATTCACCCCTCGACCAATACCACCAAAATCAGTGATAGTGACAGTATTACCAGGACGAATCACAAAGTTATTTTGACCACCCAAACCACTAGCAATTCCATCAATAATGGTGATTCCGGCGGAGATATTAGCTGGATTGAGGTTGTAATCTTCACCTGAGAGTAGATTCACAGATATTACTTCCTCTGGTTCTACCAAACCATCAGCAAAGGGAGTAACAACTAATCTGGCTTCTGTCGCACCTTCAGAAATAGTGACGCTAGAAACAAAACCAGGTATTGGTCTGATATTGAAGTCATCAATATTAGTTGTTCCTGCTCCGCCAATATTGACATCACGAGAATTGGGGTCTGGGTCATCATCACCAGCTTGGAAATTCACCACCAAACCACCTTCTGGTGCTGGCGCACTCAGTTTAAAGATGAAAGCACCTGGTTCTTGGTTGAGTTCAGAAATGGGACTGGCTGGTTCTGCAAAAACGCTGACTGTGGGTACGGCATAAATTCTTACTCGTGCTACCTGATAACCAGGAGTTGTAAAATCGGCATTAGCAAAAGCACCATTGCCTAAATCCAGGACACCACCGCTACCAGGGGGTAAAAATCCAGGGTGTGCAGTAATATTTCCATTTTCAGGAGTCCCTTGACCAACTTGAGCAGGTGAAAAGGGTAAACTTGGTAGAAGTTCATCATTCACTTCTGTACCTGCATCCCAAACTTGATCCCCAGTAATAATGAAGTCTGCACCGATGAAATTTCCTTCGCTGTCAAAAATTTCAATCGGGTCTTGGTCAGCAATGAAAGCATCGTTACTAGGAAAGTACATTGCTGCGTAACTAAAGAAGCGGTTACTAGCAGGGTTTTGGATGGTGAATGTCTGTGTACCTAATTCTCCTGGTGGAATACCCAAGGGGTTATCATCGGGGACGATGATACTTTGGAAACCATCGGAACTGTTAGCGAATAAACCTGCAATGGTTTGGGGAAGAATAGGAATATTGACTAAATCAAGATTCTCAAAGGAAGTACCTTCGTAGCTGGGATAGCCTGGGGTTAGTCCTTCCAAACCGATGAATCCTTCCTCAGCCACAATTTCTATTGCGGAAGAAGCTGGTTGACCAATATCGAAGGTGTTGAAGCTACCATCATGTAACCCAAACCAGAAAGGTGTGACAATACCGCCTTGTTGTGGCGCGAGATTCTCAACTACAACTCTAATTTGCAATGGCTCGCTGGGGGGAAGTTGTCCTGCTTGGAATTGTCCGCGAATTTCTCCACCAGGGAAGCGGTTAGTGTGAATATTCCAGTAAAGCCCGATATCTTCATTGGGTTGGGCGTTACGAATTTCACTCACAAAGTTACTCAAAGGAAGACTCGCGTTGTCGGTCTGTTCCCAAATACCGGAAAGGGTGACAGAACCATCGGCGTTTTTTACAATCTCTAAATCATCGGCATCTTGAGCGCCAGTTAAATTAAAAGCTAGGGGGCTGCTGTCTTCCCGTCCGCCATCGTGGATGTGAACCATTGTCACATCATCACCTGTATCTGGAGTTTGGGGGTCAGTACCTAATAAATTCCCAAAATCAAGACCAGAGATGGTGAGGCTATATTTGAGTGCATCACCAGTTTCGTTGAGGGTAAATTGGGATATACCGGTGGCTGTAGAACCTGTAAATAAAGGTCTTTCTTGTGTTCCCGTCAACAGAGATGATAAATACACAGGTTCAGCCACAGGAAAAACAGGATTTTCCGCAAAGACACGAATTCTGGCAACTTGATATCCAGGGGTAGTAAAATCTGCGTTGGTAAATCTAGAGTCACTTAAGATATTGCCACCAGGAATAAACCCTGATGCTAAAGTCACTACACCATTTTCTGGTGTGCCAGTGTCAGGGTTCTGCTGTCCAAAAAAGGCAGTATTTGCTGGAATTTCGTCATTAACTTCTGAGCCAGCATCGAGGACATTGTTACCCAAGACAATGAAATCTGTCCCAATGAAATTACCTTGGTCATCGAATATCTGGTGAGCGCGTTCATTCCCGTTAGCGATGAAGAAATCATTGCTGGGAATGATCATAGAAGCATAGTTAAAAAAGCGACTGGTGGGGTTTGTACCGTCCAGTTCCACGGTAAATGTTGCTGTTTCACCGGGGTCGATGGGGCCTGGTGTATCTTGTGAACCAGGTATTACCCCTTGTACTTTACCAAATCCAGATAGATCAAATTCCTGAGAAATTAAATTAACTAAACCATCTTCCGCTAATCTTTCCAACCCAGGAGAAACAGGTCTACCTCGGTCATAGGTATCAAAAGTACCATTATGAAAGCCAAACCAAAGAGGTGTCAGGAATGTGCCTTGCTCTGGGGCGAGGTTTTCAATCGATACAGTGACTCGATTAATTGCCATAAATCACCTACTATTTGATTAAATTAACTAATTTGTCTGATTTGAGTAGCATTGATAACTGGAAGACAAAAAAATAATTCAGCAGTTTTGCTGAATCTTAGTTAGCTATTGCAGTCTTGGATTACTTGGTTTATGTAGCTGACCAAAGTAATTTTGCGGCTATTAAGTATATAGGTCGATACATAAAAGTTAAGTATTTTGAGTTAAGTTGCAACACTTAACTTTTCAGTAACTCTCAAAGATATATTGCATCCGAAAGTTGTAATTTAAGACAACATAGCCACAATTCACTTCGATAATTTATCTTAATTATTCACGGATTCACAATTAATTATTTCCCTAACTTTACTTAGGTTATACCCATCGACACATTGAATTTTAACTAATAAATTAAATGTGTACTGAAAAACAAGTCAGTTCAAACCATTTATCTGAAACTCAAAAAACCTAGTCAATATAAAGGAGAATCAACATGGCATCTGTAATTATCGAAAGAAACAAGAATAACGTCCCTTCAGACCAAGATATCAAAACAGCAATGGCTCAAAGCGGAGGAACTGTTACTAATATTGAAGCAGATAAATCTACCAAAAAAGTAACTTTTGCTGGACAAGTCAATCACAATAAATTTCAAAATAATTTAGAAAAAGTTGCCAATGGCAGTAAACAGAGTTGGAACTTTTTTTGGGCAGATGCTGAATCCTCAATTGTTCAATTTCCTAAAATAACTCTAGAAACTGCTGTGGCTACCAATTACTCTGTCAGCATTAATATGGAGGATAAAACTGTTGAGGCACTGTCTAATAACGGCTACATTTTGTACGCCTTCAAAGCTGTAAAAACTACAGCAAAAGGTTCGCCAGTAGTTTGGTTTAAGACAACTAACTATGGCTTGAACACCCAAATATCGTGGTCGGAGGAATACGAGGCTTATACCTCCAAAACTGACATCAAGCCAAATGCCTTAATTATTGACAGTAACTCTTATCCTATTTCCCTCGACAATACCTTGAATATTACGAGTCCAACTGGAACTGGAAGTGTTGACACCAGTAAAGGTACACCCGGTGCTATTAACATTCACAATCAAACATCAACTCAATTTACCACTGGTATCTCACAAAAACTAGGAGACGGTACTGTTAATCCTCTATGCGCCTTTCCTCTGTTTGGCAATATGTTAGATATCATTGCTCCTCTTGAGAAAGTCGTGCTAATGTTCTCTACAACACCAGTAAATACAGGTAGCGTCATCGAGCAGTCTTTCAGTCCTGCCATCCTGATTGATTTAACAGGAGAAAATTCACGGACTGTATCTTTTGATATTAATAATGGTTGGTCTTGGGGTGGCGCGCCTTGGGGACGAAACATCCCAGCTAGTGGAGATCTCGTTCCGTTCCTGATTGAATCTGCTACCGCTAACTCTTCTATAGTCAATAATCACTTAATAGCACTTCACGAGCAAAGAAGATTGGCATAAGCCGAACAAAGATTAGAGTAAATCTCAAGTTTGAAGCCAAGACCACTCAACCGTCTTGGCTTCAGACTTGGAATAAATTAAGATAAGTTCCACAGCTTCCCGTAAACTTACTCTTGCTTCTGCCAAAGTTTTCTCTTAGACATTTGCTCCTGGTAATTCTTAGATATAGCCAATATACCAGTCGTCTATCTTCTCAAATACAGCAGTGAAAGAGTTTTCCATACTTGTTATTTCCACCTTGTAAATTATTTCCTAAACTGTCACTCCTTCTAATTGTTCATCTGTCAACTCATACAATTGACGCAACTTATCTAATTTATCTGTATCAGCTTGCCAAAAACCACGCCCGTGGGCTTCTAACATTCGGCTGACAATATTCCGAAAAGCTTCGGGGTTAGCTTGGCGTAATTTCTCCGCCATTTCGGGGTCTAAAGCATAGGTGTCTGCGGCTTGGTCGTATACCCAATCATCTTTAAAATCAGCCGTGCCACCCCAACCTATTAAAGCTGTCATACGTTGAGAAATTTCAAATGCACCGCCTGAACCTTGATTCGCCATCGCCTCGGCCCATTTGGGATTTAGCAGTTTGGTGCGGTATTCCATTCTGAGTAAATCATCTAGGTTGCGGGGTGTGGTGTCTTTGGAGAAACTTTCCACAAAGCTAGCAGTAACTTTCTTACCGCTTCGTTGTTCTGCGGCTTTTTTCAGTCCGCCTGTGTTGGCGTAATATTCCTGAATGTCGGTTAAACCATATTCTACCGAATCGATTTCTTGGACGATGCGATCGCTTGTCTGTAATAACTGGTTTAATACTTCTGGTCTAGCTTGGCCTTTATCTTGTCTTCCGTAGCTAAAGACGTTGCGACTTTGCCAAGTTTTACCTAATTCATCACCAGATTCCCAGTTACCATCAACCACTCTATCATTAACTAATGAACCAAAATCACCGGCTGGGTTAGAAAATAATCTGGCGGAGGTATTTTCTACACCTTGCGCCTTTAAAGCTAAGGCGTGTTTTTTAATAAAATTCTGGTCTTCAGGTTCGTCAGCTTCCGCCGCCCTTTGGAATAAATCATCTAACAATTCGATGATATTAACAAAACTATCTCGGAAGATTCCTGATAAATTACCTAACACATCAATGCGGGGATGTCCTACTTCAGATAAGGATTTCAATTCATAACGAACAATTCGCCCCGTCCCTTCTTTCACAGGTTCAGCACCTACTAATTCTAAAAGAATTCCTAACGATTCACCCTTGGTTTTAATGGCATCTAATCCCCACAATAAAACTGCGACTGTTTCGGGATATTTACCATGTTCTTGTAAATGCTGACTGATAATTTTTTGACCAATTTCTCGTCCCCGTTCATAGGCGGCGGGGGAAGGCATTCTATAGGGATCTAAAGCATGGATATTTCTGCCTGTGGGTAATACTCCTGCACCATCTCTTAATAAATCACCACCAGGTGCAGGGGGGATAAATTCACCGTTTAATCCTCGTAAAAGATTGGTAATTTCATCTGTGGTTTGCATCAACAAATCTTTGATTTGCTGTGCTTCTTCTGGATTTTTTGGTTGTTCTTGACCAAAATATGCTTCAAGATAAGATGCTAGTTCTTCTTCATTTGGAGGTTCACCTAATATATGTAACCCAGAAGAAAATAAGCGAGTTTCTAAAACTTGCAAATACTCATACAACTTCACCAGATAATCATCAAAGGCATGGGCGCTAAACATTTTGATATTTTCTGGAGTGAAGGGAATACCCAATTTTTTCGCGTCTTCAAATGGGCAATCGACATCTAAACCAGTATCGACAATCTTTTTACAAATGCCTTCCTTGAGGACATAATTCTTTTTCGGGTCTTCGCGATATTCTGAAATTAAATCGCGCAGGGCGACCAATTCTTTATACAAACCTGCCCGACCATAAGGCGGGACGTTGTGAGAAATTAACACCCCATAACCGCGCCGTTTAGCTAATATCGACTCGGACGGATTATTGGCAGCATATATATATAGGTTGGGTAAATCTCCTAATAAGATATCAGACCAAGAATAACCTGTATTTCCTAATGGTGAACCGGGCAACCATTCTACTGTTCCGTGCATTCCAAAGTGAATTACAGCATCGGCTTGCAGTTCATTTTGTAACCATTTATAAAAAGCGGCGTATTGGGGATGTGGTGTTAAGTCACGTTCAAACATTAACCGCATGGGGTCGCCTTGTATTCCCAAAGGTGGTTGTATACCTATCCAGACATTTCCTAACTGCACACCACCCACATGAAGTTCATCACCGTAAGTTTTAATTCCGCTTCCTGTTAAAGATTTCCATTGTTTTTCAATACGCGATGTGCGGAGATATCCCAACCATTTTTCTAATTTTCGAGCATTAACAGTAGTGGCTGAACTTGGGAAAGGTTTATTAATTTCCCATCTTTCCATTTCTTCGTCAATTTCTCTCACTTGGCGAATTAATTCTTCGCCGTCTTCGGGGATATCGCCGACGTTGTAACCCTGGTCTTTGAGGGCGTGAAGTAATTTAATTAAACTGCGGGGAACGTTTAATAATGCAGCCGTACCCACTGCACCATAACCAGGAGGAAAGCCATATAAAATAATGGCAATTTTGCGTTCTGCGGGGGGTGTTTGTCGCAGTTTCACCCAGTTTTTTACTCTCCCAATGAGACGCTGTACCCGTTCGGGAACTAAATATATGTCTTCACCCACTAAACCGCCGAGGGGAACGGTATCAATTGCGCCGTCTAATTCTGGTAAGGCGTACAATACCACACTTTGCAAACCACCCACGCCTTGACGTGTCCATGAGTGGATGTCTTGAATTAACAAAGGTGCGGCGACGATGTAAGGAACGTTTTTGGCGGTGAGGATGCGTTTGGCTACTTCTACTTGACGACCGGCTTCCATTGAACCGGCTGGGCCACCGACGAGGGGAAAGCCTATTGTAGAAACAATTGCATCTACTTTGACGGCTTCTTGGGAAAGTGAGGGGGTTTCTATTTTTCCTTGTTGGCGTTGTTGCAGTTCGTAGTCGGTTGTAATCCAATCTCGTACCGCTACGTGTCCTTCTACGCCGTTGATGAAGATGGGTAAGGGTATTAAACCGGCTTCCTCAAAGCGGCGAATGAGTTGGGGAATATATGGTTGTTTGGTGATGACGTGTTTACGGTAGAGGAGGATGGCGGTGATGGGAGGGCAGGGGGCAGGGGGCAGGGGGCAGGGGGTAGGAGGTAGAGGGCAGGGGGCAGGGGGCAGGGAGCAGGGGGAAGAACGCTTTTGATACCATTCTAGGTAGGCTTTGGGTGATGTGAAAAAGCCTTGATAGTCGGGGTGTAGTAAACCTATGTTGGGGGTTTCTATGGGTGGGGGGATTTCGCCGACTTTTAAGTCTAAATATTTTTCTGCTAGTGTCCAAAATAAGGCGGCGACGTTTTCTGTGCCGCCGGCGTTCCAGTAGCCGTAGATAATTAACCAGTTGCGTAAGTCTTGGACTTTCTGCACTGGGACAAATTTTAGGAGTTTAGGGCCAATTTTTAAGAAGCTAATATAACCGGCTAGTTTGTCTTCTTCGCGTCCGTTGCTGAATTTGTCGAGGATGAATTTAACGGGTTTGGGCATTCCTTTGGGTTTGTCGCCGATCGCAAATGCACCGATTTGAGTTAAACTCATCAGTTCTAAGGCTGACTCGAATACTAGGCGGATGGGAATTTGACTGATGCGATCGCGCAGCCACAAAACTTGGTCATAATCAAAGATGAGACTACCAAAAAACACATCCGCGCCTTGGAGTGCTGCTTCTACTTCTGGGCGAATGCTTGTAATATCGCGATCGCTAAATACTCTAATATCTAAGTCAGGACAGCGAGATTTGGCCACAATTGCGGCCTTTCTGTACAAGTCAGCGTTAAATGATTCAAACCCAGCAATCAAGACGATGCGTTTCATGCCTGTCAGTTAAGAAATATTTCTTTACTTTAAATTCTAAACTTGCTTGCGGGTTGATGGTTGAATATCTACCTAGGGAAGTGCTGAGTAAAAATCTCATTCCCCACTCCCCACTCTCCACTCCCCATTCTTAAGCTTTTGGCATTTTGGCACATTCTGTACTTTTCCGGTTGGTATTGTGAGATTCGCGAATGTCTTTGTGCGACAATACCGACTTGCAGAATCCCTCGGTTAACTACCGGGGGTCTTTTTTTCTTTTCCTGAGAATATATAGAAGTTTAGATAGTTTTTATTAGAAAAATTTACAAAAAATTACCTCCGGGTCGGACTCCTCAGAGGCAATTATCAAAGACATTGTAATTGTGAACTAATCTAAAACTAAATTTATCTTTTTAATCGCATTGATTCCCTCCATCTACAGAAACAATTAAGGTTAAGTTGGTTAGTATTAACCGTACAAATTATGAGTTATTACGGTTGTTTGGAACGTAATTTATATTTTTAATTTTCAGTAATTCTCACAGTTCACTAATAGCGATCGCTTCCATTACAAGAGTTGGCATTTTTATCAATCTCAGAATTTAGTAACTAATCTTTCAATCTACCTCAAGGCTATAGAATCGTAGTCCAAAAAATATTCTTAATGCCTATAAATACCTATTGATACTTATAGCAATCCATGAAAATAAAAATTAATATATATAAAAAAAATCTAAATATTATCTTTTGATGATTAAATCTTAACTCCTCGTTATTTTTTACTTGTCTTGTTAAGTCAAGATATAAATATTAGCTTAATGTCAGGCTTTTTCCAGTCAGAGGTACAATAAGAATAAGATGCCAATGGCTGTTGCCTAGGCTGACCATGACAGCAAGTTGTTTTCGCCCAATCGCTTGCCCCTTGGGTTAAGTTGATGTGCTGTAGTGGTAGAAAAAGGGCAGCATATCGGCAGAGGGGATATCTCGTAAAACTTGTTTTGACAAGAGTTACACCAATTTGAGATTTTGGGTTAACAGTGTTGATTAATTACCTGTGCCAGAAACTTCCCAAAATACTCACTATCTAATTTGGTGTGTTAATTACTCTGGGTCATTAAACTTTGGAATCTACGCAGTGAACACAATTTGAGTGTGTTTGTGTCAAGTAACTGCATATTATTTTTGGCCGTGCTGAACAATCAGTACGGATGATCTATTGTCAATTGTGCCAAAAGCCTTGCCCGATTTAAAATCCAGAGGAATCAATGACTAACACTGGTTTTACCAAAGTCAACAATACATATAGACCCCTTGCTGAAGAACCTCACCTACCAGGGAAAATTCAGATAAAAAATGGCAACAAACATGAACCCTCTAGACAGCGACAACCTAGAGTTGATGATTCTGTTGCTAATGACTTGAATCGTGGTCGAGTAGCTATTTTTATCGATGGTGCTAATCTATTTCATGCTGCTTTGCAACTTGGCATTGAAATTGACTATCTCAAATTACTCTGTCGTTTAACTTCAGGTTCACGGTTATTGCGTGCGTTTTTCTACACTGGTATTGATACATCTCGTCAGATTCCCACTCGTCCACGTACAAATGATAAGCAACAAGGCTTTTTATTTTGGATGCGTCGTAATGGCTATCGTGTAGTGACAAAAGACGTACAGCTAACAGATAGCACCAAAAAACCCAATTTGAATGTCGAAATTGCTGTAGATATGATCACCTTGGCTCCCTACTACGATACGGCTGTTTTAGTGAGTGGTGATGGAGATTTATCATATGCTGTCAATGCTGTCACCAGTACAGGTGTGCGAGTGGAAGTTGTGAGTCTGCGAACCATGACTAATGACTGTTTAATAGATGTTGCTGACTATTTTCTAGACCTCGATAGTATTAAACAGCAGATTCAAAAAGACTCCCATCTGGGGTATAGCTATCGAGCATTGTCTAATTCCAATCTGTAGTTCTTAAGGACTTACAGATCAAAAAATATCCAAAATGTAGGGTGCGTCAGTATGAATAATTTCTTGCTACAGCTAGTTTTTCTCGTACTGACGCACCCTACTAGCCATAAAACTTATTGCCAGAATATCGCCATTTGTCTCTCAATTGGGAATAAAGATACAATGCAAGCGAGGAAATACAGCTAACGCTTGCATTTTGCTGTCACTCTGCGTACCTTAGTCAATCCCGATCGCAATGGATATTTTAATTGTTGAGGATGAAACAGAAATTGCTCAATTAATCCAACATTCTTTAGAAAAAGAAGGATTTTCCTGTCGCATTAGCCGCGATGGTATTAATGCTTTACAAATGTTTCAAGAACAACCACCAGATTTAATCATCCTAGACTTGATGATTCCTGGGTTAGATGGTTTAGAAGTATGCGCGAGAATTCGGCAGAAACCAGGAACAAAAGACCCTTATATTCTCATGCTCACAGCTAAAGGGGAAGAAATAGATCGAGTGATAGGTTTATCTACTGGCGCTGATGATTACATGGTGAAACCCTTCAGCCCTAGAGAGTTGGTAGCGAGAGTGCGGGCGCTGTTGCGGCGGAGTTTGCGGCAAGGGGGACAAACTCAGGTGAATCGTACCCAACACTTTATAGTGAATGTAGATCAACGTACTGCTAGCCGCCAGATGAGTCCCCAAAATATAGAAACTTTAGACTTAACAACTCTAGAATTCAACTTATTAAGCACTTTTGTGAGCAATCCCGGTAGAGTTTGGAACCGTACCCAATTAATTGACAAACTTTGGGGAGATAACTTTTTTGGTGATGAGCGTGTAGTAGATACCCATGTGGCTCGATTACGGAAAAAAATTGAGCCTGATCCTGCTAATCCCACTTTTATTAAAACTGTGGTGGGGGTTGGTTATAAATTTGAAGACTCCTCTCTGATTTAAAAAATCAAAAATCAAAAGTAAAGATGAGTGCTATATTTCGTTTAAATTTTTCAATATGATTCCTATAGATTGGCGGTGGATGAAATCCTTACCTTTAGCATCGCGCCTGTTTTTCTCCCACTTGGTAGTGATGGTAGTGGGGTTAGTCAGTCTTGTGATTATTAGTAAAGTTTCTTCGCCGCGTTTTTTTGTGCTGCATTTGGAAAGATTAGAAAGTAGAGGATTAAATATCATTAATATCCGCACAGACTTAGTGCAAGGATTTGAAACTGCTTGGCGGCGCAGCACACTTTGGTCGGTGTTGGTGGGTACTACGGCGGCGGGAGGATTGAGTTACTGGGTGTCTCAACGCATCATGCAGCGAGTCACTGAGATGGAACAAGTTACCCAACAGTTTGCGGCTGGACATCTGGAGGCGCGATTACCTTTGTCTGATATTCCAGAACTAAATCGATTGGGTACAAGTTTTAACCGCATGGCAGATTGTTTAGAGGATGTAGAAACGCGGCGACGGGAATTAATTGGAGATATGACTCATGAACTACGGACACCGTTGACTGTGGTGCGTGGTTATTTGGAAGAATTAGCGGATGGTGCAGTTGCACCTTCATCGGAAGTTTATCGCTTGTTGGTAAAAGAAACTAGACGTTTAGAGCGTTTGGTTAATGATTTACAGGAACTATCTAAAGCAGAAGCGGGATATTTACCCATTAATATCAAGCCAGTAAATTTGTATCCTTTATTAGAATCGTTGGTAGAGAGATTTGCTGATCAGTTATTGGAAGATGGGCCAGTTCTGCATTTAGAGTTACCGATGCAATTACCACTGGTGTTAGCAGATATCGATCGCACAGAACAGGTGTTAGTTAATTTACTCGGTAATGCCGTGCGATATACTGTTACAGGCTCAATTACTCTTAGTGCTTGGACTGAAGCCTCTAAACTTTGGGTGGCAGTTATTGATACAGGAATTGGCATTGCTCCCCAGGATTTGCCTCATGTATTTGAGCGTTTTTGGCGAGCTGATCAATCACGCGATCGCCATTCTGGAGGAACGGGGATTGGTTTAACGATTACAAAGCGGTTGGTGGAGTTACAAGGTGGTGAAATCCAAGTAGAAAGCGAACTGGGAGTTGGGAGTACATTTCGCTTTTGTTTGGCTTTAGGGTAGACAAAAAATTGTCACAGCTTGGTTATGTGTGCGTCATAAGCAACTGCTAGCTTAAAAGCAGACAAGAGCTATTTGTTAGGGGCAAGAACTCAAGGAGTCTGCTGTTAAGATGTTTACCTTTGTTCTGGCTACATTTTTGGTAAGCTTACTCATTGTCACTGGTGGGGCGGCGATCGCCTACCTGTTTCCGCACAATCATTCCCAAGACTAAGAAATTTCCACATCCTCCCAAGCAAGCGTCATTTACAAACGCTTGCTTTTTTGCTGAAATCCATCCATTCCCGCCCACCGGAGGCGATCGCTTTCTTGCGTACCATGACAATTAGTTAACTGAATCGTCTGGAGATATAGCAGAAGGCAATAGGCAATAGGCAATAGGCAATAGTAAAATCCATGCCATGAATGAGTTTGAGCTTTTAGTCATGCCCTAATCGCCTTGTCTACAGCTATACATCCCCAGCAATAAATAATTTCATCTTTATAGAAAACACAAATATTTATCTTGAAATTTTACTGGTATAGATGATAAATTCTCTGAGACTCAAATCTTTTCTCAATTTACATAACAAGTCAACTATATTACATCAAATGTAGAAAACCATGACTATACTGACTCAGGTAAGTAAACCATGACACAAAAATCGCACTTTTTTAACGGTAATCTTGATAGCAAATTAAGTAAAATTACTGTTTGAAGGATTTGATAAATGCTCATAGGATTTACCTGATTGATCAATAGCATTTTTTATCAGTGTAAGTGTCTAGAAAAAACATCGAAATTGCTTTTAAATACTATCTGATTTTCTATTAATTACATTGTGTCATAAATTCATATTAGCTATTGTGGATCACATCAGAATGCTTCAGGAGTAATGGTAATGAATCAAATTCAATTAACTTTAATTATTAGTTATCTATTGATGAGTTGTTACTTTTTTAGTAACTGGCTGCGGTTTTCTATGCGTCACCCTAACTCTTCTCCAGAAGACAGGTTTTTAACTTTTATCATGTTTTTAATTACAACTATTTTCTGGCCGGTGATTGTTCCTATATCTTTGATAGAGGTATTCAAGACGCGAAAACTAGAAATAAACACTGTTATTCCAGTTCTCTTAGCAATATTTGCTTTTAGTATTTCTTACCTCATATCTGAATTTTCTGCATAGACATCACACTTCATTAGTAATCAAAAAATTTATTTTCATTAGACCCCCCTGTAGTCACCCTTGGCAAGGACGGCGCTAGCCAGGGGGTAAAATATATGACAGCTTCATCAAGAAATGGTATCGCTATTTCCTACCTTCATCATTACGCAGCGAACATTTGTTGCAAGTTTTCTGGATGTGTAGCTGCTAAATATTGATCTGCCATTTCTGGTGTTAGCAGTTCTATCATGATTCGGTTTTCTAACCAGAACTCAATGACATCAAAGAAGGAATCGCGGTTACAGCGTACAACTCTCCAACCTTCTCGGTATCCAATTTCTTCTATTTTATCCTGAGTAGTAGAGACAGAAATAGCTGCATGGGTAGCTGTATATCCAGAAACAGTAGGAGTCTCTACAAAAGTTACTTCGTTATCTCCTTCACCGGGTTTTAGCTCAGTGTTTAAGGGATAAACTTCAATACCTGTGCCATGTTCATCAAGGGGGAAAACCATATAACTACCTGGATGGGGGAAAAAGGGAACAGATTTGCCATCCAATACTTCCGCTAGCACTTGGGCAACGTGTTGGGGGTTTTCAGCAGCAATGGAAATGTGATGAATCATATATACCTCACCGCCCCATGTTTATGGGGTGAATCAATTTTTTATTTGGAGGATAAATACTCCAAAAGTGGTTTGAATACTTCTCATCAGTTGGGCGTGAATTTATGCAGACGAGGCTTAAAAAATTGATCAACAAGAAAGGCAGGAGGCAGAGGGCAGAAGGCTTTTATGTTTATCTTCTGTCTGATGCACAAGCCTTCTGGCGACCGGAAGGGAGCAAGGGTTTGAGTCCCCCACTGAAATCTTCTCTACGAGACGCTGCGCGAATGATTCAGTGGTACTTATTTGGTGGGGGTCTGAATCCCCCACCAAATTCTTTCCTTCTGCCTCCTGCCTCCTGCCTTCTGCCTTCTTTTCAAGGACTTCTAAATTCACAATTTAGTTAGTATTCTTCAAACGGGGTTGACAACAATTAATCAGTGGTTGATGAGCTATTTCCTCTAAGCCAACTGAATGGAGCAAAGTTGTCCACTTTGTTAGTAAAGTCTCATTTTTGGGATTGCTAAGGCGTAAGTCTGCCAAACTCATGAGCGCATCGTACCAAACACCATTTGCGGCGTACAGCGTCACCTTTTGTGGCAGTTCTGCTTGTTTGAGTTGTTGTGTTAATGTTGAATTTTGGTTAACCCTTTGTACCCAACCATCTGCATAATCCAGTTTCAGAGGTTGTTTTTGGTCACATTGCACCCGTACCTTCAAAAACCAGTGATACATTTTTCCTACCTGCAATGAGGCTTCATTCGGAGGTAAATGAACGCTAATAATTCCTGGTGATTCCGGTGGCGTTAGAGGAGTACGGTATAAAGTTTTACTTTTATTATTAGTTTGTTCTTGCAAAACAAACTCTATGTTGCTGATAGATGAGGCACTGTAGGGAACAAAAAAGAAAAAGTAAGGATGTTCAGCGTTTGTTAAACCCCAAACTTGAGTTATGGGAATAACCGCTTGCTTACCTTGGTTAAGAGTCTGCTGATAGGTTGGTACTAAAGCTGTTACGGTTTGATTCCCTGCGTTGCATCCACGGCTGGCAGCCCCACTTCTAGAACCTGCTGCACTTCGGTCTGGTGGTGGCGGTGGTGGGATAAATTTGACTGAGGCCAGATGATGATTAGCTGGTAGAGCCTGGAGTTGTAACGGGTAGGATATGTTACTAATGAATGCTACCCCCAAGGCTATGGTTAATTGCAGGATTTTCATAATTTGTCGTCAAGTAAAAATATATTTTTATGATTTTGGGATAGGCTTGATGACGGCTACTAAGGTGACAGCATTACCTCCTAAAGCGATCGCCGCAGGTATGAAGATAACCCAACAACTGTATAGTATTAATAATATCAGGCAGAAACCGTATAAACTCAGGAATGCTCCTCCAACTGCCAACCCTAAATAAGTGGGTTGTCGCAGATATACAGCAAGTAAACCCCCTGTGACAGCCCAACCCCAAACCCAAATCACTTCACCCCAGACATTCCAAGTCCATAATAAAGGTCGCCCATCCAAAGCCGCACTCAACAAATGACTCACCATCTGTGCTTGTAAACAAACTCCTGCGATTGCCTGTGATTTACCTTGAGAGGAAGCATAGGGAGTCAGTGAATAATCCCGAAAGCTTTCGGCTGTTGTGCCAATCAAAATTATTTTGTCTTTAACTGCATCGGCTGGTATTTTACCAGTTAATGCTTGTTGCAAGGTGATGCGGGGGGCGATCGCTTCTAAGTTAGGAAAGGAGCGATAATTGAGTAAAATTTGGTGTCCTAGAGCGTCAATACCTTGGTAGCCGCCAGTATGGGCTTCGATGGGTTGAAATTTTAGCTGACCTAGTTGCCATGCTCCATCAGGCGTAAATTGTAACTGAATACCTTCAGTATATAAATAACGTAGAGCCAACTGCACATTTAAAGCATAAGGTGCAGTACAGGGAGATGAGGGAGGGGGAGTTAAGGCCAAAAGATGACGGCGTACAACATGATCCGCATCAATGACAATATCACTAAAGCCGAGAGCATCAGGGGAAACTTCTGGCGGGGGTTTGATGCCTGGTTTGCCAGTTTGGGGGTTACTAACTTGACATACTGCCACAAAGCGATCGCTTTTTCTCATGCGTTCCGCCAACTTTGGATAAGCCGGCTGTACAGCATAATCTCGGTATATATCCAAACCTATCACCCGTGGCTGATACGCATCTAATTTTGCTAACAACTTATCCAAAGCCTCATCTGATAATGACCCCCGTCTATTGGGAGATTGGGCTTGTACATCTTCTTCCGTAATTTCAATTACCAGTATGCGAGAATCTGGTTTTTCTTGGGGACGCAGACGCAGCAGGTGGTCAAATGCCATTAACTCCCATGATTGTAGTAAACCAAAATACCGCACTCCCATTAACAATGCTGTTGTTACTATGCTAGTAAGCATGACCGCAGACAAAACTTGTCGGAGGTTGATACCTCCTCTATTTGGGGTTTTAGGTAAGGTTGTTATTTGCTGACTATTCTGGTTGACGTGTAATTCTCGCCATAATAAAGGCATTGTTGCTGGGTTTTGATAAATGACAGGCAACCAAGTAGCACAGGGAAATTGAGTTTCTAGTCCTTGCAAACGTTCCCGTGCTTCTCTAACTGCTATGTATAAAGATTCACCACTGGCAAAAGCTTCTAAAAAATATTTCAGAAATTCTTGTGCCACCCTATCAGGAACAGGTTCTCGCATGACGATGATTTGGGGTATATTTAAGTCTGCAAACTCCCTCGCCAAACCCAAACCATCACAGGAGTTAAAAATTGCCAAATGCAAACCCCGTTCTACTGCTTTCCGCAAGCCGTACTTTAATTGACTAATTGTCAAGCTTTCGGTTTGATTAATATAAATTTTCCCCGCATCACCGCTTCCATCAGTAGCACTATGTCCGGCGAAAAACAAAATCTGCCAGTCTTGTTCCCATAGCTGATCAGTCAGGTCTTTACCTGATGGCTCAACCAGGAAGGTAGTATTTGCATAAGGTAATTCTGCCAAAAGCTGACTGTCTGTTTGGATATCAATTCCCTGACTATTACCCAAAATTGCTAAAACTTTCACCTGCGATTGAGGTGGTGAGTTGCGGCTAACTTGTTCATAACTAGGCGCACTCAGAGCAATTTCGGCTTTGGGATAACGTTCTAATAAATCCCACAAATGCCAAGGGAGTTTTTGCAATCGCAGGTCATTTGTTTGTAGTAGTACGCGGATATGGTCTTCTGGTACAAGCTTTTCTAGCCATTTTTCGCGGATAGGGCGAAAAGTAGAGGATGATAGCCAGGTATTTAAGTGAAATATTAAAGTATCCGCCGCTTTTTCGCAATCTTGCAAGGAAGGGGTTTGTGTTAATTGCTTAGGAATACCGATAGGACGACCAGAAAATTTGAGTTGACAGTAAATAGACTGCCATTGATGGTAACAAAGGGGAATTTCTGTATCTGGTGGTAGTTCGCCAGTAATTTCTACAATTGGTCGGACATTTTCATCACCAATTTGCAGTGTAACAGGAAATCCCGCTTCAAAACTTCCTGTGCCTAACTTTAAAACTACTAACTTATCCAACGTCAGTACCCCAGATATGGCAATGTAACTTACTTTAGTACGAAAGGTTACACTACTATATGCAGTAAATGATTTGTCAAACACTGATGAAATCTAACAGTGCTTCACTCAAATCTTCGAGAACAGGCAAGCTTACAATAATTTGTCTGGTGTGATGGGCAGATGACGGATGCGCTTACCTGTGGCATGATAAACTGCATTAGCGATCGCAGCTGCTACGCCAACAATCGGTAATTCACCCAAGCTTTTAGTTCCCAGTGAATTTACATAAGGATCATGTTCCTCAATAAATTGCACTTCCATGCTGGGAATATCTGCATGAACGGGAATCAAGTAGTCGGAAAGGTTAGCACCAATGATTCTACCGCTATGATCATCGATGACTGTTTTCTCCATTAAAGCCATGCCAATTCCCCAGGTAATACCACCAATTACTTGACTGCGTGCTGTTTTCGTGTTAAGAATGCGTCCCGCACTGTAAACGCCTACGCAACGTCTAACTTTCACTTCGCCTAACAACTCGTCAACGGCTACTTCCACAAACACCGCACCAAAGGAATGTTTGGCATATTGTTTACTTTCTGGGTTGGGTGCGGTGGCTTCTGTCACTACTAAACTCTCTAACCCATGTCGCTGCAAAATCTCAGTGTAACTGTCTCGCCGGGATGGTTCTTGGTTTGAGAATATCTGTCCTGACTCAACGCTAATATCGGCTAATTGACACCCATAAAGCGGCGAGTTAGAGTCTGAGATTGCCATTTGTATCAGCCTTTCCCGTGCAGCAGTGGCGGCTTGATGCACAGCCGGGGAAACACTCGCTACAGTAATAGAGTTACCTGCAATGGGTGCTGTGGGAAGATTGCTATCACCTAAAGTAAAGTGTACTGGTTGGCTGGGTAAACCTAACGCCTCAGCCGCGACTTGAGTCATGACTGTGTAAGTACCTGTACCAATGTCTTGAGTCCCAGTTTCAACACTGACTTCTCCAGTGGCAAAAACTTCAACTTTGACGTTTGCAGACATGGAATTGGTGGGAAATGTCGCACTCGCCATCCCCCAACCAATTAGGAAGTTACCATCCTGCATGGCACGGGGTGTAGGGTGACGTTGTGACCAACCGAAAATCTCTGCCCCTTTTTGATAACATTGTTGGAGGGATTTACTTGACCAAGGTAAGCCTGTTTGGGGATCGATATCTGCATGATTGTGTAATCTGATGTCGATGGGATCAAGATTTAAAGCGTAGGCGAGTTCATCCATTGCTGATTCTAAGGCAAACATCCCCGGTGCTTCTCCCGGCGCACGCATAAAGGTGGGTGTACCTGTATTAGTTCGCCCTAGCCGATATTTTACTTCTAGGTTGGGACAGGCATACATCATGGTTGTAGCTGCACCTACAGGTTCTACAAAGTCCTCAAACATGGATGTTAAGGATGTACCAATGTGTTTAATGAGGGTGAGGTGTCCTTGTTTGGTTGCACCTAGAGTGAGTTCTTGGTAAGTTTGGGATCTATAACCGCAATTAGTATACATTTGCGATCGCGTTAGTACAAGTTTCACCGGACGCTGGACTTGACGCGAGGCGATCGCAGCTAGGATAGTATGAGAACGTAGTAAGGCTTTACAGCCAAAACCGCCACCTAAATATTTGGAGATGACGCGGACATTTTCTGGCGGCAGATTCAGCACCCTAGCAAGGCTTCTTTGTGTGCCGGAAATGCCTTGAGTGGTTTCATATACTGTTAAATTATCCCCATCCCAGATGGCAATGGTGGCAGATGTTTCTAAAGGATTGTGATGTTCCATTGGTGTGGTGTACACCTGTTCAATCAAGATATCTGCCTGTGCTTTGCCAGCATTAATATCGCCTCTGGTAATCTTGCCGGGCATAATGCCAAAAAAGATAGATTCTGGCTCAAATACCTCTGGTAATGCTTGCGCCATTGTCACTGTCGGCGGTGCTGCTTCGTAGGTGATGTTTACCAGGGATGCGGCGTATTCGGCTTGTTCTAAGGTTTCGGCGACTATAATTCCCAAGGGTTGGCCATTGTAGTAAATACTATCATCTTTTTCTGGTGTATTTGTTGGGGCGGAAAAGAAAGGGATGTTGATTAAGTTGGGGGTTTGATGATAGGTGATGATGTCTAATACACCAGGGGCGTTTAAGGCTGGAGTGGTGTCTATGCTGATAACTTTACCTTTGGCAATTGTGCTTTGCAATATTGCTCCATAGGTGATTTTTTTGATGGGTACATCGGCTGTGTATTGGGCTTTTCCTGTTACTTTTAAGTCGCCGTCTACGCGGTTTAGGGGTTTACCGATGATTTTCATGTTTTCGCTGGGTGATTAAGATAATTTTTTGTTTCGCGCAAAGGCGCAGAGCCGCAAAGGTTTAAAGAATGGTAAGTTTAATTGTTGTTGAGTGCGCGAAGTAAAATGCGTTTTACTAATTCAATTTTGAACTGATTGTGTTGTTGGGGTTTGGCTGTTTTGGTTGCTAGTTCTGCGGCGGTGGTGAATGTATTTTGATTTAGTGGTTTACTTTGCAAAAATTTTTCTACTTCCCACAACCGCCAGGGTTTTGTAGCTACTCCACCCAAGGCTATTTTTGCAGTTTTAATTGTGTTATCTTCTATATCTACAGCAATGGCTACAGATACTAAGGCAAATTCATATGCTGCTCTATCTCTGACTTTTAAATAATTTGATTTTCTAATACACTCCTCATTTGGTAGTTCTACAGCAACAATTAGTTCTCCAGGTTGTAATAGTGTTTCTTTATGGGGTGTGTCTCCTGGTAAAAGATAAAAGTCATGAATGGAAATGCGGCGTTCTTGTTCTATTCCTTGAATACAAATAACTGCATCTAATGCTGTTAAAGCCACTGCTAAATCGGAGGGATGAACGGCAATACAATGTTCGCTTGTACCCAAAATGGCGTGCATCCGGTTGTAACCATTAATGGCAGAACAACCTATACCTGGGGTGCGTTTATTGCAAGGAAAAGCCGCATCCCGATAATAGGGACAGCGCACTTTTTGCAGTAAGTTACCGCCAACTGTCGCCATGTTTCTGAGTTGGGGTGATGCGCTTTGGTTGATTGCTTGGCTAATGACTGGATAGTGTTTTTGAATATGTGGATGCAATGCTACATCAATCAGCCGACACACTGCACCAATCCTCACTCCTGTGGCAGAAATTTCAATATTATTTAAGGGTAAACTGTTAATATCAATTAATGTTTGGGCTGTCTGTACTTTATCCTTGATCAAGCCTAATAAATCTGTGCCACCAGCTATCAATGTTGCATTTTTATCTTGTGTTAATATAGTATTCACTTGTTCTTGTGTTCTCACTTTTGCATAACTAAATGACTGCATTTTTTGTATCCTTTACTACTTCTTGAATTGCAGCAACAATGTTAGGGTAAGCTCCACATCGGCAAAGATTACCACTCATCTTTTCGCGAATTTCTGCTTCTGATTGAGGTGTTTGTTCGGCTATCATCCCTACGGCTGAGACGATTTGACCAGATGTACAATAACCACATTGAAAGGCATCATGTTTAATAAAAGCTGTTTGCATGAGGTGGAGTTCAGCATCTTTAGCTAATCCCTCTATGGTAGTAATTTCGCTGTCTGTGTGCATGATTGCCAAGGTCATACAAGCGTTAATTCTACGTCCATTTAGCAACACAGTACAAGCGCCACATTCGCCGCGATCGCACGCTTTTTTAGTCCCCATTAAACCCAATTCTTCGCGCAGTGCATCTAGCAAAGTTACGCGAGGTTCTATTTTTAATAAGTAGGAGACATCATTAACTAGCAATGATATCTCTACTGCCTCTGGGCTGAATATTTTTAATTCTTCGTTGCTAGTTTTATTACTCATGATAGATGAATTTCCTTTGTTGAAAATTTATTAGATTACTAAATAATTATCTTCATTATCTCTCTTTTGAATCTGAATTTTTACGGTATTTTTAAATAAAGTTCCAAATATAGGATTTAGAAAAAAAATGCCAACAAAAGATATAAATCCCCACTTATTGATACAAAAAGTTGCAATTATCGGTGCTGGGCCTGGTGGTTTAGCGGCGGCGATCGCCCTTGCCAATCTGGGTTTAGATGTGCAAGTATACGAAAAAGCTCAAGACTTGCGTCCGGCTGGAACTGGTTTAGGACTAGCCCCCAATGGCTTGAATTGTTTAGAAGCCATATCACCAGGAATTATTGCCGCCCTCACAAAGTCTGGTTGTCTGGTTCATCAGACGGTTGTCAAAAGCATGACGGGAGAAACTATCAGAATTCACCCCACCACCTTCTTAGAGAAATACGGACAGCCATTATTAACTGTTTGGTGGTGGCGATTACAGCAAACCTTAGCATCAAGATTGCCATCAGAAATTATTCACCTCAATCATCGCTGTCTTGGCTTTGCACAAGATGAACAAGGTGTAGAAATCTATTTTGAAAATGGCAAAACAGTATACGCAGACTTATTAATTGGTGCTGATGGGGTACACTCCGCCGTCAGAGAAACTTTATTTGGCGAGGGTAAACCGAATTATGTCGGTAGTATGTGTTGGCGTTCCGTTCTGGAATATCACCATGAACTATTTAATGCCTATGACTTAGTATTTATCCAAGGCAATCAACAATTTATGTTTCTACTGAACGTGGGAGGAGGATACACCAGTTGGATTATGCGTAAATTCATGCCAGACTATACTCTTTCCCCAAGTCCAGAGGAAGTTAAGGTTCGCACTCTCCAGGAATTAACAGGCTGGGATGAATCCTTCCGCGCCGTGGTAGAAGCCACACCACCCACACAAATTTGGGAAGGGCCGATATGCGATCGCCCCCCTTTAACCCACTGGAGTCAAGGTAGAGTTACACTGTTAGGTGATGCCGCACACCCAATGGCCCCAGCAATGGCGCAGGGTGCAAATAGCAC
Source organism: Nostoc sp. PCC 7524 (assembly GCF_000316645.1). Classification (NCBI taxonomy): domain Bacteria; kingdom Bacillati; phylum Cyanobacteriota; class Cyanophyceae; order Nostocales; family Nostocaceae; genus Nostoc; species Nostoc sp. PCC 7524. The sequence continues at coordinate 2,450,748 of NC_019684.1, forward strand.
CTTTGAAGATGTCTGCGAACTACAAACCTGCTTATCCCAAGCCGCAAGTTTGACAGAGGCTATAACCAACTATGAACAAAGTCGCATCCAGCGTACCAGCCTGATTCAAACCCGTAGCGCCATAGGCGAGATGCGCTACTACGATATTGATGCTGTTAAACAAACACAAGAACAAGCAGCACCAAGTCAAGATAGTTTCCCAGATTGGCTTTATAGGTATAAGCCACCTGCAATATGATCAAGTTCAGTAAATTCCTTATCTAGTAGACGTTGTAACCATAAGCACAGATCCTTAAGAGGGTACTTGCACCCGTTGAGCTAAATCTGCCCCCAGTCGGGTAAAGTGGCTTGGATTCAGAGTAAGTAATATATCAACCTCGGCTTTGAGAGCAGCTTGGGCAATTAGTGCATCAAAAATTCCACCCCCTGGGAGATTAAGTGTAACCATAGAAGCGATCGCTTGTTGGTAATCATCAGCAGTGAGGGGAATTGCTGTAAAAAAATGCAGGTTCTCATTGATTAAGCGTTGGGCGATCGCTGGAGAGATTGGCGGTCTTACAGGTAGGCGAGTCAGAACAGAATAAAGTTCAGCAAAGGTGTGCGTTGAGAAACATCCGTCCATTTTCTTTTCTTGTGCCTGTTGCAACCACGGTAGACAAACATAATGCCGAGGATGACTAACTTCAAACGCTGCTACTAATACAGATGTGTCAAACAGGACTTTCATAATCTGCAATTAGGTCACTGAGTCTTTCTTGCCGCATTTGGTCAACAGAGGTTTCCAGGTTCCCAATTGGGGTAGATTGAATAACTAAGGCCGTTCCAACTCGATATAAATGGGGTTCAGTAGTTAGTAAATTTTCGATTGCGGCTTGCACAAAAGCTTGAGCCGTCATACCTTTCGCGGCGGCTTGAGCTATCAAACGAGCTTCTATTTCTGGAGTTAATTCAAGGGTGATTGCCATAGAATCATCCAATTTCGTTCATTATCTAAATTATAAAGGCTTTGTTGGGTTTTGCGGTTGCTCCACCCAACCTAATATTCGAGTTAACTTGCAGCTAATCTACCCCAGCTTACGTAAGGTAACTTAGCCGCCGTTGCCCGAATTTGCTCACTATTCGCCACTAACTGACCGCAAGCATCCCAAGCGCCGGAAACAAAGGCGGTTCTAGTTCCTTCACTCATGGTAACTGGGGCGGTAAAGTCACCAACTTGCACCTGCAAAGTTTCCAAATTCACTGTGACAGGAGCTTGGGGATTAGCTGCAACTAATTCTTGCAGTTGTTTCACTGTCACCGCGTCAGCTGTCAAACAAGGTACACCAATTGCTACACAATTGCCAAAGAAAATTTCTGCAAAGCTTTCACCAATCAGGGCTTGAATACCCCATTTAGATATTGCTTGAGGTGCGTGTTCCCGTGATGAACCACAGCCAAAGTTACGGTTAACGATTAATATATTTGAGCCTTGATATTGGGGTTGATCAAAGGGATGTTGACCATTTAAGGCAGTGCGATCGTCTATAAACGCCGCTTCACCCAAGCCATCAAAGGTAACAGCTTTCAAAAACCTCGCGGGAATGATGCGGTCTGTATCAATATCATTACCCACTAAAGGTATACCACGTCCAGAAACTTGTTTAACTTCACTTATCATCTGTTTAAGGGAGTAGGGAGTAGGGAGTAGGGAGTAGGGAGTAGGGATTGGGGATTGGGGATTGGGGACTGGGGATTGGGGATTGGGGATTGGGGATTGGGAAGACTCTCCCTTGTCTGCCTCATCTCCCACCCTACGGGTAGGCTTACGCCATCGTAAGAGAAGCAAGCTACATCTCCCTCATCTCCCTCATCCCCTCTGCTCCCCTGCTCCCCTACACCCCTTCCTCTTACAGCAATTCCCGCACGTCGGCGACTTCACCTTTAATCGCCGCAGTCGCTACCATTGCGGGACTCATCAGTAATGTCCGCCCGGAGGCTGAACCTTGTCTGCCTTTAAAGTTGCGGTTAGAGGAGGAGGCACTTATTTGTCTACCTTCCAACTTATCGGGGTTCATTGCCAAACACATGGAACAACCGGGTTCGCGCCACTCAAAGCCGGCTGCTTGGAAGATTTTGTCTAATCCTTCTGCCTCTGCTGCTTGTTTGACTCGTTCTGAACCGGGGACAACAAAAGCTTTAATTCCCTCCGCTACACGGCGACCTTTGGCGATTTTGGCGGCTTCTCTCAGGTCGCTAATTCTGCCGTTGGTGCAGCTACCAATGAAGCAGACATCAATTTTAGTTCCTTTAATTGGTTGACCGGGATATAAATCCATGTAGCGGTAAGCTTCTTCGGCTACAAAGCGGTCTTCTTCTGCTAATTCTTCTGGTTTGGGTATCAACTGATTTATACCAATACCTTGTCCGGGGGTAATTCCCCAAGTCACTGTGGGGGGAATATCCGCCGCGTTGAAGACTACAACATCATCATATTCGGCATCAGCATCACTCTTGATGGATTCCCACCAAGCCACAGCCTTATCCCAGTCTGCACCTTGGGGGGCAAAGTCTCTACTTTTAAGGTAATCATAGGTGACTTGATCAGGATTCACATAACCGCATCTGGCACCACCTTCAATGGCCATATTGCAGACTGTCATTCTCTCTTCCATGTTCATCTGCTCAAAGGTAGTACCTGCGTATTCGTAGGCGTAACCTACACCACCTTTCACACCGAGGGTACGAATGATATGTAAAATCACATCTTTGGCGTAAACACCAGGGTTAAGCTTGCCGTTAACTTCAATGCGGCGGACTTTGAGTTTAGATAATGACAGGGTTTGGGAAGCGAGAACATCCCGCACTTGGCTGGTTCCAATACCAAAAGCGATCGCACCAAATGCCCCATGACTAGAAGTGTGACTATCTCCACAGGCGATAGTCATTCCTGGCTGGGTGAGTCCCAATTCTGGGGCGATGACGTGGACTATCCCTTGGTTGCCAGAGCCAATATTATAGAAAGTGATGCCATTTTCCTGACAGTTGGTTTCCAGTGCCTGGATCATTTCTTCAGCCATGCGATCGCTAAAGGGACGCGCCTGATTATCCGTAGGTACAATGTGATCGACAGTGGCGACAGTCCGCCCTGGAAACAAAACCTTTAGACCTCTCTCCCGTAACATTGCAAAGGCCTGGGGACTGGTAACTTCATGAATTAGGTGTAGCCCAATAAATAGTTGTGTCAGCCCTGAAGGAAGTGTACCAACAGTATGTAAGTCCCAAACTTTATCAAACAGGGTTCCTTTGCTCATAGGTCAATCGTTAGGTAACGAGTCAGAGCTTTTATAGTATCAAAAAAAGTTCAGCTTTTTCTTTTTGGCATGGAGAGGTTGAGGAGGCGATCGCTATCAACTAATATAGGAATCCGGTTTGATTACTGTTCGTGTAACGTGGCGTAGCCAAATGATTTGCGTAGGTAGGCAATAGGCACTCTTGCAATAGGCAATAGGAAAGAAGGGAAGTAGGGGTGTACTGAGTTTTTATGCGCTAGCGCAGGCTACGCCAACAAAAATCAAATATGAGTCCCATAGCACAGGTACATTCTTAAAACTGTGCCTCTGTGGTAACAAATGATTAATTTAACCACAGAGACACAGAGAGAATGCGATCGCTTCCCTTGAGATAATTATTTGACACCACCCCAAGTGATGCAATTGTTACCGAAGAAGTGAGAACGGGAGATTGCAGGTAGAAAACGTCAGTTAGTCGGAAATTTAGCTCAAGGGGAGCCATTTGTGCATTAGCTGACAAGCTACCACAACAGTTATCTCTCTAGTGTTAGGATTTAAATTTTCCACCAGAGATATCATCTACTCTATCTCACCTATAGCTTTGTTGAGTTCGGTGGGAGTTTCATATTCCTCATCTTCTGGTAATTTCTCCAATAATGAAATTACGTTGCGATCTGCTCCCTGCTGTTGAGCGTGGTCAATCAACTCTTGTTTATTAGCAGGATAATCTACACCTTTTAAGTGTTTCTGGATTTGAACTGGGTTTGCTTTAGCCATTTTTGCCACCGCTAGAGGTTACTAATCATCTTCACTGGCTAATTTGTTATGTCCCTCTGTCAAAAAGGTGAATCACTGTTCATTTATCAGAATTTAAAAGTCACTCGCTTGGTTGATGAAATATTTTACTATCTGTTACTTTCGTTATTTAGCACTATTAAAATATTTTATTTATTATGATTTTTTAGATAAAATAAAAATAATTAGATTTATAGTGGTTTAAAAAATAACTTTTGCCTTCAAATAGCTTAGGCGTTTCTAGGTGATATATTACCTGATAAACTTGATTTTTAGTATTAGTAAAGGTTGGTGAGCTAGAACAATCAAATATTCAGTGAACATGATTACAAAAATAGTAAGATAAAATTGATCCAACCAAAAATCTGAAAGCCATGTCTCCTCTAGATATAGATGCACTAGAAGCAGGACGTGTGTATAAATCTACAGGTGCAATTCCTGTGAATATGCTGCGCTCAACAGTTTATCGTGCTTGGGAACGATCGCACCTGCAAGGAGCTAACCCCCGCGCTTTACAAGCAGAAATATTATCCAGCCTGGAGACAGAGCGTTTAGTAGAGCAACATAGTGATTTAATTGATGCAGTTCGTCCCTATTTCCGCATCCTCTCCCAAGCAGTAGGTAATCAGCGTCATGCAGTGATGTTAGGCGATCGCCAAGGTATTTTACTAGATGCGATCGGTGATGAGCAGACTATAAATGGCCCAGAACCTTTTCCTAAACCTGGTTCTTTGTTGTCGGAAGCTGTAGCCGGTGCTAATGGTATCGGTACAACCCTAGCAGAAGCAGATTATGTAGAAATTATCGCCGCAGAGCATTTTATCGAAGGGTTTCATCCTTTTACCTGTCAAGGAATTCCCATCCGCAATGAAAAACAAGAAATCGTTGGTGTGTTGAGTATATCGTCACGTCAACCAGATGCAGGAAAACGACTAAAAGAGATATTACTGTGCGCGTCTCGTGCCGTGGAAGCCGAATTTATCATTGCTAACTTAGAAAAAGATATACATCGTGTCCTCACATCCAATCCTGAAGATTATCAACGACTAGACGAACTACGTCAGGATCTCATCCAAGCCAATCAAGCCGGACGTTTAAAACTAGAGGTTAGCTCTCGAATGTTAGCCGCAAACCGCATAGAACACGCCAAAAAATTACTGCAACAAGCTGAACAATCAATTCAAATCTTTCGTCGTCGTGCTGATATTTGGCATACTTTGGCATCATTGGAAACAGGTACAGCCAAACCTCTGTCACTCACTGGTATTATCGAAGACATAGTTGATCTCCTATCGACGGAGGCTGCAATTCGTAAAATTGAGGTTATAACTGAGTGGCAAGAACCAATTACAGTCTTTACCGAACCTAGAAGTCTTTTACGCCATTTATTACGTTATTTTATACAATCTTTTGAAATTGCAGGTGAAGGGGGAATAGTAAAAGTAGCAGTGTATAGTATGCTGAATTCCGATCTGGTGCAAGTTAGTTTTACATCCATTCCGGGATTAAATACTTATCCATTAGCACCAAAACCATACATGATTTATTTAACAAAAACCAACATTAATAATGAGCAATCAAAATTTAACTATACGGAGAGTATTGATAGCAGACGATGACGATGATAGTCGAATTATGCTGTCTTTTTTACTAGAAGAAGAGGGTTGGCAGGTCGAGGAAGCGAGTAACGGCAAGGAAGCTCTAGAAAAAGTAATTGAGGAGCAACCAGATTTAGTAATTTTAGATAATCGAATGCCGGAATTAACAGGAGTAGAAGTTTATCAACAATTAAAATCTCAAGGTATTGAGATGCCAATTGTATTGACAACCGCACATGGTTATCTAGAGGAACTAGCTTTAAACTTTGGTATTCCTTATTTTGTCTCTAAACCATACGATATTCCCAAGTTACTGCAAACTATAGAGTCTGCCTATAGAGAATATCGACACTAACGGTTATCCAGTTGACTCAAATATGCGGCTCATGGCTCGGCTCGGTGGTGTTCTTGTTTAGCATCCCTAAACACCTTAAAATGATCAGGGTATGTTGAAATTTGTAATCAATATTTATGCCTCCTCGTTGGCCTCGCAAACCCGATCGCAATGATCCTGAATTCCGCAAGTTAGACGATCGCATGAACTTTGCTGTTCATGTTGCTGTTGCTGCTACGATTAACTCTGGCTTGTGGTTCTTCCATAATCTGACAGCAGCTAATTGGGAATGGTTGCCCCTAGTGACAGCTGGTTGGGTTTTAGTATTGTTGGTGCATCTCATTTATATTGCTGCGATCGCTAATTACTCATCTACACCCCCCAAATCCACCTGAAGATGGACTACAGAAGCTGGGGCAATTGTAACCTGTGGTTGTGATGCGTGCCTGATGAGAGTGGCTTATAGAGTAGCATATCAGTAGCCAAAAGCTATTGTCTATGGTTGCGGCTGGCTATGCGGTAACATCTGTTTCAATTCCGCCAAAAGTAATAATGCTTTATTTCATCTATTTCACCAAACTCATCCTCGATTGCGCGAACGGTAAGTAATTAGGTTATACCAATTCTTTATGAAGCTGCATATTATTCGATCCCCCCTAACCCCCCTTGAAAAACTATGCGTTACCCACATCTTTCTTTACAATCTTAAAACCCTTGCTCTATAAGCATCTTAAGGACTGAAACTTTAAGCATACTTGACAAATCATCATTTATTCTTCTCGCTAAAACAGTGTTTTTATTGAGAATGAAAAACGAACGAATCAGGGTTCTAGAGACGTGAGTTCATACTCTCGAAATGTTAAGAAAGATGTTTATAATGGATAGCTTGAAAAAGGGGGGAACTAGAATCAAAGTCCCCCTTTTTAAGGGGAGCCACTGCGTTGGGCGGGTTTCCCGACTTGTAGCAAGTGGCGTGGATTTAGGGGAATCTAAATATGTGCAACTTCACATGAAATTGGTATTAAATACATATTATAAATTTTAGTCCACGTAAAAAAGACAATATTAAAAATTCTCTGAATAAAGTTATTTATCTCGAATATATCAATACATATTCTTCATTAAAAATTTAGTTAAGTTTCTACGTAAATTTACTATTATCTAAGTAAATTACTTGAGTAATAGACTCTTGCTTTTCAGTTCATATTTATGAATGAAGCACTGGACTAAAGATACTTGAATCACAGTAATACATACAACGTAAAAAAGAAAAGATGAGAAACGCAATAAAGTTTATCGGTGTATTATCCTGGGGTGGCTTACTAATTTCTAGTCCAGCACAAGCAGCAGATTTGGATTTTAATAATGCTACTTCTCCTTGGAGTACATTTGGCGATGTATTCGTTGCTGACCCTAAAGAGGTACTTTTGTCAACTGATGCCATCCTAGATGATGATATCCAGTTGGGTGCAATCAGTGGACAATTTAATTTTTCTGGTCAGCCTGCTGGTGAGGTAGGGTTTGTTAGTCCAAACTTGGCTGAGTTTTTGGGAATAGATGTCGGTTTATTAGATATCAATGGGTTTGCTTATGAGGGTTCTGCTATCAAGCGAACCATTGATGTAAAAGCTGGAGATTCTTTGATTTTTCAAAGAAATTTTTTGACTAATGAAAATTCTGATTTAGTCAGTGGAACTTTACGCGGTTCATTGAATGATTATAGTTTTTTATTGGTAAATGACCAAATTAAAAAACTAGCAGATATTAATGATGCAACACAGTCCTTACCTAATTTTATAGTGGCGTTTGATAAGGAAACTGGAATTCAAACTGTCAAACACACTTTTAATAATGCTGGAACATATACAATAGCTTTTGGTGTACTTGATATAGATGATTACACTGTTTCATCTGCTCTTTCTATTCAGAATGTGACTTTAGAGAGTAGCCCAATTAGTGAAACTATACCTGAACCTACAACTATCTTGGGAGCTTTGGTGACTATGGGGTTTGGTGTTTTATCTAGAAAAAATCAGTGGATGAAAACAAATAAAAATCAAGTCTGATCACCTCTTGCTATCTTTGGCGATAGTTTCCGGACGACTGGAGGCTATCGCCTGATATTTTAAAATAAGTGAAGGGTGATGCCTGTGAAAAATAGCGATTTATATAATTATCTCACCAACCTAGTTAATTTACCAGCTTTAAGGAATTGACCAATCCACAATTTTTAAATTAGGAACTTTTTGAAAATCTTTAAAGTTGCGCGTCACAACTGTAGCATTTAAAGAAAGTGCAATGGCTGCAATTCTTAAATCTTGTGTACCAACACGAATTTTTTGTTTTAATAAATCGTTATACGTATCAAATGCTGCTTCATTAAAATCAAGAATATTAGCTTGACTTAACAGATTAAATGTTTCTTTTAATAAAGCATAAGCTGTAACTAATTCTTGTTTTGATTTGGTGCGGTTAATTACATCTAAACGACCATACATTTGCTCAACAATAGTTATTACTGTGACTGCAATTTCCGCAGGATTGACAGCACTTACTTTACTAACCACTACTGGATGACCTCGTTGTAGTAGTGAAACATGGTCAGTATCAAGTACCCATTTTGTCATCTGATTTTTACCTATGCAAGTATACTCTTACTCTTGCAGAAAAGTATCTTCTGTAGATTTATCTATTTCTTGTCGATAGTTTTCTATGGCTACAAGCATTTGCTCAAATTGTGGGTCATCTTTAAAAACTCCAGCCATTGCTAACCAGGGGTTTTTTTGTTCATGAGATGGCAATTTTACAGATAAAGAAACAATTTCTGCACCAGCTAGATGGCTTTCTAAGCGTTGCTGAATTTGAGTTAATGCTGTTGTGCGATCGCTTGCTTCTACTTGTAGTTCGGGTAATCCTGGTACAATAGCCACTGTTCTACCATCAGCTTCTTGTTTGACAATAACATTTACTAATACTTCGTTATTGTGTTGGCTTCTGTTTGGTGATGTTGCAGATGAAAAGGAATTCATAGCATTTTTTTCAGTTTATGCTCTTTCATTGTAAGTGAATCGGCAGAAGTACCGGGTTTAAAATGGCGATGCCTACGGCGGGGCATAGCCCAACGCTCTCATTCTCCATAAGCTGACCATGGCGTTAGCGGTAGCTTACCGTTAGGTATCGCCTACAGTAAGCTAACGCTAACACACCAGTAAAATCAAAACATGGTTATCTGCGTGGATTCAGTGACTCTAAATATATTCTTGCTTCTCGATAACCATCTTCAAAACCACCTCCTTTGAGGGGAATATCAATAGAAGTCGGGATACCAAGAGCAGCACCACCTCTTTCTAGCAAATCAATTTCACCAAAGAAAGGATCATCTTCAGACACAATTAAATCAGGAATTTTTAGTTGAATCTTAACCACATCTAGACCCGCACCGTCAACAAAACCAGATACCAATCCTTGTTTTATATCTACGGCGTTAAAACGGGATAGTTCATTTTGAATCTCTTCCATTTTTTCTATAGTTCTATCAATAGCAGTACCCCATTCAGCTATAACGTCACCTCCTGCATTAGCAATTTCTAGGATATTACCGATGAAAACAAGGTTTGTTGCACCAAATCCTTGTAGAAAACCAATCAATGCACCAATAAAAGAGCCTGGTTCTCCTAATACAAACAGATCAATAATTATCTTGTACTCAATAGCTGCGATTAATCCACTGGGATCTGTTGCATTAACAGGATTATTACCTACATAACGGTAAAGATTGACATCTTGTCCAGCAAATCCAATAGGATCTTGACTGATAAACCTGCCTAAATTCGCATCATAGTAACGAGCGCGGTAGTAGTACAGTGCTATTTCTTCGTCGTATTCTCGCCCTGTAAATGTAAATCTATCTCCAGCACTGGGATTAGTTTGAGCAAGAATCTGTCCAAAACTATTGTAGTCAATACTATTAATCAATTCACCAACAGTATTGGCTACATCTCGTACTGTACCAAGACGGTCAGTTAAATACCAACTTGTTCTTTCATTGGGACTATAACGAGCAATTAATTCATCTACCTTCGCACCGTGTAAGTAGCGATTAATCACTTCTCCAACTTCATTTAGTTCAGACCAGAGATTATTACCTTCATTGATGAAATAAGTTGTTTCACCATTGACTGTTTTAGAAATTCGACGACCAAAGCCATCATATTTAAACTCTACAAATTGAGTTGTATTGCCATCAGCATTTTTATTTACAACTTCTATTAACCGATTACGAAAATCATAAACATAGTTTGTTACATTACCTGTGGCAATATTAGTCTTAGTAACTAAACTACCTTCAGCATCATAACTGTAGTTAAATGTGCCATCGGATAATATTTGATTATTAGCACCAACAACAAAACCGTTGCCTATGGGGTTGCCATTTTCATCATAGTTATAATTTCCATCCGGCAGTATAGACCTGTCAGCATTAGTGAGTTGGTTTACACTATCATAAGTGTAATTTGTGGTTTGTCCTTTGTAGATTTCACTATTAATCAAACTAGCTGCATTATAGTTGTAGTTGTAACTTGCCAGAGTAGAACCAGCACCATCGAAGTGGGTTATCTCTGTTAAACGTTGCAGTGCATCATAGTTGAATGTGCTACTACCAATAAGTTGTGTTCCTGTTAAATCTGAGAAGCGTTGAATTTGAGTGCGATCGCCTCTGCTATTGTAAGCATAGTCAATACGTACGGGATCAATCCCTGTTCCCTGCCAAGTTTGGCTAGTTAATAAGTTACGGGGGTCATAAGTCGAGTTAACACTGACTCCCAAGTTATCACTAGCAGATATTCTGTTACCTGTGCGATCGTAAGTGTAGGTTAACACTACAGGTGATAATCCCGATATTTCTGTACTAGCTTGGATGACTCTATCTCGACTATCGTAGACAAATGTATTGGTAATATCGGGGTTTGTTACTGAAATTAAATTACCTACAGCGTCATAAGTGAAATTAATTATCTGAACTGGGGTATCGTCAACTAACCAGTTTTCCTGCAACAAACGATTAACTGCATCATAAGTAAAGGTGCGTTGACGGTTATTACGGTCAATGATTGCAATTAAATTATTCACCGCGTCGTAATTGTATGTAGTGACGTTACCCAAGGGATCAGTTTGCATAATTTGCCGTCCCAGAGCATCATAAGTAAATGCTGTCCGGTTTCCTAACGGGTCAATTACAGCAGTTTGATTCCCCGCTAAATCATATTCAAAATAAGTTGTGTTACCAGCAGCGTCAGTAATTGCTGTAATTAAACCATCACCCCGGTAAGTCGTGGTTGTTGTATTTCCTAATGGGTCGGTTTCACTAATGCGTCTTCCCAAAGCATCATAACTCAACTGTGTAACCCCATTGAATGGGTCTATGCGGCGAATTAACTGACCTGCATTATCGTATTCATAACTTTCAGCATTACCTAATGAGTCAGTGACGCTGGTGATTAGTTGAGCATCATAGGTGTAAGTGATTTCATTACCCAAGGGGTCACGTTGAGCTATTAACCTGCCGATGGAATCGGTGATATAAGTTGTTGCATGACCATTTTCATCAACAAGGCGAGTAATTTGACCAAATTGGTTATATTCTATTTGCTGGGTACTACCATCAGAGAAAGTTATTTGAGTTGGTTTACCTAATGTTGTATTGGCGTAACTAAAAGTTATTGCATTGCCATTTGCATCTATAAAGCTGTTGACTCTACCTAAATTGTCATAAGTAAAGCGGTTGCTCTGGTTTGTGGCATTAATTACTTGAACTAAATTACCATTGGCATCGTAAATAAATTGAGTTATATGTCCTAATGAATTAGTGTCTGTTATGACATTGTTGAACTGGTCGTAAGTAAAAGTACGACTATTTCCTAAAGCATTGGTAATACTAGTAAGATTTCCTCTGGTATCAAATGTCCGAGTTGTTGTGAAGCCTCTGGGGTCAGTGACAGTAATAGGATTATTGTTGGCATCGTAGGTAAATGTTGTGATTGCACCAACTTGGTCTCGAATCGAGATTACATTGCCTCGGTCATCCCATACGGTTGTTGTAGTGTTACCTAATGGGTCAATCTGCGTTTTGCTGGAACCAGTGGCATTGACATCATAAGAGTTGGAAATAATATTGCCTAATGCGTCCGTAACACCAATAACTCGCCCTTGAGGATCATACTCGGTTTTAATAACTATGTTGCCCCTTGGGTCTACGATTTGCTCTAAGTAATGAGGACGACTATCAGAGTAAGTATGAGTAGCAGATAATCCTGCTTGGTCAGTCACACTTACTAAGTTACCCTGAGCATCATAATTGTAGATAATCCCTTGACCAGCCGGATCGATAATCTCGGTTATCCGCCCTTGGGCATCTCGGTTAAAATTGACGGATTGACCAGTAGAACTGAAAATTCCCGCATCAGTGTAAGTTAGCTTATTACCGTTACGGTCAGTAATATCTAGTAGTCCTTTGTACTGGTCATAACGGTAGGTAGTTCCGTCCTTAGTGATGAGGCGATACTGTGAGGGGTTGTAGGTAAAGCCAAACAGATATAGTCCCACAGAACCATCACTACGAATACTCAAAGGTGTGTAGTCTACCTCCAACCTGTCATAAACACCAGCATCTGGTGTAAATGTGGGTTTGTAACGCACACCCAGCAATCCGGCTAAGTCAGGGACAGGATTAAAGGTAAAACCAACACGACGACCATCTGGTGTAGTTAAAGTAACGCGAGTACCAACTGTAAAGGAGTTACCGCCAAAGAAATTATCACGGCTTAAATCTACACCTGTAGGTGCAGCTTCCTGAATTTGAGCATCTTGTAAGCCTAAACTCCAACCGTAACCAAAGTCACCAGAGAATTTCGCATCCAGACTATCGTAACGACGTTGTATTTCAATGGGGATTCCTGTTAACGGAATAGATAAATCGGTAAATTCTAAGGCGAAACGTCCTGGTTTATTTTGGGAATTGATACCCAACACCACACCTTGAACGTTGGCATTACCGCTATAGTCTTGAGTATAAACCCTGATGTAATAGCTATCGTTACGATACAAATTGGGATCTATCTGAGCCAATACGCCATTATCAACATTAGCCCTTCCTTCCGCAATGGTGATGTAATCCGGGTCGTTAGCTGCGGGATTACTCAGGTTAATCAAGCTAACAGGTGCAAGTTCAACCCGGTAAAATTCCAAATCTGGATCATTAATTGTTCCCACAATATCAGTAAGTTCACTAATCACGGGATTGAGGGGGTCAAATCCACTCAAATCGAGTTCCGTGATTGGTGCTTGTGTATCATTGGGGTTAATTACTCGTATAGAGATAGTTTCTGTATCCGTATTACCCGAAAAATCAGTAGCTGTTGCTACTACTTCAAATACCCCAGTTTTGTTGAGGGTGATAGAAGCAGTATTAATTAAGCCATTAGTAACAGTATCAGGGGTAAGAACTAGGGAATTACCGTTAAAAGAAAGGTCTAAATCAGCCAAGCCAATGTTATCAAAACCCTGGATTTGTAAGTTTAGTGTTTCTCCCAGTTTTAATACCGTACTGTTGAAGCTGAGATTGACTTGAGGAGCTTCGGTGTCTTCAGCTAAGTCTCTAACTACTTCTATTCTATAAATCTGAGTATCAGCTCCACCTCTGCCATCACTGACTGCAATTTCTAACGTAAATTCCCCAATTTCTGTAGGAATCCAAGTAATTTTTCCAAATTCGTCAATTTCCATCCCATCAGGGAAATTGATTAAGCTGTAGGTAAGAGAGTCTGCATTAGGATCTGTTGCTTCTATCTGATATTCGTAAGTTTCTCCTAGCGCAATACTGATTGTTGGGGTAGAAGTAATAACAGGCGGTTGGTTATCGGAACTTTCAACAATACTTAAGGTATAGTTCTGGACTGCTTCACCACCTTTACCATCATTGACAAGGATTTCAACTGTTTCCTTATTCTCGGTTTCCAATACCAGTCGCTGAATTCCTGCATTACCGCTAAAGGCGAAAAGATATTCGGCTGCTTGTGTTGTGTTATTGGGGTTAGCACTCAAAAGAGCAAGTCCGATAGAGAAGAAATCACCACTAGCTGCATTAATAGCGGCGATCGCTGCTTCATTGAGTTCAAATTCTAGGATTTCGCTGGGATTTCCCCCTGTTGCCACATCAAAAGTACCATAGCTTGTACCAGTGCCTAAATCCTCGAAAATCTCTGGTGATACAAGACCGATTCTATTTGTATAAAGCTGATTGATCTCAGTAGTAACCTCAAATAATCCTAAAGTTTCAATCGGGTCTCCACTGGTACGATTCTTGAGCAATTGCAACTTAGCAGAAGTAACTTGGCTACTCAAAGAACTCAAATCGAAACTAACAGCACTGCGGAATACAGGTCCTACTGGTAGGTTAGTAAAAACATTAAATCCTTCACCTATAGCATAGTCACTGATTGCGTCTGTAAAGTTAAATTGACTGATATTAGTAAAAGTTGCTTGATTATCTGCACCAGGCCTAATTTGACTATCAGAGGTGTCAAAATTAGACGTAATAGCTGTTATTGTTGGTGTATAAGAAATGCGACCCGTTTGAGGATCAATAACCATTCCCTCTGGGGCTTGGTTAAGGCTAAAAGTAAGCGGATCTCCATCAGGATCGTTTGCCCGTACAAGATATTCATAAGGTTGACCCACAACTGCTTCTATGATGGGCGTTGAAGTAATAATTGGGTCTTGATTTATGGCAATTTGAACATTACCAAAGTCAATATTCTCAACAATTTCTCCTGCTTCTAGTTGAACAGTATAGAAATCAGGGCTAGCAATACTTCCCGGTAATACTTCTACACTAATCAAATCAAATCCCGGAGAAGTTCCTCTATTATCTAAACCTTGTACCCTAACAGCTATTACTGGTTTGGTAAAATTAATATTTGCTAAATCTAGAGAAACCAGTCCTCGTTGGTTGATTGTACCAAGAAGTTCAAAATCTATCCCATTACTACTAACAAAAACATCAGCAAATTCATTCGCTGAATCTATAGGATCGAAACTGCGAATGAAAATATCATCCCCTGGCCCGTCAATTATAACTTCATCCGTAAAACCAACAGTGACGTAAGAACCTAGCGGTAAAGCTAACCAGTCTACTTCGGGATTACGACCAATAATAGGGCTTGGTGGTGGCGCACCTAAAATCACCTCTGGGTTGACTGGTTCAACTGTGTATCTTCCATTACCATTAAAAGGAGAACCAGATGGTAAGCCGCCTGTAGAACCATAAGGTTCTATTAAAGGAGAAGGAGCATTACCGCCAGATACAAATTCTAAAATAATATCGGCATAACCATCACCAGGCCGAGTTACATTCCTCAGAGGAAATGTTTGTTCAAATCCATCTGGTATTATTTCACGAACAATGTAAGTTCCAGGTGCAAGGTTGTTAAATTCATACTGCCCTGTCTCATCAATATCAAGGGTGTTGGGGTCATCTTGTGCCGTGACTTGGACGGGTTCTCCAGAGTCAAGTATGCCATTATTATTAATATCTAAATAAATACTAACCCCTGCTAAACCAGGTTCTAAAACACTTCTACTGCCTTCCCCAATACCACCAAACGCATCTAATATGTCATCAATAGAAGTAAATTTTGTGCCATCAGGGTCAATCGTTTGAATCACACTCAAAGACGCATCATTACCTACCCCAAAGGCAGACAAATTAAATCCTTGTGCCTTTAGACGTTCTACCTCATCAACAATTGATCCACCCCGGTTCTGTTCTCCATCGGTTAAGAAGATTACGTTACCATTACCTGTCTGTGTTCCAATAGAAGCAAAAGTTTCTTCCACTTTGCGTAGTGCCACTTCTGGGTTAGTTCCAGTGTTGTTGCCCACACCAAATGCTCCAGAGCGAATGGAGCGTAATATTTCCTCTACATCGGTTGTCCCATCACTATTGCTGTCTGTGCCTAGTGTGGTGGTTAACTGTAAACCATTTGTGCCTAAGTTCATGTCTGCATGAGCTGCAAACCCACTATACACAACAATGGCCACCTGCGCCCTATCTCCCAGTCCTTGACTATTCAATTGTTGGTTAAGAGCAATAAAGGCAGCAATTTCTGCATCTAACCTCGTATTTTCTAAACCATCGCCATTAAAGTCACCAATGGGAGAACCGACAAAACCAAAATCTGCACTCCCTGATACATCTAAAACGTAGACAACATCAGGATTGGCTCCTTGTACCAGTTCATTATCTCTAACCCCATTCCCGTTTAAATCATTCCATTTAATACCTCTAATTGTTCCGAAATTAGCAAAAGCCGGAACTTCTACCGTAAAAGTTTGGATATCTGTTCCACCACGACCATCGTTGACTTCTACGGTAAATTCATAAAACGGCTTTAAATCTGCTGATGGGGTAAAGCTTAAAACTCGATTCTCATCAATCTCTGTTCCCAAAGGCGCATTCAGCAGCGTATAGGTCAGATCATCCCCATCAGGATCGGTGGCTGTAATTTGGTAAGTATAGGTTGATTGAGTTTGGGTATCAAAGATACTTTCAGGCGTGCTGGTAATTTCGGGTGCGCCGTTAATTCCTTCTCTGGTCAAAAACTGTTGCGATCGCCCTTGATTTCCGGCTGTATCTACTGCCACTATCGTAAAAGGTGCTTGGCCTGCTACTGGCATGGGAACATCAATAAAGCTAAAATTCCCTTGACTATCTGCCGTGAGCATTTGTTGGGTTTCTAGCAACGCCACTGTTAACCCTGGCTCGGTTTGTCCCTCCAGAGTAACGAAGCGATCGCTTGTAATTCCATCCCCTAATATTCCTGTATCACTTTCGGGAGCTAACCCAAATGTTAGGGGTGGAGGTGTCAGATCAAGGATGAAGCTTATCGTTACTATCTCAGATTCTTGCCCAGTGATATTTTTGGCTTTTAATTCCAGGGTATAATCTCCATCTGGCAAAGCACCATTACTTAAGACATCGTACTGTTCCAAAGAGATGGTAAAACTGCCGTCTTCATTCAACGCATCGCTAATATCAACAAAGCCGTTACCGTTAAGATTACCTTGTAAAGTGGTGGCATCTGTGATCTGTCCGTTAACAGTGGGATCTTGGGTGAGGCGATCGCTGTTACTTACTCCCGTATCATTAGCAAGAGCTGCGCTAATCGTTGGCAGTTGAACGTTTTCATTGACATCAGTGACATTTATAGTAAAGTTCTTGCTGTAGGTTAGGGAACTATCGCTGACATCAGTAGCTGTAAGGGTGAGGGGAACTGTGGTTTCAACTTCATAGTCTATGTTACGCTCATCCTTGAGCTTCAATTGGAGTGTACCATTATTGTTAACCACTTCAAAGCGGTCATCATTGACAGTAACGGTGTTGTTGAGGAAATCTGCTACCAGATCGGGGTCAGTTACTGAGATTGTCCCCACCACTGCTCCGACTGCATTCTCCTCTACCTTATCCCCGTCCAACAGAATATCGGTTGGTGCTTCGTTAACGTTAGTAATGCTGATATTAAAGACTTGTTCGTAACTCAATCCCCCAGCATCTGTGGTACGGACACGAATACTATAACTTGACTTAGTTTCAAAATTCGGTGAATCATTGATACGCAGTTCATTGCCAACAATGGTGAATGCTGTATTATCTGTATCACCCTCACCAGCAACTAGACTGTAAGTATGGGTATCGCCAACATCAGGGTCAGTTGTGGTGAATGTACCAATGGTGGTATTATCTGGCACATTCTCTGCACTACTAGCAGGAATCAGACTCAGATTTGTCGGTGCTGCGTTGACTGGTTGAACTAAGCGTTGGAATGTTTGACTAAACTCCCCTTGATTCCCTGCTAAGTCTTTTGCAACTACAGTAAACAGATTATTTCCTTGAGTGAGTGAGATATCTGCAAAGCTAAACTGTCCTAGATTATTGCTTGTATTGCTAACTCCTGTTTGTTGCAAGGACACAATTAAATTAGCTTCTGTTGTCCCTACTAAGTTGACTGTCTCAAAGTTAGTTTGCAAATCTCCCACTGGCGCAGAATCAAAGTCTGGGTCAAGTTGTAGGTTTAAATTTGGTGCGGTTGTGTCTAGAACAAAATTGAAGCTGTAGACACTGGAGATATTGCCTTTATTATCGATAGCTTGGAGTTTTAATGTGTACGCACCATCATTGAGACTACCACCGTTAATTTGTCTTAACCGTGCCGAAGTCAAACTAAAAGTGCCATCCGGCTGTAGTGTATCAAAAATATCTACCGTAACTGGTTGATTATTTAAACCAGCTTTGAGACTGACGAGATTGCTGGTTGCAGTTACTTTACCGTTAATTGTTGGGTCAAAGGTGAGGCGATCGCTGTCACTGACTCCTGTATCATTGACTAAGTTTGCTTCTATCTGTGGCGGTTCCCCAGGATTGGGTATAAAGTGACTAGAATAGCTACTTAAGTCATTTGGCGTAACGTTTTCTACATATATATAAGGTCTAGCTGACAGTGACCCTGTACCATCACTGTCTATGAGAATAATTGTGCCACCTGTATAAGTGCTGAATTTGATGTAACCATCCGCAATGGGATTGAGTCCTTGATAGCCAAAACTACTCAATACTTGGCTTACGTCAATCACATCCTGACGCAGTTCAAAGTCCTTGATGGTGTCGCCTGCATCCCTAATGCTTTGGTAAACAAATACATCAGCACCTAACCCACCTGTAATGATGTCTGCACCAGTACCTCCAATGATGCGATCGCTCAATGGTGTACCTGTTAAAACATCACGTCCACCTGTGCCAACAATTTCGTTAACTGATTGTTCTACCAGCAAAGTTTGACCATTGATTGTGACTATCTTGTGGTCATCTTCTACTTTGATGGCTTGCAGTTGTCCTGGTGTTAACTCAACCCCATCAACAATTGCAGCAAATAACTCTCCTTCATCTCCAGGAGTATCAACCGGATTTAATTGTGAATCTATATAATGTCCGAGTTCTTCAGTGAGAACTGTGGCGATCGCATTTGTAGGATTCTGTTGGACAAATTCTTGTGCCAGATAAATTGTATTTGTCTGCTGACTAAAAGCACCTTGGGCTTCGAGTTCCTGACCTGTAACAACTTCTATTGCTAGTAAGTTTTGACCCTGAGCTAAATCTTTAATCAGGGCTGTGGCTGTTTCTTGTTGCCATCCTGAGCCAAAGGCTACTTGTAAGCTGTCAATATAATTTGGTTTTTGCAGAAAATCCTCAAAGGATTGACCCACCTGTGAAAGTGCGAGGTTGATGGCTTCCCTATTAACTACTGGTGATGTTCCCACCAGAGGATCTACTAGCGAATGTAACCCAGAAAAATTAGAGTGAATAGCGAAATTCGGTGCTAGGGTTGTAGGCGTAAGTGACGGAATCTCTATATTGTCAACCCTCATCAGACCAGAAGGCCGTTCTCTCAATCGTTCAGGCGACGGAAATAAAGATTGATCCAAAAGTGGATACTGAAAATCGAGGGAGGAGTTACCTTGGTCAAAAACGTTAAATTCGTTATACATTTGGGATTTCCACCCTAGTATCTGGTTACGTCACTATGAGATCGCGTTTACACTTTTTTTGGGTACTGTTTGATTGATGGTGTAAATGCCCTCAATCCTGATTATTTGTCAATTTGTGGATGAACCAGAGACGTTGCTAGGATGCCACCTCACAAAGTTTTCTGTTTGATTACACATGACAAACAACCATGTAAATCCGAAAAATTGACGTAATCAGTTTTCCGTATTTATTTATAGGTGTACAAATAAAAATAAGTGCGATTTGGCGCGAAACAATAAAGATTATACTGAGTTAGTCACGAAGCCAATGCTAATTTTTCATAAAGAATACGTAAATAATTTGGTAAATATACTTAAGTTTTTTTGAAGAAAGTAATTATGGTAAGTGATTTGCTATACTATGCGAACTGTATCTAATGTATTGAATCAGCAAAATTACTAAACGCCTTGGTGAGACTTTAACTCTCAAAAATTAGAGTTTAATGGAATTTCAGTTTAAGGTTAAAAAGTATGGTTCTTCAGTACCTAATATGCTAAAAACACAATAAATAAAATTAAAAAGTGTAAAAATCCTTATAAAAATATTGCGGTGAGACCTATTCTACTTGAGAGGTTGTTTAAAAAGTTTTTGGCTGTGACTTTAAGTACATTCAGATCCCCCCTAACCCCCCTTAAAAAAGCTATCCATTATAAACATCTTTCTTAACATTTCGAGAGTATGAACTCACGTCTCTAGAACCCTGATTCGTTCGTTTTTCATTCTCAATAAAAACACTGTTTTAGCGAGAAGAATAAATGATGATTTGTCAAGTATGCTTAAAGTTTCAGTCCTTAAGATGCTTATAGAGCAAGGGTTTTAAGATTGTAAAGAAAGATGTGGGTAACGCATAGCTTTTGAAGGGGGGCTAGGGGGGATCAAAACCTTAACTGAACCGTATTGACATATAATCAAAGACTTGTCCTGGGGTGAACAACAAGTATTTTTAGAAATAAATAGACGGCAGTTTAAATGCGAAGTATGCAAGAAACCTTTTAGTGAAGATAGAAGAAGTCAGTATAGATTTATGGCAAGGCTATAAAAATTTAATTATAGAATTGATGCCAGAGGCACAAGTAGTGGCAGATGTATCAGAAGCGATCGCACTATCCACGTAGGAGCCTAAATTCATTTATGGGGATTCCTTCTGACTTGAAAATCAAACTTTGGTAAAAAACTAAAGAAAGTATGTGGCTATTGTCGTTGAATGGCGACACAGCCGAAACAAAATATTGATTACAGGTTTAAATTGCGACCGGAACAGGTTCAACACTAACTTGATAACCAAGTTTTTCTAGGCGTTTAATCAAACGTTTCTTGACACTTACATGTCGATGTTTGTCGAAATAATCAGCTCCTAAATCTTTATAAGGTTCTTGACGTGATATGAGATGGTAAGCGATCGTTAAAATAGAATGTGCAACAGCAACCGCAGCGCGTTTTTTTCCGCGTCGTGCCGACAGACGACGAAACTGTGCAGCAAGGTAAGTTTTAGTTCGAGCCAAAGCATGGGCAGCTTGAACCAAAATAGTTCGTAAAACTCGATTACCTTTGCGAGTGCCGTCACAAAGCTTCTTACCGCCACTTTCATAGTTTCCAGGGGCAACCCCAGCCCAAGCAGCCAAATGTTCGGCACTTGGGAAGCGACTCATATCCGTGCCAATTTCCGAGACAATGATCTCAGCAGTTCGACGAGCAACACCAGGTATGGTGTCAACTAACTCAACCGCTTGGTCGAAAGGGCGGCAATATTCCTCAATTTGTTGGTCAAAACATTTAATTGTTTCGTCTATGCTATCAATTTGACACAGTAGCTGTGCAAGAATGAATCGTTGATGAGGACGAACTCTACCCTCAAGTGCTTGAATCAGTAAATCGTGCTTTTTTCGCATGGTTCCTTTTGCCAAGTCCGCCATCAGTTCAGGACTAGCGCTACCTTCAACAATCGCAGCTAGCATTGCTCGTCCTGACACACCCATTACGTCACTGGCAACTGAGGCAAGTTTGATATTAGCAGCTTCCAGCACTTTTTGGACTCGATTCACTAAGTTAACTCTTTCGCGAATAAAATTGCTACGATGACGAGTTAAATCGCGCAAATCTCTTTGCTCCACAGGGGGAATAAAACTCGCACGTAACAACCCATGTTGTAGTAGTTCGGCAATCCACTGCGAATCTTTGATGTCTGTTTTGCGTCCTGGCACCGCTTTTATATGACGGGCATTAACTAACATAACTTCAAAGTTTCCTTCTAGGATATTAAATACAGGTCGCCAGTACTCTCCAGTACTCTCCATTGCTACATGAGTACAATTGTGACTTGTTAACCAGTCAGAAAGTTTTAACAAGTCCTGAGTCATTGTAGTGAATGTGCGTATTTCCTTGTGCCATCCGGACGAAGACTTCGGGGTAATTACACAAGCTACCACCGTCTTTTTGTGTACATCTAGTCCTGCACAACGATTGTAGACTACCTGCATATCTCTTGAGCTACTACAACTTTCAAAATTGATAGGGGGCTAATACGTGGATATCTAAATAGTAGATTCTGACTTGCGTGCTCACTAAAACCAAAAAATTGCTCAGTGGCGACAATTGGTAATTCCTCTCGATATCCAGGTTAGACTGCCCTTCAGGCTCTGATGCTCTAATAAGGAAACAACCTCGCTTGTATCAGCCTTATCTTGGAAGTTACCACATTTTCATTCATGGTGATGAAATTTTTT
This sequence comes from Nostoc sp. PCC 7524, assembly GCF_000316645.1. Classification (NCBI taxonomy): domain Bacteria; kingdom Bacillati; phylum Cyanobacteriota; class Cyanophyceae; order Nostocales; family Nostocaceae; genus Nostoc; species Nostoc sp. PCC 7524. The sequence goes on from NC_019684.1 coordinate 2,473,106, forward strand.
CATTGGGACTGCCCTCTGACTTCTTAAATAAAAACTATATCTCTTCCTGATTAAATAGTTCTAACAACCCAATTGTGCCTACAAAAAAAGTATAAATACCATATTGTAGTGGTATCCTGTTTTTCGCTGGTGCATAAATAGTTGCTATTACGGCTTCTAAAAAATGGATGGTGATAACAATTCGCTCTATCCAAAAAATTATAGTTAAATTATTTAAAATTGGCTTGTTATTTACCAACGTATAACCATTCCATAATTCTAAGATAATTGCTCCAGTCATAAGCACGACAGATATTATTTTTATAAAAACAACTATTTTGGGGTTGACCTTTTGAAAAAGCATATTATGAAGAAATAGTTTGATATTAACCATATTGAATTGGTATGTCATTTTCTTAGAGGAAACTTTAGCCAAAATAGCGAATACTTAAAGTTCTCAGTATTCGCATACTCGCACTAAAGGTGATGGCGTTCGTCTTATACATCTTACTTTCAAGTCTGCCCACAGCAATGATGAGCAAAGTTCAATCGGTTCATCCGCTTCCGCAGATGGTTGTTCTGGTGGCGTTGAGGTTTGCAGCTCATTCTCTGGTGTTTCTGGTGATGTGGGAGAATCTGCTACTACTTCTGTAGGTGTGAAGACTAAAATTAAATTTCCTCACAAACGCTTTTGAGCATCTGTCGTAACCAACAAATTGCCTGATCCTGATCTGTAAGTTTGCTCCACAACATTGAAATCATCCACGGTTGTGTTTGTACAGGAAGTTGAAAAATTTCTAATGAGCCAAGATAAGCCTTGGGTGCTACCAATCGTGATGGAACAGTAGCAACCAAGTCACTGGATGAAATAATTGCTGGTAGTAGTAGTAAATGAGGAGTCGTCAAAACAATGCGACGCTGGAGATTGTATTGAGACAGCACTTTGTCGATTTCACCCACTTCATCTTGTCTGATAGTGAAAAGAGCATGGAGAAGATTAGCGAAAATTTCTGGTGTAATCACATTTTGAGTAATCACGGGATGCCCACGACGACAAATGCCGACAAAGCGTTCTGAAAATAAGGGCATCTGCATTGTTTGTCTGGGTGGATTTTGGAAAACACCCAAGGCTAGATCAATTTCTCTTTGCTCTAGTAGTTCTCCTACACAGTCTTTGGCAAAACCAATCAAACGAAAATCAATGTTTGGTGCAATTTTATGACAGATTTCCAAAAGTTTGGGCATCACGACATAGCTGGTGTAATCTGAACTGCCAATTGTAAAAGTGCCTTTAGAAGTAGTTGAGTCAAAAGTTTGATTAGCTTCTAATGTCTGCCGAATTTGTTGTAAGGCGGCTTTGATATTAGGAGCAATTAAGAGTGCTTTTGCAGTGGGGTGCATTTCTCTGCCAATTCGGATAAACAAATCATCTTGGAATAGTGCGCGTAACCTTCCTAGTGCCGCACTCATAGCTGGTTGCCCTAAATACAATCGTGTTGCTGCTGCTGTCACACTCTTTTCTTCAAAAAGCACTTCAAAGGCAACAAGCAGGTTCAGATCAATGCCAGATAAATCTATTAATCCCATCGATTAAATATATTATTTCAATCAATTTGATTAATTTATAACATCTCAGTAAAGTAAAAATAAAAGTTGTTGAAAGTTATCAAAATGACACATCAAACAAAGATTGCTGTAGTCACAGGCAGTAATCGCGGATTAGGATATGCTATTTCCCGGAAATTATCTCAAATTGGCATTCACGTTGTTTTGACGAGTCGAAATGAAACAGACGGTGTTGCTGCCAAGCAGCAGTTATCTAGTGAAGGGCTTGATGTGAACTATCATTTGCTAGATGTAACTAGTAATACTAGCGTGACAGAGTTTACGCAATGGCTACGGCAAACCTATGGTAAGTTAGATATTTTGGTGAACAATGCAGGCATTAATCCCACAGCCAAGCCGGAAGAATCTAGCTTATTAACTGTTCAGTTAGAAACGATGCAAGCTACATTTAACACCAATGTTCTGGCGGTACTGAGAATTTCTCAAGCTTTAATACCATTAATGAAAGCTAACCACTACGGTCGCATCGTCAATGTTTCCACCGAAATGGCATCTCTCAGTAATATCACTAGCGACTATTACCCCCTAGCTCCTTCCTATAGACTTTCCAAAATCGGGGTAAACGGGCTAACGGGACTTAGACAAAAATCAAGCCCAAATGTAACCCAAACTAGCTTTGTAAGCAGCAAACACGTCACGATTTAAGTTCAACCAATCAATAAATCGAAAAGACATGGCTGTTCTGAAAGCTTCTAAAGCTTCAGTAAAAGTATTTAAAGGTTTGTTTGCCCACCGTCGTCTTAATCCTCCAGTTAACTGATGCCAAAGAATAAAAGTATAGGCACAGAAAACCAAAATAAAATGGCGCAGTAAACTCCTTTTATCACGAACTTGATATTCTTTAAGTCCTAACCATCCTTTAGCTTCCCTGTAAAAAACTTCTACCCAATTCCTTTGAGAATATGTATCAACTATCCATTGTGGTGTAACAATTGATGAAGATATATTAGTGATGAAGTAGTCAATATCGGTGGCTGCTGAGAAAGTAGAAGCATTCATGACGATAGCAATATTTCGCTTTCCAGTTAAACTTGATATTTCCACTTCACAAGTTACTACCCATAATGTTTTGGGTTTATCCAAATCTGTTTGAATTTCTGTGAAAGCCTCTTTGGGTAAGCTCTGGGCTAATTCATCTAACCGAATTGTTTGTTGAATATTATCTGTTTGATTAACTGTTACTTTTCGATTTTTAGCTAATCCTCCTAAATATTTTAATTGCCGTTTTTCCAACTCTAATAAAAATGATGTATTGTTGCCATATCCAGCATCTACAATTACTATCCCAGGTTGATATTTTCTGTTTAGGGCTTGATCTATTAACTTGATTGCTAGTTCTGGTTTTTCTCAAATAGAGGATCTTGTTTTCCTTGAGCTAAAGAATCAGCGTGTTGATATAACTCTATATCTAACGGTAAGCTTTTTCTGCCATCATATAAATGCGTTGTTACTACTACGATTCCATTATCTGTTTTGCCAATTTCTCCAATATACTGTCTCCCCACACCAGCAGTAAAATTACCACTTTTTCTATGACCAGAATCATCAATTATTAAGCTAAAACCTCTACTAATTCTCGTTTGACTGCACTTATTCATGATTTCCAATCGACGCTCATTCACCTGCCCACTAGACCAAGGTGCTTCGGTCAAAAAGTGATGTAATCGGTGGTAAGTTACACCTACAGCATTATCCGCCATTTGAAACAGGTTTTTTCTCTCACTTTCCCCCAGTAATCCCCCTATATAGTGTCTAAACTCTCTTTTTTGAGCTTTATGAGTAAACACATCATCAAATCTTTGACACCATCTTTCAAAGCACGGGGGCATCGCTGTGGGAGTGGTTTCTTTCATGAGCTTTTTCTAACGTGAAAGCTATGTTAGTTAAGCATTATACTCTTTTTGGGCTTAATTTTTGTTTAAGTCCCGCTAACGGTACTTCTAGCGAGGGAACTCCAAGGTGATAATATTCTTGTTAATGCTTATTCTCCTGGTTGGATGAAAACCGACATGGGAGGCGAAAATGCACCGTTTACGGCAGAAGAAGGAGCCGAAACAGCTGTTTATTTAGCAACGCTACCAGATGGAGGAGCGCAAGGACAATTTTTTGCAGAAATGCGGCAGTTTGGCGGGCCGATTCAATTACAGTGGTAGGTTTTTATGGGAAATTCAGCGATGTTACCCCCTATTTATGCAGATACACCAATAGAATTGGCTCCTGCCAAAATCATTACCTCGTTTCCAGTTAATACTTTTTTAGAAAATTTGGCGATCGCACCAGATGGCACAATATTTGTGACTAATCATGAGGTTGGCCAAATTGTTCGCATAACCCCAGATGGCAATCAGCAAATTCATACCAACATTGCAGGTAAAGTCAGTGGTTTGGCTTTCACCAGCGACGGTGGTTTAGTAGTGACTGGATGGAATGCTGATTCCATACCTGTAGTTTCTCTTGTTGCCGCAGATGGCACGGTAGAAACTTTGCTAACATTGCCAGATGCGATATTTCTCAATGGTATTACCCCTCTTTCTGACACTCAGTATTTAACGGCAGATTCTTACCGGGGTGCAATTTGGTTAATTGATATTGCCCAACGCCTTAGCACCATCTGGCTCGCACACTCTTTACTGGCTCGTAGCAGTTCAGAAAATGTCATTCCGGCAGCTAATGGGTTGAAGCGTTTTGGTAATTTTCTCTACGTTTCCAATACGGAAAAAATGTTGCTGTTACGAATTCCTCTTGGTACTGCCAATGAACCTGGTGAGCCAGAAATATTTGTAGAGCAGACTAATATTGATGACTTTGCCTTTGATGTGGAAGGCAACCTGTACGGAGCAACACATATTTACAATAGCGTAGTCAAGATTACACAATATGGCAGTACAACTATCATTGCTCAAGCCGAACAAGGTGTAATTGGCAGTACAGCAGTTGCTTTTGGTCAAACAGAGAGTGACCGCACTGCCATCTATGTAGTGATGAATGGAGGAATGTTTTTACCACCACCTACAGGCGTAGTTCCTGCTAACGTTGTCCGCATTGAGGTGGGTAAAGCTGGATATCCTTTAGTTTAAGAATTACTCAACCATTCATTCCATCAAAAAAGTGCTGAGGAGTCACTTAGACATGGAACAAGAGGAGCAATCTGTAACTGTAGTCATCTCACAAATTGTTAAACCAGGATGCGAAAGTGCTTATGAAGCTTGGTTGAAAGATATTACTGGTGTTTCTAGAACTTATCTTGGTCACTTAGGAACCAATGTAATTCGACCACAACCAGGTGCGCGTTCAGAATATGTGATTATCTTTCGGTTTGATAGCTATGACAATTTAAAGGTATGGATGGAGTCAAATGAGCGCAAATATTGGCTCACTCAAGCTCAACATTTGGTTCAATCTGAACCTCATATTCAACAGCTTAGTGGATTAGAAGCTTGGTTTTCCCTTCCTGGTAAACCATTAAAGACTCCACCACGCTATAAAACAGCATTACTAACTTGGGCTGTTGTATATGTATTGATTAACTTGTTGAATAGGCTTCTAGCACCTCTGCTTACTAATTTACCCCCTTTAATTATTTCATTAATCATTTCCGCTATCATGGTTGTACTGTTGACCTATGTTGTCATGCCAAGGGTGACTCATCTGTTTAGCTCCTGGCTATATGGGAAATAATAAGAAGTTTCAAAGTTAAACCAGTTGAAACTAAACTAATTTGCTACATAAGTGGTCGCTGAGATGGGCGAAAAAAGGCGACGGCATTCCACTGTTGGTCTAGAACGTGGAATGAGACAGGTTGTTTCAAAGCAGATTCTCTGGTTGCATTAACCAATGCTAGTGGGTATAAAAATAACGAATATACAAGCGTACAAAAAGCCTGTTTTGGAACAATGACCCCCTAGTTATTGATGATTAATTCTGCGATAGCGGGCTTCTACGAACGAATAGATACCATAAGCAATCAGTCCCAAAGCAACTAAACCCAGAATCCAGGGTCCTTTAGGTTGCTGTGCTAGAGTTGCTAGTGCCTCACCGAAACCTTTAGCCTGACTAGCATCAGACTGACGTGCTGCTTGAATTAAGAAAATGCCAATCACAGCAAAAACTATGCCACGAGCTGCAATACCAAACCTACCTGCGTTTATTGTCCAGGTTCGCTCACTGGCAGACATTTCCTGCAATTTAAAATGCCCACGAAACTTACACTTGTATGCTTCGTAAAAGTGATAAAAACCAACGCCTATGACAATTACCCCGGCCAATCCCACCAGCCATTGACCGAAAGGTTGAGCCAATAAACGTGCTGTCCAATCCTGGGTGGAATTGCCACCACCACCGCTCGAACCGATAATGAGTTTTATGGCTGTCCAAGCTAAACCTCCATAAACCACAGCACTAAAGGCGTAACCTAAGCGTTTGACCGCTTGCTTAGTATCCATTGCTTGGCCATAGTTTTCAGGGTCGAGTATAGCTTCTGCCAACCGCCAGAGTGCGTAACCAATCAATCCCACAGTCAGGATAGTCAGCAGAAATTTCCCAAAAGGCTGGGAGACTATGGCTTCTAAAGCACCTCTGCTATCAGTAGTTCTGCCACCTGTGCCGAAAGCTGCTTGTGCAGCTAGGAAGCCAATCACAAAATAGACTACTCCCTTTGTAGCGTAACCCAACCTTGCCAAGCGTTCAAAAGTGGGGTGGGAGACTGCTTGTTTTGCTGGTTTTTGAATTTTGCTAGGTAAATTAGGCCGTGTCATATTTTTATATATTCCTAATAGTGATTTGATGAATAAAAAAGATTGGTTGATTTTTCAAATCTTTCCCTCCCCTAACTTTCAGTTTTTTTCTTTGCTTTGCGCTGCCGACGGAAAAACCAAATTCCTAAGCTAACCACAAGTATCACCAATACCACTACAGAAATCGGACTCAGATATTGTTTTACTAATTGATAATTTTGTCCTAGTACATAGCCGGCATAGCTTAACAAACCTACCCACAACAATGTTCCGGCTGTTGAGTACAGCAAGAATGGCAATACTGGCATCTCCTCAAAGCCAGCAGGTATAGATATATAAGTGCGAATACCTGGGATGAGACGACCAAAAAACATCACAGCAGCACCGTATTTGTTGAACCACCGCTTAGACTTGTTAATTTCGTCACCAGATAGAGTTAACCATTTACCATGTTTGTTTACCCATTTTCTCAACCGTCTTTCGCCGACAAGTTTGCCAAGATAGTACCAAGGCAATGCACCCAAAAGTGAACCTACGGTTCCTGCCAAAATGACAACAGGCAAGCTTAATTCACCTTTGTGAACAGTAAATCCAGCCAAAGGCATAATCACTTCTGAAGGGATAGGCGGAAATATATTTTCTAGCAGCATTAGTAGCGAGATACCGAGGTAACCCATTGAAGAAATGATCTGAATAACCCAATCAAGCATGATATTGTTCTGGTGCAAATTAAAAAATTAGCTACAGGTTTTGCTTATAACTGCAATTCTTCAGAATTGGCCTACTTGAATTGCGATTGAAGCTGTGTAGCCGCTCGTCTGAGAATAATTAGAGCTGATTAAATATGTTTCAGCCTTAAACACCCATGACAGAATTTTCACCCCACCTCTTAATTAGTTTTAGTTTGCCTTGATTTGTGACTGACTATCACCTTACTCTTGGTGGAAATCATTGAGGCTAAAGTATGAAATTTTGTAAGAAATGCTGATAAACGTTTCTGTGAAAAAACATCAAAAGCGACTCGGAGATTTATAGCTGTAGCCAATTAGATGAGGACATAAACTATGAAGTATTCCTAGTATTGCAATTCAAACTCAGATGGCTAAACCCTATAGTGATGATTTCCGGCAAAAGGTGATGGTCAAACGAATTTCATTTACTATCTCTTGATTTTTCAGTAACTTGTAAATGCCCAGTTTTGACATAAATAAGACATCCTTCACGGCTAAACGGGGTGTGTACGCTGCTAGAAGGATTGCGAATCCAGGCTCCTTGGGGATAAGTGCCGAACTCATCCTCAAATACGCCATCTAGGACAAAGATTTCTTCTCCACCCCAATGGCGATGCTGCTGAAAGTGCGTTCCGGGTTGCCATTTCACTAATGCCACGTTCTCAGTACCATAGGCATATAGCGGCATCACCTGTAAGCCAGCGATTAGGCCAGGTAACCAGTCTGCCTGATTTGTATCCACGACAACCCGTTGCTGGTCATCAGAACTCATCTGCCAGAGCTTTACTAGAATGATGCAACCATCGTGACTGGATGGTGTGTGGATAGATCCCACCGGATTTCGGACATAAGTTCCCGCAGGATAGTCCCCGTATTCATCAGAAAATACACCTTCCAGTACCAGGAATTCTTCACCACCGCCGTGAGTGTGGGGTGAGAAATAACTACCGGGAGCATAACGCACAATCGAAGTTGCTCGCGCTACTTCTTCACCATCCCGCTCTAGCATTCGGCGTTGTACACCAGGCATGGGAGAATCAACCCAGGGTAAGTCATTGCTAAAGGCGATCGCCCGTTTGTTCAAGTCTGCGTTAAGTTTCATTGTTTTATTTATTTTATTTCCCAGATGAGAGATTAATCTGATTTCTTTCCAGTCCTAGATTTTCAGTCTCTATTGCTATGGTTTTAATGAAACTTGCGGTCTGACTCTGGAATTGGTACATCGTTGATGCTGGCTTCCCAGATAGAAGAATTTTGCTCGCTTAACTGCTGTTCCAATTCGGCAATTCGATTTTGTAAAGGAGCTATCATGGCTGCAACTTCTCTTTCGGAATAGCGGATGGGAATGTGTTGAGGACAGTTCTCGCTGGTTGCTTCGACATGAAATAAAATAGCCCGTTCCACCTGTGCCGGATCATCGGGAACTCGCACCTGCTCTAATAAACTTGATTCGCCTTCAACGTATTCGGCTCTACCCCAAATCTTGATACGTCGGCGATGGCGATAATCCATCAAGAACAGAAACGCTTTGTCATTACCAGATAGATTGCCAACAGTAATGTACTGCACATTACCCGAAAAGTCAGCAAAACCTAGAGTCTTTTCATCCAGCACCTTGAGGAAACCGGGTGGCCCTCCCCGAAATTGGATGTAGGGATAGCCATTGGAACTGACTGTTCCCAGATAAAATCCTTCCAGTTGAGCAATGAATTCTGCAATCTGGGGAGTGACGGTATCATTAGCAGGGCCATTGGCGATATAGCGATCATAGGTCTGTCGTGAGCCTCGCTGTTCCTGGGCTGCTTTTACTTCTGTTGTGAAGGCAATTTCACCAAATTTACGTGGCATCATGCCCTCCTAGACTGCAATTGGTGCTTCAATGCCAATCATCCCCACGAAACCAGGGAGATGTTTGATGCGATCTATCCAAGCCAACACGTTGGTATAAGGAGTGAGGTCGATTTTGCCATCGCCAGCCAAGGCCACATAGGGGAAGACTGCCACATCGGCGATTGTCGGATGCCCTAACTCTAGCCATTGTTGATTCGCTAAATGGTCATTCAATTGGGTCAAAATGAACTCTGATTTTTGAATTGCCCGTTCTAGATTAATGCTAGTAGCTTTAAATAAGTGGTATAAACGCGCTGATTCCGGTCCTTGCCGTATCTCTCCTGCGGTTGTAGAAAGCCAACGCACCACCCGGCTCATTGCTTGTGGCTCTAACGGCAACCATGATTCACCACCGTACTGCCGTGCCAGATACACCAGAATTGCTTGAGCATCGGCCAGCACTGTATTGCCGTCTACTAACAGTGGTACTTGTCCAAAAGGATTCAATGCCAAGAATTCCGGTTGCTTGTGCGCTCTTGCCATCAAATCGACTTTGATCCACTCGTAGTCTATACCCAACACAGACAGCATCAGTTTGATTTTGTAGCTATTACCAGACAATTCGTGACCATAGAGCTGAATCATGAGTTAATCCTCCAGATGAGATAAATACAAATTGGTAAATAACGAACAGTCAGTTGGGAAGGATTCACGCTCTAGAGATGCTAGAGGGGCGAGGGTACATAAGGCATCCCAACTGGGAAATGTCAGCTTGATAGATGAAAAATCGGGGAATAGGCGATTCATGGGTTTTTGTACCGTTCGTTCGGTATAAATATACTGTACCGAACGTTTGGTATAATGTCAACAGGTAATCTTTTTATATTCACAAAATGCCTAAAGAAACTTATATTCCCTGCCTTTTGCGTTTGTTTCGCCAGTATGGCTATGACGGTGCTACCTTATCCAAAATTTCTGAAGCCACGGGCTTGGGTAAAGCCAGTCTTTACCATCATTTTCCCGGTGGTAAAGATGAGATGGTGGAGACGGTGCTGGATTATATTCAGCAGTGGTTAGGTCAAAATATTTTGTCGGCACTTCAGAGTGAAGGGGATGCTCTAACAAAGTTGCGACGTATGTGCGATCGCCTGGATGAACTCTATGAAGGAGGAGAGCAACCCTGTCTATTTGCGATTTTGTTGCTGGGTTCGGCTCGTGATGTGTTTCATGATCAAGTCAAAGCACTCCTGCACAGATGGATTGATGCGATCGCTGATGTTTTAATCGCAGCCGGGATGAATCAAAAACTTGCCCATGACCGAGGGGAAGATGCGGTAATTATGATTCAAGGGGCATTAATTCTGTCTCAAGGGTTAGATGATCCATCTGTTTTTCAACGGGTAATTCAGCGATTACCAGAAGACCTTTGTCAAGCCGAGTAAGTGATCATCTTCATCCATTGTTTGATTAATCAGCACGTAGCGATCGCAGTGCTTGTCCTATCTGATAATGATGCTCAGGACTAGAGCTATATTGAATTGATAACTGAGTCAGGGGGTGAAATTGGGCAGGGTGCGATCGCCTCCAGAGGGTGATGAGAGCAAAGCGATGGGTATCAACCACATCGCTTTGTTTTTTTTAAATTTTGGTATGTAATCGCACTTCCAGCTAAGTCACAAGAATACAAGCACATCTATTGGTAGACTAAGATTGTAGCAATATCCATAATATCGGCTCAATTGCGCTGCCACCACTCAAGATTAATAGGCAAAACCTAGCATAGGGCAACAATGCAGAAACTCCTTTTTAGTGATAGAGATAGTTTTAAAGCACAAGCCCTATTTCTTGGTAAGAAGATTAATCTACAGAGATTGGAAAACTATGAATGTTTGGCAACTATGCCTGTAATAGTGAAAGCAGGTAAGTGCGGTTGTGCTGTGCTGCTGGGCTATGGTGTAGTTGTTCTGTTTAACCTTGAGCCTGTGGAGAAGGTAGCCTTTTTAACCCAACTATCTTCTCAAGTTAGTGACTCTTTTACCGATCCTGAAACAGAAGAAGTGGAAGTTCATCTCAATATTTCCGAAAGTGAGCGAGTCAAGGAAGGAAAAATTTTCCTACATGAATTGAGTGTAGAACGCTTGCAGATAGTGGCTGATATTCTTGCCAAAAGTGTTGTGCTATCTCATTATGAAATTAGTATAGCGGCAGTATTCGATCAAATTGAACCGTTTGCAGCTAGTCTCCAGCGTGAAAACAGAAGTAGGCAACAGAGCCGGGAATTACTGCGCCAACTAGGAACAACGTTGTTAGTTCAACATAAGATAGTGGGTCGAGTCGAGATTATCGATAAGCCTGAGTTGCTCTGGGAATCTCCACAATTAGAAAACTTATATCTGCGCTTGGAGGATGAATATGAAATCCGTGAGCGTCACAATGCCTTGGAACGCAAACTAGAGCTAATTAGCCAAACCGCACAAACGGTACTAGAGTTCATGCAGCATAGTAGTAGCCAGCGAGTAGAATGGTATGTAGTGATTTTGATTCTGGTGGAAATTCTGCTGTCACTGTACGACATTATATTCAAACGCTGAAAATGCTTGTCGGTTTCGGACGGGGATAATTCTATTGTTTGTTGATGGCAGATTTTGGGAATAATCTCAGTCAGTATGTTCCTGTCAAAGATAGGAAAATTGATTTCGTAATTATACGTAATTCTGAGATATTTCTCTACCCTGCCTATGTTTAAGTTGAGCGTTGAACAAGTTTTAGCCAGCATTGCTGCACTTACTCCTGAAGAAAAAGCCCAACTCCAAATTCAGCTACCCAATGTCTTAGCTACTCAATCCCCAAATACACAACCAGGGCAAAACCAAGTTAATACTGTTAGTGGTACCAGTATGGGAGGAGAGAACAATGCTTTGAATTTCTCTCCTATACAAAATCGAGATGGCAATGTGACACTTTCTCAAAGTTTTACTCAACAAACTTCGCCACAAAAACAACAAGCCTTGGACTCCCTAGCGCAACTCAAACAAGCGATTCATGAAAGTGAAGCCCTTGATCCTCTAATTAAAGCTGGTGCTACAGCCCAAGTCGCCCAGGTGGAAGCAGAACTCAAAACACCCGAACCGAACCCAGGTATAGTCGGACAGGCGATCGCTACCCTCAAACAAGGGTTAGAAGGTGTCCAAACCTTAGCCGCCCCTACTTTAGCTGTGGCTTCTTTAGTTGCTAAAGCCTGGGGGATTCCCACTTTATGAATCAACCAGACTCACCCCAATCTCAAGAGAATCTGCTGCAAAATGTCAGTATTAGTGGCCAAGGAAATGTCTTGACTTTTGCCCCCGTACAGCAGATTACGCAAATTGCTACCCAAATTATCCAAATTTCTACCGAAAAAATTACCCAACGCCCCCTCAAATTATCTTCGCCCTACAAAGGCTTAATGCGGTTTAACTCTACAGACCGCGATTACTTTTTTGGTCGAGATAAACTGATTGCCAGGTTATTGAATGCAGTTAACAATAGCAGCTTTAGTGTGGTGCTGGGAGCTTCAGGAAGTGGGAAATCTTCTGTGGTGAGGGCTGGAGTCATACCGGAACTGCAAAAAACTTTAACAGTTGAACAACGATTCTGTAATTTTATTTTTACTCCCCGTCATCACCCCTTTGAATCACTGTATCAGTGTTTGCAAAACGAAGAAAAAGATTACAGATTTACAGAATCAGAAGCTGCGATCGCTCGACAAGTGAATTCACAAACCCTCTGGCAAGTGATTCACACACTCAAAAAACCTCATGAACGCTGGCTATTTTTTATTGATCAGTTTGAAGAATTATTTACTAATGGCAGTGATGCCGAGATGCGTCAGTGTTTCATTGATGGCATTGTCCAAGTTGCCAATGCTGGGGATAGCATGGTGCGAATTGTTCTGGCAATGCGGGCTGATTTTTTAGAGGAGTTTAGTTTCTATCCTACTTTAGGTGCGCTGGCTAATCAGAACAATATTCATCTCGTCACAGATATGCACCCGGATGAGTTGCGTTTAGCCATCGAACAACCAGCCGCTTTACATGGAGTAGTGTTTGAAACAGGTTTGGTAGAACGCATTATTCAAGATGTCCAAGGACAAAAAGGTTATTTGCCTTTGCTGCAATACACTTTAAATTTACTGTGGACGATGGAGTGTCAATTGATGGGGGCAAATAATTACCCCCATATTCAAGACCGACACCTGAATATTGCCAGTTATAACGTTATTGGTGGAGTGAGAGGGGCGCTACAAAAACGAGTCAACGAAATTTACAACGATTTAGCAGCCAACCAACAAAAAGCCACCCAGCAAATTTTCTTGACCTTGGTGAATATTGCCGAGTCGGAGTCTGGACGTAGACCAGTTAGCCGTCCTGCTTATCGTCGTGAGTTTGCCAAAGATACTGAGACATTGGGGACACTGACAACTTTTATTAATGCCAATTTATTGGTGAGTAGTCACGAAGCTACCAATGGCGATGAGGTGATGACACTAAATCAGAAAAATGCCACGATCGCGATCGCCCATGAAATTTTACTGTACTCTTGGGATAAACTCCAGCAGTGGATTCGGGATAAAGAAGAAGCGATTATCTTGAGAAATTGGTTAGCAGATGAAACTAACCGTTGGCAAAAACTGCGCCAAATTGATGAGGAGAAGGCCAGGGAAGAACTTTTGCGCGGAACTCGCTTAGAACAAATCTTTAGCTTCAGAGAAAAGCAAATATTTGCTCAACTGCGAGACTTGACCTGTGAAGAAAACGCATATATTGATGCAAGTATAGCCGAGCGCGATCGCCTAGCTCAAGAAAAAGAAGCACAAATTCTCGCCTTGCAAAAAGCCCTGACTAAAGCCACTTTACAAGAGCAAGCTGCAAAAATACTAAATTTGCTCCGAGTCCAGCCTGTAGAGGGATTAGCCTTAGCAATTCAGACTATGGGTGAAAATTTGACCAAATTACCAGAAGAAATTCTCACTCCAGTTCAGGAAGCTGGAGTCAAAGCGATCGAAATAGCTAGAGAGCAAAATCTTTTGCGGGGTCATACAGCTGGAGTAACAGCCATTGCTAGCAGTCCAGATAGTGAATTAATTGCCAGTGCAAGTGAGGATGGAACTATCCGGTTATGGAATCAACAAGGCCAATCTATTGGTTTACCGTTTACTGGCCATGAGGGCGCTATCACATCAATCGCTTTTAGCACTGATGGAGAATACATAATCAGTGGTTCTCAAGATACAACCTTGCGCTTGTGGGATATGCAAGGAAATTTGATTGGCGCACCTTGGCGGGGAGAAAAATTAGGACGCGGATACTGGCGACTACTGCGGCGTAACCTGTGGTTTTTAGGATTTGGCTTATTTGTTTTTTGGTTAATAGTATTTCCTTTGGGCGATGTAATTAAAACTACATACAAATATTTATTTGGTTTTTTTGGTTTGTGTTTTCCTTTTCTCTGGTTTTCTGTCGTTCGTCCTGGTAACAGTGCAGTCACATCAGTGGCATTTAAACCCAACGACGGATACATCGTTAGCGGTCATGAAGATGGCACAGTCAGATTATGGAATCGTCAAGGTGAATTAATTGATATCCGGGCTTGTTGGGGGTATAAAGAGGAACTGGGGAGAAAATTTCGCTTGTGGTTATACGGTGGTACTGTCACCTCAGTTGCCTTTAGTTCTGATGGTAAGCTGCTCGCTAGTGCCAAGCATAATGGCACCGTCCGGTTGTGGAATATACACAAAAAACTGAGCCGTCGTCAACTTGGTCGAGCAGGGAAAATTGCTGTCACTTCCATAGCTTTTTGTCCTTATGGGCAGAAAATGGTCAGTGGTAATCATGATGGTACAGTGCAATTGTGGAATCACCAAGGACAACCCATCGGTCAGCCTTTCTCTGCACATGAAGGGGCTGTGACCTCAGTCGCCTTTAGTCCCGACGGTGACAAAATCGTCAGTGGTGGTGATGATGGTACAGTGAAATTGTGGTCTAGTTATGGCATGGCGATCGCTGCACCTTTCTATGGACATGAAGCTGCTGTAACTTCAGTCGCAATATCTGCAAAGGTGGGAGTGCTACGGTTTCCCACATCTCGAATAATGATGGGGTTAGCAAAGTTAGGTATAGCAGCTCTACCTTGATTGTGAGCGACAGCAATTGTGCCGTCAAGTGCGCCGATGAATAAGTCTAAATCACCATCGTTATTTTCATCTATAAAGGTGGGAACGCTGTAGAAACCTACATCAACAGTAGATAAAGGATGATTTTGAGGTATAGGTTGCTCACTGGCAGCCATAGTTACAGTTGCACTATTATTAATAGGATCAACAGCATATCCTAAAGCCTCGTTGATATTCAAAGTGATGGTTTCTGCATCTTCTGTGATTAAGTCATCAACGCCAAATAAATCAATATTTAATTGTGATTGTCCCTGGGCAAAGGTAATACTAAAATTGCCATTAACGGGAGTAATAAATCTTCGGTTGACTTCTAAGATGTAATCATCCCCAAAAGTGGCAGTATTTCCAGGATCGAGACTGATATTAACAGTTAATTCTCTTAATTCTCCCTCGCTGTCCGTGCGAGTTAAGGAATATCTGCCTATGTCTCCTCCTCGTTCAAAAGATCGGGAATCAATAGCTCGAATGGCAACAATGGAAAGTGGGTCACTGGGGGCAATCGTTACAGTTCCACTATTATTATTAGGATCAACAGCATATTCTGACGACTGATTTAAGTTCAGAGTAATGGTTTCTGCGTCTTCATTAACAAACTCATTCACAGGAATTAAATCAATATTTAACTCTGATTGTCCTTCTGCAAAAGTGATATTGAAATTGTTATTGATAGGAGTAATAACTTCGCCATTTACTTCTAGATTGTAATCATTAGTGAGAGTGGCAGTATTTCCAGCATCGAGACTGAGATTAATAGTTAATTCTCTTAATTCTCCGTCGCTGGGTGTGCGAGTTAAGGTATATCGCCCTAAATCTCCTCCTCGTTCATTAGCTTGGGAGTCGGTAGCTTGGATAGTTACAATCGAAAGCGGATCACTGGGGTCAATAGTTACAGTTCCGCTATTATTATTAGGATCAACGGCATATTCTATAGCCTGATTTAAATTTATGGTGATGGTTTCTGCATCTTCAAGCAGAATATCATCAACAGGAATTAAGTCAATATTTAATTGTGATTGTCCCTGGGCAAAAGTGATGCTTAAATTGTCATTGATGGAATTAATAACTGTGCCATTAACTAATAGATTGTAATCATCGCTGAAAGTGGCAGTATTTCCACCATCGAGACTGAAATTAACAGTTAATGCTGTCAATCCTTCTCTGCTGGCCGTGCGAGTTAAGGTATATCTGCCAAAATTTCCACCCTTTTCATTCGCTTGGGAGTCAATAACTTGGAAACTAACAATCGAGCGAGTTTCAATATTTGATTCAAATGCACCAATGTCAACATAACCATTTTGAGCGCGAGTAACACCACGCTGATCAACTGGAAGCGGTTCGCTAATGTTATTATCGCCATCTAAATCTGCTATATCTTCAGGTAAATTAGCGTTATTTCCAGAATTTATGGCTATACTATCGTCAAGCAAAGCATGGGTAAATGTTGCACCACCATTATCTTGTAAAGTTCCTAATCTGGGATTGATGGGGTTGGTGTTAGTTCCGACTATATCGCCATTATTGGTATTAATAAAACCTGTACTACCTTCATTACTGCCAATTAAATTATTGCCATTACTGATGAAATTTCCTTCAACATCGAAATGATTGACGAGATTTACATTGCCGTCAATGATATTGTTTCCAGCCACAATGGTATTACCAAGAATTGCAGTACCACTGTTGACAATACCACCACCTTGGGAAGCAGAGTTATTAGTGATAGTGCTGTTGGTGACTCTTAAAGTTCCTGTATTAATAATACCGCCACCGCTATTAGTTGATTGATTGCCGCTAATGGTGGCGTTGTATAAATTGAGTGTGCCACTATTACGAATACCGCGACCATTGTTATTACTAACTGTACTGTTGATGAGGATGAAACTGCTATTATTGAGGATACCACCACTACTATTGTTACTGATGGTAGTATCAATTAAAGTTGTATTTCCTTGATTGAAAATACCTCCACCACCTTCTCCTTCTTCTTCAATGTTATTGTTAATTTTGCTGTTGATAACGGTTAAATTACCTTGATTTTCGATGCCACCAGCGAACCGTCCGCGACTGTTACGGACGATGCTATCACTAAGGATTAAAGTACCGTTATTGACAATAGCAGTATTATCAGCGTTGACCAGAGTTAAGCCACTGATATTAGTGTTTGCATTGTTGTTAATTGAGAAAATGCTAAAAGTATTGTTTCCATCTACTGTGAGATTATTTGCACCTAAACCTTGAATGGTAATATTTCTGTTGAGGTTGAGAGTTCCCAAAGTTAGAGAAATAGTTCCTCCCGTTAAACTTTGTGCAAAGTTAATATTTCCACCTGCTGCTGCGATAAAAAGAGCTTCCCGTAAAGATACATCTCCTGAACTTAAATCTCCATCAAATTCATCAGTGAGATTATCTACAGTGACGGTATCGAGTAATTTAAATTCTACCGCGCCAATATCTATACCATTAGCTTGAGGGCGAGATGTTCCCAAGCGATCGCTCCCTGTTAAACTTGGATCACCTGAATCAAATGCAGGGCCAATAATCGAAGGTACGTGATTATTTTCTAAGCTACCCAATAGCGGGTTAATGGGATTTGTTCTTGTCCCTACAATATTCCCATTTACACCATTAACAAAACCAATACTGCCATCATTAATGCCAATCAGGTTATAGCCATTGCTGGTAAAGAGTCCATTCACATCGGGACTTTCACCACCTTGATCAAAGTTGCTGGCAATAATTGTATTGTTAACCGTTGTCTGACCAATCAAACTGTAAATCCCGCCACCGTTACCGCTATTGACAATATTATTAGTAATGGTATTACTAACCAGTTGTAATGTGCCATTCAGATTAAAAATACCACCGCCATTATTTAGGGCTATGTTGGTACTAACAATACTATTGGTTGCTGTGATAGTTCCTCGGTTAGTAATCGCGCCACCATTAATTCCAGCAGTGTTATTACTGAGAGTAGTATTTAGCAGGTTTAGCGTTCCTAAATTGTTAATCCCCCCACCATCTGCTGTTGTGAAACTATTACGGACTGTGGTATTGGAGAGATTAAGAACACCCCGATTATCAATTGCACCACCATTAGTATCACTAAAACCATTGGTAATGGTTAAACCATCAATATTAACCTCTGCATTACCAGCAATGCGGAAGATTTGAGATTCATTGCTACCACTAATTGTTAGATTATTTTCACCTAAACCATTAATAGTGATGTTATTTGTAATTTCCAACTCACCTAAAGTTAGAGCAATTGCACCACCATTAAGAGTAGACGAAAAAGCGATCGTTGCCCCATTGCCAGCAATAGAAATTGCCTCCCGCAATGACACATCCCCTGGTGTTAAATCACCATCATTTTCATCAACCAACGTATCCACCAAGGGAATAAATCCGCCCCGTCGTCCATAGACAACATAGCTTTGACCTGAAAAATCGCCATTAGGGTCAGCGTAGGGTGCGCCAATAATCAAGTCATCAATACCATCACCGTTAATATCCCCTGCACCACTAACGGAGGCTCCTGACACATCTTCTGAGTTAATACCATTGAGAGCAAAGCCGTTACCACCATTTAAGTCTGCTAGGTTCAGACTGGGAGCAAATCCCCCCTCCCTTCCATAGACTACATAGCTTTGACCTGAAAAAGCGCCATTAGGGTCAGCAAAGGGTGCGCCAATAATCAAGTCATCAATACCATCACCGTTAACATCTCCTGCACCACTAATGGCAATGCCGGATAAATCACTACTGCCAATACCGTTGATAGCAAAACCATTACTACCATTCAGGTTTGATAGGTTAAAACTAGGGCTAAATTGCTCCCGTCGCCCAAACACCACATAGGTTTGACCTGAAGCAACACCATTAGATACTGCTCCAAATGCCCCAACAATCAAATCATCAATCCCATCACCATTGATATCCCCTGCATCACTAACTAAGCTTAAACGATCTCCGTCAGTGCCGTTGAGAATAAAGCCGTTACTGCCATTAAGTCGTGAAAGGTCAAAACTAGAGCTAAATCCTGCTTGGTTGCCAAACACCACATAAATTTGGCCTGTCCGACTACTGCCAAATCTTTGTGCGCCAATAACCAAGTCATCAATGCCATCACCATTTATGTCTCCTGCGGCACTAACAGAGAGTGCTACGCTCTCGTTTAAGTTAATGCTATTGAGAACAAAGCCGTTACTACCATTTAGGTCTGCTAGATTTAAACTAGGGCTAAATCCCTCTTGCTGACCATACACCACATAGGCTCGACCTGGGTTAGTTGAGAATGGGGATGTTCCCACAATCACATCGTCAATGCCATCACCGTTAATGTCTCCTGCATCACTAACGGAGTTTAACTCATATCCTGCTACATTGTTGTTGAGGGTAAAACCATTACTGCCATTCAGGTCTGCTAGGTTTAAACTAGGGCTAAATCCTCCTTGTTGACCAAACACCACATAGGCTTGACCTGAAGGCAAGCCATTGACACCTGCTCGTGATGCGCCAATAATCAAGTCATCAATACCATCACCGTTAACATCACCCGCACCACTGACTGGAGTTCCTGACAAATCGAACAAGTTAATACCGTTAAGTGCAAAACCATTACTGCCATTCAGGTCTGCTAAGTTTAAACTAGGGCTAAATCCTCCTTGCTGCCCAAAGATCACATAGCTTTGACCCGAAGAATCACCATTGACATCTGCTCCTTGTGCGCCAACAATCACATCGTCAATACCATCACCGTTAATGTCTCCTGCATCACTGACCACGCCTAACAAATCTTGGGCGCGAATACCGTTGATGATAAAGCCGTTAGTACCATCTAGTTCTGAAAGGTTGAAAGATAGAAGTGTCATGATTTTTTGTAATTAGCGGGACTTAGACAAAAATCAAGCCCAAATGTAACCCAAACTAGCTTTGTAAGCAGCAAACACGTCACGATTTAAGTTCAACCAATCAATAAATCGAAAAGACATGGCTGTTCTGAAAGCTTCTAAAGCTTCAGTAAAAGTATTTAAAGGTTTGTTTGCCCACCGTCGTCTTAATCCTCCAGTTAACTGATGCCAAAGAATAAAAGTATAGGCACAGAAAACCAAAATAAAATGGCGCAGTAAACTCCTTTTATCACGAACTTGATATTCTTTAAGTCCTAACCATCCTTTAGCTTCCCTGTAAAAAACTTCTACCCAATTCCTTTGAGAATATGTATCAACTATCCATTGTGGTGTAACAATTGATGAAGATATATTAGTGATGAAGTAGTCAATATCGGTGGCTGCTGAGAAAGTAGAAGCATTCATGACGATAGCAATATTTCGCTTTCCAGTTAAACTTGATATTTCCACTTCACAAGTTACTACCCATAATGTTTTGGGTTTATCCAAATCTGTTTGAATTTCTGTGAAAGCCTCTTTGGGTAAGCTCTGGGCTAATTCATCTAACCGAATTGTTTGTTGAATATTATCTGTTTGATTAACTGTTACTTTTCGATTTTTAGCTAATCCTCCTAAATATTTTAATTGCCGTTTTTCCAACTCTAATAAAAATGATGTATTGTTGCCATATCCAGCATCTACAATTACTATCCCAGGTTGATATTTTCTGTTTAGGGCTTGATCTATTAACTTGATTGCTAGTTCTGGTTTTTTCTCAAATAGAGGATCTTGTTTTCCTTGAGCTAAAGAATCAGCGTGTTGATATAACTCTATATCTAACGGTAAGCTTTTTCTGCCATCATATAAATGCGTTGTTACTACTACGATTCCATTATCTGTTTTGCCAATTTCTCCAATATACTGTCTCCCCACACCAGCAGTAAAATTACCACTTTTTCTATGACCAGAATCATCAATTATTAAGCTAAAACCTCTACTAATTCTCGTTTGACTGCACTTATTCATGATTTCCAATCGACGCTCATTCACCTGCCCACTAGACCAAGGTGCTTCGGTCAAAAAGTGATGTAATCGGTGGTAAGTTACACCTACAGCATTATCCGCCATTTGAAACAGGTTTTTTCTCTCACTTTCCCCCAGTAATCCCCCTATATAGTGTCTAAACTCTCTTTTTTGAGCTTTATGAGTAAACACATCATCAAATCTTTGACACCATCTTTCAAAGCACGGGGGCATCGCTGTGGGAGTGGTTTCTTTCATGAGCTTTTTCTAACGTGAAAGCTATGTTAGTTAAGCATTATACTCTTTTTGGGCTTAATTTTTGTTTAAGTCCCGTTAGAAAGATTCGGATTTTATGTATAGTCTGACCATTTTATCTGGACAAAAGACGGGATAAAAATTGTCGGTACAACTCCTACAGGGAGAGCTACAGTCAGCTTTGGTAATGCGTCCGCAATACTGGTTCTTTCGCTTGGCGGTAGCCTGTCTCTAACTCTTCCAAACTCAGATGTGGCTCAATTTTTATGACTTTTGGCATTACAACCGCACCCATTTATGCACCGATAACTTTATTACGGGTGATTTCCCAGACATCATATTAGATGTGCATGGCGCATGGGGCATTGAGGTAAAACTTCCTTGTCTCCCTTGTCCTTTTTGTTTCCCCCACACCCCCACACCCCCACACCCCCAATTCCCTACCATTTGAACTACTTATCTTTAGCATCACAAAACACTGATAATTGTTAACATCCCTAAAGATGTAAAATTTTTGTTAAATTCAACGAGCATCTATATTTACTCGTCATTATTACAAGGTACTCAGCATGACTGCAATCACACCAAAGGCATCTTCGGCACTTCCACATTTTTGCGAAGGGATTCAATATTTTGGGGAAGTGCTACCAAGTTTTGAAACTTATGGTGCGACTCCTGCAATAGCATCAGGACAAGTAGCGATCGCAGATCCTCAAGACCCTCAAGCTGTGTATCAAACTTTGCTGGCTGCTGATGCTTTGCGCTACTTAACTCTACAAATCACTGGCAGTAAGGCATCTGGACACCCAGGCGGGTTTGCTAGCCAAGCGGAAGCTTACGCAGCTTTGGTCATGCTGGGGTATAAAAATATTATTACAGAAGTCGGACATCACGCACCCGGTTTTTATAGTGCTATGTTCCTTGACCGTTCATTAGAGGACATGGGCATATTTACAGTACAACAATTGCGCGATCGCTTCCGCGAAAAGCATGGACTTTTGGGACACCTTTCCGGTTACATCCCCGGTATTCTCGCCCCCGCCGGGCCTTTGGGACAAGGACAGCACTTTGCAATGGCGGCTGCACTCCTCCACCGAGACAAACTTTTCCCCTTCACCCTGGGCGACGGTGGACTAGGTGAACCCTACATCATGAGTTCAATGGCGCACTTTAACACCGCCTATCCCAGCGTCACCAACTTCTTACCCGTGTTGGTATGGAACGGTTACAGCCAAGAACATCACAGCATGGTTTCCCTGAAAACCAACGCCCAGATGACAGCTTATTGGCAAGGTAACGGTTTTGAGGAAGTCATCTTAGTCGATGCCAAAGAATTTGACGACCAAAACCAACCAGGAGACTATGTAGATAGTACCGCCTTTTCCTTCGAGCAACGCCTTGCCTTTACCAAAGCCGTACTCGTAGCAATGGATAAAGCCGCCCGTTCCGCCCTCAGTGGAAAACTCACAGTCTTTATTATCAAACAACTCAAAGGCGCAGGCGTTCACGCCAGAGGTGCGAAATCTCACAACCTCTATCCGAAAGATACCTTAGACGCGCCCCACATTGTCAGCGCACTCCAAACCCGTGCATTACCCCCAGAAGCTTGGCAAATCGTCAGAACCAACGCCGAACGCGCCGGAGGTGGCCCCGCCGCTAAAACGGTGGTGACAGAATTTGAGTTACCATTGCCAGATTTAGGTACATTACCTTTAGAAGAATATGCAGTAGGCGGCGAACCCAAAGTTTCAACCACCGCAATGGGACGACTAGTCGGTGTAGTCGGACAGAAAGACCAAAATTTCCTCGTCACCAACGCCGACGGTAACGAAGCATCAGGTATAGGTAACATCAACCAAGCTTTAAAGATTATCCACCCCACCACCGACGAATTATATAACCAAGCACCCAACGGGCAAGTTTACGAACCCTTAAGTGAAGATGCTTGTGCAGGTTTAGCGGCTGGTTTATCCTTGATGGGTGCAAGAACCCTGTGGTGTTCCTACGAATCTTTTGCCATCAACGGTTTACCCATTTGGCAAACCGTCACCCAAGCAATGGCAGAATTACGCCGTCAAACTCCCTCAACTATTACCTTATTCACAGCAGGCGCATTAGAACAAGGACGCAACGGCTGGACACACCAACGTCCAGAAATTGAAGCTTACTTTGCTTCCATGATGCGGAACGGTAATGTATTTCCTGTATTCCCCCCCGATGCTAACAGTATCCAAGTTTGTTATGACTGGGCGTTGACAACTAAGAATAAAGGAATTGTCATCACCGCCAGTAAATCACCCTTACCCATTCGCACCACCTTAGAACAAACCCGCCAAGGTTTAGAGGAAGGTGCAGTAGTGTTGCATGAAATTCCTGGTGGAAAGCAAGTTGTGTTTGCTGTCATTGGCGACATGACATTAATTCCCGTATTTGAAGCCGCCGCTTTCTTAGAAACAGAAGGTATCGGAGTGAAGATAGTTTCTGTAATTAATCCCCGTCGTTTATATCGTCCTCATGATGTTGCTTGGGATACCTGTTCTGAAGCTGATGGCAATTTCATTGATGATGCGAAATTCGCTGAATTATTTGATGGTGATGCGTTAATTGGTGTAACTGGTGGTGTGGCTTCGATGTTAGAACCCATCATGTTGCGGAGTAACAGCAAGCGCGATACTTTTGCCTGGAAGCGTGGGGAGACTACAGCTAGTGCTGGTGAGTTGATGGCGTTTAATGGTTTGACTGCTGAGGCGTTGACGAAGCGGGCTATTGAGTTGGTGCATTAAGCTGTGTTTTAACAATAAAAATTAACCGCAGATGCACGCAGATGAACGCAGATAAATTAGCGTTTTTACGTGTATTTGCGGTTAGATATTTAAATGAACATGAGATTCAATAAACGTAATTAATCAAATGACAAAAAACTATGAACTATTTTTCAAGTATAGAACAATACCTTTTATTGTATAAAATAGAACCTTCTGAAGAATACTATAGAGCTATAGAAGATACAATGGCGAAATATCAAGCCAATCCTCCCGATATAATTCAAGAAAACATGAAACATGAAGCTACAATATCAATTATGGGAAATCCAACATTCAAACTCATTCCTGGGTCGAAAGGCGGAGATAAGCTAACTGACTTATTCAGTCAATTTATCAATTGTCCAACTAATGTAACATATAACGCTTTTCTAAAGGCATTAGTAGAATATAAAGCGAATTTTTGAACAATACTAAACTCAATCCCTTTTCTTAATACACATTAAAAATTACTTTAGTCATTGCATAGTGGACTATCTAGACTAAAATTTGGTATCAACCGCCTTGGTCTGCATCATCTGCGGTTAATTATATCTAATTTATAATTCGTAAATATTTAGTGTGTTTAAGTGTAGGTGTTGACAAAATCAACTATTAAAATCAAAGGCTTCAAAAGCCTAGATTTATTTTTCCATTTACTTTAAGCGATCTTTTAGAGGAATTTGTCCAACATCTCTATGATCGGGACAATATGATTTTTGTGCTGCCAACTCTATAGAAATGTTTATAATATCTATATCTGCCGATTCTTCAGGTGTAAGTTTTCCTTGAGATATTAACTCTAGTCCAGTTGCTATATTATGACTTCGTATTTCATCTTTGCTTATACCCTTATTTAGCATTTGGCAATATTCCATGCCTTGCTTTTTTGCCTTTTCCCAACCGTACAATTCATCAAAAATTTTCTTTTGTCTTGCATTTATATCATTACTTTTACTACTGTTCAACAATTGATTGAGTTCAGTATTAAATACTGAATCTTTACTAGAACAACTGTTTAAAAAAATTAATATTAAGATAAAACTTAGATACTTGCCTAATTTAAAAGTTAGTTTTAGCATTATATTCATAATTAATTAGATATACGAAATTTACAAAATAAAAGTAACACATTAATCATAATTTCAACCCAGTGAAATTGCGTAATTTATTGTGTAGTATGGGTTAGCGACAGCGTAACCCACCAAAGCCGTAACTAATATGCAAAACCAATTGATATTTGCGCCGTAACCCAACACTAAATCACCTTAATTTCCAGCATATAGATTTTTGTTGTGAAGATTGAGATAATTTGTTGGGTTTCACTTCGTTCTACCCAACCTACAGGGAGTGCTATGTTAGCCTTAGCATCAATTCTAAAATTTGCAATCATGTAATATTAATTTAAATATTTAACATATGACTACATCGAAAATACAAGCATGACCACAGATGCAGATTATCAAGCAAGAATTATCACTTATGGCTGGGATGACTTAAGGATATTATGGTCAGAAATTAAAACAAAAAGTACCTCAACCTTTTGGGATGAAGGTAAAGCATTAGAATATTTAGTTTTACGTGCATTCCAACTTGATGGCGCGGAAGTCGCTTGGCCTTATACCGTAAAAATTCAAGATACAATAGTAGAACAAATTGACGGGGTAGTATATACAGACGGTCTAGCCTGCTTAGTAGAATGCAAGGACACAGCTAAAGAAGTTAATATTGAACCCATAGCAAAGCTACGAAATCAACTACTAAGAAGACCAGCAACAGCTCTTGGTAGCGTGTTTAGCCGTAGTGGCTTTACAGAAGCAGCAGTGACTTTAACTGGATTTGTTGCACCCCAAGCTATTCTATTGTGGCGAGGAGAAGAAATTGAATACTCACTCACAAATCAATGTATATGTAGATTTCTAGTCAAAAAATACCGTGTTTGTGTTCAAAAATGTATCCCTAATTACGACATTAAAACGGAGCTTTTTCTATGACATTGGTATACATAATTACAGTAGGTAATAAAGATAAAGAAATTTTGCAAAAATTACTGCCAAAAAATCTGACTCAAGAGATTCAATTTATAGCGGGTGAAAGCTCTTATGGTGCGCGTTCTTTAGCTAGTTCATTGCTTGCGACTCGCAACACACCTGTTGCTCTTATCTTAAATGCAGATACAGATAACGAATCTCAAATATGGGAAAGACATGATTTAATTAACTATGCACTAAATCAAGCATCACCTGGGATTCCTTATCAAATCTTTTTTGCAGTTCCCGAAATAGAAATTATATTTTTGCAAGATAAATCATTAATCGAAAAAATAGCACAACGGCAATTTAATGATTTAGAATGGCAATTGGCTCAAAGTAAACCTAGAGAGTTTTTGGAGACAGTATTTGGAAAAGGTGAACAAATAAATGCCAAAATATTTGACAACATCACAGAGCAAGAGATAGAAGTATTACAGAAACATCCATTAATAGAATCAATAATAACTTTTATTGCATCACTGATTCCATCCTCTGTTGCAATTAATTGAGCATCTGTAGAAGGAATTACGCGATTAGATATTTAGCAACCTACATTAGAACAATGACAGATACACATGGAAAAGTTCAACTAACCTTAGAATTAACACCCGAACTAAATCAAACCCTCGAAGAACTAGCCAATACAATAGGTACTACTAAAAGCGATGTTCTCCGTCAAGCTATCACATTAATGCAAAGTATAGTGACAGCAAAAGAAGAAACGCTGACTTCTACTTTTTCTCCGCCAACCCTAGAAGCTTTATCTGAACTTAACCCCTGGACACAAAACCTTATAGGTGTAATTCGTCTAGACTCAGAAAATCCAGAGGAAAGTTATGTAAATTACCTAGAGGAGAAATATAGTTGAAGCGCGTATTGTTTGACACTGATGTATTACTTGATATTTTAGCACAGCGTCAACCTTTTGTTGTCGCTTCTGCACAAGCATTGAATACAGTAATGACAAAACAAGTGCAAGGTTTTGTCTCAGGACATGGCGTTACTAATATTTTCTATATTTTACGTAGGCAAATTGGGAATGAAGTAGCACGTAAGCTAATAGAAAATTTATTGCTACACATTCAAATTGCTAGTGTTACAGACACAGTTATTCACCAAGCATTGCGAAGTTCTATTAAAGATTTTGAAGATGCCGTAACAGTTGCAGCAGCGATAAATGCAAATTTAGAAATAATTATTACAAGAAATAAGAGTGATTTTATACTTTCACCATTGCCAGTAATGTTACCAGAAGAATTTTTAGAAATATTTTCTGAGTAACCATTAGAGGCTATTTTTCAATGTTTTTTATCACATCCACCATCAAGGAATCACGCGATTAGACTGGATACAGAATCTCTATTCACCTATTCTAGATGCAGGTTTAGAGTTTCAAATCACAGAAAGTTACTTTTAACCTAGAGAATTAGTGAGTTAAGTATGAATGATTTCTACAATTTACTGCAAAAAATCAAAAAAAGACCTGCGATGTATTTAGGTAAAAATTCTATTTTTAGCCTGCAAGCCTTTTTAGACGGCTACTACTTTGCACGTCGAGAGATTGGTATTAACTTAACAGAAGAAGAAATACAATTCCAAAATTTTCTACAATGGATAAGACACAGATTTAATGTAGAAACAGGTCAGTTATGGTCAAGTATTATTCTTTTTCATTCAGCAGATGAAAAAAGTGCAGTGGATAGATTTTTTACTTTGTTTGAAGAATTTAATCAACAGCAGAAAAATCAGGAAATAGAGAAAATTGATCAAGTAGTTCTGTAACAATTCAGATACCAGCATTCTAAGATTGATAATTTTTATGATAGCCGTAGTATTTCTAGGCTATACTACCAATAGTATGACTTTGAGTAAGATATGGCTAAAATCTCAATTTCATTGCCAGATGAATTACTAACTTACATTGACCAAAAAGTTGAAAATCGTAGTGCGCTGATTGAAAGTCTCTTGAGACAATGGCAAGAAAAACAACAAGATGAAGCACTAGCGACAGCCTGCGCTTTGGTTGATGAATTAGAATTAGGTTGGAAAAGCGAATGGCAGAATTATTACGACAGGTACAAAACATTCTGCGAAGATATCTAAGTTTAAACGTCTAGAAAATTAATTCTCATCATAATACGCAAGATAATTGCTAATTTTATAGTTAAAAAATAGTGGCGATCGCCTACTCTACATAAAACGCGATCGCCATCAAAACTATACCATCCTCACCAATATCTTTCATAAACCCTCTGCGCCCCTCCGCGTCAACCTCCGCGCCCCTCTGCGTTTAAAAATCAAACATCGATAACCCACCGCAAGCCCTATAATCAAAATAAAGTCATAACCATCATTTAACTATGACTCTCCAAGCCTTAGATAAAAATACCTCAACTCCAGAACAGCGATTTCTCCTACCTGGTTATTACACTTGGGAAGAATTCGAGACTATAGAAAACTTAACCGCAGATGCAGCAGGGTTGCGGATAACTTATTTTGATGGGTGCATTGAATTTATGACGCTAGGTGAACAACACGAAATGATTAAAAGCGTGATTGGGATATTATTAGCATTATACTTTTTTGAAAAAGGTATAAACTTTATCCCAGTAGGTAGTGCTACGCGTCGCGCCAAAGAAAAAAGTGCATCCTTTGAACCAGACGAATCTTATTACATAGGGGAAAAAAAAGACAATCCAGATTTAGCAATTGAAGTTAATATCACCAGTGGCAGTATTGACAAACTAGATAAATACAAACGATTTAATATTACTGAAGTTTGGTTTTGGGAAAATAATCAATTATCTCTATATTGCTTGAAAAACGATAACTATGAGCAAATTAATCAAAGTGAATTATTCCCAGATTTAGATACAAATTTATTAGCAAATTGTGTTTTAATGCCTTCAATTATTGATGCTAGAAAATACTTCCTGCAAGGAATTAAAAAATAGCTGTAGTTTGGTTTGCCAACACCAAAAAGATCATAACTTAGAAGCGGGAAGCCAACTGAGCCGTTTCCTATCACTCTGGCAAGAGAAAAATAAATTTTAGGTTGGGTTATGGCTTAATTCCCATAGACTACAGCGTCAACCCCAAAAATACTAAGGTGTTTCGGTGTTGGGTGACTGGTCGAGAAAGCCTAGCCCATATCATTAAACTATATAACTCCTGAGTTTTGATCCATCCACCCCAACGGATCAACTCGATATTTAATAGTTAATCCGTGGTAGCACGATTTAAGGTACAATCAAAAACCTGCCAATAAATGACAAAGCTTGCTGACAGGAGATGCTTGATATGGCCCGGATGTACTATGACGAAGATGCAAATTTAGACCTTTTAGCTGGAAAAACCATTGCAATTATCGGCTATGGCTCCCAAGGTCATGCCCACGCCCTAAATTTAAAAGATAGTGGTTTAAATGTAATTGTAGGGCTATATCCGGGTAGTAAGTCGGCAGAAAAAGCCCAAGCAGCTGGGTTAACAGTCAAAAGTGTAGCAGATGCTGCTAGTGCTGCTGACTTCATTATGATTTTGTTACCTGATGAAGTCCAAAAAACAGTTTATAAAAACGAGATTGAGCCAAATCTCAAAGCTGGTGATGTGTTAGCTTTTGCTCACGGTTTTAACATTCACTTTGGACAAGTTGTACCACCTGCAAATGTAGATGTGGTAATGGTTGCACCCAAAGGCCCTGGCCATTTAGTAAGACGCACTTACGAACAAGGACAAGGCGTACCAGCTTTGTTTGCAGTATATCAAGATGCCACTGGTAAGGCACGCGATCGCGCGATGGCATACGCTAGAGGTATCGGTGGAACTCGCGCCGGGATTCTGGAAACTACTTTCCGTGAAGAAACCGAAACCGATTTGTTTGGTGAACAAGCAGTATTATGCGGTGGTTTGAGTGCCTTAATCAAAGCTGGCTTTGAAACTTTAGTAGAAGCCGGTTATCAGCCAGAATTAGCTTATTTTGAATGTCTGCACGAAGTGAAGCTAATTGTGGACTTGGTTGTCGAAGGTGGTTTAGCCACAATGCGCGATAGCATTTCTAATACTGCTGAATACGGCGATTATACCCGTGGACCCCGGATTGTCAACGCCCAAACCAAGGCGGAAATGAAGAAGATTCTCAGCGAGATTCAATCTGGACAATTTGCACGGGAATTTGTGCTGGAAAATCAAGCCGGTAAACCAGGATTCACTGCTATGCGTCGTCAAGAAGCAGAACACCCCATTGAAGAAGTTGGTAAAGATTTACGGGCAATGTTTAGCTGGTTGAAGAAAGTTTAAAAAATTCTTTTAAATCGCATATAAAGGCACAAAGCGGCTGAAAACTGCTTTGTGTCTTTGTTTTTTGGTGTTAAATTGTCATCAAATACTAAATTTACATCTATGTCAAACCTGAGATTGCAGCAGCTAGCTAAAACCTTAGCTTTTGTCCTCCTAACTGCTCCATTGTGTTGGCAAAATCCAGTTGCAGCCCAGCCAGAACAGAAATTATTACCATTCTTTGATAATGTAGATAACCCTGTGCGTGTAGGTTTCCCTAGAGGACAACAAGTAGATATTACACCACCACTACCTAAGTTGAATTCTTTCGACCAAGCTGTACTTGCAACGTGCGGCCCTATCGGTACAAGAGTCAGCCCTAATAAATTTAAACAGTTAATGGCTGCTTATCCAGAAGTATTGCAAAAACTGCAAAAAGTTAGTGGTGGTGAACTAATCTCAGGACGCAAAAACAAGGCTCAATTTTTGGAAGATTTAACGAATATTTGGTTTAAGCGTCGCGGATTTGAACATATTTTCTGTGGCGAGATTTATAACGCTAATGATATTGGGGGGTTGCATTTTTATGGCAGATATTTACAACTCCAAAATCAAGGCATTGGTGGTAGATTACCCAACAATCAGCGACGAGAAGAAGTTGTTCCAGGTGTAATTTATACAATGGGTGTAGTTATAAAACAAGGCAATCAGACAGTAACAGATGTCATTAAAGGTTACAGTTACATCAGCAATGCTGAAGAAATGCTATTAGATGCTACCCAAGCATTTAAAAAACAAAAAAATACCGAAGGTGCGTGTATTTACAATGTCCAAGATCAGGACACAGACAGGACTTTTCCGACAGTTTTTGTGAGGAAAGACCAGGCTATTATTACTTTCTACCCTGATGCTACTCCTCAAGGGGCAAAATGTAGAAATTGAGATGAGATCAGGGACTAGGAAGAAGCAGCAGGACAAGCGAAGGGTGGAGCAGGGGGAAAATCCCATGCCCAATGCCCACCCTTCACTGTTAACGCTAAATTATTAATATTCTTGCTAAGTTGTTGAGCCTTTGATAAACAGGGATAATTCGTTCACCTTCAAGTTCAACAGTATCCTCTGGATAATTACGAATAGCTCCTATGAGTGTAACTTTACCATCTTGGCTAATAGATGCGGTGACAGCACTTCGGAGTCCTTCCTTGTCTAGTGGTTTTGCAGTAGGACGAATTACCTCGCCAATTTGGGAAACTAAAATCTGCCCTGTCCAACCAGACAGCAAATTATTTAAAAGAGCAGGGTTAGCTTTGATGCCCTCTGTGAGTGCTTGACGAGCTAAAACTGGATCTTGTTGAGATGCTTGGAAATAGGCTTCTAGTGTCGGCGTAATTTCACCAGTAACGGCAAATTTATTCAACTCTTCTACAGAGATAGGAGCTTGAAAATTGCCATACTTTAAAATTACTTGTTCCGCAGCATAAGCATTAGTATTTAGCAGGAAAACACTAATTCCCATACCTAAAGCTGCTGTTTGAGATATTAGTTGCTTGAATGGATATTTGTAGAGTCGTTGAAGAATTGGAAAAAACTGCATCTTGTTGAATTTCCTAGTAGTAAAAGCGGACACAAGCGTAAAATCCGAATTTTATTCAAGGGCGATATATCTACTAGGTTATCTAAAAAAAATCAGGTTTTTTAAATTTATAAAGAGGGATTTTCCAGATCCAGTGAAAAGTCAGACGCGTTTCCCGGCATCAACCAAGAATCATGGACAGACATAAAAGTGCTGCGTCTCTACCAGGATTTCAGGTAACGCATCATTAACTTCTGGAAATGTTTAACAGTTACAGCATATAGTTCAAGAATACTGAAAATGTTACTCCTAGTCTGCATATGTTGGAGCAAAACTATCAACAACCATTGGTGAAAGTAGCACATCATACGCCAATGGTAGAAGCGATCGCCCAGATGTATCAAGCCCAAAGTAGTTGTGTGTTGGTGCTGAATACTCAAGAATTAGTCGGTATTGTTACACAAACAGATATTGTACGGGCGATCGCTCACCAAATTAACTTTGCAGACATGACTATTGGAGAACTCATGAGTCAACCTGTGATCACTGTGAGTGAAACAGAAGCCCAGGATATCAACACAGTCTTAGCACTTTTCCAGCAACATCCAATTCGTCATTTACCTATAGTTGACAGTGGTACAGGGGTGCTAGGTGTAATCACTCTAGAGGCTGCCAAAACAGCACAGATGGCTCAGTTACTCTCACACACAGAAACTAGATTAAATGATATTCTCAATAGCGCGATCGCCACTTCCATTGTCAGTTTTCGCGTATTTCCCAATTCCGATTGGGAATATGACTACCAATCTCCTGGCTGTGAAACCCTCTTTGGCTATACATCACAGGAATTTCTCAGCAATAAGCATCTGTGGTTGTCAAGAGTACATCCCCAAGATTTAGAAACGGTGATTATGTCTGGGTTTGCAGATATCTTTGCCGGGAACACGTTCAATTTTGAGTATAGATTTCATCACAAAGATGGTTCTCTGCGTTGGATTGGTGCTACTCATAGTTCCCGTTACGACGCAGAGGCAAACTGCTGGATGGTGACAGCAACTAATATTGATATTAGTGAACGCAAACAAACAGAAGCCGCATTGCGACATAGTGAAGAAAGATGGCAATTAGCGATCGCAGGCACAGATGAAGCCATTTGGGATTGGGATGTAGCTACTAATTATACCTTTCGCTCAGACCGTTGGTTTGAAATGTTGGGATATGAACGCCACGAACTCAGTAGTTTTGATGATGAGTGGAGTATTCGCCTCCATCCCGATGATTATGAGCGAGTCATGGCAGAGCAAGCAGCTTATCTACATCGGCAAGTGCCATTGTATAGCTCAGAGTATCGTCTCCGGCGCAAAGATGGCAGCTACAGGTGGTTTCGCTCACGGGCTAAAGCTGTGTGGGATGAGGCAGGAAATCCCATCAGATTAGTTGGTTCCTTGGGGGACATTACCGAACAAAAAGCTGCACTGTGGGAACTGCAACAAATTGAGGCAGAACTGCGGGAGAGTAAACACTTTATTGAGCAAGTTATTAATCATTCCGCCCAGCTTTTATACATTTTTAACCCGATAATTGGTAGTAATGTTTTTCTTAATCGCCAATCTGTTGAGATATTGGGTTATACCCCCGAAGAAATTCAGGAACGAGGCGCACAATTTTTTGTTGATGTTTTGCATCCCGATGATTTACCTCTACTTGAGCGCAACCTGAACTACTGGAAAAAAGCCGCCGATGGCGAAGTTCTAACCACTGAGTGCCGCATGAAACACAAGGATGGTGCTTGGCGGTGGTTGCGATCGCGGGAGGTAGTATTTGCTAGAGATGAGAATAATCGTCCTAGTCAAGTCTTAGGTACAACCCAAGACATTACTGATAGCAAACTGGCTGAATTAGAAATTCTTCAGAATCGCGACTTACTAGCAGCTATTTATAGCGGATCAGCCGATGCTTTGTTTCTGGTAAATCCCCACACACTGCTGATTATGGATTGTAATCAACGGGCAGTGGAATTATTTGCTGCCTCCAGCAAAGCTGAATTGATTGGTACTGATGGTCAAAATCTCCAAAAACGACGGTTTACTGATGAAGAAGTAGCTAGTGTCATTGAAGAACTACATCATCAAGGTTTTTGGAGTCGAGAAGTTGAATACATCACCAAACAAGGTAATTCTTTTTGGGGAAACCTAGCTGTTAAACAAATTTACGTTGTTGGTGAGGAGATTCATTTAGTCCGCGTCACAGATATTACCCAACGTAAACTAGCAGAACTCGCTTTGCATGAGCGAGAAACCATGTTGCGGAGTATTGGTGATAACCTGCCTAATGGGGCAGTATATCAGGTAATTCGAGAACTAGATGGGAGCGATCGCCTCACTTACATCAGTGCTGGAATTGAACGCATCAAAGAAATTAAGGTAGAAGATGCACTCCGAGATATAAGTTTCCTCCATAGCCAGTTTATTCCAGAGGATGTTCCAGGCTTTCAGCAAGCCGTTGATGAATCCATGCGTCATCTATCTATATTTGATGTTCAGATGCGTATCCGCACCCCTAGTGGTGTACTAAAATGGCTGCACTTTCGTTCCACACCCCGGCAATTACTAGATAATCGTGTAGTTTGGGATGGGCTAATTGTTGACATAACTGATATCAAGCGTACTGAAGAAACTCTCCGCCAAAGTGAAGCCAGATTAGCAGAATCTCAGCAAGTTGCTCGACTGGGTAATTGGGAGTATGACTTAGCTACCTGCAAAATTAGCTGGTCAAAGGGACTTTTTGACCTCTTCCAGCGAGATCCAGCCTTGCTAGAACCAAGTTATGAAGGCAATTTACAACTGTACCACCCAGAGGATAGGCAAAAACTGCACCAAGCTGTAGAAAGGGCCATTTCCACTGGGGAAGCTTATAAATTGATTTTGCGTGCATTCAAAGCTGATGGCTCTCTGATGTATGTTGAAGCAATTGGACAGGTAGAATTTAATGCACAAGGACAAATAATTCGCCTTTACGGAACTGCCCAA
Organism: Nostoc sp. PCC 7524; assembly: GCF_000316645.1. Lineage (NCBI taxonomy): Bacteria > Bacillati > Cyanobacteriota > Cyanophyceae > Nostocales > Nostocaceae > Nostoc > Nostoc sp. PCC 7524. The sequence goes on from NC_019684.1 coordinate 2,508,094, forward strand.
GACATTACTGAACAGCAAGTGGCATTGCTTGAGCTACAACAAGCAGAAGCAGCTTTACGAGAGAGTGAGCGACGATTTCGGGCAATTTTCAATAATACATTTCAATTAACCGGACTACTGACAGTTGAGGGAGTTTTGCTAGAAGCAAACCAGACTGCGCTGGATTTCGCAGGTATCAAATCTGAAGATGCCATCAATCGTCCATTTTGGGAAACATACTGGTGGACAATTTCACCTCAAACTCAAGAGGAATTAAGACAAGCAATTACCCTTGCGGCTCAAGGTGAGTTTATCCGTTATGAGGTGGATATTTTAGGAGCAAATAACCAAGTCGCAACAATTGATTTTTCCTTGCGCCCACTTCATGATGAGACAGGGAAGGTAGTTTTGTTGATTCCTGAAGGACGAGATATTACTGAACGACAAGCCGCTTTACGTGAACGCCAGCAAGCAGAACAAGCACTTCAAGAAAAAGAGCATTTTTTAAGCAGCATTTATGAAGGTGTTGGTAATCCGATTTTTGTTGTAGATGTTGTGGATGGTGATTTTCATTTTGCCGGTTTAAACCCCGCCCATGAAAGGCTTACAGGTTTACTCTCTAGGGAATTAAACGGTAAAATCCCTGAGCAGGTTCTCCCACCTGCGGAAGCTGCAACTGTACGCCAGCATTATCAGAATTGTCTGAAGGCGGGGCAAACTATTACTTATGAGGAAAATTTGTATCTGAAAGACCAAGATACCTGGTGGATCACTAGCATCACTCCTTTAAAAGATGAAAATCAAAATATTTACCGCATAGTTGGTAGTAGCATAAATATCACTGAACAAAAACGCGCTCAAAAAATGCTAGAGTTACAAGCCGTCATAACTCGCAACATGGCAGAAGGACTTTGTTTAATCCGAGAAAATGATGGTGTGATTGTCTACACCAACCCAAAATTTGAGCAGATATTTGGTTATGACGCTGGAGAATTAATTGGTGAGCATATTTCAATTATTGACTATGAAGATGAACATACCACGGCTGAGGAAGTTCATGAGGCGTTAGCGAAGCTGTCCGAAGAAATCGCAGCTGCTGTCATGCAATATGGTGAAGCAACCTATGAAGTCCAAAATATCAAAAAAGATGGGACTCCCTTCTGGTGTCAAGCAACCACATCTGTCTTTGAGCATCCTGAGTATGGAACAGTATTAGTTGCTGTGCAGCAAGATATCACTGAGAAAAAACAAACACAAGAGAAAATCACAGCCTCATTGAAAGAAAAAGAGGTACTACTCCAAGAAATTCACCATCGAGTCAAGAACAACTTAGGCATTGTCAGCAGTTTATTACAAATGCAGTGCCGACGGACACAAGACCTCCAAGCAACTGCTATCCTGCGAGATAGTCAAAACCGCATTGCCTCAATTGCTCTAGTACATGAAAAACTTTACCGCTCTGACGATTTAGCTAATATAGATTTTGCCCAATATATTCCTGACTTAACAACTCATTTATTTGACTCTTATAACGTTAGCTCTAGCTATATTCGACTAAATATTCAAGTTGATGATGTCAGTTTAGATATTGAAACAGCTATTCCTTGCGGCTTAATTATTAATGAATTAGTGTCCAATGCTTTAAAATACGCTTTCCCTAATAATCTCACAGGTGAAATTACCGTTAGATTACATCAACAAAATCAGAGTTATTTGACACTGATTGTCCTAGATAATGGTGTAGGGCTACCTGAAAACTTTGATACTAAAAAAGCTAAAACATTAGGTATAACTCTGGTGCGTGGTTTAGTTCAACAACTTAAGGGAACCCTTGAGATTAAAACTCTCCCAGGAACAGAATTTAAAATTCATTTTCCCAAAAATTAGGTATAAAAGTTAAGTTTATTCCATTTCCCCCCTTTTTAAGGGGGGTAGGGGGGATCAATAAGTCTCTAAAATCACAGCCAATCACTTCTCACACAACCTCTTAGCACTTACCACTGTGCCATAGTTGATTTGCGGAGAAGCAAGATTAGTGTAAAATCATGCCATTGGAAAGATGAATCATACTTAATACTTAGGTCATTCTCAATGGTCATTAATCAGAATAAACCCTATCCCAAAAAGTTAATCTTGTGTTTAGGTGTTTTGTGTGGTGCTGTGGGTACAGTGATTTCCCAGCCAGTTTATTCACAGCAGACTAATAATGTACCTTCCTTCAGAATTCTCAGAGTCACTGCTACGGGAGGTACAACTTTCAAGCTTCAAGACAACTGGTTTCGCCAATCTAGTGCAATTACAGAAAATAGTAAAAAGTGTCCTGTCAGATCAGGCGACAAGTTTTTTATTGCGTCTATTAATGATAATCGCAACAGCACTACAGAGTACCGTGAAGGTAATCGGGTAGAAAAACTCAGAGATTACTATACTGTCACGTTTGATAAAACACTGGCTTGTAATCAGCAAAATCAAACATGGTATATATTTAAAAACCATGTACAACAATTACAAGCTGTGCCGATTCGCTAGTTTTTGATTGCTCAGATTTATCTCTTAAGATTGTTACAGAATATCTGTTAATTTCTCTAACAATCTATCTGCTAAATCTGAGCTTTCAGTCTTGCCTAACAGATTTTTTACAGCAGTTAACCTGTCTTGTGCGGGAGTAATTCTCCACATTTCTTCTAAGTTTACTGCTACATCAAAAAGTGAGCGATCGCCTAAATATTGGCGTAACCTGATGGCGACAGCATCATCACTGACTAAAAACTCTTTAATCTTGTCTAATACCACATTACAGAAGAGTTCATCATGTCCCCAAGTTTCTAGCCAGTCGCTATCCACATCTTCTATATAAACATGGATGAAATTTACACCATACCTCAACCAGTCTTGCTGCATTTGTCTGGCTGTTGCTAAAGCTTCAGTAAATGTTTCCATCTGATTGTTGTAGCTATTGGTTGGTTTGTTGTTAGCCATATCAAGCCGTGATGGGCAAATAAATTATGTAAGTCAAGACAAAAATGCAAATTTTTAGATCATTAAGAGAATTTCAAATACTTGCCCCCAGCCAGATAATCACTGTTATAAAGTGCTATGGTTACTAACTGGTTAATAAAATTATCACCTTGGGGATTGTAACTTAAGAATAATCCTCTTTCTATATCCCAAGAACGTAGCGTATTTTCCCATGCTTGGTACTTTTGGTTATTGAGTTCTTCACTAACACTGGTCAATTGAATGCAGAGTGGTTGCCCGTGATGATTACTTACAATTAAATCTGTTGCCATAGAAAGATCTGCAATATAACGCTGCCAAAAACTTCCATCTCGACTGGCAATATTCTGCGCTATAGCTTTAATGATATCATCATCTCCTTGATTAAACTCACCTGCCATTAATTTTTGTTTCCAAATATAAAACTTGGAATCACTGGCGTTAATCCACCTAGGGAAAAGATCACCGTACCAGTATCTTTCGTTAGGGGTCATTTGGGCAAACTTGGCTGTTTGCGCTTCTATCGATGGTAGTGATTTAATCATCAGCCAAATTGTAGAATCAGTAATTACCTCCAACAGAAACGCCAGGACAAATGGTTTGGCAGTCAGCGAACCAGGCTTGATATTTTTTACCCAACGATTAATCTCATCTAATTTTTTGGCTAAATTAGGATCTATCGAGGCGGCTTGCTCGATGAGTAATTTTAATTTTTCCTTAATATCTTGTGCTTGCAAGCGATCGCCTACTTCCTAATAACTAGAGCTTTTGATCAAAAATATCAATATCTCAGTGCTGAATATCTTTCATCAAGTAAAAAGTTAATTATGATTTTATATTTCATGAATACATGAGCATTGGGTAATTTTCAGCATTGATATCAGAGATTTTACCTGGGATTAACAACGGTAGATTCAGAACCTCTAAGGATTTATCATACCCTCTAAAGCTCAGTATAGCCAAAATCGCCATGAATTGATATGCGGTAAGCCATCCGCTATAAATGCAAGAAACATTCTCTTTCTCTCTTCACTGTCACCTGTCATCTGTCACCTGTCACCTGTCACCTGTCACCTGTCACCTGTCACCTGTTACCAAGTCCCATAACTTATCCATTGTTTCCTCTTCTAGCCTACTTAACGAAAATCAAAGCACTGGTGGGTAACTTTGGGTACAGAATAGTTTTCAGTCACAACATCTTTACACACGAAAGTTATGTCTGAGTCAACCATAGAATCTATCCTACAAGAGAAGCGTTTATTCCATCCCCCAGGAGAATTCTCACAGCAAGCCCATATTAAAAGCCTAGAAGATTACCACCATCTCTACGATCAAGCCAAAGCTGATCCGCAGCAATTTTGGGCGCAATTAGCAGAAACTCAGTTGCATTGGTTCCAAAAATGGGACACAGTGCTAGATTGGCAACCACCTTTTGTGAAGTGGTTTGTTGGCGGTAAGATTAACATTTCTTACAACTGTCTTGACAGACATCTGACTACTTGGCGCAAAAATAAAGCCGCATTGATTTGGGAAGGGGAACCAGGGGATTCTCGGACTCTCACCTATGCCCAACTGCATCGGGAAGTGTGTCAATTTGCCAATGTCCTCAAGCAATTGGGAGTAAAAAAAGGCGATCGCGTCGGTATTTATATGCCCATGATTCCCGAAGCGGCGATCGCCATGTTAGCCTGTGCCAGAATTGGCGCACCCCACAGCGTTGTCTTTGGTGGTTTTAGTGCGGAAGCACTGCGCGACCGCTTAAATGATGCCGAAGCAAAATTAGTGATTACAGCTGATGGAGGTTGGCGCAAAGATGCCATTGTACCTCTCAAGGAACAAGTAGATAAAGCGATCGCTGATGGTCTTGTCCCTAGTGTTAAAGATGTACTTGTAGTACAACGAACTGGGCAGAAAACCCACATGGAACCAGGACGTGACCATTGGTGGCATGATTTACAAAAAGGCGTATCGGCTAACTGTCCCGCCGAGCCGATGGACAGTGAAGATATGCTGTTCATTCTCTATACTTCTGGCAGTACAGGGAAACCCAAGGGCGTTGTCCATAGCACTGGCGGTTACAACTTATACACCCACATGACCACCAAATGGATTTTCGACTTGCAAGACACAGATGTTTATTGGTGTACTGCTGATGTCGGTTGGATTACTGGACATAGTTATATTGTTTACGGTCCCCTTTCCAATGGCGCAACTACATTAATGTATGAAGGTGCGCCCCGTGCTTCCAATCCCGGTTGTTTTTGGGATGTCATCGAAAAATACGGTGTTACAATTTTCTACACCGCACCAACAGCAATTCGGGCATTTATCAAAATGGGTGAACACCATCCCAAAGCCCGCAATATGTCTTCCCTGCGCTTACTGGGAACCGTCGGCGAACCGATTAACCCCGAAGCTTGGATGTGGTATTACAAAGTGATTGGTGGTGAACGCTGTCCCATCGTTGATACTTGGTGGCAAACGGAAACCGGCGGGATCATGATTACACCCTTACCAGGGGCAATTCCCACCAAACCAGGTTCAGCAACTCTCCCCTTCCCTGGGATTCTGGCCGATGTGGTGGATTTAGATGGTAACTCTGTCGGTAATAACGAAGGCGGTTACTTAGCAGTACGCCACCCCTGGCCGGGAATGATGCGGACTGTCTACGGTGATCCGGAACGCTTCCGCCGCACCTACTGGGAACACATACCCCCCAAAGATGGCAAGTATACTTACTTTGCTGGGGATGGTGCGAGAAAAGATGAAGACGGCTATTTCTGGGTCATGGGGCGCGTAGATGATGTACTGAATGTTTCAGGACATCGCCTCGGCACGATGGAAATTGAATCAGCCTTAGTTTCTCACCCAGCAGTAGCAGAGGCGGCGGTAGTCGGTAAGCCTGATGAACTCAAAGGCGAGGACGTGGTAGCATTTGTGACTTTAGAAGGCACTTATCAACCGAGTGACGATTTGAGCAAAGAACTGAAAAAACACGTAGTTGCAGAAATTGGTGCGATCGCCCGTCCCGGTGAAATTCGCTTTACTGACGCACTACCCAAAACGCGATCGGGTAAAATCATGCGGCGATTACTGCGAAATCTCGCCGCCGGACAAGAGGTTTCTGGTGATACTTCCACTTTAGAAGATAGAAGTGTCTTAGATAAGTTACGGGAAGGAGCTTAAATCATTCCAGATTTACAGTACAAAATTTCTCAAATGTGGAATCTGTTAGTCACAAAGTAAAATATAGCACTGTTTAATGATGTGGGGTGGGCAGAAAAGCCTACCCTTTATTGTGCTAGCAAAATTAAAATAGGTATATACATGAGGGATGCACTAGGACAAAGAGGGGAAGCAATCTTCACAGTATTAATGACAGAGTTTCACTCTCATGCTGGCCCTATTTTTAAACCGCAGTTTTTAGGAGATAAATGGCAGTATGTTGATTTTATTGTAGAGTTGGTAGGATGTAGTCAATCTGTTCCTTACTTCTTCGTACAAGTGAAAACAACAAGAGCAGGCTATACCAAAAAACTTAATCGCCTCAAGGTTAAAGTCAAAAAAGAAAGCGTAATTGGTTTAGCGTTGTATCCTGCACCCACTTATATAGTAGGGATTGATGAAGTTCAAGAGAAAGGTTACATAGTTTCTGCAAATGGCGAAATTATTGCTTCTCTATCAAGCCTCTCCACAGAGTTTCCAATTAATAAGCAGAATAGAGAAATTTTATGGCAAGAAGTTAATGATTTCTGGAGTAGATATGATAGCACTCTGTTAGCCTCAAGATTTACTGATCAAGACTGGAGATAATATCATGAAAACTAAAACACCTTGGTATATTGGTCAACGAGCCGAATCTCTTGCAATAGTTTACTTAACTCGTCGAGATGATTTAAAAGCCTCTAAGCAAACAGCAGGGCAAGGATTAGATTTTTTAGTAACAATTACCAAAGATGGTATTAATAGTGGTAGGCTTTTTGGCGTAGAAGTAAAAGCAACAGTTTCTAACTCTGAATTAATTGCACATGATGAGACATGGAGCCTTAAAAATCATAGTTATCTTAAGATCAGATCTCTCATTGATTTACCATTTCCAGTTTGCTTATTTTTCTTTACTTTAGACAATGACCAAGGATACTACAAATGGGTTTTAGAACCTATTTTTCAAGCAGAAAATCATGATAATTTGCGTTTAAATATAGATAATAAATTCAAAAAACTTAATGATCAAGAAATAGCTAATATTGTTGCCAGTGTCAATTATTGGTATGACAATAAGCATAAATTAATGTCTTGATTCAGGCAATTACCAAAATCACTCATCTTTTGATGTAGGTTTATTTGTGCGTATACTACCAAACTCGTTGTATGATGGGGATCAGAGCATGATTGAGGGATTGGGCGGTGCAACAAAACAGGCAAGTAACATCATTGTTTGTTCAACCTCTGAGCTATTTATCGTTGAGTATCATCGCTGTAATTGGGGTATTCCCCATCACTGCACAAGCACAGGAACAACCAGCACACAAGTTAGCCTGTGAAGAAGTTTTAAATAATCGACAGCAACAATCGCAACAGAAACAAGTCCAAAAACTGGCACAATTTACCGATTCATCCCAAGAGCGATCGCAACTGATTCAACAAGCAAATGAGTTATACAATCGGCGCGACTTCAAAAGCGCAGCAGAAAGTTTATGCCAGTTAATTAAAAAATATCCCAGAGACGCTTTTGGACACTTTCAGTTAGGTAATGTATTTTTTCGTCGCCAACAACCGGAAGTAGCAATTAGCTCCTACCAAGAAGCAATCCGTCTTAACTCTCAATATGCCTTAGCTTATAATGGGATTGGTGTAGTTTATGCTAGTCAAACTCGCTGGCAAGATGCCATTGAGGTATATGAAAAAGCTCTGCAAATTAATCCCAATTATGGCGATGCGTTGATTAATTTTGGTCAAGCATTATGGCAAGTAAATAGAAAAGATGAAGCTAGAGCTTCTTTAGAAAAAGCTTTAAATATCTTCAAATCACAAAAGAGAAACGAGAAAGTTTACCAAGTTGAACAAATTTTACAACAGATAAAAACATTAGATAACCCTAACATTTCTTAGTTAGTAGGGTGCGTCAGTCACGGAAGTTGTGAACATGGTAAGGAATATTTTGTACTGACGCACCCTTGTATATTGACAGTTTATGCCAAAGAAGAAAACCCTAAATTAGGGGGAATATCTTGAATGCGTCCTTGCCCGATCGCCTGTAATGCTTCTCTTAAGCTAATATCACCAGTATATAAAGCACGTCCCACAATCACACCTGTAACACCCTGCGGTTCTAACGCCAACAGACTCAGCAAATCGGTGACAGAACTCACACCACCGGAAGCAATCACGGGTATAGAAATTGCGCCAGCAAGTTCTCGCAAAGCTTCTAAATTCGGGCCAGAGAGAGTACCATCACGGTGAATATCAGTATAAATAATAGCGGCTGCACCAAGTTCTTGCATTTGTACAGCTAGTTGGGTAGCTAAAACTTCCGAAGTTTCCAACCAACCGCGAGTGGCTACCAATCCATTACGCGCATCTATACCGATAATAATTTGTTCGGGAAATTGTTGGCAGAGTTCTTGGACTAACTGGGGTTGTTCCACAGCGACAGTACCGAGAATCGCCCAGCGTACACCCAAATTAAACACCTGTTCTACACTGGCTTGATCCCGTAGCCCTCCACCGATTTCAATCGGTACAGAAATAGCTTCAGCGATTGCTGCAATTGCCCCTAAGTTTACTACTTTACCCGCTTTTGCCCCATCTAAATCGACGATGTGCAATCTCGTTGCACCTTGATCCACCCACTGTTTAGCAACATCAACCGGATTTTCGCTAAAAACTTGTGAGCGATCGTAGTCTCCTTGATACAGTCGCACACAGCGACCATCCAGTAAATCAATCGCTGGAATTACATCCATAGAAATTTCCCCTGTTTAATTAAGTAGTGCCGAGTCAAAATCCCAATCCCCAGTCCCCAGTCCCCTTACACCTGCTTTCTACCTTCCTTTAACTGCCTGACAGCTTGAGCAAAACCCACAACAATTAAAATATTGGAAAGAGTCAAGAAAACTTCCGCGCCACCGTGTAGCCAATCTACATTAGCTAAGGCTTCCCCATAATGGACTTTGGCATAAATTCCTGCCGGAATTGTCACCGCCACAAAAACCAAAGTGCCGTAAAATCCATACAGTGCTAAACGGGGCATTTGTTGACTGCGGCTGATAAACCACAAGAAACCCAAATAAGGAAACAGTGATACAGCAAATAGGGTGTCTTTAGATATCATCGCTCTGATTTAATAGATTTTGCCTCAAAAGAATTCTCTGCTATTTCGGTACTGCGGGAAGAACGCCAAATCAACACCGCCGCAGCCCAAAGGGTAAAATTACCAACTACAGTCATGGTAGCTTGCAGTGTTACCAACCATTCTAAAGATTCGGCATTGTCGAAATAATGCCAAGTACAAGCACACATAGCACTCACCAAAGCTGGTAACATCGCCAGGGACAATCCCCACCAACTGCGATTCCCAGTGAGTTCACCGTAAGTCCAGATTAACCAAATCGCGGCAATCCACTCAATAACGCTAGAAACATGAATAATCCAAGTAGGAATTGAAAGGGCGTGCATAGAAATTCAAAATTCAAAATAGTCTACGACAAGGCTTGCGCCTACAAAATTCAAAATTCAAGAGTCATTAGTGACTCTTCCTTGTCTTCCTTGCCTCCCTCATTTCCCCAGACTCATCTTCATCTTCCCACAGGTCAATTCAACTTTTTGTAGCAAGATGGCTGACATCTGGTGAACTACTGAGAAAAACTTGATAACCTTAAATCCAACATCCAAAATTTGCAATGGGAACGATGCGATCGCTATTATCTGGATATTACGGCAAAGGTAACGGTGGTGATGAGGCTTTATTAGCCACACTCCTGCAAATGCTACCATCTCATGTTACTCCTGTGGTGCTTTCTGGTAATCCAGAGGAAACGCGCGATCGCTACAATGTAGAAGCATACGATCGCATGGCTCCCTTGACTGTACTGCAAGCTTTACGCTCCTGTGATGCTTTGATTTGGGGTGGTGGCAGTTTAATCCAGGATGTTACTAGCACCATTAGCCCCTTTTATTATGGTGGGTTGATGGCGTTGGCTCAGGGCATGGGTTTAAAAACTATTGCTTGGGCGCAGGGTATTGGCCCCTTGGTACGCCCGCCAACACGTTGGTTAGCCAGACGTAATTTTGCTGGTTGTACCAAAGTCAGTGTACGCGATCGCGCCAGTGCTGCCTTATTATCTGATTGGAAAATTCCCCATATCATCGCACCTGATCCGGTTTGGGCTTTAGCAGCTAAACCAGTTCCAGAACTTGCTGATTTACCTACGCCTAGAGTAGCTGTCACTTTAAGAAAGCATCCGCAATTAACAGCAGCACGTTTAGCTAATTTAACTCGCGCTTTAGTAGAATTTCAAAAATTAACGCAGACTTACATTCTCTTGCTACCATTCCAAAAGAGTGAAGACTTAAGTATTGCCGAAGCAATTCAATCGCATTTACAAGACGTAAGCCAAATTTTATGTTTAGAAGATCCGCAAATTTTAAAAGGCGTTTTTCGCAGTGTAGAAATGGCAATTGGGATGCGGTTACACAGTTTAATTATGGCAGCTAGTGAAGGTTGTCGCTGTTTTGCCTTGAGTTATGATCCCAAAATAAATCGGTTGATGGAAGATTTAGCAATACCAGGATGGGATTTATTTGATATACCAGATGATGCAAATGTAATTACTAAAACTTGGTTGGAGTGTTACAACAAGAGTGAGGCATTATCACCTGATAAAATTAAATCTTTAGTTGATGGTGCTTTAATACACAGGCAATTATTACAGGAAGTTTTCAGTTTTTCATAGGACTCCTATTTAATTTCTGTTGGCGTAGCCTGCGCTGGCACATGGATCAATTCAAAATTCACGCATAGTCTACGACATCTCTACGAGAGGCTAACGCCAACGCGTAGCGTCTGTCTTTGCTATGCAACGCTACTGCGAACGACACGCTCCGCGAACGTAGAGAAGGCTTGCGCCTACAAAATTAAAGTTTCAAAACTTAAAAATAAATGAGTGATTGCTTGAATTGAATGGATAATTTTGATATTTTTCCTTAGCTCTGTAATGGAAATATACTAACGCTTTGAGATTAATCCTCTCTTGCTAAAAGTAAAGTTTATTTGCAACCACTTCCATACAAATTTAGAGGTGCTAATCTAGTAATTGAAGCTACAAAGCTTCCCTGGCAGATGTAACAGCTAGAGTGTAGTTCAGTATAAGAGGTAAAAAACGCTGTTTAATTTGAAGTCTGTCTCGTTCAAAACCGACAACACCCAACGCGAAAGTTGATATTTCCTCAAATAGCCAAAAATGAGGGCGCTGTAACTGTCTTTCATTCCTTTTTTTCAAGTGATGAAACTGATTACATCCCTAGGTAGGATGAACAAGGAGAGGAAATTAAGAAGACGAGTAGATAGTTGGGTGTTGTTGTGTTTAAATTAAACCTTGTTCTCTATCATACCTCATACCCAGTCCCCAATCCCCAGTCCCCAGTCCTAGAAAAATTTTTTGACATCTGCTCTGCTCCGTGTAAAATTATACGCAATGGAATAAACACAGACAGTTAAGATAGCGCCTTACCTTATGTCAATCATTGCGCTCAGAGCATGGTATCTCCAGGATTATGAGCCGATTTCTGAACTGGAAAAACGTCCTCCAGACATTCGTCTTAGTAAAAAAAGTCTGCTGAGATCAGCGTTGCGTGCAGATTTTTTAGAAGATAGTGATGAAGTGAAAAAGTCTACTTGGTTTGGACGTTATTTAGAGGGGGAAAACATTGAATTTTATATCGAAGGGAGTGGTGGCTACTGTGTGGCTAACATTGACTTGATTAGCCATGAAATTTATTTTACCAAGCAGACACTATTGGCACAGTTAGAACCAACGATTTTTTTCTCATATCAAGTTGAGTATGCTACAGCCAGTGATGCGCTCAAAGAAGGATTGCGAAACAGTTTAGAAACATTAAACTTGCGATCGCGCCTTCCACTGACTTTAGTAGAATCATCTCGTCCCAGCAATGCACCTATCCGGCTCAATCGCACAATCATGCGTAAAATCCGGAAAAGTTTGTTGTTTATCGCCGATACTACACCCATTGCTAGTATCGATGGAGAGGAAACCCAGCAACTACTTCCTAGTCCTAACGTTTGTGTGGAAATTGGCTATGCAATTCAAAGCAAGCGTTCCGAACAAATCTTACTAGCACAGATGCAACGCCAAGGCATGGAAGGGCAATTTCCTTTTGATTTACCTACCCAACAAATTTTACAATTTCAAGATATCAAACAACTGAATAAAATCCTTACTAAGTCACTGGAAACTCAACTGGCGAGATTTAAGTTGTTTTTTTAAATAATTGTACAGGTTTATTTTGCAGTTCAGTGGCAATTAGTTGAACTCGTTCTACAACATCAATCATGTATTGATAATCTGGGACTTTCCCATTGGGGATATAGCCAACTGCTTGGGCTGAGATACCCGGAAACTCACTCATAGCTTTACGGATAGATTCCTGGCGATTGCGCTCTACAGTAGGATTAATTAAAACTACCCCAGGTGGAACATAGTGAGGATCTGTATAAAGGATATGGAACTGGGTTTGACTCAGTTGGGATCTGTAAAGATTAAATTCTGCTAGTGAAACAGCACCAGCTGCAACTTTCCCATCTGCTACCCACTCTAACAGCGTTTTCGGCGTGGGAGCAAACATGATTTCTGCTAGTGTCAATCCATAAAGATTATACAGGGGTAAGTAATATCCTGTGGCTGACCCTGGTTGACCTAAAGCCACAATTTTACCTTGTAGCTGTTTTAAATCGCGAATGGGATTATCTTTACGAACCACGAAGACTGAGCGTAAATTACTCACACCCATCAATGGAAAAATTGGGACATATTGAGAACGTGTGATCGCGATCGCTGCTAAACCTGGTGGTGCAAACACTAAAGACCAAGCTTGAGCCTGCAAACGTTCAATTGCTTTATTTTCATTAAACGTCGGCTCTAGTTGAATACTGGCTTTAGTTTTTTCCGCTAAATAACGATTGAAGTTCGCATATTTATTAATAATTTCTGCATCCGCATCGTAATCAACCACTCCAATCGTTAACTTACCTTGATAAGTTGGTGCTGATGAGCATCTAGCAACTGTAAACCCTAGTAAATTTAAAAGAAATAAACGCCGTGAAAATCGCCACACCATTACTATTTATGTTTAAATACTTTGTTTGTAGAACTGCTTAGGAATTAAGCATGATTTAAATCATACATAAGTTACAAACAAAAACAAACTTAACATTTATTTACCTTGATTTAGTTATACGATAACCTTCAATATGTTAAAATACGCTATCGATAAAATTGAAGTTAATCAAAATTAAATTGCTCTCATAAAAATTAACTAGGCTAAAAACCACTGCCGATTTAGTCCCTGCCTTATTCTAACTAACAATATTTACATCAGCTTAATTATCAATCATGTTAAATAACTTAAAAATAGGTAGTAAGTTCAACTTGCTTTTAATGGTAGTGTTCATATTTAGTATTTGTTTAAGTGGTACTATATTATCAAGTGTGTTACAACAAAGAGCGAAAAATGAAGTCAGTTCTCAAGCACTGATTTTGATACAAACTTTGAATTCTGTAAGAAGTTATACACAAGATAGAATAACTCCTTTATTATCATCTCAATTAGAAACAGCAACAGCCTTTATCCCAGAAACGATACCATCTTTTTCAGCCACAGAAGTATTTGAAAATTTTCGTAGAACAGAAGGAAATGAAAACTTCCTCTATAAAGAAGCTACACTCAATCCTACTAATTTAAGAGATAAAGCTGATGATTTTGAGACTCAACTGGTAGAGCGTTTTCGTAGAGAAAGCCAGACAAAAGAAATTGTAGGCTTGCGCTCACTACCTGAAGGTGAAGTATTTTATATTGCAAGACCACTAGCAATTACTAAACAAAGTTGTCTGCGATGTCATTCTACACCAGAACTAGCTCCTAAGAGCCAATTGACAACCTATGGTACACAAAACGGTTTTGGATGGAAACTCAACGAAATCGTGGCGGCGCAAATCATTTCTGTCCCTTCTAAAAAGATTTTTACTCATGTCCAGAGTAGTTGGTCATTGATTATGGGACTGTTAATTGCTATTTTTGCGATCGTTTTGTTTATAATTAACTTTTTAATCAAAAAAACTGTCATTCAGCGAATTAAAAATATAGAAAAAATTGCTCAAAAGGTTAGCACTGGTGATATGAGTGCTGATTTCGATGAAAACTCCAAAGATGAAATTGGTGGTTTAGCAGCAGCATTCAATCGGATGAAATCTAGCTTGAAAATAGCGATGGATATGTTAAATAGTCAATAGGCAATAGGTAATAGGTAATAGGTAATAGGTAATAGGTAATAGGTAATAGGCAATAGTTTTTATTTCTTCTCCCCTGCTCCTCTGCTCCTTTGCTCACCATTTCATACTCTCTGATTCAAGTTAAGAATTTTTGTTGGAATTGCAAAGCTTTTTGAGGTTCTGGAATGTCGGCAGCTAAAGTTTTGACAAATTCTGGACGGGAAATTTGTCCATTAGTGGATTTGATAGCTTTTTGAACCAGAAAAACACCCATTGGCCCAATTATATTTACTAATTCTCGCTCACACTCACGGATAAAACTATCACTGATTGTTGAGTTGATTGTGGGAGGAGTGATACTTGGTGAAGGTTGCAAGGAAGTTTCTGACTGACTAGGGGATTCTTCTTGTAGCAACAACATCGCTTGTTGTTGAAACCCAAGGCGTTGATTTTCTGGTAGATGTAGGGACAAATTATCTATAAGTTCTTGGTAATTGGGTGCTGATGCGGCCCGTCGTAATAATGTCGTGGCTACGGGGCCAACTAATTCTAACAGCATTTTCTCCAGGCGATCGCTCTTAGCTGGCGGCAGAATAGAACCAGTTTGATTGCTAGTTGCTTGTTGTTCGGATACGGAAATTGGGGGCTGTGATGTTAATAATGATGGAGTTTGAAATAATTGAGTTTTGATTTCAGGACAAACATTCTGCTCAAGTGCTTCTAAGACTTGTGTGGCTGACTGGTAACGCTGTTTGAAATTGTTTAGCACCATCTTCGATATGATAGCTGCCAACGCTGGATTCACTGTTGCCCGATGTTGCCAGAGAATTTCTCCTGTGTGGGGGTCTTCTTCAAATTCTCTGGGGTGCAATCCTGTGAGTGCTTGGATACAAACCACACCCAAAGAATAAATATCACTATTGGAGTGCGGTTTACCGCGCCCCTGTTCTATAGACATATATCCTGGTGTACCAATTGCCACAGTCATCTGGGTTTGTCCAGGGGATGTAATCATTTGTGTGTGGACTTGTTTGACTGCGCCAAAGTCAATCAGCACCAAGTTACTATCATGTAACCGCCTGATAATATTTTCCGGCTTAATGTCTCGATGGATAACTTTGTGGTGATGAATAAATTTGAGGATATTTAATAGCTGCTGCAAAAGAAAGATAACTCGATCCTCTGTCCATTTCTGACCGGATATCATTTCAGCCCTGAGAGAATGCCCCTCAATATACTCTTGCACCAAAAAGAACTCTTGGTGTTCTTCAAAGTATGCCAAAAGCCGGGGAATTTGCTCGTGATAACCAAGTTGTTCGAGAGTTTCGGCTTCACTGGTGAATAATCTTCTGGCAGTTTCCAGAAATTCGGGGTTATGAGTCACAGGCCGAAATTGCTTGACAACACATCTGGGAGACCCTGGACGTTGAATGTCTAGCGCAATGTATGTTTGACCGAATCCTCCTCCCCCTAGGATTTGGAGGACTTGATACCGCCCAGCTAGTAAGTTTCCTAACATCGTATGATTTGTCTAAGTCCTCACCTATCATATTGACATAATCACCAATATAAAGGGCTGGGAGTGGGGAGTAGCAGGGGTGCAGAGTGACTACAAAAAAGTCTGGGGAACTGGTGAAAGTATTGACCGTCTATGGGGAAAGTAAAAGTGAAGAGTTAAGAGTAAACTGTTATGACTGATTAATTCATAACTCTGCCAAAAAGCTTTACTTGCTCCCGTATGCTTACCCTTTTCATTCTGGGGTATCGTGGTTAACAATGGGTTGAACGTTTTTCCAAAGATTCAATCTTATGCCGAGAACTCCGAATGAATACGCAGTCTACCTTTTACTAGAAAGTGGCCATCGTGAAGAAGTGAGGTTTCCCACTATTCAAGAATTTCAAAAATGGTATAGTGGGGAACTTGTACCCAAGTCTGCTTCTAGTGATTTTATCAGTGTGCCGATCAAGAATATTCAAGGGGAGTATATGGTGGTGCGTCCATCTCGGATTGTAGCTATCCGGGTAGAACCAGTGTTTAGTTCTAGTGTTGAAAGATAGATTCAACTAAATGATGAAAAAAACCCTTGCTTTGCTTTCCTTGAGTCTGGGAATTGCCTTTATAAACTCAATCGCTGTTGCTCAGGTAATCATTAATGTCCCGTCGCCCAATTCCCCAAGTCCTGAATTACAACCGCCACTCAAGCCAAGCACTCCTGAGAATGAGCCACCACTCAAATTAGTGAATATTGGCAATTGTACTGCTCAAAGTGCTTGCTTGGGTTGGGATGAGCAAATTTTTGGTGGCAGGGGTAAAAGAGGTGATCGCCAAGCACTGCTAAGATCAATTGATCACAGCCTGCGTTATCTAGGAACGCCCACCGCACAACGTATCTATCAAAATTATCCAGTGCGGGGGATTACTCTGGATCGTGTACGACGCAGTTTGTTGCGGTTTCGGCAATTGGTTGTTAATTCTAAATCTACAGCCCAATTGCAAGCGGCTGTGCAGCGAGAGTTTGCCTTTTACCAGTCTGTAGGGAATGATGGCAAGGGTACTGTTAAGTTTACTGCTTATTATGAGCCTGTTTATCAGGCTAGCCGAGTCAGGACTTCAGTATATAAATATCCCCTTTACCGACTACCGCCTAATTTCAACCAATGGCCTAAGCCCCATCCTACACGCCTACAATTGGAAGGCAAAGATGGTTTATTGGGGAATAAAAGCAAGTTACGCGGTTTAGAATTGTTTTGGTTTCGCGATCGCCTGGATGCGTACATGGTACATATTCAAGGTTCTGCCCGCATTCAGTTACCCAATGGTAGTATGACCTCTGTTGGCTATGCTGGCGGAACTGATTATCCGTGGACAAGTATCGGACGAGAATTAGCAAAAGACGGTAAATTGCCATTACAAGGCTTGACAATGCCTAGAATGATCAGCTTTTTCCGTCAACAACCCCAGGAGTTAAATAACTATCTACCACGTTGGGAACGGTTTGTTTTCTTCCAAGAATTTCAGGGAAGACAAGCCACTGGTAGTATTAACGTACCAGTCACCGCCGAACGTTCCATTGCCACAGACAAGTCTTTAATGCCTCCAGGCGCACTAGCATTAGTTCACACATCACTACCATATCCAGGTGCTAATGGAAGGCTAGAGTATCGCAGAGTTAGCCGATTTGTGCTGGATCAAGATACAGGTAGCGCCATCACAGGCCCAGGCAGAGTAGATTACTTTATGGGAACTGGTAAACTAGCAGGCGATCGCGCTGGCGTTACAGGCGGCAATGGCTCATTATATTATTTACTGTTGAAAAACTAGCTAAAGGGCATGGGGCATCAACAGTCCCCAATCCCCAGTCCCTAATACGGAGGATAACCAAAATCATCTTCATCCGGATAGATATAAGAACTAGCAACCCCAGCCACTGCCATTTTTGGCGTTTCTGTTCTCACAGGTTCCTTACCAAATTCTTTGTACTCTTCAAACGCCTTACAGATAATTGTCGATTCGGGCGAATCGGAAGCAATCAAGTAATTAGTTAAAGTTCCCACTGTGGGATGTTCATAATCTACAGTGGAAGCCACCAAAACCGTATTTGGTTCAATCCCTCTTTCCTCACACTCAATAATCGGGCAGAAGATGCCATGAGCATGAAATAAGGGGCCTTTTGGTGTAATTGGCTGTTTGCGGAATAAAGCATAAGCTCTTTCCAGTTCTGCCACAAAACCACTAACGATTTTACCCTGCTGAAATTCACAATAAGTCTTGCTAAAACTCGCTCCGGCTGCACCATTGAGAGTTAATTGCAGTGGATAATCATGTAAAAACTTTTTATTTTTATCTACTAAGAAAATCAGGTAACGAGTAAAGGTTTTAAACTTTAATTTATCTGCTAAAAACGCATCATAATTATCTTTGAGTGTCCCCAATTTTATCCCAGTTTCTCGGTCTTTAACAGACAAAGGCCCCCGACGTACTATGACTATCCGGGGAGTAGTAGTCATAAAAACTGTTTCCACGCCGGAACTAAATTCATGTTCTACTTGCTGCCAACTATCATCAGGCTGAAAACCGACAGATTGGGCATTATCCAGCTTAATCGCTAAACCGTAGGACTGAAGACCATCTGCGCCATACCGAGGATTAATCATCTGACACCAGGGGATGACTTGAGATGGCGGTGCATTAAATTTCTCATCTTCAAAGTCGAACTTAGCAGATGCTTTCATCGTTTTAGGCACAGGAGTAATTTACTATACAAGTTTATCAGTGAGCAAACAGGCGTACTGTTTTTCTCCAGATTAAAGCAGAATCAATCTCGGTTGCAATCCCTGTTTTGTTTTTTAACAACTGATTTTCATCTGCTTAGTGCTGTATGGTGCGTCAGTGAGAGATAACCTGGAATTGAGGAGTTAACGGAGATATTTACAGCTCAACGAAAAAGGACAGGGGGCGATCGCGCTTCTGAGATAGTAACTTGGGCTGACAATAGGAATTATTTCCTAAGTAGGTGAATTGAATGTCTCGAAAGACTAAACAATATTTACTTTTGTAGCCTAATTGCTAAAGAAATCTAAGGAAAATGAGAGAGCAGTCAGAGTCAACTATATAAACAGTTGTAAGGGAGTGAACGGACAGGACTCAGAGGTTATGTTTCTACCTAATGTAACTGACAATTTCATCAACATTGTTGAGCTTACATTAATCTACCAATCCTTTGCAATTAGGGCGAAAATCTATGAAGCAACCATATCTCTCTCCCGACGATTTGCCCACACATAAAACTACTCTAATTAGTGAAATATTAATTAGTCAACTGGAAGAGGTAACGAAAAAAAGCTTTTATTTAGCTTGCAGACACAAAGTCAGGATATTGTTATCCAGTTGTCATTGGTATTTTAAAGTTAATAGCGGCATTCTCATGTTAATCATGGTGTGTCATGATATCGAAAGTTATCAGAACATTATGATGAATGTTCCTTACTTGGCGAGCAAATTAAAACTGTTTGCTAACCACGCCAAAATTAGTATTAGTTCTCCTGTTAATGAAGGGATGCCTTGGGTAATTAGCATTAATCAAATTTTACCGGGAGAAGATGTTTCTAGCACCTAAAAAGGATAACGCTTCTTGTTAGATGCTGTACGCTTCTAGCCAATTTTCACCCCTCATCGCCGATGGTGGGGGGATTTTGGTTTTTAGAGAAGCAGGGGAGCAGAGGAGCAGAGGAGCAGAGGAGCAAGCCCTAATTACTAATGCCTATTGCCTTCGCTCTACGAGGTGAGGATATTTCATCACGGAAAACAGTGCAAGCTTTGGCACGGTTGTTGGTAGATTTGAGCCAATGGGGAATTATTAACCAAGAAATTTAATATAAAACTAAAAACCCTCATTTATAAACGCGATAATACATCTACTATTAATAGCATCACAAATCAAGTGAAGCGATCGCACCCCTCACACCCCCCACACCCCCAAATTCCCAACCTCAAGAGCGATGCCTACGGCGGGCTGCGCCTACGCTTTTACCAATTGACATACAATCACAGCCTATAAATTTAGAAATTATGCAATTGATATAATATTTTTAAATATCAAAAATTCATCAACTCATCATGAACAGTATCACTATTTTTAACCTAGATGAAAACATCAAAAAGATTCTGCAACAACAAGCAGAAAAAAATGGTCGTTCTGTAGAAGCAGAAATCAAAGAAATTTTGCGTCTTGCTTTAACAGAAAATCAACAAACCCCCCCCAACATTGTTACCATGCTAGAAAAACGCTTTGCCCACTTGGGAGAATTTGAAATACCAGAAAGCAAACGAGAAGCTATACGCCCTATACCTAATTTTGAATCATGATTGTTCTTGATACTAATGTATTGTCAGAACTAATGAAACCCCAAGGGTCTATAGTAGTTCGTCATTGGGCAGCCCAGCAGCCTGTAAAACATTTGTTTACTACAACAATTACACAGGCTGAAATCCTCTATGGCATAACTATTTTACCAGAAGGAAAACGTAAATATGAACTCTACCAAGCCGCTACTTTAATGTTTACTGAAGACTTTTTAGGACGTATTTTACCATTTGATGAATCTGCTGCTATAGCTTTTGCTAATATTTCTGCCCAAAGACGGCTCAGTGGTACTCCTATCTCTCAAGCTGATGCTCAAATTGCCGCTATTTGTTACTCTCATAATGCAGCCATAGCAACTCGTAATGTTAGTGATTTTATAGGCTGTGAAATCTTTATTATTAATCCTTGGGAAAATAAATCTTCGTAATTAATGACTTTTATTAATGATGATATTAGGAGAGAAGTTAAGCGATCGCACCCCTCACACCCCCCACACCTCCAAATTCCCAACCTCAAGAGCGATCGCACCCCTAAATTTCCATGAATCAATGTGGCGTAATCTCCCGAAAGGTATTCCTCTATCCGTACAAGTATCGAACTATTAAGGGTAAACTCCTGGTTTTTTGAGCATTTGTCTTTGGGATGGCGTGAGGTTGGGGTAATCATCCGCATGATATGGGTTTCTCGCCCATGCAGATGGATGGGGGGAATATTTGTAAAATAAAGTCCGGCGATCGCTCACTCCCCGCCAAGGCAAAGTACCATGAGTTAAAGCTTCAGTAAAGATAATCGCGCTACCAGCTTTAACAGTCACAGCCTGAACGCAACTACAAGGAAACTCTAAATTGCGCCATTCCTCTGGTAAAGGCAAATTACTTTTATGACTACCGGGAATACAAGCGAATCCTCCCTCACCAGGATGAACATCATTCAACTCGTAAGCGACAGCCGTTAAGCCATTGTACATATTGCCATTTTTAAATAGGTAATACTGGCAAGGATCATAGGGAGTTCCGCCACCATGCAATTGCGAACCGATGGGGCCGATACCTTGGCGGATGACATGAACATAATCATGATCTAAACGAAACTGCTCCCCTATTAACTCTTTTAAATAAGGCGTAATTCGAGGATGATCAATCAGTGCTTGGAAAGCTTCACCCCAAGGTAGCAACCCATCAAAGCGGAAAAATGACCGTTCTGGCTGATTGTGAAGGGCAATCTGTTGATCTAACACTAAATTCAGAGCTTGAATATGGTCGCTGCTCAAGGCATTCTCAATAATCAAGAATCCCTGTAAGTCAAACAAATAGCGTTCAAATTCTGTCATGGTATTCATTGCCAACAGTTAATGATTCAGTGTCTGCACCGCAACATATCATCTCATCAGCAACTATATGGAGTTCTTCTAGTCAAAAGCAATCTTTGGTTGTCATCAGGGAAGTAACTCCCTACACTCCACTGACAAATTGCTAGTTGTGAATATCATCCTTGGTTGAGACATAGAAGATACCTGATAGCAAATTTTCCTGTTGTGGCGGATCTTCTGGAAGGAAGCTACCCAACTATTCTGACTTTTCACGTTATGTGGAAAAGCTAACGTGAAACCTAACCCCCTAACCCCCTAACCCCCTTCCCTGCGAGGGAAGGGGGAAAATTAAAGCCTCTAACGAGAAGCCGCTCCGCGTCTTTGGAGAGGGGTTTTCCAGATCCCGTGAAAAGTCAGCCCAACTATTGAGTCCAAAACCTTGTGGAATACACGATAATTATCTATGGGTTTTTATACTAAAAGTTTTAATTGTTTGTTTTTTTACTGAGTTTTGTTTGACACATACAACAGTGCTTTGTTTTTGACTGGTGTCAGTTGATAAACTGTCACGTACTCAATATGTTTTTTTATTTTAAAAGAGATATTCTTAATTAGTGCAAGGAGTGATACCGCTTCACCTTATGTTTGTTACAAATGATCCTTGCAATGCTTCTTAGTTAAGTTAAGACGGTATTGCAGATTCTCAATGTGGCATCAAACAAGTGAATTGGTATAATACTACACAAAAGAGCGATTAGTTAGCAAAATTCTAATCGCTCTTTTGTGTATAAAATATACTTTTATCTACATCACACTTGCTAGAAATTTTCAGTATTTAAATATACAAAGTTTTTAAGTGAGAGGGATGAGAAGGAAAACCGCTCTCGTTGTTGGCTACGGTGTAATACCAATTCACGAAAAGCCTGATACAAATAAAGCATCAAGAATAAAATCCCAACCTGTGATAGAAGCAACAACTGATGTGTTTAATTGTTCCAATCGCTTCCAGATAAATTCTCTTAATTCATCTAAATTTGAGAAGCTTTCCCAAGTTAGATGCCTTTTAACTTCTTCCCACAATCTTTCTATTGGATTAACTTGAGGTGTATGTGGAGGTTGAAATAACAAAACTATGTTTTCTGGTATTTTCAGATGCTGACTTAAATGAAAAGCCCCATTGTCTAACTGAAGAATATGAATATCTTGAGCATAAGTCTGGGAAAATTTTTCTAAAAAATATTGAAACAGGCTGTATTCAAATGAGAGAATTCCCAGATAAAATACTCTCCAGTTAAGGGTTCCACTAATCCATATAAGTAAAAATTATCCCGCTTCCATTGCATAATGCCGATGGGCTTGACTCCTTTTTTAGTAATTAGTCTCCCAGCTTCAGTCTTCAATCCCACACGGCTTTCGTCCCCACACCAATATCTCATTGTTTTTTGCCTATCTACTGGTGCTATGACGTGTTTTTTATTACTTCTAGGTATTGTGGCAGTTTTTTTAAATTCTGATTCTGCTTCGCTATCGTATTTAATACCTACTGCTCGCGGCACTTTTAGCTTTGCTTTCATTTGATAGCGCACTGTATCATGTACTACTTTATATGATGCTTCTATCCCTTCTACTGCTTTTAACCATGTTCGGATTTCCTCATAACTTTTGAATCCCTCCGATTCTTGAAGCTCTTTGTCTAGCTGCTCTCTTACTTGTAAGCTAATTATTGCAGGTCGCCCTGGACTCTTTAGAGTTGTTAATAGACCCTTGATTCCCGACTCTTGATAATTTTTTAACCATCTTTGTACCGTTACCCTTGCCCTTCCTACTACCACCGCTACATCTTGTATTGTTTTCACTTGTCCTATTTTCAGCAAATACAAAGCTTGAATCCGTTCAAAACTTGATGCTGTTTTTTGTTTTAAGAGCAACTCATGTAATTCCTCTACTGACTCTTTTATTTCTACTTTGGTTACTCCAGCCATCTTTGCTCGTTAATATTTATTCCTTATTTATCTGTATCATACTTTTCGTGAATTGGTATAAACTAAGTCTGATCACCTTACACTTTGTTAAAAATGTCAGGTATTGCATTGGCAATGTTAGGCGTTGCATTAACAATGTCAGGTGTTGCATTGGCAATGTTAAGCGTTGCATTAACAATGTCAGGCGTTGCATTGGCAATGTTAGGCGTTGCATTAACAATGTCAGGCGTTGCATTGGCAATGTCAATGAAGCAATTAACGATGATCCTGGTGAACTCGCCCCTACAAATGTTTACTCATAATTTTGCAGTGCGATCGCTCTCAAGTCAAAATATTAATTCCCATAAATAAATTGAGCCGGAAAATAATTTATTTTTCAACCCCTAGATAGATTTATTTCTTGTTTGTGTATAAAGGTTACATAAGGTACTTAAGTTTAGCTAAAGTAGGACAAGACAAAGCTTGCAGATCAATAGAATCTCGGAAATCCCAGTTAGGGAAGCATCATGAACCCGCGCCCATCTACCAAAAAATCTCAATCTAACTCATCTGACGAATCGCATGAACAACAACAAGAATTATTTCCCATTGTAGGTATAGGAGCTTCTGCGGGAGGATTAGAAGCATTTACAGAACTACTCAACCATTTGCCCACTGATACAGGCATGGGATTTGTCTTCATTCAACACTTAAGTCCCCATCAAACAAGTTTATTACCGGAAATTCTGTCTCGCACAACCTCAATGCCTGTATTGCAAGTACAAGATGGCATGGTTGTCGAACCAAATCATGTTTATGTGATTCCCCCCAATGCCATGATGACGATTTCCCAGGGGATACTCAAACTCACTCCGCGTCAAAAAATTCGCGGACAAGTGATGAGCGTTGATAAATTCTTGATATCCTTAGCAGATGATCGGGGTAGCAATGCTATTGGCGTGGTACTGTCGGGTGGGGATGCCGATGGCGCAAAGGGACTAGACATGATTAAAGGGGCTGGTGGTATTACCTTTGCTCAATGTGAGTCATCGGCAAGAGTTAGTAGTATGCCTAATACAGCTGTAGCTTCTGGTCATGTAGACTTTATCTTGACACCCCAACAAATTGCCGCAGAATTAGCCAATATTAGCTCTCATCCCTACATTAATCATCGAACGTCAGTCAAAGCAGTGGATATCATACCTGAAAGCGGAGATGCCCTGACAAATATTTTTAGTTTGCTACGAACAGTTACCGGGGTTGACTTTACTCACTACAAACAAACAACCTTAAAGCGGCGCATCCTGCGGCGGATGGTTTTGTATAGACTAGAAAATTTACAAGACTATGTGCGTTACCTGCAAGATCATCCCGCAGAAGTTGGTGCTTTATATCAAGATGTTCTCATCACTGTCACTAGCTTTTTCCGTGATCCTGAAGCTTTTGAAGCTTTGAAAACCAAAGTATTTCCAGTCATCACCAAAGAGAGAAAACCCGATACACCCATCCGCATTTGGGTAGCAGGATGTTCTACTGGTGAAGAAGCCTACTCCATAGCCATTTGTTTGCTAGAGTTTTTAAGTAATCAAGTCATTACTACATCCATTCAGATTTTTGCTACTGATATCAATGATGTAGCCATTGAAAAAGCAAGAACTGGCATTTACAAAGCGTCTCAATTAGCAGATGTTTCACCAGAAAGATTACAGCGTTTCTTTATCCCGGTAGAAGGTGGTTATCAAATTAGTAAGCCTGTGCGGGAGTTGTGTGTTTTTGCTAGACAAAACCTCATTAGTGATCCTCCATTTTCTCGACTGGATTTAATCACTTGCCGCAACGTGCTAATTTATTTGGGCAGTGCAGTACAGAAAAAGTTACTGCCCATCTTTCACTACGGTTTACAGTCAAATGGCTTTTTGATGTTAGGTACTTCTGAAACCATCGGTGAATTTACAGACTTGTTTACTTTGGTGGACAAAAAGTATAAAATTTATTCTCGTAAGCTAGCTCCGGCTCGACTAGGAATTGATTTAGTTAGCAGTAACTACCCTCTACAAATCGCTACCTCCCAACCACCATTGAACAAAGATGCCTCAGATGATTTAGAAATGCAGAAAGAGGCTGACAGGATTGTGTTAAATCAATACGCTCCAGTTGGTGTAGTAATTAACGATGATTTAGAAATTTTGCAATTTCGCGGACAAACTAGCCCTTATTTGCAACCGCCTCCAGGTAGACCGAGTTTTAATTTGCTACGAATGGCTAAAGAAGAATTACGGATAGAATTACGCACCGCTATTCATCAAGCCAAAAAACGCGGAGTAGCTGTTACCAAGGAAGGTATACAAGTTAAAGAAAATGAGCAGTTGAAGCAAGTAAGGATTAATATAGTCCCATTTCAGTCTGGTAACAGCACAGAACGCTACTTTTTAGTGATGTTTGCAGATATGCCTAGCTCAACTACAATGCTGTTAAATGCAGGTGGTAGCAATGTTAGCTCTCGGCGACGGAAAAAAACCAATAATGAAGAAGAAAATAACCAACTCAAACAGGAATTAGCCAGCACTAAAGAATATCTGCAATCAATTATTGAGGAGCAACAAGCGACAAATCAAGACCTGAGAGCAGCTAACGAAGAAATCCTCTCCAGTAACGAAGAACTACAAAGTACCAACGAAGAACTAGAAACAGCCAAGGAAGAAATTCAAGCTACTAACGAAGAACTTAACACCATCAACGACGAACTACAACGGCGTAATATTGAATCTACTCAAATCACTAACGATTTACAAAATTTCCTCAGTAGTATCAATATTCCCATTTTGATGTTAGGGGGTGATTTGCGGATTCGCCGCTTTACTCCCGCAGCCGAAACCATTTTTAATTTGATTTCCAGCGATATTGGCAGACCAATTAGTGATATTAACCACAATCTGAATATTCCTGATTTAGAAGCACAAATTTTAGAAGTAATTCGCAATTTAAATTTTAAAACCCAAGAAGTGCAAGACCACGAAGGGCATTGGTATGATTTGCGAATTAGACCTTATCGCACAATTGATAATAAAATTGATGGTGCTGTGGTGGTGTTAGTAGAAATTGATGCCCTCAAACGCAGTACGGAGAGTCTCACAGCTTCTAGAGATTATGCCCAAGCAATTGTCGATACCATGCGGGAATCTTTAGTAGTGTTGGATGTAAATTTACGGGTGATGAGTGCCAATCAATGTTTTTATGAAAAATTTCAGGTGATACCAGAAGACACAGAACAACGCCTAATTTACGAAATTGGCAATGGGCAATGGGATATTCCTTTATTGCGATCGCTCCTAGAAGATATTCTCCCCCATCAAAGCCACTTTCAAGGCCTGGAAGTTGAGCATCACTTTGAGCAAATTGGTCACAAAGTCATGTGTCTCAATGCTCGCAAAATGGTCATAGAAGACGACAGGGAAATGATTCTCTTAGTTATTGAAGACATCACCCAGCAAAAACAATTAGAAGCAGAACGCACCCAACTATTAGCCCAAGAACAATCAACCCGCAATGCCGCAGAAGTTGCCAACCGTGCCAAAGATGAATTTTTATCAATTCTCTCCCACGAACTGCGTAACCCCCTCAATTCTTTGTTAGGTTGGGCGCAGTTATTGCAAAGACCCCAAATTGACGACAATATGATGACTCAGGGGTTGCAAGCCATTGAACGCAGCGCACTAACTCAAGCTCGTCTCATTAATGATCTGTTAGATATCTCCCGCATTAGCTCAGGTAGGCTGCGTCTAGATGCCGAACCAGTTCAGTTGGTACCGATAATTGACGCTGCAACTGAGGTAGTTCGCATCTCCGCCGAAGCCAAAAACATTGAAATTGTATCGCGGTTAGATCCTGCACCTAAAACTATAGTAGGTGATGCCACCCGCTTACAGCAGGTAATTTGGAATTTACTCTCAAATGCGATTAAATTCACTCCCCAAGGCGGCAGAATTGACATTACCTTAGACTACACTGATCTTTATGCCCAGATTCAAGTGAGTGATACAGGTAAAGGTATCAATGCTGACTTTCTTCCCTATGTGTTTGAGCGATTCCGTCAAGCTGATGGTAGCAGAACTCGCTCAAATCCTGGTTTGGGGCTGGGATTGTCAATTGTACACCATTTAGTAGAACTCCACGGCGGTATAATTGAGGCAGCAAGCCTAGGAGAAGGCCAAGGGGCAACTTTTACAATCAGGCTACCTCTGCAAACTAATCTACAAGAAAATGCTGTAGCCACACCAGCGCCAGTCGTCTCCCCAAAGGAGCCAGAATTACCAACAGATAATATTCCATCCCTGGAAGGTGTGCGGGTACTTGTTGTTGAAGACGAAGCCGATATCCGCCAGTTATTTAGAATCGTGTTGGAAGATGAAGGCGTGCAAGTAACAGAAGCCGCATCAGTACAGGAAGCACTAGCCAAGCTCACAGAAAACCCTGGTGAATACGATGTCATGTTATCTGACATTGGTTTACCCAAGGAAGACGGTTATGCACTGATTCGTCAGGTGAGAAAGTTGAGTGACGAAGTTAGAGGGCAAATTCCCGCCGCCGCCCTCACCGCCTATGCTGGCTATGCAGAGCATCAAAAAGCGGTAGCAGAAGGATTCCAAATGCACCTTGCTAAACCGGTCGAACCTCCGCAACTGTTATCTGTAGTGGCTAGATTGTCCGGCAGGTTAATTGATTAACTAGGCAATAGGCACTCTTGCAATAGGTGTAAGGTGCGTCAGTGCGAGAAAACCTAACTGTACCAAGAAATTATTCATACTGACGCACCCTACTAACTGTAGAGACGTTGCATGCAACGTCTCTACAACAACCTATAAATTGCATCTTCATAAAGAAACGGTATTAGAGACTGGTATTAGAGGCTGAGAGTTGAGGCTGACATAATGGATAGCATTGCTAAGGGGAGGGTGCTGTCAGGGGGGTGGGGTATCTGTCGCAAACATTTTTTGAATTGGTATTACTTGACAACAGCCTGACTTTTTTAAGTATGAGTGATAAAATAAGTTGTAAATTTTACATTGATATAACCAAGTCTTGGTTATTCTTTAACTATGGATACACTTGCATACTTGCATCTAGCCGAGAATTACGAAGCATCTACAAATTTAGAACAAACAACAATCACTGATTCTGATTTATACATTCAGCAACCAGCTTGGGAAAATCACCGCAGTGGAGCAGTTATACTAGCAGTTTCTGTGGCTCTGGGTTCTTTGAGTTTATCTAACCCAGCTTTGGCTCTCAAAAGAGGTGACAGAAGTCCTCAAGTCATGTCCCTTCAGCAAAAATTGCAAGCTACTGGATACTTTCAGCGCCAACCCACAGGATATTTCGGTTCTTTAACAGAAACCGCCGTGATACGCTTTCAAAAAGCCAATGGTTTGACTGCTGATGGCATTGTGGGAGCCAAAACACTGGCGGCTCTAGAGTCTAGTTCTGAATTGGATACATTCACCTCATCTTCCTCCCAACCCACATCTGCTGTCACCAATGATGAGCAATTACCAGCAACATCAAAGCGAGTGCTAAAAAGAGGCGACAAAAGCTATCAAGTAATGTCTCTGCAACGACAATTGCGAACAGCCGGATATTTTGAGGAACCCATCACAGGTGATTTTGATGTAGCTACACAAGCAGCAGTGATTAAATTTCAACGAGCTAATCGGCTGATTATTGATGGTATCGCGGGGCCGCAAACATTATCTGCGCTGGAATCAAATACCAGTAAGTTAGCCTCTGCACCTTTTCTGGCTACTACCCCTGAGCCTGTGATTACAGAAAATCAGGTAGAAGTAGAACCCCAGCCTGCGACAACTCCCAGTCGTCCCCAGCGCATGAAGTTGATTAAAACTATTTCTGGGAAAATTTCACCTAAATCGGTGGTTTATTCGGGTAATGGTTTATTTTTTGCCCAAAACATGATGTATAACCACACAATCACTGTGTATAACCGGAATTATGAGTTAGTGAAAGAAATTCCTGATGCAGTCGATTTATCCAAATACGGTTATGCCAAAGTTAAAGGTAAATATAGAGGCGCTCCAGTTGAAGCTAGTTTTTCCCATAATGGCAAGTATGCTTGGGTGTCTAACTATCAAATGTATGGCCCCGGTTTTAATAACCCTGGTAGTGATAACTGTCATCCTTCTCAAAAAACAGACAAGAGTTTTTTATATCGCATTAATACAGACACTCTAGAAATTGATAGCGTTATTCAAGTTGGTTCTGTTCCCAAATATGTTGCTACTTCCGCCGATGAGCGACTGATATTAGTAAGTAACTGGTGTTCTTGGGATTTGAGCGTGGTTGATGCGGCTGAAAATCGCGAAATTCAACGGATTAAATTAGGTAGATACCCGCGCGGAATTGCCGTAGATGCTAATTCTGAAACAGCTTATGTAGCGGTGATGGGTTCTTATGATATTGCGGCAGTTTCTTTAAGAGATTTTTCAGTGAAATGGTTGAGAAATGTTGGCCAATCACCACGACATCTGAATATAGATCCTAATGGTAAGTATCTCTATGCTTCGTTAAATGGTGAAGGAAAAATTGCCAAAATTAGTTTATCTCAAAGAAAGGTAATAAATAAAATTTCTACAGGGAATGCTCCCCGTAGTATGGTTTTATCTGATGATGGTCACATACTTTATGTTGTGAACTACAAAGAAAATACCGTTAGTAAAGTGCGGACTAGGGATATGAAAGTGTTACAAAAAGTTAATGTAGATGCTAATCCCATTGGCATTACTTACGATCCCAAAACTAGAGAGGTTTGGGTAGCTTGTTATTCAGGTAACATTATGATTTTTCAAGACTAGCGAGTAGTTTCCAGAAAAAATCGCCAGTTAGCAGTAAAATATTGGGCAATTTCATTTTTGATGAGCGATCGCCTATAATGCCTCATGTTTCTTCTGCTGACTATAATGCTCAACTAGCGACTTTAAAGCGTCTGCGTCTATTGAGTCGTCTATTAGATAAAGTTGTTGCTGTTCCCGGTACACCAATTGCTCTGGGTTTAGATCCTATTCTGGGATTAATTCCGGTTGGTGGTGATGTTTTAGGACTCGTACTTGCTAGCTACATTGTGGTAGAAGCAGCCAGACTGGGAATTCCTAAAAAAACTTTAAGTAAAATGGTTGTGAATATTATTATTGATAGTTTAGTAGGTAGTATCCCGGTTTTGGGTGATATCTTTGATTTTGCTTGGACAGCCAATGAATACAATCTCAAGTTAATCGAACAACACTTAAATTTTCCGCGATCGCATCATGTTAAGTAAATAATTCCTGACTACTATTGTCGGATTTACCTCAGCCGTGATACTAATTAGACTTCTGTAAACTGCCTAAAAAATTTTAAGTTAACTCATTGATGAAAGATTGGTGGCAAGCGACTTTTCCCAAAGGGCGGCAAAGTCTGGTGATTAGTGATGTTCACGGTTATCCTGTGCAAATTGCATACGGTGAAAAAGGTGCAGGTAAACCGCTATTTTTATTACACGGCATGGGTAGTTGGAGTTACAATTGGCGTTATAGTGTAGCTCCCTTATCGCAACATTTTCGAGTCATTTGTTTTGATGCGAAAGGCTTCGGTTTTTCTGATAAACCTTGGTTGCGTCGAGAACAAAATGGACATCAAGTTATTGAATTAGCAAGAATTATTCAGGCTTTATGTGATGAACCCGCCATCATTGTCGGTGAATCTATCGGGGCATTAATTTCTTTAGCTTTGGCTCAAGAAAATCCTGAATTAATCGAGCGATTAGTCGTGATTAATGCGCCCATTTTTACCAAGCGCCTACCCCATTGGGCAATGGAAATCCTGGCTCAAACACCCCTAGAAGTAATACAAACAATTGACGATTTACGGTTAGCGTATTGGTTCGCGCCGCTAGTCCGAGAAATTATGGCCATAGAAAGGCGCAAAGTTCTATTTGATCCCTCTATTCTTACCCCAGAAGATGTTTATTGGATTACTTATCCATTTATTGAACTTCCTGGTACTCTGGTCAAAGTTGCAGAAGAATTACAGATAGCAGCACGAGAGATTAAGCATTGCCAAGCCAATAAACCCAATATGCTCAGTCAAATTCAACAGAATTTAGACCGGATAGATTGCCCTACTCTAATTTTATGGGGCGATCGCGATAGTTGGTTTCCCGCTAGTCATGGCGAAAGATTACATCAATCACTACCCAATTCCCAATTCCAGATTTTGGATAACTGCTGTCATGATGCCTCAACTGGTGCTGCCAAAGTAGTGAATCAGGCAATTTTAAAATTCCTTAAAGATACTGATTGCTTGTAAATATGTATCGATATATTTAGGGATTTTAAAAATTGAAAACTAATAAAAAAATTAACACGTTATGCAAAGAAATATTAAGCCATAAAACCCTTTTCCTTCCTGCTTTTCACCTTCTACCGTTTGTCTCCTGCCAGCTAACTCCCAAAAACAGCACAGCTGATGGCAAACATGGTATGAGATCATAAAAAAACTAAACTCAACGACACTTAGAGAAGTCCCAAGAGAATGGAAGCACGCAAGTCAACAGTTGTGATTACAGGAGCCTCTTCGGGGGTTGGTTTGTACGCCGCCAAAGCCATGGCCGACAGAAACTGGCACGTAGTTATGGCCTGTCGCGATTTGGAAAAAACCCAAAAAGCTGCCCAAGCTGTAGGAATGCCAGAAAATAGCTATACCATCATGCACATTGACTTGGCATCTTTGGAAAGTGTGCGGCAGTTTGTGAATAACTTCCGGGCTAGCGGTAAATCCTTAGATGCTTTGGTGTGCAATGCGGCTATTTATATGCCTCTCATTAAAGAGCCACTACGCAGCCCAGAAGGCTATGAATTAACCATGGCCACAAATCATCTCGGCCATTTTCTGCTGTGTAACCTCATGCTGGATGATTTGAAAAAATCATCTTCTCAAGCCAGACTGGTAATTTTAGGAACTGTCACCCATAACCCCAATGAACTGGGCGGCAAAATTCCACCTCGCCCAGACTTGGGAGATTTGCAAGGCTTTGCTGAAGGCTTCAAAGCGCCGATTACAATGGCTGACGGCAAAAAGTTTGAACCCGTGAAAGCATATAAAGATAGCAAAGTCTGCAACATCCTCACCATGCGAGAACTGCATCGGCGATATCACGACTCTACAGGAATTATCTTCAGTTCTCTATATCCTGGATGTGTAGCGACAACAGCACTATTCCGCAATCACTATCCCTTATTCCAAAAACTGTTCCCCATCTTCCAAAGATACATTACCGGCGGTTTTGTATCGGAAGAACTAGCTGGCGAACGGGTGGCAATGGTAGTTGCTGATCCTGAATACGCCAAATCCGGCGTATATTGGAGCTGGGGCAATCGTCAAAAGAAAAACCGCCAGTCATTTGTACAACAAGTCTCGCCCCAGGCTAGTGATGATACCAAAGCCAAGCGGATGTGGGATTTGAGCGAAGGCTTAGTTGGACTGACACCCGTTAGTTCACAAGCGGTTGCCAGATAGATATACGCCGGTAAAACCCCAAGCGCGGCTAACCATTAAATCTGAACTTTGAGAAAAAACTTAGGGCTGACGATTGAGGAGGTGTCAATCGAAGGCAGAAGGCAGGAGGCAGGAGGCAGAAGGAGGAAAAAGCCACCCACAAGGGGGAGCCAGTCTCGTGGGCGGGTTTCCCGACTTGAGAGAACTGGCGTTGAGCCACTGCGGTGGTGAGGTGGCGCGGTCTTGGGGGTTTCCCCCATGTTGGCGTTAGCCTTCCCGCAGGGTGCGACCACCGAAAGGGTTCCCCGGCATATAGCAAGTGGCGTTGGGGCTTGAACCCAACAAGCAGTTTTCTTCTCTTCTGCCCTCTGCCCTCTGCCCTCTGCCTTTCTTTTGTCACAATCCCTCAATCGTCCCCGCTTAATACCCCCACTCCCCACTCCCTATTCCCCACTCCCCCTTTCAATTCCCCTGACAAAAACCTCTACACAAGTTTCGATATATTCCTCACTGCTATAGCTGTTTTGCTTGAGTTTGGCATTACGGCAAAGCATCCCTGCTAGCAGCATTCCTTTAAACATATCAATGGCTGGTGCTGGATTGATGTCAGTTCTGACAGTTCCTCGCCTCTGGCATGATTCCAGATAAGCCACCAGTTTCTCCTCCAAAGGCTTGACAGCCTCTTCTATAACTTGCTTGGCTGCTTCAGGATGACGTTTGGCTTCGCCAATAAAGTTACGAATTAAGTCTTCTTGGGCTTCCAGCATCGTATTGTACATCTGGGCATAGTGCTTTAAGTCAGTTCTTAAATCCTGTGTCCATGCTTCTGGATGGGCTAGGGCTTCTGTTTGCAGTGCTAAAGCATTTTCAATTACTGCTTTTAAAAGTTGTTCTTTGCTAGCGAAGTGACGAAATAAAGTCACCTCATTCACACCAGCAACACGGGCTATTTCACGGGTAGTTGCTCCTTGAACACCAAAACGGGCAAATACCTGTGAAGCAGCTTCTATCAAACGTGTGCGAGTGAGAGCAGCCGAACGGACAGTTTTAATCATTATTTGATTTTTAGGACTTGTTTGCATTATGGATTTTTTTTAAAGAAGCAATTAATGATTTTCTTAAAATTTGGTTAAATCAAAGTTTGATGTATATCAGAAATATTAACCTTAATTACTGTGTGAGACACTATCGATACTAAAAATACAATATGGTTTTAACGCAAAGGAGCGTGGTGAACCAGCGTTGTAGGAGGGTTTCCCTCCGTAGACGACTGGTGTTAGCGCGGCGTTAGCGACGCTAGGAGCGTCACCCAAAGGGAGGTTCACGCAGAGTAAGGCAGATAGGGGTTTTATGAGAGGTTTGAGTGTCGCATTTGTCTGAAACATGATTGCACTTTCTCTATCCTAATTCTTTGCTCATCTCCATTACTGGTACTACTAACCCACTGCCTAAGTGATGCGGTACTCTTTTGATGGAAGTAAAACCCAGTCTTAAATAGAAACCTTCTGCATAAAGGCTAGCGGTTGTTACTACTCTCTCTACGCCTTGTGTAGTAGCTGTGTGGCAAAAATGCTCAACTAAAGTACGTCCAATTCCTTGCCCTTGATAATGAGGATGGACATATAGGGCAATTAATTCATCAACGATATAACTAGCAAATCCTGTAATCATGTCATGCTCTACTGCCACCCAAACAGTGTCTAATTTCAGATTTTTCAAGATATTAGCCCCATCTGGCTTATCGCGGTAATTGCGCCAAGCTAAGAGTTCTTCGCGGGTGTACCAAGTTGTTGGGAGAGCTTTAATCGCCGCTATATGGATTGCACTTATCGCCCATGCGTCTGTTGCTTGTGCAGTTCGCAGAGATATTTGCTTAGAACTCATGGTTTTTCTTCCTTGTCTCCCTTGTCTCCCTTGTCTCCCCTGCTTACACAGCGATAAAATATGTTTTTAATTGGCAGTCCTTTACTCCGGTAATCCCTGCACTTGTAACAAATCTAATTCACAGGCAAAAATTTCATCAATCGGCAACATTTGCCCATCTTGAGTCATAAATTTATGGTCTTTTGTTGCCCTAATTATTGAACCATCTTCTAAGCAATATTCAAATATTTCTTGTTGTCCGCGATTATGCCATTGAGCTATGGGCTGGGTGTAAACAATGCCATTACTAGCAACACTAAAAACTGTGCATTCAATACCTTTTTCCACAATCTCGCCGATGGGTAAAAAGCCATATTCCACTGTTAAAATTTCTGTGTCATAACTTAAACAATACTCAGCAAACTTCAACATATCATCAAATAGCTTCTCAGCTACCTGCTTTTTCACACCATTCTTAGTTGCACCATCAATAAACTTTTCTTGCTGCTTCTGCATCTCTGATACTTTCTTTTTACCCATAGCACGGCGTAACAAGTCAGCTTGACCTAATGAATAACCAGCCATATCTTGAGCAATTTTCATGATTTGCTCTTGATAAACCATGATGCCGTAGGTTTCATTTAAGATAGGTTCTAAAATCTGGCTTTCATAATCAATATTTTCTCGTCCATGTTTCCGGTTAATAAACTTAGGAATCAATCCGGCATCTAAGGGGCCTGGTCGATAAAGTGCCAAAATAGAAGAAATATCTTCAATGTTAGAGGGCTTTAAATCTCGCACTATCTGCTTCATCCCTGAAGATTCTAATTGAAATATCCCTTCTAATTCACCAGATTCTAAAAGTTCGTAAGTCTTTTGGACATCTTTGGGGAGAGTTTTATATTCACCTTTAGCTAAGATTTTTTGGGCTTTGCGTTCTTGGTTGGTAATTTCATAGGGGTCTATTGTAAAACCATGATTTTCTTGAATTAAATCAATGGTTTTCTGAATCATGGTTAAGTTCTTCAGACCCAAAAAGTCCATTTTCAACAAACCCATTGATTCTAAGTCTTCCATGAAATACTGGGTAATTACAGACCCATCATTATTTCTTTGCAAGGGAACAATTTCATCTAATGGTTCGGCAGAAATAACTACCCCGGCGGCATGAACCCCAAAGGTTTTGTTAGTACCTTCAATTCGCATAGCCATGTCAATCCAATGGCGAACTTTAGGGTCATTATCATATCTTTCTTTAAACTCTGGCTCTGGGGTTTCATTGGAAATCATCACTTTGAGTTTAGTTGGTTTCCCCCGCACCACAGGAATTAATTTCGCCATTTTATCGGCTTCCCCATAGGGAATATTTAATACTCTGGCGACATCTTTTAATACTGCTTTAGAAGTTAGACGGTTAAAGGTGATAATTTGTGCTACTCTCTCTTTACCGTATTTCTCTGTGACATAATCAATAACTTTATCCCGTTGTTCAATACAGAAATCTGTATCGATATCAGGCATGGATTTACGTTCGGGGTTTAAGAATCGCTCAAATAGTAACCCGTGATGCACTGGATCAATATTAGTAATTCCCATTGTGTAAGCGACTAATGAACCAGCCGCAGAACCCCGACCTGGCCCGACAGGAATGTTATTATCTCTAGCAAATTTGATGTAGTCCCACACAACTAAAAAGTAGGTGGAAAAACCCATCTGTTGCAACATTTTTAGTTCATATTCCAGCCTTTCTTTATAGACTTGATCTACTTCGCTGCGCGATTTACGATTTAATTTTTCTAACAGTCCTTGCCAAGCAACTTCTTCGACGTAAGTATCAGCAGTGTGACCAGCAGGAATGGGGTAATTGGGAATGCGAGGCTCACCCATAATTTGGTAAGGCTCAACTTTATCGGCAACTTCTTCAGTGGTAGCTATGGCTTCAGCAATGACATCATCGGGTAAATGATCACGAAATAACAGCCTCATTTCATCGCCAGATTTGAGATATTCTGTGCCGCTATAACGCATCCGGTTATCTTCAATAATCAGCTTGCCTGTTTGAATGCAAAGCAAAGCATCATGTGCTTCCACATCAAAACAAGAAATAAAATGAGAGTCGTTTGTAGCTATAAACTTAATATCTAACTCACGGGCAATTTTGACGATTTCAACATTAACAATGCGGTCTTCTTGAGAACCGTGGTCTTGAATTTCTAAATAAAAATCATCGCCAAAAACATTTTTATACCACTGGGCAACTTTGCGAGCAGCATCTGGTCTACCGCTCATAATTGCTTGGGGAATTTCTCCCCCTAAACAAGCACTGGTGACAATTAACCCTTCATGATACTTTTGTAATAATTCTTTATTAATACAAGGACGAGAAAAAATACCTTTACCTTGTACACCTTTGAGGTGAGAAATTGTAGTTAATTTAACTAAATTTTTGTAACCTTTAGTATTTTTTGCTAAAACAACTTGATGATATTTGGGGCGGCGTTCTTGCTTTTCAATATCGCCGTTAATGATATACATTTCGTTGCCGATAATTGGCTTAAAATTCTTACTGCGGCAGATTTTGAGCAGTTCGACAGCACCATACATGACACCATGATCAGTAACTGCGATCGCTTTCATCCCTAGTTCAATAGCCCGATCAATCAAATCTGGTAGCTGACTTGCGCCATCCAGCAGACTGTAATCACTGTGAATGTGTAAAGGTACAAAAGACATATAGTTCCCCCAGCACAAACCAAACCTTGGTGCGCCAGATTGTATCCAGCAACGGGATACTAGATTAACGCGTTTACAGAATTTTCACTTCCGAAGACCATGTGTCAAGAGATACATTAATCAATAGTTATCCTCTGAATTCCCAATCCCCAGTCCCCAATCCCCAAAACGCAAAAAGCCACGTTCTATAGACGAGGCTTAGTGTGTAGCAGTTGGGCAAAATTTAATGCTGTTGTGGCCCTTTGGCATCACATTCTTTATTCCAACACCGTTTTAAAAGTCCAATTCGCCAGCTATAGGCAAAACGACGAGGATTGAGTTCTAATTTAGAATCACGGCTAAATAAAGGTTGGTTGAGATACTGCCAAAGAGGAAATTTAATTTTGTTGTGTTTATCAGCCATAAGATGAACAAAATAAAATAAAAACAGTGTTGCAACAGTTAGAACTTAGGAAAAACACTACCAGATACTAATTTTCTTGTTAAAGATGCCATGATACACATTCATTTGTCCTGGTGGCAATTGCGGAATTTTACGTAAATATTTCTGCCACATTTGTCAGACTGGCTATTCCGCCTAAAGTTCCCTGTCAGAGTATTTATACTTATAGTAACGGTAGGTAAAATAGATGCTAAGAATAAGTCAAGTATAAAAAACTTAATTTCTGCCCTGGATATACTTATCATCACAGTCGCAATCATAGAAATCAATAGGGTTAACATCAAACTTTATGATGTTGACAGATATAATTTTTGATGTGTTTATGTTTAAAAATTAACCTATTGGTATTAGTTATACGCAGTTGCATTCAGATAGAAATTAGGGAATAGTCAGCAATCATTACTACCCCCTAATACTAAGTTCAAATATAGGAATCCGGTTTGATTACTGTTCGTGTAACGTGGCGTAGCCAAATGATTTGCGTAGGTAGGCAATAGGCACTCTTGCAATAGGCACTCTTGCAATAGGAAAGAAGGGAAGTAGGGGTGTACTGAGTTTTTATGCGCTAGCGCAGGCTACGCCAACAAAAATCAAATATGAGTCCTATAGTTACCGCTACAGTAATTCAAAGCGGGCTTGAAAGAAGCGGAGATATTTTGGCTCGTAAATCATTTGCATTCCACCCAGGCGATCGCGATTGTAATATACTTCATCAACGGCTTCGGCTGTTAAATCCATGTGGGCTTGTGTATAAACACGCCGGGGAATCGTCAAACGCACCAGTTCTAAATCTGGATAGTAATGATCACCAGTATCTTTATTTCGTCCGGCGGAGACAATACCCCGTTCCATTGTGCGAATTCCAGCTTCTACATACAGTTCTGCTGCTAATCGTTGGGCGGGAAATTGATCTTGGGGGATGTGGGGTAAAAAGCGTTTAGCATCTAAATAAATTGCATGACCACCAATAGGCATGACAATGGGAATATTCCAATCTAGTAATTTGTTGCCTAGATATTCGATTTGTCCCACACGGGCCCGAATATGATCGTCTTGTACTGATTCCTCAATACCCCGCGCCATTGCTTCCATATCTCGCCCAGCCATACCGCCATAGGTATGTAATCCTTCGTAGATAACTACGCGATTCCGGGCTTCTTCATAGATATTGGGATCATTGAGAGCTAGCCAACCACCGATATTAACTAGAGCATCTTTCTTGCCGCTCATCGTACAACCG
Organism: Nostoc sp. PCC 7524; assembly: GCF_000316645.1. Taxonomy (NCBI): domain Bacteria; kingdom Bacillati; phylum Cyanobacteriota; class Cyanophyceae; order Nostocales; family Nostocaceae; genus Nostoc; species Nostoc sp. PCC 7524. The sequence goes on from NC_019684.1 coordinate 2,547,529, forward strand.
TCAGTGTAAGAGCAGAATTCCCGTAAGATAGTAGCGATCGCCTGATGACGATAACCCTCTTCCCGTTGCTGAATAAAGTAAGCATTTTCCACAGCACGGGTAGCATCTAGAATTACCAAAATACCGTAGTTTTGGGCTATCTGGTAGACTTCCCGCATATTCGCCATAGAAATCGGCTGTCCACCAGCCATATTCACAGTACCGGCAACACTAATATAAGGGATGCGTTCTGCACCGACTTGCCGAATTAAATCTGTCAGCTTTTCTAAGTCGATATTACCCTTGAATGGGTGGAGAGATTTAGAATCATGGGCTTCATCAATAATCACATCGACAAATGTGCCGCCGGCTAACTCTTGATGCAGCCTCGTAGTAGTGAAATACATATTGCCGGGTATGTAGTCACCTGGCTTGATGAGAATTTGGGACAGAATATTTTCTGCACCCCTTCCTTGGTGAGTGGGGACAAGATAACGATAACCGTAATACTTTTGGATATTTGCTTCTAAGTGATAAAAATTTTTGCTGCCTGCGTAGGCTTCATCACCTAGCATCATCCCTGCCCACTGATAGTCACTCATCGCACCTGTACCGCTATCAGTGAGTAAGTCTATGTAGACATCTTCAGAGCGTAATAAAAAAGTATTGTAACCAGCTTCGGCGATCGCCTGCTCTCGTTCCCCACGGGAAGTAATTTTTAACGGCTCAACCACTTTGATTTTGTATGGTTCAGCCCAAGAACGCCGGCGGCGTGGGGAAGTATGCTTCATATCAGTCACAGATTCATTACTCCTATATCCAGACTGGTGTTAGTTGCATACTATTTTGGTGTCCACAATCTCTAGTGGCAAATACTGTTACAAATATTGCTATTACTCTTCATACATTTAACGTATTTTAATTGCGTGAGCCTCACGGGGTTTTGCTCATCTGCTTTTTATCAAGGTTAAGGCAGCATTAAGATTCTTTTCAAAATTGCCAAACTGAGAAACTGTAACATTTTTGTATAAGAAAATAAATATAGGCATCAACAAATATCTTTTTGTAAAGTTTTGTTTTAATCTCAGCTAGAAAATATCTTTATTTCTAGCTGGATTAATTTATCTAATTACAGCGCAATACTTTCACATCTAAATTTAAGCATCATCGGAGGTTATAACATGGCAGTTCGGAATAACCTAGTTACTAATTTATGGCAGAAAGTCAGCCAAGATTCAGTTAGTTGGGGTTCTTTGGCTCTTTGGATTAGTGGTTTAGTTGTCCTTTTACTAATTTTGACAAGATTTTCTCATCTGTATTAGTAATTATTGAGCGGTGCTAAGAAGTTGATTCCAACTTTGAATCACCGTCTGTAAATTCTGCGGTAAGTTATGTTGTGAAATATCGTTGTACTGTACTGTACCCTGACGGCTAGTTAGGGTATGGCTGATATAATCAGCTGCTCCTCTAGGTGCTGGGTAAAGGAGATTTTGAGAATTACTAAATCTATAGCGTTGGAGTAATTGCTGAAACCGCTCGACATCTTGGCGAGAAATGCGGCGCACACTGCGCTCAGAATCATTAGCATCACCCATCCGCACCCGAATCACAACCCCATCATTACGTAACACTGTTTCGTAAGTTCTACCAGCAAAGCCACCACTGGAGATTTCCCGAAATACTACACCTCTATCTAAAGGTGGTGGTAACTCATGGGAGGGAATACGTACTGGTTTAACAGCATTTCTATCACCGATTGTGCCAGCATCTTGACTCAGCTGAATTCGAGAACCATTTTCATTGGTAAAAAATACCCAGTTGCGATTGCCAGCCGCTACATTTACTTGCCAACCAGAAACCACAATTTGATCGCAAGGGTTAGGAAAAGTAACATTGACGCAACCATCAACCCAATCTCTCGGTTGAAACTTGACAATTCTGAGACGACTAATTGGTAATCGCGATACTTTTCTGGCTTCTCTCAAAACGGCATTTCTGACATTTTGAGGCAATTGGCTGTTATTAATTCTGCTAGCTTTTTCATTCAATCTAATTACAGTACCTGTCTGATTGGTATGATAAACCCACCTTTGCCGACGATAAGTAACTGTCACTCGCCAACCAGGAACTAAAGCTTGAGTACAGAGTTCTTCCGGCTTTTGGAGTTCTAAACAACCATTGCGCCAAGTTTGTTGACGGGAATCTGCAATTTTGAGGTTTCTGATAGCAATTCCGGCTCGACGAGATACATCTTGCAGCACAGCTTTAGCTACTCTCTGCGGTAAGCGATTTGATTTGATATTACCTTTGAGCAGCTGATTTGGTGTCTGTGCAGAATAATCAGTAGATAAAGCGGTGGCATTTTTGATGAAGATAAATCCACTACTAACAGATAAAATGCCAGTCAAAATTACAGCAGTCAGAATTCGAGCTTGTTTAGTGTTACGATAAATTTGCAGCATAATTGGTCAGATAAAATTCTGATGAGTAGCAATAAAAATCAATATTGCAAAGATGAGAAGCTAACATCTAGCTAAAAAGAACAAAAGAGAGTTTTCTTCCTAATTTAAGCTAGGTGGGATTGTTTGTTTATCTGTCTTTTGATGCAGATGTGAAGATAGACGCTGATATACTGATTGTTTGTTCCGTATGATTTGTATAGAAATATAGAGCTATATGAAGCGATCGCTCTTTAACCATGAAATATGCCTATTACCTATTGCCTGCTATATCTACAATTGCATTAAGCACTGAGAACGGTATTTTCAACGAACTGAGGATTAGGAACATCGAATTTAATGGTATTGGCTGCCCAATTTTTTAAATCAGGGGCTAACCAGACTAATTTTTGCAGAATTTCCTCATTTACCCACAACACCAAGGGACAATGGAAAGTTTTGCGAAACTCATCGCGCATGATGTTTGCACTGGTAATGAGTTGATTAATTGCTGCTACGGATTCCAAACCCATAATCATTAAAGCTTCAGGGTGATGAGTACCAAGTGTAGTTGTAATTGTGGTGTACAGTGTCTCATCAGTGGGCAACAGCATGATCTCTTGGATATTGACTGATGCAGATTGCTTGAGTGAAGTCAGTATCTGCTGTTGTTTTTTCACAGAGTTACAACAAGCTAATATCAAGGAAAATTCCCCATTAGCCACCGCGATCGCTCTTGCTAGTCTTTTGGTGGCTGCTATAGTATTTGCTGGGTTATCTTGCGGGTTACTTAAACTATTCATGACTAAATCCTGATTAATTTGATCATAACACAGTGAATTTACTTAGCCAACCAGATTTGAGATTTAAGTATCCCCTCAGTAAGTAGATGGAAACTTTTCAATTAGTATTTAGCATAATCCTAAATTTACACTATGAATTCAGTATTAGGTAAACAATTCACATTTAGCAACTAAATATAAAGCTAGTATATTTATACTCACACAGTAGCATCATCAAGTCATACAAGTGATATGCAAAGAATAAATAAACTTTCATTAACTTGTATAAATTAAGTATTAAGAAAAAAGACAGATAATCGGAATTAGTGCTGAACCCTGGAGTAAGAGTCATCAGTTATCTTAAAATCAAGGGTATTACTCACTACTCATTACTCATTACTCATTACTCACTACTTATTACTCATTACATCAACGAGTAATCAAGCAACATCTAGCTGTTCGTAGCGTCATGTTTCATGGTTTTTTGTGCTGCCTGTAACGACTTATGAAAATATTTGTGAAGTGGTGTGTGAAGTTTTTATTGCGGAATAGTTATTACAAAAGTAAGCAGGCATTATTTGCCGTCATGCTGGTTTTGAGCGTAGTAGCTACAGTGATGTTATCGTTTCCTTTAAACGCGCAAATCACCCCGAACACATCTTTGGCATCGGAATTAAGAGGGGTGTGGTTGACTAATATTGATAGCGATGTTTTGTTTGGACGCGATCGCCTAAAAACAGCTTTACAAAAACTAGATGAACTTAACTTCAATACAGTATATCCAGCAGTGTGGAATTGGGGATATACACTGTATCCCAGTCAAGTAGCAGCTAAAGTCATTGGGCGATCGCTCGATCCCACCCCAGGTTTACAAGGGCGAGATATGCTCAAAGAAATCGTTACTGAGGGACACAAACAAGGCTTAACCGTAATTCCTTGGTTTGAATTTGGCTTTATGGCTCCGGCTGATTCTCTACTAGCCAAACGCCGTCCCCAATGGCTGACAAATCGCAGCAATGGTACAAGGATTGTCAAAGAAGGCATACATGATCGGGTGTGGTTAAGTCCCTTTCGCCCCGATGTACAACAATTCATTCAAGATTTAATTGTAGAAATCGTCAAAAACTACGATATTGACGGTATTCAATTCGATGATCATTTTGGCTTACCCTCAGAACTGGGCTATGATCCCTACACCGTCGCTTTGTACAAAAGAGAACATCGTGGGCAAGCACCTTCTAAAAATCCCAAAGATCCCGAATGGGTGAGGTGGAGAGCCAATAAAATCACTCAGTTCATGAAGCGGGTATTTACAGCCATTAAAGCTGTGAAACCAAATTGTATAGTGTCCGTTGCACCGAATCCGCAGCGTTTCTCCTACGAATACTTTTTAGCAGACTGGCAACGCTGGGAACGTATGGGTTTGATTGAAGATTTAGTCTTGCAAATTTATCGGGATGATCTCAACGTCTTTGTTAGGGAATTAGAGTATCCAGAAGTGAAAGCCGCGAAATCACATATTCCCGTAAGTATTGGGATTTTAACTGGCTTGAAAAATAGAGCCGTACCCATGCAACAGATTCAAACCCAAGTGCAGAAAACACGCGATCGCAATTTTGCTGGAGTCTCTTTCTTTTTCTATGAAACCTTGTGGAACTTAACTAAAGAAAAACCCCAAGAACGTCAGACAGCCTTCCAGAACATCTTTTCTACACCAGCCAAATATCCCAATTTGCTAACAGGTTGGAAACCTTAACCATTCAGATTTTCGTAGAGACATTGCATACAACGTCTCTACAAAATTTTGAATATTGAATTTTGAATTGATATTACCCGCCAATTCCCAACCTTCCAGCCAAACCGGGGGTTAATGGTAACAAGGTGGTAATCATCAAGAACAAAACCAATAAACCTAAAGCAGCTCTTGCGTCATCGGGTTCGGAGATTTCGTTTAAACTGGGGCGTTCCAAATCCCGTTGTAGAAAGACAATGACAATTGCCCAATACATCGCCAGAGTATTACCAAGGGCGACCAAAGCTAGGAGAATTAAAGTAGCGATAGTGGCTCTGCTGGCGGTTTTTCTGCCATAAATTGCTTGCACAATCCGTCCACCATCTAATTGTCCGGCTGGCATTAAGTTTAAAGCGGTGATAACTAAACCTAGCCAACCAATCACCACTAGGGGATGGACATTTACTACAGGTGATTGCAACGCGGAACCGAGGACAACCCTCGCCAAACTACCGACTAAAATTGAACCTTGGAAAAACTGATTGGGTAACTGAAACAAACTACCTTGGTGAGAAAGTAGCAAGCCAGCAATCAGCATCAGTAAGGATACAGCACCGCCAGCCACAGGCCCCGCAACCGCAATATCAAATAATGCTGTGCGATTAGGTAATAGCGACTCAAAACGGGTAATTGCGCCAAAAGAGCCAATCTGTACAGCCGGTAAAAAGAAAGGCCAACTCAGGCGCACTTGATAGCGACGCGCTAGTAACCAATGTCCGATTTCGTGAGCGATCAAAATGGCAAATATACCCAAGCCGATGGGTAAAGCCTCTGGTAATCGTGCTGGGGTGCCAAGTAAATCAAAATTGAGTAGTAATCCCGCAGTTTCTAGGCTAGTGGCAATCGTTGCTAAACCCAGAATTCCTGCAAAGGCTTTTTGTGGTAGCGTCGTCGGACGTGGATCGTTGCTGCTAGGCAGAACAATCACCACGGGTTTACCATCAGTATTTTCAACTAAAAACAAGCGATATTGATCACCCAGTTTTTGTTTTAAGCTGGCTGTCAAACGATGATGAATTTCTTGCGGTTCACCGCGCAGATTGCCTTTAAAAATTGCCCCATCTTGGTAGGCGATGGTTTCTGTGGCGAAAAATGTATCAATGCCAAAAATGCTTTTGATCGCACTCAAATCTGCTTCTGGAATTGGCATAATTTCCACAACAACTGCTGGCTGTGGTACAGTTTCTGATGTTTGAGCAGATTCCTCAGCCAGCCTTTGGGTTGCGCGTTGCTTGAGGATGGCATCTTGCCCAGCCGCTCGCAACTGTCTACCTAAGTAGATATACAACCCAGCAGAACCTACCACCAAGAACAAGATACCAACTATATTGATATAAATTCCGGCTGCAAACAAACCGAAGAATAACAGCCAGGGAGCCATTAATACCACCGACTGCAACCAGGCCAAGATTCCCAGTTTTCCAAAAGGTCTGGCGCGATAAAAGCCCCAACCCAAAATGGCGCAAGCTACGAGTAAAATGATTCCCAGTATAGGAGTCTCTGACGAAGTAAACATTTCCAAACCCTTCGCTGTGAAAGACTAAGCCCGAATTAGTCCGGTGTTATAGATACATTACTAATCTATAACGAGGGCTGTAGTCTGCCCAAGGATATTGGGGAATAGTTGACAGGGGATTGGGGAATAGTTGACAGGGGATTGGGGATTGGGGATTGGGGATTGGGGATTGGGAATTGGGGATTGGGGACTGGGGAATAGAAAAGATAATACACACACTGTCACCTGTCACCTGTCACCTGTTTTACTTCAGGACTTTTGATGGCTTTTATAACTAGCGATCGCAGTTTTGAGATTACCTTGGTGTTCTGCTAACAGGCGATCGCCTACTTCTTTGTCTACACCAGTCCAGTGCATGAATAATGCCAGCTTCACCCATTTACCGCTACGTTCTAATAAATAACCTGCGGCTTCTCGACTTAAACCGGTGAGGTCTTGTAGGATGCGTAAGGCGCGATCGCGTAACTTTTGATTTGTTACTGCCACATCCACCATGCGATTGCCGTAAACTTTGCCTAGTTGCACCATCACCCCAGTAGACAAAATATTTAACGTTAGCTTCGTGGCTGTACCTGCTTTCAGACGGGTAGAACCTGCTAACACCTCCGGCCCTGTCAACAGACGAATATCAATATCAGCCTCAAACCTGACTTGCTCCGCAGGAACACAAGCAATGAAAATTGTCAATGCCCCCCGTTGACGGGCTGCATTGATCGCACCGTGGACAAAAGGCGTTGTCCCACCGGCAGTAATTCCCACTACTACATCTAACTGAGTCACATGACGTTGTGCGATCGCGCCATCTCCATCTTCGGCACGATCTTCTAAATCCTCAGAACTGCGTACCAGTGCGCCAGCACCACCAGCGATAATCCCCTGTACCAACTCTGGGGGCGTGCAGAAAGTCGGGGGACACTCCGCCGCATCTAATACCCCCAATCTACCGCTTGTTCCCGCACCAACATAAAACAAGCGTCCACCCTGACGTAAACGTTCTGCTGTGCGCTCAATTGCTGCTGCTATCTCAGCCTTAGCCGCCGCCACTGCTGCCACTGCCTTATGATCTTCACTATTAAACAGTTCCACCAACTCCAAACAACTGAGTTGGTCTAAGTTGAGACTCAAAGGATTGACCTGTTCAGTCAATAAATGCCCGCGTTCCTGCAAATTTGTCATTTATACTAGCCTGCACGTCTGTTTTTGATCTTGGTCAATTGCCATTAACTCTGGACTATTGACTATGGACTATTGACTAAATGACTAAGTTACAACAATCCTTCCAATTTGCGACGAATAGTTTCCAGTTCAGACGCAGAAAATTCAGTTTCTTCTGCGGGTGGTACATCATCATCATTGAAACTGCCATCGCCAGTGTCATTATATTGACCATCAGCTCGCCACTCAGTTTCTTCTACGTTGATTTCTGGCGGAATCACCAAATCACTATTTTCTGGGATCAGTTCCCAATCATAATCCGCACTTTCGCAAAACTCCTTAATTTCCTCAGCGTCAATAGCTTCGACGGTAGGGGTGGGGAAATCTTGAGCTTCCAACATCAAAGCAAAACGCACCGCATCATCTTGGGATTCAAACATGAGAATTTTATCGCGATCGCCCACGCGTACCGAATGAATCCCCTCATTTTCCGTGTGAGCGTTAAAAATCAAAATAAAAACCCGCATTGGCGTAATCATCTGTCTTTTTGTTCTGAGGTCTATCTATTAATTATTAAAGTTCTAGACCGTGTACCTGGGAAAGTCACAGCAATAATTCTCACTTTAATTCAGATTGTTGGGGATTGGGGACTAGGGATTGGGGACTAGGGACTGGGGACTAGGGACTGGGACTGGGGGAGAAAAACTTTTACTTTGTCTTCCACATCTTCCCTCACTTCTTAATTCCTCTACCTACAGAGTTAACTCGAATGTCAAAATCATCGATTGGTTTGTATCCTGGTATTGGCGTAGTAATATGCCCATAGTGCTAGTAGTGTGACCACCACATCCAGCAACAACAAGTGAAATCGCATGATTAAGTCTTCTCCTCAAGATAATCAGTCTCCTAATAATGACCGCAAGCGTTTGTGGTTGCTGATGTTGAAACGTGGTGGCATCGCCCTAGGAAGCATTTTGCTGCTGGGGTTAATCGGCGGTACTTGGCGGTTGTGGATTTTTATCCAAAAAGAGTTAACACCGCTAGCACAAACAAGTCTCACCGATACACTTAACCGTCCGGTAACACTAGGAAAAGTCACAGAATTCTCACTTACAGGCGTAAAGTTTGGTGCTTCTGCTATCCCCGCCACCCCTACAGATCCCGATCGGGTAGCAGTTGATGCTGTAGAAGTCGGTTTTAACCCATTACCGTTAATTTTTAATCGTCAACTAAATCTAGATGTTACCCTAGTCAATCCCGATGCTTACATTGAACAGGATGAACAAGGACGTTGGATTACCACAACCTTGGCACCACCAGGAAAAGCCGGAGCGATTAAGACTGATTTAAATAGTCTGCGTTTCCGTAATGGCAATGTGACACTTGTGCCGCAGGAAAAAGAAGACAAAGTAGAAAATTCTCCCCCCACTCCCCCATCTTCCCTCACTCCCCCATCCTCCCCCACCCCCATCTCCTTCTCCCAAGTCCAAGGAACTGCCGCATTCCTGGAAAACAATCAACTAATTAAATACACTGTCCAAGGTGAAGCAGACAGTGGCGGGAAAATTGCCATTGAGGGAGATGTCCGCCCTAAAACCTTAGTGGCTAATCTTCAACTGCAAGCACAAGACATTCTGGCTAGCAATGTTACCCGCATTGTGAAGTTACCACTAAATTTACAAGCGGGTCGAGTTAATGGCGATTTGCAAATTCAGTTAGCCCCAGAACAACGCCCTATGATATCTGGTAGTGCTGACTTAAATAACGTCACGCTTCAGATCCCCCGTACACCCCAATTATTAACAAATACTCAAGGCAATCTTTACTTCCAGGGAACGGAAATCAAGCTGGAGAATATTAATACTAACTATGGCAAAATTCCTTTAGTAGCGGCGGGGATTATTGACACTCAAGCAGGCTATAAGCTAGCTGGGCGGGTAAATAGTGTAAGTGTCGCTAATGCCCAAGAAACTCTCAACTTAAAACTGCCTGTACCTGTAGCTGGGCAATTACAAGCACAATTGCAAATAGTAGGAACACTTACACAGCCTATCCTTTCAGGCACTGTTAGCACCGTCAAAACAGCCCAAATCGATAAAGTTAATTTTAAGAGTGTTAGTAGCAAGTTTGAGTTTTTGCCTAATGAGGCCTTAGTTACTTTAAAAGAGGTTCAGGGAACAACCACAGTCGGCGGCGCGATCGCAGGTGGTGGTACTATCCAACTGGGAGAAAACCCCCAATTAAATTTAAATTTCACGGCTAATAATGTTGCTGGGGATGCGATCGCTAAACTCTACAACCCCAATCTTGCTGTTAAAATTGGCACGGTTGCAGCTACCGCCCAAGTAACTGGAACTCCTACAAATGCCCAAACATTAGTCAATTTCCAAGCTCCTGGGGCGATCTATCCCACTACTGGTGAAGTGATAGTTAGTGCTAATCGTAACTACAGATTCCGTAATGTGGTGGCGCGGGTGGCTGGTGGTACGGTGCGGGGTTATGGTAGCTTTGTCAATCAACGCTGGCAAGCTGTGGCTCAAGCGTCCGGGGTGAATTTAGCACCGTTTGTTAACCCAGAGCAACTACAAAATATTTCTTTGGCAGGGGCAGCGTTAAACGGTCGTTTTGTAGTCACCGGTACGGCTGAACCTTTTGCCATTGCTAATATTCGCTCCGAGGGGGCTGGGGTGCAAATTGGTGGTGGTAGAATTGTGATCGCAAACATCCAACTCCAAGACCAAAATTTCGCCGCCAGTTTAGCTGCTAATAATGTCCGCTTAGGACGCATCCTCAAAAATGCTCCCCCAGCTTTGGCTAATCCTGTTAATGGCACGTTCCAAGTCGCAGGTAACAGAGAAAATTTCAGCCTGCAAACTCTACAAGCCACTGGTCAAGCTACTCTCAATGTGGCTGGGGGTACGGTAACAGCCTCAAATATCCAAGTAGCTAACGGTCGTTATCAGGCACAAGTCCAAGCTAACAATGTTCCTGTGCAACGTTTGGCTGCTGTCCCGGTTCGAGGTAATTTAACTGGACAATTGGATGTAGCTGGTGTAGTGAATACTTTTAACCCCCAAAGTATCCAAGCTAGTGGCCAAGCACGGCTAAATGTTGGTAATGGCACAGTCACAGCATCGAATATTCAATTGGCTAACGGACGCTATCAAGCACAAGTCCAAGCTAATAATGTGCCTGTACAACGCTTGGCGGCTGTTCCAGTTCAAGGCGATTTAACTGGACAATTCAATGTAGTGGGTGCGGTGGATGCTTTTAATCCCCAAAGTATCCAAGCTAGTGGCCAAGCACGGCTAAATGTGGGTAACGGCACACTCACCGCCTCAAATATTCAAGTAGCTAACGGAAGCTATCAGGCACAAATTCAAGCTAATAATGTTCCTGTACAACGCTTCTTAGCAAATGTCCCAGTCCAAGGTAATTTAACGGGACAATTAAATGTAGCGGGTGCAGTGGATGCTTTTAACCCCCAAAGTATCCAAGCTAGTGGTCAAGCACAGCTAAATGTGGGTAATGGCACACTCACCGCCACCAATATTCAAGTAGCTAACGGAAGCTATCAGGCACAAGTCCAAGCCAACAACGTCCCTGTACAACGCTTGGCAAATGTCCCGCCTCAGTTCCAAGGCGATTTAACTGGACAATTAAATGTAGCAGGTTCAGTTACTTCTATTAGTCCCCAAACCATCCAAGCCAGTGGACAAGCACAGCTAAATGTCGCAGGTGGTAATATCGCACTCTCCAACATTCAACTTGCTAATGGTCGCTATCAAACCGCAGTGGCTGCAACGGGTGTGCAGTTAAATCGCTTGAATCAACAATTGCGGGGGCAGCTGGGCGGACAGTTGCAGTTAGCGGGTAATTTGGGTTCAACTAGATTAGCTGATATAGAAGCGGCTGGTCAGGTGCAGTTATCCCAAGGCTTACCGGGAATTGAACGACCCCTGACAGCCTCTCTCGCTTGGAATGGGCAAAGGTTGACAATTCAACAGGCTGCTGCTCCTGGTTTAAATGTCAGTGGAGACATCTTAGCCAATGCCACAAAACCGGGGATACCAGAAATTACAGCCTTAAATCTCAACGTCCAAGCCCAAGATTTTAACCTGCAACAGTTACCTGTGACTCTACCTAATCAGGTAGCGGTGACAGGCAAGGTGGATTTCGACGGTCGCATCACTGGCAAGTTACCCTTACCCAATGTAGCTGGGCAAATCGGGTTAAAAGACTTAGTTGTGCAAGGCATTGCGTTTGAACCCTTGTTAACTGGCAGGATTCAGACAGGGCAGGGGTTAAATTTAGATTTGCGAGGGAATAATGATCGCATCGCCTTAAATCTTAACGCCAATAATCGCCCGGAATCCTTCCTAGTACAATGGCAGCAAGCCTTTGCCCAAGGTCAAGTCCGGGGGAATGATTGGACGGTGAAAGTTGCCAACTTCCCCTTACAAATTTTGAATTTGTCACCGCCGCCAAATCTGCGTTTGGGTGCGGGGAAAGTCGCTGGATTATTAACCGGAGATTTGCAAGTTAACCAACGCACATTTGCTACAAATGGAAATTTAGCGATCGCTAATCCAGCCATTGGTAGGATTAAAGGCGATCAATTAACAGCTCAGTTCCGCTACAACAATGGTACAGCCACCCTATCCAGTGGTACCTTTATCAAAGGTAGCAGTCGTTACACCTTAGCAGGTAATATTGCTCAGACCCCTAAAGGTCCCCAAATCCAAGGAAAACTCAACGTTAACCAAGGCAACATTCAAGATGTGCTGACCGTAGCACAGATATTTGAACTCCAAGATTTTCAACGTGATCCTTCCGAAGCAAATTATGGTCAAGCTGAGGATCTGATCACGTATTCCCCAGGTTTACCGAATCGTCCTTTACTTGACCAACTCAAGAAATTTGCTGAAATTAACGCTTTAGTAGCAGAACAAGAACAACAGCGCAATGGTTCACCGATACCGGATTTAGCGAATTTACAGGGAACCTTTAGCGGTGAAGTCGCTGTAGATACTACCACCCCTCAAGGTCTAGCAGTACAGTTCAACTTGAATGGTCAAAACTTCGCCTGGGGTAAAGAAACAGATTCTAACCGCTTCTATAAAGCCGATAAAGTAATTGCTGAAGGTAGTTTTACTAATGGCGTTTTACAGTTGCGACCTTTACGGATTGAATCCGAAAATAGCCTGGTAGCCTTCGCCGGCAACATTGGCGGTGAAGACCAATCTGGTCAGTTGCGAGTGAGTAACTTTCCTCTCCAGGTACTGAACAATTTCGTCAACCTCCCCATAGGCATTACAGGCAATCTTAGCGGTTCAGCAGCTTTAGCAGGTAGCATTGCCAACCCCCAAGCTAAAGGCGAATTGCAAATCAACAATGGTACACTCAATCAAAGCCCATTAGAGTTAGCCAACGCCAGCTTCAGTTATGCTAATGGCCGCTTAAACTTTAGTAGTACCGTAGCCGTAGCTGGCCCAGAACCTGTAAATATTAATGGCAGCATACCCTATAAATTGCCTTTTGCTTCTGTAGCTCCCAATAGCGACGATATCAGTCTGGATGTGAAAGTTGAAAATGAAGGGTTAGCACTATTAAACCTGTTAACTAATCAAGTAGCTTTTGAAAAAGGTGAAGGTGTAGTAGATATAACAGTCAGGGGAACCAGACAAAAACCAATTGTTAATGGTATCGCCACTATCCAAGGTGCAACATTTTCTGCTCAGGCTTTACCAGAAAAAGTCAGAGATGTGACAGGTAGAGTACAGTTTGATTTTGACCGTATCTTAGTCGAAAATTTGCAAGGCAGATTTAGCCGTGGCAAAGTAGAAGCTGGTGGAGAAATTCCCATATTTAACAACGACCTAGCAATCAACAATCCCCTGACTGTTAACCTTGACCAGTTAACCTTAAGCCTCAAGGGATTGTATCAAGGTGGCGCAAGTGGCAATTTGCAGATTGTTGGTTCTGCTTTGAATCCAGCCGTGGGTGGTAAGGTGAGTTTGTATGATGGTCAGGTGTTGCTAGCAGAATCTGCCAACGCCAATCCCACAGCCACGAGTAATGCTGGTATAACACTACCAACCCAGAACAAACAGAATAAACAAGACGTAAGCAATGGAAATGCGATCGCTAGGTTTAATGATTTAGAACTAGAATTAGGCAACAACCTCCAAATTACCCGGCCACCAATTTTAAGCTTCCGCGCTACGGGTAATCTCACAGTCAATGGTACTTTTGCCGACCCCATCCCTGTTGGTACTATCCGCTTACGAGATGGCGGGGTGAATTTGTTCACTACCCAATTTAAACTAGCTCGCGGTGCTGAACAAACTGCTACTTTTAGAGCTAGTCAACCCCGCGATCCCGATTTAAATGTCCAGCTATTTGCCAAAGTTTTAGATGTAGTCCAAAACAGTGACTTTAGCGGTAACAGACTCAATCCTACAGGTTTAGCAGCATTAGAGAGTGTGCGTGTGGATGCTGTGGTCAATGGCCCTGCTAGCAGACTCAATGAAAGTCTAGACTTAACAAGTAGTCCATCGCGGAGTGAAAACGAAATTGTCGCCTTATTAGGTGGTGGTTTTGTCAATACCCAAGGGCGTGCTGATAGTACCCTAGGTTTAATTAATATTGCAGGTTCAGCCGTTTTCAATAACTTTCAGTCTGCATTTACCCAAATTGGTGGTGCTTTGGGTTTGAGTGAACTACGGATATTTCCTACTGTAATTTCTAATAATCCCGAAGCAGGTAGAAGCAGTTCTAGTATAGAATTAGCAGCTGAAGCAGGGGTTGATATTTCTACCAAGTTTTCTATTTCCGCCATCAAGATTTTGACAGCCAATGACCCCTTCCAATGGGGGATTAATTATCGCCTGAATGATAAAGTCCGTGTGCGTGGTTCGACTAATTTAGACGATGATAGTCGCGCTGTAATTGAGTATCAAACACGGTTTTGATCTGGGAATTGGGGATTGAAGATTGTTGGAAACAAATCACCCATAGCACTCCTATTTGATGTTTGCGAGAACTAAGTAAGTCGGTGGGAAAAAACAAAACTGAGTTAAGAAAGGTAAACAAAGCTATAACCCTCTTCCCTTCTGCCTTCTGCCTCCTGCCTCCTGCCTTGCCATAGCGATAATTTTTAACACTGAGCTACTTAGATACAACTTGAACGTAGTTAATAACCAAAGGTATTAATTTAGTTTCCAGTTGAGTTACCATAGCACGGTCAGATTGTGACCAAACTCGCTTTTGACTGAAGATACAAGGCTGCAAAATTCCCCAGAGTTGACCATCGTGGCATAAGTGGGCGTGAATCAAGGCTCGATGACCAAAGTTTTGGCGCTCAAATTCTTTGTTAACAATACCAGGATCTGCGGTTTCTACGTCTTCCACATAAATAGATGGCTCAGTCCGCAACGCAGCAGCAAACATCGGGTCTTCTTGTGGTAGCGATGCTGGCTCTAATTTCCAATCTAGTTCTCCAATATCTGGAATATCTTGATGCCGTCGCCAGCAGTGGGTAACTCTGCCAAACTTAGTATCCGGATTTCGTAGGTAGAGGAAGCAGCGATCGCAATCTAATTCTTCTCCCAGTACCGGAAGTAACGCAGACAATAGAGAATCTGGTTCAGTGTGTTGTTCCAGAATACTTTGGATACTTGCAGGTAAAGCTAAGTCAGTCATGGGAAGACAGGTAATGTTCTGGAATATCTTCTCAACGACTGCTATGCAACACATCACTCTAGGGATACAGACGGCACGAGTATGTCACAAAGGCAATGAGAAGTTAAATTGATTGATTAATCAACTCCTCCAATGCCACCTGTAAATCCTGCGTCAATTTACTGACAGCACGTTTAGCTGCTTGACGATCATGCTGAACTTTTTCCCAGCGTTCAGTCACAGAAATTGGCTCACCAACTTTTAGTTCTGCCCGTCGCAAACCTAAACGCGGTCGCCCTGGTAATGTAGATGATTGAATCCGAGATAACATATCAAACATCAGTAACGCCGTTTCTGCAAATCTATCAGCAGTAGGCTGTGCTTGCAGATAAGTAGCATTGACAGCCACAAAACTTTCCACTAGGCGCATATGCTGTACCCGTAAACTTGCTTCTTGGGCTACCCAGTCAGCTAGTCCGCGTTTGAATGGTGGTAAAGCATTAATATCAGGCAAATCATCCCGATAGATATAATTCCAACTGGCCTCTTCTAAACGGCGACAACGGTCAATAAAATTACCCTGTGGTTGCACTCCAAAATATTGCTCTGCGACTTGTAAACCTGTATCTAGTAAGCGATGTAGCCTAGCAATTAACACTTCATTAGGAGTAGCAGATGCTTCAGAAGCGATCGCTTTAGGGATATCTTGATGATAGAAGCGGCGATAAAATTCTTCCATCTCAGTAATCAGATATTCACCCAACCGACAAATACGTTGATAGTAAACTTCCGGTTGATTTGCCCCATCACCAATAGACTGCACCGATAAACCACTATCAGCTTCTAATTTACTCAACAACCAATCCAGTTTTAACCAAGGTGGCTGAATGTAGTGATATTGAATCGAAATCGGCACAATCACCACAGTCTCAGAACGGTTAGCCTTGTGTAAATCCTCCACACACCAAAACCCCATTTGCGCCACCCCAGGCTCCAAGTGACTGACAATACCACTGTGACCATTATTACCACCTTCCGGAGCAACAGCGATGGGTAATTTGCCATGAGCAAATAAATTCCGTGCGGTTTGAATCGCCTGCTTATCTAATCGCCGTCCGCGACGCACCGGTACACCTCCCAACCGAGAAAACAACCATCCCAGCCAATCCCCAGCCCAGATTGTCATCCCCCTGTCAAACAGGAAATGGCTGTGAATAGGAGATTGCAGCTTGATACCTTGCTGACGAGCTACCCGTGGCACAATCCGAGACAGCATATACAACACACACAGGGGATCTTCTACCTCCGGGTGGCGAAATGCCATTAATAGACGAATTTTACCAGCTTGGAATTGTTGATATAGTTCCGCCAACACTTCAGCATTTTCAGCTTCCACACGCACAATCCCCGCAGGTAGCCAAGGACGAGTCCGAAACCGTAAAATCATCGGCAATATCCCGTGCAGTAGCTTGACTACAAGTGGGTTGTATTTGTGGGGAATAAATTGCAGGGGTGGTTGGGTAGATGTGATTGATTTAGGCAAGTGATTCTCCGGGGGATTGGGGACTAGGAATTTTAGATTTTAGATTTTGGATTTTAGATTGAATCCAATCCAAAATCTAAAGGCTGGGAATTGGGAAGACAAGGAGAGAAGCGAAAATAACTATTGCCTATTGCCTATTGCCTAAATTAGTATAAGATGGGCGATCGCTGTTAGTTTAATTATGAAAAACATGGCTAAGTTAGGCTACACAGCTTGATGAACACACCACAAGACGCTCGAAAATACGCACCAGCAACACAGCGCAACCGCGAACCTATTCTGGAAGTGCTGTTACAAGTATTACCTGAGAATGGTACTATCCTAGAAGTGGCAAGTGGTACTGGCGAACACGCCGTCTTTTTTGCTCCTCGCCTCAGTCCACGTCAATGGCTACCTACCGATCCTAATCCAGAATTACGTGCCAGTATTGCCGCTTGGGCAGAAGAATTTCCCTGTGATCATCTTTATCCACCCTTAGAACTTGATGCTAGTCAGCCAGTTTGGCCATTGGAGGAAGATACAGGTTGCAATCACTCTCCCATTGTTGCGATCGTCAATATTAATATGATTCACATTTCGCCTTGGTCAGCCTGTTTAGGACTGATGGCTGGTGCTGGTCGAATTCTACCCCCAGGTGGCATTCTCTATCTATATGGCCCCTTCAAACAAGGTGGAGAACATACCGCACCCAGCAATGCAGCTTTTGATGAGTCCTTACGCGCTCAAAATCCACAGTGGGGTGTACGCAATTTAGAGGATGTTGTCGCAGCAGCCAGCCAACAAAATCTCAGTTTGCAAACAACTTACCAAATGCCCGCCAATAATCTTTCGGTAGTTTTTAAGCGTTCTGGTAATACTTGATATCTGTTATGGAGGTTAGCGGACTCGAACCGCTGACATCCTGCTTGCAAAGCAGGCGCTCTACCAACTGAGCTAAACCCCCGTAAAATTAAAAAGTCTACTATTTTAGTTGACTTTGATAAGTATACCTGAAAGTTGTTATTTTGTTAAAGGGATGAACCAAGAAAATACTCAAATTGTTGCCACATTTTATAAATTTGTCAGCTTACCGGATTTTGCTCTGATGCAAGACCTCTTGTTGTCTTATTGTTCGGCACAAGGCATTAAGGGAACAATTCTTTTAGCCAAAGAAGGCATCAACGGTACGATCGCAGGTTCGCGTCAGGCGATTGACTTAGTTCTGGCTTATCTGCGTTCTGACCAACGTTTCACAGACTTAGAGCATAAGGAATCTACGGCGGAAACACCACCATTTGAGCGCATGAAGGTACGCTTGAAAAAAGAAATTGTTACCTTGGGTTTGCCGGAAGTTGACCCAAATGAACAAGTTGGTAAGTATGTCACTCCTCAAGAATGGAATGATTTAATTTCTGACCCAGAAGTTACCGTCATTGATACCCGCAATGATTATGAGGTATACATAGGTACTTTCCAAGGAGCGGAAAATCCGCAAACTAATTCCTTTAGTGAATTCCCAGAATACGTGCGTCAAAACCTTGACCCTAACAAACACAGAAAGGTAGCCATGTTTTGTACTGGGGGTATTCGCTGCGAAAAAGCCTCTGCTTTTATGCTGGCGCAAGGTTTTAAGGAAGTATATCACCTCAAGGGCGGCATTCTCAAATACTTAGAAGAAGTCCCGGCAGAAAACAGCCTATGGCAAGGCGAATGTTTTGTCTTTGATGAACGGGTAACTGTGGTTCATGGTTTAGAAACTGGTCATCATCAGTTATGTTTCTGTTGTGGACACCCACTTACTGAAGAAGATAAAGCATCACCCAAGTATGAGGAAGGTATTGCCTGCCCTCACTGTTTTGATAGTCTCACCGCAGAGAAAAGGTTACGTCAGCAGGAAAAATGGCGACAGTATCAATTAAAAATGCAACGGGAAACGAGAAAGGTGCGGGAGTAGGGAGAGTTCAATTTTTCAAGGCTAAGGTTAATCCATCTCCAATGGGGACGAGACTGAGGGTAACTCGTTGGTCTTGCAGGAGTTTTTCATTGAAGGCGCGAATTTTTGTAGTGCGGTTATCCTGCACTTGGGGGTCAGCTACTCTTCCTGACCAGAGAACATTATCAATAGCAATCAGTCCCCCCGGACGCACTAATTGCAGCGATCGCTCATAATAATGATCGTAGTTGCTCTTGTCGGCATCGATGAAGGCAAAGTCAAAAGTTGCTGCTTCGCCTGCTGCTAGTAATCTATCTAAAGTCTCCAATGCTGGAGCCATGTGCAGTTCAATTTTATCAGCTACCCCTGCTTGTTGCCAATAACGACGGGCGATCGCTGTAAATTCTTCACTATGATCACAGGCTACTATCTTGCCTTCCGGGGGTAAAGCTAAGGCCACAACTAAGGAACTATAACCTGTAAATACCCCTACTTCTAAGGTTTTCTTCGCACCTAGCAATTTCACCAGCAACGCCATAAATTGCCCCTGTTCTGGTGCAATTTGCATCCTACCCATCGGATGCTGGGCTGTTTCTTGCCGTAATTGGGCTAATATTTCTGGTTCTCGCAAAGAAACCGATAGTAAATATTCATAAAGGTTTGTGTCTAGTCCGAGTGTTCGAGTTGACATTAATATTAAATTGCGTAATCAAAATTACAATTATACAGAAAATGCCCAACTTGCAAGAGAGTAAAGATAATTCTGTGATGCGTGAGGTGTTATCTCAAGCCAAAACGATTGCTGTTGTTGGTCATTCTGATAAACCTCAGCGTACCAGCTATCAAATTGCTCACTTCTTACGGAGTGTTGGCTACATTGTTTATCCCGTCAACCCATTACTCACAAAAATAGACGGTCAGCCCTGTTATTCTTCTCTACAAGAGATACCACAACCGATAGATATTGTTAACATCTTTCGTCGTTCTGAGTACCTACCAGAAATTGTCGAGGCAGCAATTGCCATCAATGCGAAAACTGTCTGGGCGCAGTTGGGTATTTCCCATCAACAAGCAGCACAAAAAGCTAGAGATGCCGGATTTAAGGTAGTAATGAATACCTGTATTAAAGTTGAATATTTGCGTTTATATCACGAATTAAATATATAGAAAATAACATACTTATAAAAGACTCACAAAACGACTGTAAAAAGTTGTGATTTTTATTCCCTAATAATCTGCCTTTTGATTGAAATAATTTATATTTTCTTTCCACCTGTGGATCGATAAATACCTGGAAATTCCTCGGTAATTTTAAAGCAGATGAACGGACATAATCCTTCATCTCAAAGCAAGAGAGTTGTGTACTTGTTTTCCGTGTTCAGATTAGTGCATATAAACCATAGTGTGTGTTGGATGTGAGGAGATTTGATAAATGTTAGTCATATGACTAACATCCGGGGTAAAACAGCCTGATCTTGCATTTGCAAGTGGGAGCAAGAGAAATATTAAGCCTTGGGTTGAATTTTCGATCCAAGGTTTAATTTCTGTGCAAGTAAAATTCTCAAGTTCACTCCCAAAGTTATCGTAAATTTAAGGGTTTAAGACCCCTACGTCTACACGTAGTATCAGTTGAGTTGAGGTTTAAATACCCGACTCCAACTGTGTTTAATTTTGAAGTAATGGGTATTACTCACTACTCATTACTCATTACTCATTACTCATTTAATGCTGTTTTACTAGCGATTTTATAGTTGGTTAATTGCAAAATATTTTTGATGTGTTAGAGGTAATCAGATGCCAGAACAACAAACATTACAACCACCACAAGAACAGGAATTACCAGGTGTTGAATCAAAAATGCAGCCAAGACCCAAGGCAGAAGATGCTCAATATCGGGGTAGTGGTAAATTACAAGATAAAGTCGCCTTAATCACGGGTGGAGATAGTGGTATTGGTCGGGCTGTAGCGATCGCTTTTGCCAAAGAAGGCGCAGATGTGGCATTTGTCTATCTCAAAGAACACAGTGATGCGGAAGAAACCAAAAATCGGGTAGAAGAACATGGACGGCGGGCATTATCTATAGCAGGTGATATTACTGATGAAGGTTTTTGTCAGCGTGTTGTCCAACAAACAGTAGATGAGTTTGGTAAACTCGATATTCTTATTAATAATGCTGCTGAACAACATCCCCAAAATAGCATTGAAGATATTACATCAGAACAATTAGAGCGCACATTTCGCACTAATATTTTTTCCATGTTTTATTTGACCAAAGCAGCAATCAAACACCTGCAAAAAGGTAGTGCAATCATCAATACTACATCAGTTACAGCTTATAAAGGTAATCAACAATTGCTAGATTACTCATCTACAAAAGGTGCAATTGTTGCCTTTACCCGTTCCTTATCACAAAATTTAATTAGCAAGGGCATTAGGGTCAATGCAGTCGCACCCGGCCCAATTTGGACACCTTTAATTCCGGCTACTTTCCCAGCCGATAAAGTTGCCAATTTTGGCAAACAAGTACCAATGGGTAGAGCAGGACAACCAGAAGAGGTTGCACCCAGCTATGTTTTTTTAGCTGCCGATGATTCTTCTTATATGTCTGGGCAAGTATTACATCCCAATGGTGGTGAAATTGTCAACGGCTAAATGGCCAAAATTCTCAACCTAGAATTCAGAAGTCAGAATAAAACCTACCTGATTCATTCTGAGTTCTGAATTCTGAGAGTTTTTGCCTAATTTTGTCTGTCAACAGAGGGATGATTGAGGACAAAACAGTTGCTAATCTAGCTAGGGAAAAACATCTAAAAAGTTAGCAACTAAAGTTTATGGCATCTCCAAAACCATTGCATGGCACAGATTTAGTAGATTGTGCGAGGGCAAATGCCAAACAGGGAATTGAAACTGCTGCTTATCAATGTGGCTATGGTGAGGATATCAATACATTTGCACGAGAACTAAAGCAAGCTTGTCAGCAAATGAACTTACAAGTGAAGGAACTCAACCAACTAATTACTGACCAGGATATGATCCTGAACTTAGGTACGGGAGAGATCATTGCCCCAGAGACATCTTCAGAGCTTTAAAATTATCCGTGCCAAATTGAAGTAAATTAAAACGCCCAAAACATCAACGGCTGTCGTGATAAATGGCGCAGACATCAAAGCCGGATCTAAACGCAGGAATCGAAATAAAAATGGTAGTGCTGAACCGGAAACAGAAGCTAAAATAGAAATAGCTACTAAACTGCTACCGACAGCGATCGCTACTTCCAATCTGCCCTGCAAGAAGAAAGCCCAGACTGTAGCGATAGAGCCTAACATACCTCCTAACAATGCACCAGCGATCGCTTCTCGGCCGATCACCTGCACAGGCCCTAGTGATCTAATTTCTTCAGTATTCATCCCCCGAATTACCACCGTGGAAGACTGAGCGCCCACATTACCACCAGTGCCGGTGAGCAAGGGGATAAATGCAGTTAGTGTCACCACTTTGGTCAAAATATCTTCTTGAGATTTAATAATGGTACCTGTGACAGTATTAGTAATCAGTAAGACGAATAACCACAATACCCGCTTACGGGCAACTTGCAATAAATCCATCTGAAAATAGTTATCACCACCAGACTGTACACCACCACCCACGGCGTAGATATCCTCGGTAGTTTCTTGTTGCAAAATATCAATGACATCATCGACGGTGACAATGCCCACTAATCGTTCTTCTCTATCCACAACTGGGACAGCCAAAAAATCATACCGTTGAATCAATCTAGCAACTTCTTCTTGGTCTGTATCGGTGTGAACAAAAATCACATCACGGGTCATGATCTCACCAATAGATTGCTCAGGCTGAGATGTCACCAACTCTCGCAGCGACACGATTCCCGTTAAACACCTAGCTGCATCAGTCACGTAAAGATAGTAAATCATCTCACTGGCATTAGCTAGGCTGCGAATCCTTTCTAGGGCTTGCGTTACTGTAAAGTTTTCTTTCAGGGCTATCAATTCCAGGGTCATGATCCGCCCAGCCGTACCGGCTTCATACCCCAAGAGTAAAGCTGTAGCTTGGCGTTCTGTTGGACTCAGTTGTTCTAACAGGCGATTGACAATTTTTGCAGGTAATTCATCAAATAATCTAGCTCGGTCATCAGAAGACATTTGATCCACAATATCCCGAACTTCCTGACTTTTTAATTCCTCAATTAGCCGTTCCTGAACGCTGTAGTCGAGATATTCATAAACTTCAATCGCCTCGCTTTTGGAGAGTAAGCGAAACGCTAAAGCGTGCATTGCTTCTGGTAAACCTTCAATCGCCTCGGCAATATCCGCAGGCTGCACAGGTACGAGAATAGCTTTGGCTCCCTGCAAGTCTCCAGCTTCTAATAGCATTCGTAGCTGAGTCCGCACTAAATCTCGCAATTCCCTACGTGACACATCCTGAAGGGCAGAGTTTAAATTGTTCGTCTCCGTCACTTTTCACTTTCCTCGACCAGTGTGAACAAGGTTGCTGCCCCTAGTCTAAGGGATAGTGGGAGATGTGAGGTTAAACTTGTGGTAATTTTTTCTACTTTGGGCATGGTGTCGGGTAAGATGGCTCGGATCTCATGTTCCATACCTCACCCTGAATAGTAGTCATGAACTGCATACACAAATCAGTAAAGGCGTTAATACAGCAGGGAACAGGGTTGGGGAACAGCCTTGAAAGCCTCTTAGTATCTGGTTTTATTCTTCAATTTTGTACCTCATTTACCTGAAATCTGCTGTATGTGTCACCATTGGAGGCTTGCCGAAGAATATCTGTAGTTAGAGTTAAAGTCATCACTAATATTTTTGATCTATTACCCTGGATGGATGTGGAATAATCAATGAAAAATCTACTGTATGTAGAGTAAAAATTACAGCTTTCAATAATGCCAGTCGATAGGTTGATTTTTTATTTTTCCAATTAATCTCAAAAAATAAATTAATCATTTATAAAAATCCGAGTACAAAAATTTACCTGTTGTCATCATGAATCATTCATCATAAGCAAGATACATTGACTTCTTTCAGAGGTGGGGTATCTTTTTGCTATCAATGGGTAATACGGGTAGTGAATTCCGTAAAATTTGTCATATGAAAAACAGGAATATAGAAGCAAATATACGGCTATGGTATAGTGTATAATAGTATATAGTAGTAAAATGTGATGAGTACCGTTAATTACTTCCACTACTGCTAAAACACTATATAAAATCTAGATTTAAGCATCTAAGCAGTCAGTGCGCTAATCCTCTGTTAATGATGAGATTTTAACCGTACCAGTAAATCTACAAGTAGTCTCTGTAGCTAATGCTGGTTGTCAATTAATAATCTCTTGTGTAAATAAAAATCATGCTTTTGACTCTTGCAGCCTAGATAAAGACTCAGTATATACTACAGTTTCTATTTCTCATAGACTCAAATGTTCATAGGTCCAGATTGTAGATTTGATGCGGTTAATTTTTAGAAATCAACACCTAAATGAAACAATCGTTAAATATAAATGTCATGGATAATGCCAATCATAAATCAATTCCTTTGTCACCAAAATTAACAGAAGAAATCATGGAAGAACAGCGTATCCATGATGTATTACTTTTGTTAGAAAATTTAACTTATCGAGAAGAAACAACAGTGAAGTTGATCATAGATTGTTTATATGATATAGGAGCTACTAACTTAATCAATCAAAAACTTCATTCATACTCAATAAATGGTATAGTTAAGAAAATTGCCAGATTTTCTAAACCTGTATGCCGAATGATGGCTTGGCGATGGTTTAAGAAAAACTGCCCACAACTGATTACTAATTGGCTGCATGAGCAAGTGAGTTTTAAAACAGCAATAACAGCACAGCCAGAAATAGTTGTTGAACAGGTAGCATTGCAGAAAGATTTACCGATAATATTGGCAGATAAAAACAGAGAAGTTAGATATCTTCGTTCTCAAGTCAAATTCTTAATTGCGGTTTTTATACTGGCAGTCACTTCATTTGGTGGGAGTTTTTTGTGGCTCAATCATAAATTAGAGCAAGCAAATATACAAACACTAGAACAACTACAAACTCAACTTAAACTTAGAGAAGCAAGTATAAATAAGCCTTAGTAATACCAACTAGGAATTACCAAATCAAAACATATCCAATATGTAGGGTGTTTCAGTTAGAGAAATCCTTGTCATTCCGAGAAATTATTCGTACTGACGCACCCTACTAACTAAATTAAGCAAACTTGGTGAGAAATTCCAAAAGTTTTTTTGTCTTTGGTGTGAGTAGTGTACGACGATAAGCGTCTGCGGCTTTTTTAATGGCTTCAGCTTGAGTGGGATAGGGATGAATCACATTACTTAACTTACTTAAACCAATTTTATTGACAATTGCCGTCGTCACTTCTGAAATCATCTCCCCTGCATGAGTAGCAACAATAGTTGCACCGATAATTTCATCAGTACCTTTTTTGTGGTGAATTTTCAAGAATCCTTCTTCTTGGGCATCAGCGATCGCTCGATCTACACTACTAAAAGGAATCTTAATCGTCACTACATCAATCCCTTTGGCTTTGGCTTGGTGTTCATACATTCCCACATGGGCAATTTCTGGATCAGTATATGTCACCCAAGGCATGACTAAACTACTCAAATTAGAACGTCCCAAACCAAAGGGAGAAAACAGAGCATTTTTAATCACAATTCTGGCAGCCGCATCAGCAGCATGGGTAAACTTCCAATCCATGCAGATATCACCAGCCGCATATATTTTGGGGTTCGTGGTTTGCAAGTAATCATTCACTTTCACGCCGTGGCGCTTGTCATACTCTACCCCCACAACTTCTAAATTTAGTCCTTCCACATTCGACGCACGTCCCGCACCCACTAAAATTTCATCTACCGTCACCGAATCACGATAACCATTGGAAGAAAAATACAACCGCTTCCCCTCGGTGACTGTCACCACTTCTTCTAACTGGCAATTCAGCACCAAGCGAATTCCGTCGCGAATCAAAGCTTGCTGCACAATTTCCGCCGCATCAGCATCTTCTTTATTGAGAACATGAGAACTGTTATGAAACAGTACCACCTCACTACCCAAGCGGCGGAAGGCTTGCGCCAATTCACAACCAATGGGGCCACCACCAATTACCGCTAACCTTTCCGGGCGTTGAATCAGAGAAAAAACTGTTTCATTCGTCAGATAACCGGCTTCTTCAATGCCTCTGATAGCTGGTGGTTTTGCCCTTGCACCAGTAGCAATCACAGCTTTTTTAAACTTGAGGGTTTTACCGCCAACTTCCACCGTATTTTGACTAGCAAAGCGCCCACTACCCAAGAACACATCAACCCCCAGAGATGCAAAGCGTTCAGCCGAGTCATGATGGCTAATTCCCGCCCGCACTCGCCGCATTCGTG
This sequence comes from Nostoc sp. PCC 7524, assembly GCF_000316645.1. Classification (NCBI taxonomy): domain Bacteria; kingdom Bacillati; phylum Cyanobacteriota; class Cyanophyceae; order Nostocales; family Nostocaceae; genus Nostoc; species Nostoc sp. PCC 7524. Next base: position 2,573,759 of record NC_019684.1, read on the forward strand.
CCATTACCGTGGGGAAATCAATATTAATCTGTTGTTTAGGAATATTTACCCCTAGACTTTGGGCATTCCAGATTTCACCAACTACCCGCGCCGAACGGATAATAGTTTTAGAAGGTACGCAACCCACATTCAAGCAATCTCCACCCATGAGATGCTTTTCAATCAAAGCTACTTTCAAACCCAAACCCAAACCAGCTGCACCAGCCGCTACCACTAATCCCGCCGTACCAGCCCCAATCACCACCAAGTCGTAACCATCAGCAGGTTGAGGATTTACCCAATTGGGTGGATGGACATGAGCCACCAATTTCTGGTTATACTCATCCACTGGGCGAACAATCACTCTGTTGATTTCAGAATTTGACATTGGCGGTATCTCCCTCAACAATTTAAATTTCAAAATTTCCCATTCCAAATCAGGAAATCCTACAAAATCAGCATTCGGGCAATTGTTTTGAGGTTCGTAGTTTAGTCCTCTGTTCTCTGCTAAAGGACTAAAGTCCTGACTACCAACTCATAAAACTTCCTCTTCCAAGGCTTTTCGGGCAATACGGGTGACATAAATTGTCACGGCGACGGTTGCGAGAAAACCTATAATCCGAATTGCCCATTGTGCGGTGGGGTTAGTAGGTTGGTTCTCAGTCCCAATCATGGCTAGGTTTCCAGCCAGTGAACCAATATAAACGTACATAATAGTTCCGGGAATCATCCCCACTGAAGCCAGGAAGTAGTCTTGGAGTGAAACGCCTGTAATCCCAAAGGCGTAATTTAATAAGTTGAAGGGAAATATCGGGGAAAGACGGGTTAATAGGACAATTTTTAAGCCTTCTCTACCAACGGCTTGGTCAATAGCGGCAAATTTTTTGTTATCTGCGATTTTCCTGGCAACTAGACCCCTCGCTAAATAACGACCTACCAAAAATGCTGCTGTAGCACCTAGGGTAGCACCAATGAACACATAAATAGAACCCCACACGACACCAAACACCACACCCGCACCCAAGGTGAGAATCGAGCCAGGTAAAAAGGCGACAGTGGCAATAATATAAAGTAAGATAAAAGCGATCGCTCCCCATGTGCCTAAGCTATCAATCCTTTGCAGAGCTTGACGTAATATAGTTTGGGGATGGAAAGAATTGATATTATTAGATGCTTGCGCCCAGGCAACATCTGTATGGATCATGCAGGCGATCGCTACCACCAAAAATGTTAAACTGGCTAATCTCACATTTCTGTTCTTAAATAGATTTCCGATCAGTTGGTTGTTAATCATAGTTGAGTTCAAATACAATTGAGCTAAAGTTCTTGTTTCTCTCTGCTGCCCACCTCCATAACTACACTTGCAGCTAAAGCTTTCTGAGCAATCTTCGTCACATACACCGTCACACCTACAGTTGCCATCAATCCCAACCCTTGCATTACCCATTGCAGAATTTGGGTTTCTGGGGTGACTGGTTGATGATTGAGATCAGCCATGGCCAAATCCGTGGCGAGGGAACCAATATAAACGTACATGACAGTTCCGGGAATAATCCCCAAGGAGCCTAATATATAGTCTTTTAGAGATATCTGCGTCACTCCCAAAGCATAATTTAACAAATTGAAGGGAAAAATCGGAGACAGACGGGTTAAAAGGACGATTTTCCATCCTTCTTTGGCAACAGCTTGATTAATGGCTTGGAATTTAGGATGTTGGGCTATCTGTCGCGCCACCCAATCCCGTGTGTAATAGCGTCCAATGAGAAAAGCCAAGGTTGCGCCAATTGTTGCACCTATTAACACATAAACTGAACCCCAAAACACTCCAAAGAGACAACCACCTTTGAGTGTTAGCAGAGAACCTGGGATAAATAACAAGGTCGCTATATTATAAATAATCATGTAGGCGATCGGCCCTATAATCCCCAGGCTTTCCACCCACAGGACTAATGTGTTGAGAATTGTTGAAAAATTGAATTGTTTCGCAACAATCATCAGGGTGACAACTAGAAAACTTAACAGTAAGAGTTTGAGTTTGCCATTTAATCGCAGTTGATGCTTGGGAATCATGGGATTAACTGAGTTTTGACTGTTTTGATCAGCACTTAAGGGTAATATTGATGACCACATTCAAAAAGCACAAGATTCCTGAACCGCCTCCTTTTTCATCCTCTGCCACTAGGATATGCCACTTATCTGAGAAACAGCTGAAAGCAGGATAAGTATTTTAGTAATTTACTGCGATCGCCCATTCAAAATTTAAGTGCAAAGCTCCACAAAGTCAAACTCATGGAAAGCCCCTATAACTCCTGTGAAATTTACTGCACAGATACAGAATCAAATGCTGTGAATGCAGTGCAGAACCAACCCGTGTTAGCCAGAATCTAAAACTTGTAGAGACGCAAAAGTTTGCGTCTCTCTGGTTTGAAAAATTAGGGATTAGGGAGTCGTAAAGACTTTGCCGTCTTGGGTATTAGTTATCTGATTATCATTATTGATGTTTACATTAACAATACCAGAGCTAAAATTGGTAACGCTAATACCATATCCCTGAATTTGATCAATTACATTGTTGGATACTTCTACTGTTGAACCAGCAGCATCAAAAATTTCAAAATTAATACCGTCAGTAAAGTTGAAGTCTCCAGCATCAGTATCCCTGATATTGCTAATTGTGTTAGTAGCGATTTGGAAAGTAGCTGTACTTGTGCCGTTGAGTTGGAAATTCATGCCATCGCCATTGGTGATAGTGTTGATAGTATTTCCAGAAGCAGTCACATTACCAGCCGCCGCATTATCAAAAGCTTGGAGGTTAATACCTGATGATGTGATACTAGCATCTACCCCTGTAATTTGGTTATTGTTGAGGCTAACACTGGTTAAGTTAGTATTTGCTCCTAACTGTACATCTATGGCAGTACCATTATTAGTGATAGTGTTGTCATTAATTTGTAATGTGCCACTTGTGCCAGATAAACTGACACGAATATCATTAAAGTTTTCCGTCAGTTGATTGCTATTAACAGTTAAATTTGTTGTGCCTGTAGTGTTAGCGATCGCAATCCCATTATTATTGTTATTGCCATTAACAATATTCTGGCTAACGCTGACTGTACCCGTGACTTCCGATAAGCTAATACTTTCTTGTTGAGCATCAGTAATAGTATTGCTATCAACATTGATAGTTCCATGAGCCTTCTCTACTTGAATACCTTGCTCACCTGCATTGGTAATGTTGTTATTAGTGACTTGGGCATTATTGACACCGTTTAAATTGATACCATCTCCAGAAATGTTAGTAATGGAGTTATTATTAGCTGTCAAGTTTACTGTATTATCTGAAGTTTCATTAAAGGCATTAATGCCAGTTCCTTGAATATCAGAGATGATATTTCCACTCACATTAACTATAGCATTAATGTTAGTAGTATCGAAGTTATCAAAAAATTGCAAATCAATACCATTACCTTCTGTAGTAATTTGGGAAATTGTATTGTCAGTAATAGCAATATTTCCCGCATTATCACCACCACCAAACTGCATATAAATACCGTTACCTGTGGGAATTTGGGAAATATTATTGTGAGTAATTGTTACATCAGCTTTGGCATCATCAAATATTTCAAAGTTAATAGCCTCAGTAAAGTTGAAGTCTCCAGTATCAGTATCCCTGATATTGCTAATTATGTTATTAGCGATTTGGAAAGTAGCTGTACTAGCGCCATTGAGTTGGAAATTCATGCCATCGCCATTGGTGATAGTGTTGATAGTATTTCCAGAAACACTCACATTACCAGCCGCCGCGTCAAATGCTTGGAAGTTAATACCTGATGATGTGACATCAGCATCTACCCCTGTAATTTGGTTATTGTTGAGGCTAACACTGGTTAAGTTAGTATTTGCTCCTAACTGTACATCTATGGCAGTACCATTATTAGTGATGGTGTTGTCATTAATTTGTAATGTGCCAGTTGTGTCAGATAAACTGACACGAATATCATTGAAGTTTTCTGTGAGTTGATTGCTATTAACAGTTAAATTTGTTGTGCCTGTAGTGTTAGCGATCGCAATCCCATTATTATTGTTATTGCCATTAACAATATTCTGGCTAACGCTGACTGTACCCGTGACTTCCGATAAGCTAATACTTTCTTGTTGAGCATCAGTAATAGTATTGCTATCAACATTGATAGTCCCTTGAGTATCTTCTATATCAATGCCTTTATCACCTGCACGGGTAATATTATTATTAGTAACACTAGCATTATTTACGTCATCTAGTTCTATACCATCATCAGATACATCACTAATAGTATTACTAGAAATATTGTTATTACCGCTAGCATCCTCTATATCAATACCGTCATCTCCTGTATTGCTAATATTATTGTTGGTAACATTAGCATTATTTACGTCATCTAGTTCTATACCATTATCAGACACATTACTAATGGTATTACTAGAAATATTGTTATTACCACTAGCGTTGTCTATTTCAATACCGTTATCACCTGCACTGCTAATATTATTGTTGGTAACATTAGCATTAGCTACGTTCTCTAGTTCAATACCATCATCAAACACATTACTAACGATATTACTAGAAATATTGTTGTTCCCGCTAGCATCGTCTATGTAAATGCCATCATCACCTGTATTGTTAATATTATTGTTGGTAACATTAGCATTATTTATGTTATCTAAGTCTATGCCATCATTAGATACATTACTAATGGTATTGCTAGAAATATTGTTATTACCGCTAGCGTTGTCTATTTCTATGCCATCACTACTTATATTATTAAGATTGTTGTTTGTCACTGTAGCATCAGTTACTTGACTTAAGTTGATGCCATCTCCAGTAACATCAGTGATGGTATTATTAGTAATAGTGGAGCGAATTATAGCATTATTTGTTGCTGCTAATTGAATACCGCGATCGCTACTATCACCATCACCAATATTTTGGATAGTGTTATTAGCAATAGTTATAGTTGTATCAGCATTATCCGCTACGGCAAAGTCAATACCATCATTATCAGTTCCATCCAAAGTATTCCCTGTGATCACAAACTGAGTGCGGCTATTATTAAACAAATTCACCGCCGGCGATATATTATGATCTGGTAGGAATAAATCAACCTCAATACTACTATCACCAACATTAGTAATAATATTATTAGCAATGATGAAATTACCTTCGGAATTGGCAACGGCATTAATAGAAATACCCTCATCAGGAATATTTGTGATGGTATTATTGCTAATTGTAAATGTACCTTTGCTTAAATTACCTAAATTGATATCAATACCATCACCACCACCGCTAATTTGACCATTATGAATGATTTCGTTATTAGTAATTGTGGCTGTGATACTGGCATTACTAGCACAAGTTTTACTGACAAATAATTCATCTACATCACGGCAAAGGTTAACCTCAATGCCATCTATTCTGTAATCTTCAGTATTAAAATTGGTGATGATGCGATTATCAGTGATAGTTAAATTAGTATCCCCTTGATAATTCCAAACAAAAATTCCACTTTCTAGGCTAGTATCAGTAGCGGAATTGCGGGTATCAGTGATAGTATTTCTGGCAATTTCTACAATCCCTGTGACATTTTCTAGGTAAATACCTTCACTCAAAGCATTAGTAATTTTATTATCTAAAATTCTGACATTACTAATGTTTGTTCCCTTAATACCTCGTGCATCATCACTACCTTGCACCTGAATATCAAACCCAGATAAAACTGTGTTGTTACCCAATGCCACCAAACCATTTCCCGCAGTCACAGAACCAGTAATGACAGGATAAATACCATTCCCAGACAAAGGTAATGTCACCATTCCAAACTGTTGAGTGTTAACTGTTTGCACAGATGCGCTAGATAAAACTTGGACACCATCAGGGATAGTAAAAGGAGCAATAATAGTTGGCGTATCAGCCAGAACGTAAATAATATTATTCGCTTTGGCTATGCCTACTGCGTTAGTGATGCTACCCAATGGAGACTCAAAAGTACCGTTACCAGTGCCGTTATTGGCGACATAGATAATTGTCAGTGGTTGATTATCAGTCCCAGTAGCGACAACTGTATCATTTCTGCGTTCATGAGTTACTAAGATAGCAGATTGGCGATCGCTTGATTCTGCCATCCGCAACAAAGCACTATCTTTCTTAGGTTTAGTTCCCCTACCACTGCTACCAGGAAAATTCGCACCAATTGTAAATACCAAGCGGGTATCAAATAACTCATCGTGCTGTAAAGACAAACCAAAATTCAAAAAGTCAGTCGGACGTGCTTCTACTCTAGTTCTCCAACCAAAGGCTTCTTTCGATTCCCCACCAGAGTAGTAATAAGCACCAACAAAACCCCGCAAATCACCTGCGCCTAATCGTAATAGACGCGTACCAAATTCTGCATCTACCCCAGACATCGCCACTTCAAATGAACGCTGTCTACCAAGTAGAAAGGAATTACCTTGGAAGCCTGAACCTGTATTGATGACGGATACTTGGTTTTCAGAACTACCCAGAGGCAAATAAGCATTAAAGCGAAAATCCCAATTGCCTAAAGTTTCAAAACCTAATCCTAATTGGTTAAAATTGCTCTTGCCAGTGTCACGGGTAGAGTAAGCAATATAACCCCCAACAACACGATTACCCTCTGGGCTAAAAATTCGATGTCCTAATAATATATTGGTACCTAGATTCGAGTCATTGTCTAGTAAAACTTTCCCCTGCAAGAAAGTTAAACTATTTCCTGGAGTTTGGAAAACAGGCAAAAACCCCTCAAAACTGCTAAAAGATTCATATCCCCCACCTTCAGTGGTGTAGCGTACTCCCAAGCGGGGTGTAAATATTGGTGCTGGTGTTTGAGCCATAGCAGTTGAAGCAGAAGCCAACACCCCCAGCAAAGTAATGCAGCCCAAATATTGCAAATTATTCATTAGTTGGTACACCTGGTATATAAATAGAAATGCCAAATTAATCTAGTAATCTGCTAAAGCAACTTTGCTTGGTAAATCAGCTAGTAGTAAGGACTTTAGTCCTTGACTTGAGGGCTAAAGCCCTGACTACGAACTCTGCAAAGTTTACTTGCTGAATTACTAGAGACGTTGCTATACAACGTCTCCCAAAATCCCAAAACTTAGACAAACCTACTGGTAGAATTTTTACGGCGAATCCCAATTACACAAGGACGAGGAACACCCGTAGACTGACCATTTCCACCATCCGCAACCGGAATATTACTAGGCCAGCTACTACCACGGGATACAGTACGAGTTTGATTAAATGTAGTGCCATTCAAGTCCAGCATTTCAATGCTGCGGCTCAACATTGTACCGTCGTTAATCGGACAATCTTCCCCTGGATGCTGCACAGAAATAATCAAAGTATCACCCAAAAAAGTGGGGCCTGTCATTTCACAACGAACTGGCCCATAAGCAAAGGGTATAACCTTGCCAGCATCAGCCCCACTAGTAGGGATGTAGAATAGCCAATTATTACCAAACACACCCGTAAAGTTGGAAACATTACCCGAAACACTGTGATTAATGGTGGTTTGATTACCAGATGCACCAACATTAAAACCATTGTGGGTGCTGGTGGACATATCAGTTACACCCCAAACGTTACCTTGATTGTCAAAAGCCAAGTTATCAACGTTAGCAAAACCAGCACCGCCAATTGAACCAGCTTCCCCACCTTGAGCGAATTTTTGCCATGTAAAGGTTGTACCTGTACCATCAGCACTACCTTCAATAATTTTGTATAGTCCCCCTGATTGTTGGGTGGCGTTGACATTACCGCTTAATTTGGCGACTTGGAAAATACGGGAGTCGGGATAACCATCACTACCGGGTGCGCCGTCGGTATAGGCGATAAATACCTCTTTAGTAGTGGGGTGAACTTCGATGTCTTCAGGGCGAGCGGTGGGAGTTCCCCCAATTAGGTTAGCAGCTAGGAAGGCATCACACAGAATAGCGCCTTGAGTGGGGTAGAAATTCTGTAATGTCTTGTTTCGATAACCTGGGAGTTCATCGACTTCGTTGGTGGTATCACAGTTGAATGCGCCACCGTCTACACTTTGCCCTGCTATTCCATTACGTCTAGGTAAGGGTAAACGACCATTTCTTTGGGCTGAACCTAAAGCAGCAATTTCTACAGAAGCGAGTGTTGAGGGAGGAATGGGATTAGTAGAAGTAGTTAAGAGTAGTGGTATCCATTCCCCTGTGCCATCTGGGTTGTATCTGGCAACGTAGAGAGTACCACTTTCAAATAAAGCACTATTGGTTTTGCTGGTGATTGTGCTAACAGTGCCATTGCTGACAAATTTCCAGGTATGTCCACCCCGTCTGTCATCACCTAGATAAGCAATTAATCTTTTACCTGCTTCTACTCGTAGGGCGATGTTTTCGTGACGGTAACGACCTAACCAAGTGTGTTTTTTCGGACGAAAACCTGGGTCAGCTGGGTCAATTTCTACCATCCAGCCGTATTTTTCTCCAACTAAACCGAAGCTTGCGCCGGTGGTGCCTGAGGTGTAACCTGTCTGTGTGCCATCTGGTTTAACGGCTTCTGTTACACCCACAAAAAATTGGCTACTACCTTGGAAGTTTTCTTCCGCCGATAAGATAGTTCCCCAAGGTGTAGTACCACCAGAGCAGTTATAAGCAGTACCAATGATTCTGTTACCTAGTCCATCAGCACTGAGGTTAAATACTTGCGTAGCGGCTGGGCCAGTACCTTCTAAATAGTTTTGGTCACCTTGTTGATAGCTGCGGCCACCCCAAGCCGTGATACTCTGATATCCATCGTTTCTTTCACTGTTGATGTCTAACCCAGACAACCCATGAATACGGCGATTTTTGGCATCACTAACTACACGAAAACGTTTTTCGATGTTACGGCGAGAAATACGGATGACTGAACCGCCTAAGTTATATAAAAATTCCCCGTCTGATTCTAAGTTTCTGGTAGTGGATAAGGGATATCCAGTTACCGATGTAAATGTAGTTGCTAGTGCTTGCACATCACTTGGTGTTTCGGGTGCTAAACCAGAAATGGGGAAACTCACATACTCATGATTTACCCACAAGTAACCTTCATCGGCAGTTCTACCAATGGGTATAAAGCCTGTATAGTCGCAGTTGTAGCCAACATATTCATCAGAGTTAGGAAATACTTTATCCCCCCAACCCACAATGACATAGCGATCATATTCTGGTGGTACGACAACATCATCAATCACGCTGTAACTAGCTAACTTGACATCAGTGGATGCGTTTACGACTTGTCCCTGGGCAATTCCTGTAGGTAAAAAACTCTTAACCTGTTGGTAAATTGGCAGAGGATGAGGTAGACGCACTGGTGTAAATGTGAGTGTGGTTTGCGCTGAGGTTTGGCTAGAAAGACTATCTAAAATGGCATCTCCCACAACAGCAGCACCAGCACTACCAGCAAAAAATATTAAAATTTGTCTCCGGCTAAGTGTAGACATGAAATTTTACTTTCCTTCCCTGGGTTACAAATTTGTTTGAGCGACTGCTCACCGGTTTATGCAGTTAGAGGAGATAAATTGGCACGAGAAAATAACTAGCGATCGCTAGTGCTGTCATACTGAAATCTCATGCAAAATTTTTTCAGTCAACCCCGTTACTGCATAAAGTTGCGAGTCAATGACCCAACCTTATATCTAGTCAGCTACTCAATATATTTATCTATCTAGTTAATCTCATTTAGTGAAGCAACTAAAGATATGACCGCCTATATCTTAATTGTGTTTTTTCAAACTGTCACTATAGTAAATAATGCTTAAAATATGACTGTTATTAGCTGTCTACCAAAAAAATAAAAAAGGAAAAGGTGTTAAACCTTTTCCCAGTGCCTATTTCCTAATCTTTAGTCCAGATTAAAAATTGCTAGTATCGAATAAGTCTTTCTTTTGCAACCAATCTCGACCTACTTGGATACTGATATCTGAACTAAGACTCCCGGTACTTTCTACGCGTACTTCTCCGAAACCTAAAGTATTGCGAATGGATTCGGCACTATTGCCATCCCCTTGTTGAGCAATAATATTAGTGACTTCTAACGGTTCAGACCAAGGTTTATATATGTAGATATTACGATATCCTGCACTTTCTAAAGTTCTAATCAAAGGACGGAGTTGAGAGCGATCGCTACCTGTGCTATCTTGGATTGCTACCTTTAAAGTGGCTGGATCGGTGGCTTGGTATTCAGAAAATAATTCCAAACCAAATTGTTGCGACATTAGTTTGTTGATACCTCGTTGATTAGGTATCCAATAGCTGGCATTATACTCTCTTTGTTCGCTAAACCGACCAGGCAGCATAAACATTTGCATATTGGCGCGATTGGTTCGCACACCAAATCCTACCAGTGCCACCAGTTCCTCGACGGTTAAGTTAGTGTCAATATTGTCTTTAACTACGTTGAGGATTTTCGGTAATTGAGCTACTGTTGCTGGGTTAAGAGTTTGGTCTATCAAAGCGCGAATTACCATTTGCTGGCGCTGAATCCGACCAATATCACCCAATTCATCATGGCGAAAACGCAGTAACTGTAGTGCCTGATCGCCGTTGAGATGCTGCTTACCTGCTTTTAAATTAATATATAGATGTTGTGAGTCATCTTGATATTTCATATCTTTGGGAACAAAAACTGTCACTCCTCCCAAAGCATCGATCAGTTTAGCAACCCCTAAAACATTAATGCGGATGTAACGATCAATTCCGGCACCGCCTACGAGGTTACTAACAGTTTTGGCAGTTAAAGCTGGACCTCCCTCAACATTGGCAGCATTAATTTTTCTAATCCCATACCCTTCGATTTCTGTGCGGGTATCTCTGGGGATAGAAAGCATGGCGATTTTCTTGCTTTCTGGGTCAAATTGCATCAAAAGCATGACATCAGCAAGACCATCAAAGGAATTTACCTGGGGTAGATATCCCAGATTTTGGGCTTCAGCAGGAGGATTGCGGACATCAGGCGGCAGTACACTCATGCCCATCACCAACAGATTCACGGGACGAGTTAATTCTGAGAAACGTAAGCCGCTACCAGCGATGCGATCGCTATCAAAGACAGCTTCTTCTTGGGGACTCAGTTGGGCTTGCTGTAAAGGTGTGCTACTTAAAGACACCGCCAACAGCGCCCCTGCCGTTGCAGACACCATTGCAATCCCGCTCATACCTACCCAGAACCACAACCAACGTCCAGATTTAGAATTGTGTTTGTTTCTGGAATTAGGAGCTTTTGCTGACTGGTTTCCTTCCGCCGAAGTTCTTTGACTGGTCACAGACTTCCTCACACTTAACTGATTAAATTCGGTAAATTTGCCAACTAACAATAAACAGATAAATCAACCCATAATAGCTAACTTTTAATAAACCATGCTGACCTTTGAATATTGTGTTAACCACAACACTTATAGCAGGATTTTTCCTAGTGTGTGGCAAATATAAAAATGTTTTCTTGAAGTATGACAACAATTCAGTCAGTTTGGCTAGATGTCAAGAGGAAATTATCTGTAAATTGTTAGTAATCAAGTAAAAATACTGCCTAACCTTACCTTGTACAGATTAATGGGGATTGGGAACTAAATGATTGTAAATTTCAGATGAAGTTAATTGCCCAACAATCTATCTGCCAAGGTACTCAACCCTGGTAAGCGGTGAGATTTACCTCGGATGAGTCGCAAAATCAGCCAGATACTCACCAAAAAGTAACCAGATGTACAAAAGGTATTCAAGATTAATAAGCGCAGGGCTAAAAAATCGGTAGTTGCTGCTCCAGTAGCTAACAAGAGATACCCCAATAACCAGGTAAACGCCAGAGTAATAGACAGGCGGCTCACGGCTAGTTGTTCCCGGCTGCCTTGATGACGATAAATAGTCCAAAGGGATGGCAAACAACCAATAATGGGAATCAAATATAAAACTAACTGGATTTTCCCAGTGGTTGAGTCTTTGCCCAGTGCCGATTCCCAGTCCCTAGTATCTATCGTAGGTAAATTTTGGCGCGATTCCCAATTTTCCATATGATATTTGTTGAATCCTAAACTAGAGGGATGAATGACAGTGATGTAGTTAGAGATAATAAGCTATAGATTCAGAATTTTATTAAGTTCTATCCCGCAATCGGCTTAAGATGCAGACACGCAAGCTATTCGACTGGTGGCAGACACTAACACCAATAGCGAGAATTGGGGCGATCGCTCTATTCGCCCCTTTACTGGTTCTCAATGGTTGGGCATTATCCGCAATTTTTGCTTACTTTCATTCTCTGATCGTTATTTTAGTTGGAGCCTCAGTTTTAGCATTTCTGCTCAACTATCCCGTTAGCTGGATGGAGCATCACGGCGCGAGACGAGAGCAGGTTGCTATTTTAGTCTTTTTACTGGCGTTATCGGTACTATTGGCTTTAGGTGTAACTCTGTTTCCCCTAGCTCTTACCCAGGCTCAACAATTGGTGGCTCGGATTCCAGAGTTAATTGACTCTGGACGCTCTCAGCTAATGATGTTGAACGAAAAAGCAGAAACTATGGGTTTACCCATTAACCTTGATGCTTTAGTAGTCCAAATTAACGATCGCGTCAAGGGACAGTTACAAGCGATCGCTGGGCAAGTTTTAAATCTCGCCGTGGTGACATTCACCAGCTTGCTAGATTTCCTGTTGACAATGGTTTTGACTTTTTATCTGTTGCAGCATGGGGGTGAACTCTGGGAAAGTTTAGTTGAATGGTTGCCTACAAGATTTCGTGATCCTTTTTCGCAAACAGTCCGTCTGAGTTTTCAAAATTTCTTTATCACCCAGCTGATTTTATCTACCTGTATGGCTTCAGCCCTCATTCCCACCTTTCTCTGGCTGAAAGTGCCATTTGGGTTATTATTTGGTCTGACTATTGGCATTATGGCGCTCGTGCCATTTGGTGGTTCTGTAGGTATTGCTCTCACCACCTCGTTAGTAGCCTTGCAAGATTTTGGGATGGGGGTAAGAGTTTTAATCGCAGCTGTGATTGTGCAGCAAATTCTAGAAAACTTAATTGCACCCCGAATTTTGGGTAGTTTTACTGGCTTAAACCCGGTTTGGATTTTAATATCAGTGTTGACAGGAGCTAGAATTGGCGGACTTTTGGGGGTGATTGTAGCTGTACCCACGGCTGTAATTATTAAGACTGCTCTAACGGCGTTGCGTCCTAAAGTGTTAACCAGTGAATCAGAGGAAACCGTCAGCAAAATAGAGATGGCTGTATCACCTCCACCAGAAGATTCTCCTAAAAAGGAGACAAAAAACCCCCTGAGTGTTTCCGAACAGCCCACTTTACCATGAGGTCTTGAGGGTAAACAAGGAAAGCAAGGGTGCTTTAGTCAGATCAGGTACTTCCAGATCAGAAATATCCCAACTGTAGGGTGCGTCAGTATGAATAATTCCTTGGTAAAGCTAGGTTTTCTCGCACTGACGCACCCTACTAAGTAAGTCGGTGGGAAAAAACACAACTATGTTAAGAAAAATAAACTAGGCTCAAACCCTCTTCCCTCCTGCCTCCTGCCTCCTGCCTCCTGCCTTGCCATAGCGATAATTTTTAACACTGAGCTACTTAACTAAACGCCATGCTACCGCTAACACGACTCACCTACTGTGGATCATTAATTGCACCCATGAATAAGATGCTACGTGTTTGATTGTCGCGAATTGCACAGAAGAAGGGACGGTTAACAATCATTCTGAATGGTTCTTGTGGCTGTCTTATGGATGTGGCAACTATGCCTACAGATGTAGCTGCACTAGCTTCTGTACCTTCTTCGTTCACTTCCACAAAAGTTTTATGTCTCACCTGGCTGATAGCCAGATTTTTTCCCATAGCAGAAAAGTCTGCTTTGTTCGTAAACGCCTCTCCCATGCCTAAAGCCTTGAGTGCATCATTAAGTGTAATGTCGTACTCTGTCTGAAAGCGGGGTAACTGAATAAATCCTTCTCGCTGGCGAAACTGAGACATCCATTTTCCCCAGTTCTCAGTATTTAAGTTTTGCGTCAAGGCTTTCAGGTTAGTGTTCTCCTTGGGTAAGAAAATATATAAACTCACCCGCCCGTCTTGGCCATAAGGTAAACTTACAGCCTGAAATTGTTCTGTTTCATGGTATTTATAATCACCCGTTTGTGACATCATAGGGTGCTGTTTCTGCTGGCTTGATGAGGTATAAAAGGGTTTGGGAGTTGTTTGGCTTTGATCAAATTTCTGGCTCCATTTCCCTTGAAAGTAGATGGCATTGATCAAAAATAGCGCCTGATTAGGTTCAATTTTGTCAACAATCTGATCTATTTTGCCCTTGGTATTATCTTTTACCCAGTTATTAATGGTATTAGGAGCAGCAGCATCCTGAAAGTCTAAGGTTGTTACCTTTGCTTGATAAAAATCTCTGGTTCTCTGGATAAACTCAGGACGTAGACTAGCACTTTGATTTGCCCATAACGAGTTGGCAATCTGCAATTGCACATCTGCACCAGGATTTTCTAGTAACTTGTTTAATGAGGCGGAAGCAGAGTTAAGTTCTGGTAGACTGATACCCTGTAACTCCAGAGTTTTAGCCATTGCTTGTTGTGTAGAGCCGCTAGCGCCATTGTAGGTCATAGCTAGAGCGATCGCGACACTTGTCGGTGAAACAAAGATATTTTTGGCATTACCGTCTTGATTCAATATTTCTGCAAACAGTTTAAAGCCGAATTTATTGTTAGCATCGACAATTTTTGTATCTTCAATTACTGTTTTTTTTTGCAATGGAGACTCTGTTGGAGATAGTTGGGATTGGGCAAGCGCACTTGTATTATTATTAACTTGGGAACAACCCAAAACGCCCAACAAAACAACGCTAGCTGCTGCTAGAACATAACGTCTTCCCAAGCTAACAGCGTAACGTCTTTGGATGAAATTTCCTTTCACACCGTTGAATTTCAGCCGATTCATTATACTACCTCGCGTGCCAAAGTTTTTATCTGTCTACCAAACTTGACGTTGATGCTGTCTTCATTACTAAATATTGCATTAGCAGCAACTCCAACCCTCGGCGGTTACAGTTTTGGTAACAGTAGTTTTGAGCAAAGAAGTAAAAGGCACTTTTCTCGACTTCTTAAAGACAATTGACTCAAAAAATCGTAGTTTTTACTACATAAAAATAAAATTTAATATCTGAACTGGCTGGCGGAGGAAAGCAATAGGTTAGTAGGGTGCGTCAGTACGATAAAACCTAGCTATACCAAGAAGTTATTCATACTGACGCACCCTACTTTTTAAATATTTTTTATCTGGAAGTCGCCAACTGACTGGCTGAGGAAAGCAACAAGCAATCTTCCATATCTCCAATCTTCTGGTTTTATTCCCAGAGAGGGATTATCAAGTAACCCCAAAGGAGGGTTAATTGTATAATTATCAAAAAAAATTTTGATGCTCTTTAATCAAGCTTCAATGCTAGGGTTGATTTGATTAAATTCACGTATTGCCCAACAAAGATGGCTATATGGACAAAAATCCAATCAGAGTTTTATTAGTTGATGACGACGAAAATGACTACATTTTAACTCGTGATTGGTTTCAGGAATTTCAGGTGGCTGGGTGCGAGTTGGAATGGTTGGATAATTATCAAGCGGCTAAAGCTGCGATCGCTCTGCGCCAACATGATGTATATCTTGTAGATTACCGTCTGGGGCTAGATAGTGGATTAGAATTATTACGCGAAGCAATTGCTAACGGCTGTACTGCTCCCTTTATTTTGCTTACAGGGCAAGGTGACAGAGAAATAGATCTAGAAGCAATGAAAGCAGGTGCAGCCGATTATCTGGAAAAAAGACAATTGAATGCACTGTTACTAGAGCGTTCTATTCGTTACGCCATTGAACGCAAACACACCGAACAACAAATCCGCGAACAAGCTGCTTTACTCGACACTACTAATGATGCGATTTTTGTCAAGGATTTAAACGAGAAAATTTTATTCTGGAATCAGGCAGCAGAGTCACTGTATGGTTGGACAAAAGAAGTAGCTATTGGCAATCACACACAGAATCTCTGGCAGGAGAAGAACTTGCCCCTGTTACAAATAGCACAATCAGAATTGATGCAAAATGGGTCTTGGATGGGAGAATTACTACAAAAAACTGCATCAGGCAAAGATATTATTGTACAAAGTCGCTGGACATTAGTACGTGATTTCCGCAGCCAAACTCAATCAATTCTTGTTGTCAATACAGAAATTACGCAAAAAAAGCAACTAGAAGCGCAATTTCTCCGCGCTCAACGTTTAGAGAGCATTGGTACACTAGCCAGTGGGATTGCTCATGATCTCAACAATGTTTTAGCTCCCATTTTAATGACAGCCCAATTATTAGAATCTCAAATTCAAGAGGAGCGATCGCGGCGACTTCTGCCTATATTAATTAATAACTCTAAACGTGGTGCAAATTTAATTAAACAAGTGCTTTCCTTTACCCGTGGTTTGGAGGGTGAGCGTACCCTATTGCAATTAAGGCACTTAATCACAGAAATTCAGCAAATTATTCAAGAAACATTTCCCAAATCAATAGCAGTTGTTACCCAAATCCCCCAACAACTTTGGACTGTATCTGGCGATGCGACTCAACTGCATCAAGTATTGATGAATTTGTGTGTCAATGCCCGTGATGCCATGCCTAATGGCGGCACTTTAAAAATTGCTGCTGCAAATCTCTTGATTGATGAAAACTATACTAGGATGAATCTAGATGCCCAAGTTGGCCCCTATGTTGTAGTCACAGTTAGTGATACGGGAACTGGTATTAGTGCAGATATTTTAGACAGAATATTTGAGCCATTTTTTACAACTAAAGAACTAGGTGAAGGTACAGGATTGGGACTTGCAACTGTGTTGGGCATTGTTAAAAGTCATGGTGGTTTTCTGAATGTCTCAACGGAAGAAGGTAAAGGCAGTGAATTTAAGGTATATGTACCCGCACAAGACTCTCAGGAAATCGTAGAAGAAGTAGAAAATATAATACCTGTTGGTAACGGCGAATTAATTTTAGTTGTAGATGACGAAGCTGCAATTCGAGATATTACTAAAACCTCTTTAGAAAGCCATAACTACAGAGCGATTACAGCCAGTGATGGAATTGAAGCTATAGCTTTGTATGCAGAACATCAAGACAAAATATCGCTGGTTTTGACAGATATGGTGATGCCGTCAATGGATGGCCTAACAACCATCCGCACATTAAAAAAAATTAATCCCCACGTTAAAATTATTGCCGTGAGTGGACTGGTTACTAACGATAAAGTGAATGCAGTGTATAAAATGGGTATTCAAGCCTTTCTAGCCAAGCCTTATACAGCCAGCCAATTATTGCAAACCATTAGTACAGTTAAACGTGGGAATTAGGGACTGGGGATTGGGGACTGGGGACTGGGAAGATAAGAAAGCAAACAAAGAGATATTTCCTATTGCCTATTGCCTATTGCCTATTGCCTATTGCCTATTAACATTAACTCTAGGAGAAAATTTGATGCAACCTGAAATAGTCTGTCATCTTTGGGAATCACTTTGGCAAGAATACAAAGCTAGAGTTAGTTATGCTCAAATTTATGAACAAATGATTACATCTGCGGGTGGAACTGTCGCCAATGATCATATTGCTTTTCGGTCTTTGCGATTGGTTGTTGATAGCCACCAAGGTCAAGTTAACTTAGGAATTAATCACTTAGGACAAATAGCCACAGCTTTAGGTTATGTCCCATCTGGGGAGTATACTTTTCCTGAAACTCATCTTTATGCTCGTCATTATAGCCATCCACAGCAAGCAGAATTAGACTTGCCTAAGCTATTTATCAGTGAGTTAATTGTAGATGAATTACCTGAGCATATTGCTCAACTTATTTACACAACAGTCTCTACAATAGCTGAAGAAATGACCTCTTTGCTGGCTCCTTTGCAGCTAGAAGAAGAAGACTATCAACCTATTAACCAAAAACTTCAAAAAGTTTTTACTCGCCCTTGGCGCACTCCTCTGCGTTCTGTTGTGGAAGAAGTCAATCAAGTCACTCAATATGGTGCTTGGGTACTGTTACACGGTTATGCTGTGAATCATTTTACGGGCTACGTTAATCGTCAGAATACACCAGCATATCCAGATATAGATACTACTGCTCGTGGTTTGGCTAACTTAGGTGTGCCAATGAAAGCAGAAATAGAAGGCAATGTTAGCTGTGGTTTACGTCAAACAGCTACTCAAGCAGTTAAGGAGATGGTGACAGTCATAGATGATATAAGTGGTAAGGAAATTCAAATTCCTTGGACTTATGCTTATTATGAAATTGCCCAGCGTTATTTAGTGGAGGTAGAGTCAGGGAAGTCTGAACTTTTTGCCGCTTTTTTAGGGAAAAATGCCCAGCAATTGTTTGAAATGACTCGATTATAGCAATTCGATTTGATTTCAGAATTGACTTGTACAGGTGGGGAATAGGGAATCGGGAGTAGGGAGTAGGGAAGAAGCCTGTTTGAGTATAAAAATCAAAGAGGAGTCCTATATAATTGATTAATTGGTGTCTCACCGATAATTGCTACATTTGTTTTATTCTTATGACTGTAGAACTCCAGACCGAAAAAGACAAATTACAGGCAGACACTAATATCAAGATAAATCAAGAAGCCGAAAACGAAAAAATTTTATGTCCTCATTGTCAGCGCACCGCTACGAACGGTATTAAATGTAAAGGTATCTGTGTCGCTGACAGTGACTATTAAGGTATGCTCTGCTACCTCTAACAGCACTGTGTTTGAAAGTTTAAATTAATACTAACAACAGCAATATTAGTGTCCAAGTTGTGGTTATGCTTGACAATCAAGCTTTGTATCCTAGCTAGTTTGCTGCTGCTATATGAATTTGATTAACTTTGAATTTATATTGACTTTTATTTTGCCACAACTGATATATGCAACATTTCTTAGTGCAGTGATTGCAGCTATAGTTGGTGGTATTGTAGGACTAATAACGGGAGCGATCGCTCGTCGCATCAAGCATACCATTATCCCGGCCATGGTGGGTGCTTTCATAGGTACTATGTTGGTAGCCATGACTCCCATTTATGCTAGCCCAGAAACTTATATAGGTGGCCCCTTTGGGGGACTGGCAATATTGTTGAAAATGATGGTTCTTGTACCAGCAGGTTCGATTATTGGGGGTGTGCTTGGTGCTGCTTATGAACAGAAACTTACTTTCCAAGTCAAACGCCGGATAACTTGGATGGGGCTACTTTTCACCTATACTCTGATGGTGATTTTACTTTATTTTAATTTAGCACCTGCTGCTTTTCAGTTTGTTAAATCTAGTGGACAGGAGCCAAACTTTCTCCCCCGCATCGGTAGAATTATTGGCTATGAACAGAAATTTTCGGGATATAACCAGAGAATTAGTAGTTTAGCATTTACTCAAGATGGACAGCAATTAGTGATTGCTAACATCGGTGATATCAGAGTTTGGCAACTAGATACAGGGAAATTAGTCCACACCTTCCCAGGGCCGCCAGATGGTAGTACAACTCTCAATGATCAGATTATAGCGATCGCTATTACTCCAGATAATAAAACTTTAGTTACAGCCGCACCACAACAAATACAACTCCGGGAACTAAAAAGCGGTAAAATTCTCCACAGGCTGGAAGGTTCTGATTACATCAAGTTGGCTCCAGATGCTAAAACTCTCATCGGCTTCAAAAAAGCAGATAACCCTACAGCAGATGTGGGAATATGGGAACTCAGCAATCGCAAATTATTACGTACTATTCCCGCTAACATAGAAACTTTAGGCTCTGGTTATCCTGTGGATATAACTAGCGATGGTAAAACTTTAGTTATTGCCAATAGTTCTTACAGCAACCAGATAGAAATCAGGGACATTAATACAGGTAAGCGTCTGCAATCTTTTGGTGATAATCAAGGTAAGCGCATCAGCACCCTAGTAATCACACCAGATGGTAAAAATCTCATTACCGCCCAGAACAACAATCTACAAATCTGGGATATGAATACAAAAAAAATAGTGAAAACTATTCCCAACGTCGGAACAGTCAATCATTTGCTAGTGACTCCAGATAGTCAAACTCTGATTAGTAGTGGTGATAGGTTGCACATTTGGCAAATTACCACAGGTAAAAAATTGTTAACTTGGCAAAGACCACCTAAAGTTTATACTACTGAAGTCGCACTCAGTCCTGATGGTAAAATTCTCGCCGCTACTGATGATAGAGGGGTGAGGCTGTGGCGCTTGGCTTTGGCTAGATAGTTGATGGAGATGCTCGACTTTTCAAATATAGCAGGTGGCAGGTGACAGGTGACAGGTGACAGGTGACAGGTGACAGGCTTGAAAGCCTCTTTGTACAACGGTTTTATGATTGCTTGATGTCCTAATCTATATGGCGACTGCTATAAGTCGGTCATCTGTTTTTTCACTCATAAACTATCACCAAGCACTGTGTAACAAAATATTAAAATTAACCTCTATCTTTCGATATAAATTGCAGTCAAAAATGAATTGTTTTAACTGCGAAACCAAAACCAATTTTTTTTTGCTATGGTGATCCCAAAGGAAATATTAAGCACTCGACCAATGTAGAAATCACGATATTTCGTGTCTATTGGGCTGGGCATTGCAAGATAAACAAATAAATCCAAAATAAACTGAGTCTAAATAACCAGAGCATCAATTGGGAGGTCATATTTATGGTTACAGTATCTCATCACACTGTGGCTCAATACTCTAAAGAGAAATCACTTGTTCTCTGGTTTGATGAAGTAGGAATTGCGGATATAGGCTTAGTTGGTGGAAAGAATGCCTCCTTGGGGGAAATGATTCAACAGTTAACACCCAAAGGCGTAAATGTCCCTACAGGGTTTGCTACTACTGCTTATGCTTATCGTTATTTCATCCAATCGGCGGGGTTAGAAGCGAAGTTAAGAGAACTATTTGCCGATTTGGATGTGGAAGATGTTAAAAACTTACAAGTCAGGGGAAAACAGGCGCGATCGCTCTTAATGAATACGCCATTTCCGTTAGAATTACAACAGGCGATCGCTAGTACTTATAAAAATTTATGTCAGTTATATAATCCCAATACAGATGTAGCCGTGCGTTCTAGCGCCACCGCCGAAGACTTACCCGATGCTAGTTTCGCCGGACAGCAAGAAACCTATTTAAATGTGGTTGGTGTCGAAGGTGTACTGACAGCTTGTCATCGTTGTTTTGCTTCCCTATTTACCGACAGGGCTATTTCCTATCGCCACACCAAAGGATTTGATCACTTTAGCGTTGCCTTGGCGGTAGGTGTACAGAAAATGGTGCGTTCTGACTTAGCCACCTCTGGAGTGATGTTTTCGATTGACACTGAAACAGGCTTTAAAGATGCGGCTTTAATTACAGCTGCCTATGGCTTAGGAGAAAACGTTGTCCAGGGGACAGTTAACCCCGATGAATATTATGTATTTAAACCCACTTTAAAAACAGGGTTTCGTCCCATCATTGATAAAAAATTGGGCAGTAAAGACTTAAAAATGGTCTACGATGAAGGTTCAAATCTTACTAAGAATATACCTGTATCAAGCGTAGAACAAAATAAATTTGCCCTGAGTGATGAAGATATTTTACAACTAGGGCATTGGACTTGTTTAATTGAAGAACATTATTCCCAAGTCCACGGTAGTCATACACCAATGGATATTGAATGGGCGAAAGATGGGATGACAAATCAACTATTTATAGTGCAAGCCCGTCCAGAAACAGTACAGTCGCAGAAACAAGGTAACGTATTGCGGAGTTATCGGTTGGTGTTGGGGACTGGGGACTGGGTAAAAAATTCCCCCAAATCCCCCTCATCCCCCTCATCCCCCTCATCCCCTACTCCCCACTCCCTACTCCCCCTAACCACAGGTAGAGCAATCGGAGAAGCGATTAGTCAGGGAAAAGTGCGGGTAATTTTGGATGTCAAAGAAATAGAACAATTCCAGGCGGGGGAGGTGTTAGTTACCCAGAGAACAGATCCCGACTGGGAGCCGATTATGAAACGCGCCAGTGCGATTATTACCAATGCTGGGGGGCGTACTTGTCATGCAGCGATTATCGCACGAGAATTGGGTGTACCTGCGATCGTTGGTTGTGGTAACGCCACGGAAGTGTTAAGTACCAGTCAAGAAGTGACGGTTTCTTGTGCGGAAGGAGAAGAAGGTAAAGTTTATGCAGGATTATTACCTTTTGAAGTGGAAGAGGTGGCTTTAGAAAACTTACCTCGTACCCGTACTCAGATTTTAATGAATGTGGGGAATCCCCAAGAAGCTTTGAGTTTATCGGCAATTCCTAATGATGGGGTAGGTTTAGCGCGGACTGAGTTTATTATTGCCAACCAAATCCAAATTCATCCTCTGGCGTTGATTCACTACGACATATTAGAAGATGCACAAGCCAAAGCCAAAATTGCTGCCATCACCGCCATGTATGATGATAAACCCCAGTATTTTGTCGATAAATTAGCCCAAGGGATAGGCAGAATTGCCGCCGCGTTTTATCCCAAACCTGTGATTGTGCGGATGTCTGATTTTAAGAGTAATGAATACGCCAACTTGGTAGGCGGCAGACAATTTGAACCAAAAGAAGAAAACCCCATGTTGGGCTGGCGGGGGGCAGCACGATACTATGATGCAGGTTACAAAGAAGGTTTTGCTTTAGAGTGTCAAGCCATCAAACGGGTACGGGAAGAGATGGGTTTAACTAATGTCATCCCCATGATTCCTTTCTGTCGCACTCCCGAAGAGGGGCATTTGGTTTTGGCGGAGATGGCAAAAAATGGACTCAAGCAAGGTGTGAACGACTTGCAGGTTTACGTAATGTGCGAGTTGCCGAGTAATGTAATTATGGCGGAACAGTTTGCTGCGGTATTTGACGGTTTCTCGATTGGTTCTAACGATTTAACTCAGTTGACACTAGGATTAGATAGAGATTCCGCCTTAGTGGCACGATTGTTTGATGAACGCAGCCCGGCTGTGAAGCAAATGGTAAAAATGGCGATAGAAGCAGCGAAAAAACACAACCGTAAAATCGGGATTTGTGGACAAGCGCCCAGCGATTACCCAGAATTTGCTCAGTTTTTGGTAGAACAGGGCATTGATTCTATTAGTCTCAATCCTGATTCGGTGTTAAAAACTATGTTAGAGGTGGCGAAGGTAGAAAGTAGGTGACAGGGAACAGGTGACAGGTGACAGGTGACAGGTGACAGGGAACAGGGGAACCAGTTTCTGTAGGGATGGGTTTATCAGAAATTTGTCTACCTACAGATTCACTGATTAAACCCGCCTCTACTATCTTTGATTGCAACTCGGTATGGACGAATGCGCGGATGGGTAGGTGTAGAGAAATGCTGTTTTGGAGAAATGGCTGTATTCCTTGTAGGGCAGTCTTTTGCCGAAAAATTAAATTAAAACCATCCGCGCACCTTGCCCAGTCTTGGTTTCAGCAATTTCCCTTAAACCAACTGACGTTTTTGCGTGTTATGATTAACCCATTCGCGAAACTGAACCTTGAAAACCAAATACAGACTAGCTTTCAGGCTGCCGCTATTGCAATTTCAACTAATCCCTATTAGGGATTGAAACCACAACACAAACAGTTCGAGCCTCTGGGCTGGCTTAATTGCAATTTCAACTAATCCCTATTAGGGATTGAAACTTCAGCGTGATTATGTGATCGATCAGTTACGATCCATTGCAATTTCAACTAATCCCTATTAGGGATTGAAACCAAATATAGTAAATGAACTATCTAGCACTCGGACTATTGCAATTTCAACTAATCCCTATTAGGGATTGAAACAAGCCATTTTTACTTTCCGCGTAGACCCCTATTATTGCAATTTCAACTAATCCCTATTAGGGATTGAAACAACTAATCGATTTGTACAGCCACCCGGTTGAGTTATTGCAATTTCAACTAATCCCTATTAGGGATTGAAACTTAGAAATATTCACCAAGTACGGCGGCTCTGCTCAAATTGCAATTTCAACTAATCCCTATTAGGGATTGAAACCACTGATTGATAACTTGGCTTAAACCTCCTATAGTTATTGCAATTTCAACTAATCCCTATTAGGGATTGAAACACTTGAATGTCGTTGTTTGTTTGCTGTGCTGTTTATTGCAATTTCAACTAATCCCTATTAGGGATTGAAACTACCCACCTGATTGGGTAGGTATTCAAGAAATGAGAATTGCAATTTCAACTAATCCCTATTAGGGATTGAAACCGGATGTCACATAGATAGATGATTCATTTGTCGAATTGCAATTTCAACTAATCCCTATTAGGGATTGAAACTCAGGCTGGATAATCCATAAACCTTTACGCTTACCATTGCAATTTCAACTAATCCCTATTAGGGATTGAAACAACTTACTTAAAAGCTTAGATTTTGCTGTAACCGATGCCAGCATTGCAATTTCAACTAATCCCTATTAGGGATTGAAACCTTTAACTTAACTCAGATGCCCTTAGCGGTTAAAGGCTACCAGATTGCAATTTCAACTAATCCCTATTAGGGATTGAAACAATCACGCCAGTGATTGGGATTGGGTACTGGGGAATTGCAATTTCAACTAATCCCTATTAGGGATTGAAACAAAATTTAAAAACTATCCGAGCCATGCGATCACGCCTCAAAGATTGCAATTTCAACTAATCCCTATTAGGGATTGAAACCCGAAGGGTAGGCAATGTGTGCGAAATAGTCGCAGGCACTTGCTTAAATAATTGCAATTTCAACTAATCCCTATTAGGGATTGAAACCCCTTACTATACCGTATCGATTGATGGCAGAGGGGATTGCAATTTCAACTAATCCCTATTAGGGATTGAAACTTCCCCAGAGTATTTACCGCTTCTTGACTCTACAATTGCAATTTCAACTAATCCCTATTAGGGATTGAAACTAAAGCTAAACGCTATATTACTAAATTTGAACTAAATTGCAATTTCAACTAATCCCTATTAGGGATTGAAACCTGCACTTACACCGCCTTGATTAGTGATGCCGATGATTGCAATTTCAACTAATCCCTATTAGGGATTGAAACATCAGCTATGGTTCCCCCGATTCTCGGATTGATGGATTGCAATTTCAACTAATCCCTATTAGGGATTGAAACAGTGGTGAGAGGAATGGAGGGGGAATTAGGAAATTGCAATTTCAACTAATCCCTATTAGGGATTGAAACAAGTAGTTGACAAATGTAAAGCTAGGGACTACAGTTATAATTGCAATTTCAACTAATCCCTATTAGGGATTGAAACGATTTTCGGAATCTACAAAAATTACCATGTATCGTCTAGCGAATTGCAATTTCAACTAATCCCTATTAGGGATTGAAACAATCAGCTATTCAACCTGCTGCACCTGAACAGGCAGATTGCAATTTCAACTAATCCCTATTAGGGATTGAAACTGATTCACCACGGGAGGCAAATTTTTTAATAACGACAAGATTGCAATTTCAACTAATCCCTATTAGGGATTGAAACATCTGGATAATTTACTGCATCCTTAGCTGCACCGAATTGATTGCAATTTCAACTAATCCCTATTAGGGATTGAAACAAGCTGCTCCTCTGCTTTTCGCAGCAATGAAAAGTAAATTGCAATTTCAACTAATCCCTATTAGGGATTGAAACGGTGTGCCACTGGCGGCCAAGTTTTTCACACACTCGCCCCGATTGCAATTTCAACTAATCCCTATTAGGGATTGAAACTAGGGCTTCTCGCAACATTTCAATTGCTTGTTCTAATTGCAATTTCAACTAATCCCTATTAGGGATTGAAACCCCAAAGATACCAACAAGAGCATTAAAATCAATGCTTGCGGATTGCAATTTCAACTAATCCCTATTAGGGATTGAAACGTAGAATTAATCGCAGATAACCCAGATGTAACCCTAGAATTGCAATTTCAACTAATCCCTATTAGGGATTGAAACGAAAATAATATCACCAGAATCAAGGGTGATATGGCAATTGCAATTTCAACTAATCCCTATTAGGGATTGAAACGGGGAAGTCCAGCACTGTGCTGAAGTAATCCACCCACGATTGCAATTTCAACTAATCCCTATTAGGGATTGAAACACGGCGGCGGGGGTGGGGGTAGAGGAGGGACTACAACATTGCAATTTCAACTAATCCCTATTAGGGATTGAAACTTCTCGATACGCTAGCGCAGGCGTTGCTGTTTGCCCTCGAATTGCAATTTCAACTAATCCCTATTAGGGATTGAAACCTAAAGACGCTCAGATGGTGCAGGGGCGGATTAAATTGCAATTTCAACTAATCCCTATTAGGGATTGAAACTTGCGCCATATCGAGCAGGGGGTGGAAACCTACGAATTGCAATTTCAACTAATCCCTATTAGGGATTGAAACACCCACGTATCCAGTGACACGCTCAGTTTCAGAAATTGCAATTTCAACTAATCCCTATTAGGGATTGAAACACGCCAAAAAGGTAGAAGGAACAACTATTGGTAATTGCAATTTCAACTAATCCCTATTAGGGATTGAAACCTGCTGCTAAGGCTTCCCCCATATACTTTTTAATAATTGCAATTTCAACTAATCCCTATTAGGGATTGAAACGTTTAATTGCATAGCAACCTGCAAAACGTCCTCTGCATTGCAATTTCAACTAATCCCTATTAGGGATTGAAACGCTCACATTCCCCGTCACCTCCCCGATGTGGGATAAGGGAGATTGATTGCAATTTCAACTAATCCCTATTAGGGATTGAAACAAGCTAGCCAGTTTTATTGGCGAAAAATGTACTATTTATTGCAATTTCAACTAATCCCTATTAGGGATTGAAACGGGCGACTTCCTCCCCTTGGGGGGAAGTGGTAGCTATTGCAATTTCAACTAATCCCTATTAGGGATTGAAACCTAGCCCTTAGCCCCCGCCAAATTAGGGAGCTAACATTGCAATTTCAACTAATCCCTATTAGGGATTGAAACACATTACAGGAGTTAGTTGAACTCCGTGGGGAATATTGCAATTTCAACTAATCCCTATTAGGGATTGAAACCGGCTGCGCCCAAAAAGATGCTTTGTTCCAATTCCTTAAATTGCAATTTCAACTAATCCCTATTAGGGATTGAAACATTAATGCTAGGATATGATTGGCGTAAAGAAGGATTACAAAAGATAAAGTTATTTTCTGATTTATTATAAATTAAGCAATGGCTGTTTAACAAAATCTTTGCAAATAAATACTATAAAAATCAAACATAATTGAATTATTCCAATAAAAAATATGAAGCTTTTGATAAAGTAAATACAGATATGGAGGTAAGATTATGACCCAATCTTTGCCAAAATTACTGACATTTGATGAATTTATCGAATGGTATCCCAACGATGGTAAACGCTATGAATTACATAACGGAGTAATTTTTGAAATGCCCCCTCCAAGCGGAGAACATGAAAAAGTTGTGGGATTTATAGCTCGTAAGTTAACTGTCGAGTTTGATCGCCTGAACCTTCCTTACACCATACCCAAAACTGCATTCGTCAAAACTCCTACTGCTGAATCTACTTATTCTCCCGATGTCTTGTTATTAAATCTAGACAACCTCAGCAACGAACCACTTTTTCAAAAGCAGTCAACAGTCAGCCAAGCTGCATCTGTGCCATTGGTGGTTGAAGTTGTATCGACTAACTGGCGAGATGATTACTACAACAAACTTAGGGATTATGAAGAAATGGGCATTCCTGAATTTTGGATTGCTGATTATGCGGCATTGGGAGCTAGGAAATTTATCGGTAATCCCAAACAACCTACTATTTTTGTATGTAGTTTAGTTGATGGTGAATATCAAATGATTCCATTTCAAGGTGACACAGCGATTAAATCACCTACCTTCCCCCAATTAAATGTAACTGCACAGCAGATTTTTGATGCAGCTAACTAAAATAATAAGATGAATCGGGTACATAAATATTCCAATATGGCAATATGAACTAATCCCTCTCAGGGATTAAAACTGCAATTCTTAACAAAAGTTTACAAAACTTGACAATACCATTGCTATTTAGCACAATATCTAGTACATATACCCGATGCGTAGATTTACCTTCTATGTCATCCTAGATAATGAGAGTTAATTCGGTGGTAGTGTTTGTTTTTAGTATTCACAGGCTTCTCTCCGAAATTTAAATCTCTACACATTTATGATTTTGGAGATAATCGATGTCAATTTATGTAGGCAACCTCTCTTACCAAGTTACAGAAGAGGATATTAAGGGTGTTTTTGCTGAATATGGTACTGTAAAACGGGTTCAAGTACCTACAGACCGAGAAACAGGTCGTCTGCGCGGCTTTGCTTTTGTGGAAATGGGAACAGATGCTGAAGAAGCAGCTGCCATTGAAGCTCTTGATGGAGCCGAATGGATGGGTCGTGACCTCAAAGTTAATAAAGCCAAGCCTAGAGAGGACAGAGGTTCATCTGGTGGCAACCGGGGAGGATACGGTGGAGGCGGTGGACGTAACCGCTACTAAGCGTTGAAAGCTGAATTTTGAAGAGCGAATTTTCAGGCCAGGCAGAAAATTTATCTTTTTTGTACTGTTAGCGCCTGCTCAGTCCCTTGATAAAGTTGATTTACTAGGAGAGATAATGACCCAAATAGTAGTGGGTGAAAATGAACACCTTGAGTCAGCCTTACGCCGATTTAAGCGAGAAGTTTCCAAGGCAGGAATCTTTCAAGATATGAGGAAGCACCGTCACTTTGAAACGCCGATTGAAAAATCCAAGCGCAAAAAACTTGCCTTGCAAAAGCAGGGTAAAAGACGCTTCCGCCCGTAAAAAATGACATAGATATACGTCAATGCCCTCATAAGCACTATGAGGGTTTTCTTTATGGACTTTAGCAGCAGTCAGCGAAAATTAAGCAATGGTATGGCAGAAGGCACTTTTGCAATAGGCAATAGTAAAATCCATGCCATAAATGAGTTTGGGCTTTTAATCATGTCCTAATCGCCTTGTCTACAGCTATAGTTCTGATCAATCAATTTTTGGCTAAGGGACTTACAAAGAAAAAATATTCCAAATGTAGGGTGCATCGGTGTGAATAATTTCTTGGTATAGCTAGGGTTTCTCACACTGACGCACCCTTGTATATTGAATATGAGTTTTGGCATCTACTATGGCAATGTAGATATTAGGTACAGACTCATATCTCTATTGTAGGAAATACTAATGAATCGCTCGAAAATTGTAGCAATTATTACAGGTGCAATTTCTATCTTGTTAGCTATTGCCTATCTGATCATAGTCCAAATATTGGATTACCGGGATATGCAACCCGCTCCCATCAGCCAACTGCACCAACTATCAACTTTTGTTGCTTGTATCAACTTGGGAAACCTAAAAACCTTCTAGTTGTACATAAATCGTACCGTCTTGTTGTAGAGTGGGAAAAGACAATATCTATGATGTTCTAAAACCCTTATACAACAGGAGGTTTAACATCTATGCCAAAATCTTCAGCATTTATTCAAATCAAACAAGGAGTCTTAGAAATCACCTCACAGATTCCTGTGGGGCGGATCACTACCTATAATGCAATTGGTGAACACCTGAACGTTATGGCACGTCATGTTGCCTACATTTTGGCAACTTTGAACTTTGAAGAACAGCAAAAATTCCCTTGGTATCGTGTTGTTGCTGATCAAGGCATAATCACAGTGGGTAAGCTAAATTCTCGATATCTTGCCCAGATTCAACACCTCAAGCAAGAAGGAATCGAATTGGCGGCTAAAAATCATGTTGAGAACTTTAATGAGTTATTTTGCTCCCCAGTTCAGCTAGTTAGTTGGAATCACAGTACAAAGCATTATCTAGATGATCTAGATGACCTTGATTCATAGAGTAAAGTCTATGGATAAGATATTTTATTTATATATATAAGAATTACTTACAGTAGACATCGTTGATTTATTTTGTTACATAATTCCCTTTTGAGAAATATGAAGGTAAGCTAAATTTAAGAATATTAAGCAAAGATAAATTTCCTGAATCTACGATACTTAGCTTGACTGGGAGCAAAATTAAATTTGCCCCCAGCATAGCTAGTTTTTGCTATCAATCCAGAGGGTAATTTCATGGCTCAGTTTCTACTTGAGACTGTTTGGCTAGTTCCGTGCTATGCGTTAATAGGGGGACTATTGGCTATTCCTTGGTCGCCAGGAATCATTCGCAGAACCGGGCCAAGACCAGCAGGTTATGTCAATATAATAATGACATTCTTAGCGTTGATTCATAGCGCGATCGCCTTACAAGCAACCTGGAATCATCCGCCGCAAGCAGTGTTGATTCCTTGGTTATCAACAGCAGGCTTAAACCTCACCATCACCCTAGAAATATCTTCCATCAGTGTGGGGGCAATGGTAGTAGTAACGGGCTTAAATTTCCTCGCGCAAATTTTTGCCGTAGGCTACATGGAAATGGATTGGGGCTGGGGGCGCTTCTATTCTTTATTGGGATTATTTGAAGCGGGACTCTGCGCCTTAGCGTTGTGTAATAATCTGTTTTTTAGCTATGTAATTTTGGAAATCCTGACTTTAGGAACATATCTGCTAGTGGGCTTATGGTTTAGTCAACCTTTAGTAGTCACTGGTGCTAGAGATGCGTTCTTAACCAAGCGGGTAGGGGACTTGTTTTTACTGATGGGAGTCTTGGGATTATGGACTCTCGCAGGGACTTGGAACTACACAGAATTAGCCGAATGGGCTGCAACAGCTCATGTTAATCCAACTGTCATGACATTAGTTGGTTTAGCATTAGTAGCAGGGCCGATGGGTAAATGCGCTCAGTTCCCTTTGCATTTGTGGTTAGATGAGGCAATGGAAGGCCCTGTTCCCAGCACAATTTTACGGAACTCGGTAGTAGTTGCTAGTGGCGCATGGGTATTAATTAAACTGCAACCTGTATTAACTCTATCGCCTTTAGTTTCTGCCTTCATCGTAGCCATTGGTGCAGTCACAGCCGTTGGTGCTTCCCTAATTGCGATCGCTCAAGTTGATATTAAACGCTGCTTATCTTATTCTGTTAGTGCTTACTTGGGCTTAGTGTTCATAGCGGTAGGCACACAACAAGACGAAGCCGCCTTATTGTTGGTACTCACCCATGCTATAGCCTCTGCACTTTTAGTCATGAGTACCGGCGGTATTGTCTGGAATAGTATCACCCAAGACATTACTCAACTTGGTGGCTTGTGGACACGTCGCCCCATTTCCGGGTTAGCCTTTATTTTAGGAACTTTGGGGTTAATTGGTTTTCCACCCTTGGGTAGCTTTTGGGCATTACTAAAATTAGCTGATGGATTGTGGGAAACTCACCCTTGGTTAGTAGGAATTATCATTGCCGTTAACGCCTTAACAGCAGTTAGTTTAACGAGAGAATTTGGCTTAATTTTTGGTGGTAAAGCTAAACAAATGAGTGAGCGATCGCCTGAAGTTCACTGGCCAATGGTACTACCCATGATGATTTTATTGGGCTTTATTTTACATCTACCTTTGGTATTAGAAAGCTTATCACTATTACCCAATTGGGCAACTCTTAATAAAGATGTGGCACTTTTACTAATTTGGTCGAGTATTTTCGGTTGCAGTATTAGCGGTGTAATTTATCTAGGCAATATTCCCAAACCAGTACGTCTACCTTGGAAACCCTTACAAGACTTATTAGCTTACGACTTTTACACCCCTAAACTCTATCGCATGACCATCATTTTCAGCGTTGCTCAACTGGCAAAATTTGCTGATATGATTGACCGCTTTGTAGTTGATGGCATTGTTAACTTTGTTGGTTTGTTTTCGCTGTTAGGTGGCGAAGGTTTGAAGTACAGCACCAATGGACAAACTCAATTTTATGCCTTCACTGTTCTCCTAGGAGTAGGTGTTTTGGGTGCATGGGTAACTTGGCCATTCTGGGGAGTACAGTTTTTAAGTCTGATTTTTTAATAGTCCTAACTGTTGAACCTCCGAATTTTGGATTTTGGATTTTGGATTTTTTAGTACACCTCTACTTCCTTCTTTTCTATTGCAAGAGTGCCTATTGCCTACCTACGCAGATAATTTTAGAAATCAAATCGGATTGCTATTTATGCTGAGTGCTTTAATTTGGATACCAATTATCAGTGCTATAATTATCGGGTTTTTACCTGGTAAAGTCGTCCCAGCTAGTCGGGTGAGATTAGTTGCTTTAACTATTGCTGGCGTAGTTTTACTCTGGAATTTATTTATTTTGCTGAAATTTGATATCAGCAATCCAGGGATGCAATTTCAAGAGTATTTACCTTGGAATGAAACCTTGGGTTTGAGTTATCAACTAGGAGTTGATGGTTTATCAATCTTGATGTTGGTACTCAATAGCTTACTCACCTGGATTGCAATTTACAGCAGTAGTAAAGAGACTGAACGCCCCAGACTTTTTTATTCCCTGATTTTATTAGTCAGTGGTGGCGTAGCTGGAGCTTTCTTAGCAGAAAACTTACTACTATTTTTCCTGTTTTACGAATTAGAATTAATCCCCTTCTATTTATTAATTTCGATTTGGGGAGGAGAAAAACGGGCTTATGCAGGTATCAAGTTTCTAATTTATACTGCTGTTTCCGGGGCTTTGATTTTAGCAACCTTCTTGGGTATGGTATGGCTAACTGGTTCTACTAGCTTTGCCTTTGATGCTGTATCAACTCAAAGCATCTCCGCCGGTTTGCAATTAGTTCTCTTAGCAGGAATTATTTTAGGCTTTGGGATCAAAATTCCCCTCGTTCCCTTCCATACGTGGCTACCTGATGCTTATGTTGAAGCTTCTGCACCCATTGCGATTTTGTTGGGTGGTGTATTAGCGAAGTTGGGAACCTATGGACTGTTGCGTTTTGGCATGGGAATGCTTCCCCAAGCTTGGAGTGTGGTTGCGCCAACCTTAGCAATCTGGGGAGCGATTAGTGCAATTTATGGGGCAGTGATTGCGATCGCCCAAAAAGATATCAAGCGCATGGTAGCATACAGCTCTATCGGTCACATGGGCTATGTATTACTCGCTAGTGCCTCTAGCACCGCTTTAGCACTGGTGGGTGCTGTTTCCCAGATGTTCAGCCACGGTTTAATTCTGGCAATTCTCTTTCATCTAGTTGGGATTGTAGAAGCCAAAGTTGGGACTCGTGAATTAGACAAACTCAATGGTTTGATGAGTCCTATTCGGGGTTTACCGCTAATTAGTGCGCTACTGGTTCTCAGTGGCATGGCGAGTGCGGGAATTCCTGGTTTAACGGGATTTATTGCAGAATTTATTGTTTTTCAGGGTAGTTTCTCAGTCTTTCCCTTGCCCACATTATTATGTGTAGCCTCTAGCGGCTTAACAGCAGTGTATTTCGTCATCCTCCTCAACCGTACCTGCTTTGGCAAGTTAGATAACTTAGCCTACTATCCCAAAGTTGCATGGGCGGAAAAAATACCAGCCTTAGTTTTGGCTTCTCTGATTATCTTTTTAGGAATACAACCCAATTGGTTAGTACGTTGGAGTGAACCCACAACTACAGCAATGGTAGCGGTAATTCCGCCTCTGGAAAAAACTATAGTTTCTCAAGTGGCTTTGAAGTAAGTAGTAGAGGAGCAGGGGAGCAGAGGGGCAGGGGAGCAGAGGAGACAAGGTAGATTTTTATCCAATCCCCAGTCCCCAATCCCCAATCCCCAGTCCCCATTTTTTAAATTTAATTCACAAAAATATATGGTACAAACTCCAGATAAACCTGTAACTAAAATTCCGCCTTCGCAGCATGAATTTGCTGATATCATATATCGCCTAGAAGCCGGCGGTTCGATGTTGCCAGATACGCCAGAAAATTTAATGCAAATTATCGGTATTTATAAAGCTTACGCCGTACCGATGGATTTCTATTGGCGTGACTTGCTTTATATTGCTGAACAGGTATTTTTAAATCCCTTTTCCTTTTTCAAATACTTCATCTCGAAAGAGTATTTAGAAAGACATAACCATTACGCTGGTGATGATGCTGATTTAAGAATTTGGCGCGGTGAAGCTACAGCCCACCCCGAACTGTTGGCATTTATGGAAAAGGGTGAAACCTTCAAAATACCTAAGTTATTGCATCACTTACTGCACGATCGCATTAACATGGAATTTGCGGAAGCTTGTATGCGGGCTATGCTTTGGCATCGTCATATGTATGCGCCAGTTAATCAATTTGATGCTTACCTCGACTCAGAAGAATACAAAGCTAACGCAGATAAGGCAATTAAAGCTTATTTTCAGGGCAACCCAGTAATGCTGGGAATGTATAAGCTGTTCCCCGATATGTTTTTGGAACAGTGCCGCCAGATGTCATATTATGCTAACCTCGGTCTGTTCTGGGAAGTCATGGCTCCGGTATTCTTTGAAATGTCGGATATCTATGATGAAGGTGGCTTTAAAGGTGTCCCTGATGCCATGAACTTTTTAGTCAATGGGATATTTGCAGTTGCCGGTCGTCCCATTTACCATCATGTGTATATTCGTGGGGAATGCTACGAAATTATTCCCAAGTCTAAAGGATTTACTTGGTTATATGAGGCTGCATTACCCTATGTAGAAGCAGTATTCTACCGCACTGCACCCTTTAGAGGTACAAAATCATATAATGCTCAAGCTGGTCAAGTACCTGATGACCAAAAAGACTTCCACTATGGTATTCTCTACGCAGATGTGTTTCCTGTAGGAACTGCGGGCATTCCACCGACATTATTAATGCAAGATATGTTACATTTCTTACCCCAGTATCTTGTTGATTACTACAAACAATATTGTCGAGGTGAGGAAGATACATTGATTCAGTTGGGTATTAGTTTCCAAAGGTCAATGTATAATGTTACCTCTGCGGTAATTCAGGCGTTGCGAACTGCCCTGTTATATCCTTTAGATGATCCCAATCCCAAACATTTGCAAGCCAACCGCGAGTTTTTTGAAGCCCAACTAAGTCGCTTTACTCGTTCGGAATATGGGATGCGGAATGCTGCCCGTTTGCGAGATGTTCAAAGTCAAGATTATAGATAGTTAGTAGGGGCGCAAGGCTTTGCGTCCCTCTAATTTATCTAAACACTGTGCGATCGCCTGCCAGTAATTTCCTTTCCTCATCGGATCAGCTTTAAGTATCATTACTACACTTAGTATTAATTTTTCTCTACTCAGATTATTGAAAAACTTGATAAACCCATAGCGGGATATTCCGCGTAATAACTACCGAATTGGCTGTATATAACAATGACGCTGCCATGAAAACCGTTATTATTCAGTATGAAAAATTCATATTTCAAGTTTTTTACTTCGACATTATTACTTTTAGTGCTATTTGATACTGTTGGTTTGCCCCTCTTATCCCCTGCAATAGCTCAAACTAGCAATTGTCAACAACAAAAACAGCAAGATGTAGAGCTACAAATTAATCAAGTCATCTCCATAGCTGAACAAAGTATTGCCGAAAGTAAAAATGAGCAAGCTATTACCCAATTTAATCAAGCTATAGCTATTGCTCTAGCAGCCAATAATCCTACAGTCACCACAAATTTACTTAATCGCCTGATAGATAATGACTTAATTGAGTATTCCCTATTGGGTAGAGCAATTAAACAAATAGAACCAAGCCAGAAAAAACAAAGTATCCAATTACTGACATCATTGACACGCTTAACGCAGAGTTTAAATAGTGGTTATAGCTCTATCAAAACTAAAACATTTACCAAAATTGCTAATTATTTCCGCATCATTGACGAACCACAACTAGCTTTATCATCCCTCACACAAGCATTAACGGCTAGTCAATTCATTAAAGGAGCAGAGTTTCAAACTAAAGCTTTAACTCCCATCGCTCAAGAATACCTTGCTCTGAAACAAACAGCCCCAGCCGAAAAAGTTTTGGCGCAGTCACTGCAATTTGCCCAAAAAATAGAAACTCAAAACCCAGTCCGCCGCACTCTGGTATTAGAACCTATTGCTGCTACCTACGCCCAATTAGGTAAAACAGAACGAGCTTTACAACTAGCACCTCAAATATCACACGTTTACTATCGTTCTCGGATGTTATTTGAAGTAGTTAAGCACTTAGCTAAAACAAATCAATTAGAAGCGGCGCAAAAACTAGCACAAAGTTTAGAAACACCAGAGTTTAAAGGTAGGAGTTTAGTAGAAATTGCCCTAGCTGCTGGGAATAAAGGACAAGAAAAGCAAGCGGCACAAGCATTCGCGGCGGCTTTGCAAGCAGTTAACACTGATAGTAGTGCAGTTTATAATCAAGCACTCCTAATCCAAACTTATGCCAAAGGTGGACAGAGAGATGCAGCTTATACAGCAGCACAACCGCTACAAAATATTGAACAAAAAGCTGTGACTTTAGGCATTATCGCTAATGAATATAGTCAAGCTGGACAGATACAAAAAGCTGATAGAATTATTACAGAAATTATCCCCTTAATTCAAACACCGCAGGCTTTAGAACCTGTGGGATATTTGCAAAATATCTTATTAAATTCCCTGAATGCCAAACAGTATAAACTTGCTTTTGACTTATTAAAGCAGACAAAAAATACTGATTTTATGGGTAGGGATAGTTGGTTTCTCCGAATTGCAGATGCAGCCATTAAAGAGGGAAAAATCGACCTGACTTTACAGGCGGCTCAAAGTTTAAATCAAGGGGATGTTGAACAGCGCGATCGCCTATTACAAAAGGTTGGTTATGCCTATGCTAAAAATAAGCAAATAGAACGTGCGATCGCCATCACTCAGCAAATTAGTAATTCTGGTAATTCACCCTATAAAATACAGACATTAGCATTAATTGCCACTGCATCGGGCAGAACATCCCAAAGCGATAAGCTGCTAACTCAAGCAACTAATGATGCCAGAAAATTAGCACCACAAAAGCGTGCTTTAGGTTTAACCAGTGTCGCACAGGCATTTTTCCAACTAGAAAATCAGCCCCAAGGCAAAAAGTTATTAGGTGAAGCTATACAATCAGTTTTCACAGAAAAAGATGCGGGTGTGCGTGATAATAATTTACGCACAATGGCAGAAAATTTGATAGCAGCTAAACAATATACTGCTGCTTTTCAGGTTGCACAAGCTATGTCTACAGAAACACGAGATTACCAATTACCAGACATTGCCAGACTCATAATTGATCATGGTGGGGAAGCAATTGATATTGCTAATACACTATATAAAACTACCAAAACTCCAGAAAATAAAACTAGAGGTTTAACTACTATTGCAGAAGCGTATATTCGCGCCCGTAAAATGCAGTCAGCCAGACAAGTTTTAGACTTAGCATTTGCCGCCGCCAAAACTATCCCTAACCCAGAATCACGGGTTTTGACTTTTGGCAATCCACCAGATATTACAGTTGTAGATGATGACAGTGATAGAGGTAGTTCTTTAGAAAGAATTGCTCTGCTCAGAACGCAAACTGGCGATTACAATCAAGCTTTGGTTGTAGCTCAAGCAATTCAGGATAAAAAAATTCGAGAGCGACTAATGCAACAACTCATCTGTTATAAATAGAAGATATTCCCGATGAAACAGGTTTAGGAATTAGGGGCTAGAGGCTTATGATGTGATTTCTAGTTTTGTTTTTGGAGAAGATAGACTAGAATTCACAAACTTTTTGACGAACAAGATACTACAGGCAACACGTTCAGTTTGTCGAAAGCCTAAAATATCTTGCACTAGCCTATAAAATTTTCTCTTACTATTAGCTTTGAAATCTGGAAACATTACCAAAGCCTCTTCTAAAAACATGATGTATTGGGTATATTCCAAGAACAAAGCTTCTCTAGCCAGTTCAAAATACGACGTAGCTAAAGCCTGACGATAAGCTTGAGAAAGTTGGTTTCTCTCCAACAATTGCTGCTCTACTTTCTTTAATACTAAATGGTGGTTTGTTAACCAACGACTTTTAGAAGCAGTCGAAACTGTCACAGAACCGTACCTTCTATAGATAGCATGACATCCGGGTTGATATACAACTCTAGCTCCAGCCATCACCACTGAGAGAAAAAAATCTCTATCTTGGGCTGCTGATAAATTTTCATCCCATCCCCCACTTTTTTCTACTGCGCTTCTCCTATACATTAAAGCAGCCAAAGCCACCCACCAATTAGCTAGTAAAGCCGCTAAAATATCTGCTTGCGGTTGCGAAACTTCTATCTTCTCTAACAAACTCGAACCATTAGCTAAGTGTCGCTGATGTCTCCAATCTCCATAAATAACATCTGCACCTGTGGTTTCTAAACAACTGACTTGTCGTTCTATCTTTTCGGGTAAAATATAATCATCTGCATCTAAGTATTGAATATATTCTCCATCAGATAAATCAAAGCCGTGATTACGAGCGTAATTACCTCCTTGATGGGGGAAACTCCGCCAGATAATTTGATCACCGTAGCTTTTGATAATTTCTAAGGAATTATCTGTAGAACCATCATCAACTACAATGATTTCAATATTAGAATATGTTTGTTTTAAGCAGCTATCAATTGCTTCTGACACCCACTTTTCCGCATTAAAACATGGTATAATTACAGAAACTTTTTTGAGCATATAGAGTAATCCTAAATAGGGGATAGGTGATAGGGGACAAGAAAGCGATAAATCATCCCGCAATTATGCAGCGCCAGCGCAAGCTACGCCAACAAAAATCAAATATGATTCCTCTATGTAATTACTAATTCCGAATTAAGAGTTTGATTCCCGATTGATAAAATCTAGTAGCAATGCGAGGAACTATGTTTAGTGGATCTATTTGCATAGCCCAACATAAATTGGAGAAAGCTTCTCGTTTTAGACCCATTTCGTAACATTTGCGGGCGTGTTCATAGAC
This sequence comes from Nostoc sp. PCC 7524, assembly GCF_000316645.1. Taxonomy (NCBI): domain Bacteria; kingdom Bacillati; phylum Cyanobacteriota; class Cyanophyceae; order Nostocales; family Nostocaceae; genus Nostoc; species Nostoc sp. PCC 7524. The sequence continues at coordinate 2,612,749 of NC_019684.1, forward strand.
AAACTTCGCAAACATTTGCGGATGGACTTGAAAAAGTGATTTATGTTTATTCACTAGGCGTAAAAAGCTTTCTTGGCGAAGCATGGGATTGCGTGAAACTCTTTGCCCCTCGTGGTTAGATAACTGGTAGGTAATGATGGGTAGACCTATAATTGAGCAAGCGGGGTTAAGTCTTAAAAATAATTCTGAATGAACACGCGATCGCATATCATCATCCCAACCCCCAATTTTTTGCAGTACCTCACGCTCAACTACTAAGGTTTGCTTGGTATTGTAAGATTTTCCGGGTTCGAGTTCTTCCAGAAAGAAATGTGCGCCTTTTGGACGGAGTGGTGGTGGTAAACGCTTACTTAAAACCTGACTTTGGGAGTTGACTTCTTCTAAACCGGAGATGACTGCCACAGGTGCAGGTAAGGATGTTTGCGATAACGCCTCTAATGATACCTCTGCCATATGGGGCAGTAGGCGATCGTCATCATCAAGAAATGTTACCCATCGTCCAAGGGCGGCTTCTAGTCCAACGTTACGAGTTCCCGCACCACCATGAGGCTGCGATAGGCGAATCAGCCGTAATTTAGGATGACTGGGTAAATCTATCGGCTGAGTGGAAGCATCATCAACCACAATCACTTCCAAATCTGCCATAGTTTGCTCTAGCGCACTTTTCACAGCTTGAGTTACTAGGTGGGGTCGGTTGTGAGTAGGAATAATGATGCTGAGTAGAGGCTTACTCATTTGCAATACCTGAATTTATTGATGAATCACTTGCCAATTACGTGGCTGATAAAATAAACATCTACTGATAGTTTTATTAGTCTTCACAGTAAATCGAAAGGATTCAACAATATCAAAAGATTTTACACCTCTTCTGATATATATTTTGGCACTATATACACCAGGAGCAAAAGAGCAGTATGGCATATACATACGGATTTCTGATTTTCCTGGTAGGATAGTTAAATCCTCGCGATCGCAGTTAGAGGTTATATACTGAACCAGTCCATTTTCTCCTGATAAAGCTGTTACCAATAAGCCTAAATTTGCTTGGTCAATTTTTTCATAAGATTTGCATTCCACACATAAATAAGCAGGTTCACCAGCCAGTGGTGCTTCTAGTAAATTGCCCTGCTCATCTCTAAAAAATACAGAGGTGATATCTAATCCTAAACTTTCAGACTCTGGCTTTTCAGGTAAAATCAGTCTTCCCAAAGCAATTTCCGTACCACTTAAACATAGGTCTTCTTCATATTTACGAATTACTATTTCTGTTTCACCAGATGTAATTAATTCACCTTTTGATAAATAAATTGATGAATTACAAACGTTAAGAATGCTATGGGAGTTGTGAGAAACTAAAATAAAAGCTGTGCCTTTCTCCCGTAGTTCTGCTAACTTTCTATGGCACTTCATTTTAAATTTGATATCACCTACCGCTAGCACTTCATCAATTAATAAAATATCTGGTTCTACATGAACCGCACAAGCAAAACCCAGTCTCGCTGCCATTCCAGAACTATAGGTTTGTACAGGCGCATCAATAGCATTACCAATCTCAGAAAAATCTATAACTTCTTGAAATCTCTCTTTGATTTTTTTTGTAGATAGACCGAGAATTGCCATATTGGCATAAATGTTTTCTCGTCCTGTCAAAATAGGATTAAATCCTGCCCCTAAAGCAATTAATGGCGCTACCCTACCTCTAACTTTCACACAGCCAGTATCAGGTTTAATCAAACCACTAATGATGCGGAGCAATGTACTTTTACCAGCACCATTTGAACCCACTAAACCAAGAGCTTCTCCCCGTTTAAGTTGAAAGCTGACATCTTTAAGCGCCCAAAATTCTTTGTAGCGCAAAGTATCACTTTTCCTTCTAGCTCCTAATAACTCGGTGGCAATATCTTGCACACCATATAATAAAGACTGCTTTAAATTTCTACAAAACTTTTTAGAAACATGATCAACTGAAATTACTACTTCAGCATCTCTCGGTTGGACAGAAATTTTTTGTTCTATTAATTCAGTCATTATTATGAACTTACTCTCTCAACCACAAAAGGCATAGCTAGACGGAATACAATCCAGGTTAGTAGCAATCCTACCAGAGTAATTGCACTCACAAGCCAAAATCCAAGAGGTTCTGATACAGCACCTGTCGTAGCTAAATCTCGTACTGTTACTAATAAAGGTGTAACCGGATTCAACCTCACTAATAACCCAAAGGTTCCCTCGGTGGGAACTGGATAAATTACAGGCGTAAGAAATAACCAAAATCCTGTAATCAAACTTAGTCCTCTGGAAACATCTTGATATAACACCCCCAAAGGAGCTAATAAAATCCCAATAAATGTTCCTAGCAAGACTAAATGAATTAATGGCACTGGCGTTAAAATTACTGTCCAACTAACGGGAATGCGAAACCAAATAAACAATCCCACTATTAAAATTAGCTTGACCCCAAAATTAAAAAATACTTCTCCGACTTTTGCCAAAATTAATGCTTCCCGTGGAAAGTTTACCCTAGCTAACATGATTTTGGCTACTGTCACCGCTTGTACTGGCCCATTTAAAGCTTCCACAAAGGTCTGCCATAATGCAGTGCTAAACATAACATAAGCTGGATAGGGTAAATCGGTTTTTCCCACATTAATGACTTGAGCATCATTAGCAAGGGTAAAACTAGCAGCCATCACAATTGGCGGTAAAAAAGCCCAAACTATACCTAAAAAGGATTGTCGATATTGGGCGCTGATATCTCGCACCATCAACCGCCAAGCTAGTTCACGGGATGCTAGCAAGTCTCGCCACATTTGCCGCAGTAAGCTGAGGGGATTTCTCAGTTGACTTTCAGGTGTATAAATAATTTCAGGTAGTTGAGCGTTAAGTCTGTGATTTTGCTTCAAGATTTCTCACCCTTTGTCTAAATAGTGGGGATTGGAGATTGGGGACTAGGAAAATTTCCCTTGTCTCCCCTGCTTCCTCTAATCACCCTAATTCATCCCACCGTTCTGCAACGCTGTTTGTGAGTAGCGGCTGGTAATGTAACGGTTAGCTATCTTATCTATCATCTGTAAAATTTTCTTCACCACCCGTGAGCCAAATTTGCCGATGGGCAATTTACCCACTAGGGGATTGATAATTGCCATGTGTCGCCGCCATCCTAAGCGTTTGTATTTATTCTGAAAGTATTCGTCTTCGGTGAGGTTCCACTTTTCGCGTAAGCGTTTGAGGCTGGCTAGTTCCCAAGCATCGCTCCAACGCAGCATATAGTAATGGATATCTGATGCTTCTAATGGTTTGCCTGTGACATAAGTCATTAAAGATTCTGGTTCTAGATAAATACTACCACCAGCCTCAGCAACCAAAATACACAAATCAACGTGTTCTTTGGTGTTGAGCAGTGCTTCATCCAACAGACCAATTTGTTGAAATATCTCTGTGCGTACCATCATGCAGTGAAACTCTGCTAGACCAGTTTGTTGGCGTTGTAACTGAGGTCTGACATCTGTAACTTTCCGTCCTTGTTTATAAATTTTCTCAATCATCCGCTTTCTGATGGTTTCGCCTTTAGTCTCCACCTTGATTCCCGATTCTCCGCCTGCACAATGTACTTCTGCGTGCAGAGGTGTACCCTGACAGATGAGGGGACTAACTATAGTTGCGTCAGTTGCTTCTGCACACTCAACTAAAGGCTTGAGCCAACCAGGGGTAACTATCACGTCATTATCAATAAAAACAACATATTTGCTGGTGACATGACGCAAACCAAGGTTACGCGCATGGTTAGGGGAAAGATAATAATCCGTGCGAATCAGTTGAAATTGCTTTTCTTGTGCTTGGATGGCTAAATAATCTTTGATGTGAATGGGAGAACCGCCATCTATATAAATTAATTTAAAAGGATAATCTGTATGCTCATAAATACTTTCTAGGGCTTCACGGGTGCAACTAAAACGTTCTCTAGGAGAAACAATAATGGTAATATCCGGTTTAGCGATCGCAGATGAATCGATCATATTAATTAATATCCTTTCGTTATCTTAATTTGAATGTGTTTGTAGCTCAATAAAATAAGAGCTAAATAATTTTGGAGAGTTTATTTCATTCCTTGGTACTGCATACTAACGGCTGGAGCTAAGGCTGGCTTTTGGGGTGCTAAATTATGGTTAAGAACTTGGCGATAAATCTTCACTAGCTCATCATTCAGCTTGTTGATATCGTAGTTTGTTTCTACATAATTTCGACCAGCATGACCCATTGCAGACCAAACTTCTGGATGTTCAATCAAATAAGTCAATTTTTCAGCAATAGCATGAGCGTCTCGCTCTGGCACTACAAAACCAGAAACACCATCTTTGACTAATTCAGGAATGCCACCATGAGCCGTAGCAATCACTGGTAAACCCATGAGCATTGCTTCTTTTAAAGTATTAACTGGTGCATCTTGGTTGCCATCTTTAGCTGTCACACTAGGAGCGATAAAAATATCGGTTTGCTCAAGTATTTTGATAATTTCTGTCTGGTTTTTCCATCCTAGTAAATTAACTTTATAATTAAGATTTAATGACTGGATAAGTTGCAGTAAATTTTCCTTTAATTCGCCATCTCCAATAATGTTATATTCAATATTCTCATAAATTCTACTTACTTGAGCAACAGCCCGGATTCCATATTCTATGCCTTTTTTTTCAATGAGACGACCAGTGGTAGCAATACGGATTTTACCTTTAGCATCAGGATTTCTTTGCTGATAAGGAAAACGACTACAATCTATACCTGAACCATGCACTACAACTTTTTGGGCATCACAGCCTAGTTTGATCGCTCTTTTTTGAAAAAATTCACAGTTTGTCAAAAAGAAATCTCCTTGAGCAAATAAAGATTTATAAACATTTTCTCCACGCTGCTGTACAAATAAGCTGATATCATAACCACGGAAGGAAGTGATTAACTTGCCTTTAATTGCATTCATATCACGCAGCATCATGCCTAATAAGCCAAATGTGCCAAACTGACAGTGAATAATGTCATACTTTGGAGATTCTAAAAGGCGGATGGCTAAGTATAGCAACCGTAGGGAAATAGCTGATCTACCATATTTGAAAAAATTGAGCGATCGCAATAACACTAAAGGGGATTTGTGAATATTCGTAATTATTAATCCTACAGCTTTAATCAATCGCCACAAATAGTTCTCTGGAATTCCTGGCTCATTGTGAGTGAACTGAAGCAACTGATACTTTTCTACATCTGGATGTACTTTCACATTATTATTCAGATTGCAATTATCAGTACCATAAATATCTACTTCATGTCCCCTTTCAATCAAACCTATAATTTGATTTACAATAAATGTTTCTGATAGAACAGGGAAACTTCCTACTATGAAGGCAATTTTCATGATAAATCTCACTATTCAGAGTGTTTTTCAAGCTTAATCTATATACTAATTGCCAGCAATTGATATGTTTTCCTATCTTTATTTAAAGAGTTAAGCAACATGAGTGATCATATATTAAAAAATAATATTTATCAAGTAAAAAAAGAATAATGTTTCTCTAGATAGATTTTAATATTTCTGCCAAAATCGTCCTGATCAGCGATAAATCAATCTATGATTTGACATGAACAACTTCTCGGTTTTGAATGCGGATCAAATGCTGAGAAACCTTTGTTCATGATAAACAAAAATAGAATTTATGTAACTTTACAAACAAAGGTTAAATAAAGATTATGTATAAAATAATTTTGGGTTAAAATTGATGCAATAATGAATATACTTTTAAAAAGTTAAAATTAGTCATAGTAGTAACTCTGCTAGGGTAAATGTCTATGCCCCTAACTGAAGAAATTCTCTCTCAACTACCGGGCAATGTTTTAGAAGGCTTGCGTCGTACTGACGACATCCTCAAGTCTATTAGAGAAAACACTGCACCCATACCCGCAGTAGTCAAGGAAAGTCAACAGCCTTTAGGTGCTGTAGATTGGGATGTCATCATCTGTGGTGGTACATTAGGTATTTTAATTGGTTGCGCCTTAGCAGTGCGGGGGTTGCGGGTGGCGTTGCTGGAACGGGGGATTTTGCGGGGGAGGGAACAGGAGTGGAATATTTCCCGCAAGGAGTTAGAAGTATTTGTAGAATTGAACTTACTAACTGAAGAAGAATTAGCCAAGGCGATCGCTACAGAATACAATCCAGCTAGGGTCAAATTTACAGATGGTGGAGAAGTTTGGGTAAAAGATGTCTTGAATATTGGTGTAGATCCGGTTTATTTATTAGCTACACTCAAAACCAAATTTCTGGCAGTTGGTGGAGAACTATTAGAAAACACACCCTTTAGCACAGCAGTAGTTCACCCAGATGGGGTGATAGTCAATCATCAATACAAAGCCAAATTATTACTCGACGCAATGGGGCATCTTTCCCCCATCACCCAACAAGCACGCCAAGGCAAAAAACCCGATGCTTTATGCTTAGTGGTGGGCAGTTGCGCCCAAGGTTTCCCAGAAAACAACTCTGGCGATTTAATCTTATCATTTACCTCTTTGCAGAATCAATGTCAGTATTTTTGGGAAGCCTTCCCAGCAAGGGATGGTAGAACGACTTACTTATTTACCTATATGGATGCCCATCCCCAACACTTAAACCTAGAAGCTTTGTTTGAGGAATATCTGCGTTTATTACCAGAATATCAAGGTGTAGAATTAAGCCAACTGCAATTGCAACGCGCCTTATTTGGCTTCTTCCCCAGCTATCGTCAAAGTCCCCTGCAAACCCCTTGGCATCGCATTTTACCAGTGGGAGATAGTAGCGGTAATCAGTCACCACTAAGTTTTGGCGGTTTTGGGGCAATGGTACGCCATCTCAAGCGGTTAACCATTGGGATTGATGAGGCAATACAAACTGAGCAACTGTCTGCAAAAGCATTGGCACAACTGCAACCATACCAACCGAGTCTGAGTGTGACTTGGTTATTTCAAAAAGCTATGAGTGTTGGTGTCAATCAGACAATTCCCCCAGAGCAAATTAACCAATTATTGTCTGCGGTATTTCAAGAAATGCAGCAGTTGGGTACACCAGTGCTAAAGCCATTTTTACAAGACATAGTACAATTTTCCGCCCTGACACAAACCCTAGTGAAAACAGGTTTAAATCATCCGGGTTTAGTTGCCAAAATTATTCCCCAGGTGGGTTTAATTAACTTATTAGATTGGTTGGTGCATTATGGCAATTTAGGGTTTTATGCTGCTTTCTATAGTTTGACTCCCATTTTAGAAGCTGGGATGAAAAATCTACCCACTACACAGCAATATTATTGGCATCGCTGGGTTGATGCTTGGCAGTTTGGTTCTGGTGCTGATTACTCTGATTTTTAAACCCAGCACCCAACCCCGTGAACGGGGCAGGGCGTGGTTCTTCGGGTTGATTAAGTAATCAAGCAGACGTAATATTACAATCCCACCCAGATATTACCTTCTTCAACACGAGTAGGAAAAACAGAAAGTCCTTTTTCTGGGGAAATCATACCCATCAATTTCCCAATACCAGGGGGAAAGGGAGTCCATTCTTTGGGATTACCGGTAGATAAGTCGAAGGCGCTACGGTGAAAAGGACAGACAATAGCCCCATCATCTGTGATTTTACCTTTCTGCATAGGTAACTTCATGTGAGGGCAAGAATTTTCTACCGCAAAAACTTGGTTGTTATGGTTAATTAATAGGATTTTGCGTTGTTCGACTTTTACCGCTTTACGTCCATTAGGTGGTAATTCATCTTGGGAAAGAACTTGAATCCAGTTCATTAATACCTCTCTTGCTGTTTACAGGATGCAGCATCTTAAATCAATCATTCCATAAACTGATGGTTTTATTGATTCATCCTCAGCAGGGAAATTTGCAGCAAGAGTTGTTACTTTATAGGAATTAATGGGAATCATAGTATGTAATATTCCCACAAGCATAGTTAGTTAACTCAGTAATAGCTTGCGGTAATAGTATACAAATAAACAAAGCTGCCTTTCTGTTAACTCATGGCTGGATGATCAGCTTTGAGTTATTTGATGTTGATAAAAATTGTTAGAGGCTAGGTAAAACAATGATGACAGCAGGATGACGTTGACCTCACAACAGATTAAACTGTGGGTAATGTCAATGGCTATTGGCCTTGAGCAACACTGAGATAAATGCCTAAAATCTAATCCCGCTATATAAAAAATTACCTATGTCAGTGCAACAGCGTAGTTTTGGGGAAACTGCCGATTTGATTATTGGGGTTCACAACCAAGAAGATCAAGGTTTGCCAGTAAATTCTTCTCCTGTGGGAGCTTTAGCTCGCAGGAAAGGTACAATTTCTTCATTTCTGGCTCCCCTGACTCAAGATACTTTTAAACAAGTTGTTACAGGAGTCGAGCAAAAACTACAGATTGTCCATCAAACCCTCTCGATGTTGGATTCTCAGGGGTTTGAAACCATCTTGCAAGAAATGTTGCACTCAATTACCTTAAAAACTGGGGAATTGTTGGGCGCAGACAGAACAACTATATTTTTATTAGATGAAGAGAAACAAGAACTGTGGTCAATAGTCGCCGCAGGAGAAGGCGATCGCTCTCTAGAAATTCGCGTTCCTGCCGATAAGGGCATTGCTGGAGAAGTCGCCACTTTTAAGAAAGTAGTAAATATCCCTTTTGATTTTTATAATGATCCGCGTTCGATATTTGCTCAAGAAAAAGAAAAAATCACTGGCTATCGGACTTACACGATGCTGGCTTTACCCCTTCTAACTGAACAAGGGCAATTAGTCGCCGTCGTACAATTACTTAATAAATTAAAATCTACATACGATCATGATGCCCCACTAGCAGAACGCATTGATACGATAGGCTTTACTGGTGCTGACGAAGATTTATTTCAGGAATTTGCCCCTTCAATTCGCCTGATTTTGGAGTCGTCACGCTCTTTTTACATCGCTACCCAAAAACAAAGAGCGGCGGCGGCAATGATGAAAGCGGTGAAGTCTCTGAGCCAAAGCAGTCTGGACTTGGAAGACACCCTCAAACGGGTGATGGATGAAGCCAAGGAACTGATGAACGCCGATCGCAGTACCCTCTGGCTCATAGATCGCGATCGCCAGCAATTATGGACGAAAATTACTCAAGATGATGGTTCTACTAAGGAGTTACGTATTCCCATCGGTAAAGGGTTTGCGGGGATAGTTGCAGCATCCGGTCATAAACTGAATATCCCCTTTGATTTGTACGATCATCCAGACTCGGAAACAGCCAAGCAAATGGATCAGCAAAATGGCTACCGTACCTGTAGTTTACTGTGTATGCCAGTATTTAATGCTGATCAAGAGTTAATTGGTGTTACCCAACTGGTAAATAAAAAGAAATCCGGGGATTTTCCGCCCTATAATCCGGCTGATTGGCCACAAGCCCCGGAATGCTTCCAAGCCAGTTTTGACCGCAATGACGAAGAATTCATGGAAGCTTTTAATATTCAAGCTGGGGTAGCACTACAAAATGCTCAGTTGTTTGCCACAGTGAAACAACAAGAACAATTGCAAAGAGATATTTTGCGGAGTCTTTCTAATGGTGTAATTTCCACTGATAAGGCAGGGGCAATCATTGCGGCGAATGAAAGTGCTAAACGCTTGTTGGGTTTGGAAGTTGAAGATCGTTTAGAAGGTAAATTAATTAATGAAGCGATCGCCATCAAAGAAGGTAACTTTAGTAAATGGTGTCGGGATGCCTTACAAAGTAAAGACCCCAAACGCCGCCAGCAATATTACCCAGATCGTACCCTTTTAGGCACTGACCCAGAAACGGAACAGCATAGTATAAATTTATCTATTAATACTATTGCTGATGCTAGTGACCCACAACAAGTCCGGGGCGCACTGGTAGTAATGGAAGATATCAGTGATGAAAAGCGCCTCAAAAGTACCATGTACCGCTACATGACTCAAGAGTTAGCAGAAGAACTGCTGAAATTGGATGATGCTAAATTAGGAGGCGATCGCAAGGAAGTTTCAATTTTATTTTCCGATATTCGTGGCTACACCACCTTGACAGAAAATCTGGAAGCGGAAGAAGTGGTAAGTATGCTCAATGAATATTTTGAGTCAATGGTAGAGGCGGTTTTTAAACACAAAGGTACTCTCGATAAATACATCGGCGATGCCATTATGGCTGTGTTTGGTTCTCCTCTTCCCCTAGAAGAACACGCTTGGATGGCGGTGCAAACATCCATAGAAATGCGCCATCGGTTACACGAATTCAATCAACGTCGCCACGCAGTTAATAAACCACAAATCAATATTGGCATTGGGATTAATTCTGATACGGTAATTAGTGGCAATATTGGCTCTAGTAAACGCATGGAATTCACTGCTATTGGTGATGGCGTTAACCTAGGCTCTCGACTAGAAAGTGTCAGTAAACAGTACGGTTGTGACATTATTATTAGTGATAACACTTACAAACCTTGCCAAAATCATATCTGGGCGCGAGAACTAGACTACATTCGTGTCAAAGGTAGAAATGAGCCTGTAGCAATCTACGAATTAGTGGGTTTGCGTTCCGACTCTATTGGCAGTGAGAAACTGCAAGTTATCGAGCATTATCATCAAGGACGAGAGTATTATGTGCAGCAAGAGTTTACTTTAGCTAGAGCAGAATTTGCTAATGTTTTAGCTGTTGATAAGCACGATAAAGCCGCTATGCTACACCTTCTACGTTGTCAGCATTGGTTACAATCACCCCCAACACCTCAAGAATGGGATGAGGGCGTTTGGACTTTTCAGGAAAAATAGATGCTGTGTATCTACCTAATTACAGAATCTATTTTCTGCTTAAAGGGTACAAGATGAGATATTGTGCTAACCTCTCGCAGACTTAGGCGGAAAAAATAAGTAAACCAACTCGTAATGCCGATGAACTTGAATGTATCCTCTACAAAAATGGGGATTCCTTGCCATATTGTATCGGCAACAATAGATAGTGCAAAACACATAAGTGCGGCCAAAATAATTAGAAATTCTGTTTTCTGAATAGTTCTTCTAAATTGGATAAAAAACCTAAAGAAGATGATGAGATAAGTTATATAGACTATACGCTCACTAATGTTTAATTTTGTAGAAATAATTTCATGTAATAGAAAGAAATCATCTAATAATAATAAGGTTGTTAAAAGTCCAGAATACAATAAAAATGAGGTGTATTCTGACAACTTATTTACTGTTTTCAGTATTCGGTAACTGAATAGACAAATTGCTGCACCAGCACACCAAAATAACATACCAATGTTGGAAAATAAACCTATATAGCGAGGTATACCTGCTGCATCTGACTGATCCATCGTCAAGTGATCTAAGTTTAAATCACTTGTTAAAGCAACAACTATTAAAACGGAAGATAATGGAATGATTGTTGCCAAAGCTATCAACAAAACTACTTTTAACTGATGCGTGTATATAGATTGGCTGGTAAATTTGTGCATGATTGTCTAAGTTTCCTATCGAGCTACCTGACCACAGCCTTTTTTATCTTTAGCTGTGCATAATGCTTTCTTTCACCGTATTATGATGAATGTTTTGATACATATAATGATTTACTGATGGGTATAAATTTAATCCATCAGACTGGATGTTTACCATGTCTATCAAGCATTATTTAAACGATCAGAAGGTATGTTTTTTGGTCGCAAAAACTGAAATCTTTGATTTACAAGGCTCCAATATTAAGATAAGGTTAATAAAAGTTTGTGTACATTTGCTGATAGTCTCATATACAAAATTAATATGCAATATCCTAGAAGCTCAATTTGATTAAAATTTTGATGAAGATAACCGTATGCTTCGGATATCATTGTGATACAAGGTATTTTTTATCACATATGAAAGTCTTTAGTATATAATTTAGCTGATACCGTTTTTTTTATCTGAGATGCAATTTATAGGTTGTTGTAGAGACGTTGTATGGAACGTCTCTACAGAATTTATTTGGTGCAGCTTCTCATAGAATTGGGATAAGTAGAAAGACTGGAAAAAACCAAACTATGTTAAGCAATATCAAAATACCAGGATTCAGTTCTTAGTAAGGACTTTAGTCCTTTTCTGTTCCCTGCGGGACGCTCCGCGTTCGCGGAGCGTCTTGCAGAGAGAACTAAAGTTCTTACTACAAACCTTTAATTATTTACCTTGTTTTACTTAAGACAAAAAATTACTTCTATTTGTTTAAAATCATCCCATTCATTACCAACCGTAGGGAAGATAGTTTCTCCTATGATCATAAAAATGTAATCTGCCAAAACCAAGAAACTGACTGTGGGTTTTCTCTCCTTGGGGAAATGCTGTCACTCCAAATAAGTACACACCTGAAACTGCGGGATTTTGCCAGGGTTTCAAACCTATGGTGATGGTTTTCCCTGGAGGTACTGGAGGATCAAAGGTTATAGACACAGTTCTGGTTTTACGATCGCCAGTTACATCTTTCAATCCGATTTTCTCTCCTCTACGTGAGCGCGTACCCTCAAAAGCAAAGCTATTTTTGAGGTCAAAACGAATGCTATCTACTCCCTCACGCTGATTAATCGTCATCTTTTGTAAGGGTTCACCTGCGTTCTCTGGCAGACTGATGGTGAAATAATACTTTGCGCCCCAAGCATAAACTTCATTGTAGGTAGTTGCAGCTTCGACTAGACGCGGGGGTTGAGCAAAATAAACTGTGCCATCTTGTAATTGAATGGCTTGACTCTGCGGGGAAATATATCCATCAATGATAGCTGTAGTGGCGATCGCTGTACCAAATAAAACTGCAAGACGCATGGCTTTACTGAGATAAGTAAATAGACAATAATTATACTTTTGACTATTAGTTCAAACTTCTTTGATAAACTTAATATTTGTTATTAATACCTACTAATAATCACGATTATTTGCTAAAGCTACCAATACTTTGTTAAAGATAATTGATATCTGTTGTCAAGGTTACTATGAAAGTTACAAACTAAAGATACAACACAGGCAATTATTCTTATGGATACTATTTCTAAACTGGAATACAAGCGGCCAAGTTGGCAAGCTGTTGTCTTATTTGCTTTGGGCTTTTGGCTCAGTGCTAGCCTATTGTTAGATTGGGTAGTTATGCCTAGTCTTTATCTATCCGGGATGATGCAACAACCTGATTTCACTACAGCAGGGTATGTGATTTTTTGGGTATTTAATCGCCTGGAATTATTGTTTGCGGCTGTAGTCTTGACTGGTGTACTGGTTTGGAACAAAACTCATGACCAGTGGAATATCAGCTGTGTGATTTTGGGTGTGACACTGTTAGCGATCGCACTTTTTAACACCTATTTATTAACACCGCAAATGTGTGCAGTTGGGGTACATCTCAATTTATTTGACACAGTATCCACAATTCCCACAGAAATGAATCTACTTCACGGTGGTTATTTCTTCCTAGAGGTCATCAAGTTAGTAGCAGGTGGTACATTGTTTATTCGTTGTTGGCAGCAGTCGTAAAGAGTCATATTTTGCAGTTTTTTATGAAAACTAATCGATTTGTTCAGATACTTATAGTATTAAGTTTTATCTCGATTAGTTTTCTCACTTTTTTGCAAGTTAATTCATGGCAATTAAAAGATGCCAAGCGAGTAAAATTTTGTAGTCGTGCTAAACCTCTCACAGCGATCGCAACTGATCAATACGATGTCAACGGAGTTAAGTATCGTGGGGGAACATTATTCCGAAAAATTGCCCTGAAACCTCAAAGAACAATTCCTGTAATTATCTTTCCGCAATCTCTCTCTGCCAAAGTTTGGTTCAAGTTTCCCCAATCGTCTATTTATTACCTGGGTTGGGGTGGTGACAAAAGCTGGCAAGAATGGTTGCAATCTGATAACTTCTACTTGTTAGAAGTTCCCCCACAGGTAAAAGGTTTAGCTTTTGGTAGACTCTGTTATCGCAATGGTGATGTTGGTGTTCACACTATCCACAAGTTAGAACAAATTGCGCCTCAAAAGCTAGTCATCAATGACAAAATCTATCTTTCTTTAGCTTCACCGTTAGCTGAAATTAACTCATCTCATATCATTGTGAATGCGGGAAGCGATCGCCGAGATATTTTAGGAGGCAAAACAGAGGTCTATTTCACCACTGAAGACATGATTATCCCAAATTAAAATCTTCCTTGGTGATGCTATACACTAAAGCTTCTGCACCAAGAAGAGCGATCGCACTTTGCAATTTTTCACCTAATTTTTCAGCTACCCGCCTAGAAGCTTGATTTTCTGGGCGGATTAAGCTGATTAACTCGGTTATTCCCCAATTTTCAAAGCCATAAGCCATTGCCGCCTTTGCACCTTCAGTAGCATAGCCCAAACCCCAGAATTGTCGCCGCAAAGACCAGCCAATTTCTAGTCCTGGCCAGTCTTCTGGTTGCCAATAGCCAATTCTACCAATCATTTCGCCACTGGATTTTTCTTCAACCGCCCACATTCCATAACCCCGCAATTGCCAATGTCCCAGCATCATCGCCAGATTGCGCCATGATTCTTCACGGGATAAAGGTTTTCCATAGCCGATGTAACGCACCACTTCTGGATTACCGCACATATCGGCGTAAGCGTCAAAGTCTTGCTGATTAAATGCCCGCAAAATTAAGCGGGGTGTAGAAAGTTGGGGAATTAGCATTACGGTTGCAGATTTTCAGGAATCTATTCCGATTCTAAGGATTCTTCGTTATTAAAAAACAGTAGACGAACAGCAAGAATAGCAAAACCTACAGCCGCGATCGCTTTTAATAACCGGGTAGGTAATACCTCTGCGACTGCACCCCCAGCTAATGCACCTAAGAAACTAGCTAAGAGTAACGCCGCCGCACTACCAAAGAAAACTGCGCGCACAGATTGACCACGACCAGAAAGTGCGATCGCGGCTAACTGGCTTTTGTCGCCTAACTCAGATATGAAAACTGTAATAAAACTCAGTCCTAAAAGATGCCAATCCATAATTAAGGGGAGTAGGGAGTAGGGAATGGGGAATGGGGAAAGATGGGAAATTAACCTTGTAATACATCCCAGAACAGCATAACGGAGACTAACAGCAACATGACTCCGGCTGATTTGTCTAAGGCTTTGGGACTGAGTTGTTTAGAAATCCAACTTCCTAGCAGTACACCTAATAAGCTGGTGGTGATTAGTGCAGCCGCAGAACCGAGAAATACTACCCAAGGTGCATGGGATTCTGCACTCATTAATAAGGTAGATAGCTGGGTCTTATCGCCAATTTCCGCGAGAAAAATAGTAATAAATGTAGTACCAAAAACAACAATCGGTGAGTCCTGCTTTTTCTGACTGTCAGCACTAGCTACAGGCTGAATCGTTTCAATGGTTGTAGGTTCGGTAGTTGCTGTTAGTTCTGGCTGGCTTGCAGATGCAGATAAGCCAGTTAGGATTACAGGTGCAGAGTCAAGTTTCACAGGCAGTAGTTTTGTTACTAGAGATTTTTCATATTCTTCTCATTTTCTCAGATGATTGTAATAAATTGCAACTCTACTGCAAAAATGCAACTTTCTTGAGAGATATAATAGTTACAGTAAGTGATACCATTAATTGGTGCAATAAATTTTATGGAACGTGAAGCTTTAACAATCCGTTTTCCCTCAGAACTACTTGCCAAAGCCAGGAAATTGAAGGAAAGCAACGAATCCTTCAATGATTTAGTGGTTGAGGCTTTGGAATCTGAAGTTAAACGTAGGAGAGGATGGGCTGCACATCAGCGAATTATTGCGCGCAGCGAAACTATCAAAGCTAAAAGCGGTACACAACAAAGTTCTACAGATATAATTCGCAGTCTCAGAGAAGGTGAAGGAAGACGTGACTAGAGTTTTGTGCATAGATACTAGTGTTTGGATTCCTTACCTTGTTCCAGAAGTTTATCAATCTCAAGCTACAACCTTAGTAACAGAAGCATTGAGCTTGAATATGTGTTTAGTCACACCTGCTTTTACTTGGGCAGAGGTTGGATCTGTGCTACGGAAGAAAACACGATTAGGAGTTATTACAACTGAGGAAGCACAAGGTTGTTTTGAAGACTTTTGTGAATTGCCCCTTGATTATATTGAAGAAGAAGCAATCCGCCTCAGAAGTTGGGAAATTGCCGAGCATTACGGATTGTCAACTCTTTATGATGCAGCATTTCTTGCTTGTGCTGAGATAACGTCTGCCGAGTTTTGGACTGCTGACGCTGCACTGGTTAGACAACTAACACCTAGACCTGCTTACATAAGAGAAATAGGAGAAATATAGAAGCTTGTTGTAGTGACTACAGTGGTTCAGGAGTATGAGTTAAAAACACTCCAACGCCTTAAGGAAGAAGAAAATCAGGGTGCAATTCAGTTTGAGGCAGCAATTGAACAAGGTTTACTCATAGTTGTAGATTTTGAGTCAGAACAAGAGGAAGAATCTTATATCAACTATGCTGCTATTCTTGGTGATGATGGTGAATCTGCTACTTGTGCCATTGCTGTTCATCGTCAATGGGCGATCGCAACTGATGACAAAAGAGCGATATCTTTTATACAAAAGGAAGCTAGCAATATTCAGATTCTATCAACACCAGAAATAATTAAGAACTGGTCAGAAGTCGCAAGTCTTGATAATTCTGAACTACGTAATATCCTCAATTCTATTCGTCTCAAAGGTCGCTATTTACCTGCTAAAACTCATCCTCTACGAAACTGGTGGTTGGGCATTTTAAAATGATGTCTTAGATTAAAATTAACTTAACAAAACTTTAAATCCCGACCGCTTTATCGAAACGTAGCATTTCTAAGCTTCTGTCACCGTAGACCCCTTCAATTTGCTGGCGACAGCACTCTATAGCAAAATCATTGAGTTCTTCTGGCTCAACACCATACATATCCTCAAATACTGCTGGTTCTACACGACAAAAGCGGGGACGATTGGCGTAAATGCGGCATTCTCTTGTGTCATGGTCAAAGTTAATGCACCAACCACCTTCGCCTACCATACTCATGTATAATTCCAGTTCTTCCGGTGTGAGATAATCTTCTATTTCGGGACGATCTGCTGGGTCAAGGTTGCAGCAAGCTCCACATTGTTTCACACATTGCCATGTTGCCATTTTATGTCTTTTCCTATACTTTTATTAAGTAAATTAAATATCACTGGCGATTCCCAGATATCATTGATTGCGGGTGTTGCAACTGAGTAATTAAATTTTTAAGACCATTGGGAGGAATGAAGAAAGATGTTTGATGCTATTGCTAACATTAATTGGGAAGTGATTTTCCAGCTAACCTCTGTTGCATTAATTGTCATTGCTGGGCCTGCTGTGATTTTTGTCCTGGCTTTCCGCAACGGCAACCTTTAGGAGTGCTGAGTGCTAAGTGCTGAGTTAGTTTGCAATTTTCACGCTCAGGACTCAGCACTTAAATTTGATAAGGCTTGAATTGCAGCTTGAATAATACAGTCATAGTGGGGTAATGATAGATCAATTTCTAGGGCATCTTCACGACTAGTCCCTAGTAAACCGATTTTACTCCCTGGTTGCATCATTAACACTTTACCCTCAGAATTTTTGATTCTTAACTCTGGGGGTGAAATATTTTGATAGATCCCACAGGTATATTGACGCTGGTTGTAATGGAAGTTGGTTCTTAAAGGTTTAGGGGAAGGTTGATAGAAAAGTTGCAATGGTGAATCTTTGGCAAGTCTGACTCCTACCAACTCCATCTCAATGGTAGTGTTACCGTTAAAGTGATTTTCGCGCAATTTGTAAGCTATATCTAATAGTGAAGGTAGAGGAAAGTAATCACGCCACCGCCAAGCGATCGCTTTTATTCTATACTCTTGCTGATTAATATTTTGGCTGAGGGTGAGTTTAATGTGACCTTTGCCGACAACTTTTTGCTCGACAACTTTGACGTTAGCTGTCCAAAATACCGGATCTGGGTTATCAATACCGCAGGGATGAAGGGTATCTAATTGTTGGTAAAGTTCTGGGTTGATTTGATTAAAATTCGCCTGAGCATCGATTTGCAGTAATGGCTTGAGGTGTTGCGGTTCAAGACATTGGTTGGCGAACTCACATAAACGCGATCGCAATTCTTGTAAATTCTCAGCAGGTAAAGAAAATCCGCCGGCGGCTTTGTGTCCCCCGAACTTTCCTAGTAAATCTTGGCAATATTCCAACGCTTCAAATACATGAAATTCGGGTATTCCTCTAGCTGAACCGCGAATGTGAGTTTCATTTTCGTAAGTACCGATAAATACAGGTACACCGTAACGTTCAACTAAACGGGAAGCGACTATTCCAATTACACCATGATGCCAATTAGGTTGGACAACGACTAAAACCCTATCTTGTGGAAGAGACGCGATGAATTGAGCCTCTACAAATGCGATCGCTTCTTGCTCGATTTGCTCACATAATTGTTGACGGGTAGTGTTGACTTGTTCGCATTGGATGGCTCGTGCCAGTGCCAATGACATATCATCTGTAGTCAGTAATTCAATCACCGTCTGGGGATCACCAATGCGTCCAATCGCGTTAATCCGGGGGCCGAGGCGGAAACCTATGTCTTCTGGTTTGAGGGTTTTGGGATTGGGGACTGGGGATTGGGGACTGGGGACTGGGAAAGAATAGTTCTCCACTGCTCCCTGCCCCCTGCCCCCTGCCCCCTGCCCCCTAGCCTGTACTCCCCCTACCTGAATCAAAGCCTGCACCCCTGGTAGTTGGGATTTGGGTAAGAGTTTCAAGCCACGTTTTACCCAGCGACGGTTAACGCCGGTTAAGGGTGCTAAATCTGCGATCGTTCCGAGGGTGAATAGTGCTAGCATCGGCTGAATTAGGCCTTTAGTGTTGCCTAATTTTTGCGCTAAAGACACCGCTAAGATGTAGGCTACACCTACACCCGCAATTCCCCGATAAGGTGAAGTTTCGGCTATCAGTTTGGGATTTAAGATGGCGTTGGCTGGGGGTAATTTCTGGGGGATGTCGTGATGATCTGTAATAATCACCTTTAAACCCAGTTCTCTGGCTCTGGCTATGGGTTCAAAAGCGGAAATGCCATTATCTACAGTCAGGATTAACTCTACACCTTCACTCTTGAACTCTTCCACAATTCTTTGATTAATCCCGTAACCTTCGTGCATCCGGCTGGGGATGGCGTAATCTACCTGCGCGCCTAAACTGCGGAGACTCCGCCACAGTAAAGCCGTGCTAGTCATCCCATCGGCATCATAATCACCACAGATGGCTATTTTACTTTGAGAGGCGATCGCAGCTTGCAACAATTCCACACTCAATCCCAAATCTGGAAATTCTGCTAAGGGTGACGGTAAATCGAGAGATTCGGGGTTTAAAAAGGCTTGTGCTTGTTCTAGGGTTTCAATGCCACGATTGATTAGTAATTGGCTGACAATTGGTGATAGATGCGTTGCTAATGCCAATTCTGCGGCAAATTCTGGCTTTTGCGGGTAAATTTGCCAACGCTGATTGGGTAAACGCCTAGGAGATGTGGAAGAAACAAGTCTATCTATCACTGTGGGAGTTATGAGTGGGAAATTCACTATTATTGCTCAACTCATAACTCATCATACTTTCTGTTAACGATTAGAAAACATTTACCCGACCATCATTAAGTATATAAAGAGAGCGATCGCCTGGGTTACGCCAAGTAGGACGAATATCTACGCGTAATGTCCCGAAATTTGGTTTAGAAACCACGGCTTGCAAGGGTGAGCCGGTTTTATCCCAAAAAACCAGGGAAATATTCGGCGTTGTACCGTCTCCATGCTCTAACTGTAATTTCTGTCCAGGTTGCAAGGGAATGGCTCTATTACCTTGGATTTTTTCGAGTTCTACTAAATTAGATGTGTGATTAACTACTTCTAGACGAATACGTTGACCAGGGATAAACTGTAAGGAACGAGGGCTACAATTAGAAGCACAAGTTCCTGCTAGTGTGGTGTTGGGATAATCTATCGATGCCACCAAAAGAGTAGCTGCGACTAATGCGATTGGCAATTTTTTAAACATAAGCTACCGGATAACTACTGATAAAAATGGTAGCCCATAGGTTTCTGATTAAGCCTCAGCAAATCTTCCAGAAGTTTACAACACTATGACTTTAGCTGATTGTGCAATTCATCTCATGATGGGGCGATCGCATCATCAGTACACCCATTAATGAGATAGATTCTTTATTGCTAATATCCTTATGATTGTTGTAAATTAACTATTAATACTTTCACAGTTAAGAATAACTTGCAATTTCTTACTAAAATTGCCGTTAAAACATGACAAATATCCTGACGGAAGAGCAAATCAATCAAATTGAACAGGAAACTCTAGAAAATTTAGAAGTATCGTATAATACCAAAGGATTTGATCAAATTCAGAGAATCCGCAACCGCTTATATGATACCTATTCTCAAATAGTTGAATTCCGTCCCGGATTAAGACTAGAAATCTTTGACGATTATTACTACCAACAATTGAGTTGTAAAATTAATCACTATAGTTTTTATGCACTTACAGCTAAATTTTATTTAGCGGGTAATCATAATGTAATTTGTCCCGGTATTGCAGGAGTTAAGGAAAATTATCAAGAAACTGTAGGAAATAATTACTTATTCTACTTGCCAGATATTGAAGAAACTGAGCAATTTTTTGCAGGCGATCGCATCTATTTAATTAGAATTTGTATAGACCTAGATTTCCTGAAAACCTTCATCAATGGTCTAGAAGATTTACCCAAACAGTTACAGCCTTTCCTAGAAAAAGACTCTCCACCTCTGTTTCACCGTCCAGTGGGTAAGATAACCCTACCCATGCAGACAACATTACAGCAAATTCTCAATGTACCCTATCAGGGCATGATACAAAGAATGTATCTCGAAGGCAAAGTCCTAGAGTTACTAGCTTTGCAGTTTGCTCAACTGATAGAGGCTGACGGAGATAAACAACCCTTGATTAATCTCAAAGCTGGTGATGTTGAGAAAATTTATCATGCCAGAGATATTTTAACCAAAAACTATGATCATCCACCCTCATTAATTGACTTAGCCAAAAAAGTCGGCATGAATGACAACAAACTCAAGTACGGTTTTCGTGAAGTATTTGGTACTACAGTATTTGGATATTTGCGCGACTATCGCCTGGAAATAGCGCGAAAGTTGTTACAGGAACAGAAGCAAAACGTGAGAACTGTAGTCAACACAGTTGGTTATGCTAATCAAAGCCATTTCGCCGCCGCCTTTAAACGTAAGTTTGGCATCACACCCCAAGATTGTCGGTTAGGTCGATTTTTAGAGAAGTGTTAAATGAGATAACAAACGGTAACACTCAGTTTGTAACCTAACAATGAAAAAGTTGATAGTTTTAACTACCGTATAAATTTTAGTAAAATGGTCAAATCTACCTATTACGACAACATTGCTCACCTTTACGACCA
Source organism: Nostoc sp. PCC 7524 (assembly GCF_000316645.1). NCBI lineage: Bacteria > Bacillati > Cyanobacteriota > Cyanophyceae > Nostocales > Nostocaceae > Nostoc > Nostoc sp. PCC 7524. Next base: position 2,634,234 of record NC_019684.1, read on the forward strand.
AACCCGTTGGTTAACAGAGTCCGTCGCTGAGGAAGTTGCCGATTTTATTCTTAAATTAGTGAATGCAACGCCTGAGACATCTTTTTTATAACCTGGAATTGGTACGGGCTTAAATGTTATTCCTTTCGTCAGACGGGGCTATTCTGTAACTGGAATTGATACTTCTCAAGCAATGCTTGATCAATTAAGACAAAAATTTGACAAAGTTTGAGATATGGGCTTATACAGCAAGCTAATACTAGCTTTTAGGGTACATTAGATGCTAAGAATCTTTTGAGAATAGCGAAAAACTCTTATCTGACGCACCCTACGAATGTGCCGTTTGCGTAAGTCTTAATATAGTCTCTCATTTGTTTCTATTTTCTCAAGTAAACTGTGTAGATAATTCTAAGTAAATGGTACTTATCCTTCAGGAATCAGCAGATTGTTATCAACCATTGACAGAAAATAACAACACTCCGCAATCAACTATCTGGCAAGCTCACATACATGATCCGCAAGGTTTCAGTCATGGTTATAGACAATGGTTTCATTTGCGCCCAGGAATATCTCTGCTCACTGATAACTATCAGTTAAATGACGATTTAATTGTGGAGAAAATATCTTCTCCTAACTGTCTGTGGTTAGAGTTGAGTTTTAGTATATTTGGTAATAATAATAATGAAGATGTCTACTCAGGACAAAATTTCTTATATGTATATAGAGAATTAGGCAAAGCTGGTTATACTAAATGGCAAGCTCAGGAAAGAATTTTAAAGTTTGATATTCATATTGAATATTCACAAATTCAAAAATTACTTGCTCATCAAATGGATGTATTGCCTCTAAGCTTTAGACAAATGTTTGAAAAGAACGATGATGAGCCTAATTATCGGAATTTTGGCATTACCACCCACGAAATGCAAACTGTTTTACGTCAAATTTTAAATTGTCCATATCAAGGTTTGACAAAACAACTTTATTTGGAAGGTAAAATATTAGAATTATTAGCTTTACGTTTAGAATATCTACAAGAAAATCCTAATTTTAATAGAAACACGACTTTGAAATCTCATCAACTTGATAGTATTTATCATGCAAGAGATATTTTAATTAATAATATCAATAACCCACCTTCATTAATAAATTTAGCCCGGCAGGTAGGATTAAATGATTGCACACTAAAAAAAGGTTTTCAAGAGGTATTCGGTACTACAGTTTTTGGATATTTACACGAATATCGAATGGAACAGGCGAAAGAATTACTCTTAGAAAAGAAAATGAATGTGACTCAAGTAGCTCAAATCGTCGGCTACGAAGCACGTACTTCTTTTATCAGGGCTTTCCGTAAAAAGTTCGGTGTGAGTCCTACTGCTTATGTGCAAAAAAATTCCGCTTAGGTAACAGAAAAATTCCCGTTACGTCACACTTAGAGCTTTATTTCTCCGTTTAATTACAGTAAGATTCTTGCTAATTATTACTAATAACAGAAGCAAGTCTCTATGAGATGACACACAATATACACCTCATTTTGACTGTACCTTTCTGTATGTGAGGAGAAATGTTGATTAAACCAGGTTTATTAAATAGTTTGTGCTTGGCGACAATAGTATCAATTTTCATCAGTAATCAAACTGTACGGGCAGAGGTAAACACGACACGCAATAAATCTCCTCAACTGAGTAAAGGTGTCTCAATACTGGTGCAAGCACCGACAAATGAAATTGTAGAAGTAACAGGCGTGAAAGCGAATCCCACAGAAAAAGGTGTGGAGGTGATTCTACAGACTACCTCTGGGGAAAAACTACAACTGGTAAATCGCAGTCAAGGTAACGCATATATTGCTGATATTCCTAATGCACAGTTACGTTTACCTAGTGGTGATAGTTTTACATTCACTTCCCCAAAGCCAGTGGAGGGAATTAGTGAGATCACAGTTAGTAATGTCGATGCTAATACGATTAGGGTGACAGTCACAGGTGAGGCGGGATTACCTGTAGTAGAGTTATTTGATAGTGATGAGGGTTTGATTTTGGGAGTGGCGATCGCAGCACCATCACAGACACAAGTTACACCAACACCAGAACTAGAACAACCAGCAGCTACAACTGATCAGCCTATTGAACTGGTAGTAACAGGACAACAAGATAGCTATCGTGTACAGAATGCTGCGACTGCGACTAGGACTGATACACCCTTGCGCGATATTCCCCAATCAATTCAAGTGATTCCTCGGCAGGTGATTGAGGATCAACGCGCTACCCAGTTGAATGAAGCATTGCGGAATGTCAGTGGTGTACAGCCATCCAACAGTGCGGGGAGAACGCGCGATCGCTTTGTCATTCGGGGATTTGATGATTTCAATTCAGTAATTCGAGATGGGTTTAAAGAAAATACCTCTGTATATAGAGAAACTGCCAATATTGAACGCATAGAAGTGTTAAAAGGCCCGGCTTCTGTCTTATTTGGACAACTAGAACCAGGGGGAGTAATTAACGTTATTACCAAGCAACCCCAGAGAGAACCCTTTTTAACTATGGGTTTAGAGGCGGGAAGTTATGGCTTTTTCCGTCCAACAGTTGATTTTAACAGTCCTCTCAACGACTCTAAAACCTTGCGTTTGCGAGTTAATGCAGCTGTAGAAGTTTCCGAATCCTTCCGTGACTTTGACAAAGAGACTAGCCGCTTTTTTATTGCGCCTGTATTAGCATGGGACATTGGCGATTCCCTTCGGGATAGCTCCGCTTCACGCACAAATTTAGTCTTTGACCTAGAATACTTAAAAGACTCTCGACCATTTGATCGGGGTTTAGTAGCATTAGGCGATCGCGTTGCTGAGATTCCCTTCAATCGCATCTTAGGCGAACCCTTTGATTCTAAAGAAGTAGAAGACTTAAGGATTGGTACTCGCTTTGAGCATGGCTTCAATGATAACTGGAAACTGCGCTCTGCCTTCCGAATTGTCTCCACACAAACATCTAGTTTTGTAACTGAACCCGGTAGTTTGGATGAAGCCACAGGTTTATTATCTCGTGATTTTGGTGTAGATCGACCTACACCTGATGAAACCTACGCTTTTCAAACTGATCTGATCGGTAAATTTAAAACTGGTGGGATTGAACACGAACTTGTAATTGGCTTTGACTTTAACCGCCAAACTAACTTCGTTGACGATCGCCGCAGCGCACCAGCACCCGCTATTGATATTTTCAACCCAATCTATTTGACTGCTAGACCCAATATAGAATCAGATCCGTTTCGGGGTTTATTTGCAGCAGATAACATTGGTATCTATATCCAAGACCAAATTAAACTGGCAGAAAATCTCAAACTCCTCATTGGCGGACGTTACGATTTTGCCAATCAGAGTTTCCTGAGTATTGTCGATGGCGTGAAATTCTTTGATATATCCGATCAAGCATTTAGCCCCCGCATAGGCATAGTATATCAACCAATTGCACCCCTCTCTCTCTACGCCAGTTATAGCCGTTCCTTCGCGCAAAACTTCGGGATTCAACGGGATAACTCACGCATAGAACCAGAACGAGGAACACAATACGAAGTTGGTGTAAGAGGAGAATTTTTAGATGGTAAATTAATTACGAGTTTAGCGGGTTATGAGATTACCAAAACCAATGTTTCCACACCAGATCCCGCAGATTTAAACTTTTCTATTCCCGTTGGCGAAGTGCGGAGTCGAGGGATTGAATTTGATATTGCTGGAGAACTGGTTAAAGGCTGGAATATTATTGCTTCCTACGCCTATACAGATGCCAAAATTACAGAAGATAATACCGATGTGAAAGGAAATCGTCTCAATCGAGTGCCAGAAAATAGTGCTAGTATTTGGACAACCTACGAATTGCAAAGTGGGGCTTTGCAAGGTTTGGGTATGGGTGTGGGACTATTTTTTGTAGGTGAACGCCAAGGAGACTTAAGTAATTCCTTTACCGTTCCCGGTTACACCCGCACTGATGCTGCTTTGTTCTATCGTCGAGATAACTGGAATATAGGTCTCAATTTTAAAAACATTTTTGATGTTAACTATATTGAGTCCACCACATCCCGCGCATCAATTGATGCTGGTATTCCTTTTACGGTTATCGGTTCGTTATCTGTAAAATTTTAATTGGGGACTGGGGATTGGGGACTAATGAATCTCGACAAGTTAACGAAGATCCGATTGCTAGTAGTTGCAGACGACAGTGCAAATGAATACTTGGTTTAAGTATATAAAATTATTGCTAGTATCAGTTTGTACTTGTTTGCTAGTGACAGGCTGTAACAGTAACGTATCAGAATTACCAAGTAATCAGACTACCAGCAATATAACTACAAATTGCCGTGTAATTAATCATGAAGCAGGTAAAACGCAGATTTGCGGACAACCTCAAAAAGTTGTAGCTCTGAGTCCGCCTGTGTTAGATATGATGCTTGCTTTGGGTGTGCAACCTGCGGGTTATGCGGAAGTAGACTTGCTCAATAGTAAAGTATTTGATCGACCCAAAGAGCAAATTCCCTACCTTGGCGATCGCATTACCAGCCAACCGATAAATATAGGCGATCGCGGTAATCCTTCTTTAGAAAGTTTATTGCAACTGAAGCCAGATTTGATTTTAGGTGAAGCCGCTTATAACGAAACTGAATACCAAATCTTAAACAAAATTGCACCGACAATTTTAATAAATCATCGAGATGGTATCACTCCAGCTTGGCAACAAACAATCTCAATTATTGCCCAAGCTTTAGGAAGAGAAGACAAAGTATCAGCAGTTATAGCAGAGTATGAGCAGAAAATATCCCAAGCCAAAACTGCGATCGCTCCTATAGCTCAACACCAGGAGTTATTACTGTTAGCATTTAGGGGAATTACTCTCAACTCATTTACCTTTGGAGCAGAAACCTTTGCTGGCGGACTATTACAAGACTTAGGCTTTAAGCTTGTTAGTCCTAAATCCACAGAATATGAAGTGGCGTTGGAAGTATTACCCAAATTTAAGTCCGATTTAATTGTGGTTATGCCTTCAGGAAATAACAATATAGAAAACGCCAAGCGTCAATGGAGTCAAAATCCGATTTTACAGTCTATATCTGCTCACAATACAAATCGAATTTACTTCATTGATTACCAACTAGCCAGTCGCATTCGCGGGCCGATCGCTGCGGAATTGTTTGTTACTCAAATTTATCAATTGCTGTCTTGATATTATCTCTCAGTATGTTTGATATATCAAATATGACACATTAAATAATATCTGCTTCTTTGGAATTGCAGACATTAACAAACTAATAATAAAATTTATCATTTTGATTTTCTTCACTTAATTTGTGTAGATAATTTCAACCCAATGGTACTCATCCTTCAGGAATCAGCAGATTGTTATCAACCATTGACAGAAAATAACAAATACCTTCTCCGGCAATGTAGGTAATAGGTGACGGTGAAGAAAATAAGAGGAATGTGAACGGCTGATTTCTATTTTTTGCTGTATTTTTCACTATATTACAACACTTAATGATATTATTTATCAATAAATTTTTCTGTTTATATTACTCAGATGACTAAACACACCCTATTCGTTTGCAAATCTTGCCACCGTTCATCCGAAGAATTAGCAGAAAATGAGCGTTGTGATGGCAGTATTTTACTTGACAAAATTACCACTTTATCATTAGAAAGATTCTCAATAGAAGAACTGGAAATTCAGCCTGTAGGATGTTTATGGGCTTGTAGCCGTGGGTGTGTTGTGGCGATTTCCAGCCCTGAAAAGCCAACCTATTTGCTTGTGGATCTACCTCCAGATGCAGAAAATGCCTTAGCATTACTCGAATTTGCACAGATGTACATTGATAATCGCAAAGGGGTGTTTATGTGGGAAAAACTCCCTAAAGAGTTGGAATCTGTCATTTTTGCAAGTATTCCTTCTGTACGGACAAAGCCTGAAAATTAGGTTTGATTTGCAGCATCAAGTTTGGTGCTGCTTACTTGTACCAAACAACATTTGTAACTCTAGATACTACTTTTCTAGATAAATTAATGATAATATTTATCATTAATTTAGTAAATTCAAAATACAAAATCCCAAGTTCCATGACCCTTGTTTTACAAGAATCAGCAGATTGTCACCTTTTAAGTCCGTCAAATCTACGAGATCAGGACTGTGCATTTCAGCCAAAAACTTACGAACTTCAGCTATATGACCCAAGGGAGATGAGTCATGGTTATAGGCGTTGGTTTCACTTGCATCCCGGAATTTCTCTTTTAGTAGATGATTATAAGTTGCAAGAAAACCTAGTTGTTGAAATTTGCCCAACTCAACCTTGTACTTATTTAGAATTAGGTTTTAATCTTTTGGGTCATTATCCTAGTATGGATTTAAAAAGAGGACAAAATTTTATCGGATTAGAACTAGATACTGGCGAAGCTTGTTGGAAGGAATGGGAAGCACAGGAAAGGGTTTTAAAATTAGATATTCATATTGAATATTCTTTATTTCAAAGTCTGATATTTCTTCATTTAAATACATTACCTGTCAATTTTAGGAAACTCATTGAAAAAGCTAATAGCGATGAAATGAATTATCTGCAAATTGGCAGGACAACACCCCAAATGCAAACTATCTTGCAACAAATTTTAAATTGTCCATATCAGAGTTTAACGAGGCAACTTTATTTAGAGGCTAAAGTATTAGAATTAATGGCACTACGTTTGGAAGATTTACAAGATTCAATTGGGTTAAATACTACTATTCTCAAGCCGATACAAATCGATAGTATTTATCAAGCTAGAGATATTCTCATTAGTAATTTTACTAATCCCCCAACATTAATAGCGTTAGCACGGCAAGTCAATCTGAATGATTGCACTCTCAAAAAAGGCTTTCAGCAAATATTTGGTACAACTGTCTTTGGTTATTTGCATAACTACCGTATGGAACAAGCCAAAGAATTACTTTTAGATGCCAAGTTAACTGTCAATCAAGTAGCCCAATATGTAGGTTATGCTAGCCGTAGTGCCTTTATAACGGCTTTCTGTAAAAAGTTTGGTGTGAGTCCTAGCGTTTACTCGCGCAAAAATTCCGTTTAAAGAACTAAAAAATTCCGTTTAGAGAACATCCCAAACTTTAGCTTTTCCCCAGATTCACGTAAGATTACTGAGAATACTTACTAATAAGACTTGCGTTTGTAATTCAAACAATATTGCTAAAGTCATTGTCCGCTTGAGTTACGGACAAATTGTGTTATCTGATGTGGGGAGTTTCGATGAAGTTAGATAAATTATTTCCAAACTTGCTGCTGACAAGTGCGATACCTTTGACAATGGGTATTTTATTCGCCACTCCCACACAAGCCAAGACAGTGGGAGAGGATAAAATCAAACTTTCTGTAACTAATGCTCGCATTTTGGCACAAACTCCAGCCCCCACTCAACAGACTCTGATTCTCATTACAGGAGTAAAAGCAAATTCCACTGCAAAAGGAGTGGAAGTAATTTTAGAGACAAGTCAAGGGGAGCAACTGCAAGTTACTAATCGCAGCACGGGAAATAATTTTATTGCAGATATTACTACAGGGCAATTGCAACTACCCAACGGAGATGCTTTTACATATCGCTCAGAAAAACCTCTAGAGGGAATTACAGAGATAACAGTTGCAAATCTTGACGCGAATACCGTACGAGTTACGGTAGTTGGTGAAACAGCCTTACCTGCGGTTGAGTTATTTGATGATGATGCAGGGTTGATTTTGGCTGTTGAATCTTCAAGCATAGCTACACAACCACCAGAAACACCAACTAATGATACACCTCCAGTAGAACCCACAGCCCAACAAGATGAACCAATTGAGTTAGTAGTAACGGGAGAACAAGACAGATATCGCGTACCCAACGCCTCAACTGCGACTAAAACCGATACGCCTGTGCGCGATATTCCTGGTTCGATTCAAGTGATCCCTCGTCAAATCTTAGAAGACCAAAAAACCACGCGCATACAAGAAGCTTTGGAGAATGTTAGTGGTGTCAACAAACAAGGTAATTATGGTGGTACAGATGCGGGTGGATATAAAATTCGTGGTTTCGATCAGGATGGCAACTTCCGCAATGGTTTTAATGATACTGACTTTTATTCTTTGGTAGACCCAGCTAACATCGATCGCATCGAAGTTCTCAAAGGCCCGGCTTCGGTACTATTCGGTCAGGCTGAACCAGGAGGAATTATCAATGTTGTCACCAAACAACCCCTGAGAACTCCTTATTATGCGGCTGAGTTGAATGTGGGTAATTATGCCTTTTATCGCCCTAGTTTTGATATTTCTGGGCCACTTACAGATGATGGTTCACTGTTGTATCGGTTGAACGTAGCTTATCAAAATTCGGGGAGTTTTCGAGATTATAACTTTCTAGAACGTGTATTTGTCGCACCTGTAATTACTTGGAATATTAGCGATCGCACTTCTTTAACCTTTGACTTAGAATACCAGGACAACGATTATCTCTTCGATCGCGGTATTCCTTCCCTGGGAGATAGACCTGCTCCCATCCCTATTAGTCGCTTCGTCGGTTTGCCACACGTTTATGACGATAGCACTTTTCGGGTTGGCTATCGATTAGAGCATGAATTTAGTAAAGACTGGCAACTGCGTAATGCGTTTTCCTTTGTTTCTGGTAAATCCTCTGGAACTTATGCCTATGGTGGATATGATCTAGTTGATGACCAGTTTGCCCCCATATACGTGAGTCGTGATGAGTTCACACGCGACATCTATACTCTACAAACAGAAGTAGTTGGCAAGTTCAAGACGGGATCGATTGTCCTTGCCGCAACGTGATCGCTTTCTTATATAAATACATTGCCTTGGTTTTACTCACAGCCATCTTGATGGCAGCTTGTCAAGGTGATATTGCTGTTCAACCTAAGTTAGAAAGTAATTTACCACAGTCTTCTGATTGTCGAGTGGTAGAACACGCAGTAGGAAAAACCAAGATTTGCGGTAAACCTCAAAAAATCGCGGTTCTCGAACCTAAGATGCTGAGTCTGGTGTTAGCCTTGGATGTGCAACCTGTTGCTTACGCCGATGCTTATTTAGTGCGATCGCCTAAATTTGATAACCCTAGCCAACAGATTCCCTATTTAGGAAGATTCGTCACCAGTCAACCGATTAATTTAGGCGATCGCGATCGTCCCTCCCTAGAAGCGTTGACTCTACTCAAACCCGATTTGATTTTAGGCATGAACTTTCAGGAAAATCAGTTATTGCCTGCGATCGCCCCAACTGTCTTGATAGATAATGATAAAAACTGGCAGGACAACATTAAAATTATCGCCAAAGCTCTTAATAGTCAGAAAAATATCTCATCAATCATCACCTCACAACAGCAACAGCTAGCTAAAGTCCGCACTCAATTAGCCCCTCTCATCAATACCCATCCGCGAGTGCTAAATATTGTTTGCAGTCAAGCGATGGACTATATAGAGGTTAGATACAATGGAAATACGATTGAACTCCTAGAAACAATAGGCTTTCAGACTGTATTGCCCCCAGGTATAGAACGAAAATTAGGGTTAAGACCACAGATTAATCTAGAAACTCTGGCTCAACTCGACGCAGATATTATTATTGTTAGTACCTGGCTAGATAATTGGAATGGTGAATCTACTTACAAAGTTCCCCTCCAAGAACTCAAGGAAAAATGGGCGAAAAATCCCCTCTTGCACAATTCACAAGCTTGGAGAGAAGGACGAGTTTACTTTGTAGACTACACTCTATGGAGTGGTGTAATTGGCGCACCTATTGCCAATACTCTCATCTTGGAAGAACTACCCGCACTCTTGCTTTCATACACAGCATCCCAATAAGAATACTTCCTGTTGCTGCATCTCCACTTTTGTTGTCAGCTATTGGCTGCTTACTTGCAGGTTCGTGTCAGAACTTAATCATACTCTCCGTCTATGGTTCAAAACTCTCCGTCTACTATATAGACTTACACCTCGTAAATTACATAAACTCATTCCACAGACAGTTGCAAATTATTTGCAATATTGAGCTTGATTTTGTGGAGTGAGGGGTATGGAGTCTCGACCATCGAAAGAAATGATGTCAGCAGGAATTGTGTTGGCATTTGTCTCATTGCTTGTACAACCAGCTGTTGCAGAAACTAAATCACATCATTCTATTAGTACGGCAAAGTTATTACTCGTGCAACAAAATGATGTTTCACCTGTGCAAGTTACAGGTGTAAAAGTCAATCCTACAGATAAGGGTATCGAAGTTTTTTTAGAAAGTACCAACCCAGAAGCACTGCAACCTGTTACTAAAAGTGAAGAAAATAGTTATATTGCTGATATCCCGAATGCGGTTTTAGCACTACTGGAAGGGAAAGATTTTAGCATTGCTAATCCAGTCAAGGGGATTGTCTCTGTCAGTGTCACTCAAGTTGATGCTAACACTGTGCGGGTAACGGTGACGGGTGAGGCGGGTTTACCAACAGCAGAGTTATTTGATAGTGGCGAAGGTTTAATTTTTGCACTTGCACCGGTAGCTGAAGCAACAGAGCCATCACAGCAGCCAGAACAGCCGACAAGTGAAACACCACCAGAACAACCAACAGCCGAGACTGATGAACCGATTGAATTAGTAGTAACCGCTACACGGACGGAACAAGACCTACAAAACATACCACGTTCTGTAACTGTGATTACCCGTGAGCAACTTGAGCAGCAAACTACGGTTAATCGCGATTTGCAAAGTATTCTGAGTAACACAGTTCCCGGTTTAGGAGCCAGTTCAGACTCACAACAAAGTTTTGCTCAGACTTTGCGGGGAAGACCTCCTTTAGTATTGGTGGATGGAGTACCAATTAGCTCTAATATTGATAATGATACATCCGTCGCTAACTTACGTCGGATTGATGTTGAGGCTATTGAACGGATAGAAGTAGTACGCGGTCCGAGTGCGGTTTATGGTGATGGTGCTGCGGGTGGAGTGATTAATATTATTACCCGACGACCTAGTGAAGATAAGGTAGTCTCCAATGCAGAAATTGGAGTACGTTCTGTTGGTAATTTCAAAGGTGGTAGTTTTGGTAACTTTTTAAGCTACGGCATTTCCGGTAAGCAAGGAGGGGTAGATTTTATTGCTTCTTTCACCCGTGATAGCTTTGGAACACCGTTTGATGCAGAAGGCGATCCCATACCATTATTTGGTGATGCGGAAGCTGAAAGTGCTTCGATTAACTTTTTAGGTAAGCTGGGGTTTGAATTAGGTTCGCAACAGCGATTGCAAATTACGGCTAATTACTTTAATGATGATCAAAATCAGTATGGAGATTATGATTTAACTGTAGGAGAAATACCAGGAATTCAAAAAGCACGTCTCCTAGATAGACCAGTTGAGTTTGTTAATTCCTCAGATCCTTTTAACCGAGGAACTGTAATTCAATTTGATTACACCCATAACAATATCCTCAATAGTCAACTGCAAGCACAGGCATATTATCGTCAAACTAAAACAGCTGCAACTTTGTTTGATAACCGCATATTTGATCCAGATAGCATTTTAGATGTTGGTCGTTCGGTCGTGACATCAGAACGATTTGGAGGACGTTTACAGTTTGATACAGCTTTATCAAGTAAATTGAACTTACTGTGGGGTGCAGATTATTCCAGTGAAGATAGTAAAGGAGATTACGATTTATTTGATGTTGACGAGTTTGACAATAGCGGTGGAAGAAGAGCGCGAAAAATCGGCTCATCAATTCGGATCGCTCCTTTTACTATCAAAAACTTGGGTTTATTTTCTCAAGTAAAATGGGAAGCAAGTGAAAACGTATCCCTGAGTGGTGGGGTACGCTATGAAAATATCAATGTGTCAGTTGTTGACAATTGGGTGGATGGAAGCACTGGATTATCTTATCGGGGTGGAGAGAAAACTTTAGATGATGTGGTATTTAATGCGGGTGTAGTTTACAAAGCCACACCAACAATTAGTCTATTTGCTAATTTTGCTCAAGGATTTTCACTTCCTAATATTTCAAGGATAGTACAGCGTCCCCAAGCGGGTTTTAATTTTGCTGAAGATGTGGAATTATCAGCACCGCAAAAAGTTGATAGCTACGAATTAGGAATTCGCGGACAGTGGAGAAATTTTCAAGCTTCCCTAGCTGGATTTTATAGTTATTCGAGTTTAGGTACTACGGTACAATTTGAAGATTTTGGTAGCGATTTTAGAATTTTACGCGCTCCTCAACGCAATTATGGTATTGAATTAGCAGTAGATTGGCAACCGAATGATCAATGGAAATTGGGAAGTACATTAACTTGGAGTGAGGGAGAAAGGGAGGACTCAGAAACAGGTGAATTTGTGGCAATTACTGGCTATGAAATTTCACCTCTAAAACTAACTGCATACTTGCAAAATGAAACCTTACCAGGATGGAACAATCGTCTTCAAGCATTATATATTGGAAATAGAAACCGTGCTTTTGATGCAGGCGTTGACCCGATTGGTATAGATAGTTATTTTGTCATGGATCTAATCAGCAGTCTCAAGCTGGGTGATGGTACGTTGAGTTTGGGTGTAAGGAATTTACTTAATAATCAATACTTAAATGTTACCAACCAACTTAATGCAGGTTTTGACGATTCCTATGCCTTAGCGGCTAGAGGTAGAACCTTTACCTTAAATTATCGTTGGAGTTGGTAATATAAATGGCGGTTTCCACCGCCATTTATATTGGAAATATATCTTTTATAAATCAAAACATAAAGGTTATTCAACACCTATTATGAAAATCGAACAAATATTACTATTAATCATTTTTACATTTATCATAATTACAGGTTGCTATAACTACTTACCCCAAAACAATACAATTTTAAGGTCTAATTCAGACGCATCAGAATGCAAAATCATCAAGCATGAATTAGGAGAAAGTTGCATTCCTTTACAACCTGAGCGTATTATCGCATTAGATGAAACTTCTATGGAAGTGTTGTTAGCACTGGATTTAAAACCAATAGCAACAGCACAACCTAATATTGCAGGTAGTATCATACCAAAGTTTGGTAAAAAAGCGGAGGGTATAGTTTCTTTAGGCAAAGAAAGTCAGCCAAATATAGAAAAAATGGTACAGTTAAATCCAGATTTAATTTTGGGTTTTTCTATCAGCCAGGAAACATACCAGTTATTTTCACAAATAGCACCTACAGTCACTATTGATTACGTTCAAACTGGTTGGAAGGATGCTTTATCAAGCATTGCTGAAATCACAGGTAAAAGTACACAAGCACAAAAATTACTAGAGCAATATCAGCAGCGAGTTCAAGAATTACGCCAAGTTATTAATCATCAACTCAAAAAAACAACAGTTTCCGTTAGCCGATTTTATGCTGGTAATCAAGTTCCAGAGTTTCGCACCAAGTATTCATTCCCTGGAAGTCTACTGATGGAGTTAGGGATACCTCTACCAGAAATGCAAAATCAACTGATAACTAATAAAAATCAGCCTTTATTTTCAGTAAGTTTAGAGCGTTTAGAGTTATTAGATGCAGATGTTTTATTTGTAGCTTTAGACCCAGGTTCAGAAGAAAACTTTCAAAAATATCAAACTAGCCATTTATGGCAAAAGCTAAATGTCGTTAGAAATAACAGAGTGTATACCGTTGATTCAGGTCACTGGATATTTGGTAATATTCTGTCAGCTAATGCCATTTTAGATGACCTGTTTAAATACTTGATAAAAAATCATGTTACAACAAATAACTAACAAAGCAATATATGCAAGAATCTGACTGAGATTATATTCTTTGGCGTTGCATATTTATGGGTGATTTCTCTGACGCAGAGGAGGACACTTGCGTGGGCGGGTCTCCCGACTTGTTCGCTGACAGCGTTTCCGCAGGGTGCAAAGTGTCCGTCGCGCAGAGGCGCAGAGAGTAAGAGAATTTTTATAACACAATAAATTAAATCTATCTAGTATGCGTACTTTTATTATCGTTTGGCTTGGTCAATTAGTTTCTACTATCGGTAGTAACATGACCGGCTTTGCAATTGAAATTTGGGCATGGGAAATTACAGGTAAAGCCACAACTCTGACGCTGGTCGGTTTTTTTAGTTTGTTACCAAGTATTATTATTACTCCCATTAGCGGTGTAATTGTAGACCGATGTAACCGTAAACTTTTAATGATGGTGGGTGATACAGTTGCGGTTCTCAGCACAATTATAATTTTGTTGTTGCATATTACTAATAATCTACAAATTTGGCACTTTTATTTAACAGGTGCGATTGTTGGTACTTTTAATCAATTTCAATCTTTGGCATATTCATCATCAGTATCGCTGATGATTCCTAAAAAACTCTATACCCGCGCTAGTAGTCTAGAATTTTTGTCTGGTTACGGCAGCAATATAATCGCACCTGCATTGGCGGGATATCTTTACACAGTCATTGGTTTTTTAGGGATTTGGCTGATTGATATTTGTACTTTTGCTGTAGCGATTAGCAGTTTATTTTTAGTTAGTATTCCGCAACCACCGCGCACAACAACAAACGAAAGTGTAGTTAATATTTGGCAAGATTTAGGATTTGGTTGGTGTTATATTAGCACTCACAAAAGTTTACTAGCATTATTAGTAGTTAACTTATTATTTTGGCTACCCCATGACATTGGAGATTCCCTATACTCACCAATGATTTTGTCACGTACAGATAATAATACTGTAGTGCTAGGTAGTTTGGCTTCTGCAGCTGGTTTTGGTGGGGTAACAGGTGCGATAATTGTTAGCACTTGGGGCGGTTTTAGAAGGAAAATTAAAGGTGTTTTATGGGGGATGATGGGTGCTGGTATTAGTAAAATTGTTTTTGGTTTAGGTAGAACATCTTGGGTTTGGATTCTGGCTCAATTTTGTTCTTCTTTAAATTTCCCTTTAAATGGTAGTTCTGATAATGCTATTTGGTTAGCGAAAGTATCCCCCGATGTGCAAGGAAGAGTTTTTGCAGCGCGATCGCTACTTTTGCAGATCGGTTCTGCGGTAGGCTATTTAATAGCAGGGCCATTGGCAGATCAAGTTTTTACACCTGCCTTACAATCAGGTGGTGTTCTGGTTGGTCTTCTCGGAGGATTATTTGGAACTGGTACTGGTGCAGGAATTGCGCTGTTATATGTGATTTGTGCGGTGTGTATGTTGCTGGTTGGTTTCCTGGGTTTCTTTGTACCTGTGCTGCGAAATGTGGAAAAGATACTTCCAGACCATGATCAGGTGATTGTTTAGCGAAAATGCTCAATGGTAGTTTTAAGAGTCCTCAAGTATTTCGGTAAAATTGTTACAGAGTCTTAAGCTTACTATCTATTTACCACGGATTGAGATACATTTTTTACGAGTTTTTTATTTCTTTTAGTTTTATGATCAAAATATAATTAATTTTTGGAAATTAAATTAATAAAAACGATATTTGATTTAATACTTTTGCCTATCTTTTTTATAAAAAGTAGTGATTTATGACAGAAACACAACAACAAATCATTGATTTACGGGCATTAAACTTAACACCCAAACAAATAGCCCGAAAACTAGGTATTAAAGTATCAGACGTTAATGCAGCACTTAAAAATCAAGCAGAGCAAACCACATTAGATAGATTGGCAAAGGGGGAACTAGAACCCGTTTACAAGTGTTTAGCAAGCGATAATTTAGTCCATTTATTGCCTAAAGACTCATCAGATAATAGCATCAAAAACCTGCTGTCCAAAATTATACCTGCCAAGAACAAGGGGTCTATTGAGCGCGGTTTAGGACTAGTTGTTATTGCCAGAACTGCTCGGTACAATCAAATCGCAGTTTGCAGTTATCTTTTAGATGTCTGGTGCTTAGGGATTAAAGATGCCACAACACCGCGTACATTAGACAAAAGAGAATTTCAAGAATTTGCAGAACTACTATTCCAGCCATTTCCTGAAAAACCGCAAGAGGTTTCCCTGGAAGTCGCTCAAGGGATGATATTTAGTGCTTATGAATATGCACAAAGCTTAGGATTTCAACCACACAAAGACTTTGAAAAATCACGTTCACACATCGGAAATTGGGATGGAAGTATTCGTATTGAATGCGGTCGTGACGGAAAACCATGCTATGTTAGTGGCCCCTACGATAGCCCACAAAAAATTATAGAAACACTTAAACAAAGCAGAGGTGAAGGTAATTTTGATTTTCTGATTGGTTCAGAACCTATCGATAGTGATTTCTGGTAGATGCAATCAATTATAGTTGTTTTAGTAAATACTTAAATAAATCATCAACTATGGCATTAGCTGAGAGAATACTACCAAAAATCCAGTAACTAGAATCAACGCTATAAACTCGCTGATTCTGAACTACATTCAGAGTTTGCCAAAGACGAGTATTTTGATATTTCTGGAATAAATCCCTAGCACCAGGATCGACAGCCACAAATAAAACATCAGCATCAATTAAGTCTATCTTTTCTAAGCTGAGTGTTACTAAAATATCATCAGGAGTCTTAATTAATTGCCGTTGATGAACTGGCATAGAAATTCCTAACTCCGCCAAAATACTGCCAGGAAAAGAGTATTGAGAACGAAATGCAGGAAGTTTAGTACCACCGTGAAAACGACTCACAGAAACCTCTAGTTGATTGATTTCCTTCCCCAAAGCAGTGCGTAATTTTTCTAGGCGTTGTTGATATTCGGTTAATAATGTCTTGGCTGTTGCTGTTCTATTTACTATGTCAGCAAGACTTATCAAAGTTTCCTGCCATTGACTATGGACATTTTGTAATTTAACTGTAGGTGCTATTTGCGAAAATAAATCATAATTTACTGAATTAATACCATATGTACCAATAATTAAATCTGGATGTAGTTTCAGAGTTGTTTCTAAATTAAACTGATTTTCTTTTCCTATATAAGCTATACGTAAGGATTCAGGTGGTAGAGTATTGACAAAGGTAACACTTGAGGGAGAGTATCACAAATATGAACCAAAACCTGCCTCAAGAATTAGAGCGAGAAAGCTTGAACCAGTTGTCAAAGGAAGAACTGGTAGAGATAATTATTGAGCAGAGCAAGGTAATACGTGAGTTACAGAAAATTATCCTAGAACTAAAGCAAGAAATAGAGCGTTTAAAAGTCAGCAGAGATTTGGATAGTTCTAATTCATCGAAACCACCATCACAAGACATTCACAAAAAGAGCGAAAACAAAAAAGCTCCTCCTCAAGACCAATCAAACGAGCCGAAAAAGAAACCAGGTGGGCAGGCAGGACATCAAGGTAAGACTCGTAAGGGTTTTGGGAGAGTAGATCGTTCTGAAATTTTACGTCCTACAGATTGTGTCTGTTGTGGTCACAAAGCATTTGCTCCTTTTGCATTAAAAGTAGAAAAACACGTCGTAGCGCAATTAGTGGAACGTCCTATTGAAATAGTGGAGTATCAACGCCACACCTGCGTGTGTGAGAGTTGTGGCAATGTACAAGCTTCTCAGTGGCCAGAAGATATCATCCCAGGACAAGATTTAGGAATCTGTTTACAGGCATTTTTAGGGTGGGCAAATAATTACGCACATATGCCCTATGAAAAACAACAAGAAATGTTGTGGGAACTGGGACAGATTGAAATTGGGTTAGGAACTTTAGTCGCCACCAATGAACGAATTACCCAAGCAATAGAACCGACCGTTAGGGAGTTAAGTAGTTGGGTAAAACAGACACAACCTAACATTCATGTAGATGAAACACCTTGGTCTGTCAAGGGAGTGAAAGAATGGTTGTGGGTAGTTGCCAATTCTGATTTCTGCCTGTTTACTGCGGCTGATACTCGTTCTAGAGCCGAACTAGAAACAATTTTAGGAGCTAAATATACAGGGGTACTCAGCAGCGACGATTTTAGCGTTTACAATGGCTATCAAGCTGTAGCCCAGCAGAAATGTTTAGCACATCTACGCCGTCATTTCAAAAAATTAATTCAGCTTCCAGGTCTTCACAACCAAGCCATTGGCGAAACGTTTGTTGATTTAATTGATGAAGCTTTTAGACATTACGCCCTATGGTTTGAGACTCTTGACTGTGCTAGTTACAATGATTGGGTCAATCAATTCAAATCCAAATTGCAACAAACACTCGATTGTTGGATTAACTTAGCAGGGGCTACAGCAGGCAAGCTTTTACGTTCTTTGCGTGATAAAGCACATCAATGGTGGTATTTTCTTGACTACCCTGAAGTTCCCCCTGATAACAATCAGGCTGAACGTTCGCTACGTTTGGCTGTCACGAAACGCAAAGTTAGTGGTGGTTCACGTTCGATGGAGCGATTTCAAAACACTGCTAATTTGTTGACGGTGGTGCAGACTTGTCGCCGTCAAGGTAGGTCTGTAATTGATTTTTTTGCACAAGGTCTAATTGCTGACTCCAATAATACTCAGTCTCGCCCTTCTTTACTTCCGCAATATTAGACCTGAATCCTTACTGTAATCGTTTAATCCTACTTGCCTGGCTAGTTCTAGTAAGGAAGGGGGATTATCTAGATTTTGAGTTAAAATTTCTTTGGCATAATGAATTCTATCGATATCATCTCTTTTTAAAGCAGTGGCTTTTGTAGAACTATGTTCCCTGGTGGCTAATTGTTCTAGTTTTAAGGCAATTAACTCTAAACATTTACTTTCTAAATAAATTTTTTTGGTTAAACCTATAAAGGGACAATTGATAATTTGTTCAAGGGCAACTCGCATTTCTGGAGTAGTATGATCAATTTGAAAATATGGCTCTTGATTAGGTTCAATGAGTTTTTTAAGGATTTGCGGCGATATGGAATTTAAGCCACCTGTAATAAAACTGTGAAGTAATTCAGGGGATTCGAGATGTATATCAACCTTTAAAAGTCGTTGCTGCTGCAAAAATTCTGATTTGTTATTCTGGTAGACACCGCCACCTTGAAAAAAATTCTGTCCGGCATTAGTGTTATTCCAATAACCTAATAAATGAAATCCAAATTCTAGCCCACCGATAAAACTTTCTGGTGATGTTCTTTCTATGACTAAATCATGATGAAATTCAGCATCAATAATTAGTAAACTAATGCCCCGCAGTTCAATCCAACGTTCATAACCACTACCAAATTGTTTAGGACATAAATTAATAATATCAGATGGGTCTGACGGGTCTGGTTGTCTAGTGTTTTGATTGCGTTCTCTCCAAAATTCTTGGTAATCTGCCAGTGCAATAATATTCGCCATGCGCTACCCTACAAAACACCTAACACCAACTAATTGATAATGCTATAGATAAATTTTCTCAAATAGCTTTGAAAGTGAGTGTATCAGAGTGTAACAATCTTGTCTAGAGTTTAGGTAAGCAGCTAACAACTAATGCGACAGTGTAACTATCATTACCACCCTGAGAATGAGAAATTTTGGGGTGTTTTTGCAGAAACTCCTCATCAAATCTTGCTTATCCGCAAAAAGGAGACTTATACCCTTGCTTTAGGGCTGTTTTTACTTGTTTCTGATATTTCTATGGCTGCAAAGGTGTATATAAGTTATTGAATAAAGGATATGGCTTGGTATGTGACTTTAGAGAAAGTGAGGTTTTGAGAGTCTAACCATGTCTGGGCGATCGCTAACTGCCGACATGATAGATTTTACCTCACCAACCCAAGAAGGTAGGGAAGGAGACAACAGAGACACGGATTACCTAAGATCGCATTACCGCATTATTGATTAAAGAGCGATCGCCTCCACAAAATTCAGTTTCGTGACTAAACGATTAGTATTAGTTATCAAAAAATTGCGATTGGTAACGAAACTCTCTTGAATAATTATCAAAAACTCAGATTCGTAACCAAACAATTCGCATTCGTTACCAAAAGATTGGGATTGGTAACGAAACGAATTGCATTTGTTACCACAGACTTGGGATTGGTAACGAAACAATTTGCATTCGTAAATTTAGGAAATGCTTACCGTAACAGAATATTAGGAAACAGAGACGAGAATCTAGAACAGGCAATTTCTGCCTATACTGCGGCTCTGGAAGTATATACCCCTACAATCTAGTAGCGATCGCCACAATAGTAGACAAAGACACTTCCGCAAAATACTGCTGCTGAAATTGTTCTTCACTGACGGCGGCTAAAAATTGTGCAACAGCTACATCACCCTTATTTTCTGAGACAGTGTTGGGATGCCAACTAATTTGTAAATCACGGTCTTGTCTGGTGACAGTGAATCCCCAATATTTTAAAGCTTTGATTCCCAAAAGTAAGGCGCGATCGCTGATCTCCAGTTTCTCTAAAAGCTGTACACGGGTAACTGGTTGATGTGTTCGACTGAGATATTTAGCAATTCCAACTAGAGTCAGCCAAATTTCCATCGGTGGTTGATGGTTGGGTTTAGACCAAGCTAGGACTAATTGTTGATGATTATAGACGGAACGTCGCCACCATGCCCGTAAATCATCCCAATTAGTGGGACATTCTTCAATGATTAGGGACTGGGGACTGGGGACTGGGGACTGGGGACTGGGGAGGTTACGCCAGTCTAGAATATGTGTTGAGTTCTGGATTTTGAGTTCTGCGTCGGCGCTGGGACGGACGGCAATTAATCTGATTTCGTAGCGTTTTTTGTAGGTGTTATAGTCTAATTCTGCAATGCAATCACACCTACCTACAGGTAACTCATCTTTGTAGTGTCCCCACCAAATCCCCGGAAAGGGATTTTTGCTGGAGTCGTCGCGAATGTCAAAATCGGTTTTAATGTACTGTACCTTTTTCCCCTGGGAATCTTGTTGATTGCGATGCCAAGCATTCTCAAACCAGCAGTTTTGAATGAATAATTTTGGTACAGGGTTGCCCATACCACAAGGTTCTAGTAACTTCAGTTCTAAAAATAATTCTTTACCTAAATCTGCAACTGTGACAGTTATATCTGCTTGTACGGTGGGGCTGAGAGTTACACTACCCAGAGATTGCCGTAATTGCTGATTAATCGCATCTCTAAATAAAGGAATATTCTCTACTGGCAAACTCAAACCTGCTGCATAGGGATGTCCACCAAACCGATGTAACAAATAAGCTTGGTCTTTCACCAACTGGTATAAATCAACGGAATTGATTGAACGGGCAGAACCTCTAGCGAGGGGAGTCGGGGGGGAATGTTCATCAGTCCCCTCTGTGCTTAACAAAATCGTCGGACGGCCGGTTTCTTGGGCGACTTGTCCGGCGACTAAGCCTAAAACACCCGCCGGCCATTGGGAGTCTTCTAGGACAATGACGCTGGTGGTTGAAAGGTCTAATTGTGCGAGTTTTTGGGCTACTTGCGCTTGTACATCTTTTTGTAAAGATTTGCGGCGGGTGTTGGCTAGTTCTGTGACTTCCGCTAATTGATGGCAGCGTTTGATATCCCGACTGGTGAGTAATTCGACGCAGAAACTAGCATCGCCTTGGATGCGGCTAACGGCATTGATGCGTGGTCCTAAACCAAAGGAAATATCTGTGGGGCGATCGCCATTTTTCTGGCACAATTCCAATAATCGTCCTACTCCCGGCCTGCGCCTTGCGCCTGGTGGTTGTTGAAAATCGGCTTGCAGTCTTTGAATACCCAACTGTGCTAAATACCGACAATCACCACTCAGCTGTACTAAATCCGCAATTAACCCGACTGCGACTAAATCTAATAAATTCTCTAACGGTTCTTGCGGAACATCAGGTAAGGTTTGATAAAGAGCTTCCACTAACTTATAAGCCACCGCCACCCCAGACAAATGAAATAGCTGATGTTCTGGAGATAAATAACGCGGATTAATAATTGCTGTAACTGGTGGACGTTCAGCAGGTAAGGTGTGATGGTCTGTAACTATGACATCTATTCCTAACTTTTTGGCATAGATAATTTCATCAATATTTGTACTGCCAGTGTCACAAGTAACTATTAATTTACAATCTTGTTGAGCTAAATTATCAATTCCTGCCACATTCAATCCGTGGGATTCTTTGAGGCGATTCGGAATGTAATAAGTTAACTGTTGATGTTGAATAAAAAATTGCCCTAAACCATCCCACAGTACGGATGTAGAAGTGATACCATCAGCATCAAAATCTCCCCAAATGCTTATTTTTTCGCCAGTATTCTTTGCCTGTTGCAAGCGTTGCATTGCTAAGTGCATTTCTTGCCCAAACTCAAAAGGGCTAGCTGGTTGATATGATTTATGGTTAATAAAAGCTGTTAATTGCGATTTATCTTTAATTCCCCGTTGCCATAATAATTGGGCAGCAAATAAACCTGTTGATGCAGGTGTATACTGTTTTACTAATTGGATAAACCACTCCGGTGGTTGTTCGGTTGTTGTTAAAATCCACTGCATTAAATTAATTCAAAATAAATGAAAATGCTTATTAGCTATTAGGCAATAGGCAATAGGCAATAGGCAATAGGCAATAGTATTTATTTCTTCTCCCCCATCTCCCTTATCTTCCCTATCTTCCCCCACTCCCCACTCCCCATTCCCCACTCCCCACTCCCCAGTTAAATTGTTACTTCTTGAATATTGGCGATATTTGGTAAAGAATTTTGGGTTTTTATTTCTTCAGTTTTGGGAGTGCGATCGCACCTCACAACAAACTGACAATAATCACAGGCTTTACTACCTGTTGCTACTTGCGGAAATGGCTCATTTTGTTGATAACGTTCTAACCAAGTAGTTAATTGACTTAACAATTGATTCAGCTTTTTGGCTGTTTGTTGATGTTGAGTATGGCTATAAGTAAATGTAAGATTTTGCGATTTACCTTCAGATTGGACAAACCAGTAACTCATAGAAATATTTTCTGGTAAGTATGTGCTAGTTTCAGCTAATACATACATATAAAGGCGCGTTTGCCAGTTTTGCGCTAATGCGCGTTTATTTGGTGGTTTGGGATAAGTTTTCCAGTCCAGAATTTGAGCTTGTTGGGAATCAGCAATTAATAAGTCATAAATAACTGTCAGCAAATATTCTTGAACTTGTAAGGTACGGTAGTGTTCACTTTCACGGAAAGTTGAATTATCTGTGGCTGTTTTGAGAACCTCTGGCGCAGCATGAGTAAAAGCCGACATCCAACTTTGTAATTGGGTATCTGCTGCTAAAAGACTATCAATAGGTAAACCCATTTCCCGTTGCTGCATGAGCAAGTGAAAGCGACTACCTAAAGTTTGTCGTTCCTCATGTTCAGGATTTGCTGGTGAATTAAGCTGCTCCAAATATGTGTGCTGGAATTTACGGGGACAAGTCTCTAGTAAGTTGAGATGTCCTTGAGACAATCGTAATAGGTGAGAAGGTGTTGTCAGCATTCTCCTATTTTAAAAGCGATCGCAGTAAAAAACTCCACCCCTCGTCCCTTTGCGCTTACCTCAGCGTCCCTAATGCGTTAAAAACTCCCCTGTAAACATGAGAAAAGGGGAAAGAACGAATCTCACTTGTTGACTTCATCCTTTCCCCTTTTTATGTACCTGATGCTTATTTAATGTTAGCCCTTGCGTCCCTAACTGCGGCGACAAAAAATAATCCCGTGAGAGGAATACTCAACGCGAGGATAATCGAAGTTATTTGGACACCTAAATCTGGCTGTCCCGAACTTAATTCAAACACCGAACCAACAGCTGCGATCGCTGTTACACAAGAGCTTCCTAGAAAAAAACCACTTTTTGGAGTTAAATACACTACTAGACCACCCTACCCTACTGGTTTGACTGCTTGATACGAGAAGCCATTTTTAGATAACTCCTGTGCCAAAGTCAAGGAGTTGTCTACACGATCTACAAATACTACACCGTTGAGGTGATCCATTTCATGCTGAATACAGCGCCCCAGCAAATCAGTAGCTTTGAGTGTTTGCGGACGGCCATATTCATCTTTATAAGCCACTTCCACAACTGCGGGACGCTTCACATCCATATATACGCCAGGAATACTCAAACACCCTTCTTGAGCCATACAAATGTCGCGGCTGACTTGTTTGATGGTGGGGTTAATCAATATCAGTGGTGGATTAGCAGGGTTATCGGGTTCGCAATCAATAACGATTAATTGTTTATGAACTCCTACTTGGGGTGCAGCCAAACCTATGCCATCATTGCTGTACATAGTTTGTAGCATTTCGCGTATGAGTTGACGAATTTCATCGTCTACTTTGGTGATGCGTTTGGCAGGTTGACGCAGGACGCGATCGCCTAGATAGTGAAGTTTCAAAGGCGGATTTTTTAACTTTTTCTTCTCAACAGCAATTTCAGAAGGCATGACTCTCGACGGCTAGATTGTGAAAATTCCTACTAATTCAATTCTATCAATCTAGTTAGTAGTCCGTGGTTATTAGCCAACTTGACTCACTACTCAACATATTTTTTACTTCCATCCCATTCAAAACTCTTGCTGTCGAGTATAAAGAGTAGTGTTATGTGACACCAAACTAATTGGTGTACTGGCATTTATTTTAAATTTTTTATTGGGGTGATTTGTGCTTAAATTCCTTACCAAACTTGACTACCTGTTGAAAGAAAGCTTCCTTGGTTTACTGCGTGGCGGTTGGATGAATTGGGCTGCTGTCAGTACCGTCACAGTGTTACTATTCTTATTTGGCTTAAGTTTGCAAACCTCCTGGCAAGTCGAAAAACTGCTGAATCAATTTGGTAGCCAGTTAGAAGTTTCTGTATATCTGGATACTGATACACGCGCCCAAACTCTGGAAACATTTGTTGCACAAATGCCAGATGTAGTAAGTCTGCAAACTATTACCAAAGAGCAAGCTTGGACAAAATTAGTCAAAGAACTGGGGATTTCTGATATTGAGGGTGCAACACAACAGCTAGGGGAAAATCCCCTAGTTGATGAAATGAAAGTGAAAGCACGGAACCCTCAAGTTGTGCCGAATTTAGCTACACAACTAGCTAAATTGCAGGGAGTGGAAACTGTGCAGTACATTGATGAAGCGGTGAAACGGATTGCCCAATTGCACCGAGGGCTAAATTGGATTACTTTGACAATTACCATTATTTTGACATTAACTGCGATCGCGGTGACTACCACTACCATCCGTCTGATAGTGTTAGCACGTCGCCGGGAAATTGAAATTATGCAGCTAGTCGGTGCAACTGCGGCGTGGATTTATCTACCGTTTATTTTACAAGGTATTGCTTTTGGTTTACTTGGTGGTGCGATCGCCTGGAGTTTCATTTCTGTAATTCAGCAGTTTATCGGTAAGCTACTCACCAACCAACCCGAATTTATCCAATTTATCGCCAATGGCTTACAACTCACCCCTGCACAAATTCTACTTTTACCTTTAATTCTTTTAAGCTTTGGTGCAGGTGTAGGATTAATAGGAAGCTTATTTGCCGTTAAGCGTCTCATTAAGAGGGAGTAGGGAGTAGGGAGTGGGGAGTGGGGGAGCAGAGGAGCAGAGGAGAATAACTATTGCCTATTGCCTATTGCCTATTGCCTATTGCCTATTGCCTATTGCCTACTAACTAATGACTAAAATATGAACTCTCAATGGAAATATTTGCTGCAAAATCTTGGTGAATGGCAAGGTTCATTTACTCGATTGTCACCCCAAGGTGAACTTCTAGAAGATATCAAGAGTGTTGTTTCCTTGGAAGGGTTGAACAATAATCAAACTATCCGCCAGATTGTTCGCCGCCAAGGACAAGCAGATTTAGTTTTAGAATACAGTTCTTTAGGAAGAAACACTCTATTTTTTGAGAATGGCGCTTTTTCCCAAGGTTCTATCCAGCTTGCACCTTTTGCTGAGTTTGGTGCAGAACTCGGTTTGATTCACGAAAATCGCCGTTTACGTCTTGTCCAATTATTTGATAAAAACGGTCATTTAGATAAAATAACCTTAATTCGCGAACATTTAGCAGGTAATGAGCCAGTAGAAAATCCCCACTTACAGATAGATGACTTATTGGGAGAATGGCAAGGCGAAGCTACAACAATATATCCTGATTGGCGATCGCCTGATACTATCTCTACAAATCTCAAATTACAGCTTAATGATTATCACCGACTAACTCAGACAATTAATTATCCTGGATGCACCATTACATCCACAGCTACTATCAACGGTTCTACCATTCTCTTTGAGCAAGATCCGCAAAAGTCGGTACAAGTTTTACTACTACCTAATGGTGCTTCTGCTACTTTTCCCCTGAAAGTTCAGCTACGCCAATGCTTCATTTTAGAGATGGGTTGGTTAATTCAACCGAACTTGCGCCAACGCATACTTCGCAGTTACAACGATAAAGGTGAGTGGGTAAGTTTAACTTTAGTTACAGAACAGCGAGTCAAAACTTATTAACTTTATTTCCTGGCAAATCCGAAAAGTAGCAATCTGATTTTGTAGCTGAATCATACAAGCTTTTGGGACTTATTTATATGACTACAAAATCTTTCTCGAAAATCTTAGCTATAGTTACAGGCGCAGCTTCCATATTAACTGCTACTTTAGGAATCCCTAGCTCTGCACTAGCAGCGACAACAGAATTTAGCTGTAGTGCTAAAGATGTCTATGTAGAAGTTTCCCGTCTCAGAAACGGTACACTACGCTATGCAGCCTTCAATATACCTACTACCCTACAACGTCCTAGTCTCCTGCTTAACGGTGGCACAGTCAGACGTAATGAAAATGGAGAGTTAGTTTACAGATTTAGAAACAGAAACTATCTCTATGCTGCCATTAAAGATGAAGGTTACGGCAGAGTTTTAGTTTACAGAAATAATCGCCTAATCGCTACTAAATACTGTGGAGATGTTTAGTTGTAATTACACATTTAAATTGTCTTTAATCTGATTAACCCAGTTCTATTTGAATTGGGGTTTAAATTTTTATATATGGCATTTTCGTATTGAGTAATGTACCGGAAACATAAATAACCAAAGATAAACTATAGATTTAGCAGTGTGTATACACAATTTCACAAAAAAGCTGACTACCAACTGATACCAAGATACATCTGTACGTACCTTGTGCCAATGAAAGCAGAACATACCATAATTGCCTATACAATAAGGTAGGAAGGATTATAAATCAGACATCACTATGACAATCAAAGAAAAATTGCTAAAAGAAATTGAATCTACTTCAGATACTATTCTCGCTGAAACTCTAGACTTTTTACGCTTTCTCAAAACCAAAGAAACTGCAATAAATCTACAAGCAAAAAATGTAGAATCTGCT
The DNA here is from genome assembly GCF_000316645.1 of Nostoc sp. PCC 7524. Classification (NCBI taxonomy): domain Bacteria; kingdom Bacillati; phylum Cyanobacteriota; class Cyanophyceae; order Nostocales; family Nostocaceae; genus Nostoc; species Nostoc sp. PCC 7524. The sequence goes on from NC_019684.1 coordinate 2,661,432, forward strand.
AACCATACAGCAGTACACTCCACAGGTAATTCACTCCTAAAACATTTAGAAACTATTGGTAAATGGGAAGGTGATGATTTAGAAGAGTGTCTACAGTCAGTTATTGCTAGTCGTGGTAAAGCCAAGTTTGATGACGATAACCCTTTTAAATAATGTACCTTTTAGATACAAATCACTGTAGTCTTGCCATTTTGGCTAATCCAAATGTACTGAGTCACCTTGCAGCGATTGAAAACAGTCTAGTTTCAACCTGTGTCATTGTACAAGGAGAACTTGTAGACATGGCAGAACGCTCTCAAAATATAGAAAATAACTTAGCCATCATTAATAATTTCATGAAGGGTATACAAATCCACAATATTGATGAATTCACTGCTACTATCTACGGTCAACTAAAAGCAGCTTTATTTAATAAATTTGCACCAAAAGAAAAAAACAAGCGGAGAAAAACAACAATTACTGATTTAGGGTTTGGTGAAAATGACATTTGGATCCCACATTCCGCACCCATAAGTATCACAGAGTGAAATAACGGAGAAGAAACATCGAAGTGAGAATAAAAACAGACATACTGAGTGTCAAAAGACATTTGAGTAACAATAAACCAGCAAAAATGGCATCAAAACCTATTCTCAATAAGTACCAATAAGAACTAAGGGAATAGGAAGGAGTGAGAGATAAATAAAAGAAGACGTTGAAGAGGAAAATGATAAATTAGACTCATAAAGCCTGCGAAAAACCTAAATTATTGGCAAAAAGAAAAGAGCTATGAATCAAAGAGATTAGCTCATGATATTGGAGAAATAAAATTAATAGAGAGAAGAGTTAGCTGGCTAATTGATAATAAATTAAACAATCATCAGGTAAAAGATTTAAGATAAAGTCTCTTTCGGGATTCCAATTAGAGATGTGTTTTTCATTCTTAAATTTAACTAAATGAATAGACTGAAAGCATTGAAAAATCCAGCGTAAAGTGGGGCGGTCAGTCGATTTACCTAACTGATTCTTAATTGTTGATTGAGATTTTCTGAGTGTAGTCCTGATTTGACGTTGAGCCAAGGTATAAACTAGCAGACATAAACCCATAATCATTGCCAATGACTCTATTCTCTCTGGACTTTTGAGGAAAATACTGTCGGCAAAAAATAATGGGTCTTTCAGGAAAGCAAATCCTCTTTCACAAGACTGCTGGGCTTTATATTCATTCAACATCGAGTCATTGCTAAGTTCATTTAAATCTAAAACATTAGTGGCAATAATGAAACGTCCTGCACCCAGAACTTCTGTGTTAATTTTACTTTCGTCCTGGGAAACTGTCGCTGATATTTGGTATGCTGTTTCTACTTGATTATCTTGATTTTTGAACTTGATTTCAGTAACTTGGCTCGACTGAATTTGATGGTATTTAAATTGTTTTGATAGTTTGGTTAATGCCTTGACAGCATCAACCTCACAAGCAAATTTATCTTTTGATAATTCTTTTAACTCAAGAACAGCTTTCGATTCAGCTTTCGTAATTTTTTGTGAAAGTTTACGCAGGTCTGATGCTTTTCGCTCTTGACTTTGCACTACCAACCATCTTTGCTCTATTCCTGCATAACTTACAATTTTTGCAGCAAATTTATATCCTGGTAAGTTACTATCAATAAATTCTGATGCTGCTAATGTTGATATTAATGATTGTGCTGCTTTAATGGTTAATGGCACTCGACATAACCAACGTAAATCCGACATTAATTTCAGATTTGATTCTGTGTATAAAGCCGAGTCTGCAACTATGAGACTATCAACTTCTAATTGTTTTTGATACTCTACTGCTATTTGACCAAAGCAGGATGAGTCAGCTTGATTTCCAGATGCTAATTTTAAAAATATTGGTATATCTCCATCTCCCGAACATATTAGTTCTATGATAAATTGTTTTAAGTCTGGTCTATGGTCACGGGAATAGCCATAGGTGATGGTAATCTCTTTTGGTGATTTTACTACTAATTCTTCTGATTCTTGGGTATTTCCTATTTGTTGATTCTCAAATATTACTTCTGGTAATCTGGTGTTGTACTGCCCATGTACGTGCATTGATGACGAATCTAAATGTGATGATGACAGAGATACACCAAATTTTTGGGCAGCTTTTAAGGCAATGATAGAAAATATTGTATCCAGTCCTTTGATAAATAGTTTATCCATGACTCTTCCCAGCTTATCGTCGTTGAGATATTCTGGTTTTACTCCTACTCCCATTAAATGCTCACAGGCTATTGTTTCAAAATATTTGGGAAACATATATAAAGGTTTGGATACAAATCCTAACCCATTCAATATCATGGCTTTGACAACATGACCTGAACTGATTTTTTCTCCTTTTTCAACTCCTATTAATTCATTGATTATTTCTACTAATCCTATCCTATCTATTATTCCTGCTACTATCCCTAGATGGTCTATGTTCTGAATTTCCATTTCTTGGGGTGGCAATTGCACAACAGATTTCTCCACAGCTTCTGTTGTGATTTTCTCATTTATCTTTTTATGAGCAATTAATTTTTTTCTCTGAACTTTTCTTTTCCTTTCTTTTATCTCTGCGGCAAAACTTCACTTTCTCACTCCCCCTGTCGATTTTAATGCAACTTATTCTCATTACCTCTCTTAGCAATTGAATTGACTTTAGTTCTTGTGTACTACTTTGCTGGCTTTGCTTGATGTGTGACAGTTAGGGTGCGGAAGGTGGGTTGGATAGCTGCTATTGCCATACAAAATCATCTCACTATCGTAACGGCTGATAGAGACTTTCAGCGAATGCAACAGGTAATAACTTTATCAATTGAATCTTGGATATAAATTCCTCTTTCCTCTACACTCTTACACCCCTAACCCCACTCACTACTGCCTTTTTCAAGTCACCCTAGACAAGAGTGCAACGTGTTACTAATGCCTGTTGCAGTAGAGTTTGATATTCTTCATCATTAACGCTATAAGCACCAAATCTTTCCAAGTGGGGATTCATCATTTGAGCGTCAAACAGCACAAATCCTTGCTGACGTAATTGTTCTACCAACTTCACCATCGCTACTTTAGAACCTTCAGGAATGCGGTAAAACATCGACTCACCAATAAAAGCACCACCAATAACAATTCCTAAAATTCCTCCAGCTAGTTTGTCACCTTGCCAAGTTTCAAAACTGTAAGCAAAACCAGCTTGGCGCAATAGCAAGTAAATCTCTTGTAATTCAGGGGAAATCCATGTGGTTTCTCGGTTCGCGCAACCTGCAACTACCGCCGGAAAATCACGATTAATCGCCACAGTAAAGCGTTCTTGATTCAAAACACGCCGTAATGAGGTAGGGTAGCGGAATTGCTCATCCAAAGGAATTAAAGTGCGATCGCGACTACTGTACCATCCCAGTCCGTCATCGTCATCAGCCATGAGAAAATAGCCTTGAGCATAACCCTGAACAATAGCAGCGATATCATATTGCATAAATAAAACTAAAGATAAAAAATATCAGAGGAACACAGTTTGATGCCATAAGTCATCCTCTGCACTCCTCTGTAACTTCCTGATAATTACTCTGGTTAACAAAGATGACACAACCAATACCACCTATCACTCTCCCACCATCTGAAAATCCTCACCTTGAAAGTGAATGGTTACAAGAGCGTTTGCTGCGGTGGCTTGATACAGAATTCATCCCAGAAGCAGTCAATCACAATATTGCTCAACGAGCAGCACAAATTTTCATGCGCCAAAGAATGGAAGGAGAGAACGATTTAGGTTCTCTGGTGATTGCCATTGTCACCGAGATGCAGGCGTTTGATTTTTCCAAAAGCTTTTATGGAGAGTTTGCGATCGCTAACGCCGTCAGCGATCTACTCTTAGAAAGTCTGGGTATAGACCGTTGTTGCGGTCAATAAAGTAAAGTCCATAGTCAAAAGTCCATCTTAATGACTAATGACTAATGACTAATGACTACCAGCTAGACTTAACAACTCCAGGCAACAGACCTTCGTGCGCCCATTCCCGCAAAACGTTCCGAGACAGTCCAAAATCACGGTACACGCCTCTAGGACGACCAGTTAACCAGCAACGGTTACGGCGACGAGAGGGCGCACTGTTACGGGGTAGTTGTTGGATTTGGCGGTGAATTTCTAGCTTATCGAGGGGAGACTCTGTTGTTCTAAACTCTTCTAACAGAGCTTCCCGCTTGGCAGCATACTTTTCAACCAACTTAGCGCGTTTTTTCTCGCGCTCAATCATACTCTTTTTTGCCATAAATTATCTTACAAACGTAAAGACAGCATTTTCCATTCTACCTTTAGGAAAGGCTGATCGTCTCTCTTTTCATTTATTTACTTGGGGACTGGGGATTGGGGATTGGGGACTGGGGATTGGGGATTGGGGACTGGGGATTGGGGATTGGGGATTGGGGACTGGGTAAAAGTTTTTCTCCTCTGCTCCTCTGCTCCTCTGCTCCTCTGCCTCCCCTGCCTCCCCTGCTCCCCTCACTCCCCTCACTCCCCTCACTCCCCTGCTCCCACAGCAGTAGGGCATAAATCAGCCAGTTCACAAGCCTCACAAGCCGGAGAACGGGCTTTACAGACGGCACGACCGTGATAAATTATCCGAATTGACCAATTTTCCCAATCTGGCTGGGGTAATAACTTCATCAAATCTTTTTCAATGTGAATGGGATCTGCGTACTTAGTTAAACCCAAGCGTTGGCTGAGGCGCTTAACGTGAGTATCTACTGTCACCCCCGCATTAATCCCGTAAGCATGAGCTAAAACCACATTTGCTGTTTTCCGTGCTACCCCAGGCAGTTTTAACAACTGTTCCATTGTGTTAGGAACTACAGAATCAAACTCACTGACAATCATCCTACAGGCAGCCTGAATATTTTTCGCCTTATTACGATAAAACCCGGTGGAACGCACCAAAGTTTCTAACTCTGCTAAGTCGGCATTCCCTAAACTTGCAGCATCAGGAAACCGACTAAATAAAACTGGTGTAACTTGATTCACTCGCTCATCTGTACACTGAGCTGAGAGAATAGTTGCCACCAGCAGCTGCACTGGAGTCGAATAGGTCAAAGAGCAAGTTGCATCTGGATAAAGTCGCTTCAGGCGAGTCAGAATTTCTAATGCCCGTTGCTGCTTTGATGGTGATTTGCGCTTGGTACTCACTGGAACAATTTTTGCACCCATTCCAACTGTGTAGTTAACTGGGTAGTTTCTTTCACAATCAGAAAAATTCCCAGTCCTAAGAGTAGCATTAAACCTGTTTGCATCACACCTTCTTGAATCCGATTAGGCAAGGGCTTACCCCGCAAACCTTCAATTAGTAAAAATGCTAGTTGTCCACCGTCTAAAGCTGGAAGAGGCAAAATATTGATGATTGCCAAGTTGATGCTAATTAAAGCCGCAAAAAAGAACAAACTACCTGTATCGTTTTGAGCAATGTTAGCTCCAATTTCCACAATTTTAATCGGGCCAGCAACTTGTCCAGCAGTTTCACCAAAGTTAGTAATTAGCTGTCCAAATCCTTTAAATGTCATGGTGACTATGCGCTGAAATTCAGCAGCACCAATACTAAAAGCTTGGACTGGATTAGTAACGGGACGGCGTTCAACTTTGCCGTTAGGTGCAAGCCCAATCCCAATACTGCCTCCTGTGGATTTGGCTTCAGGAACGACATTCACAGATAATGTTTTGTCCCCACGGGTAATTTCTAGTTGAATCTGCTGATTGGGACTACTTTTGATGATGTCTCTTAAACTATCTATTGCCTGTAGGGAAGTGCCAAATTTTTGTCCATTAGCTGCAATAATCACATCTCCGGCTTGCAGTCCAGCTGTGGTAGCTACATCACTCACCTCTGGTGCTAGCTGTTGAATAAGTACCCCTGGCTGGCTAGCTTGTCCGATGCCAATGAAGCTAACTTGAGCTACCAGTAGCATATAAGCAAAAATTAAATTGGCTATTACCCCGGCGCTAATAACGATCGCTCGATCTAAAATTGGCCGGTTACGCAGCAAATTCGGGTCATTGGGAGGAATATCGCTATCGGGATCATCATCAGGAAACCCCACAAAACCACCCAAGGGGAAAGCTCTGATAGCATACTCGGTTTCTGGGCCTTGGTACTTCCACAGAACAGGGCCAAACCCCAAAGAAAAACGGTTGACATGGATACCTTGAGAACGGGCGGCGATAAAATGCCCCAGTTCATGTACCAAGATTAATACAGCCAAGACTGCGATCGCTGCTAAAACTGACATAGAGCAAATTAGTCAAAATATTTGGATATATATTTTTATTGTAGTAGTTAGGGAACGGACGCACAGACTCAACCTATCTCCCAGGGTGAGATGATGCTTGGATTCAGCGTAGCGATTTCATTAACAATAGGACTGACAATATCCCCCAATGTTTTACCTTTGCCAGCAATAGATGCAGGGGGAGTGCGTCGTTTTTTCGGTGCTAAGGTTTCTTCTATGAAGGTAACAATGACACGAGCAGTATTAACTTGGGGTTGTTCCGATACCCATGTTACTTGACCATTTTCATAAATCGCTTCGTAACTTTTTAACATGGCAATCAGGGTTTTATTAACCTTTGGGCTTTCTTAAATTATAGTTGAGGCGATCGCTGGCATTGGGATTAAGCCAATTGAACTTAACTGAAGTATCCCATTACTCATAATGCGTCCCATCCGCAACACTTTTACCGTATTTTCGGATTCAATTACTTCATATACCAACCGATGCTGAATATGTATTCGTCGGGAGTATGCACCTTCTAAATCTCCCACTAACTTTTCGTAAGGTGGCGGATTCTGAAATGGGTTAGTTTGAATGATATCTAATAACTCTTGCGCCTTATCTCTTAAATTGCTAGCAGCTAGTTTCTTGGCATCTTTCTGAGCTTGTTTAGTATAAACTAAATCCCAATTCACCAATCTAACTGGCGATCGCACTCCTCAATCGGTGTTGCAAGTCCTTCGTGAATTGATTCTCGCATACCTGGAACTGAGAGAAGATAGAGGGTTTCCTGTACAGATGCCCAATCTGCTTCCGACAACAAAACTGCATTGCTACTTTTTCCTGCAATCACAATGGATTTATGTGACTGATTCACGGAATCAATTAAATCCTGTAACTGTTTTTGAGCTTCATTAATTGGAATCATCATCCTATATCCTTACTATTAAGCTCTACTACTCATCTCACATATTCTATTTTCTTTTACTTGTTCCCATTCTTGCTTAATTTTTGCCTGTTGCTTCATCTTCAAGGAAGATATCATACCCATCTTTAAATCAAAATAAACACAAATTAGCGGTGTATACCATGCTTTTTTTACACCACGATGGAGCTTATTAAATTCTCATTTTTTATTGCTAATTAACATATTTCTATAAAGTTATAGAAATGTGTAGAGACGCTCAATAAAACGCCTCTACTTATTCACCAGATATCTAATTACAAAGTTTCACGTCCCAAGAAAGGTTGCAACACTTCTGGTATCAACACTGTCCCATCCGGTTGCTGATAATTTTCCAAAATAGCCGCCATTGTGCGCCCCACAGCCAAACCAGAACCATTGAGAGTATGCACAAACTGAGTACCTTTCTTCCCAACTTCCTTGAACCGAATATCTGCCCGTCGCGCCTGGAAGTCTACAAAATTGGAACAACTAGAAATCTCCCGGTACTTGCCAGAAGAAGGTAGCCAAACCTCTAAATCATAGGTTTTAGTGGAAGAGAAACCCAAATCACCACTACATAAATTAATCACGCGGTAAGGTAACTTGAGAGCCTGTAAAATTGCTTCCGCATTTCCTACTAATTTTTCCAACTCATCAAAAGAGGTGCTGGGATGCACAAATTTCACCAACTCCACTTTATTGAATTGATGCAAGCGAATTAACCCCCGCATATCCCGCCCATAACTACCCGCCTCTCGACGGAAACAAGGAGTATAAGCACAGTGGTAGATAGGTAAATCTTCCGCCGCGAGAATCTCCCCCCGGTAAAGGTTTGTCACGGGTACTTCTGCTGTCGGAATTAGCCACAAATCATCATCAGCACATTTAAAACTTTCTTCCGCAAACTTGGGTAACTGGCCTGTCGCCGTCAAAGATTCGCTATTTACCAATATCGGCGGACTGACTTCTACATACCCGGCTTGGGTTTGCATAGTCAGCATCAAGTGAATTAATGCCCTTTCTAGGGCAGCACCAGCCCCGATTAAGTTGACAAAGCGACTTTGGGCAACTTTTACAGCTCGCTCTACATTGAGAATACCGAGCTTTTCGCCAATTTCCCAATGCGGCAGAATATTGGGATTCTGAGGTATGTACTCATCACCCCAACGGCGAACTTCTACGTTATCTTCTTCGCTTTTTCCCAAAGGTGTAGAATCACTAGGTATGTTGGGAATTGCGAGGATAAGTTGCTCAATTTCTGCCTTGAGTGCTTTTTCTTTGGGTTCTAGTTCACTCAATTGGGCTTTAACAGCGTTCCCCTCGTCCCGCAAACTTTGAATTTCTGGGTCTTGCGGATTGATACCAGATTTAATCTTCTGCCCAACCAGCTTACCAATTTCATTACTGCGAGCTTGCAGTTGGCTACGAGTCACTTCTATGTCCCGTTGCTGTCGATCTAACTGTAATATCGGTTCTATGTCGTATTTACCACTACGACTATTCAACCGTTCCTGAATTAGTTGGGAATTTTCCCGTATTTGCTTAATATCCAGCACAGATTTTTCTCAGTCTTTTGCCTACTTCCTGCCAACACATCAGCATATACTGATTTTGACTTGCTATGACAGGAAAAGCAAATACAAAAATTATATAAACAAGGGAGTAGGTAGTAGGGAGTGGGGAAGAATACTTGCCCGTCTCATTTTAGCTACTGTTGTCGGTTGATGCGATTGAGTAGCCAAAGCGAAGCCACCAAACCAGCAAAGTGAGCTGAGACAGTATTGGTGTTGGACTGTACTACTAGCATATCTAGACCACTAATGATTCTGGTGGGGTCAAAAAATTGAGTAGTAATAGCTTGGGGCGATATTGACCTCGCTACCAATGTACCAACGATCGCCTGCGCTCCCAAAAGTGTGACTAGCGTCCCGATTAAATTTATCCATAGTCCTAAACGTAAAACTTGTACTGTTTCCACTTTACGAGGGCGGTTGCTAGGGTTGGATGACATGAGTTGGTTGCCAATTCTGGTGTATCTGAAAGCTATATAAATACCCCCACATAAGATTAGTAGTCCACAAACTGCTAAAAAGACACCAAACCCAGTTCCAGGATTATTACTGGGACTGCCCGCTCTTTGACTAAAAATTGCAAATAGCAGCACAATAATACCAGAAACTACACCTAGCACTAACTGAATCCAAAAGCTAATCCAGCCTGTCAGGCGAAAAGTTTGGGCAATTGTTCGGAGATTAGAAGAAGACGATGGAGTATCGGAGTTTCGTGACATACTGATCACCAACGTGCCAGGCACTTGCTAGTTTTAATCATAATTAAATCCCGTAGGGTAGGGTATAGAAAATTAATCTTGGTGTTTTGCGTCAGTCCTGTCAAGCTCCAAAATTGAGTTTTGAGTATTTTTTTAATCTATCTACAGACTGTGACCCTAGCATTTTAAGTGTCTGAATTTTTGATGATTTGACTAGGATAGTTACTATTACACAAAGTCTTGATTAACTTTTACAGATTTACAGACAAAACGGCATTTTACCTGTAAAATTTTTTCGATGGCATCTTACGTTTAAGCAGTTCTAACCAGCTCGGCATTACTTGACACCAAGAGAGTGGCAAAACCACTGTCTTGATTGCTCCTCACAACACTAATTAGAGCTAGGGTAGGGGCGTATTATTTGGCGCTCCTAAGATTTTTACAGCTGTTCTGCGGCTTTATCCCGTAGGAAATCTTCCCATGTTGACACTTACTTAGGAAATTCTGCCTAAGTAGCACTATATACTTACCCAAATTGGAGTAGCACTATATACTGACTACAAAGATGTAGATTTCACCCTAAGCCATAATTTTAGCCATTCACTAACTATGAAACTTGAGGATATATATCAATTCTTTGAGAATCCTCCGCCAATTTATCTCTGCCAGGAACTAGCAATTTGTTACATTCTTGATGTTTTGCTACAAGGTGAATCCTACGGCACTGAGTTGATTCAGCAACTAGAAACTGAATATCCCACCTATCGCCTTTCAGATACTGTACTTTACAGTGCCATCAAATTTCTCGAAGACCATAGTGCTGTCACTGGGTATTGGAAGAAACTCGAAGGGCGAGGCCGTCCTCGGCGGATGTACCAGATTTCTCCAGAATGGCAAGGTCAAGCCCAGGATTTAGCACGGCTTTGGCAAAACTACATAAATCGGAGGACAAATTAACCAATAATTAATAATGAATAAATCACCTCCAGTTAACCAGTAACAATTAGCTATGGATACCGCTATTTTGCCATCCACGTTGCTGCTAACCTTGTTGTTATCGGTTGGGCTGTTCTTCTTTATTCGGGCTTCGACTAAAGACCGCACACAAACAGCACAACTGATATCTGAGCAAGATGAAGCCGTCTTTATGCCTAAATTGCAAGATTATTTTCAATCTCGGTCTTACCGAGTGGTAGGGATAGACAAAGCACACAACCAAGTAACTTTTGAAGGGTTTGTCAAACCTAGTATCTTTCTAGCTGTGTTTTTAACCCTACTAGCTGCTGTTGGTCTGGTTTGTCTTTCTTTAGTCCTATCGTTCCTTTTTCCCCAGTACAGCAATCTTTCTTTGGGGCTGTTGCTACTGTCGCCTTTGAGTGGTCTTTTTTATTGGCAGAAAGCTGGCAGACTGGAAAAGGTGTTTCTGAAGCTAGAACCAAACCTCAGCCAAAAGCAGCCATCTAGCAAAATTACTGTGACTGCCCATCGGGATGAAATTATTGAGTTGCAGAACGCCCTACAACTAAAAGGCGAATAATTTTTAGTGATTTTGATAATCTCGTGCCACAAAGATGCGGATTTAGGATGGAAGCTGAGTAAATAGATATTAGGCTATCAAGTATTTATTTTCCCTACGATAGAAAATCGTAGGGAAAAGCTTGAGGTGTTGAGAGAGCTTCCTGAGCAATCCACAGGATGAAAGCACAACGTAACTCTCGCTTTTGGACGCTTTGAACTCTATCCTGACTCCCTTGTGCATGATGAGACCAGAAATCAACCCAGATAAACTAAAAGTCACTGGCTGGAAGTTGATTGTCTAATTACTCGGTCTAGCTCTACTGGCAAATCAGTTACAAACTTAAAAAAATTGGAAACTTTGCATACACTGAGCATTTTTGCCAGTTAAATGGTTGTCAGAAGTTGCACTCAACACGGTAAGATATCCATTTGTGACTCAGCGACTGCCCACAGCCACCGGTTCTGAACCTGCGGGAGATTCGAGTATCCGCAGGCTCGGAAACAAGAAATGGTTCTCTTCTACGTATTGAGCGCCAAACAGCCCTTTCTCTGCCCAGAAATAGCGGTCTGTAGTGTGTTCGTTTCGCTTTACGAGTAGCAACGCTGGTGGCAAGATACCTTCAGCTTGAATGAATTTTCTGGCTGCTGTCACAGGTTTTTCTTCGCCGCTTTCGATGCTATATTGAGGCACGTGTTCTAAAATCCGCCGTCCTTCTTGGCGACGACGACTTTTTCTTTTACGTCTCCTTGCCAACCTATTTTCCTCCTCTTTCAAGCTATAGATTGTAGTGATAGCTACAAAATCCGTCGTAATTATATAAGTTCTAGTTCAAAAGATCAATAGTTTTTTAACTTTTGATACAAGGAAATTACTACTATTGACAGTAGATTAATCATAAAGTGAAGCAATAAAGAATTCCTTGGCGAAAACCATTACTAAAAAGATTTAGTTAAGCTTTATAAATGAGTGGGGAAAACAGAGTACCTTATTTAATTTTCCCTCATATTCCGTGATCCTGAGCAAGAGCTGAAAAATGTTAATGTCTGCCAGTTCAGATTTTGTGGCTCTGTGTAGAGAGCAAATCGCGCTACTTACCCAAGGGCTGGGAGCATCTTTAAGTGTGGTTTATTTAACCCAAGAATTGGTGGAGTCTCCTACAGGTGAAGCCAAATTGATTCCTGTGGTCGTTTATCCAGAGACAGCAGTAATCATGCCTGGGGATGAAATTATTGAGGCTACAACCAGGAAACAATTACAAGTAGGAAATGTGTTGATGCTACCTCAGCCGCAAGGAAGGTTATTAACACCAGCACCATCAACAGAAGCATCAGAGGCTGAACAACAGCATTTTCCAGAAGAATTTTTACTCAATGGACACCAATTTGTCTTTCCTCTACTCCATGAGGGTGTGATGATGGGATTATTGGTGACGGGTAGAGACGATCGCCCGTGGAATGAACAAGAACAAAGCCAAATTCAAAATATTGGGCAAACACTAGCGATCGCTTGTATTTTGGATCAGCGTCGCGCCTGGTTGCAACATCAACTACATCAACAGCAAATTTTGCAAGAACAGCAGCGAGATTTGTTAGATAACTTATTACATCAGTTTCGTAACCCGTTAACTGCCTTACGCACCTTTGGCAAGTTGTTATTAAAGCGACTGCGACCAGGAGATCCAAATCGAGATGTGGGAGAAAATATCGTGAGGGAGAGCGATCGCCTCAAAGAATTACTGCAAAAATTTGATGAGGTCATCGACTGGGTAGATGCAGATTCTGAACTACTTTCACTACCAAAAAATGAAATATTTGTAGAAGCAACTGTACAAAGAGAAGCGAAACCAGCATTATTATTACCCGGCACTGGAGAGCAAGAAATAGATTGCTCCTTAGCTGATTTATTAGCCCCACTATTAGTATCTGCTCAAGCGATCGCTCAAGAGAAAAATCTGGAATTGATTGCAGATATTCCCCGAAATTTACCTTTAGTAAAAGCAAATATTAAAGCTTTACAAGAGGTATTGAGTAATATCATGGATAATGCCATTAAATATACACCCCCAGGTGGCAATATTTACATACAATTAGGACGAGAAAAAGCTAATTTACAAGGCATTGCTATTAGTGATACTGGCCCTGGAATTCCCCCAGAAGATTTAGCCCATCTTGGTGAGAGACATTACCGGGGAGTACAAGCGCAAACAGAAATTCCCGGCACAGGTTTAGGAATCGCGATCGCTAAACAATTAATTGAGCAAATGCAAGGTGAAATCGAAGTTTTCAGCCCTGCAATTAATTGGGCGATCGCTTCACCTGATGCGCCGGGAACAACTGTGATTATTTGGTTGCCTATTAGTCAATAGTCATTAGTTATTGGGTTAATGATTGAGAAGTATAGTTGATCGTAGTTTAAAAAACCAATTCTTTACACCAATCACCCTATCTTATCTATTAACTATCTCAATGAAACTTGTAAATTCTGATTAATAGTCATTTGTAAGTCGGTGTCTGGGTCGATAGCGATTAAATCAACGCTATTTCTGCCAAAGAATAAGCCAATTAAACCACCAATAGCAGCACCGCCTAAAACTTCTTCCGTGGCAACGGCGCGATCGCCTGTAACCGCAGATACAGCAGCAGCAGCACCTGCACCTAAAACAGTATTCTTGAGAATTGTACCGGTGCTAGTACCTTTTCTAACGGTTTCTGTTTTGGTAATGACCTCAGAAGTGGCGCTGATGTCGTACTCTTGACCTGTAGTTAAAACCAGTTTGTTAGCAACGAATTGAGAACCACCCTGTGCAGGTCTGAGTTGACCGATTACTTGACTACCAGCCGGAACAACTACAGCACCTTCTTGGGTGATGACATTTTGTTCTACTGTAAGTGTCAAGGGTGCTGTTTCATCTTTTGTCACCAGGATTTTTTCTGCCTTGTCGTACTTCACTGGGATAACTGTTCCTTGAGGAATTGTTACCGCTATAGGTGTAGGGGTTGTGGTTTGAAGAGCCACGATATAGGGAGAGTTAATAGCTGAGGCTTGATTGGAACTAACTAATGCTTGGTAGATAAAAGCTGCTACCTGGGCGCGGGTAGCAGTGGCGGTGGGATTTAAAAACCTGACATTGGGGTAATTAACGACGATTTTTTGCTCTGTGGCGGCAGCGATGGGGCTACGAGCATAACCAGCTATATTATTGGCATCGTTGAAATATTGCAGAGTGCTTTCAACGTTAGCACCGGGATTATATTGTAGTCCGTTGGCGAGGGAAACTAAAACTTGCTGTCGGGGAATGGCTTGGTTTGGTTCAAAGCGGTTGCCGGGATAACCTGACAAGAAACCGATGGTATAGGCTTGCTGAATCGCACTATATCCCCAATAGTTGGTAGGTACGTCTACAAATCTAATAGCTTGCCGTTGTGGTGCTTTTTGGAAAGCTTTATTGACCATTGCGGCAAATTGAGCGCGAGTTACTGGTTCTTCTGGGCGGAAACTACCATCAGGAAACCCAGCAATGACACCACGTTGTGATAATTCTCGAATAAAAGGTGCTGCCCAATAGTTAGATGAAACATCAAAAAAGGTATTTTGAGCAAAGGATGGAGCAGCTACAACAAAAGGTGCGACAGTTCCTGCTGTGACACTTAAAGCCATGAGTGCAGCTGTGCCAGATTGCCAACGATTTAAATTAAACATATACTTTATTGCCTCACACAATTATTTGTTTTCTTGTTAAATCCTTAGACAAAAATATACAATAAAAAGTTTCTACTATATCTATATTGTGGGAAATATTTTTTACGCAAGTATGTCAGACAAAATGAGTATTTATATTATGAAAAATCTGCAATAAGTAATAGAATATTTGCTGATATCAAAGCTGTAAGGTTAATGAAAGAGGTCTAAGGATGTTGGGCTGTTATTTTTGAATAATTAATTGGGCAAAAATTAAGCGATCGCCTACTTACTCTGAGAATAGCGATCGCTGATGGGGGATAATGAATTTCACAACTAAAATTCAGTACGGGTTACTAGCGGATTAAATCCACATTCAAGTTAGTATTTAGTGATAGTCTTAAGTCTTGTTCTGGTCTAATCACGAAGACTTCAGCTTCTTTCCTCCGTAGTAATATGCTAGCTAAAGCACCAGCAGCAGCACCACCGACAGGTTCTAAAATCTCAATTCTGCGATTACCTGTAATCAGTGAAATTGCAGCTGCTGCACCAGCACCAATCGCTGCATCTGTTAATACTTTGCTAGAATCGTTTTTGCTAATTTTCTCGGTTTGAGTGAATGTCTGAGAGTTAGCGTTAATTGTTTGCCTTCTGCCAGAAGCATAAACTAATTCTCTGGCGACAAACCGGACACCTCTGATATTATTTTGATCGTTTCTGTCTGTGGAAAATCTGCCGTCAAAATATACTGGTTCTAGTTGTCCAACAACTTCAGTACCAGCAGGAATCAACACATTTCTATTCCGATCAATGATATTGTTAGCAATTCTCAAGGTTAGCGGTAAGGTTTCTCCACGAGTAACAACGATTTTTTCCTTATCGTATCTAACAGGAAAATTCACCCCAGCCGGGATAATAGTTGTTCTACTTTGCCCAATATTATATTGAGCATGAGCAGCAGGGGCAAAGGCAATCATCGGAGTGATAGCACCTGTAGTCACTGTGATTGCCATGAGTGCGGCGGCTCCAGATTGGCAATAATTCCGATAGTTCATAAATAGCTATGGTATTCATACTGTGATATCTATCAATGACGAGGACTTACTGAGATTGTTTCTGAGTGTTTTGCAACCTGTGCATAAGCATTGTTCCCCACATTGAGGCTTTGAGGGGCAGATGTAGGTTTTTTACGTTCTGCCCAGAAAACCCTGGCTTTAAGGTGTAGGGGATGAAATAATTTAATTTCTGGTAGTTCCTAATCTTTGGAATTCCACAAGTGGAGGAGAGATTTTCACTATGTTTTGATGTTGAGCAAATTGAATTTTCATTTATAGAGAGTAAAAATAATTTGTCTCACCAGAAAAATTCACTCATCAATAATGTAAATTTTTGTAAATTTGCGGTCTTCTAGACTAGAAAGCTGATAAACACCTAGCTAAACTATCAAAGAGTGCATCTGTACTGCTAGTTAAAAAAATGTAGATGTGGCGATATAGCCTGAATGATCCCAGTACAACTTATCCTCAAAAACTTTCTGAGTTACCGTGATGCGACTGTAGATTTTCGGGGTTTGCACACGGCTTGTATTTGTGGTGCTAATGGAGCGGGTAAATCATCCCTGCTCGAAGCAATTACATGGGCAGTTTGGGGTGAAAGCCGAGCTGCTGCTGAAGACGATGTGATTCATTCTGGTGCTAAAGAAGTTAGGGTTGATTTCACTTTCCAAAACAACCAACAAACATATCGCATCATCCGCACTAGAGTTCGGGGTGCGGCTGGGGTTTTAGAATTTCAAATTGAAACGCCCTCTGGGTTTCGTCCCCTGACTGCTAAGGGAGTCCGAGCCACCCAGGAATTGATTTTAGAATACATTAAGATAGATTACGATACTTTTATTAATTCTGCTTATTTGCGTCAAGGACGTGCAGATGAATTCATGCTCAAACGTCCTAGCGAAAGGAAAGAGATTTTAGCAGAGTTACTCAAGCTCAATCAATATGATCAATTAGAGGAAAGAGCTAAAGAATTATCGCGGCAATGTAAAGCTAGAGCCGAAGAACTAGAGCGTTCTTTGGAGTCGATTAAAACTCAGTTACAACAACGCCAGACAACTCAAGCTCAACGGGCAGAATTAGAAGCTGAAATTAACAAACTACAACAAATACAAGCTTTCGACAATATTCAACTGCAAAGTTTGCAAGTTGTCCAACATCAACGTACAAATTGGGAACAACAGCTGAACTTTGTCAGGCAGCAATATCAAAATTTAACTCAAGATTGCGATCGCCTACAACAAGAGCAAGGAGCATTACAAAGTCAAATTGCCCAATTAACAGCCTTACTCAACCAAGAAACGGAGATAAAAAACGGCTACGCCCATTATCAAAATCTGCAATCGGAAGAAGAAGCCTTCGCCCTGAAATTTGAACAACATACTCAAGCTACGGCACTCCGGCAACAAAAACAGCAACAACTCACTAAACAAATTCACGAGTTAGAAAGGCAACTACAACAAGTTCAAGGACAACTGGCAGCTTTACAACAGCAAGAGCAAGAAATTCACCAAACCCTGGCTAAATCCGGGGAAATTGAATCTGCCTTAGCCCAACTCGCCGCCGCCCGTCGTCATCTAGCTCATTTAGATGAACTACAGATGCAAGTTGCGCCTTTATTGCAGCAACGACAAAATTTACAAAGTCATTTAGATCGGGTTCATGCTGGGTTGGTAGCGCGACTAGAACAGCTACAAGCTACAGAAAACCAACTCAAACGAGCTTCGCAACGCCAACCCCAACTGCAACAAGCAGTGATGGAAGTCGCAATGCAGATTGATCAAATGGAGAAGGATCGGGTTTATCTGCAACGAGTTCAGGAAAAAGGACAAGAAAGACGACACTTTATAGAACGTCTGCAAGCTCAACACCGGGAATATGAAAGATTATTGGGAGAGTTAGAGCAGAAATTGCAAATGCTGCGTCATCCCGATGCTATCTGTCCATTATGTGAACGCCCTTTGGATGAACATCATTGGAATCGGGTAGTAGACAAAACCAAAGATGAGTACAAAGAGACTGAGGGGCAGTTGTGGGTATTTCGGGAACAAATGGCGGTTTCAGATAGAGAAATTCAACTATTGAGGCAAGAATACCGGGAAATAGCCCAGAAATTGCAAGTTTATGACACCTTAAGAGAGCAAAGAGGACAATTAGCCGCGCAATTACAATCTACCAGTGACGCAGAACAACAGTTACAGCAATTAGCTGCCGAAAGACAACATCTAGAGCGATCGCTCCAAGCTGGTGATTACGCCTCAGCCCAACAAGCCGAACTCCGACAATTAGAACAATATCTGCAACAACTGAATTACAATGAGCAAGACCATGCTCTGGCGCGAAGCGAAGTAGAAAGGTGGCGGTGGGCAGAAATTAAACAAGGGCAAATCAAAGACGCGGCTAAACGTCAAGCCCAACTAGCAGCCCGTAAACCAGAATTACAAGCCCAAATCACTCAATTACAAACGAGAATCCAGCAAGAGCAAATAGACTCTGACTGTGCCAGACAAATCAAGGCTTTGGAGGCGCAAATCAACGAAATTGGCTATAGTTCTGAGCAGCACAACAACCTCCGCACTGCCCTCCGTCAAGCCCAATCTTGGCAATTACGCTATCAGCAATTGGTATCAGCCCAACAACAATATCCCCAACTCCAAGGGCGATTACAAGATTTAGCAACATCTAGAACCGCCAGATTGCAAGAGCGTGAACAACTAGCTACCCAAATTACCAGCATTGAGCAACAGTTAGCTGCATCTGCCAATCCCATTGAGCAGATTCAAGCTTTAGAGCAACAAATAGCCACCCGCAGACGACAACTTGATGAATGTATCAGTCAGTTGGGGCGTTTAGAACAGTTGGTACTGCAACTAGAAAATCTGCAAACTCAGTATGAGGAACAGCAGCAACAACTGCAATCATGCAAACGACAACATCGAGTATATCAGGAATTAACGCAAGCGTTTGGTAAAAATGGCATCCAAGCTTTGATGATTGAGAATGTGTTACCTCAATTAGAAGCGGAGACAAATCAATTACTTTCCCGACTGAGTGGGAATCAGTTACACGTACAATTTATTACCCAAAAGGCAGGACGACACGGCAAATCTACCAAGAAAAATGCCAAATTAATTGACACCTTAGATATTTTAATTGCCGATGCCAGAGGCACACGCGCCTATGAGACGTACTCTGGTGGGGAAGCATTTAGAATTAACTTTGCAATTCGGTTAGCCTTGGCGAAATTATTAGCACAAAGAGCTGGAGCAGCATTGCAATTATTGATTGTAGATGAAGGTTTTGGGACACAGGACGCGGAAGGATGCGATCGCCTGATTGCTGCTATTAATGCGATCGCCAATGATTTTGCCTGCATCCTCACCGTCACCCATATGCCCCACCTCAAGGAAGCTTTCCAAGCCAGAATCGAGGTGAATAAAAATCAACAAGGTTCTCAAGTTCGGTTGTTAACTTGAGGGGATTGGGGATTGGGTAAAAATTCTACCTTGTCTCCCCTCACTCCCACCCTACGGGAAGCAAGCTACATCTTCCCCCACTCCCCTCACTCCCACCCTACGGGAAGCAAGCTACATCTTCCCCTGCTCCCCCACTCCCCCACTCCCTACGCCCCACTCCCTACTCCCCACTCCTAGAAATACTGCACTCTCGCATCTACACCATTGGAGCGTAACATTCTGGATCTTTGCTCGGCAAAGGAGCGATCGCTAAATGCGCCAGCATTGACATAATTGCCTAAATTGGATCTAGCGACAAAAGCATTGGGTACATAACGTAGCACCTGATTGAGAGTATTGGGATTGGTAATTGGCACTACTACCACATAGCGATTATTGCCAAACTGATTAGAACGATTATCTACAGGAATAGGATTGCTAAAGTTATTGAAATTATTGACAGCGATGGGAGTATTAACGCTATTAAAGTCTAATGCTTGCCATGTTTGCCAATCAACCCTCCCCGTTGGGTTGATTTGATAGGCTTGCTGGAAACTAGCTACAGATGCTCTAGTATATTCGTCAAAGTAGCCGTCTATACTACCATCAAAATAGCCCAACTCTGTTAAACGCTGTTGCACTGCTCTGACATTTTCACCTCTGTCGCCGACAAACAGAACATCTCTACTGAGCTGATTAGGGGATCTAGTTTGCCTGACTCTACGTACTGCCTCTAATATTTGTAAATCAGCAATGCCATCAGCCGCTAGTCTGTTATCTCGCTGAAATTGGATGATAGCATTACGGGTGATATTACCGACAGTACCAGTAGGGTTGGTATTAAAATATCCTAAATCCCGCAGTCGTTGCTGCAATTCTCTGACTTGTGAGGACGACAGACTGTTTCTATTTGGTGTTGAAGAAATACCCTCTAGGGCATTCCACGTTTGACGATTCACAACCCCCGTCGCCGAAAGTCCGGCTCGGCGTTGAAAGGCTATGACAGCATCTCTAGTCAGACCTCTAAAATTGCCCGTAGGTGTAGCATTAAAATATCCCAACTGCCGTAAACGCTGTTGCAGTCTAGTGACAGCTTGTCCACGACTACCTTCAGACAGAACAGGATATTCACCACCAACATTACCTCCATTCACAGCATTACTGATGGCTTGTGCAGTTCTAGAACCAACAACACCATCAGCCGTGATTCCCGAAGCTCGTTGAAAGCGGATAACTGCTTGCTGAGTCTCTGAGCCAAAATAGCCAGTGTTAGGGCCATTAAAATAACGCAACTGCTGCAAATTCCGTTGTAGTTGGGAAACAGCCGCGCCTCTACTACCAAACTGTAATCCGACGCTAGTGTTTCTACTGCCAACTCCAACCTGACAAGCTCTTTGGATAGCTGTTTGTGTACCGCTACCAACTACACCATCAGGCGTTAATCTATTGGCTCGCTGGAAACCAATCACCGCCCTTTGTGTCAAAGTAGCAAATTTACCTGTGACTGGGCCGTTAAAAAAACCTAATCTTTTTAAACACCTTTGAATATTTGCAACTTCAGCCCCACTACTGCCTACTTTCTGAAGTGCTAATGCTTCTTCAGCAATGTTTAAAATCCCTATAGTGAGCGCCACTGATAAAAAACGCATGGCGGCAACACTAGACAATTTCCGCCATTGTAAAAATTGCCAGTTAATCTGGAGCGGAACAAATTCAATGCTTTCAGACGCTTCGTAGACTGAGGCTAGATGCACATAACTAATGGTGTCCATAATTTTCTTGCTACTTTTTGAGTGATAAAAATTCTCTTGTCTGGAATTTGATGTACTAAAAGAGTTCAACCATCGCGGAAACTTTGGGAAAAAACTCCAATTCAGTTAAATTCCAGCAGAGAAGCAAAGAAATTTGGATGCTAGGCGATCATTGACAGGGAAACTGAAAATATACTGCTATTGTCTGATATCAATAGAATAGGCAATAGGAAAGAAGGGAGTAGAGGTGTATTGAGTGTTTTATGCGTTAGCGCAGGCTACACCAACACGAATCAAATAGGAGTCCTATATTAAGTAAGTTGCATTGAATGTTGCAAATATAACTTATATCAAAATATACCACTTTTCTAGGGTGATAATCATAACTATTGACTATTAACTTTCTAATTAACAAAATTTAGGGGTTTAAGTCCCCGACTTCTATCAAGCCCAAGTGTTGTGGTGGGGTCTAAATCCCCTTCATAACACGGAAAAAGCGAATTGCGAATTGCGAATTGCGAATTGCGAATTGCGAATTGCGAATTGGTTTAATCATTCACTCTCACGTCCAATATTACCTGCTCTTACCCAACCTTCTTGTTGGCTAGTTTCGGTGCGAATTTTCACCCAGCTTTTATCTTGGTTTTCTTGCAAAACGATAATTTTTTCGTTAAAACCAACACCGCCCACACGTTGAGCATCTTGAGTGGGTTCAGCCCGTAAGCTTAAGCCTTGATTCCAGGTGACACGTCCTCGGTAGGCTCCTGGCGGTAATGCTTCTGATGTAGCTGTGGGAGAAGGGGAGGGTGAGGGAGATGTGGTTGGACTAGGTGAAGTTGTAGATTGAGGCGTGGGTGTAGGTGGATTTTGTCCGTCAGTTTTTTGGGGAGTTGGGGCTTTTACGGCAGGACTATCATTAGCATAAATCGGTCTGGCAGGTGGGATTGCTGTTCTATTAATGAAATAGAGTGCTACAGCAACACCGCTACCAACTAAAACCGCGATCGCTAATAAAAATCCCAATATAAATTTAAGTAAACCAGAAAGCATATTTATATCCTCATCACCATTAATGGTCATTAGTCAATAGTCCATATTAATCATTAACTGTGAATTATGGACTATTGACCTTGAATTCGCTAATTGTTGCCACTGTATGGGGGTATGTTAGCGGAGCTTACCGAAAGTATCGCTTAAAGGACTTTGTTTGGAAGCTAGACGCGCTCTCCCCGCAGCTGCCCATTCTTGCAGTTTTTGAATTTGCTCAACAGCTGTTCTAGCTAGGGGAATAATCTGACTGGCTGATTCCAAAATATCATCAGTGGTAAAATCTCGGTTTTGACTAAATCCAATGTGCATTGCTTCAATTAACGTTTGCTCAATCTCGGCTCCAGAAAAATCTGGTGTTTCGTATGCTAACCGCTCAATGTCATAATTTTTCAAATTGTGGGGGCGCAGTCGGGATAAATGTACATTAAAAATGGCTTTTCTTTCTTCTTGAGTAGGTAAGCCAACAAAGAAAATCTCATCAAACCTGCCTTTACGCAGCATTTCTGGCGGTAAGGCTTGGATGTCGTTGGCGGTAGCCACCACAAACACAGGGGAGGTTTTTTCTGCTAGCCAGGTGATAAATGTCCCAAATACCCGGCTGGTTGTTCCTGCGTCACCTTTGCTACCAAGCCCCGAAAAGGCTTTGTCTATTTCGTCAATCCACAACACACAAGGGGCTAGGGCTTCCGCCACTTGGATCATTTGGCGGGTGCGAGATTCTGATTCACCGACTAAACCTGCAAATAACCGTCCTACATCTAACCGTAGTAGAGGTAAATGCCAATGATGAGCGATCGCTTTGGCGGTTAATGATTTACCTGTTCCCTGAATCCCTACTAATAATAAGCCTCTAGGATGGGGTAAACCATACTGACGCGCCCGTTCAGTAAATGAACCACCGCGCCGCAATAGCCAATCTTTCAAGTTATCTAGTCCACCAATATCAGAAATTTGCTCTGTGGCGGGGTAAAAGTCGAGGATTTGGGTTTGGCGGATAGTTTGGCGTTTTTCCTCTAAAACTAAATCTACGTCTTCCGGTTGTAATTCCCCGTGGGTAGCGATCGCTCTGGCTAAAACTCGGCGTATCCGTTCCATTGATAACCCTTGGCAAGAACGCACCAAATCATCTATAACTTTCCCTGACAGAGAATTACCAGTGGCTTGTAATAAGCGTTCTACCTCTGTTTTAATTTCGTTACCGGCGGGTAAAGGAAACTCGACAACCGTTAAGACTTCGGTTAAATCATCAGGAATCGCAATGCGGGGCGATAACAAGACAATATTCTTAGGTTGCGACTTCAACAGTCGCGCTAGGTTGCGGAGTTTGCGAGCGATCGCCACATCATCTAAAAACCGATGATAGTCTCGTAAAATTAAAATGGCTGGGGCTGAGGCTGATAATTTTTCCACAAATTCCAAAGCTTGCAGAGGGTTACGCCGTCCAAATCCCTCATCATTGGGGTTTCCTTGGTAGCCATCCACAAAATCCCAAGTATATACAGGGCGATTACCTTGATTGTTAGCTTCTTCTCGAATCGCTGTTTCTACCCGTTCCTCTTCATAGGTGGGAATATAAATTAATGGGTAGCGAGCGCGTAGTAGCAGTTTAAACTCTTCACGAAAGTTCATAGCTGTTGTAATAATGTATTTGCCCAAGTTGCATCAGTTTCTGGAAGGGGTGGAACTGGCTCCTGTGTATAATCTATAGCTAAATCAAATCCGGCGCGATCGTATACACCATCTATTAATACTTTTAAATCTATTATTGGTTCTGTATCACCCCGACGTAAGGGTAACAAAAAAGTGGGAATTTGTTCTTGCAACTCAAAAGGATATAATTCTGCTTTGGGGCGGTATTCACTACGACTCACCAAAATTCGATAGTTTGATGTAATCGGCATTCCCACAATAGGCATAGGTTCACCACTGCGTAATAAGTCAATTTCTACTAGATTAGTGAAGCTACCTAATATTTGCTGACGTTTGCTTTCGTATGCTTTTCTTCCCTCACCAGGACGTTTATTTTTAGGTGAAAGTACCTCAATTGTTGTTACAACTTCCCCTGTTCCCACTTCTCGCACTTGTAGATAGCTTTCCCTAACTTCTTCTGGTATGGGAACGTTAACAGTCACAGGTTTTGCTGGTGGTGAAGCTACAGCAAGTGTAGATTGTTCCTTTTCGGAATTCGTCAGAGAACGTCCAACAACTACATCAGGAATACCAACTAAAACAGAATTTTCATCTGTCATTTGATATACGCGTTTTTCTACTGCTACACGGTATTTTGGTCGCAGTTGAGGAGCGATTTCATCTGCGATCGCAATTATTAATCTACTGTGAACTTCTGGCCAGAGTTCTGGATTTTCCAGGTAGGGGTTCATCCCCGGAAACGGTGAGGGCATGGGTTGGTCATGATAGAGTGCTTAAGGCTAATGCTAGCAATCTGTTAATTCTATGACTACTGCACAAACTTGGTATATTGTCAAGCAAAATACAGGTAATTGTGAAATCGTCCCCAGCGAGCAAGTTGGGGACGATGGTGTAAATATTATTGAACAGTGGGGGCCTTTTAGTTCGCCAGAGGAAGCGATCGCCCGCCGCATCGGATTAATTAGGGCTGGCAAGTGCCAACCCCAGTAAATTTATAATTGGGTGTTTTGATTTGTGTCTGCCGTTGGTGTTCTTTGGGCAGCAATTTGTTTACCCAAGACTTCCAAAGCTTTAGCGAATTGGGGATCTGCTGATGTGCCGATTTTGTCCCGTTCACGTAGCCATAATTCTTGACGTTGAGCATCCGTCAACTCTACTTTGACATCTGGATCTACACCATGCTTGTTAATATCTTTCCCACTGGGGGTATGATACTTAGCAATTGTGACTGCCAAACCTGAACCATCTTCTAGTGGACGTACAGATTGTACTAAGCCTTTACCAAAGGTTTGCGTACCTACTAAGACAGCACGTTTATTATCTTGCAACGCACCTGAGAGAATTTCACTGGCACTAGCTGAACCTTTATCGATCAGGATGACTAAGGGTTTGTTCGTCAAAGCACGCCCATTAGCTACTTCTCGTTCTTGTTCTCCTTTGCGGTCAATGGTAGAAACAATGGTGCCTTTATCTAGCCACATCCGCGCAATTTCCACACTGGCGAATAACAAACCGCCAGGATTACCGCGCAAATCCATTATGTAGCCATCTACTTGCTGTTTTTCTAAATTTCTAATGGCTTGCTGCATTTCTTTGGCAGCGTTGGCACTAAATTGATTTAACCGGATGTAGCCAACTTTGCCTACAGGAGTTTGCTGTTGGGAAAAACGTACGGGATGGATTTCAATCCGCGCCCGTGTGATTTTAAATTCTTTTTGTTGACCGTTGCGCTGGATAGTCAAGACTACTTTTGACCCAGGTTCACCTCGGATTAAGGATACCGCTTGGTTGGTATCCATTCCCTTAGTGCTTTTGCCGTCTATTTTGAGGATGACATCCTTAGAAAGAATGCCTGCCTTAAATGCAGGTGTATCTTCAATGGGGGCAATTACTACCAGTTGCTTGGTTTTTTCATCTTGGCTGATGGTGATACCGATACCTGTGAGTTCTCCAGAGGTATCAACCTGCATATTCTTGAATTCTTGCGGATCCATAAACCGGGTATATGGGTCTTCTAGCTTTTTCAGCATTTCCCGTATGGACTTGTAAGCTTCTTCCTGACTACTGTAGGTCTTGTTTAGGTACTCCTTACGTACAGCTACCCAGTCAACCTGATTGAAAGTTCCGTCTACATATTGGCGCTGCACGATTTGCCAAACTTCGTCTACCAATTCCTTGGGACTAGCTTTGAATAACGCCTGACCGCGAGAGTGAATGCCAAGGCTAGTAACTGCGATCGTGGAGAGTGTTACTGCCGTAGCACCCAAAACAAGCCTACTTTTTGTAATCACCATAATGACAGCTGCGTCAGAGGGAAAAATTTATAGTCAGTATGCTCAATCTAACACAGGGTAAACTGTAACGACCGAGATGTATTTCTAACTTCATCAAAATAATCTATAATCCGGCGACCTAGCTGTTTGCTGTTTACAAAAAGTTTATTAATTGGGGATTGGGGACTGGGGATTGGGGATTGGGGATTGGGGATTGGGGATTGGGGACTGGGGACTGGGGATGGGGCATGAAGAATAAATTCTCCCTCATCCTGCTCATCCTCCTCATCTCCCCTTACTCCCTTATCTCCTCCTGCTTCCTTTAAGGATCTACCCAACGTCCATCTGCTTTGATTAAATTAATCAACTCTTCTACGCCTTGATCCTCTGGCACTTTTTTGATTTCTTCTCTGCCACGATATAAGGAGATGTAGCCTGGGGTTTTGCCTACATAACCATAGTCAGCATCAGCCATTTCTCCGGGGCCATTGACTATGCAACCCATGACAGCAATGTCTAAGCCGGTTAAATGTTTTGTGGCTTCCCTGACTTTATGTAAGACTTCCTCTAGGTTGAATAAGGTGCGTCCACAGGAAGGACAAGCTACGTATTCCACCATTGTTTTCCGCAAACCTAATGCTTGGAGGATGCTGTAACAAACGGGAATTTCTTTTTCTGGTGCTTCTGTTAGAGAGACGCGGATTGTATCACCGATACCATCAGCTAGTAAGGTGGCAATCCCGGCTGTAGATTTAATCCTTCCGTATTCGCCATCACCAGCTTCTGTCACACCTAAATGTAGGGGGTAATCCATCCCTAATTCATCCATGCGCTTCGCCATGAGGCGATAGGCAGCTACCATCACTGGAACTCGTGAGGCTTTCATGGAAATGACCAAGTTACGGAAGTCTAGAGATTCACAGATGCGAATAAACTCTAAGGCAGACTCTACCATGCCTTCTGGGGTGTCGCCGTAGGTGAACAGCATTCTTTCCGCTAGAGAACCGTGATTTACACCGATTCGCATGGCTTTACCTTGATCGCGCAGGGAAACTACTAAAGGTTCTAGAGTTCCGCGGATTTTTTCGCCGATTTCGTTAAATTCGGCTGGGGTATATTCGGTTCTGTTAGCGTTTGGTTTTTCAAACACATATAACCCTGGATTAATTCTCACTTTCTCAATGTGCTTGGCAACTTCCAGGGCGATTTTCATGCCATTGTGATGCACGTCGGCAACAATTGGCACATCTTGGTAAGTTTTAATGAGTTTTTGCTTAATTTCTGCTAACGCTACGGCATGAGCAATACTAGGCACTGTGACACGGACAATTTCACAGCCAATTTCGTGCAACCGACGAATAGCGGCTACAGAACCATCAATGTCTAGGGTGTCTTCATTAATCATTGACTGCACGACTACAGGGTAGCCGCCGCCGATGGTGACATTTCCCACCTTTACCGGACGGGTTTTACGGCGTTTGATGGTGGTATCAAATATGGGTTGATTTGCTGTGGTAGCGGATGTTGCGGGAGTCGGCAGAGTTTGCATAACCTTATTAGGGAGATTTGCTGTAGCTAAAATATCAAAATTCATGAGCCTCTGTCTCTCAGATTGCCATAGGACGGGCTTTTTTGAACCATTCGATCTGAAAAATATATGAATAGCGATCGCTCTATCTATAAAGATAAATGGCGATCGCTCTTTGATGAATACTACGGTGATGCGTTGCTGGTAATCCTTGTCTTTGTTGTCTCCTTCCCTACCTTCTTGATTTGGTGAGCAGCAAACCCACGCCAATAAAAAACACGGTAGCTAAAACACTCAATAATAAAGATGCGTCAAAGGGATGGGGTTGGTTATCAGGAGATATGGCTGCTAGGAGTTGACTGATTTTGTCGATGTGTTGGACGATTACGCCAGAAACAATTGCGCCGCTACCAAAGCCGATACCGAATATTTGAACTGTGCGTTCTAGGGAGCGATCGCTCTCTGCTTGTTCTATTTCCACTATGCCACGAATTGAGTCTATCGCTTTACTTAATAATTCTGAACCGTGGCGAAAATAACCTACATCACCATTGATTTATCGTTGGAAATATGTACAACTCTGGAACGTGCTGATAATTAGCTAATTGGCTCTTGCTCCCCTTCCCTACAAGGGAAGGGGTTGGGGGTTAGGTTTGAGAGAAAGTTGCACACGGCGTTACACTACATTTTTTGTCAAGGATTAACTTTAGACTAACGGTAACAATCAACCTTCCTCAATTTGGATTAAGAACTTGAAATTCCTGGGAGTTTAATGACACCACAATATTTTCCATCTCCACTTGGATGAGCCAACGGTTGGTTGATTGTCCATCTGCAAGCGACTCCCGCCCACAAACTACGCCAACCTTTCCGGCTACATATGCTGGACGTAGAATTAAAACTTTGTCTCCGACTTGAATACTTTTTGGAATATGCAACAGATCTCCTACCAATCCTAATTCTAAAAGAGTGGAGTTATACAAGTAAAACTAGGTATGTTTTCTCATCTTTATTTTAATCAAAATTGGGTTTTTTAATAATCTTCTCTTAACCAAAGTGTATATTCATTTCTTGACTTTCTCATTTTGCCACTTTTACCATCCTCCTGACTGTTGCGAGCTAGAAGAGAACGATATTAGCGTATAGTGAAGAGCGTAGTTGTGAACTTAGGGTGGCAATGCTGAAGTTTTACTACAATCCCATTTCTATCAATGCGCGTCGTGTTTGGGTGGCATTACTGGAAAAACAAATTCCCTTTGAGCCATGTCTAGTAAGTCTAGATGGGGATCAGTTTCAAGAAAACTTCACGGCCATTAATCCCCTCCAGCGTGTCCCTGTGATAGTGGATGAGGTATTGCGCGTGGTGGAATCTCTGGCGATTTTAGATTATTTAGAAGCGAAGTATCCCACGCCATCCTTGATGCCTAGTGAGCCGCAAGCGATCGCTACAATTCGTATGGTAGAAATGATTACACTCAATGAGTTGCAACCTGCTACTATGCTATTAACTCGGCAATTAGTCGAGTTGGACACCGATACTCAAAAGTTAGAGTTTGCCCAACAGCGCATAGCGGCAGCTGTACAGTTTTACGAAAATCTTTTAGGAGAACAAACTTACTTTGCTGGCGAAGATTTCACCCTAGCAGAAGTGGTTGCTGGGACATTAATTCCTTCTTTGCCCATGTTTGGCTTCTCCTTTGAGACGTACCCCCGTTTATTAGCATGGGCAGAACGACTAGAAGCACGGGAAAGTTGGCAAAACACTACTCCCAGCATGGAAGCTGTGATGGCTGCTATCCCCAACATCAAGGCAATTATCGAACGCCGGACTTGATGATATTTTACTCATGAGCAAGTTTCTCGCAGTAAGGCTCGAAATCCCGCTTGTTGAAAATGCTCATTAGCTGTGAGAGCTTCCGTAATTCCACAGAATTGCATCACAATAAAGGATACACAATCAACAAATCCCCACTCTTTGTCAGGGCTTTCACAGTATAACTGGAAAGCTCTTTCATATAATTCCTGAGATAAAGGAACAATTTCTACCTTGGGATCAACGGCTAGAGAATTTAACAGCATGATCGCCTCATAACGATGAGGTTTTTGACACAGGATATTACCTATTTCCAGCATCACTGTCTGTGTCGTAATCAGGCGTGTATCGGCTGTTTCTAACAACTTAGCCAAGTGTACAGCTCGTTGATGCAAATGATCTTGGGGTGCAGCTAAAGCAATTGCAAATGAGGTATCAAGAAACACTTCAGGTTTCATGCAGAATTCCCTGACCGTAAAAATACTTGTCAATGTTAGCAGACAAATCTGGCGGACTCGTCAATTGCAGCGATCGCGCCGTTGCTAAAAACGATACTGTTTCTTGAGCATCAGGTGGTAAAACTTCTATAGTTAAACGTACACGGGTATTAACTGGTAAGGCGATCGCTCCTGTAGGATAAAATGCTTTGCCATCAAACACAGCCGTAATTACTTTTTCTCCCATATTTTTTTCAAAAACGCTTCATATCTATACTATGCGGTTGTTTTAGATTCTTTCTTGGAGATGTCTATTGATCATCAGGTTCAACACCAAGCGATCGCAATTGTGCTATTAGTCTTTCAGCACGTTGTCTTTCCTGT
This sequence comes from Nostoc sp. PCC 7524, assembly GCF_000316645.1. Taxonomy (NCBI): domain Bacteria; kingdom Bacillati; phylum Cyanobacteriota; class Cyanophyceae; order Nostocales; family Nostocaceae; genus Nostoc; species Nostoc sp. PCC 7524. The sequence continues at coordinate 2,691,497 of NC_019684.1, forward strand.
TCAGCACGTTGTCTTTCTTGTTCGGCACGTTGTCTTTCCTGTTCAGCGCGTTGTCTTTCTTGTTCTACAGCAGTTGACACCCAGTTGCCGCTCCTGTCATACCAACGTAACCAAGGCTGTTCGACATCTTGATAGCTACCCTGCCAAACACCCAACCCCAACCCAATTTCTGGTATCCAAAAGCGTGGTTCAGTGAGTTTTATTTCCGAATAACTACCGCCATCTAATTTAAACATCCTAAATTCATATTGATAGCGGTCAAAGATAGCGTAGTAGGGAATTCGCAAACTTTGTTCATACACTTCCCATTTTCCTGGAGGTTGTTCAACATCCCGCAATTTTGTTTGTCCCAAATCTTCTTGTTCAGTACCAGGAGATAGCAATTCCACCACAATAAAAGGATTAACGCCTTCTTGCCAAACTACATAACTTAAACGCAAATTCCGTTGTTCGTAGAGACGGGAAACACCCATAACGGCAAACCAATCTGGTCGTTTATACCACAGAGGATGGCGTGGATCGTAGTAAAGATTTAAATCACTAGCAGTAAATATCTGTTCACTGGGGTAATTTGGCGGACGAAAAGTTTCGTCTAATAGGCGCGGTTGCAACAAATGAAACTGATCTGGCAAACCAGGTTCCTCTGGATCTTCACTCTTGAGATCATACATCGTGGGTAATACTTCTTTTGGGGGAAGTGGCGGGTCAGTTTGATACATGGTGCAGCAGTCCTGACTATTAGACTCTTATATTATGACTGGGGATTGGGGACTGGGGACTGGGGACTGGGTAATTTTAGATAAGTATGTTACATAAGTTGAAATTGATAGATCAGCAGGTTTGTAGTAAGGACTTTAGTCCTGACAATATTAGTTCACCCAAAGTGAGACAAATTGAAAGTCTTTGCTGCTAAATAAGCCTTGGTCACTGAGTTTCAAATCGGGAATTACTAATAAAGCCATAAATGCAAGGGTCATGAAGGGTGCAGACAATGTTGAACCTAGATGTTTTGCCCAAGCATCTAGTTCAGCATACTGCTTGGCTACGGTGTAACCATCAGCCACACTCATCAGTCCAGCCACAGGTAAGGGAAGTAGTTGTACAGTATTACCTTCAGCCACAGCAATACCTCCTTGTGCTTGCATGATGGCATTCACCGCCAGACAGATTTCTCCATCGGTTGTACCCACCGCCACGATATTATGGGAATCATGGGCAACACTAGAGGCGATCGCACCCCGTTGTAGTCTAAAATTTTTGATCAGAGCGATCGCAGGCGCTACATCCTGATAACGATTGACTACAGCTATTTTCAGGATGTCATGTTCTAAGTCTGCGGTGACTTCACCATTGTGAATATGAGCAGGTAAATGTTGTTCAGTGGTGAGTAATTGTCCGTCCCACACCTCAATTACTCTGACAGTTACACCTTTGGCAGGAAGGCGAAAATCTGCTATCTGCTTTGGTTGTGCAGCAAAGTTATTGATAGGTGCAACTTGCACAGATGGTAATAATGCTTGACCTGCTTTTGCTACCAATACACCTTGGCAATAGGTAGACTGCATCGCAAATTCTACTAAGTTATTGACCACAATCAAATCACCAGCATCTCCCACTTGCAATAAACCCACATTCAGGTTGTAGTGTCGCACTGGGTTGACACAGGCGATTTGCAATACCTTCATCACATCATGACCTAATGCTACTGAACGCCGCACGAGTTCGTTAATATGTCCCCTCACCAAATCGTCAGGATGCTTATCATCACTACAAAACATACATTTGTCGGGGTGAGAATCAATTAAGCTGTGGAGGGCGAGATAATTTTTAGCAGCTGAACCTTCACGAATGAGAATCTTCATCCCCGCCGCAATTTTGGTTAAAGCTTCCTCTAGAGTTGAGCATTCATGTTCAGTAGTGATATTTGCCGCCGCATACTTCTGCACAGCTACACCTGAAAGTGCTGGCGCGTGTCCGTCGATGGGATAGCCTAATTGATTAGCCAGCTCAATTTTTGCCATCACCTCAGTATCTTCCGCTAACACACCAGGAAAATTCATCACTTCACTGAGATAAGCAATCCTATGTTGTTGGAATAATTGACGAATTTCCTCGGCTGTGAGTGTTGCGCCTACGGTTTCAAACTGGGTGGTGGGGACACAACTAGGTGCGCCAAAAGCTATCTTAAATGGTGTTTGGGCTGCATTGGCCAACATAAAAAGCACACCAGCAATTCCCAGAACATTGGCGATTTCGTGGGGGTCGGAAACTGTGGCGACAGTACCATGCACCGTAGCTAGACGAGCAAATTCTGACGGTACAAGCATTGAGCTTTCGATGTGGACATGGGCATCAATAAAACCAGGGAGGATGTATTGCTTGTAACATTTTCCCTGTTGATGCTGAATAGAGTGAATGCGCCCGTCTGCAATGGTGACTGTACCCGGAAATATGGTTTTGTGGAGAACGTCTACAATGTTTCCGGAAATGCTAAAGGTTGACATAGCCCACCTCCGCAACTAATGGCGATCGCTCTACTTCATGATATGCCTCTAGAGTATAAATTGAACTAAGTTGTCATATTTCTAGTTAAATTCCACTCATGAGCTGCTGTACTCGCTGCAAGTTAGCATGATCCTGTTTTTGCAAATAGATGTTGATAGCCTGTGCAGAAGCTTGTTTTGCTTCCGGGATTTTTTTCAACGCCAAGAAGGAATTCCCCTTGACTTCATAGGCGACTGCATAGTTAGGATCTCTGTTAATAACGCGATCGCAATCTGCAATTGCATCCTCATATTTTTTCCGGGCTACCCTGGCTAAACTACGCTGATAGTAAGCTTCTATGTAATCTCCATCTATATCTATTGCCCGATCATAATCTTTAGTAGCATCTCTATACTCACCGATGGCGTAACGAGCCAGCCCACGGTTTAAAAATGCCCAAGCCCAGCGATCAGAATGATCAATAGCTTGATCATAATCTTTAATAGCCCCTTGATAGTCTGTTTGAGCAAAGCGGGCTAAACCTCGGTTATTGTAAGCTTTCTCAAATCTGCACCACTTAATTCTGCATTGCTGAGATTAGCATTTGCCAAGTCGGCGCGAAATAATTTAGTCCGAAATAGTTTGGCTCTACTTAAATCAGCATTTCTCAAGTCTGCACCACTTAAGTCTGCACCATTCAAGTCGGCTTGATGCAAGTTAGCTTTGTGAAGTACCACAGGTGCAGCGTAGCGGAACCTGTGGCTTCCTGTCCTGAACCAGGATCCCGGTTCATACCTAGTCTTGCAACTAGCTGATCAGGCGTAGATTTCCCTTCTTCCAAGGGTATTTTTGACTCCGAAAACAGCATCAAATTCAGAGCTGCATTAATGTCTCTGTCCCAAAAACTTTTGCATTCTGGATACTCCCACTCACGAATAGGAAGTGTTAAGTGTTGTTAGAACCCACATTCCGCACCCATAAGTATCACAGAGTGAAATAACGGAGAAGAAACATCGAAGTGAGAATAAAAACAGACATACTGAGTGTCAAAAGACATTTGAGTAACAATAAACCAGCAAAAATGGCATCAAAACCTATTCTCAATAAGTACCAATAAGAACTAAGGGAATAGGAAGGAGTGAGAGATAAATAAAAGAAGACGTTGAAGAGGAAAATGATAAATTAGACTCATAAAGCCTGCGAAAAACCTAAATTATTGGCAAAAAGAAAAAGAGCTATGAATCAAAGAGATTAGCTCATGATATTGGAGAAATAAAATTAATAGAGAGAAGAGTTAGCTGGCTAATTGATAATAAATTAAACAATCATCAGGTAAAAGATTTAAGATAAAGTCTCTTTCGGGATTCCAATTAGAGATGTGTTTTTCATTCTTAAATTTAACTAAATGAATAGACTGAAAGCATTGAAAAATCCAGCGTAAAGTGGGGCGGTCAGTCGATTTACCTAACTGATTCTTAATTGTTGATTGAGATTTTCTGAGTGCAGTCCTGATTTGACGTTGAGCCAAGGTATAAACTAGCAGACATAAACCCATAATCATTGCCAATGACTCTATTCTCTCTGGACTTTTGAGGAAAATACTGTCGGCAAAAAATAATGGGTCTTTCAGGAAAGCAAATCCTCTTTCACAAGACTGCTGGGCTTTATATTCATTCAACATCGAGTCATTGCTAAGTTCATTTAAATCTAAAACATTAGTGGCAATAATGAAACGTCCTGCACCCAGAACTTCTGTGTTAATTTTACTTTCGTCCTGGGAAACTGTCGCTGATATTTGGTATGCTGTTTCTACTTGATTATCTTGATTTTTGAACTTGATTTCAGTAACTTGGCTCGACTGAATTTGATGGTATTTAAATTGTTTTGATAGTTTGGTTAATGCCTTGACAGCATCAACCTCACAAGCAAATTTATCTTTTGATAATTCTTTTAACTCAAGAACAGCTTTCGATTCAGCTTTCGTAATTTTTTGTGAAAGTTTACGCAGGTCTGATGCTTTTCGCTCTTGACTTTGCACTACCAACCATCTTTGCTCTATTCCTGCATAACTTACAATTTTTGCAGCAAATTTATATCCTGGTAAGTTACTATCAATAAATTCTGATGCTGCTAATGTTGATATTAATGATTGTGCTGCTTTAATGGTTAATGGCACTCGACATAACCAACGTAAATCCGACATTAATTTCAGATTTGATTCTGTGTATAAAGCCGAGTCTGCAACTATGAGACTATCAACTTCTAATTGTTTTTGATACTCTACTGCTATTTGACCAAAGCAGGATGAGTCAGCTTGATTTCCAGATGCTAATTTTAAAAATATTGGTATATCTCCATCTCCCGAACATATTAGTTCTATGATAAATTGTTTTAAGTCTGGTCTATGGTCACGGGAATAGCCATAGGTGATGGTAATCTCTTTTGGTGATTTTACTACTAATTCTTCTGATTCTTGGGTATTTCCTATTTGTTGATTCTCAAATATTACTTCTGGTAATCTGGTGTTGTACTGCCCATGTACGTGCATTGATGACGAATCTAAATGTGATGATGACAGAGATACACCAAATTTTTGGGCAGCTTTTAAGGCAATGATAGAAAATATTGTATCCAGTCCTTTGATAAATAGTTTATCCATGACTCTTCCCAGCTTATCGTCGTTGAGATATTCTGGTTTTACTCCTACTCCCATTAAATGCTCACAGGCTATTGTTTCAAAATATTTGGGAAACATATATAAAGGTTTGGATACAAATCCTAACCCATTCAATATCATGGCTTTGACAACATGACCTGAACTGATTTTTTCTCCTTTTTCAACTCCTATTAATTCATTGATTATTTCTACTAATCCTATCCTATCTATTATTCCTGCTACTATCCCTAGATGGTCTATGTTCTGAATTTCCATTTCTTGGGGTGGCAATTGCACAACAGATTTCTCCACAGCTTCTGTTGTGATTTTCTCATTTATCTTTTTATGAGCAATTAATTTTTTTCTCTGAACTTTTCTTTTCCTTTCTTTTATCTCTGCGGCAAAACTTCACTTTCTCACTCCCCCTGTCGATTTTAATGCAACTTATTCTCATTACCTCTCTTAGCAATTGAATTGACTTTAGTTCTTGTGTACTACTTTGCTGGCTTTGCTTGATGTGTGACAGTTAGGGTGCGGAAGGTGGGTTAGAACTTTATTTGTATCTAGTAATTGTTTAATATGTTCTGGGTTTTGAGCATAAACCGGAACCGCTAAAAATATCGGTGTGAATAAAGTAACAATAGCAAAAACAGTTTTAAATCCTCTTTGCTTAGTGTTCAATAGTCTCATTGTTTGTTGCATCAGTAACAGTCTTACATCTTTCTTGAGGAGGAATGTATAAATCTACAACCTCACTCTATAGATTTACAGTTGATTATCTGAAGATTTTTGTTCCTGATTAAAAACTCCTCTCATAACTGAGAGGAGTTTTGTAAATCTTTATTGCTAAAAATTATAGGATTTGCTTTTAGAAAATGCTCATGATTGTAATAATGCTGGCGCTAGTCAACAAGATTAAACCACCCATGGCCATAGATACGCCTAGTTGATTAGGTTTAGAGCTATTCATTTTAGTAAAATCCCTTAATCGAAGATTATTCTTATAAACATATCAATATCGGTATAAATATCTATTAAACGACAGCAAAACTTAAAATACTGTAAATTTTCTTAGTAAATAGTGCAGTGTATGCTAACAATTGCAACTCACAGGTTGAGGATTGTTAAACTTTGGCCAAAGAACCCTGGTTTGAGGGTGTAGGGGTATAGAGTTGAATGGTTTAGAGAATTGAAGATTCTGACGTTGGTTTTATAGTCATCACTGATTGCTTTATTAAACTTAATACTTTGATGCTGTCAGATACTTAGGGAACACCAAAACATAAATTATTCCAAATTGACTGTTAGTAGGGTGCGTCAGTATGAATAATTTCTTGGTACAGCTATAGCTGTAGACAAGGCGATTAGGACATGACTAAAAGCTCAAACTCATTCATGGCATGGATTTTACTGTTGCCTATTGCAAGAGTGCCTATTGCCTTCTGCTATAGGTTTTCTCGCACTGACGCACCCTACATTTTGGATATTTTTTTATTCCCCACTCATCACTCATCACCAGCTTCATGCTTAACACTAGACTTCGGGCGCTTACCAGAATTACGCACATTAATCACCCTACCAATTAACTCAAACCAAAAAGGCGCACCCATCGAAATTGCAACACCACTAATCAGCCAACCAAACACCATAGTTAAATAATGATTGAACAGTACAGGATTCTGATTATCTTGTGTCTGTCCTAGCTGTTGCGCTAAGTTCAATTTGTTCCAACCAAGCGGTAAAGTCTGTTCTTCTAAAATAGTATTAGTCTGTTCCCTCAGTATCTTTAATTCTTCTGGAGAATTAACACTATTTGCCTGCACTATTGGCACCGCATTATTGACAATAGCTGTGCGAATAGTGGCATCTTTAGATAAAATACTCACAATATGAAATGTATCGGCATTGGCAATCACTGCAATGCTAATACCAATTAATAGTCCTACGCCTTTGGCATTACGCTTGTAAACTCCAGAGGCTCGCTCCATTGAATTTTCAAAGGTTTTTTCAATTTCTTTGCGTAGGATATTAATCCCTTCCTCTGTGGTTTGTGCTTGCAGTTGAGCGCGTTGTGCTAGGGCAGCCATATTATTGACTACCGATGGTGGTAGTTGTTTACTAAATTGTTCTAGCCTTTGGCAAACATATTGAAATGTTTGGTAAGCTTCACTATCTTTATCTTGAAATTCCTGTAAAAATTCTTGCTGGACTGCACTGCCAACATTAATTAATTGCACAACTTCGTTAATATTTGGGCGTAACCCTTGTAAACAGATAGTCTGTTCAATATCATCAAAAGTATGTTTCCTGAGTAACTTTAATCGCTGGAGAGATTTCTGGGTTAATTGATGCTCTGGCATATCTAACTCAAAACAATTTATATATCTATCTAAGCTCCTCGCCATGCGATTCATACTGGTAATTAAATCGGTTTTATCTTTTTGGTAATCGCTAATGATAATTTTAAATTCGGATTCAACTATTTGCCTAAAATCCTGATAATTATTCTCTAAAAAAATATGTATATCTGTTTCTTCTGCTAATTCACGTAATTTTAGTAATATACTTTGCATTTCATTTGATAGCTGATTAGCAAAGTTGATTAATCTGGACTCAGTTAACTTTTGTACCAGTTTAGGAATTCCCAAGGTTTCTAAGAGGGTGGTAGCAAAAGTTTCCGCCGGGATGTATGAAGGCGCACTATGTTTTTCGCCGTTGATTTCTCCTTTTTCATTTTTGGCATATCCAAAAATGCTGTTAGTCCGCTTTTTTCCAGATAGAGATAATTTGACTGGAAGAGTGGATATAAACCAAATAAACTTGCGAGGTAAGTTAGTGAGAAAGCCTTTAGCTTCTTGATTGACACTTTTTAGTAAGGGGTGGTTATATAAATCGTTGACGAGTTCGATCACGCTGTCTTCTTCTGATTTGCTACTATCACCCGCAATCAGAATTTCAATGGATTTCTTTAAATGAACAGCACGCCATTGTAATACAGTAGTAATCAGTTCCTGAATCTCTGATGCTAATAAACTTAAAATTAAGTAAATAAATACTAATCCAATTGTTACATCTAATATCAAAGGTAGGGACATTGATACATTCCTTAATGGGTAATTAGCACAACCTGGTTGGCAATATTTGTATCATTTTTAGCAAAAAATAATTGTTAAATAAGTTGAATGAAATCTCAAGCTATTTTCCGAAAAAATTATCGCTGACCAGAGAAAATTGAGCTAGTCTGGGAATTTAGTATTTGTTGAGAACAAAGGTTGTTACTGGGTGGCAACATCAGAGATTTTCTTTGATCTCTATGTAATCGAACAAGCAAGTAAAATGATTAGCATAGAATATGCGAGAAGGAAGCTTTATTTGGAGTCATCTAGAAAAACAGCACCGCACGGCTGAAAAGTGGGTTGATCGGCTATGGCTAGTAGTGTTGCTCATGGCGGCATTGCTACTGTTTAGCGTTAATCTGGGAGGAGTGCCGTTGCAAGATTGGGATGAGGGGACTGTGGCGCAAGTTGCCAAGGAAATTTGGCGTGCGCCGACAGATGCAATGCGGTGGCTATACCCCACCTTCGGCGGAGAACCTTATCATAACAAGCCGCCTTTGCTCCATATCCTCATTGCTGGCGCTTACTCTGTTGGTGGCGTGAGTGAGTTAACGACACGTTTACCTAGCGCAATTTTAACAGCATTATCAGTACCTTTACTGTATTGTCTAGGTCGAGAGATATTTCGCCACCGTTGGGCGGCAATTTATAGCGCCTTGGTATATCTGACAATGTTGCCTGTGGTGCGTCATGGCAGGTTGGCAATGTTAGATGGGGTAGTGGTGAGTTTTTGGCTGATGATGTTGTTGTGCGTATTGCGATCGCGCCGGGATTTACGCTACTGCTTAGGTATTGGACTAAGTTTTGGGTTGATTTGCCTCACTCAAGGTCTAGTTAGTATCCTGTTAGGTGTGGTAGCGATCGCCTTTTTATTTTGGGATACGCCCAGGTTACTTAGCAGTCGCTATCTCTGGATAGCCATTTGTCTGGGCATTTTACCTGTGGGTGGTTGGTACATAGCTCAACTACTGCGCTATGGTTATGCCTTTGCCCAGAATGGCTTACTCAATCAATCTCTGAATCAAGTGGGTATATTTGGCCCTGAGAATGCTGAAGCACCTTGGTTTTATATTATTGAACTACTCAAATGGACTTGGCCTTGGTTAATATTTTTACCACAAACTGCCCGTTTAGTGGGGGAAAATCGCAACCTGAGCTGGGCAAAACTCATCTTAGTCTGGTGCGGAGTTTATTTACTGCTGATTTCCCTGGTTAGCACTAAATTTTCTTGGTATATATTTCCCATTTACCCTTGTTTAGCTTTAGCTTGCGGCGCTCAGTTAGCAGAGATAGAAAACTTACCTTTATTTTCCACCTATCCCCGTAACTGGGTAGCTGGTTTATCAATCTTGGCGCTAGTAGCTTCTGCTAGCAGCATTTACTTTAGTTGGGGTACACAGCCAAAAGTTGACTTGCAGCTAATTTTTGCCACCGTCGCTTTAACTATGACACTAGCAGCGATTTTGGCAGAACGAGGCGATGGACAATTTCTCAAGGTTTTATTTTGGGGAACCTATCTTTCATTGCTATTGTTAATGAAATCTAACTATTGGGCTTGGGAATCATGGCAAACCTATCCGGTTAAACCTGTAGCGGAAATGATTAACCGTGTAAATCCAGGCGTGACAAAAATTTATACATCTTTCCCCCTGCATCGCCCCTCATTAGATTTTTATAGCGATCGCACTATCATTCCCGCTTCCGTTGGTGAACTGCAATATCATTGGCAATACCAGCAACAACCCCACCTACTCATCAAAGCCTCTGACTTCAAAAATCTCAAATTAGATTCTATGAAATTACTTGACGAAGCTGAAGGTTGGAAGCTAATCACCAAAGACAGGAATCGGTTGTGAGGAATTGGGCATTGGGGAGTGATCAGTAATTCTCCCTTGTCTACAGGACTTCTAGAAAATAAATTATCCAATGTTGAGAGCCAAGATGATAAACAGATTCTGTCTCCCTCTGCTCCCCCTGCTTACCAAAGCGATTGGATATTTTTTTAGTTGGAAGTCCCTACCTTGTCTACCCTACTATCTGCTCCCTACCTACTCCCCACTCTCTAATCCCCTCTCAACTTCCTCCGTTCTATTCAACTGTTGCGGTTCATAACTTGTCCTCTGCTGAATCATAGTAATCATGCTGAAGATAATCGTGCTTGCGACTGCTAAAGCGAGCAAAGGACGCTTGCAAAGGATAAAATCTCGTATAATTCTGGCTAAGGGACTGCTTTGACGACGTAGTGCTGAACAGATAAGCATCTGATTCAAAGTAAATGGATCGCGGACATAATGGCCGCTTTGACAAACTACTAATCGTTCTTGGCAATACGGACAAGTAAATAAGCCAATATAAGTTTTAAAGAGTTTTGCCTTAGTATGTCTTTGGCAAATTGGGCAAGTAACGTAATGATTATCAAAGGTGTGTGTATTCATCTACCTTGTCCGTCTAGTCCATTTACTCGCTCTAATATATTTATATAGAATTCCCCAGCCATGCTAAGAAAACAAACCTTTATGTATAACCTTAGTCATTAGTTACACATGGTTCCATCCCTACTGAGGATGAATCAATGGCTACAACGCGAGTATAGCTGTATTGAGGCAAGGATGGTTTCTATTAGTTAGTTGCTTACCTGTGGTATACCACTGAGTTCGCTGTTACTATATTCTCTCTTCTAGGGAATAGGAATAGTAATAACTCATACCTTACTATTAAGCGTTGCTGATTAACCATTACTTCTCTCTCATTTAACCATTATCTCCAGAAAAATTGAGAGTAGCAAAAATTTTTTTAACCAAAACTTTGTAAATTAGGTGAAGCCGATTTACTTGTCTGGTTGATAAATAATGGCTCACAATGAGAAGTAACAGATAAAAATTTAAATTTCTTCTTACATTTACCCCGTTTTTCAATGACTCTATTGCCTCCTGCCGATTTGAGGAAGGCAAAGGAAGCACCTGCCTTTCCTACACCTTCTACCCATTTATTACATCTAGTTCAACAATTTCAATTATCGCCAGAAACCGTTGTGTTGTTTCTAGCTCTACTCATCGGCGGCGGTACTGGGATGGGTGTGGTAACGTTTCACTATTTGATTGATCTGATCCATGATTTGTTACTGGAAGATTTCATGGGTATGATTGGTGTTTGGGGTGCTTGGACATTAGCCTTTGTCCCGATTTTGGGTGGATTGGTAGTGGGGTTGATGCGCTGGCGCACACAAGACTTTGGCCCTGGGCTATCTTCTCTGATTGCTGCCTCGGATGGGATTGAAATTAAACAGCCACTGCGGCCTGTCACTAAAATGTTAGCAGCATCTGTTTCTTTAGGGAGTGGTGCATCTTTGGGGCCAGAAGGGCCGAGTGTGGAGATTGGCGCTAATTTCGGGATGTTGCTCTCTTTAATCCTGCAAGTATCACAAGAACGACAGCGTTTACTTTTGGGCGCTGGGGCGGCGGCGGGATTAGCAGCCGGATTTAATGCCCCCATTGCTGGGGTATTTTTTGCCCTAGAAGTAGTAATGGGGGCGACATCTTTCGCTACTTCGGCGGTGAGTGTGGTATTACTTGCCGCAGTCGTAGCAGCGTTGATTGCTCAAATCGGTTTGGGGGCGCAACCTGCTTTTGCTTTACCTGTATATCAAGTCCGTAGTCCTTTTGAGTTACCTATTTATCTAGGTTTGGGTTTGGGGGCTAGTTTAGTTTCTCTGATTTATCAAGAATCGATTCGTTGGGCAAAAGTTGGCTTTACAGGAGCAATTCCAGGTTTTCAGTTTTTAGGTAGCATCCCTAAACCAATTCATCCCATTATTGGCGGTGCAATTATTGGTGCAGTGGCTTTGCAATTTCCCCAAATTTTGGGTACTGGTTATGGTACAGTCCAAGCCATGCTGCAAGATGTGGAATTCTCGTTGGATGTATTGCTGGCTTTACTGATAGTCAAGCTACTTGTCACTGCCATAAGTGTTGGTAGTGGCTTTGTCGGTGGTGTGTTTGCGCCAGCGATGTTTCTCGGCGCTTCTTTAGGATCAGCATACGCCAAAATTCTAGCTCTCATAGCCCCAAGCATAGGTGAATATATGGCTGCTCCTCCTGCTTATGCAATGGTGGGGATGGCAGCAGTATTAGCTGGAACTGTGAGAGCGCCATTAACAGCAATTTTGATGCTGTTTGAACTCACCCGCGATTACCGAATTGTTCTACCACTGATGGCGGCTGTGAGTTTGAGTGTGTGGCTAGTAGAACGGATCAAACCCAAAACTAACTCTAACTCTAACCTCCAACAAATTGGTCTTTCGGAATTGAAAGATGAACTCTTAGAAATTGTGCAGCAACTTTTAGTAGAAGATGCCATGCTGGCTTGCCCCAAAAAACTACCTGCGACTTTGGGGGTATTAGAAGCAGCAAAAGAAATGATCCGCGATCGCACTCGCAGTGCTTTAGTAGTTGATGAAGCAGAGCAATTAGTTGGTATCATCTCCTTAGAAGACCTCAACCGCGCCCTTTCTCTATGGCAAAATTACCCTAATTCCTCAACTGAAAACCAGGGTAACTTAGCCATGCAAACTATCATAGATATCTGTACTACCGATATTCTTTATGCTTGGCAGGATGAACCTTTATCTGAGGCTTTAGACCGCATGACTTTAAGAGGTTTGCATCAATTACCTGTAGTAGCACGAGACAACCATGAACGTATTTTAGGTTTGCTAGATCGGGAGCAAATAACACTAACGTGTAACTTAGCAGTTACACGCAAAGCAATTTATCAGGTAGTCAATAGCCAGTAGAGACGTTGTATGCAACGTCTGTACAAATCATTAGTCATTAGTCATTAGTCGTTAGCTAACTCACTGATTGTATAACTCTAATATCGTGACTGTGGACTGTGGACTATTGACTATATTATGCTGTTGCTTCCTCAGCTTCTGCACCTAACTTTTCATCTTCATCTACCTGTCTGAGACGAATGTGCTTTTTCCCTAGAGTAATTACAAACTCATCTCCAGGTTTGAGGTTCATCTGTTTTGTGTAAGCTGAACCAATCAACAAGTTACCATTCGATTGCACACTAATTCTATAGCTAGCACTGCGTCCACCACGTCCATTAGCATTGGGTGAGCTGTCTAACTGAATGCCTTCAGCATCAATTAAGGCATTCAAGAATTTCATCATATTGACACGCTCTACACCATTTTTGGTAACGGTATAGTAGCCACACTGCTTGGCTTTTTCTTCTTTGCTGAGGTTCTCTAGCTCTTTAACTTTTGTCAGCAGTTCTGCACCGACTAGGGGTTCAATTTTTTTCTGTTTAGGCATCAACTTAAATCAAAAATCAATGGTTGCAGTAGTTGAATCGATTTTATTTTAGCTGAATTGAGCTAATAGGAACAATATCCTTTAGTTTTTATCTCAGCCTAGCCAAGTATATTACACTAATAACCAAAATTGTTGCACAATTTTCAATATTGGTAAGACAATCTATTTTTTGATAATGCTGGTAACTATATCTAGTTTGTGAATCACTGCTAGACTATATTTATTTAAGTTTTCTAAAGTGGTGCAAAAAAGTTGTCTATTTGCTCACATTGATAATTGAGGCGCAAAATGATAAGCAAAGCTGATCCTTAGTCATTAGTCAATAGCCATCATCTTTGACTATTAACTGACTTAAGTTGCTTGAGGTTCAGGATAATCACTGGTAATGGGTGATCAGTAGGGAACTGCCAATTAAAGAAATGTGCCATTGCTTTGTAAGCAGAAGAAACAGAGAAGAAAAACTATGGACTATGGACTATGGACTAATAACTAATGAAACTAACTACTAGAGGACACTACAGTGTTAAGGCGTTGCTTGACTTAAGTTTGCAGCCAAGTTATGGCCCTGCATCAGTGAAAGCGATCGCTAAACGTCAAGATATCCCAGCTCCATACCTAGAGAAACTACTAATAGAAATGCGTCGTGCTGGATTAGTAAAATCAACTCGCGGTAGCATTGGTGGCTACCAACTAGCAAGAGAACCAATAAAAATCTCCATAGGACAAATTTTAGAAGCAGTTGGTGAAACCATAACTCATCTACCCCATCACACCCCCACCCCAGCCCAAACAGAAGATTGGGTAACATTTACCCTTTGGCAAAGACTCAACCAAAAACTCAAAGAAGCGTTGTACAGTATTACTCTGGCAGATTTATATTACGATGCTCGTAGCTGGCAAGCCTCACTAGGAGAAGAAGCGAGTTTTGTTGTTTAGGCAATAGGCAAATAGGCAAATAGGCAATAGTCATTGGTTTTTCTCCCCAATCCCCAATCCCCAATCCCCAACGTGTTATCAGCGATCGTTTTAGTCATTGCGGCAATTTTAGATTACTTAATAGGTGATCCTTGGGGTTGGCCTCATCCAGTGCGAGTAATGGGGTGGGTAATTTCGCACCTCAGCAAATTTTTTTTGCACCTGTGTCACCACACTCTCACACGCAGAATAGCTGGAATTGTTCTAGCCCTGATCTTAATTATTGGTAGTGGTGGGATGGCTTGGTTAATAGTTCATCTAGCCAAATGGCTGCACCCACTGCTAGCAACTGGGATAGAAAGCATTCTTTTAGCCAGTTGTTTTGCTTTTAGAAGTTTGCGAAATGCAGCCGTTGATGTTTTACAACCGTTAACAGCCAAAGATATAGTATTAGCTCGCCAAACCTTAAGTAACTATGTTGGTAGAGATACAGAGCATCTGTCAGAACCAGAAATTTTGCGAGCTGTTTTAGAAACAGTTACAGAAAATGCTACCGATGGAGTTTTGGCTCCTCTATTTTATGCAATTGTCGGTGCTTGTATCCCAGGGTTAGGGGCAGCTCCTTTAGCTTTAGCATATAAAGCCAGTAGTACCTTAGATTCTATGGTGGGTTATCGAGAAGCACCTTATACATATTTAGGATGGTTTAGTGCGCGGTTAGAAGATTATTTAACTTGGCTACCTTGTCGCCTAACAGTCTTTACTTTAGGTGTGATATCAGGTAAACCTCTATATGTATGGCGCATTTGTCGCCGAGATGCAGTTAATGATCCCAGCCCTAACTCTGGTTGGAGTGAGTGTGTCTATGCAGCAATTTTGGGTGTACAAATGGGAGGTACAAACTGGTATCGGGGAGTTCCCAAGCCAAAACCATTGTTAGGAGATGCTATTTATCCCATCAACCACGCTCATATTTACAATGCTTTGCAACTGACTAGATATTGCTTTTTACTATGGTTAGGAATAGCTATTGGTCTACTCTTGATTCTCTAAATGTGGACATTGGGCATTAGGGAGTTAGAAGTAATTCTACCTTGTCTACCTTGTCACCCTTGTCCCCTCATCTCCCCCACTCTCCATATTCTTCAATACTCAGGGTTATTAGTCTATGGCTACACCTGCCAAAGTAGTTGAAATCCTTTCTTCAGAAGACTTACGTCGTACTGTCACACGTTTGGCTTCTCAAATTATCGAAAGAACACGAGATTTATCTCAGTTGGTATTGATTGGTATCTATACTCGCGGTGTACCGCTAGCAGAAGTATTAGCACGACAAATTGAGGCATTAGAAGGCGTAAGCGTAGCTGTCGGAGCCTTAGATATTACCTTTTATCGGGATGATCTTGACCAAATAGGCTTGCGAACTCCAGCAAAAACCAATATCCCTTTTGATTTAACAGGAAAAACTGTTGTGTTGGTCGATGATGTCATTTTTAAAGGCCGGACAATTCGCGCCGCCTTGAATGCTGTCAATGAATACGGTAGACCAGAATTAATTCGTTTAGCTGTGTTGGTAGATAGAGGTCATCGCGAGTTACCAATTCATCCAGATTTTATTGGTAAGCAACTACCCACCGCTCAAGAAGAGATTGTGAAAGTTTACTTGCAAGATTGGGATAACAAGGATGCAGTGGAGTTAATTGGCTATTGAGGGGATGGGGGATTGGGGACTGGGGACTGGGGATTGGGGATTGGGTAAATATTCTACCTTGTCTACCTTGTCCCCCTTGTCTACCTTGTCCCCCTTGTCTACCTTGTCCCCCTTGTCTACCTTGTCCCCCATCTACCAATACGGTTCGGTTAAGCTCAAAAATGAGAAACTCTCTTGCGAGAGACTTAAAAGTGTAACGTAGCCAACTCTATTAGCCTTTGGTGAGCAAACTCGCGCACTTGCTCATCTGGGTCATGTTCGGCTCGGTCACGCAACAGTGGTAGAGTCTGAGGATGATGAAGATATTGCTCGATAATCGCCTTTAGTGCTACTTGGCGTGGGTTATGTTGAAAGTGGTACTCACGGGTAAAGGGATCATTCACAGCACAGCTGGCGAATACTTCAAAGATTCTAGGGTCATCTTTAAACCCTTTGGCTAATTCTTGCAAAGCGGCTTGGCGCACATCTGCGTATTTGTCAGAGGTAGCACGTTTTGTGAGGATGGAAAATGTTTCCGGTTCATCTTTAAACCCTTTGGCTAATTCTTGCAATGCAGCTTGGCGCACATCGGCGTATTTATCAGATTTAGCGCATTTTTTGAGGATGGGGAGAGTATCCGGGTCATCTTTAAATCCTCTCGCTAATTCTTGTACTGCTGTACGGCGCACAGATTCATTCTCATCAGCCGTTGCCCGTTGTTTGAGAATGGGTAAGGTATCGGGGTCATGTTTAAAGCCTCTAGCCAGTTCTTGCACGGCTGCACGGCGCACATCGGAATATGTATCAACAACAGCACGTTGTTTGAGAATGGGTAAAATATCTGGTTCATCTTTGAACCCCCTCGCCAGTTCTTGCACGGCTACACGGCGCACATATTGATCATCGCTAGCAATGGCACGTTGCTTTAACCAAGGAAGAGTTTGGGGGTCATCTTTAAAGCCTCTAGCGATTTCTTGGACTGCGGCTTGTCGGACATCTGAATAATTGTCAGCGATCGCACTTTGTTTCAAAATAGAGAGGGTATCAGAATCATCTTTAAATCCCCTAGCGATTTCCTGCACAGCTGCTTGGCGCACATACTCATTATCATCACTGGTAGCGCGTTGCTTGAGTAACAGCAGAATCTCCGGGTCGTCTTTAAATGCCCTAGCTAATTCCTGCACGGCGGCTTGGCGCACAGTCCAATCATCATTAGTAGTAGCACATTGTTTCAACCAGGGTAAAGTATTAGGATTTTCTTTGAACCCCCTGGCTAATTCTTGGATTGCTACCTGTCGCACAGTTCCATACTGGTCAACAGTAGCACGTTTTTTCAGCCAAAAAATAGTATTAGGATTATCTTTAAAAGCTCTAGCTAATTCTTGGACGGCTGCTTGTCGTACATATTCACTATTATCAGTGATGGCGAGTTTTTGGATGATAGGAAGAATATCATGGTCATCTTTAAAACCTCTGACTAATTCTTGTACTGCGGCTTGTCGCACCGTCCAATCTTTATCACTGGTAGCGTGTTGTTTGAGCCAAGGGAGAGTTTGAGGATCATCTTTAAAGCCTCTGGCTAATTCTTGCAAAGCAGCACGGCGAACATAATCGTTATGATCAACTGTGGCGAGTTGTTTGAGCCACGGGAGAGTTTCAGGGTCATCTTTCCAAGTCGTAGCCACAGACACAACGGCTTTAGTCCGAATTTCTTGCACTAATTTAGTTTCTTCCTCATCTAAATAGAGTTGATAGGAATAGCTGAGATCATATTTTGCTAAACCTTTGATTTGATGTAGTAATTTAGTGGCTGCTGAGGCAACTAACAGACGATTTCTGACTTCAGCCAGACATTTAGCTGCCAAAAACAAATTAATAAACTTTTCTCTTTCACCATTTTGAGCCATTAAATAATCAATTATTTCGCAAACAAATCTTGACTCAATCATGCCTGTAATTAAGCGCAAAACTTCGTGCCAAGTTTCATCTTGCCAGTGTTTGCCAAATACTTCCTGATTTAGTTCTTTAATTGATAGGGTTTGGGTTTCTTTAAATTGCCAGACAAATTCCCAAGCACAGAAATATTCTAAAAAAGTTCTATGAACAAAAGCATAATAATCAGCGCCCAAAAAACATAACATAAAATTGCGAGTTCGTAGTTGATTCATCATGACTCTCGCAACTTTAGTAGGTTGTTCAAATTCAATATTTTTCAGATAGCGAATGAGAATTTTTTCTAAATCCTTAGCACTAATCAAATTGCCTGCTAAACCTTTAGCACTGGTTTGCATATGGTAGGCAACCTGCCTTAACATTGCCTGTTTGTCTTTATAATCTATCGTTTTGGGATCTAAGCGATAATCTTCTACTAAGGCGCGTTCTACATCCCATTGATGTAACAATACCCGTGATGCTTGTTCATATAGGGTAGCTCTATCTCTGGGCAATTCTTGATTGCGGTTAAGAATTGCCATCATTGTCAACAATAGGGGATTACCAGCAAGTTCAGAAATGGCTCTGGATGTGTCAATTGCTCTTTGTAATCGTTCTTTTTTTCGTAGTCTATCTACCTCATCCTTAAAATTTAACTCATGCCAACGATTAATAAAGTCTTGGATTTGTTCATACTCCAAATCCTGCAACATAAAATGACGAAATTCCGCATCTCTTAATCTTTGTGGTTTATATCCAATGACACGAGAAGTTACAATAACTCGGACATCAGGATACTCATTAGTAAAGCGATGAATGTCTGTAATTACATCATCTCGCTTGCCAATTTCAAATACTTCATCTAACCCATCAAACATTACTAAAGCATTACCAGCTTTGAGTTGTTCATGGAGTTTATTTTGATTGAGATGATGAACTATGCCACTACATTTATGAAAAAAATCCAGAAAGTTATGGCATTCCTGATTTTCTCGTCTGCGGATATAGGTACGCAACTCAATCAACAAGGGAATTGGGGCAGAAATTGCATTATTTAATGGTGTTTCTGCCCAATTCAAAGCTAAAAATTGTAATAAGGTAGATTTACCTGAACCAGGATCACCTAAAATTACAATATATTTATAATGTTGAAAATCATTAATAATATTTAATACGGAAAGGATTGGTTGTTCTAGATAAATTTGCTTGTAGTATTTTAGGTCTTCCAGGTCAATATCTTCGTCTATCTGCTTACTTTCTCGTAGTCGTCTGATGTGTTCTTTAGGTAGTTCATGTACCTGTGTAATGACTTGGTGAACTTCTCGAACATTTTGAGCAATAAACATTCGCCATAACTTCAATTCGTTATAGGCGTAACCAGTAGTATCTAAACTATCTAATTTTAAATTGCCATATCGCTCACGCAGTCCTTCTTGATACATTTGCAGATTAAAACCAGTGGTCATACCAGCGATTTGTTGCAAACTTTCTTGGGCAATTTCTAGATTATAGGAATCAAAAATAGGGCGCAAATTATCTGATTCACGGATAATAGCTTTAACTTTTTTGAGATAACGTTTAGCTAATCTTTCCCAATTAAATCCATTTGGTAGAATCATTAAATTCAATTCATGCCAAGTATTGACTAATACTTTCGCATCGATAAATTGACAATCCGGGTTAAAGGGATTACCTAGAATATCCTTAAGTAATGTATTGCTAATAAATTTTTTTAAAGCTTGATTATATTGTTGTAGTTCTGCTTCTTCTAAGTCTGCATCTTCTAATTCCTGCTGCATCAGTTGTAAAAATTCCTTCAATGCTTTGCCAGCAGCAATTTCAATATCTTCTTTTTGCAGTTGCTGTAAAATGTTACTCGGCATACCTTTTAATAAGTCTTTTGCCCAGTCTTTCGTGGCATCTTTTGCTAAATCCTCAAATATTGACTTAAAAGCAAACCCAACAGCTTGAGTTACACCCCAAACGGCTAACCAATCTATGATCATAACTCGCGTCTGCTTAACATTTGACTTCGAGTATAGACACCAGTTTTGGAAATGGGGCTAGATTTCAGCATCTTTGAAGAAATGCCACATCCGTGGAACCTGGAAGATTAGGGGGATGAGGGGATTCTGTAGGCAATGAATCATGAGCATTCAATACTGTACTTGATACTCTCTTGACTCTACTAAGTTGTAAGTATTCCCCAAGGCTGCGTTAAATTTTTGCTCTATTGCCTGTAAATTTTGTGAAGGGATGGCTTGCCACTGCTCCTTAGTTGCCCAACGAATGATTAATATAACTTCTGTAGGGTCATGGGGATTAATCCAAACTTCTTTGTCTAAAAAGCCGGGATACTCAGCTAAAGCTGTTGTCCAAATTTCTGTATCCTTCTGGATATAATTTTCTCGCATACCAGAAGCAACTTTAAACTTAAGAAATTCTATAACCATCCCTTTTACCCTGTCTCTTTGCCAATCTGCCAAAATAGAGCTGTAGGCTAGAATAACTACGCTTCCAGCATAGCTTGATTGTAGACACTCACAAGCGATCGCCGGCTGGATGGAAACAAGTAACAGGTAAAGAGTATGGACAGCAACAACTGGTTGCAGCAGTTAATGATGCTCGGTATTGGTACAACATCTTTAGTGGCAGACAAACTCAAGCAAGTTAGCGATGAATTAGTCAAAGACGGTAAGCTCAATCCTGAGCAAGCTAAGGCTGTCATGGATGATATTGTACAGCAGTTAAAGTCGGAGCAGGGAACTTGGGAAGTGCAAATGCAACGACAAATGCGAAATATGATGCAGGATTTAGGAGTAGCGCGCCAGTCTGAGGTAGATGAACTCCGGGGGAGAATTGACCGTTTAGAGCGTCAAGTGCGTGATTTAGAAAATAAGCTTTGGCGTTAGGCTCTCCTTGTGATTTAAACTAAATTTTGTCCTGTTGGTAATTTTCATTGCCAGACTACCCCAGTCGGGAGGGCTAATTTTGAAAGCAATTTTACTCAGCGTGGGTTTAATGCTGGTTTGTGTTGTAGTTTTGGTACTGTCACAAATTGGCGGTAAGCAGGAATCTGCTGTAGCTGCGAATTTAACCCAAACTCCACCAGCACCCACAACTGTTACAGAAAACAATACCTTAATAGCGAGCAATATTATGGCTGATGCCTCCAACGTCGTTACTACCGCTTCTGGCTTGAAATACGTGGAAGAAAAGGAAGGAACTGGTGCGACACCTGAACGAGGACAAACGGTGACAGTTCACTACACTGGTACTTTAGAAGATGGTACTAAATTTGATAGTTCACGCGATCGCAATCGTCCTTTCAGCTTTACCATCGGCGTTGGACAGGTAATCAAAGGCTGGGATGAAGGACTTAGCACTATGAAAGTAGGTGGCCGTCGTCAATTAATCATCCCCGCAGAATTAGGTTATGGCGCTCGTGGTGCTGGTGGTGTAATTCCCCCCAACGCTACCCTACTATTTGACGTGGAATTGTTAGATGTGAAGTAGAGGTATAGGGGTGTAGGGAGATGAGGGGGACGTAGCTTGCTTCTCTTACGATGGCGTAAGCCTACCCGTAGGGTGGGAGATGAAAGGGATGAGGGAAATGTAACTTTACCTTCCCGCAAAGTGGAAGATTTTACCCCAATCCCCAGTCCCCAATCCCCAATCCCCAATCCCCAATCCCCAGTCCCCAGTCCCCAGTCCCCAGTCCCCAATGTCTAAAAACCCTTCTCAAAATCGTCTGTTTTCTGCCAATGCTCACTCTGATAAATGGCAACAGAGTTTAGCACAGGTAGCATTGCGCTTTAATAAACAGTATCAAAATCAGTCTTTTGAACTACCAACAGAAGTACAGGCGATGCCCATATTTCAAGAATGGGCTTCTGGATTGTTGACAGGGAGACTGGTTTCACCATTTTGGGAAATTGCTAAACCGCAAAAAAATCAGCATTGTTTAGATATTGGCTGCGGTGTCAGCTTTTTAATCTATCCTTGGCGAGATTGGCAAGCTTTCTTTTACGGGTTAGAAATTAGCAGTGTGGCACGGGATACTCTCAATGCTCGTGGTTCACAGTTAAATTCTAAGCTGTTTAAAGGTGTGGAATTGGGAGCAGCACATCAATTAAATTATTCCATAGAGCAATTTGATTTAGCGATCGCTACAGGATTTAGCTGCTATTTTCCCCTGGAATATTGGAGTATTGTTTTGGGAGAAGTCAAACGGGTGTTAAAACCGGGCGGACATTTTGTGTTTGATATTCTCAATTCACAACAGCCTCTAGCAGAAGATTGGGCAGTTCTAGAAACTTATCTGGGTGCGGAAGTGTTTCTAGAACCTGTGGCTGAATGGGAAAAAACTATTAAAGCTGCTGGTGCTAAGGTGGTGGCTCGGCAATCAGGGGAATTATTTGATTTGTATAAGGTGCGATTCTAATGAAAAATTAAAAATTACCTGATCTGGCTAAATTTTTGAACTTGGTAAATTGCGGATCAAATAATAGCTTAACAGTACCGGTGGGGCCGTTACGGTGCTTGGCCACAATTACCTCTGCAATCCCGCGATCGGGACTGTCACTGTTATAGTAATCATCACGGTATAACATAATTACTAAATCCGCATCCTGTTCAATAGAGTTGTGAACAATAATATTATTCGCAACAAAGTTATGGAAACCAGGAACAGTGAGGTCAAACACTTCTTCTTCTGGATGAAATTCAATTGAAACTATTTCATCCCAATAAACATCACTCTGAGCCAGGGTAATTAATTCTTCTGATTTAACCAACTTCGCAACTTTTAAAGCCCTTTCTCGACTTAAATTTGCCTTATATAATGCTGAACCGCAATAAGACATTTCCAGTTGGGATTGTAATATCCTTGTGGTCAAACCATCAGCTTGCATGGCAGGAACGACGTGTGTGTTCCAAACATCTTTAGGGATGACATCTGTATTAGGGTTATGAATACATTTTTCAAGATGTTCAGAAATTTGTTGTAATGAACTGAGCTTGTATTCACCCACTGCTCCAACCTTTTGAATAAATAACTCAAGGTTGGACTTACCAGTAATTTTTACATGATACTGATTTCTACCTTTACCAACTTGAGGAATTAACTTGAGTGTTGCATTGATACCAAGCCTCAATAAAAGTGTCTGGACATCAAAAGCAAGTCTTTCGCTACTACTTGCATAATAAGCAATTGGTCTTGGCCTTTTACCTCTCAGCAATTTCACTGAACCATCCGTACTCCAAAGGTGTCTTAGAAAGCAAGCTATTAACTCTTGCGGTTGCGAGAACAATTCTTGAGGTACAAATTTTTCATGAGACCTTAAGCCAAAAACTCCGAGAGAGTCTAACCATTTGGCTACAGGGTTTCTCACAGTATGAGTTAGGCGTTGTGCAGCTGACAAGTACACTTGATACCAGGCACGTTCAGGTGAAATTCTAGGAACAATTGCATCTCCAAAAACTTCTTTTGCCAAAAAAGCAACATTTTCAGCTAAATCTATCTCTCTTGTGGTGTACTGTATGGCATGACGTGGTAATGTACAACCGTCGCCAATGAGATGACCTAATAACGCAACTTCAGCATAGGTCATGGTTTGATGACCATGACTAGGTAGATGTCTTGGTAAACACAGATGTTGCTGAGGACGTAATTCATCTAGTCTGCACCAACCATTAATGGTCAAGAATTTGTGATTACCAGTGGCTCGAATTTTCCGCCCTAATCGAGTTCTTAAGGTAAAGACAGGCTTTATACCCGTGGAAAAGGCATGACTGACAATTGCCCTTTCTAGTTGCATTGTGGTTTCATTTAACGCCCAAACTGCAAAACCCGATTTGCCTACTAATTCCCGAATGGGAATTTGTGCGCCGCTATCTGCCAATGTCACTAGACTATCACCAGTTAAACAACCCGACTCTCTTAAATCTGACAACATCGGGCGCTTATTAGTACGTGCTTCTACCCCACGACTTAGCTGTGAGAGTGCAATCACCGGCACAGATAATTCCCGCGCCAAACCTTTGAGAGAACGGGTAATTTTAGATAACTCTTGGACACGGTTATCACCTGCACCTTCCATTAATTGCAGGTAATCTATCACCACTAAACCCAGTTCTACCCCCTGTTCGGCTTGCAGTCGTCTGGCTTGACTCCGCATCTGAGTAACAGTAATGTTCGGCGTGTCGTCAATAAAAATCGGCATTTCCGAGAGCATACTAATGGCACGGCTTAAGGGTTCCCATTGGGTTTGACTCAGCCTGCCACTCCGCAGATAACCACTTTCAATCTGTGCTTCGCTAGCTAATAAACGTTGTACCAGCTGCTCTTTTGACATTTCCAAGCTGAATACAGCTACTGGTAATCTCATTGTAGCCGCGATATTATGGGCAAGGTTTAAGCAGAATGCGGTTTTTCCCATTGATGGCCTGCCAGCCACGATAATTAAATCAGAACGCTGAAAGCCACTGGTCATCGCATCTAAATCATAGAATCCGCAGGGAATACCGGGTAGGGCGATACCTTGATTTCTCTCTTCAATGTCTTGGAAATTATTAATCAGGGTTTCGGCAATATGAACTAAACCTGATTGGGGACGCTCTTGGGTGACACCGAAAACTTTTTGTTCAGCTTGATCTAAAACAATGGGTAACTCGGTTTCTGTCTCGTAACCGAGATGAACAATTTCGTTGCCAGCTTTAATTAATTGCCGTCGCAGGTACTTTTCCATGACTAACCCTGCTAAGGCATCGATATTCACGGCTGAGACTGTACGATCTACTAATGCAGCTAACTTGTTTCTACCGCCGATACGTGCCAGTAAATCATTGTCAGCTAGCCAGCTAGTGATAGAGAGTAAATCTGTAGGTTTACCTTGAGCAGCTAGACGCAGTGCTGCTTGATAGATATCTTTGTGAGCTGTAATATAAAAAGCTTCTGGAGCTAGGCGATCGCTCACTCGACCAAGGGCTTCTGGATCTAGTAATATGCCCCCCAAAATCGCTTCTTCCGCTTCAATATTCTGTGGTGGTAGGCGATCGCTACCACGGGATTCAAAACTTAATTCTTCAGCCATAACCTGTTGATTGGGGATTGGGTACTGGGTATTGGGGATTGGGAATTGGGCATGGGATATTGGATTTGTCTACCCCTGCACACCCTGCACACCCTGCATCCCCTGCATCCCCTGCTTCTTCCTAGTCCCCAGTCCCTAGTTTAGCTGGCCACAACTTGAATATTGATTTGCGCTGTGACTTCAGAGTGCAACTTAATATCTGCTTTGTAAGTACCCAACTTGCCAATATCAGGAATAGTAATACCACGACGATCTATTTCTTGCCCTGTTGCGGCTTGGATCGCTTCAGCAACATCTTGGGTGGTGACAGTACCGAAAATGGCTTCGTTTTCACCAACTTGCTTGGCAATTGTCAAGTTGCCAACTTTTTCTAGAGCAGCTTTTTGCTCTTGTGCTTGTTGTTTGAGTTCTAATTGACGTTGCCGTTCTAATTCCCGACGGCGTTCTACTTGCTTGAGAATCCCTGGAGTTACATGAGTTGCCTTACTCTGAGGAATCAAATAATTTCGAGCATAACCAGGAGCAACTTCCACTAAATCGCCAGATTTTCCGAGTTTGCTGACATCCTGAGTTAAAACTAATTGTATGCGCTTCGCCATTGTTTTCCGTTTTTCCTGTAAAATCTCATTAACTTGGGTGGCAGCTGGATAATCTACATGAGTGTAGCTGTATCCCAAGCAGCTGTTACTATACCCCAAAGCTTACAGATCCTAGCGAAAGGTAGGGGGCGATCGCAACTCTTATCTGCCAAAAATTTTGAAAGTGGGGAGTAGGGGAAGCAGAGGAAGCAGGGGAGCAGAGGAGCAGAGGAGAAAAACTAATAACTATTGCTTATTGCTTATTGCCTATTGCCTATTTCCTAAAACATATCCTTCATTCCTCTAATCCGAGCAAATGTTTGTATTGGATCACTGCTGTTAGCTGCTAGCTGTAGTGCAGGTTGTTCCCAGCGTAAAAAGGGATTGGTTAACTTTTCGATCCCTAAAAGGGAAGGTACTGTGGGTTCTTTGCGGCTGCGTTGTGCTTTTACTTCATTACTACGTTTTTGTAATTCCGTATTATTACCATCTACTGTCAGCGCAAATTGTAAATTTTTTAAGGTGTATTCGTGAGCGCACCAGACACGGGTATTATCTGGTAAAGACCTGAGTTTACTTAGAGATTCCACCATTTGCGCTGGTGTGCCTTCAAACAAGCGACCGCAACCACCAGCAAACAGGGTATCACCACAAAATAACTCTCCTGGTTCGTCGGCTGTTTGGGGAGGAAAATAATAAGCAATGTGAGCGCGGGTGTGTCCAGGAACGAAGATCACTTCAGCTACTCGATCAGCAAACTGGACGCGATCGCCTGCTTCTAAAAACACTTGTTGTCCTGGTATCCTACCTCGGTCTGCGGCACCACCATAAACAGTCAATTGCGGAAATTTTTCCATTAACTGCTGATTACCACCTATATGATCGTGATGGTGGTGTGTATTAAAAACTGCTACCAGTTCAGCTTGCAACTGTGCAAGTTGCTGGCATACTGGTTCCGCCTCTGCTGGATCAACAACAGCTGCAATATTTTGTTGATGGTCATGCAGTAGGAATATGTAGTTGTCTGAGAGTGCCTCAAGACGGATAATCTGCATCGGCTCTACTCCCTCACTGGGTAATATTTTTTATCTATTAACGATTCTTCATCCCAGTAATTAACTAAGTTCTTTGCACAAGCCATATCAACTACTTATATTTTCTTGATTACAACTTAAAGCTTCATCAACCATGATAGTATACAACCGTACTTATACTGAAAGTATACTAAAAAACAACAAAAATTCTATTTATTTATCAGTAAAACTTCTCTGGGAGGAAGTGTAAATGCAGAGCTAGATTTATTATGTTCTTTTTAACACTCAGAGTACTGAAGGATTCTGTATACAGAGGTGCTAATCTTTCTTTTTAGTTAAAAATTTACATAGTTTTTCCATATATCTATGTATCAGCTTAGGTACTAAAAAGGCAAACTATTTGGTTATGAGGTTTTATCTTGAATGGGAAAAATTATGAGTATTTACCAAAATTACGTCTACAGTCATATTGACAATTCATCAGATATCCTAGTCAAGAAAATTGTGGATAAAATTTTACGCTCTGGTAAGATGAGTCCTCAAGACCACGCATTATTGACCTCTACGGCTTTCAATCATGGTGATATTAGTGACGGCAAGCGTCGTCAAATTAATCGGATTTTTGACCATATCCAAATAGGACAACTCAAATTAGTTAACTGGTAGTCTGTGTTCATAGTGATACATGATATTGGTTAAAAATCGCTCTCATAAATAAATGAGAAATAGCTAATGATATGACCAAGATAATATCATCGGGAAATTACACTATGAATGTATACTATCTCAATAATCACAATTATTCAGACAAGCAGACGCTTCCTCTGGATTGTCATAGTGAGTAGCTACTAACAGATCTTGATGGCTAGGAATAATTGAGAAATGGCTCCACTTGTATCAATCATTGTTAATTGCTTCAATCAAGGTCATTACCTTGAACGCTCAGTCAAAAGCGTATTGTCACAAACATATACTGATATCGAATGTTTGATAGTAGATGATGGTTCTACTGATAGCACTCATCAAGTATCCCAGAAATTAATCAGTATTGATCCGCGAGTAAAATATTTTTACAAAGCAAATAGTGGTTTACCATCCTCTCGTAATTTTGGTATCCGACAAGCTCAAGGAGAATGGATCCAATGTTTAGATGCAGATGATTGGATTCATCCAGACAAAATTAAATTTCAATTAAGCCATCTTACAAAAGATAAATTTGCTGAAAATATAATCTTTTATTCCAATTACGAACGTGTTTTGATAGATAATCAAGAAAATTTTGCTAATCGCCAGGAAAATATTATTGGTTCATTAACTAATGAGCAACTAATTCAACGTTTACTTATTCCGGATTTTTTGGCAGATTCCCCTCATCCATGTCTCCAACAAGCTATGCTGATGCACAAAAGTATTGTCAGCAAGATTCAGTTTCCAGAAAATTTGAAAGCTTTGGGTGATAGATATTTTGCAGTAGATATTTTAAAAGCAGGGGCAAATTTTATTTATACTCCTATGATTGGTGCTTATTACACCAAACACCAAACTAATCGTACTAATAACTGGAATTACATGAGAGATTACTATATTTTATTTTATGAAATGGTCTGGCAAAATCATCCAGAACTAAATGATAGTTGCCGCATCGGCATAGAATATTTACTAGAAGAAGCTATTCGAGAAAAACACAAAATTACATTTGAAAGACTAATTAAAATAGTTCCTACACCAGTTAAATTGATTAATAAAAAAATCACCTTAAAACATAAATTTGCTATTAAGTTATTAAATATTTTTAGACAAGCAACTCCCAATTTTATTTTGTACGAAAAGTATCGTGGGCCGCGCTCAAGAAAACTAATATCATTCGCCTATAAAAAAATAGAATTTATCAAAACAAATTTAAAACTATCTCGCTAAACAATCAAGTTTTTAAATTAAAAATTTTAGGTTTATGTGGAAAATAGATGTTTATTTTTTCTATTAAAAATCGATTAAAGAAAATCAAAAGCAAGGTAGAAAAAATCGTCGTTAGACCATTATATATCCTACCTTATACTCTTTCTTATTTAAAGTTTTTGACGAATAAATTGCAGAATCAAAACCATTCAGCAGATAGAGTAGAAGAGTATGATTTAGTGTTTGTAGTCTTAGATTTTGCTAAAGGTTGGATACTCGAAGCCATATGTAGAGAGATTGCAGCTTATTATTCAGGTAAGTATTGCTTCCATTACTCAGAGTTTTCCTTACCACCATCAAAAGCTTACTTTTTCTCTCATTACTCTTTTCTGCCAGTATGTATAAAACTTAACCCATTAATTTGGGAAAGTAAAATATTGGTTTGGTATACCCATCCTCGCAATGATCTTGGTATAAGAGAAGACGAACTAATTTATGCACTTAACAAAGCCAGCAAAGTTATATGCACTTGTTCTCAATTTGCTAGGCTGCTTGTTTCTCAAGGTGTAAACTCCGAGAAAGTAACTTATACATTAGGTGCAGCTGATCCAAATCTCTTTCAACCTCATGAACGTGCCGATGGTGCTGTAGGTTTCTGCACAGCTTTCTATTACCGCAAAGAACCAGAACGAATTTTAAAGATCATTAAAATGATGCCAACGCGTAATTTTATTCTACTAGGTAAAGGGTGGAAGAATTACGAAAAATTTCCAGAAATGGAAGCTTTATCAAACTTTTCTTATATTGAAGCTCCCTATTGTGATTATCCCAAATATTACGCTGCAATGGATGTGTTTGTATCAACTGCAAAGCTAGAAGGAGGGCCAATTCCCTTAGTTGAAGCAATGATGTGTAATGTAGTTCCAGTTGCCAGTAATACAGGATTTGCTCCTGATTTGATAGTTCATGGAGAAAACGGCCTCATTTTTGATGTCAATAGTTCCGTCGAGGAAATTTGTCACCTGATTGAACAAGCTTTTGACATTAAAACAAATGTCAGACAAACAGTTAGTAAATTGAGTTGGGAAAATTTTTCTTTTGCTATCCAAGAGAATTTAAAACTCTAATCTTATTAGACAAAATTAATGAAGGATGAACTAATGAAAGCTGTAGTTACACTTTGTAATAATAACGCATATAGTCTTGGTCAGATTACGCATCCATTGTTAAAACAATATGCTGATAAAGTAGGAGCAGATTTTATAATTATTTCTGAGTCCAAGCTGAATTTAGGTAATCATAATTTTGAAAAATTTCAAATGTATGAATTGTTTCAAAAATACGAACGTATAATTTATTTGGATACAGATATTATATTAACACCACAATGTCCTAATCTATTTGATATAGTTCCTGATGATCAATTTGGTGCATTTCTTGTCAGTGAACATACTTACTTTCACGATGGAGCTATTAAGACTATTCAGGATAAGTTAGGAGATATAGGATGGAAAAGAAAATACTTCAATGCGGGAGTCATGGTAATATCCAAAAGCCATAAAGAAATTTTTAGTCAGGAATATGGATTACTAGAATGGGCTAAAGTAACAGGCTCTTTCTATGATCAGACTCTACTAAATTATACTGTACAAAAACTAAATATACCCATCTATGATATTGGTTATAAATTCAACCATACAACTGATCCAAAAAATACTAATTCTAGATTTGGCCGTAAAATAAATCAGGTAATCAATCTTGCTAATAACTTGTTAAGTTCAGTTTCTCCCAATTATAAAAAATATCGAGAACAACAATATAATAATGAACGTTATATTGTTAGTTATAAAGGCAAAAAACATATTCAACATAGATTTCAAAGCTATATTATTCATTATACTGGTCAAGGACATAGACAAAAAGGGAGTAAAATAGAACAAATTCAAAAAGATTTATCTATTATTAATAATAAATTTTTAGCCTCTACTATTTCTTCTTTGCCATATCTTGAACGGTTTATTTAAAATCATGAAAATTTCATTAATTGTGAGCGATTTATCAGGTGGTGGTAGTGTTCGAGCTTTTTTACTGGCTCAGATTTTGCAATTCCTTCAATATCAAGTAGAAATCATCGGATTTCTTTATGGAAAAGAACTCTATGCGATTCCTCCAGCTAACCTGAAAGTTATTTCTATCTCTGGAAGCAACTATCCCGGTTTTTTTGGCTCTGCTCAAAAAATTTTACAGAAAATAGACGGTGATATTATTTATGCAGTAAAACCTAAACCAACAAGTTTTGGTGTTTCGCTATTTAAGAAGTTTATTACCACTCGCCCTCTACTTTTAGATATGGATGATTGGGAACTCAGTTGGTACGGCGGTGATGAATGGCAGTATCGTCCTAGTTTAAAACAATTGTACAGAGATATTTTCAAGCCTAATGGGGCATTGAGATTTCCAGATCATCCACTGTATCTCCAGTGGATAGAAAAGTTAGTATCAAAAGCAGATGCAGTCACAGTGGATACTCAGTTTTTGCAAAAACGTTTTGGCGGTGTTTATGTACCGAACGGGAAAGATACCGCTATGTTTGATCCTAGTAAGTATTACCCAGAAAGTAGTAGAGAGAGTTATGGTTTGTCTCAATATCGGGTTTTGATGTTTCCTGGCGCACCACGCCCTCACAAGGGGGTTGAAGATGTATTAATGGCTTTAGATTTGTTAAATGAGTCAGATTTCAGGCTAGTGATTGTGGGTGGTAGCCCTTACGATGACTACGATGAGCAACTCATTCAAAAATGGGGACGTTGGATTATTAAGTTACCAAAGTGTCCTGTGGATGTCATGCCAAAAATCGTTGCGGCGGCTCATGTTGTTGTCGTCCCTCAAAGGGATACCTTAACCTCTCGCGCTCAGTTTCCTTTAAAGTTGACAGATGGGATGGCAATGGCTAAACCTGTATTATCAACCCATGTAGGAGATATTACAGAAATTTTAGCAGATACTGGTTATTTAGTTAACCCGGCATCTCCAGAACAAATTGCTGAGAAAATTCAATTGATATTTCAAGATTTAGATGTGGCTAATGAGCGTGGTAGACAAGCTAGAGAAAGATGTGTCGAGAAATATAGTTTAGAGGCGATGGCTGCTACACTCCAATCATTGATTGCTCAGTTATGAACATCGATTCTGGTTGCTACTGACTAGATACCTTAAAATTATTAGTATATTATTTTGCATAACAGTATAAACACGGTTATTTGTATAATATTTTTTTATTAATATTGATGAGACAGGTGAAATATGTAGAAATTACAGAATAATGCTAAAAATAACAGAAGTGTAATTATAAAAACAGATGTCTACCAGAAAACTACTACTAAGATTTGCCAAACCTTATCCCGGTTGGATTTTACTGACAATATTATTGGGATTTTCTGGAGCCTTATTTAATGGGATCAGCACAACTTTGATTGTGCCGATAGTTTTAAGGATAGTAGGTCAAGAAATTGATCTAACTAATGCCCCTCCTATCCTCAAATCGATTATGTCTCCTTTTGATCATATCCAGGATAACTATCGGATCTTGGTGATGTCAGGGGCAATTATATTGATGATTTTTTTTAAAAATTTAGCCGCCTATGCTAGTTCTTTAACATCAAGCTCTTTTTCAAGAAAGTTAACTTCAGATATTCGAGAAGATGGATTAAAATTATTGCTGGAAGTTGATCTAGACTACTATGCAAAAATGAGAGTTGGTGATTTATTCAATAGTCTGGGAGGAGAAATTGGACGGGCAGCAAGTGCTATTAGTAATGTCATTCAATTAATTATTACTGTTATTACTATTTTTGTGTTTGTAGGATTGCTGATATCAATTTCTTGGCAATTGACTATTGCATCTACTGTTTTATTATCTTTTGTAACTTTAATTAATCAGTATGCAATTTCCCGTTCTAAAGTATTTGGACAGCAACTCAGTGATATGTCGAGAGTCTATTCAATTGCGGTACTCGAAATATTGAACGGGATGCGGTTAGTCAAAGCTACAGGTAACGAAGACCAAGAATATCACAAAATAAGAAAACTAATTCGCGATCGCGAGAAGGCAGATTTCAAGTCTCAAGCAAATTCCCAATTGATCGCTCCACTGAGTGAGATCATGGGAATTATATCTTTGCTGTTGATTGTATTGTTAAGCAGAATTTTATTCGCCGAGCAAGTTTCTGCGCTCTCAGCCGTACTACTTACCTATCTATTAGTGCTGCTCAGATTATTACCCTTGGTTTCACAGTTGAACGGCATTCGCAATAATTTTGCTAATATTGCGCCTAGTGTAGATATAGTCACTGAGTTTTTGCGCCGTGATAATAAACCCTTTATGGGTAACGGTGGTGTAATCTACAGCAAATTAGAAAAGGGTATAAATTTTAATTCTCTGTCCTTTCAGTACCCAGGACATGAGAAGTTAGTGTTAAAGGATGTCAATTTATTTTTACCTCGTGGTACAACCTTAGCTTTGGTGGGTGGTTCTGGTGCGGGTAAGTCAACCTTAGCCGATCTATTGCCAAGATTTTATGATCCCACATCCGGTAGTATTACAATTGACGGCAGAGATTTGCGTGATTTTGACGTGATATCTTTACGTAAGCGGATGGGAATTGTTAGTCAAGATACCTTTTTGTTTAATGAGTCGGTACGCGATAATATCGCCTATGGACAACCAGAAGCTACAGACAACGAAATTATTACAGCCGCCAAGCGAGCCAATGCCTATGAGTTTATTAGTAAATTACCACAGGAATTTAATACCTTGATTGGCGATCGCGGTGTGATGCTGTCTGGTGGACAAAGACAAAGATTGGCTATAGCCCGCGCCCTACTGCAAAATCCAGAAATTTTGATTTTGGATGAAGCTACCAGTGCTTTAGATACAGTTTCCGAGCGGTTAGTACAAACGGCGTTGGATGAGCTTAGTCGCGATCGCACCACCTTAGTCATTGCTCACCGCCTATCTACAGTCCAAAAAGCTCACCAAATTGCTGTATTAGAGCAAGGACAGGTAGTAGAAGTAGGAACCCATGAACAACTCCTACAAAAAGGTGGTTATTACGCACGTCTTTACTCAATGCAGTTTAGCGATCGTCCTGAATCTTCTACCAAACGCCATCAAAGTTTAATTCGCATTTCTCACGAAATTCGCACACGTCTCAACTCTATGTTGGGGTTGCTGCGTTTACTTATCGACGACATGGCCGATAATTCCCATGAACGCCAAAAACTAATTGAAGAAGCCTACATATCAGCTTATAGAATCTTCAACACTATGGATATTTTAGAAGATGCTATTAATCTGCAAACTTCAGGTAATTTACTATCCGTTGCAGATACTAACAATACTATCTCTAATCAACTCAACGAGATGCAATACATATCTGAAGAATTCTGCCAGAGCCTTAATCCAATTCTGGGATCTCTTCGGTCTTTGGTAGATAATTTAATAGATGACCCTCAAGAAGAAATAAACATCATTGCAGCGTCTTACCAATCTACTACACATCTTATCAATAAACTAGAAAAATTAGAGGATATGATTAAAGTGTAAATGAAAGATTAGTAATAATTAATCACACAATTAATAAATTAGAAAAATGTCTATAAAAACAGTTGGGATGATTAGCAGCTATCCAGGTCTTGAGCAAAGACCTGATTGGTTGTGGCAACAAACTCCTTACCCTTTTGGAGTCTGGGGAAATATCCAGATATACTGCACACACCCAAATCCAGATTTTATATTAATGTATAATTATACCTCTTTTCCTCAACAGCCACAAAAAAAATCATTATTTTGGTGGAATAACCAAAAAGAACAAACATACTACGATCAGGCACGCGAAAACATTAAAAACAAACTCAAAGGATTACCTAAAGAACGGGTAATTTATTTATTGCGAGAACCACCTTTAGAAGAAATTATTCAGTCTAATAAAAGATTTTATCAGGAGGCTCAGGCTTATTGTGGCTATATTTCTGGCCCAGATGATTTTGCGCCCCATCCAAATTATATGCCTGCTATTTGGTATTTTTCTAACTCATTTCGTGATTTAAATGATTTACCACCACCACCCAAAACCGATGTTTGTAGTTGGGTAACTTCTGGCATTAATCGCACTGCTAATCATCGCCAACGTTTAGAGTTTTTAAAACTATTACGAAATAGTGAAATGCACTTTGATTTGTATGGTCGTGACTTACCAGATTGGTCACAAGCAAAAGGGCAGATAGGAAGTAAATGGTATGCGATGGCTCCTTACTACTACAACTTAGCAATTGAGAACTATGCCGAGAATAATTGGTATGTCAGTGAAAAATTATGGGATGCCTTACTAGCGTGGTGTTTACCGATTTATTACGGGGGACCCGCCGCAGATAAATTATTACCTCCCGGCAGTTTTTTGAGGATACCCAGTTTAGATGAAAAAGGATTAGCATATATTCGTGATGTTACCGCTACACTTGATGCTTGGCATGAAGCTAAAGAAGCCATCAAAGAAGCAAGACAAGTAATTTTACACAAGTTAAATTTGCTAGAATGGCTCTCAAATTATGTAAAAGATTATGCTTGAATTTAGCAAACAATTTCGAGTTTTTAGAGGCTTTTAGCTATGAGTGAAGGTATTTATATACTCGCTAATGATGTAGTTCACAACCAGTTAGTAGCACTGCTCAATAGCATAGAAGTTAATGCTGGTAAAAAATACCCAATCTGTATTATTCCTTATGATAATCGATTGCAGTTAGTCAAAGATGAAATCAAGCAGAGGGATAACGTATCTCTATTTCAAGAGACTGATATTTTGACATTATGGGAAGATTTTTCTACTAAAGTCTGGCAAACTCACCCTCAAGCATTCAAAGTGTGGCAAGAGCATGGTGAACCTGGGGTTTATCGAATGGGAATGCACAGAAGATTTTGTGGGTTTGATGGTATTTTTGATAAATTTATTTACTTAGATGCTGATATATTAATACTGAATTCCTTAGATTATATTTTTCAGCAATTAGATAAAAATGAATTTGTTACTTATGATTTTCAATATAAAGATCCAACTCATGTTTATGATGTCAAATCTACTAAATTACTAGATATTTTTACGGCATCTCGGATTGAAGAAGAAATATTTTGTGCGGGTATGTATGGGAGTAAAAGAGGTATTTTTAATGCAGAACGCCGTGAATATTTATTATCACAATTAAATCAGGGGGACGCAGAAATTTTATATATGAACGCCCCCGATCAAACCATTCTCAACTACATGGTGATGCGTTCTGGTATTTCTAGCTATAATTTTGCCCGCCAACTGCCTCAAACCGCAAGAACTGGTTGTTGTGTGACATCTCCTCATTTTCAAACCAAAGATAATGTTTTATATGATAGAGGTAATCGATTAACTTATCTTCATTATATTGGGTTATCATATCGTTTATTTAACAGCATTTGCGATGGGGAAAATATCAATATTCCTTATCGTGATATATTTTTACACTATCGCTATCTTAAAGAACCAGAAAAGCATCCACAATTTACATCTCAGGCAAAACCTTACAAAAAAAATCCTCCCAGTTTAGTTACACGACTTTTTAAAAGATTAGGATTTACAGTATAAATAGTTAGGTTTTGAAGTATCAATATTATTATTAATGTTGGTAGATATATTCGTTCTCATGGGAAAAGTAAAAATCTTATGTTTGGAGTTGTAGTTAATTATTTTGCTAAACCTGATCATCCAACTTCTGTAAAAGAATCGGCTAAATTTGCAGTATCACTGCTAAAAAATTGTCCAGAGGTAAATTCAGTTATATTGGTAGATGGTTCAAGTGAAGCCGATACTGAATTTCAGAATTATTGTGAATCCATAGGTGTGAATTATCAACACGCGGGTAAACAGATGTCATTTGCAGAAGCATATAACTATGGAGTTAATTTGCTATCTGAAGAATGGATTGTCACAATGGCATCTGATATTTATGTTTTTCCTGAAACTTTTACTAACTTTAAAAATTTTATCGAAAAAAATCAAGATTTGCAGATTGGTTGTTTAATTCCCTATTTATCAAGATGTGATTTACCCATTCAAAGAACTGCTCATAATTTCCAAAAATTTAGTTGTTATGCTCCAATTATGAGCTATAACTTAAATGTTTTTCCCAAAGCAGTGTTTCAAAAAATAGGTGGTTTATCAACAAAATATTCTGGTAATTTTAACGATATTGATACCAGTATAAAACTAAAAGAAATGGGTCTCAATATTTTTATGCTAAATTCATATGTTCATCATTATGGACGGTTGACCCTAAGACATGGTAGCAACGTTGATGCACGCGGTGATTGGCAGCAGTTTTATACAGATTATCCAGAGTTGAAATGTAATAGTGACCTTTGGAATATTAGATTAGATAAATTTCTGCGCCATCCGCTCCTAAAAATAGTATTTCTGATGAATTTAAAAGTAAAAAATAAGGATTTGCGGACAAAGATTAATACATGGATATATGAAAATATTTCCAACTATCAAAGAGTTAAATCGTAAATAGGAGTGGATGAGCGAATGAAGCGAGGAATATATATCATTGCTAATGACAAGGTTACAGATCATGCGATCGCTCTACTCAATAGTATCCGCTTGCGTGATCAAGATATACCCATTGCTATGATTCCCTACAATAGCAACTATAGCAATATAGCAGCACTACTGAACCAGCACTATGGTGTACAAATCTATGACAATTTAAATTTTATAGAAGAATTATCTCAAAAAATATTGACAATTTTTGGTGAAAATTTCTTTGCTCGTCCCAATGTATTACGTAAATTGGCTTGTTGGTTTGGTCAGTTTGATGAATTTTTATACATTGATACTGATGTAGTTGTATTTGAAAAAATCACCAATAATTTTCAATATTTTAATGAATATGATTTTATCTGCTGTGATTATCAACATCTAGGTGGTATTAAAAATGTTTTTACTCAAAAAGTATTAGAAGATAAAATATTTAGTCAGGCTGCTATGGAAGATGTTTTTAATAGCGGTTTTTGGGGTTCTAAGAAAAATTTATTTTCGGAAAATGATTTGTATGAAACATTAGGTGAATGTGCCGCCCATCCAGAATACTTGGACTTTTCAGAAAAAACTTCTGACCAACCAATAATCAATTATATATTACTTAAGCAAATTCCTCGTCGTTTCAATATTATTCGTCGAGAGGGCAAAGCCCCAGGAAATTGGGCAGGCTCAACCCATTTTCAATCCCAAGACAAGATATTATTTGACCCCTTAGTCAATCAACCCCTGCAATATCTCCATTGGGCAGGTATTCGCATTCAACCAGGTTGTCCCTACTGGGAAATTTGGCAATACTACCGTAATCTTAATTCTGCATTACCTACCGCAAATATACCAGCACCTGTAAAACCAAACCAGTGGCAGCAGACACTAAGTAATATCAAACAGCAATTACGGCAATTCAAAATTTAATGAAACCCCCTGGAGTTTTATAGCAAGTAGTAAGACTCCAAAGGGTTTATAAGGAAAATTTATGATTAATCTCAAGAATCTAAATCAAGAGATTGCATTCCTTGGCGTTCTGCAAAAGTCAACATACTATCCAATTGCAACCAAACTAACAAGCAAGTCAAAATACTCAGTGGTAAACCAACTCCTAAAGCCAGTAAGGAAGGGAAGCCGAAGATTTCTAATCCTGAAGCCATAAATAAACAAATTCCACCAGTAATTCCCAGGAAAGGGACGGATAATCGTTGTTTAAATGAAGAATTAGATAAGGAGTTTTCCGTACTATTTTTTTGCCATTTTTGGACAATTGATTTCAGTGTGCCAGATAAAGCTGCACCAGAAGTTATGGCTATAAACAAGCCAACAAATAGGAGAAAATATGGCGGTTGCAAAGGGTAATAGTACATGAAAACTCCCAATAATTAAAAAATGAATGATTTAAGTGAGTTGGTAAAAACTTTGATTGTTACTGTTGATTTTTTGATGCGCTGTCATCAAAAAATACTAAAGATGTAGCTTTTGGTAGGATAGCAGCTACTCCTTCCCTAGATAAATCAGCTAGTAAATCCATTGCTACATCTAACAGACGATTGGGTTGGAGATCATCTTTCACTAGCAACCACAAACGTTGGACTTCCTCTGTGTGGAGGCGATCATCTTCTGTCAGGGCTAGTACCAACTGTCTACGCAAAAATTTACCTTCATCAGATAGGAGATATTGCAACCCCATTCTGGCTGTAGGTAACACATCAAAATTACCATCGGTGCGAGCGATCGCAATCAAATTCTCCAAACGCTGCCACTGAAATTTACCATCTTTAAATAAGATATTCAGTAATCGCCGCCGTAGTTGGGGAGATTCTCCTGTCAACAATCGCCTCGCCACGTATGGATAACTCACCTCGACAATTTTGAAATTAGGATTGAGACTCAAAGCAATCCCTTCCTGCGTCACCAGAGAACGAATAATTAAAGCAAACTTGGCAGGAACGCGAAATGGATATTCATACATCAGTTCTGAAAACTGATCGGTGATGGTTTTAAAGTTAAAGTCCCCGACATTTTTCCCAATGGCATTGCCTAAAACCGCCTCTAATGCTGGGACGATGGGGGCAATATTAGTATTTGGAGTTAAGAAACCAAGATTGACAAAATCGGTGGCTAAATCGGTGTAGTCTTTATTCACCAGATGCACCAAAGCATCTACTAGAGTTTCTTTGGTTTTTTCTTCCAACTGATCCATCATGCCAAAGTCAATGTAAGCCATGCGACCATCAGGCATAGCAAATAAATTCCCAGGA
Source organism: Nostoc sp. PCC 7524 (assembly GCF_000316645.1). Taxonomy (NCBI): domain Bacteria; kingdom Bacillati; phylum Cyanobacteriota; class Cyanophyceae; order Nostocales; family Nostocaceae; genus Nostoc; species Nostoc sp. PCC 7524. The sequence continues at coordinate 2,731,086 of NC_019684.1, forward strand.
TGGGGATCAGCGTGAAAGAAACCGTACTCTAATAACTGTTGTAAGCCAGAGGTGACACCAATGCGGATGATGGCTTCAGGATCTAAACCTGCTTCTCGAATCCGTTTGGTGTCGGTAAGTTTGAAGCCGTTAATCCACTCCAGAGTTAAAACCCGGCTACTGGTAAATCGCCAATAAATACTGGGGACTTTGACTTGGAGATCATTCCGGAAGTTGTGAGCAAATTTTTCGGCGTTACGACCTTCATTGAGGTAGTCAATTTCTTCAAATAACTTGCTGCCAAATTCATCCACAATCAAAGTGAGATCATGACCGAGATTTAAAGGTAGCCAAGGTGCTAGCCAAGAAGCAGCCCATCGCATTAAATACAAATCGAGGCTGAGAACTGGGCGTAAGTAGGGGCGTTGTACTTTGACTGCCACTTCTTCCCCAGTCAGCAAACGACCCCGATAGACTTGACCTAAACTAGCCGCCGCCACTGGGGCAGGCGACAGCTCACTAAAAATCTCGGAAACTGACTTATCTAACTCAGTTTCAATAATTTGATAGGCGATCGCATTATCAAACGCGGGTAATTGGTCTTGCAGTTTGATCAGTTCGTCTAAGAAATCTTTGCGGATTAAGTCAGGGCGAGTTGAAAGGGCTTGACCGACTTTAATAAATGTCGGCCCTAGCTTGGTGAGCAACTCTCGTAACTGGGTAGCGCGTTTTTCTCGGTTCTGCTCGACCCGATTTTGCCATTCATCCCACTTCAGACCGAAAACGAATACAGCAAAAGACCAAGCTATTGTTATTAATCGCCCCCAAACCTGCCAAGGGCGATAGCGATAGTAACGAGCGATCGTGTCTGGATTGTAGCGTCTTAGCTGACCAGGTTGATACTGACCCACGCCTTTGTTTGCCTCTTCTACTACTGGAAAATTTACAATTTCGTTTGTTTTTGGAACCGCAAGCTATTAAACAGCCGAGGATATCAATAATTTTTTATAAAAAAACATATAGGTACTTGAACAGCAGTTTGGCTGGTTGAGCCTATTTCTACCGCTCAAATCTTTTGTATCTTTCTTCTTAATTATACTTTATAAAAGTACAGCAATTTTTGTTGCTTGTTAGTTACCAAACGGAAATGGGAACTGTATGTTTGTTCCTATAATGTCGTAATGATTACAGGCTAGATTCATGTATTTTCTTTCAAAATTCAATAAACATAAGTGGCGGCTAAGTATAATTACTTGTATCATTGGTATGATACTTACAGTTGTGCTTAGTCAGCCAGCAATACCTAATCAACCCACCACACGGGATAAATTTCTTTGGCCGTTTTCATCCACATCAATTTGGAATATGCCCATTGGCTCAGGTGCGCGTTATGTACGGGCCAATATTCAAAAAGCTGGCAGAATTAGACCGGATCACGAATATTTTTACAAAATAAAAGCCACTGACCCCAACCGTCCTGTTTATGCTCCAGGTAGCTGGACTAATCGATGTTCAGGTACTAGGTTTATGAATTTATTCTTACCTATTCCTGATGATTTGATTGTTCCCGACGCTACAATCAAGCCATATAATACTCCGAACAATGCTTCTGCTTTTCTCATGCCAGATGGGAAAACGTTGGTACAGCTAGAGCCGTTAGCTCGTTGTACTAAAGGAGGATCTATATATGGTTGGCGCTATTATCCCAACATCGATATTTATGGTGAGGGAATAGGTGGAGCGCATTTTGGATCAGGACTGTCTTCTATTGGTGGCTCTATTCGCAAGGGTGAACTCACAGGTAGTCAGCCAATTCGTCACGCGATCAAGTTGTTAATATGGGGCAAAAAATATCTTTATTATTCTCCAACTATTCCTGGGTATCGCTGGCCAGCAGACAGATCTGATAAAGATGCAGCAACTAATTATGGTGGTACAAACCCAGCTTTGGTGCAAGGATCACTCTTGGCAATTCTTCCATCTGCAACTGAAGCCAGTCTGCAATTAAAAACACCAGCTGGGAAGAAGTTGTTTCATGCGCTGCAAGATTACGGTGGTTATATAGTTGATGGTGCAGGATGGGACGCGCATTATATAGCTATGGAAAAGGGAGTTAGTGATGAGTTTCGTCAAACTTACGGTTATAACTTTGGTGCCTCAGACGGAGTATTTTACGAAGATGTGACGAAACTGTTTCAATCTCTTTACATTGTTGATAACAATAGCCCAAATAGCATTGGCGGAGGTGGAAGTAAAAGACGCGCTCCTCTAGCTCCGCCGATTGGTAATTGAGTCATGGGACATGGAGCAGGGGGTATTGGATTTTTCCCCTCTGCTCCCCTGCTTCTTCCTAGTTTCCTGTTTAATTTTTAACAGTTTGTGATTTAGCTTCTAAATTCTCCAAACGGCTTTTGAGTTCTTGATTTTGTTGTTTGAGTTGGTCAAGTTCCTCACGCAACTGACGTAGGGCTGTTTCTGTACCTAAGTTTTTCTGAACTTTGGTCATTTGTTCTTCCGCATAGCGAGACACACGCCCATCGGCTGTTTGATCAGCTAGCGATCGCAACACTCCTAATGCTTTGGGTGTCTCCATCTGCCCCAAAGCTGCAACTACTGCCATTTGGGTGAGAAAGAAGGTTTCTTTGGCAAGTTCTGAGAGTTTTTCTATTACCCGTTCTAAATTCGCCGGACTTTGACCTCCAGAAATCTTACCTAATGCCCGAATTGCTGCTAAACGCAATGGTTGGGGTACACCATTTTTGGTGTATTCCAGTAATAAATCTAGGGCGGCTTCTGAAGTTTTGAGTTCCGCTAAACCGCCAATTGCGCCACTGCGGACGACTTCGTTCCAACCTGCTTTTGCTTCTAAAACAGATTGCAGTAACTTGATTACCTTTTCGGCTTTGGGTTTTTCATCTAAATTGGCAGTGGCGATCGCACCTAATGTGCGACAAGCGGCGGCTTCTACGTAGTAACTGCGATCGCCATTTTTCACAACATTTTTCACAGCTTTATAACTAGCACGGGTTTTAATTTGTCCTAGTGCTGCCAATACAGCCCGCCGCACGTAAGCATTCTCATCTTCTAAGCCCTGCACTAATCCCTCAAAGGCTTGGTCTAACTTAATTTCCGCCAATTGATGCGCTATTTCTACCCGCACTCCCCAAAATGGTTCATTTGTCAAGGCTGTGCTTAAGGCTTTGGTAGCTTCTAGTCCGCCTTTTTTCGCCAAGGCTGTGGCTGCATAAATCCGCGAAATGGGGTCAGGGTCAGATACTAACTGCGCTTTTAATTCTGGTATGGGGTACTCCAAAGATACGGTTTTAAGAAAATTATTCCCCACATCAAAGCTGATAAAATCTGGTTTCTCGGCTAGGGGAAAGTAAAAACTCTGTTCCCGTTCATGGACACGCACTGAGAAAGTTTGCAGTTGTGGGGTTTTCCCTGTTGGAGTATAGCCAAAACCAATGGGAATTTTCAGGTCAAATAAATCTTTACTGTGATTGTCTGCTGCTTGGGTTTGAGTGACTGTGACTTTTGCTAACTTCGCTTCACCATCCCAAGTGTAAGCCACTTTAAAATCAGGATGGCCACCACGAAAAACATATTGATCAAACAAGAAAGCCAGATTGCGACCAGTGGCTTTTTCTATAGCTCGTAGTAAGTCAATAGTTTCCACTGTTTGGTGAGCATGATTCTGAACAAAGGTTTGAATTGCTGGCCAAAACAATTCTTCACCCAGTTCCGCCCGAATCATGTGATACACACAAGACCCTTTTTCGTAGATGTGGCGGTCATAAAGTTCAATGGCGGCGCGGTAAATGTGCGTTACCATCGGGCGACGATAACGGCTGCTATCTTCACTCAGGTAACTACGGGCTTCTAATAATCGATAGTATGCCGCTTCTTCTTGGCCATACTCCTGTTCTGTCCACATGACTTCGGAATAAGAAGCCATCCCTTCCTTAATCCAAGCATGAGACCAATGTTTGATCACTAATAAATCACCAAACCATTGGTGTGCTAGTTCGTGAACTACTAGGCTTTCAGGGTTGCGGTTATCTAAAATAGCGCGTTCGTCTAGTAGACATCGGTCGGTTAACAGGGTAGTAGAAGTGTTTTCCATCCCCCCAAAGATAAAGTCGCTGACGCAAACTTGGGCATATTTGGGAAACGGGTAAGCATAACCATATTTGGCGCTTAAAAACTCAATCATGCGGGGAGTTTTACCCATGGTGCGTTGAGCATCGGCTTCTCGCCCCTTTTCTACGTAGTAGGTAACAGGTTTACCTTGCCACTCATCCCGAATTTCCGCAAAATCACCGACAGCGAGGGTCATTAAGTAGGTAGGATGAACCTGTTGCTGTGACCAATGGTAGATTTTGTCATCACCATCTTCTCTAGTTTCAATCAGTTCACCGTTGGAGATGGCGATGAAATTTTTAGGCACACGGACACGAATTTCGGAAGTAGATAATTGTCCGGGGTAGTCGAAGCAGGGGAACCAGAAGCGGGAGTCTTCATCTTCTCCCTGAGTCCAGACTTGGATGGGCTTGTGGGGGTAGTGTGAATCTGGTTGAATAAAGTAAATGCCCCGTTGGGGTTTTTCTACGGAGTAGGCGATCGCAATTAATAACCGTTTCCCCACTTGGGTAGGTTGAGATAACTCGATAGTCAGCTGCTCACCATCGTAATCAAAGTTCTGTGCTACTTCATCTACCTGTACAGATTGGATATTCAAGTTAACCGCGTCTAGAGTCAAGCGGTCAATATCGTTACGAATTGGTGACAGCCGAATACTACAACTACCGTGGTAACTTTGACAGGGAATATCTAAATTCAGGTCGAGAAAAATATGTTCTACCTGCCCTGGGCGATCGGGGTTGTAGTGGGGTTTAGCCCCAGGTAATTCAAAAGATTTACGTCCGTTATTTTCTGTATCAAAAGAATAAGAGTGAGGCATTGATGCTGACTGACCTTTTATACTGAGAATTCTAGTGAAATATATTTTTCAAAAATATATCGCTTATTTGTTGTGTGCAATACACCAGGGTATGGAAAACAGACGCTGATGCTATGGGGTTTCTCGTTTTAGTGAGGTAAATCTCGTTGAGTTCAGAGGCTAGAATGTACCTCTTGTGATTGGGAACTGCTATAAAACCCGTTGAATATCAGTTTTCCCTGACAATTGTGCCTATTTTGCTGATGCAAGTGTCATAAATTTCTCGTTGGGGTAGTCAATAGTCCATAGTTAAAAGCAATAGCTCATCATCCTTAAGCATTTGTATTCTTGTGTTAGTCCTAATAGCTTAGGATAGCTTGTCAGTTTCCACCAAGCTATTTTTTTTGATTTCCAGTATGTCGTTTACGGATTCACTCTAGACACTTTTGAAGTATTTTTTGGAGTAATTGTCTACTGATCGTGCGGAAATTGCATATTTTTACAAATTAACCGTGAAAAATCAGTAGATATAGGGAATAATTCCGAAAACTCTACAATGACGTTTTGACTAACCTCAGTCACAATTTGAGGAAAAGAGGATAACAACAATGCCTGAAACTAAGTCGAAGTTTTTAATTCCTGCGGTGGGTGCTGCTGTAGTTGTAGCAGGAAGTGTAGCTGCCTATATGTATTTCAAAGGCCCGGCTGGAGACGGTTCAGGCGCTTTAGGTAGTGCTAAATTCGTCCCTTCATCGGCATTAATGGCTACCTATATTACCACTGATCCCCAAGCATGGACTAAGTTGCAGCAATTCGGCACACCAGAAGCCCAAAAGTTAGTCACCAAAGGGCTGGAGGATTTTAATAAAGAGTTTTTCACTGACAGTAACATTTCTTATGAAAAAGATATTAAACCTTGGATCGGTGGGGTAATGATGGCTGTCTTACCGCCAAACCCCACTAAACCTGCTCAATTTAATGTGGGCGTGCCAGAAGCACAAACACCAATTAAGTTACAGCAGGAACCACAAATATTAATGGTAGTTGGAATTAAAGATAAACTTAGTGCTTTAAATTTTGCTAATAAATTAAAGGGACAAAAAGGGGTTAAAACTAAAGAAACTGACTATAAAGGTGAAAAAATTACAGAAACTGCTCAAGAAAATGGTAAGGCTACATACAGTGCCGTTTTAAATAATAGCTATATAGTATTTTCTCCTGAAAAACCAGCTGTTGAAAAATCAATTGACACCTTTAAAGGGCAACCTTCCTTTGTGAATAAAGAAGGTGCTAGCAGCATTCTGGCTAAAGGGATAGATGTGAAAAATTCCCTTGCCCAAGTTTATATTCCTGATTATCCGGGCATGATACAGCAAATTGTTGCTGCCAATCCCCAGTCCACCCAGTTGACACCGCAAACATTAAAACAGCTGCAACAGGTAAAATCAATGGTGGCTGCCGTGGGTGTGGATGATGCTGGGGTAAGATTAAAAGCGATCGCTAATTTAGATCCCCAACTCAACAAATTTCAATATCAAAATTCTCCCTCGAAGATAGTCGGGCAATTTCCCACAGATACTTTTGCTTTGATTAGTGGCCAGGGAATCAGTCAAAGTTGGTCAACACTGGTAGAACAATCTCAAGAATATCCAGAATTTAATCAAGCTTTAGAACAAGCACGGGGACAACTGAAATTAGTCGATATCGACCTAGATAAAGAAATTTTTGGCTGGATGAATGGAGAATTTGCCTTGGCTGCCATCCCCTCTAATCAAGGTATATTGGCAAGTATAGGTTTTGGGGGAGCAATGGTGTTTGATACGAGCGATCGCAAAACCGCAGAAGCAACCTTAGCTAAACTGGATAATCTCGCCAAAACTCAAACCATTAATGTCACCACCAGAAATATTGGTGGTAAAGACATCACAGAATGGCAAATACCCCAACAAGGTGCTTTATTTGCCCACGGTTGGTTAGATCAAGACACTGTATTTTTAGCTGTTGGCGGCCCTGTTGCGGAAGCACTGGCAAATAATCAAAATCAATCCCTAGAAAGCAGCGACTCCTTTAAAACCATCACTGGTTCCTTACAAAAACCCAATGGTGGTTATTTCTACCTGGATATGGACAAAACCATGACTTTAGTTAATCGTTTTGCTGCCCAAGCTCAACCCATACCCCCAGAAGCAAATGCCATTCTGAGTTCTATTCGCGGTTTGGGTGTTACTGCTACCAGTCCCGATAAATCGACAAGTCAATTGGAGATGTTATTAGCTCTTAAACCTAGCACTGCAAAATAGTGTTCAACACTGCTGTAATTTGGCAGTCAATACTTACTACAGACAGACTACAGCGATCGCCAACACCGTTAGAGGTGATCGCCTGATATGGCTTTGAGTTTTGAGGTAAAGGATTCTGAGCGATCACTACTGGCTGGGGTAAACTGCCCAATGGGTGGATGATTAACGGATATGGGTAAATTATTTGTCTGTTGGCTGGGTTGAGGAGGTTCTGGTGGATTGAACTGTGATTTCATGGTGGAAACCCCAAAACCCACGCCAGAAGATACCAATATTTTTTCTGCTGGCTGGGTTACTTCTTGACTCACAGATTCCTGCTGCTGGACATTAATCAACTGGAGGGATTCTTCTTGATTAATGTGATCTGGTAAAGCTGGAGTTACTTCAGCTTCCCGATGAGCAATATTGATTTTCTCCAAGACAATTGGTTGATGGATAAAGGGTAGGGCTGTGGGATTGGCATCAATTAAACTTTCCGGGAATTTGCTACAAATTAGACGCTCAAATTCCATATTGAAATGATAGATGGCCTGACCCCGGCGTTGCCAAAATGCCAAGATTTGCTGTACGGAAATACCTTTATAGCGCCCTTGATAAAGGGCTTCAATCACAGCTAGATGCAACCAATCAGGTGGGTATTGTTTTTGCCAACGATGAATTAGCTCACTGGCACTATAGCCACTGAGGTCGAAACTATAGTGAATTAGCAGGGAGTTTGCCAATTTGGCACAGGTTTGGGGTACTGATTTTGACATGGGACTTTTGGCGGCTGGCAAGAGGTATAAACTATTTACCCTTCGGACATGGCCTAGCTTGTTGTTAACTGTAGGATTTGTTACCAAGAGTTGTCAAAGTAATAAGCAGTGTTTTTCATTTTACTTGGTCAACTGCCAGGTGTCGAAATAATATATGGGGAATTAATACTTGGCGCTCGTTGCATGGCTACTAAGGCTTGATAGACCATTGCTGCGACTTCTGCCCGTGTTGCCTCCCGTGTGGGTATTAGCTGTTTGGGGTCGGGATAGTTGACAACTATTTTTTGTTGTGTAGCTGTTGCCACTGCCTTACGGGCATATTCAGGGATGGTATTACTGTCAGTGTAGGTGAGTAAGCTATTGCTATCAACTGCCGGTAGAGCTAGTCCATTGACTAGAGAAACAATTACCTGTAGTCTCTGGACATTTTGGTGTGGGCGGAAAGTGCGATCGCTAAAGCCACTGACAAAGCCACCAGCCGCCGCGATTTGTAAAGCTTGATAAGCCCAGAAATCCTTGGGTACGTCGGTAAAATCGGTGGCAGGTCGTCTGGGAGGAGGATTAAAGGCCACAGCCACCATTGCGGCATACTGGGCGCGAGTCATGGGTTTATTGGGCTGATAGCTACCATCAGCAAAACCATGGGTGATCCCCATGCTAGCTAACCCGCGAATAAAGGTTTCTGCCCAGTGTCCGGCTAAGTCGGTGAAGGAAGGAATATCAACTTCGGGGCTAACAATATAAGGAGAAGCGATCGCTTGTGCTTGTCCACTAGCTACCAAGGCTTGATAAATTAAAGTTGCCACCTCAGCGCGGGTGATATCTCGCAGGGGTTCTATCTCGTCAGTGTGGGGATAGTTGACAACCAGCTGGTTTTGGGTGGCTGTGGCTACAGGATTAGTAGCGTAACTGGGAATTTGGGCGCGATCGCGGTATATATTTAACGCATTGGGACTACCGCCACTCAGTTTTAAGCCATTCACAACGGAAACTATAGCTTGCACCTTAGTTAAATTTTGCCCTGGTCGAAATGTAGCATCAGGGAAGCCACTGATAAATCCCATCTGTGCCGCCTGATTAATCGCTGATGCCGCCCAAAAATCTGATTTGACATCCTTAAATTGCGTTGGCTGATGATTAGTAGGCAAATTAAAAGCCTTAGCAATCACCGCCGCATACTGGGCGCGGGTGATGGGTGCATTGGGGGCAAAAGTCCCATCAGGAAAGCCGCTAATGATGCCTTTGTTGATTAAAGCTTCCACAAAAGCCCCTGCCCAATGTCCTGCTAAGTCAATAAATCTTGTATTAGCTAACTGTGCCGGATTATCTGTGATTGCCGCCAGAAAATCAACCAATCCCTTGACTTGGGTGGGATTTAACTGATTGCCTACAGAAATCAACGGCTGTGTTGTGGTGTTTTGTAAATCAAATACGCCATTGTTGCTGAAAATATTCCCAGCCGCATCTTGAGAACTACCCAAATCCGGGATAGCATTTTCGTTAACTAACAAACCACCTTGGGTATTTTTGGTGATGAGATTTTGACGCAGTACCGGACGGGCATTTCGAGAAAGAGCGATCGCTGTCCGATTTTCAGATAATTTATTATTGGCAACTAGAGGCGCAGCAAAATCACTAATGGCTATGCCCAAGGGGTTGTTTTGCCAAACATTCCGCAGCACTTCCCCCTTACTATTGCGTGCCATGAACAAACCACTGGCAGCATTCTGCACAAATACATTATCGATAATAGTAGGTTTAGCAGTGCCGCTAGTAAATACACCTTCTCGACCGCATTTAGTTAAAGTATTGTTGGCTAGATTGGGCGCTGTAGATTCAATCCAGATACCAGTACCTTTAGCTACGGGATTGGTGACAGTCACACCCCTGAGACTGGCATTATTTAATAACAGTATGGTGACATTCTGCACCCCAAAACTAGGGCTTTTATACTCCCCACTCCCAGAAATCACAATCCCAGCGCCTTTGTTAGCTTCGTTACCTACAACAGTCACCCCCTGGGGAATCACTAGGGGAAAAACTTCCCCACTACTGGCGCTGTAAGTTCCAGGGGCAAGTTGAATAATTGCAGGCGGACTCACTTTTAAAGCACGGGTGATGGTTTTCCACGGACTTGGCCGAGAACCTATATTAGTATCGTTCCCTGTAACGGGGTTGACATAGACTATGGCAACGGGAGTAGTGTTCACCATTGATTGTTAAGCAGCAATTGTCTAAATTACGACCATCATAAACAACACTACGTTATATAGGAATCCGCTTTGATTTTTGTATCCCTTACGGGAGGCGTAGCCAAATTATCTGCGTAGGTAGGGAGTAGGAAAAAACACTTTTCAAGTCTAGAGTGCATGGTTTCACTTTTGCTAGTCTCTTCTCTATTATCTTTAGGTTGGGTTGAGGGAAGGAAAACCAACATTAGATTTTCTGCGCTGAGAGTGATGTCTTTTTTGTTTCACGCATACCGCAAGTGGAACCCGCAGGGTAGGCGCAAAGAGAAGATATTAAAAGTTTAGGAGTCAAAAAGGCGCGTCAGTAGAAGGGCTAAATCCTAATTTCTCCTAGTTTGGCAACTTGTAGAGGGTTTTATGCGTCAACATCGTAGCTTAAGCCAGAGTGTCGGTAAAATGTCACTATTGTTGAGTACCCTTGTCAAGTTACGATCGCAGCGAAACCGATGATTGAAGTTGAACATCTCAGTAAAACTTACGGTTCTACCCCAGCGATTACTGATGTGACTTTTAGTGTGGAACCGGGGGAAATTTTAGGCTTTTTGGGGCCGAATGGTGCTGGTAAGACTACCACGATGCGAATTTTGGCGGGTTACTTACCAGCTAGTGGTGGTAAGGCTAAAATAGCGGGTTTTGATGTCCATGAAGACTCCCTGGCGGTGCGTCAGCGTATCGGTTATCTACCAGAAACGCCGCCTCTGTACCCAGAGATGACGGTGGAGGGATTTTTGCATTTTGTCGCCCATATTAAAGGTATACCCGCAGGCGATCGCCCCACAAAAGTAGACGCAGCCCTCAAACGCTGTAACCTAGGCGAAAAGCGGAGTGTAATTATTCGCAAATTATCTAAAGGATATCGTCAAAGAGTCGGCATTGCTCAGGCGATCGTCCATGATCCACCAGCAATTATTTTAGATGAACCGACAGTAGGACTTGATCCTAGGCAAATCATTGATGTCCGTAATTTAATTAAAAGCCTCGCCGGCACACACACAATTATCCTGTCTACCCACATCCTCCCAGAAGTCAGTATGACCTGTAGTCGCGTCGCCATTATTAATCGCGGTAAAGTGGTAGCGACGAACACACCAGAAACCTTAATGACGCAGTTGACAGGTGGCTCAGGCTATGAAATAGAAATTGAGGGAGAAGTAGCTCTAGCCAAACAAGTCTTGCAAAATGTCGCAGGTGTGAGTCTGGTAGAATCTATGTCCGGTCATCATTCCCCACAAGATAACCGTGCTTACCTGCGGGTGCTGTCACAACCAGGAAGTGAAGCAGGAAAAGAAATTGCTACAACTTTAGTCCGTTCTGGATTTGGTTTGCATGAAATGCGCCGTGTCAGCGCCACCTTAGAAGATGTATTCTTACAGCTGACTACAGAAGAAAAGAACTTAACAAATCTTACCGACTCAGCAGCCAATGAAGGAGAAGCAGCGTAAATGGGTATAGTTTTCAGCAATATTATTGCCATTTATCGCCGAGAGTTACAGAGTTACTTTGTCTCTCCCTTAGCTTATGCGATCGCTGGTGTATTTTGGTTTCTAGCTGGGTTATTCTTAGTGATGATTTTGCTAGGACCAGAGGGGATTTTACCATCAGTTGCCCTGATAGATGCACAAGGACAACAATTAGGCATACCAGTGCCACCAATTGATGTTCCCTATGAGTTTGTCAGAGCATTTTTAGACCGAATGGGTTGGATATTGTTATTTATCCTGCCAATCTTATCAATGGGACTTTACGCCGAAGAACGCAAGCGGGGAACCTTAGAACTGTTAGCCACCTCACCCATCACTAACTGGGCGGTAGCAGTCGGAAAATTATTGGGAGTAGTGACATTTTTTATTACTCTGATTTTACCCTTGCTAGTATTGGAAGCGATCGCTATCAGCGGCTCGAATCCTCCCATGTCTCCCATCATTCCTTTAGTGGGACATTTAGGCTTAATCTTGCTAGCAGCAGCAATTCTTTCCTTGGGAATGTTTATTTCCTCTTTAACAGACAGCACAATTCTCTCGGCGGTGTTCACCTTCGCCCTAGTTTTATTACTGTTATTTGTGGATTTAATCGCTAAAAGTATTGGCGGAAACGTCGGTGAAGCTGTCGGACATTTATCAATACTCAAACATTACAACACCCTAATTCAAGGGATTTTTGATAGTAGCGCCTTGATTTTATTTGCCAGTTATATCTTCTTGGGTATCTTCCTCACAGCCCAATCAATTGATGCACTGCGATTTCAGCGTAATTAGTGATGGGAGTGGGGAGTAGGGAATAGGGAGTAGGGGGTGTAGGGGAAGATCAGGGAAAATTACTATTGCATTTTAACTATTGCCTATTACCTTTTAATATGAAAAATATTCCACAAAAAAAACTTTGGAAATATCTATTTTGGTTAGGCCCGTTTTTCATTGTGGCGGGTTTAACGGCTGGGTTAGTTGCTGAAACATGGGGAGTAATTCCTTTTGTGTTTCTAATTACGGGAATTGTGATCTGTGGGTTGTGGATAGTATGGCAAAGTCAACGTAGTCAATGGTGGCAAAAGCGTTCTACTCAAGCCGGTACTAACGCCATCGTCGCAACTTTGGCTGTACTGGTAATTTTGGGATTAATTAACTTTTTAGGGACTCGTTATCAACTGCGGACAGACTTAACAGAAGCCCAATTATTTACCCTTTCGCCCCAATCACAAGAATTAGTCCGTAACCTCAAACAACCGGTGAAAATTTGGGTGTTTGATGTGATTCAAAATCCCCAAGACCGGGAACTGCTGCAAAATTATCGGCGCAAAAGCTCAAACTTTCAATTTGAATACGTTGATCCCCAAAGTAGGCCAGGACTAGCAGAAAAATTTGGTGTTAAAGATTATGGGGAAGTTTACCTCGAATCTGGAGAAAGACGACAATTAGTACAGGCGGTGAATGTCAATGAACGCTTGTCAGAAGTGAGGTTAACCAATAAATTACAACAAATCACTAGCGATCGCACAGCCAAAGTTTACTTTCTCCAAGGTCATGGTGAACGACCACTAGATAGCGGTGCTGGTTCTATTTCTCAAGCCTTGCAAGCATTAGGTGATAGGAATTACAACTCATCACCGTTAAATCTCGCAGAAAATACTAAAGTTCCCGATGATGCAGATGTGGTAGTTGTAGCCGGTCCCAAACGCGGACTGTTTGACGCTGAGGTGAAAGCTTTACAAGATTATCTCAATCGTGGTGGTAACGCACTGTTAATGATTGACCCTAGTACCAACCCCAATCTCAACAGCTTGCTACAAGAGTGGGGAGTGCGTCTAGATGACCGTTTAGCAGTAGATGTCTCCGGCGCTGGCGTAGGACTTGGCCCGGCTGCACCCATCATTACAGATTACGGTCAACACCCAATTACCAAAGACTTCGGTAACGGGATTTCTTTTTATCGTCTAGCCAGACCCTTGGAAATTACCCCAGTAGCAGGTATTGAATCTATACCTCTACTACAAACTAGACCTTATCCCGATAGCTGGGCGGAAAGTGACCTACAAAGCGAACAATTAGAGTTTAATCCCGAAAAAGACTTGAAAGGACCTTTAACGTTAGGTGTGGCTTTAAGCAGAAAACTACCAGTCACAACTGAAACCTCGGCTAACCCTACACCTACACCGACAGCATCCCCAACACCCGAAAATCAGGCGAGTCCCGCACCTACACCAACACCATCCCCAACACCAGAAAATCAATCGAGTCCCGCACCTACACCAACACCATCCCCAACACCAGAAAATCAGGCGAGTCCTACACCTACTACAACAGCTACTCCTCCAACACCAGAAAATCAGGCGAGTCCTACACCTACTACAACAGCTACTCCTCCAACAGAACAGAAATCTGAACAATCGGCAAAAGAGTCTAGGCTAGTAGTCATAGGAAATTCAGATTTCGCCACAAATAACATATTCCAACAGCAATTAAATGGTGATGTTTTCCTCAACTCAGTTACTTGGCTAAGTCAACAAGACCAACAACCCCTCTCAATTCGTCCCAAAGAACCAAAAAACCGTAGGATTACCCTGTCAACATCACAAGCCAATCTCTTAACAGTATTCTCACTGGCGATTTTACCCTTACTGGGATTTGTGGCGGCTGTGTTTATGTGGTGGAAACGGAGATGAGGAAGATGAGGAAGATGAGGGAGATGTGGGAGATTATATAGCCAATGCACCATGCCCAATGACTAATGACTAATGCCATGAAACTACCAAGAACTACTTTAATTTTGGTTTTACTAGCGTTGGGATTGGGTGGTTTTGTTTATTTCTATGAAATTCAGGGGTCTATCCAGAGACAAGAAGCTAAGGAGAATAAACAGCAAATTTTCTCTTTTGCAGAAGATGATGTGCAGTCTTTGAATGTCAAAACTGAAAAACTCACCCTGAATTTGGAACGGAACCCTCAGTCTACTAACCCTAAATGGTTGCTCAAATCTCCTGTATCTGAGCCAGCCAATGATCCTATTGTTTCTTATCTCATGGATTTGTTGGTTAAGGGTAAGAGCGATCGCACTGTATCAATCCCGGCTAACCAAGCAGGAGACTTTGGTTTAGATCAACCCCAAGCAACTATTAATATTAACCTGAAGAATCAGAAAACCCATCAGTTGATTTTGGGTAAGCCTGACTTTAACCGTCGTTTTGTTTATGCTCAAGTTGACCCCAACACTCAAACCAATGGCAATATCAATGTACTGTTGGTATCTACAGACTTTGAAAATGCCGTAAATCGGGAACTATCCGAGTGGAAACAGCCTGCAAATCAGATTCAGCCAGAATCAACACCAACACCAACACCAACACTAACACCGACACCAAGACCAACAAATAGCCAATAATGCCACCATCGGTCAGGCCAAGCATGATATCTTAATCTTCTTACTTTTGTCTTTTTACTTTTTTATGACTGAACCGACCGCAACTTTACTGATATCTTGTCCTGACCAAAAGGGATTGGTGGCAAAAATTGCCAATTTTATCTACTCTAATGGTGGTAACATCATCCACGCCGATCAACATACAGATTTTGAGGCGGGATTATTTCTTACCCGGATAGAATGGCAGTTAAAAGGGTTTAATTTACCACGAGACTTAATTGGCCCAGCATTTAATGCGATCGCTCAACCTCTGAATGCTAAATGGGAACTCCACTTTTCTGATACTGTACCGCGTATTGCTATTTGGGTAAGTCGTCAAGACCATTGTCTCTATGATTTAATTTGGCGACAACGCGCTAAAGAAATTACTGCTGATATTCCCCTAATTATTAGTAATCACCCTCACTTAAAAACAGTAGCTGACCAATTCAATATCGACTTTCATCACATTCCCATCAGCAAAGATAACAAAGCAGAACAAGAAGCCAAACAATTAGAATTATTGCAACAGTACAAAATTGATTTAGTGGTTTTGGCAAAGTATATGCAAATTGTCAATGCAGATTTTATTAGTAAATTTCCACAAATTATTAATATTCATCATTCATTTTTACCTGCTTTCGTGGGTGCAAATCCCTATCACCGCGCCTTTGAACGTGGGGTAAAAGTCATTGGTGCTACAGCCCACTATGCCACTGCTGAATTAGATGCTGGGCCAATCATTGAGCAAGATGTAGTCAGAGTCAGCCACCGCGATGATGTTGATGATTTAATCAGAAAAGGTAAGGATTTAGAGCGAGTTGTTTTAGCTAGGGCAGTGCGTTTGCATTTACAAAATAGAGTATTAGTTTATGGTAATCGTACTGTGGTTTTTGAGTAGGAATATTAAAGGGTTAGTAATCAATGGGGATTGAGATAATCTCCTGATTTTCCACCTGTTTTACTAATTAGTCGAATTGATTCAATTTGCATCGACTTTTCTAAAGCTTTGGCCATATCATATAAAGTCAAAGCTGCCACAGAAACGGCAGTTAAAGCTTCCATTTCTACACCAGTTTCAGCTTTAGTTTTGACTGTCGCCTGAATTTGATAACCGGGTAGTTCGGGATCAGGTGTAATCTCGACAGTGACTTTTTGTAATGGTAGGGGATGGCAGAGGGGAATCAAAGTAGATGTCTGTTTAGCTGCCATAATCCCAGCTATCCTAGCAGTTGCTAAAACATCGCCTTTGGGTGTGTTTCCGGCTTGAATGGCGGCTAAAGTCGCGCTCGACATCCGCACTTGAGCAGCAGCTACGGCTTCCCTAACGGTTGGCGCTTTCGCTGACACATCTACCATCTGTGCCTGTCCTTGGTTATCCAGGTGAGTGAGGTCGGCAAAATTTTTTGGAAAACTGTCTTGCATTATTCCTGAAAAGAGTGTTACTATATATTTCTTGTAAGGGCGTGTAGCTCAGTGGACTAGAGCACGTGGCTACGGACCACGGTGTCGGGGGTTCGAATCCCTCCTCGCCCGTTATAAAAGCCGAAAGATATTTATCTTTTGGCTTTTATTTTGTTTATTTAATATTATTCAACGAATAGGCATCTTCAGCGCGACCTAAAGCAAAACCTAGGGATTGGTATAGGTTCTTGCTGGAGAGGGTGAGAAAGATGAGCAACCCTAAGAAAGTTAAGACGGCTGTGGAGCCAAACATATGGTTGTACCCTACTTTATCAGCCACAAAACCTAAAATGGGGGCAGCGATCGCAATTCCCAAATCAAAGCCAGCGATACAAATCGCAAACGTCCGTCCCCGTTCATGGGGTAGTGAACGGTCTGCCATCAAAGTAGTAATCATCGACATAACTGTACCACCACCACACCCTTCTGCTAAGGCAGCCAAAATAAAAGTATAGGTACTGTTAGCTTGCCAGAGGATAAGGGAGGCTAACGTATAAGCAACAATCCCAAAGGTGATAAACAAACCACGCCCGAAGCGATCGCTGGCTTTGCCTACAAATAATCGCAGAATAAAACTAGCCATAGCTGCGATCGCAAAAAACAACCCAGCATTAAAATCTACCTGAGTTGATTTGATAAACAGCGACACAAACACATGGACGGAACCAACAGAGATTCCCATTAACAACATGACTAAAGCTGGTACTCTCACCCGTGGACTCAGCAAAATTTGCCAGAATGAATAACTTTCATCCGTAACTTGTACTCTTGCTTGGGTGGGTGGATTAGTGACTTGTGCAGCACTCACAACCCCAATAAAAGCCAAAGCTGCGGATAACAAAAATAAACGAGGGTAGCCAGTTGTGGCTTCCAAATATCCCCCCAGAATTGGGCCAATTGCCAAACCGATGGGAGTAGTCAAACTCATATAACCGATAATTTCGCCACGTATAGCCACAGGAGCTAAATCTGCTACTAAGGCAATGTAGCCAGTGGTAAAAGCCGCTAGGCTAATGCCATGAAAGACTCGCACCAACATCAACAGGGGAATTGATGTAAATGCCAGATAACCAAAGGGTGCTAGGACAGATACCGTTGTACCAATCAATAACAACAGCTTGCGGCCATATTCATCCGCTAACCGTCCTAGGATGGGACGAAATAGCAACAATCCAATGGCAAAACTACCCATGACAATGCCAATTTCTTGCTTGCTACCGCCTACAGTCTCTATGTAGACAGGTAGAGTTGGCAAGAACATAGCCAAACTAGACCAGAATAATAAACCTGCCATGAATAAAATCAGCAGGTTACGTCGGAGACTTACGTCAAAGGTATAAAAAGCTTTCAAGGGAGATGCAAATTAATGCTAGGTGTGTTTAACAAGAATGCAGGAGTCAGAATACTAGGTTACAGGTTACAGGTTACAGAGAATAAACTGTCAGATGTATCTTTTACCCTAATATTTTGAGTTGCGAATTCTTTAATAATTATTGTTACGTTAATTAACTTTTTTTTGCCACTACTTCCCGCACACGGTATATAGGTCTTCCTTGGGATTCGTGGTAGGTACGCATCAGTAACTCTGCCAACAAACCGAAGCAAAATAGTTGTACTCCCGTGACTAGCAGCAGCACTCCCAAAATGAGCAAAGGACGATTACCAATCATCTGGCCTAAAGCCAATTTGATGAAAGTTAAGTAAATTCCTATGCCTGTCCCCAAAACCATAGAAACCAACCCCAACAAACCAAAGACGTGCATGGGGCGGGTGAGGAACTTTTTCATAAACAGAATGGTGAGCAAATCCATCAACACCCGGAAGGTACGCGATATACCGTATTTACTACGACCAAAACGACGGGCATGATGACGGACAGGCATTTCGGTAATTCTCGCACCTTCAATATAAGCCAATGCTGGCAAAAAGCGGTGCAGTTCGCCGTAGAGATTCATGTCTGCCGCCAGTTCCGCACGATAAGCTTTGAGCGAACAGCCATAATCATGAATGTTAACGCTAGTAGTACGACGAATCAGCCAGTTAGCAATTTTAGAAGGAAGCAGTCGATTTACCGCTCCATCTTGGCGATTTTGCCGCCAACCACTCACCAAGTCGTAACCTTCCTCTAGTTTGGCTAACAGAAGCGGGATATCAGCTGGGTCATTTTGCAGATCAGCATCTAAAGTTACAATGGCATTACCCACAGCATATTTAAATCCAGCCGCCATCGCCGCAGTTTGACCGTAATTACGCCGCAGAATCACCGCCTTTAAATCAGGGCGGATTTGGGCTTGTTCTTTAAGAAATGCGGCAGAACCATCAGTAGAACCATCATCTACACAGATGATTTCATAGCTTAACTGACTAGCAGTTAAAGTAGATGCGATCGCCTCCAACAACAGAGGCAAACTTTCCACTTCATCCCGCACCGGCACCACCACCGTCACCTCTGGGACAATCACAGCGATCGCCCCCTCTTCCTCTGATACCCGATCTGAAATCAACCCAGTCCTCATAAGCAATTCAAAATTCAAAATATTTATTGGGCATGGGGTATGGGCAAGGGGCATTGCGTAAACAAAGTTATTCTCCCCTACTTCCCTGTCACCTGTCACCTGTCACCTGTCACCTGTCACCTGTCACCTGTCACCTGTCACCTGTCACCTATCCCCTGTTCCCTATCCCATACCTACGTAACTTCTCACCACTCTCCCAGCCCCTCGTAGTTGCTGGTAGTATGACTTACTTACCGTATCTCCCTGTTCCGAGAGGATGTCAATCCCGATACCATTACGTCCTATCTCTTTGCCAGAACTATGGATATAATGACCATCTCCTAAATGTAATCCGACATGAGTAGCTTTGATAGGAGTACCAAAAAAGACCAAATCCCCTGGTGCTAATTCAGTAATAGTAATGGGTTGTGTGAAAGCTTCTTGTTGATAGGCATCTCTAGGCAACCAAATTCCTACAGAAGCAAAGGCTGCTTGCATTAAACCAGAACAGTCATAGTTTGGCCCCACGGTGCCACCCCAGAGGTAATAATTGGACTGTTGCATGGCTGTTTGAGTAAAAGCGATCGCCTCTGGTAGCAGTTTTTGAATTTCTGCTGCGGAGAGTGACCGAGCCTGATAAATTACAGTAGCAGGTTGTAATAAACCCAAATCATTAAAAGATACCCACCCTGGATAGTCATCCTCACACAAACACACCTCAACTGCTGTATCTTGCTGATTTGATGTTACCCGCAAATGTCGCCCAACTGCTGCCTGAGTTGCCAGACGGGTACATTCGGGAGAATCATATAAGTTTAAATCGGCTAGACACTGGTATTCAGTCACTTCTAGATTTGGGATTTGGGGTTTGGGATTAAACAGCATTCTTTAAGGTGAATAGCTAACAATGGTTTTTTTTCAAAAAGACGAACAATTAGAAAATCTGGGTAATGGCATTTTAGAGGCTACTTGGTCGGAATTTCCGGCTTTAGCCCGTAACCAAGTGGCGCTGACTTGGATTGTTTATGATCCGCCAGTCCCAGTTAATACTGGTGGTGCTTTAACTCCTGATGCTTTTTGGCATCATCCTGTGCGTGGTTTTCAATATCGTGGTGTGGAACGTATTTATCCAGCGAGTGTAGTTAAGCTGTTTTACTTGGTAGCAGCTAACGAATGGATAGAAAAAGGCATGATCCAAACCTCGAAGGAATTGGAACGTGCTTTGCGCGATATGATTGTTGATTCTAGCAATGATGCTACCAGCTTAGTGGTAGATATTTTGACTGGCTCGACATCAGGGCCAGAGTTACCACCAGGCCCTTTTGAAACTTGGCAGCAGCAGCGTCATTTTATCAATCGCTACTACCACTCTTTGGGGTGGGAAGACATGGAAACAATCAATGTCTGCCAAAAAACTTGGGGTGATGGCCCCTATGGACGAGATCGGGCATTTTATGGTGAGATGTTCGAGAATCGCAATATGGTAACTACGAATGCAACTGCTCGGTTGTTACATAGTATTGTTGGAGGTGTAGCGGTTTCCAGTATGCGATCGCAACAGATGATGGCTTTGCTGCAACGCAGTCTCAACCCCGATAATTTACCCCAGGATGTGGAAGAAGACCAAGTAACAGGTTTTTTAGGTGGTGGACTTTCCCAAGATGGCCAAATTTGGTCAAAAGCTGGTTGGACAAGTCAAGTTCGTCATGATGCAGCCTATATCGAGCTACCAAATCAACGCCCTTATTTGTTAGTAGTATTTACTGAAGGCAAAACCCAAGCTCAAAACCGTCAAATTCTACCATTTATTTCTGGTTTAGTCGCTCAAGCAGTTGCCAGCCTTTGAATTTAATAGTCAAGTAAAAATATTGCTGCTAATAAACTCGCCCAGAGGTTTGCGCTTCGCCCATGCTACGCGGACAAATTGTTTGTGTTTTAAAAGCCTACACCGTAATGCTTTGCAGTACGGTGTAGGTCGTTCACTTCCTAGGAAGCATTTTGTAACTCAGCTGTGCGTACAGATAGTTGTTGTACCTGATTACCGCGTTGTATTTTCACCTGTAAAACTTGACCTAGGCGACTATTTTCTACAACATTCTGTAACTGTTCTGCTTTGGTGATAGCTTGGCCATCAACTTGCACAATTACATCCCCGCGACGGATACCAGCACGAGCAGCTGGAGAATTGGGTATAACTCGCATTACCAAAACCCCATTGACTTCTGGAATGGTGAAGGAAGAATTGGGGTCTGTGTTATTTTGTTTTGCTAACTGGGGTGTTAAAGTTACCATTTGCACACCTAGATAGGGGTGAGCAACTCTACCATCTCGTTGCAACTGTTCGGCGATCGCTTTAGCTTTATCTATAGGAATAGCAAAGCCAATACCCATAGCATCAGCCCGAATCGCTGTATTAATCCCAATTACTTCGCCTCTGTCATTCAGCAAAGGGCCGCCGGAGTTACCAGGGTTAATGGCTGCATCGGTTTGGATAAAGTCTAACCGCTTGTCAGAGATACCCACTTGGGCGCTAGAACGCTTGAGGGTGCTGACAATACCCAAGGTGACGGTATTATCAAAACCTAGAGGATTACCCACTGCGATCGCCCAGTCTCCCACCTGTACATTACTAGAAGCACCCAAAGGCGCAACCGGTAAACTGTTACCAGCATTGATTTTTACCACAGCCAAATCTGTAACTTCATCAATACCTTGAACTTTGCCGTCAAAAGTACGACCATCTTTGAGTCTGACAGTCACGCGATCGGCTTTATCCACCACATGGGCATTAGTTAAAATTGAGCCACTCTTATCAATAATAAAGCCAGAACCTAGACCGCGCATTTGTTCAGGCGGTAACTGTCCTTGAAAACTGTCACCAAAAAAGCGCCGGAAAAAAGGGTCTTCCATAAATGGATCAATACGGCGAGTAATAGTGCGTTCTGTATCAATCCTTACTACTGCTGGCCCAACGCGATTAACGGCAGCTGTGACAAAGCTACTGTTACCTACAGCAGTAACTGCTGGTGATTGCCTTTGAGCAATCATTTCTGGCACATCCACAGTTGTAGGAGGATTCGGTGCAGGTTCTGCCTGGGAAGGCAAAACACGCAGACTACTTACTGTTAGCGCAACTCCTAGAATTATGGCTAATACATGGGTGCTGAGTTGGCGTATAGATCGGGGTAGTTTGGTAAATCGCATATTCACAACCTAATCTAGAAGCCTAATTGTTACCTAATAGTGACAACTCTATCTAAGAGGATGTTTGAAAAGTTCCTATTGGTGTAGCAAAACATTTCAGATCCCCCTAAATCCACGACACTTGCTTTAAGCCGGGAAACCCGTCCAACGCAGTGTCTCCCCTTAAAAAGGGGGACTTTGATTCTTGTTCCCCCCTTTTGAAGCAGTAGGGGGGATCTGAATGTACTTAAAGTCACAGCCGAACACTTTTCAAACACGCTCTAAAGTTATTTTGACAAATAGGGGAATAATCCTTGAGTCTTGACGTTGGCTCTCAGCTTCAGGTTTCGCTGTGTCTGCCCAGAGATTTCATCAGTTCATAACGCGAGCCACCTGTAGTTAAAGTTAATTGAAGATTTGTCCTCATAGCCATTATGGCAATTTACCCTTGGAAGGTTCGGATTTTACCCCTTTTTTGGGGATTCGAGACTAGGTATTGGGATCTGAAAATTGGCTAAAAATTCTTCCTCGCCTTCCTCTGCTCCTCTGCTTTTTCCTAACCTCTAAAATCCAGTATTAGGCTAGGATTTTAAGTATTACCAGTGCTTTGATAACTCATGAACGGCTCAAAACGATTAGCGAAAGAATCTTTTCCCGTAACCCAGCCAGCAGAACACTCCCACAGCCATGATCCAGAACTCGATCATCACAACCACATAGATCATACTCATGGGCAGACTGAACATCATCATCCTCACGTCCACAGTGAAGAATCTCTCAAGCGAATTGTCAATCGGCTATCACGTATAGAAGGACATATTCGGGGTATCAAGACAATGGTGCAACAAAGTAGCCCTTGTCCTGATGTGTTGTTGCAAATCGCTGCTGTGCGGGGCGCTTTGGATAAGTTAGCCAGAATCGTTTTAGATGAACATTTAACTGAGTGTATCGCCAGAGCTGCAAAAGAAGGTGATATAGATGTAGAAATTGAGCAACTGAAAGCTGCTTTAGACAGGTTTTTACCTTAAAAAATCAGATATTTTTCAGTCAAGTATTATTCAATACTTTTTATGTTTGTAGACTTGATTTGAAAATCATAAGCAATTTGTAATAACCCAGTATCAAATTTCGTGACATCTTTCAAAATCAGCATCGTCTCAAGAGTGGAATCATGCAAAATTAATGGGATACCACTCCCTAAGATAATGGGATGGATTGAAAGAATTAGTTCATCGATAAAACCATGCTTGAGAAACCAATGAATTATTCGCGCTCCTCCAACTAACCAAATATCACGTCCTTTGGTTTGACGTATTTGATTGATAAAGTCTTGCCAATTACTACTGATAAATTTCACATTGTCATCTTTTTCACTTGACTGGTTTTGAGAAAATACAAATGCTTCCTTACCTGTGTAGGGATATTCTCCAAAACCTAGAATCTGCTGATATGTCTTGTTACCCATGATAACTGTATCAACTTGGTTAAAGAACTCTGTATAACCATAATCTTGATCAGTGAATAGCCAATCTATCTCTCCCGATTCTCTTGCAATATAACCATCAAGGCTAGCAGCGATGAACAAACGAATTTTTCGCATAGTTTTTCTCTTGCAGATTAATTAGTCATTGCAACACATCTTTTATTAGACGCATATCACGTCTCTACAAGGGGTTTATCTGTCGCTTTCTTATGTGATTTATGATTTTGGAAAATTATCAATTTCACTATAATTTAATTAGTAATACAGACAAACCGTTCATCATTTTCTTGCATGGCTTTATGGGTAATATTCATGAATTTGATGAAGCCATAAAATTTCTAGGGGATGATTTTTCATATTTAACACTTGACCTTCCTGGTCATGGCAAGACCCAAGTTTTGGGCGGTGATGAATATTATACAATGGCGAATACTGCCGCAGCTATTATTAGCTTATTACAGCAATTAAATATAACCAAATGCTTTTTAGTAGGTTATTCAATGGGGGGCAGATTAGCGTTATATTTAACTCTACATTTTCCTGAATATTTTGATAAAGTTATCTTAGAATCAGCTTCTCCAGGTTTAGCAACAGAAACAGAACGATTAGATAGAGTTAAACGTGATGCTCAAATAGCAAGAAAGTTAGCTAGGAGTTTAGACAAGAATGATTTTGCAATTTTTCTATTAAACTGGTACAATCAGCCAATCTTCGGTTATGTAAAAAACCATACAGGTTTTAATGATGTGCTAGAAAATCGGTTACAGAATTGCCCAACTGAATTAGCTAAGTCATTGCAATTTATGGGAACTGGTAGCCAGCCATCCTTATGGGAAAAACTTACAGATAATCAAGTTCCTCTACTATTATTAGTGGGTGAAAAAGACGAAAAGTTCATAGATATTAATAAAGAAATTGCTAAAATATGCCAAGTATCACAGCTAAAAATAATTCCTAATGCCGCACATAATATTCACTTTGAAAATACTTTAGATTTTGTACATCACCTCAAATTTTTCTTGAGAGATGACTTATAAACAAGTTTTGGGCTTCTCGTCCTACATAAGAAAATCTAAAGAAATAGAAGATATTCCCTATTCCCTATTCCCTAACTACTAATTTTTTGGCTTGTTTTGAGTGTTACTTTTGGGGGTAGGTGCTGGAGCTGCATTAGCGGCATCTGGTGGTTGAGCTATTTTTAATTCTTCTTGCAGCATTTTCTGATAAATCCTAGGTAGAGAGCTACTAATAGAATTAGTTTCTATGCCATAACCCAAACTTGTCCAAGTAGGGGAAAGTCGCCGCAAAACTTCGTTAATTTTTCCTTGTTGCAATAATTGGGAAATATCAACTCCCCAAACATTGGAATCATTCAACCAACGGTAAACTACTACATCTTGATATTCTGGTTCAAAACTATAAGTAGACCAAAACATCATTTGCGATCGCTTGGGGTGATAGCGAGGAGCGATATGATACCAAGTAGTATTAATGATTTGATATCTGCCAGCCGCAGTGGAACAATTACCTGTGTTTGGTCCTACGGGAATAGTGACGCATATCTCAGGATGCTTACTTAAGTCAGTGATTTGTTGTCCACCATACAAAAGAGAATAGGGACGGTTGCTATTGGCTTCACTGGCTGCAATGGTTCGCATCAAAGCACGGATGTAGGGATCGCCGCCTTGCATCACCAAAGGTGGTAAGTTATTTCTAAAAATGGGATCAGAAGGCGATCGCAAGTCCCCAAACACATACCATTGAAATAAGTAAACAAAGCCGAGAAGCGCGGCTATGGGACCAATAAATTTTTCAACACCTTTGAGTTCAACGCCTTTCAGAGTCTTACTCCTTGCAAATGCTCTCTCTTAGCTAACAACAACAACTGATGCACTCATTTCGGTAAATTAGTGCTGAGTGGCGAGTTCTGAGTGGATATTTTAACTCAGCACGCTGCTCAACGCCCCGCTTCCGCTAACAGCACTATACTTAGCACTGCTGAAATAATTCTGTAAAACTCTTGGGACTAGCTTCAGGTTTAGCAACTATCTCGACAATTTTGTTGCGTGCGGCTGGCTCAAATAGCGCCTCTACACATACTTGGGCAACTTTCTGCCGAGGAATACTACCATCGAATAATGTATCAGCACTTTGCATGACAATAGAATCTGAATTATCTTCATTTTTTAGTCCACCAGGACGGACAATGGTGTAGTTCAGACCACTTTTTTGGAGATATTCCTCTGCTTGCTTTTTCCACACCAAAATTAGCCAAAACAAGTTTAACGGATGAAAAAACTGGGAGACACACAAAGAAGTTACTAAAACAAAATTTTCAATCCCCTTGGCTTTGGCTACATCCACTAAATTTTTAGTGCCTTCATAATCTACCTTGTAAGGTCCGGTAATATCAAAACTTGGTTTTGCACCAGTCGCACACAGCACAACTGTACTATCTCCCAAGGCAGTAGTTAAGCTTTGTGGGTTTAAGACATCACCAACCACTAACTCAGCATCAGGCGGCAAAATGGCTCTAGCCGTCTGTATATCCCGTACCAAAGCACGCACAGGGATATTCCGCGCTACCAACTCTTGTACAATCCGGCGACCTGTTTCACCTGTCGCCCCGGCTACAAATGCTTTCATGATCAACGCTATCCTGAGAAACTAAGTACGTGATTGATTTGTTCTATATTGTAGTGATTTTATGAAGTTCATGACAGATTTATAAGTTTTCGGTCAAAATGGAAGTTTAGTGCTAAGAGACCCAAACAAACTGGGAATCATTAATTTATAGACAAACGCCAAATCAGAGGGGAATGCTTCATGCTTTCAACAAACGGCGAGTATCAATCTTTAGATAGAGCAGAAACAGTTGTACCCGTCGCTTCCAACCTACCAGAAACTGAGGTCAACGCCACAGAAATACCTGTAGGGACAGCAACCAGGTTTTATGGTCGCTACGCCGACTGTATGGAAATGTTCGCCCCAGCCCCTATGGTAGCTGATTATCTCAATACTCATGCTGGCTGGTTTTCGCGCTGTGCTGAACCGATGAAAGTACAACCATTGGGAGAAAACGGTTACGCGCTCATCATCGGACGTTTTGGCTCTTTTGGTTATGAAGTAGAGCCGAAAATTGGCTTGGAACTGTTACCTCCTGACGAGGGAGTTTATCGCATTCGCACCATTCCTATTCCTGACTATCAACCACCTGGTTATGATGTAGACTATCGGGCATCATTACACTTACAAGAAGATTTGGGTGAAGTCACGCGAGTGGAATGGGAATTAGATTTAGTCGTTTGTCTACACTTTCCGCGATTTATCCAGCGTTTGCCCAAGTCTTTAATTCAGTCTACTGGCGATCGCCTATTAAACCAAATCGTGCGCCAAGTTTCCCGCCGCTTAACTCGCAAAGTCCAAGAAGATTTTCACCAATCTCAAGGAATTCCCTTCCCTGATAAGTTCAAGAGAAAGTGATGATTTAGTCAATCGTCCAAAGTCAAAAGTTAATAGTCCATAGAATTAACTATTGACTTTTGACTCTTGACTAAGCCTGAGAAAGAATTCTTTGGACGATTTCTACACCGGTGATAGCCTGCCAGGTAAAAAGTCCTAAAATTGCAAAGTTTAATAAAATGTGAGTTACTCTCGCCCAGTTTGCTCCTTTTTGCATGAAAGGAGAAAGGGCAGCAGAAAATGCTACTAAACCTGTCATACCTAGCCCAGCTAGCAGGTGTGGCCCCACAAATA
Source organism: Nostoc sp. PCC 7524 (assembly GCF_000316645.1). Taxonomy (NCBI): domain Bacteria; kingdom Bacillati; phylum Cyanobacteriota; class Cyanophyceae; order Nostocales; family Nostocaceae; genus Nostoc; species Nostoc sp. PCC 7524. The sequence continues at coordinate 2,758,582 of NC_019684.1, forward strand.
ACTTACCGTTATTGATATAGGTAACAGCCATCCCACCAATTGCACCAGCAACCATCAAAGCTAAAATTAATGAGCCAATTTGGTAGTGTTTGATATTATACTTACCTTTAATCAGTTCCTTCTTTTCTTCCCCTTGTGCGTTGCGAGTACGCTGTACTTGCAACCCTAGGTAAGCAGCATAGAGTGAAAGCGCCAATAACACCCACATCATCATGGGGTGAAAGAAATTCAGCCAATATTTAACCGAGGGAGATAATTCCAGACTCATCGTGTTCTCGCCCAATTCTTAAATCTTAATAAAAATTAGCATAATTCTAAGTACCGTGGGGAAGAAGGGGTGTAGGGGGATGAGGGAGATGAGGGGGAATTTACTCTGCCTCATGCCCAGTCTCTTGCAAAAGTACCTAAAGCATCTGAGACTAAAAAATAATATTTCCCTGCTAGAACCTAATTCATGACTGATAACAAAGATGCTTTGCTGCTTAAGGCTGCCAAAATGGGTGATATGAAGCAGCTGTCTGCGCTACTGGCGGCTGGTGCTAGGGTGGATGTGTGCGATCGCGATGGAACTACGCCGTTAATGTTTGCTGCTAATCTAGGCTATACCGAAATTGTGCGATCGCTTCTGGATGCTGGGGCAAATGTTAATTTAGCTAGAAAACGCTACGGATTGACGGCTTTGATGTTGGCGGCAAGTAGCAATCAGCTTGATATTGTGCAGCTTTTAGTCTCTAGGGGAGCTGATGTCAATACTACTAATGAAGATGGTAGTACGGCTTTGATGGCAGCAGCTTTAAAAGGTTCTGTGGAAGTGGTGCGGGTTTTGTTGGCGGCTGGCGCTGATGTGAATTTATCAGACAAGGACGATGATACAGCTTTGAAACTGGCGGTGAAACAAGGACAGGCGGCAGTAGTCTCGCTGATTTTGCAAAGTGGTGCAGATGCTAACACTCAAGATGAAGAAGGCGAAACACTGTTAATGATTGCAGCTGACTTGGGACATTTACAGGTGGTGCAAGCATTATTAGATGCAGGTGCTGATGCCAACTGGCAAAACCAAGATGGAGGAACGGCACTTTTAGCAGCTGCGGCGGCTGGACATGGGGCGATCGCTTCAGTTTTACTAGATAAAGTAGCTGAGGTTAATCATCAAGACAAAGATGGCGAAACAGCCTTACACCTGGCTGTAGTGGAAGGCCATCTTAATGTAGTAGAAATTTTACTTAACCTGGGCGCAAATGCTCAAATCAGGAATAATCTAGGCGATACACCATTGTTAGTGGCAGCATTACAAGGCCATAGTCAGATAGTGGAGATACTGCTGCGTCATGGTGCAAATCTAAGTGAAAAAAATCTCGGTGAAACACCTTTAACTTTGGCGGCTTCCCAAGGAAACGCTGAAACAGTCAAGGTATTGTTAGACTACGGTGCTGATGCTAACCTCCCAGCAGATGATGGCAAAACTGCTTTAATCAAAGTCGCAGAACGCAACTATCCAGGGATCATTCAGTTACTGTTAAGCAGGGGCGCAAATGTCAATTATCAAGACTCAGCAGGGGCTACAGCCTTAATGTGGGCTGCTGCTAGCGGCTATAGCAAAGCGGTGCAAGTCTTGCTAGAAGTTGGGGCAGATATGAATTTAAAAAATCGGGGTGGTTATACTGCTTTGATGATTGCGGAATTTAATGGTTACAGAAATATCGTTATGAGTTTAAAGCAAGCCGGCGCACAGGAATAATTAAGTTTTGAAAAATCAGATATTTATTGCTATTTTCTCTAGCTTCGAGATTTGATTCATTACCTAAAATTTGAGCAAGAATTCAGCAAAAAAATTCAAAAAAATCTGTTGTTTTTGAAACAAATTTTCTCTAGAATCTAATCATAATCAAAAGTTTTCAAAGACAACTTGACAACTCGGAAAAATTACGGTATTAAATTAAATACTAAGGAGGTATGAGAATTCTGTTTCAGAAATGAAAATTTAAAATAAAAAATATCTGTAGCGGCTTTGTAAAAGACAGCTACAGGAAAGATTAGAAGAAATTGAAACACCGAAGTAGACGAGGTAAAAGACTTGTGCTTCAAGGATACCAATGAAGCCAAACTAAAGAAGTAAGTTTACTTTCTAGTTTTTACCTTGTCCTCCCCCGGCGTTTCCTACTGTGCTAGATATGCTCAATATATAGTTTTTCATTTCTGATAACAGTATTCTAACTATCAGTTTTTAGGTATCTTAGTAAACGCCAAAAACTCATCTATTACGAAAGAACTAGATACTGAATAAATATAAGTTTAAAATTGTACTGATTAATAATTTAGTAGTGAGTCAAAAAAAATCTGAGCAACAGCAGTCACTACAAAGATTGTGGGTAGGAATTGGTTGTCAATCAGGTATTACTTATCAGTTAGTAGATGTAGCAATTCAGTGCGTGTTTAGGGAGAATGGACTTGATGAAAGTGCGATCGCCGGAATTGCCACTCTCGACACCAAGGCAGCAGAACCTGGGATAGTAGAGTTTTGTAGCCGCTCTCAATTGCCTTTAAAGACCTTTCCCGCAGAGATTTTATCTACTGTTGCTGTTCCTAATCCTAACGAAGCGATCGCACAAAAAGTGAGAACCCCAAGCGTAGCGGAAGCAGCAGCAATTTTGGCAGCATCTCACCTGAATTTAGCAGTCAAGCTGTTAGTTCCTAAACAAATTTTCCGCTTACCAGGGCAAATAAAAGCTGTAACAGTGGCTGTTGCTCAATGATTAGAGACAAATAAATTCAAAATTCAAAATACCCTAGAGGTTCACGGTAGCGTCTGTGTTAGCGAAGCATCCCGTAGGGAAACAGAAGACAAGCCTACAAAATGAAAGAATTCTGAGGAAAAGGGGATGCAGAAGATGTAGGGGAGAAAAACTATTGGGGAGAAGCGTGTGTTCAATATTAACTGTGAACAAGCCATCATCCATCATATATGGAATTCAAACTCAAGCATTTTGGCAAGATTCGCTGTTACAATACGACCAGTCTGTTCAACTAAACGAGACACACAGCTTATGATTACTCAAATGATGGTTCAACCTTCATTCTGGGTAGAATCTGGAATCAAACTCAGTCAAGTTAGGAACATATATTTATTTAAATTTACTGAAGAATTACAGTCTCGACTCGAAGAATTGTCTGAGAAGAAAAAAGCCGGATTGCTCACCTCAGAGGAAGATGCAGAATTGGCAGGAATATTAGAACTTGATCGAATTTTTACCTTGCTCAATGCCAAAATTATTCCATTCCTCGGAGAAAGTAGTTAATTACGCTGGAAACGACAGATAACACGATTGATCCTAAAAAAGCAGCGAGAAAACCTTTTATTTCAAACCCATAACCGGGAGTTAAAGCACTTGCTAACCAAAGGGTTAAGGCATTTAGCACAAATGTAAATAACCCAAAGGTGATTAGAGTAATGGGAAAAGCCAAAATACTTAAAATTGGTCTAACAAAGGCATTTACTAGACCGATTACGGCTACAGCAAGCAAAGCAGCAGTAAAATTCCTCACTACAAATCCTGGTACAATATTGGCGGTAATCAGCAAAGCTACCGCAGTACCCAGCCACGTTAATAAAAAGTTTTTCATCTGTGATTACCTGAACAGGAATGAGAGTAGGAGTCAGGAGTCATAAACCTTAAAACTCCCATACTCCTACATTCTTAGTTTTTCAGCCTATCGTCGTTGGGGCGATCGCTGCAACAGAGCTTCCCATGTAGCGCCACCAACTACGCCATCAGGCTCAATACCATAGCGTTTTTGTGCTGCTTTCACGGCGGTTTCCGTTAATATACCGAAATATCCGTCTACACCACCTTTGAGAAAACCAAGCTGGCTCAATCTTTGCTGTAACCTGGTGACTTCAGCATTACTCATCCCCACACGCAAAATCGGCCATCCTTCTGTGGTGTACTGCACACCAGCAATGCGGCTATTGGGTGGAGTCGGGTTAGGGCGAGTTGTCGAGGATGTTCTGGTATTGGTAGGTTTTGGAGCAGGTTTTGGATTAACAACCCGATTGGTAGCAGTTCTAGTATTAGCAGGTTTTGGAGTTGGCTTTGTATTAACAACCTGATTGTTAGCAGTTCTAGTATTAGTAGGTCTTGGAGCTGGTTGTGTATTGACAACTTGATTTGTAACAGGCCTGGTAGTGGTAGCAGGTTGGGTAGGAACAGGAAAACCAGTTGTCATATTAGCTGTTGAGTTTGGTGCTGATACCACAATTGGTTCATTGGGAAAAAGCCTTTGCCAAGTAGCCGCATCAACAATACCATCTGGACTCAAACCGACTGTCTGTTTAAAGCGAGAAACAGCATTGGCTGTACTGTCGTTATAGATGCCATCAACTGCACCTGAGTAAAAGCCTAAAAGCTTCAGAGCTGCTTGCAGTTCCGAGACACGCTCACCTTGACTACCAACCTTGAGCGTAGGACGATTGATCCCAACTTGTTGGGCAATGTGTTGCGGTGCTGCAATTGCAACTATAGCCGACGAACCAATGAAAACAGATGTACAAGAAAACAGTAGTAGCCCATAAAACCTACTGCTACTGAAGTTACAAAATGCCTTTAGTGACTCTAAGTAGTTCACGATACTTGCTTTCAGGCTGCCTTTCATGGAAATTGCTCCCAGAATTTCTGTTGCTAATATTACAGCCGCTTGAGGCTCTTGAGTAGTAGTCAGCACTGACTAATTGCACGATTAATCGCCTCTTCTTGACCGACTAAAGACAAATAAGGTTCCTGTAAATAGCGAGACGCAGCCATTAAAGCATCTTGGGAGCTGACAGAAGCAATCAGTTCTTGAAATTGCCTATCAAAATCTATTCCTAAACCTAAAGTTTCGTACCAGCCGTATATTTGAGCAATTTGACCGTTAGTTTGTTTACCAAGGGCATACTGTCCTAAAATTTTGTTCTTGGCAGCTTGCCAACTGGTTTCAATAACTTCTGTAGTAGAAAGCAACTCGACTTCTGTACGCAACCCTTCTAGGGCTATGGTGGTATTTTCTGGTGCTGTCCCCATATACACTACAAATGAGGCTGGATGTAGCTTCGTTGGGTAAAATGCTGATACTTCGTAAGCTAGACCCCGTTTTTCTCGCAATTCCACAAACAAGCGACTAGATAAACCATTACCTAAATAGGTAGACAGTAATTTCAAAGCTGCATAGTCAGGGGAAGTTACCGATGCACCCAAATAACCAAGCATGACAATAGATTGCTGCGTTTGCACAGGCTTTAACTGGTATTGTGGCTGGACTGGGATTTCTGGTAAATTCAGTTCTGAGAGGGCTTGTTGAGGAATTTGCCAATCACCAAATACTTGTTCTACCAAGGCTAATGCTTCATCTAGGGTGACGCGTCCGGCGATACTTATCACTAGATTATCGGGACGAAAATAAGTTTGGTGATACTGTACTAAGTCAGCTTGGGTAATGCTGCTCATCGTGCTTTCATCTCCTAGCACTGACATAGCGTAGGGATGATTTTGGTACATTACCCGCCGCATCTGCTCCATAGCTAGGGTAAAGGGTTGCTCTTTTTGGGAGCGGATATTATTGATAGTTAAACGCCGTTCTAGTTCTACTTGGGTGGTGGGAAATGTAGGCGATCGCAAAATCCGCCCTGCTAATGCTAGTATGTGCGAAAAGTCTGCTGTCACTGTCTTTAAAGACATTAAGAAATAGTCAGTCGAAGTATCTGCACTCAAACTAGCTCCCATAGATTCAACTTCTTCCGCAATTTCCATGCTTGAAAGTCCATCACATCCCTTAGTGATGACAGATGCTAGCAAATGCGCCAACCCAGCTTTTTCTCGTGGTTCACAGCAACTCCCCGCACGGATAAACATTCGCGCCGCAATAATATCCGCAGCCGGATTTTCAGCTACCAGCACAACAATACCATTGCTTAATACAGTCCGATGGATAGAAGCGTTAGATAAGGAAGGATTCACAGTTTGAGTCATTGTTAGTCACATAGTCACATAGTTAATAGGCAATAGGCAATAGGCAATAGGCAATAGGTAATAGGCAATAGGTAATAGGCAATAGGTAATAGGCAATAGGTAATAGTTATTCTCCTTTGCTCCCCTACTTCTTCCCAATCCCCAGTCCCCAGTCCCCAGTCCCCAGTCCCCAGTCCCCAGTCCCCAATCCCCAACTTAACAAGGTTTCAGGATAGTTACAGCGTAATTTTGGGGTGAAAGATACTGGTTTGCTAATTGTTGCAGTTCTTGGGTATCAAATGAGCGAATTTGCTGTGGATAGGTAACTGATAATTCTGCTTGGGCGATGGTGTTGTAGTATCCATACATCCCAGTTAGTTGATTTGGTGTTTCTGTCGAAAAGGCATACTCGTTACACAGCAATCTACGTGTACGGGCTAGTTCTTGCTCATTAATACCTTGATTCTGTATATCATCCAAATGGCTGAGAATTAAGTTTTCTACTGTTTCTAAATGTTCTGGTTCTAACCAAGCAGTAATTGTAAATAAGCTTGCTTCTCTTTGTAGAGAAAAATTACTACAAATTCCCTGGACTAATTGTAATTCTTCTCTTAAATCACGCACTAGGCGAGAAGTGCGCCCTTCTGCCAATAGCACTGACAACAAATCTAAACCGTAGGCAGCACGGAGGTGTTCTACTCCTGGTACTAACCACGCTATCAACAGCCGTGCCTGTTCTAGATGTGGTAAATACAATTCTTGCCGACGGATGCCGTTAATGACTGGCTTGGCTACTCGTGGGATTTGTGGACACTTGACAGGTTCTGCAAAATTCGCAAATGAGCGATTAACTGCATCCCATGCTTGCTGTTGGTTAATACCTCCTGCAATCACCACCGTCATGTTTTCTGGTTGATAGTGAGCGCGGTGAAAACAGCGCATTGCCTCTGGTGAATGCTGTAGTAGTTCTTCCTCATTTCCCAAAATCGAACGCCCGTAAGGATGATTTTGGTAAACGCTTTCAAGCAAACATTGAAATCCTACCCAGTCAGAATCATCATAACTGGCGCGGATTTCTTCTAGAACTACATCCCGTTCGCGGATAAACTCATCCTCTGGAATTGCGGCGTTGAGTAGTAATTCTCCTAAATGGGGCAGAGTATCTTCTAAATAAGTAGCAGCAGTAGTCAGGGAATAATTAGCGTAATCGTAGCTTGTCGCCGCATTACTAACACCACCCATATTTTCAATCTTATGGTCAAACATTCCAGGCGCTAGGGTGGCTGTACCTTTAAAAATCATGTGTTCTAAAAAGTGCGCCATGCCAAACCACGGTTCTGGCTCGTGGAAAGTTCCAGCCTTTACCCAGACATCAGCTACAACTACAGGAGTTGTGGGAATCTCTTGATGAATAAACGTTAGACCGTTATCTAACCGGAAAACAGAGGCTGGAAATACGGGATGTGTTAATTGCTGTTTTGACAATTTTTGTATTTTTAACTAAGATTTAGTTTAATTTTTTGTTATCTTAACTCTGAATTGCATCTAGTTGAACATCAGTTTATACAGATGTCATCTTTGCAAGTAGGTGCAAGTAGTTCTGAGTTGATTAAAGTTGGCTTAATTTTGTACTAATCCCAAATAATTTTGGTTTAACTTTAGTTTTTAGTGATTACTCCTTATTTTGAATTATTCAATTTTATATAAGAAATATTAATCAATAAAATTAAAACTCCCAAGTTTTAGTTAACTTGGGAGCTAAAATTTTTGAGTTCACCGCAACGCCGTTTTACCTAAGTTTATGACCTGGTTAAACCAGGTGGGTACCGATTTTCCTCGTTTAAAGTTTCCGGGTACTTGCCCGGTCTACTGCCACGAGAGACGTTTGGTTCCCTTTTTCTTAAAGACATAGATCAAAAAACTTGATGGCAGTCACCAACGTCGCAGTGCAACTCACTCATTATAGCTTTCTCGAACAGGTTGTGTACTGACTTGGGAAAATAATTTTTGTGGGGGATTGGGGACTGGGGATTGGGGACTGGGGACTGGGTATGGGACATAGGGCATTCTTCCTCATCTCCCCTCACTTGCTCATCTCCCCTCACTCCCTCATCTCATCGCATCAATACCAAATAGACTCCACACTATGAGCAATTTCAGCAGCTAGGGCTGGGTTATGATTTTCTAACAAAACTGTGACGTGTCCTAGTTTGCGCCCTGGACGGGATTGTGACTTGTTGTACCAGTGAACGTGTGCTTGGGGTATCTGTGCCAGTTTTTGGCGTTTGTCTTGGTAGTCGCTGTGAGAATTTTCATAACCCAAGAGGTTGATCATGACAGCAGTTGCACATTGTAATTGAGGATTACCCAAAGGTAGCCCACAAACAGCTCTAAGATGTTGCTCAAATTGGGAGGTTTCGCAGGCATCTAAGGAAAAATGCCCGGAATTGTGGGTTCGGGGGGCTATTTCATTAACTAAGACTTTGCCTGCTGGAGTGAGAAATAATTCAATGCCAAACACTCCTACAGCTTGCAGGCTATTTAATAGAGTATGGGCGATCGCTTCTGTTTCTGCTGCTTGATGGGGTGTAATATCAGCTGGGGCTATTACTCGCCGACATACTTGTTGTTCTTGTTGTGTTTCTACCACTGGATAGATGACAACTTCACCCTCTACAGAACGGGCAGCAATTACGGCTAGTTCTCGTTCAAAGGGAACGAATTCTTCTACTAAAAATAGACTTTGGCTAGCGGTTGGGATGGTTTGATTCATCGCCAATTTCTGCTGCAAAGTCTCTAAATCATGAATAATGAAAGTCCCTTGCCCGTCATAACCGTGGCGACGAGATTTGAGAACTAAAGGAAACCCTAAATCTGCAATTTTTGAAGTCAGATTTTCCTTTGGTTCAACAGCGAAAAATTGGGGAACTGGTAGCCCCAAATCGCGTAAATAACAACGTTGATGATATTTATCTAATAAAGGCGATAAAGCTTCTAACCGAGGACGGAAGCAGATACCTTGCTTTGCCAACAGCGATAATGCTTCTAAATTCACAAATTCATTTTCAAAGGTGATGACATCACTTTTGGCGGCTAATAATTTTGTTGCCTGAGCATCATCAACTGCGGCTAATACATTATCTTGGGCAATGCTGACAGCTGGGTCTTGATTACTAGGGGTTTGTATGATTAATTCCACACCTAGTTTTTTGGCCGCACCTCCCATCATCCAGGCTAGCTGTCCACCACCTATTACACCTACACGCTTCATTAACATCCTAAAGAATCACGAGTTGCTACGCCTGTTTGAGAATTTACTCCGCTAGCTTTGGTACAAAGTTCTTTGATTTGCGCCTTATCTAAAAGTGCATCAGTAAAGTCTGCACCTTCTATGTTTACATCATTAAAGATGGCGCGGAGTAATAGGGCTTCTTTGAAAACAGCATCACTTAAATCAGCCCCTGTTAAGTTTACCTGATCCACCATTGCATTAGTTAAATCTGCTTTGTGGAGATTTGCTTGTGTCATCACCGAAGCACTCAATACTGCTCCTCGCAAATCAGCACCTGTAAAGTCAGTCATTTCTAAATTGGCGTTAGAAAACTCAGCCGCTTGTAAACTATCACCGGCAAAATCATGTCTGGCTAATTCTGCGTTGCTAAATGATAAAGGATGAGTCCAGTCTGCTAAGGCTGGTGACGGCGAGCAAAAGACACTTATCCCTAACATTAAAGCCAATACTGGCTGCCAAAATATTTTGAAATAGTTAGTTTTGGGTTTCATTTGACATTTTCCCCATCTTCAGGTGTTGTAGATAACTAATAGCTTAACATTTTGTCACAAAAGTCAGTATTTGGAGATAAATATCAGCATTTTATAACTAAATGCTGACAATTTGTGAACTATATCTAACTCTAGATGGTAGAGAAAACATCGCTAGTTATATAAAGTAGTAAGTCAAGCTTTCCAAGTGATGGCTCAATAGTTAATTTACAATTCTTGATGTTTAATGTGGCTTTTGACGATACATATTTCGATTTGATGATCAGCGATCGCCATGTGGTTTACAATTCTTCAATTTCAATTTTTCTAGGTAAAGTTTATTGTCATTTGTGTTTTGCTGGGAATATTGACTGTTAATCTTTAAATCAAGGCGAGCATTGAGCATGATTGATGTTAGCTTTCTGATGCTTAAAAAGCTCTGTAGGGGGAGTATTAACTATATTTTTATAGTGAGTTCTAAACTAAAGATAAATCTGCTCAAAATTTATCGTCGCTAACTAAACAAATTCAACAAGTTACACACGTAATTGCAATGATGACACACTACTCTATTGAATGGATCGAAGCATGGTGCCAAGAAAATGGCTGGACAGAACTATTTGTAGAGCGACGCAATCATTATTGGGCTTTTCCTCCAGGATGTGTGATGCCTGAACCAATTCCGGTTCATGTGCTAAGAGGAATTAAATCGGAAAAGGGACTAACATTTGAAGAAAAATTGTGGTCATTTTCAGCCGTCATTAGCACGATAGTGGCAGTTGTTTCTACCTTGGCACTCAGATGTCCTATGCCATTGGTTTTTGCTTTTGCGTTCAATGCTGTTACAGTGGCTCAACTTGAACCAGAGGATGCCTAGATTATTTAATTGGTTATTACTCCTCTATACTGCTCTCGGCATTACCTTCAGCCAGAGCAGTTTTTAATGTCGATAGTAACTTTTTAGATATAGCAGGTGACAAGTGACAGGTGACAGGTGAGCCACTGCGGTGGACGGGTTCCCCGGCATATAGCAAGTGGCGAACCCCTTTAGGGGTGACAGGTTTAAAAGCCTCTGATGGTAATGAGTTCAGTTAAGAAAATAGTTTGTAGTGTTCGCGCAAGCGTCTTGTAGAGAGGACTTTAGTCCTCATCTAAGGACTGTAGTCCTTACTACGAACTTTTCCTTACTTTACAGACCCCAAATTTTAGCCTTAACTGAACCGTATTGCAATATACGCAGAATTTTAAGCGTGTGATGGAAAATAAGCTTGACTCTATGGTTAATGTTAAAAAATGTTAAGTTTGTAACTAAGTTGGAACTTTCGGAAACAATCCCAAAAAAAATCATAAAAATTGCGGAAAGATTAGGTTTTTATTATCAATAAAAATCAGAATTTCTACGGATATAAATCAAATTAACACTATCTAAAATAGTTACATCAAATCAAATTATCTTAATGTTGGAGTGAGATTGAAATGTAGCAATTTAGTGTGAATAGTGAAAATTTAACGGTAATTGTAACTATTTTGAAAAAATTTTTGATCCTATGCTTGCTTAATCAGGGTTGCTTGCATTCACAGTTACCCAAATGCTTTTCACTTTTCAGTCAAATCTGCTATATGCCCATTCATCCAGAATAAACAGGCTGATATTAACCATAGTTAGCTAAATAAACTGATAAACATTAAGAATCCTGCTAAAAAAATTTCAGCTAGGTTGGGTGTTGAAAAGGCTGATTGATGAAATAAAGGTACTCAAGTATGACCCACCCGGAACTAATGGTATCAGATAACATTTTAAATGAATTTAAAACTTGTACTCAACTGCAATACAACGGACAGTTAATTATTAGTAGCCCCAAAGGACATCGATGGTTTTTTTACTATCGGTTAGGTCGAATAGTTTGGGCGGCTGGAGGAACACATCCTTTTCGGCGATGGCGTAGACATATGGCTCAACATTGTCCGCAGATTGATGTGGATAAAATGCAGTTACGCCAACAAGATATTGCCAATGATTACTGGGATTATCGTCTTTTGGAAATTTTGTATAAAAAGCAAAAACTCCAACGAGAACAAGTTAACGCTATTGTGGAGAACACTTTAGCAGAAATATTATTTGACCTAGCCCAACAGACAAATTTTGTGTCTGTGAGTTGCGATGCCGACGGCACTGCACCCCGTGCAGAACGCAACCAAGAGGTTATCCTAGAAACACCCATGAGTTTCACCAGCGCAGATGTGTCGATGAAACAGATGCAAGACTCATGGAAAAATTGGTCTGATGGCGGCTTGGCGAATGTTTTTCCTGACTTAGCACCAGTAATTAGAAGGCCAGAACAACTGCAACAGGTAGTTAGTCCATCAGTCTACAAAAACTTTGTCAATTTGATTACTGGCAAGCAAACACTGCGAGATTTAGCCATCAGAATGAAGCAGAATGTTCTACCTGTCTCGCGTTCGTTACTTCCTTATATTCTCAAAGGCATTATTGAGTTAGTAGAAGTACCTGACTTACCTTTCGTTGTATTAGAAACTCCCAGCAAGCCTGTATCTGCACAACCAAAAAAATCTCATGCTCCGTTGGTGGCTTGTGTGGATGATAGCCCACAAGTTTGTAAAATCATGGAGGAGATCATTACCTCATATGGAATGAGGTTTGTCAAAATTCAAGATGCTGTACAAGCTTTACCAATTCTCATTCAGGAAAAACCAGATCTCATTTTTTTAGACTTGATTATGCCTGTCGCTAGTGGTTACGAAATCTGCACGCAGTTGCGGCGAATTTCTACTTTTGCCAATACGCCTGTAATTATCTTAACTGGCAATGATGGACTGTTAGATAGAGTCAGGTCTAAGGTAGTGGGTTCTACAGATTTTCTGACTAAACCTGTAGCTACAGACAAGGTATTGAGCATAGTCCGTAAATATTTACCTGTACAACCTAAATCTCAAGTTAATAGCAACTCACATTTAGGAGTAGTTCGTCAAGGTATAGCTTGAGTTGTAAACAAAGCAAAATATTAATCAGACATCTCTGACAAATAATGTAGAGACGTAGCAGTGCTATGTCTCTACAATGATTTACTCATACGAATTTTAAAAATATTTAGAGACGCAATTTATAGCATCTCTAAAATAGTGTTTTTTCAGCATTAATTTAAATATTATTAAATCAAGAAATGTAACACTAAGTATTTTTCCTGAGCCAGTTTTAGCAACAAGGAATCAAAATAATAACAAAATCAAAGCCTGTTTGCATCTGGTTTCAATGGTTTTTGATATGTTTGGTTGACCACTGAAAAAATCCTAGGTAAGTTCTATGACTACTGTTTTAGTGATTGAAGATGGCTTAACTGATATGGAAATTATCAGCCGTTATTTACAACAAGCTGGCTGTTCTGTAATTAGTGCTACAAGTAGTGAAGAAGCTCAAGCCAAAATAGATAAAAATAAGCCAGATTTAATCTTTCTTGATGTGATTCTGCCTGGTAAAAGTGGATTTGAAATTTGCCGAGAATTAAAAAGTAACCCTGATACTAGCAATATTCCTGTAGTTTTTTGTTCTACTAAAAATAGCGATGTAGATAAAATTTGGGGAAATATGCTAGGAGCAGACGCTTATCTTGCTAAACCTATAAATCAAGAAGAATTAACAACAACACTCAAGCGATTCTTTAATTGATCAGTGTTACTAATCTAGGAAATATTGATGAAATCAAAGGACAAGAAGCTTTGGAGAGTCAGCAAAAATTTTTAAGTTTTCATTTAGGAACCAGAGATACAGCAGTAATTTCTTTAGAAAATATCACAGAAATTTTGCCAGTCTCGTTGGGTGATATATGTAGTGTACCTCAGATGCCTAATTGTATTTTGGGCGTTTATAACTGGCGAGATGAAATGCTGTGGTTAGTAGATTTAGAAGAGATGTTAGGTTATCCGCCTTTGCCACAAGCTGCAAATTTGCTCACAAAAATGATGGCGATTGTATTAGAAGAAAATGGTAAGTATTTAGGACTTTTGGTCAGACAGTTGATGGATATTGAGTGGCTAGATACACATCAAATGAAAGCGCCATCTGCTGAATTATTCTCTCAATCGATATCACCTTTTCTACAAGGATATTTTATTAACGATGAAGAGAGAATGATATTTAATCTTGATGCAGATGCAATTATTCATTCTCCCATGTGGGCTACTCATAATTGACGTTTTGGTAATGGCTTGGTGAACTCAGCCATGATCAATTGATTAAACTAATAATTTCCCTGAGGTCTATAAAATGACAATTGCGTATCACAACAGTCATGAAAGTGATGATTTAGTTTCTACGGTAGCACCTTTAGAAAAACCACAAGATAGTGTTAATTTAAGTCATACTTCTCATAATAACGCATTTAGTGCGATCGCTCAAGAATTTAAAACTTGGAGACAGCAATTACAAGACATTACTACCCAGATGCGTCAAGCATCGGATATGGATGCCGTCTTAAAGGTGACTGTAGCTAAAGTTAGAGACAAAATTACTTGCGATCGCGTTTTAATTTATCAATTTAATTCTCCTGATTCTGGCACAGTTTTAGCAGAATCTAGAACTCTGGGTTGGACACCTGCTTTGGGTGAAATTCTCCCAGGAATTTTGTTTGGTTTACATACCAATCAAGACTATGTAGAACCCATCACAATTGATGATGTTAATCAAGTACAACTGACTCCCTATCAAAAACAGCTTTTAGATAAATTCCAAATTAAAGCTAGTTTAAGTTTACCCATTGTGGTAGCAGGTAAAGTTTGGGGATTACTAGCAGTCAATAGTTGTGCTTGTGCGAGACAATGGCAAGAAGTAGAAATTACTCTACTATCTCAAGTTACTACAGAACTAACCTACAGGTTACAAAGCTTTGAATTTCAAAAAGAATTGCAGCTGCAAACACAGTCTAAACAAGCAGTAGCAAAAGTCATAGATAAGATTTTACATATATCTAATATCGATAAAATCTTTCAAACCACCACTCAAGAAATCCGGCAATTATTAAAATGCGATCGCGTCGCAGTTTATCACTTTAACGCCGATTGGAGTGGGGAATTTGTTGCAGAATCTGTAGGTAATGGTTGGGTAAAACTGGTAGGGCCAGGTATTAAAACAGTTTGGGAAGATAGCCACCTCCAAGAAACACAAGGTGGACGCTATCGCCATCAAGAAAGCTTTGTAGTTAATGATATCTATAAAGCAGGTCATTTCCCCTGTCACCTAGAGATATTAGAGCAATTTGAAGTTAAAGCTTACATAATTGTACCTGTATTTGCTGGGGACAAATTATGGGGATTATTGGCAGCTTATCAAAATTCTGGTACTCGTGATTGGCAAGAGTGGGAACTGAGCTTTTTAAATCAAATTGGCTTGCAGTTTGGTGTGGCGATCGCCCATGCAGAATATCTAGAACAAATGCGCCTACAATCTGAGCAATTGATCCAAATTGCCGAACAAGAAAAAGCCTTTACGAAGATAGTTAACCGCATCCGTCAAGCCTCAGATGTTGATACTGTTTTTAAAACCACTACCCAAGATGTCCGCCAATCATTAAGATGCGATCGCGTGGCTGTTTATCAGTTTAAAGCAGACTGGGGTGGAATGTTTGTAGCTGAGTCAGTCGGTCAAGGTTGGACAAAATTAGTCGGGCCAGATATCAAAACTGTTCTAGATGACACCTATCTCCAAGATACTAAAGGCGGTCGGTATGTCAATGGTGAAAACTTTGTTGTTAATGATATCTATACAATAGGTTTAGCCCCTTGCCATATAGAAATTTTGGAGCAATTTGAAGCCAAAGCTTACATCATTGTGCCGATATTTTTTGGCGAAAAATTATGGGGATTATTAGCAGCTTATCAAAACTCCGGCTCGCGTGAATGGCAATCATGGGAAGTTAACTTTTTAACTCAAATCGCCTCACAATTTAGTCTAGCTAAATCACAGATAGACTATCTAGAACAAGTCCGCAGCAAATCTGATAAATTAATTCAGATTGCCGAACAAGAAAAAGCCTTTACCAAGATAGTTAACCGGATTCGCCAAGCCTTAGATTTAGAAGAAATCTTCAAAGTCAGTACCCAAGAAGTCAGGCAATTATTACGGTGCGATCGCGTGGCGGTCTATCGTTTTAACCCTGATTGGAGTGGAGAATTTATTGCAGAATCAGTTGGTCATAATTGGGTGAAATTAGTCGGACCCGATATCAAAACTGTCTGGGAAGATACCCACCTACAAGAAACTCAAGGAGGTCGATATGCTAAAGGTGAAAGCTTTGTAGTGAATGACATCTACCAAGCAGGTCATTTCCCTTGTCACTTAGAGATTTTAGAGCAGTTTGAAGTCAAAGCTTACGTGATTGTTCCTATCTTTTTTAAT
Source organism: Nostoc sp. PCC 7524 (assembly GCF_000316645.1). Lineage (NCBI taxonomy): Bacteria > Bacillati > Cyanobacteriota > Cyanophyceae > Nostocales > Nostocaceae > Nostoc > Nostoc sp. PCC 7524. Next base: position 2,774,734 of record NC_019684.1, read on the forward strand.
GAACAATTATGGGGATTATTTGCAGCTTATCAAAATTCCGGTACTCGCGATTGGGAAGAATCACAAGTTACCTTGTTAGCCAGAATTGGCGACCAATTAGGACTAGCACTGCAACAAACTGAATATCTGCAAAAACTGCAAACACAATCAGCACAACTAGCAGAAGCAGCCGCACGAGACAAAGCCGCCACGGAATTACTCCAACAGCGTTCTATTCAACTCCTAAAAGCCGTCAGACCAGCTTTACTGGGGGATTTAACAGTACGTGCGCCGATTACAGATGATGAACTCGGTACAATCGCCGATGCTTACAACAACACCCTGCAAGCATTGCGCCAGATTGTATTGCAAGTACAATCTTCATCGCAAAAAGTTGCCCAAACTTCCAGCAACAGTAATACTTCTCTGGCGGGACTAAATCAGCTAGCAAAACAACAGTCTGACGAAATTACCGGAGCCTTGGGTGAAATTCAACAAATGGTAAATGCTACCCAAGCTGTTGTTAACAGTGCAGAGTTAGTACAACTAGCAGTAAAACAAGCCAACCAAACAGTCGAATCTGGCGATGCAGCCATGAATCAAACTGTGCAAGCCATCCAAGCGATTCGAGAAACTGTAGCTCAAACCAGCAAAAAGATTAAACGCTTAGGTGAGTCTTCGCAAAAAATCTCCAAAGTGGTGAATTTGATTAGTAGCTTTGCTACCCAGACAAACGTATTGGCTTTGAACGCCGCGATTGAAGCTACACGCGCCGGAGAATACGGTAAAGGCTTTGCAGTGGTAGCTGATGAAGTTCGTTCTTTGTCTCGCCAATCAGCAGCCGCGACTATCGAAATTGAGAAATTAGTCCAAGAAATTCAAGAGGAAACAGGGGAAGTTGCAGTAGCAATGGAAACTGGGATTCAGCAGGTAGTGGAAGGGACAAATTTTGTGAATGACACCCGACACAACTTGAATGCGATTGTTTCTGCCACTGCGGAAATTAGCCAGCTAATTCAGCGCATTACGGAAGCCACTCAAAAACAAATGGAACAATCTGTTTCAGTAACTAATTCCATGAAAGATGTAGCAGCAATTGCAAACAAAACCTTTGGTGAATCCCAAGAAATTGCAGCTGTCTTCCAAGATTTATCAAATATGGCGCAAGAGTTATTAACAACTGCCAGTAAGTTCAAAGTGAATTAAAAATTAGGGAGTTGGGAGTAGAAAGTTGGGAGTAGAAAGTTGGAAGTTGAGGAAAACCCAATCCCCATTCCCCAATTCCCAATTCCCATTCCCTATTCCCCATTCCCCATTCCCCACTTCCCCATATTATGATTACCAACACTGAAATTCGTGAACAGGGCTATATTTATTTCCTAGCAGAAGCCCCAGACTTATTAGAAACTATTGAACAGGAATTATTAAGTTTATCGGAAAGTCATTGCATAGCCACAGTACATAACTTAATGCGGGCAACCCATACGATTAAAGGTGGTGCTGCTACTGTTGGGCTAGAGATAATTAAGATGATTGCCCACTCTTTAGAAGATGTGTTTAAGTCTCTCTATAACCCAGATGTCATCATAGATTCTGAACTACAAACGCTGTTACATCAAGCTTATGAATGCTTGAATTTAGCATTAAAAGCAGAATTCTCAGGGGGTGTAATTAATGATGAAGGACTCTTACAACGAGCAACTTCAGTATTTGCCCAAATTCAAACCAAATTAGGTGACGCATTTGGTGATGATAGCCATATACCTACTTCTGAAGAATTGGGATTTGATATTGTACAATCTATATTTGATACTGGTGTTAAACAACGTTTAGAAAGTATCGCTGAGGCTATTAAAAACACCTCAAATCAAACAGAATTCATCGAGTTTTTAACTTCCCAATCCGAGGTATTTCTGGGTTTGGCAGAGTCTTTAAATTTACCTGGTTTTGGAGAAATTGCTCAAACAATACTGGCAGCATTGCAAGCAAATCCGACTCAAGTACACCAGATCGCAGAGATTGCTTTGGCCAATTTGCAGCAAGCAAAACAAGAAATTTTAGCAGGCGATCGCACCCGTGGTGGCGAACCTACTGCGGCTTTACAACAACTCACATTAGCCCCAGAAGCAACAAATACCCACACTGTAAATGCTCCATCTTTAGATAGAGAAGAGGAATTTTATCAATTTTTAACAACATCTGGTAATAATAAAAATGAATGTATTAAACCTATCACAGCTAAATTTTACTTAAAAGTGATTCGCTATATTTTCGGATGGTTTAATCACGAAATGGCAATACCAGAATCAGAATTATCTCTGGATATGTTGATTACCAATCATGAAGGTGAAACTTTTCTAAGTTATGTTGATAGCTGGCTGAATCAATTCCTAGAGTTTATTCGCAGTGATGATGATAGCGAAAGCTTATGTATTTATCGGCAAGGGATGATTTCAATTATCCTTTTGGCAGTTGCTAAATTCCAGTATTCCACTAAAAAATCTGACCATAGTATTCCTTTTATCCAAGCATTACAAAATAAAATTAGTTTACTAGCCGCAGAATATAAAAAACATCCTCCTGTGTCTGCCGAGGAAAAAAATTGGTCTGACAGTCCTGATTTACAAAAACTGTTATTGCTGAAAGAGATAGCCAAACCTCAATCTATGATTAATGACAACCTCCTAGAAACCATCTGGGGAGGAGAAACTAATCAAAACTCATCTGAGGATTTAGAGATTCAATCAGATGAGCAAGTTAATGCTGATGATAGTGAAAAATCTTTAGTTGTTAGTGAGCAAATAAGTACAGAAATCACAGAGACAGCAATTGATGTTGTGAATGAGCAAATAGACGATAAAGAAGAGAAATCTTTATCTTACCAACAAAAGAAAAATCAACAAAGCTCATTAATTCGTGTTGATGTAGAGGGACTCCAACGGATTAATTACCTGGCTGGTGAATCATTAATTTACCAAAAACGGCGCACATTAAATGACGAACAAACACAAGAAATTTTGGAAAGACTTTTGCAGCAACTGAGCAGACATCAAGAAACCTTAAATCAGTTACGTGATTTACCATTACAGATGCACAATCTTACTTCAGAATCTAGCCAAGATTTTGCATCGGTGAAGTTTGATGCCTTAGAAATGGATGTCTATACAGAATTTCATTTAACATTACACGAAGCCATAGAAGAGACACTGCAATTACAAGAGACGACAGAATCAATTGATTTACTTCTTAAGCAAGCTACCCAAATCAATGACAAGCAACAAAAATTGGCTTTGACGATGATCGATAATTTAGTCGAAGCCAGAATGCTACCTTTAGGTAATATTTTAAATCGCCTTCCCCAGATGGTGAAGAAACTGGGTAATGTCTATCAAAAATCAGTGGAATTGCGACTCACTGGTACAGGCTTACTGATAGATAAGGCGATCGCCGAAAAAATTTACGATCCCATCTTACAATTAGTGCGTAATGCTTTTGACCACGGTATTGAATCCCCCCAACTTCGCCGGGAACGCGGTAAACCAGAACAGGGTGTAATTGAAATCTGTGCCTATCATCAAGGTAGTCAGACAGTCATTGAGGTGAGAGATGATGGACAGGGATTGAATTTAGACAAGATTTGCAAAAAAGCTAGTGAACTAAAATTAAATCCAGCAAATGATCGCTGGCAGGAATCAGATTTATTAGATGTCATGTTTGCACCAGGATTTTCTACTGCTGATCAGGTGAGTGAAATTTCTGGAAGAGGAATGGGCTTGGAGATTGTCCGTTCTCAATTGCAAACACTTAACGGCTCAATTTCGGTGCAATCTTTGCCCAATCAAGGCACAACATTTATCCTCAAAATTCCTTTCTCTATGACTACCGACCAATTAATGTTAGTCCAAGCTGGTGGTACTATTTACGCTTTATTACTAGATAGTATCGAAAAAATTGTCATTCCCTCATCGCAACAAATCCAAGAATTTGAAGGCAAAAAAGTTCTGCACTGGCACCCAGAGAATGATGAAACTATGGTCAGCCTCTATCAACTATCAGAGTTAATGTCTTATAATAATTCCTTTCCTCACAGGGTCAATAATCAAAATTTACTACCTGACACTAACACAGAAGTGATGAATAATCCTGTGTTAGTGTTGAGGCGTAATCATGGTGTTTTTGCTTTAGAAGTTGACCAAATTATTGGTGAACAGGAATTAGTCATCAGACCTTTAGGAAATGCGATCGCTCCACCAAAATACATATATGGTTGTAGTAGCTTGGCTAATGGAACCTTAATTTTAGTAATTGATGGTGCTTTATTACTCCAGTCTGTAGAAATGCAAGCCACACTAGATAGTGATGCTTTACCAGGAGATAATTCGGCAAATAATCAAGCCTTACCAGTGTCAGAGTCTACTCTGAAACCAATACCACTATTGGCTGCTTCTAAACCTACAAACCTTGTAAAAGAAGCCCCCAGCCAATCTATAGAAGCGCCTTACAAATCATCAATAGTAGTTTTAGTAGTAGATGATGCTATTAGCCTGCGTCAAACTGTTTCGTTAACACTACAAAAATCTGGTTATCAAGTCATACAAGCACAGAATGGGATAGAAGCTTTAGAACAATTACACCGACACCCTGAGATTCAGATAGTGATTTCAGATTTAGAAATGCCGCGCATGAATGGGTTTGAATTATTAAGTAATATTCGACAAAACCCCAATGTGTCCAAATTACCTATAGTGATTCTCACTTCTCGCAGTGCCGAAAAACATCGTCAACTGGCTCAAGAATTAGGAGCTCAAGGTTACTTAACTAAGCCTTATTTAGAACATGAATTGCTAGCTACAATTGAGAAATTAATGAATACAGTTAAACAGAATTCAAATCAGTTAGTTACTGCGTAGCTATTTAAACAAGACTTACGTAACTGGCATATTAGTAGGGTGCGTCAGACGGCTCGAATGCTGTCAATAAACAGATACTTGATATCTAACGCATCCTACTGGCTTGCCACGCCACTACGCAGATAATTTTAGAAATCAAATCGGATTGCTATATCCTCCTAACTGAGATAACAATGGCAATCTGGCTTGTCGATTAATGACTCAACGAGGGAGTTTAGAGCAGTAGCAGCTAGTAAGCCGCCACCAATAGTCCCTTCAATAGTGATAAAGGGTATATTTTGCTGCGTTAGTTGCCGCTTGGCGGCGGGAGCATGACTAAAGCCTATGGGCATCCCAATTACTAGGGAGGGTTGAATTTTTTGCTGCTGAATCAGTGTACAGACTGTTAGTAATACTGAAGGAGTATAACCAATTACTAATATACAACCTTCATTTACTTGCTCTAATCTGCCTTGCCATTCCTGATGTTGCCAGAATTCTTGTTCGGCTTCTGTGACAGTATTAACGTGGGGATTGTCAATTAAATTTGTTACTTGGCAGCCTAGATGAGCTAATCGAGTTTGATCTACAGCTGCCGCAATGGTGGGAATGTCCACCACTATGTCGCAACCAGCAGCAAGGGCGACTCGACTAGCTGCAATTGCGCCCTGACTGACTCTAACAAAAGACACTAAGCTGACATCACCACAAGCCAAAACTAACTGAGAAATTAAATGTTGTTCTATCTCGGAACGGTTGGATAAATCCGGGAGTAAGTGGTGCAAAGATTCTGCAAACACTTCTGAGTGAGTGTGAACCTCTGCGTCTAAGCCATGCCAAAGTTTTTCTAAACTACCCAATCCAGTTTGGGTTTCTACTTCTAATAACTTGAGTTGGGCTAATACTTCTGCCTGTAGAATTTGACAATGGCGATCGCGCCCTAATAATCCTTCTAAGGCTGCGGCTGTTTGGCGCAGTTGGGAAATTTGCTGTATTACCGCCCGATACTGTTGTTGTAATTGCGCCATTAAATTAGGGTTGGTATTTAATTCTGGTTCTACCTCTAGAATTTGGCGAATGTGGTTGAGTTGGAAACCTTGCTGCTTCAGTGCCATAATCCGTTGCAGCCTCATCACATCGGTTTCGGTGTAGAGACGATAATTACTAGGCGATCGCACTGGCTGGGGCAGTAAACCTAACTCATGGTAATGTCGTACCATCCGGGGTGTAATTCCACCTCCTACAGCTCGTGTCAGTTCTTTAATCGTCAAACAACCAGAGTTCATAATTTACCCTAACAACCCCAAAATTCTTTGTAATTCTCCACAAGCAGCCTGAAGTGATGGCGGTGCATTAGCATCTAAACTTCCCTGACGACATTTATCTGCCAAGTTCTCAACATCGGGTTTACAAGCTGATTCATTATGAGGAAATTTTGCATATACTGTTTCTTCATTAACAGTCTCTCCTTGTAAATAATGAATCCAAGTTTCAATGTTTCTTTTTGGTACAAATATGGCTATAGCTTCATCAGTTTCACGAGATTTTTGTAAATCTTTGATGAGTGCATCGTTTAATTGCTTCAGCCTGTCTTCTACATTTTTTGTATCTGCATCAATTAAAACAACTAACATTCCTGAAATATAATTTTTACTACGAAATGCTTTTACTTCTGCGGCATAGCTTTCTCTAACAAATTGCTCTCCTGCACCTTTTGGACAAAATCTAGTTCTAATATTTCCTGTAAAACCTCTTTGTTTAAGAAAATAACGAGCGAAAACTTCTTGTTGTCTATCTTCACACAAGATAACAATCTGTATCCTACGCTGACTCATGCAGCCATCCCCGCGCAATTAATTCTGAAATTGGCAAGCTAACATCAACAGCAGCTTCATTACTAATTTTTTTCACACGTACAGGAGCATTACTTTGACGCTCAAACCAATAACCTATAGGCGATGCTAGAAGATAATTAATGAGTTCAGGATGGTGAGAGATGAGCAAAGCCTGCATTTTTTTCTCGCTACAAAAATCATAAAGCTGAGTTAACCAAGGTTGAATTTCTGGGAGGGCTAAAAAATTTTCTGGTTCATCTATACATAATGTATAGTCTTCAGATTGAGTACAATAAACCAGCGTATATAAAGCTAACAAAGCTTTCTGCCCATCTGATAATTCTCCAAGGTAATAATCAATTATTGTTTTTCGGTTTTCACTAGATGTAAATTTTAATTTCAAAGCACGATAGTTATCACTGAACTGTTCAAATTTCAAACTTGAAAAATTGTCCAATACATTCTTTAGAACGTTAATTATTTCAGCTACTTTTCCCTGATCTTGTGAAATATAGCGATACCAAGCCACAAAATTTTCCATTTTAGGACTCAAGATTTTTTGTTCTTGATCACTACCATCAAGCATCAACGACGGAATTATTTGTACAATGATAAATCGCTCTATGCGGTATTTGAACCAAGTTAATTTTGTGTTATCATTACGTGGTTGTAATAAAGATAAAACTGACTGGGAAAAATCAAAGGGGTATTTTGGGCTTGGTGAGTAATTATCATCGAATATTTCTACTTCACCTTGTTCATATTTTATTAAAGGTTGCTGCTCATACCATAGGCGTTCATAGTGAATACGGCTTTTGTTTTGATGATGCTCAATTGCTAGTTCATATTTGTAATTTCCTTGATTCCCAGCTACTTCTATCTCAAAACGTTGAATTGATAAATTCTGCCAACGAGTACATTGAAAAATAGGAAAAACTGCTTCTATTTGATGACCACCAATTACAAAAAGTTGCAGTCTCCGCAAAGCGTCAAAAACAGTTGATTTACCTGAACCATTACCGCCAAGAAATAAATTAATTGCATCAAAGTTAAGTTCAAAATTCACCAAGCATCGAAAGTTATCAATATAAATTCGTTTTAACATATACTTTTCCTCCCTATGCAGAAGTTTATAAGAATTTTGTTGTATCTACTACCCTTTTTTCTATATCCATACTCTTGACCTTAACATTAATGTCAAGGTTTAGCGTGAGAGTAGTCGTAATTATGCAACTGTTATGCTCTACCCAAAGCGTTTTAGCCAATTTACCAAAGAACACCCAGATACTTTAGCCGCCTTACTTTGCGGGGTGCTGTTATTTCTGGGATGGTTGACATTGCATCTTGGTTGGTTGGGTTTAGCACTACTGCTGTTACCTGCTGCTTATGTCATCGGTGGTTATGAAAGCGCCCGTGAAGGGCTGACTACCTTAATTAAAGAAAAAGAACTGGATGTAGATTTACTGATGATTGTGGCGGCTGTGGGTGCGGCGGCTTTGGGTTTATGGCGTAGAGAATACTACTTAATTATTGATGGGGCAATTTTGATTCTCATCTTTGCTATCAGTGGCGCACTGGAAGGTTATGCCATGCAGCGAACTGAGAAGAGTATCCGCAGTTTGATGAGTTTGACACCAGATACAGCTAGGGTGTTACACCAGGGAGAGGAAGCAACTGTTCCTATCAGCCATCTCAAAGTAGGGGATGAAATAGTTGTTAAGCCGGGTGAATTAATTCCTACCGATGGCATGATTGTTTCTGGTTACAGCACTATCAATCAAGCTGCAATTACTGGTGAATCTCTACCTGTAGAAAAGACTATAGGTGATGAAGTATTTGCTGGAACAATCAATGGTTATGGTGCATTGCAGCTCAAAGTTCACAAACCAGCCGCCAGCAGTTTGATTCAGCGTGTGATTCGGTTAGTAGAACAAGCCCAAACAGAAGCACCTCCTTCTCAGGAGTTTATTGAACGCTTTGAAAGGGGATATGCGCGAGTCATTGTCATAGCTGGGGTGTTGCTAGCAACTTTACCGCCATTTTTGTGGGGTTGGGAGTGGGAAACCACTATTTACCGGGCTTTGACTTTTTTGGTGGTGGCTTCTCCCTGTGCGTTGATGGCGGCGATTATGCCCACATTACTTTCGGGGATTGCGAATGGTGCTAGACAGGGGATTTTATTTAAGAATGGCGCACAGTTAGAGAAGATTGGTAAAGTCAGAGCGATCGCCTTTGATAAAACTGGTACTCTCACCACAGGACAATTGCAAGTATCTCAGGTGATAGCTACTGGTAATTACTCCCTTGATGATGTCTTGAAAGCAGCCGCAGCTTTAGAATCATCCTCAGAACACCCCATTGGAGAGGCAATTGTGCAAGCTGCTAGTAACTTGACATGGGTACGTGCAGTTGAGGTACAAGCTATACCAGGGCAGGGAATCATTGGTACAGCTAATAACCAAGGGGTAATTGTCGGGAATATGGCTTTTGTGCAGCAGTATGTAACTCAAATGTCAGAGGAGTTATTAGCAAAAGCACAACATTGGCAACAGGAGGGTAACACTGTAGTTTGGGTAGCACAAGCAGGAAGCAGGAAAGAAGAATATGAAATCACGGGTATGATTGCGATCGCAGATATGTTGCGCCCGGAAGCAGCTACAACTATTGCCCGGTTGCGAGAGGTGGGAGTAGAAGAAATCGTCATGATTACTGGGGATAATCAGCGCACCGCCGAGAGTGTCGCCCAAGCTGTGGGGATTGACTTGGTATATGCCGAACTACTACCTGAAGATAAATTAGATGTGATTCGGAGTTTACAGAAAAAGTATCAAACAGTAGCAATGGTAGGAGATGGCATTAATGATGCACCAGCGTTAGCTCAAGCATCCGTAGGGATTGCTATGGGGGCAGTAGGTAGCGATGTTGCTTTGGAAACCGCAGATATAGTATTAATGGCAGACAGACTGGAAAAAATTGCTACGGCGATGCAATTGGGTAAGCGATCGCACAGTGTAGTTAAACAAAATATAGTTATTGCCCTAGGGTTTATTGCTCTGCTGTTAGTTGGTAACTTTCTAGGTAACATTAACCTACCCATCGGTGTGATTGGACATGAAGGTTCTACCGTATTGGTAACTTTAAGTGGATTGAGATTGTTGAAATAGGGCATGGGGCATTGGATTTTCCCCTCTGCTCTAGGCTGACTTTTTCAGGGGTTGAAAATTCATGCCTAATCCTTTCCTTGTTTAAGTAATGAGTAATGGGTATTTACTCATTACTCATTACTCATTACTCATTACTCATTACTTATTACTCATTCTCCCCAGTCCCCAATTTTTAAATAAATCTTCCTATGAAAAGTTAAATTAAATACAGTTATTAAATTGTAATTATTGATCAAATTTGATTGTTAAAAAATCAAGAATAAGTCACAAAATTAAAATGGTTTTTATTTTTCTTATTGTCTATCATGGAACGTAAGAAATTATTATCCTTGCGAGACGATATGCCAAAACGGATCATCACCCAATTAAATACTTGGTTCAATCGAGATAGTATTGTCAGTAATCTCGAAGTTTTTCAAGACATTATTATTATTTCGCTATGTGTTGGTTTGTTCTGTGTGATGTTGATCCGCCTTGTTGATATGTTTTTGTCTTTTTTAAACCCATTAGACTTACGGGAAGTCACTTCTGATATTCTGTTTATTTTGATTCTGGTAGAATTATTTCGCTTGTTAATTGACTATTTACAAACACAAAAGATATCAGTAGGTGCAGCAGCCGAAATTACTATAGTTTCAGCGTTACGGGAGGTAATTATTCGGGGAGTCTTAGAAATTCCCCGTGATCAGATTTTTGGCATCTCTATATTTTTAGTAGTTTTGACAGGTATTTTAGTCGTTGTGCCTTGGATATCTCGCTTTTTTGAACACGTCAGAATTATGCCCGCAGAAACATTATCGGAAGATTTGGAATGACTCTCGAACAACTCGACTGTATGAGTAAATACCCAATTTAATTTAGGTATGATTATGTAAGGTATAGTGAATTATTCATGGTATTACTATTAATGCAAAAAATTTAAATTTATATTATCTATAAACAGTAGATTTGGAATTGTAAGAGGTTGTTTGACAAGTGGTTGGCTGTGATTTCCGGTACTTATTGATCCCCCCTAGCCCCCCTTAAAAAGGGGGGTAAACCTCTTAAAGGCACTCTTTTGAAGCGATGCCCTGAGCTTGCCGAAGGGGGGATTTAGGGGGATATAAAATGTTGTGCTACCAACAAGAGGACTTTTAAAACATCCTCTAAAATTATTTTTTACAAATCCATGTAATTCTTATTTAGGCTATATTGATAACTCGTTATACCCTAGATAAAAATGGGATTCTGATTAAGGGGTGCTAAATGAATCAGGTTGTGATTAATGATACTACCTTACGGGATGGGGAACAGGCGGCTGGTGTTGCTTTTAACCTAGAGGAGAAAATAGCGATCGCTACATTTCTAGATACCATTGGCGTTGATGAAATCGAAGTTGGCATTGCAGCAATGGGGAAAGCTGAACAAAACGCGATCGCCGCTATCTGTGAGTTAGGTTTACAAGCTAAACTCTTGGGTTGGAATCGAGCCGTTATATCTGATATTCAAGCTTCCATTGCTTGTGGCTTACAGCGAGTACATATATCAATACCTGTGTCTAGCATCCAAATTGCCGCCAAATTTCAAGGACAATGGCAAGTAGTGCTACAAAAACTCAAAGATAGTATGAGTTTTGCCGTAGATATGGGGCTTTTCGTCTCCGTAGGTGGAGAAGATGCTTCTAGAGCCGAAGACAACTTCTTGCTGGATGTAGTGCTGTCGGCACAAGAATGGGGCGCATCAAGATTTCGCTTTTGTGACACAGTAGGTATTCTCGAACCCTTCACCACCTACGCCAAAGTCAAACAACTGGTGACAGCTTTAGCCATTCCCGTAGAAATGCACACTCACAATGATTTTGGCATGGCAACAGCCAACGCTCTCGCTGGTATCAAAGCGGGTGCTTTATCAGTTAATACCACAGTCAACGGCTTAGGCGAAAGAGCTGGCAATGCCGCCTTAGAAGAGGTTGTGATGGCTCTCAAACACTTATATCATTATGATTTAAAGCTAGACACAAAGCGGTTATTAGAAATCTCTCGGTTGGTAGCATCCGCATCAGGTTATGGTTTACCACCGTGGAAAGCCATTGTAGGAGAAAATACCTTTGCTCATGAATCGGGTATTCATGCTCATGGCGTAATGAAAAATCCCCATACTTATGAACCGTTTGCACCCGAAGAAGTGGGGAGAGAAAGAAATTTAGTGATAGGTAAGCATTCTGGTAGGCATTTATTATCTAGCGTATTGCAGCAACACGGCATTACTCTCAACCAAGAAGAAACCCAATCGATTTTAGAAGCAGTCAGACAAGAGTCAGTACAGAAAAAACGCAGCCTCACCACACAAGAACTTTTATATTTAGTACAAGCACAGCAGCATTCTTGTGCTAGTTGAATTGGGGATTGGGAAGACGACGAAGAAAATAACTATTGCCTATTTGCCTGTTGCCTGTTGCCTGTTGCCTATTGCCTGTTGCCTATTGCCTATTGCCTATTGCCTGTTGCCTATTGCCTATTGCCTATTGCCTATGATCAAACTCAACTTGTTGGATTGTGGCTTGGAAGAAGTCAAAGTAATTATCTTTACCAAACCACCAGCCAACATTGACTTGATAAGGAATAGTTAAACCGCCAAACGTCTTTTCTGCTTGGCATTTGCCGCCAAAAGGAATGTATGCCCAAGTACCATCCTCAGTATAATTGCTCCAACGGGGTAAAGAAATCTCTAAGAGTTTGCCATCTGCATCAATGACTAGAGTCAGGGTAACGGGTTGATCATCAATCTTTAGACTGGCTTGAATTGTATTGTTAGCGATCGCTGCCCATTCCACACCATGCTGGGGTAACAAAGCCGATGGCAACCAGAGAAATTCACACGCCAGTCTGCCAATGCTGGCGCGGGCAGTATCTTGATTATGGATATTAGCCACAGGCAACAATCCCCACAAGGAAAATTGCACTCCTCCCAAACCATTGATGTAATAGTCACCGCCTTGCAATAGTCCCCGCCCGATATTAGCCAGCCAGACAAAACCCTGTGATGTCAGGATTTCTTGGGCTTGCATTGCTAGCCAGGGTTTATCCTTTCCTAGCCTAAATTGCCCCTGCATATCCAAAGTGACAGAAGTAGGGAGGAGAGTTCCGGGTGCGATCGCGTGTAAAAAATAACGCTGTGTAGGAGCAGGTAAACCAGCAATCATCTCTTCTGTAAAGTATTGCTGTGTAGATGCAGAGTGCTGTGTAGCGCACAATCGCCAAATCTTTCTTACTTCCTGGCTAGTTCTAATTCGCCGGATGACGAGAAATACAACACCGATTAGTAACAAGATGACGATGCCAATAAGAATATTTGCCTTCATCACAAAATCCTCTGAAAGCATGATGAATCATCTTACGAAAATCAACATGAGGAAAGCGTGAGGAAGCCGCCGCTATCACTTTCCATAACGTTAGGTAGAGGTAACTATACCTAGAGATATTTAAGGTAAGGCAAGCAGTATTGCTGCTGGTAAACCTAAACATTGGAAAGGTTGTAATCATGGCTATACAAGAACTAACTTTGAATCAAATTAACCAAGAATTGCAGAATTGTATTCAAAACTGCTTGGACTGTCACAGTATCTGTCTGAATACAATCACATACTGTCTACAAAAGGGTAATCGTCACACAGAGGCTGCTCATATCCAATTACTATTCGATTGCGCTGAAATTTGTGAAACCAGTGCTAACTTTATGCTGCGGACATCTGACTTACATACTCGTACCTGTGCTATTTGTGCCGAAGTGTGCGATCGCTGCGCTCAAAACTGCGATCGCTTTGGAGATGATGCTCAGATGAAAGCTTGCGCTGATATGTGTCGCCGTTGCGCTGAGTCTTGTCGGCAAATGGCAATGGCAAGGGCGTAACTGAAATAGAGTCCGCTTAGTTTAAGGTTTTTGTAGGGGGAAAGGGTAATTTTCTTGCGGTTGTCATTTGTTTCACCCATATTGGCATAGGTGCAGAAAGGAAGAGCTTTCAAGCCAAAACAACCCTGATCTGGTATGTTAAATATCCTGGGCTTTGGAACCGTTTATGTCTTACTTCCGCACCAATGTTGATGCAATGGCTAGCTACGTTCCTGGTGAGCAACCACCACGGGGTACACAAGTTATCAAACTCAACAGCAACGAAAATCCCTACCCTCCCTCCCCTGCGGCACTAGCAGCATTGCAAAATATTGATGGTGAATGGTTGCGACGCTATCCAGAACCGTATGGGGGACAATTTCGGCAAGCTGTCAGTCAAGTTTTGGGCGTTCCCAGTGACTGGATCATCGTTGGTAATGGTAGCGACGAACTGTTAAGCATAGTGATTCGTGCTTGTGCAGAACCGGGGGGAAAGATAGTTTATCCCATGCCAACCTATGTGTTATATCGCACATTAACAGAAATGCAAGCTGCGGAAATTATTGAGATTCCTTACCCAGAAGACTATAGTTTGCCACTACAAGCATTGATAGAGGCAGATGGGGCTGTCACCTTTATTGCATCACCTAATAGTCCATCTGGACACGTTGTACCCAATGATGACTTAAGAAAATTAGCTAATCAATTAACAGGAGTTTTAGTAATTGATGAAGCATACGTAGATTTTGCTGACGAAACCGCTTTAGATTTAGTGCAAGAATATGACAACGTAATTATTATTAGAACTCTATCTAAAGGTTATTCCTTAGCAGGATTAAGACTAGGGTTTGGTATAGCAAATCCACAGTTATTATCAGGTTTATTTAAAGTCAAAGACAGCTATAACATTGATGCGATCGCCTGTATAATTGGTGCATCTGCTATCATCGATCAAGCTTATAAAAATAGTTGTGTTGCTAAGATTAAAGCCTCAAGAAATCAACTAACACAAGACCTAAAAAAATTAGGTTTCCGCGTCTGGGATTCCCAAGCCAACTTCCTGCTAGTCCAGCCTCCCCAAAATAATGCCGAATATCTCTATCAACAACTCAAAGCCCAACAAATACTCATCCGTTACTTTAAGCAACCAGGATTAGACGATAAATTACGAATTACCATTGGCACTGAACAACAAAATCAAACATTACTAACAGCACTTACCAATATCTGATAGACAAAAACTCCGCGTACCTCTATGATTTTCTGCGTTGAAATTCATCCGGATCACTTCAAATAAAACTGAATAATAAATTTACAGTGAATCTATATGCTCAACTTATGCAGATGCCCCAACGCGTATCAGTTCGCTATAAAGACACCAACTACAACACCAGTGAGATACGCTTAAAAACCTTCCGCCTAGGTTTACAAACGTGGGAAGAACAAACTAAACCCAGAAAAACCGAGCTGTATGAGTTTATTTTGTCCTGTATCAAGCAAATAGATCGCCAGGATAGGTTTATGATTTCTCTATTATTTGTAGAGTTAGCAGATATCATCCGTGATTCAGCTTTAGATAGAGGCATGAAAGAGGATCTGATTAAAATAGCCTTTCGAGAATTTGCCTGTGCGATCGCAGACTTTGAAGATGTTGCCAAACAGGAGAAATAGGCGGTATTGGGGATTGGGGACTGGGGATTGGGAGCAGGACATCAAGCAATCATACACCCGTTACACTAGCATTGATATCTTGCACCAGATTTTCATCCCGCCAAGAAATAAATTTCTGGGGTGCATAGCTCCAGTCAGATAAATCTGACTAGAAAAATCTTTCCGTCCGTTTTAGCGGACTTAGGCTATGATACTCTCCATTGATTCCGAGGCGGAATATTGGTTAGGTGCAAGATATGAGAAGTCTGTCACCTGTCACCTGTCCCCTGTCACCTGTCACCTATCCTCTGTCACCTGTCACCTGTCACCTATCCTCTGTCACCTGCCATAAACAAGAACTTATTTATTCTTGTTTTTATTTTTATGGCTTTGCCGTCCTGCTTCGGCGTGTTGCTCCCGTGTACCACCACGAGTTTTGGTTTCTTCACTACTATCTTCGATATCTTCTGTTTCTGTCGTTTCTTCTGTTTCTTCCCTATTTTCCTTCTTGCGTCCACCACCGTGAGAATGTTTACCACCTTCACGGCCGATTTCAGCCATGTGTTCTCTGTCTTGACTTACAGTTTCGCCACCTTTGCGCCCAGCTTCACGCGCTTCTTCAGGGGTGAATTCGTGGGCAGTTCCCTTTTCGTGAGCAGCATGGCCACCTTTGCTAGCAATCTCGCGCTGCTTGTCTTCATCCATAGAAGCGAAACCGCGTTTGCTTGTATCTGACATAATCTTACTCCCAATTAACTATGTGGAGTTGTGGGCTGGTTTTTTAGCCAGTGAAAATTTTTACTGGTTACGTTCTGAATGTAGCCAAGCAAAGACCTGATATTCATTAGCCATTAGTCGGAATCATGGCAGTATAATCCACACCTTTAGATATATAAATTAATTGAGTCTTCTGCTCTGAAATCTGTAGGCTTGTTTTCGTTACTTGCGATAATTGTTTTTAAATTCTGATTCTAGAGACTATCATTTTAGGGTAATCAGCCAACAACAAGCCTGGGAGTAGCAGGTTTTATCATAATAAATCCCTTCTGCCTAGCCTGACGGCTTGCCGCAGGCTACTGCCCTCTGCCTTTCTTTGATAAATTTTTCTACCTGTTATCCGTTAGGTATTTTGCGATTCAGACACATGATACAGATTCAACCAGAAGTCAAGCGCATCGCAGAACTGCGCCAACTGTTACAACAAGCTAGTTATGCTTATTATGTCTTAGATGCACCCATCATGGAAGATGCAGTTTATGACCAACTGTATCGAGAACTGCAACAACTGGAAACTCAATATCCAGAATTGGTAACACCAGACAGCCCTACTCAGCGTGTCGGGGAAAAACCAGCTACACACTTTACCTCTGTGCGGCACAATATACCCCTGTATAGTCTAGAGAATGCCTTTAATCTTGAAGAATTGCAAGCATGGGATCAACGTTGGCGCAGACAATTACCACCAACAGACTCAGCCGAATACGTTACAGAACTGAAAATTGATGGTTCGGCTTTGGCATTAACTTACCAAAATGGCATTCTCATTAGGGGTGCAACTAGGGGAGATGGGGAAATGGGGGAAGATATCACCCAAAATGTGCGGACAATTCGCTCCATTCCCTTACGGTTAAATTTTGATGGCTTAGAAAATATCGAAAGAATAGAGGTACGGGGAGAGGCTTTCTTACCTCTGGAAGTGTTTCAATACATCAATGAACGCAGACAAAAAGCGGGAGAACAATTATTTGCCAATCCTCGTAACGCCGCAGCCGGGACACTGAGACAATTAGACTCTCGCATTGTGGCGCGACGACGGTTAGATTTTTTCGCCTACACCCTGCACATTCCGGGGATGGATGACGCGAGTATTGCCAATACCCAATGGGAAGCTTTGGAATTGTTGCAAAAGTTGGGGTTTCGGGTGAACTCCCAGCATCAGCTTTGTCATTCTCTCGCTGAAGTTGCAGACTATTATAAATACTGGGATACAGAAAGACTCAACTTACCCTACATGACTGATGGGGTGGTGGTCAAATTAAATTCCTATAAGTTGCAAGAACAGTTAGGTTTTACCCAGAAGTTCCCCCGGTGGGCTGTGGCGCTGAAGTATCCCGCCGAAGAAGCGCCCACCCGTGTAGAAAATATTGCCGTGAATGTGGGACGCACAGGAGCTTTAACGCCGTTGGCAGAAATGCGTCCCGTGGAATTAGCGGGAACTACAGTATCACGAGCTACCTTACATAATAGCGATCGCATCGCCCAATTAGACATCCGCATCGGTGATACTGTGATTGTCCGCAAGGCTGGGGAAATCATCCCGGAAGTTGTGCGGGTACTGAAAGAACTGCGCCCAGATCATACCGAACCCTTTGTTATGCCTACCCACTGCCCAGTCTGTGGACAGCCTGTGGTACGGGAAACAGGGGAAGCGGTAACTCGCTGTGTCAATGCTTCCTGTGCTGCCATCCTCAAAGGTTCGATTGAACATTGGGTAAGCCGGGATGCTTTAGATATTAAAGGTGTGGGAGAAAAATTAGTCCATCAATTGGTGGATAAAGGGTTGGTGCATTCCGTTGCGGATTTATATGACTTGACAACAGAGCAATTATTTGCATTGGAAAGAATGGGGCAGAAATCAGCCGAGAAATTAATCGAAGCGATCGCCCAATCGAAAAATCAGCCTTGGTCAAGGGTATTATACGGTTTAGGCATCCGTCATGTCGGCAGCGTCAACGCTCAATTATTAAGTGAAAAGTATCGCCATGTAGAACAGTTAGCAACAGCCAAGCAATCAGATATTGAGGGTATTTATGGCATAGGTGCAGAAATTGCCCAGTCTGTTTATCAATGGTTTCGCATAGATGCCAATCAAATTTTAATAGAGCGTTTACAAGCAGCAGAGTTACAATTTGCAAACACCGAAGAAACACCAACTATTGATAATGCTAATGTCAACCTAGCGGGTAAGACTTTTGTCGTCACAGGAACCTTGCCCACTTTAAAGCGTGATGAAGCTAAAACTTTAATTCAACAAGCTGGTGGAAAAGTCACTGATTCCGTGAGTAAAAAAACCGATTATTTGGTTGTGGGTGAAGATGCAGGTTCTAAATTAACAAAAGCCCAAGCTTTGGGAATTGCACAGTTAACAGAGGCGCAGTTATTAGAAATGTTGGCTAATTAGAGATAAAATCTTTGTTGTGGCTGACTTACTTAGCTCTTTGTTCGCCTGAAGCTAGTTGTGAACAGATTTTAGCACCGCACGAGTGACAAGTCCTCTATACCGCCATTCATTATCAACTTTACCCTCATGCGTAAGTCCTAAATACTTACTTTTATCAATTTTCTTGTTAAGAAAGATGTTTATAATGGATAGCTTCAAAAGGGGGGTGGTTTCATACGAAAAAAGAAAAATCTATAAGTCTTGATTTTTCGTTTTATAGCAGAAATTTTGACCCCTGTCCATAGCTTGCTTTCCTTCGGAACGCTACCGCGAACCCGTAGGGTACCTCTCCCCCACGGGGGGAGAAGCTTTGAAAGTTAGGTTTATTTTTTTCTCTGGTTGTATGAAACCACCCTGCCCTCACCCCTCTTAAAAAGGGGAAAACGTTCCCAGTCCCCAATCCCTAAGTAGTGTATTCAGCGTTAATTTTCACGTAGTCATAACTTAAGTCGCAACCCCAAGCTTTACCACTACCGTGACCATTGCCGACATTAACAGAAATTAAAACTGTATCCTCTTGGAGATAAGCACCGGCGGCGGCTTGCTTTAAATATGCACTAGCGGCGGCGCGGTCAAAGGGTTGGGGTTGACCGTTGTCTAAAAGTAGGAAATCCCCTAGTTTAATTTGCAGGTTGTCTTGTTCAAAGAGTACACCTGCACGTCCGGCGGCGGCGGCGATGCGTCCCCAGTTGGGATCTCTACCAAAGATTGCAGATTTAACTAAGGATGAACCGGCAATGGTTTTGGCGATTTGTCTAGCTGATGCTTCGTCATGGGTTCCTGTGACTTGCACTTCCATGAGACAGGTTGCACCTTCACCATCACGAGCGATCGCTTTGGCTAAATGCTGGCATACTGCTGTTAACATGGCCTCTAATTTTTCGGCTTCTGTACCCATCTCGGTAATCGCTGGGGTGCGGGATTCGCCATTGGCTAGGGCGATTAAACTATCGTTGGTACTTGTATCACCATCAACAGTAATAGAATTGAAGCTTCTATCAGCTGCCCTAGTTAACATCTCTTGCCATAGATGAGGTAACACAGCCGCATCACAAGTCACAAATGCCAGCATCGTGGCCATATTGGGATGAATCATCCCCGAACCTTTGGCAATCCCACCAATGCGGACTGGGCGTTCGCCGATAGTAGTTTCTAGGGCTATAGATTTGGTGATTAAATCTGTAGTGATAATTGCCCCGGCTGCGGCATCGGAACCTGTGGGAGAAAGTGCTGCTACCAGTTTGGGAATACCACTCCGCAGTGCATCCATTTTAATCCGTTGACCAATTACCCCAGTAGAAGCCAAGAGAATAGCATCGGGAGAAATATTTAACTCTTGAGCTAATAATTCCGCACTTTCTTGGGCATCATGTACGCCTTGACTACCTGTAGCAGCGTTAGCTTGTCCGGCGTTGCAGAGAATTGCCCGCGCACCATGTTTAGCCTGCAAGCGTTGGCGACAATAATCTACACAGGCCGCTTTCACTTGACTGGTGGTGAATACACCAGCCGCGATCGCCTCTACATCTGATACTATCAAAGCTAAATCGGGCAATCCCGAAGGTTTTAGTCCTGCCGTAATACCAGCCGCCCGATACCCTTTAGGAGCCGTCACCCCACCAGTAATTTCCTGCCAGTCTGCCATGTCTTTTACCTTTACTACTAATTAGCAGCTTGACTGGCGATTATACCAATTAGTTAATAGTCATTAATCATTAGTTAGTAGGCAATAGTTAATTCCCCCATCTCCCCCATCTCTCACCCTACGGGTAGGCTTACGCCATCGTAAGAGAAGCAAGCTAAATCTCCCCCATCCCCCTCATCCCCTCCATCCCCCCTCCATGAAAAAAGGAGAGCCACTTGGGCAGCTCTCCAGATCATCAGGGTGCATCTACTTAGCACAGTATAGCATTTTTGCCATGAGGAGTAACACCCATTATTTATTTATTTGTATAAATATTGTTAAGAGCTTTCACGTAGGATACTGAACTAAGACAAATCCTTTGATTTTAAGTAACTTTAATTACCAAACCTACAATTTTACTTTTTCTAAAATCATTACTCAATAATGTAAAAAACAATACATTATTAAAATGTATATTAAGTAACGTTCCTGTCTTTGATGTTGGGACAAACTTGATGAAATCTATGATATCAGTATGATTTTAGGCAAGAAATAAGGAGAGCAACTAAGGTAGCCCTCCCATTCATTAGGGTGCATCTACTATACATAGAATACCTTTTCTAGTGTCTAATTTAACTGTCCTTTTCTGTATTTTTGGTAAATATATTGTGAAAAAATGACTGAAAAAATACTGTTACTGAGTTACAGCCAAAGATACAGCAACTAATTGAAAAAAGTAATCAGTAGTGAGTAATAAGTAAATTTCTTACTCATTACTCATTACTCATTACTCATTACCACAGAGACACGAGACTATTTATGAGAAACTTCTCGATCAGCAGGTTCTTTATCTTTAAACAAATCAGCTGTTGCGAGTAGTAAATCTCTGAGAATTTGTTTAATTTGACGCTCTTTTTGAGCAACAACTGTTCCAGCTTCGCCTAGTTTATCTTCTAGTTGCGATCGCTTCTGCTCTACCTGAGTTGCTAAAGCCTCAGCTTGGGGACGAGCTTGATTGTACCAGTTTTTGGCATCATCAAGATAATGCTGCACCTCATCAGAACGTCCGCCGTAGCGTGCAGCTAAGTTAGCGCGAACAATGGCTAATTGTGCTTGTAACTGAGCGTAACGTTTCTTTAATAGTCCTAGTTCTTCACTATTCTTGATAGTATCAATAGCGGATGCGATCGCACTTTGAACGTTAGTAGTTTTTTCTTTACCAGTTTCTTCAATCTCTGCTAAGATCCCATCCACATCTTGCTGAATTTTTTCTTCTTCACTATCTATTTGAGCTTGTAATCTTTCCAATTCTGACTGTGTTTTAACGATAGCTTCGTGTCGTTTAGTATTAACTCCTTCTATCGCCCCTTCTATTGATGCTGTGACTTCTTCTTTCAATTCCGTACCTTTATCTTGTAAGTTATCAATTACGGCTGCAACCGCATCTTTGACAATGGTACGCAATTCGCTAGAACCTTCCTTAACTTCTGAAGATAATTGAGCAACTGCTGATTTTACAATCTCACGGATGCGTTCAGTTCTTAACTGTCCAGTTGATTTTGCTTGTTGCAGATCAGATTGAATTCGCTCTTTGATATTGTTAGCCATATTTAACTCTGATTATTTAGCTAATTTGGATAAAATTCTTAGACATGGTTTTATACGGCCATTATGACGTGGGCTTTTGAACTCAGGCACTGTCTGGAGATAGAACCTTTGGTAAGAGATCAGGTAACACCAAAAAATTAATTATTCCAAATTGACAGTTGGTAGGGTGCGTCAGTGCGAGAAAACCTAGCTGTGCCAAGAAATTCTTCATACTGATGCTCCCTACATCTTAGATATTTTTTATCTGGAAGTCTCTAATTTATAGATAGGATTCCTATTTGATTTGTGTTGGCGTAGCCTGCGCGGACACATAAAATACTCATTACACATCTACCCCCTTCTTGCCTATTGCAAGAGTGCCTATTAGACATCTGGTGAAAAAGAATGTAGAGACGAGAATTCCTACCCCACGGAACGTCTCTACAAGGTTTCAGAAAAACCCATATTTAATTTCTGGAGATGCCTATTTATGAGAAGATAATTATCGGTTGATATCAAGGCTAATTAATAGGTGAAATTTCCGTGACAAAATTATTGGCATTCTTATTGATCATATTGTTGACAACCACTACTTTATCTTTGCCTGCAAATGCAGCAGATATAGCTAACGGTGTCAAAATTTTTGATATTCACTGTGCTGGATGTCATATTAATGGTGGTAACATCATCAGACGAGGCAAAAACTTACATCAGAAAGCACTTAAAAAATATGGTATGGATTCCATAGAAGCAATTACATCGATTGTCACCAATGGTAAAAGTAATATGTCAGCTTATAAAGACCGTCTGACTGAGCAAGAAATTCAAGATGTAGCTGCTTATGTTCTCACACAAGCAGAAACTAACTGGAAATAATTTAAAGTTCTAAAATAGCAGAAAATGATATTACCAGCAGCAAGTCGATTGCAATTAACCTCTGATTTAAACGTTTGTCGGATATTAAATGGAATGTGGCAAGTATCCGGCGCACACGGACGAATTAATGCCAAAGCTGCCATTGAAAGTATGTTCAAATATGTTGATGCAGGCTTTACTACTTGGGATTTAGCAGATCATTATGGCCCAGCAGAAGATTTTATTGGCGAATTTCGTCGTCAATTGGCTGCTAACCGTGGACAAGAGGCTTTATCTCAAGTACAAGCCTTCAC
The DNA here is from genome assembly GCF_000316645.1 of Nostoc sp. PCC 7524. Taxonomy (NCBI): domain Bacteria; kingdom Bacillati; phylum Cyanobacteriota; class Cyanophyceae; order Nostocales; family Nostocaceae; genus Nostoc; species Nostoc sp. PCC 7524. The sequence continues at coordinate 2,797,718 of NC_019684.1, forward strand.
AAAATGGGTGCCTCGTCCTGGGAAAATGACCAAAAAACTGGTTGAAGAAAATATTGATATTTCTCGCCAAAGAATGGCTGTAGAATCTCTAGATTTGATGCAATTTCACTGGTGGGAATATCAAGATAAAAATTATTTAGATGCCCTCAAATATATGGCAGAACTACAAACAGAGGGCAAAATTAAACATTTAGCTTTGACCAACTTTGATACAGAACACCTGCAAATTATTACCGAAGCTGGAATTAAAATTGTATCTAATCAAGTGCAATTTTCTTTAGTTGATCGTCGTCCAGAAGTGAATATGCTGAAGTTTTGTCAACAGCATGATATTAAACTTTTGACTTATGGTTCACTTTGCGGTGGTTTCCTCTCAGAAAAATATTTGGGTAAACCAGAACCCAGAGGCTTTGATTTAACTACAGTCAGCTTACGCAAATATAAAAATATGATTGATGCTTGGGGGGGTTGGCTATTATTTCAAGAGCTGCTATCTACCTTGAAGCAAATCGCTGAGAAGCATGGGATAAGTATTGCTAACGTCGCAGTACGTTATATCTTAGACAAGCCAGCCGTGGGTGGTGTAATTGTTGGTGCCAGACTGGGTATAGCTGAACATATAGAAGATAATGCCAAAGTATTTAGTTGGAATTTAGATCCAGAAGATAGCGATCGCATAGACATCATATCTCGTCAGTCACAGAACTTGTATCAGCTCATTGGCGATTGTGGGGATGAATATCGACGCTAACTAGACTGGCATCCGGTGAGTATGTCATAAGTACAATTAGGCTGTTAATTCCAAACTGAATTTATGACTGCTGCTGTAAACACTGCTCCTAGCATAGCTTCCCGCTTGGTGAATGGCATATTAGCCATCAAACCCTTAGCTAACCTAGCCAAGCATCAAGCTCGTCAAATGATGATTAAACGGGCTGAAAAAATTGGTGTACCTTGGACGCAAGAAGTTAAAACCCTACAGGCGCGTGATTGGAAACCAGACTTAGCTCAAATCCAAAATCCCCAACTTTCTTACCCAAACTATTACCTCACCTCCTTCCATGCCTACGAAGAAGGGAACCTCAGTTGGCAAGCTGCTTTTGAAGTAGAACCTGCTGCTTATGCCGTCCATGCTAAGATTTGGCAGGATGCAGAAGCGCAAGGTGATCCGAAACTGCGTCAAAGTTACCACGATATTGTCAAAGCACAAATTCCCCATGCACCGCAAGACATCCTAGACTTGGGATGTAGTGTGGGGTTAAGTACATTTGCACTGCAAGCACTCTATCCCCAAGCCAAAGTCACAGGCTTAGATTTGTCTCCCTATTTCTTAGCCGTCGCCAACTATCGCGCCCAACAGCGTCAAGCAAATATCAATTGGATTCATGCCGCAGCTGAATCCACTGGCTTACCAGACGCTAGTGTTGATTTAGTCTCGATTTTCTTGGTATGTCACGAATTACCCCAGTCAGCCACCCGCCAAATTTTTGCTGAGGTGCGGCGGGTATTGCGTCCGGGTGGTTACATTGCGATTATGGATATGAATCCCCAATCAGAAGCTTACAAGAAAATGCCACCCTACATTTTGACATTGCTCAAAAGTACAGAACCGTATTTGGATCAATATTTTGCTTTGGATATTCAGCAAGCTTTGGTAGAGGCTGGTTTTCAAACACCAACCATCACCCCCAATAGCCCCCGTCACCGGACTGTAATTGCTCAGGTGAGTGGCTGATTTGGATTTAGTTCTGTGGGCAACAATCCCCACACTGGTATTTTTGGGATATTACTATTATCGTGCTACTGTTGCCCCGCCTGTAACACACTTGTTGTTGTTATTTGTGGTTGGGGCAGTATCTGGTTTTGTTGCCCTCGGCTTACAAATAGCTTTTGAAACTATTGCTAATTGGATTGTAGACTGGGAGCGTATTCAGCGATCGCTCCTTGGCATTGCCTTCAGACAACTGGTAGAAATTGGCCCCATTGAAGAAGGTTGCAAGTTAGTAGCAGTCGTTGTACCCACCTACTACTTTCAACGTCAGCATCGCCTACGCGCCAGCAGTATTTTCTTGTTTACCATAGCTGCATCTGTTGGATTTACAGCCGAAGAAAACTGGATTTATCTATTCCACGGTACTGCATCCATTCTTGATCGTACTATTGGTACACCAGTCCATGCAATGTTCTCTGCACCTTGGGGCTATGCTTTGGGACTATATTTTTCTGCTTATGTGCGATTACATCGCTACAAAAATTTGATTTTTCAGGCTTGGATAAATTCTGTGATTTTCCACGCTTTGGTAAATGTGCTTTCTAGTGCTTGGCGTTACTCACCACCTCTACAGTATCTCAGTTATGGTTTATTTCCCTTACTGCTATGGATGTTTTGGCGGATGGAACAGTTATTTAAGAGGGTAGAAGGCAAACCCACTATTAATTTAATATCTGGTCGGACATTTCAGCATCGATACTGGCAAAGGGGTTTAATATTATTTGCGCTCATGCTAGGTGGTAACGCCATTTTTGGTTTATTTCTGTTAGCTAGAATTCTCAGCCCTTTGAGGTTATCACAGATATTTTATCCTGATATTCTGTTGTTTACAGTTAGTCGATTATCCCTAAATTTGGTTTTTGGGATTTTAGCGTGGTTAATTTATTGGTATTTAAGATATTCAGCTAGCCGTCGTTGATATCTTTGCTGTATGTTGCGAAAGTAAGCGATCGCTAATAAGAAGTTGTTTGAAAAGTGCTTGGCTTTAATTTTGAAGTAATGAGTAATAATTAATAGGTATTACCAATGCTCACTACTCATTACTCATTACTCACTACTCATTACTAATTTATTAGAGGAGTAGCATTCTACAAACAGGCCCATAAAGTTAATCTTAACTTTACCTTGAGTAAATACTGCTATCCAGCCCAATGTTAAGGTTGCAAAATTTTTACAATTAGGAGAGTGTTAACTCAGCAGCCTTGTAACCCTCACATCATATTCTGTCCCTTTGGGATGCTCACTTCTAGCTTGACTCCGAGCTATATAATCAGCTGTTTGGATTGATTCTGCGCTAATTTCGTATCGTGAAGTTCCGCATTGATAGGTACTGTTAGTTGTATCGGCAAATTCTTTGATATCAACTAACACCTCGTAAGTATGAACCATTTTGGCACCTCCTAGTGCTAATGGCAACGATGGGAATACAATCCAGTATATGAAGATAGAGAAGTATCTGTGATCTCAGTAATACAATTCTTCATCAAATATGTAGACAGTGAAAAGCAGGGGTGCAGGGCGGTAGGGGTGCTTTCGCACTTTATTGCTGAAAACTACATCAATCTCTTCTGATTCCTCTCATTCTATTGGTTAGTCATTTAGGTATTTTTAAATTACTGAATTAATTAAATAGTTAGTCCTGGGAATACAGATAGTAAACATGAACTTTTACCAGCAAAACAGAGGTATTCAAAGAAATGTTTGACCACATCAACACCTTAGAAAGCTGTTGGTATATTTCTCCTCCTTGGGGTCAAAAAATCCCCATGCCGATATTTGGATTATTGGAAAGAGTTTATCTAATGAAGACTAATATTTTTGCCTACTGTTGCGGGATGCAGTGGGAACAAGATGAATGGAATTATGCGATCGCTGTTGGTAAAAAGATTATATATACATCAAGTAGCGAAATCACCGGTACTGGTCGGCTACACCTTGTGACTCGCGAAAAACCTGTTTTTAGATTGGGGGAGTTAGTTAAGTTTCGCTTTGCTGGTGATAGTCCACAACTGCGTACAGTCCTTGGTATGCAGCTAATGAACCAATCATGGTTTTATGTCATCGAATGGAAATCACCCAGTATTGAAGATACCTTTACCTCTAGCAATGTAAAACTTAATTGTAGTCATTCTTGCTTGAGCGATCGCTTGGCATGGGTGACTGACTACGACTTGGTGAAGGTGTGAATTAGTATGATCCCTCCGGGAATTATCGTGCTTGATGTTTACCGAAGGGATTGTGATTTACATCTGGAACGTTAAGGATTTGGACTGGTGATTGCTGGTGCTGGATTAACAGGTGGAAACTGCTGATATTGAGGCTGTTGATTTGTTGGGAACTCTGTATTTTGTTGTGGGGTTAACTGTTGATTCTCCGTTGGAGATTGCTGATATTGAGGCTGTTGAGGCGCTAAAATTGGAGGATTGGATAAATTATTAGGAGAATTTTCCGTATTTTTACCATCTAGCTCATCTTGAAGCCGATTGACTTCGTTGATGGTACTCCGCACACCCCGGATTGTATTATTCAAATCTGTAATACCCTGAAGGATATCGTTAAAAAATCCAGCAATATTCACAGAATCATTACTATTGTTGGAAATTTTAGCACTGTTTGCAGTCTGGTTAGCGTTTACTACAGAAATGTTAAAAACCGAAAGGTAAATCACTACAGACAGAATTAAGTGTTTCATAAATAACTCCCAAGCTATTAGGAGATGAGTGTACCAAGTTATGTCCAAAATTTTAATTATCAATTCAGCTATAAAAGTTGAGGAAATTCCTAGTAAATACCTGATCAAGACAACAGAAGACAGTTTGTGACTAAAAATTATAATTTTGGGCAGTTAATAATTGGTCTTGTATTAGGAAACCTTGTTAATTCTGATAAGCTACATGAAACAACCTTCGTTTTTCCGAGTTGTTTTACCGACAGCTAGCTAACAGCAAGGTTGCAATGCAAATTCTCAAAGTGCTTATCAGAGTTTATGTTAGTCCAGCAGAATTAGATGATGCGATCGCCTTCTATGAAAACCTATTTGCAGAAAAATGTTGGCTATGGTTTGAATATTCCGAAACTGGTTTGGAACTCGCTGCTGTAGGTTCTATACTTTTAATTGCCGGTTCAGCCGAGACACTCTATCCATTGAAGAACACCCAAGCCACATTCCTAGTTGATTCACTCCATGATTTTCGGGAGATACTCACCCAGCAGGGAGCAGTCATTTTAGCAGAACTGAAGCCAGTAACCACAGGTATCAATATGCGAGCGTTGCATCCTGATGGCACAATTATTGAATATATTGAATTCCCTTGATTCAAAATCTAAAATCTAAAATTGGTATAAGAAATATCCCCAATTCCCAGTCTTAACTATCATTAAGATAAAAGCCTCTGCATAAATCTGTGAAAAAACGAGTTACCCTCACCTTTCCCAAGCGTGCCATACAAATGCCGGTGACTTACGTGCTGGCTAAAGAGTTTAATGTTGCCGCTAACATTATCCGCGCTCAAGTTGCTCCTAATCAAATCGGTAAACTGGTGGTAGAACTATCAGGAGATATTGATCAGTTAGATGCAGCTATTGAGTGGATGCGATCGCGACATATTAATGTTTCCCTCAGCTTGGGGGAAATTATTATTGATGAAGACGTGTGTGTTCACTGTGGCTTGTGTACTGGGGTTTGTCCTACAGAAGCTCTCACTCTCCACCCAGAAACCTATAAACTGACATTTACGCGATCGCGTTGTATTGTCTGTGAGCAGTGTATTCCTACCTGTCCAGTACAGGCAATCTCAACTAACCTTTAACTCAACTGGAAAACATCCGCAATCACACTATCGTCACCCACTAGCCGATTCTCTGCTGGAGAGTCATAAACTACCAATAATGAAGGTACTCCAGAGATATCATGAAATAAAGTCATTCCTTCAGCACGATCATCGCGATCGCCATGAGGAATTTCTTGCACCAACTCTGGAGTATGGAGAGTATTTTCTGGTAAATTCACACCGTTTTTTAAACGATAAACTTGCACTACCCCATCTAAATCCATAGTTGGTCCAGCCAAAATTAACAAGTCTTTCCCATCCCAACATAAGTCTCTAATACCTAAACCATTCAACCAAGTAAAATGCTTTTTGTACCCTCTTGTTTCTACATCTATTTTATTTAGTGTCAATAACCCTAGTTCATAATTTTCTAGTTCAAGTTCTAAAATTATTGCCCAACCCCGCAATACTGGTCCACGCAAACCTAAAAAAACTCTCCCTTGAGCAACAGCTAAACCTTCGATATCTAAACCGTTATCTTTTCCAGGAATTCCTGCTTTTACAAAACAACCTAAATGTGGATCTTCAGCTAAAGCCGCCATTAGTACGTTGTTATCTTTCGTTAACTTTAATTTTGCAGAACTTAACTGCTTACTTTGGTTTTGCGGATGTGGACAAGACTTAATTAATTGTCCATCCACCAAGGGAATTCTAGCTAAAATATAGCGGTTTTTCTCTGATTCAATTTTAGCTAATCTGGCAATATTCTGCTCACCATTTTTATCAGATTTAGGTTGTTTACGCTTATAGCTATGAGAACCAACTAGCCATAAATAATAATCATCATAAGCTAAACCTTCAATATCAATTTCTTCATCTTCCGGTGCTGGTAAATCAATAAATTCTGCTACCCGAAATTGTTGGTGATTGTTAAAATTTTTACTATCCAAGACAGACAAACTCTCAATTGTTGAAGTTTCATCTGAACCCAACCATAAATACTGTTGTTGAGTTAGTATGACTGCGGAAATGTCTTCTCTGTGCGTTTTAAAACTATCGCTAAATCTCAGAGTACATTGATTGATTAAATGGAAATTTACCATGTTTCCTAGCCGCTTTAATAAACACGATATTAATTCTCTTATTGTAATTATTTAAGCTCGATACAAAAAATACCTAAACATAACTTAAATAACTAATATTTTTTTGATATAAAATTTCTATGTAATTTTTGTTGGCGTAGCCTGCGCTGGCGCATAAGAAACTCAGTACACCTCTACTCTCTCCTTTCCTATTGCCTATTGCCTATTGCCTATTGCCTATTGCCTGCCTATGCAGATAATTTTATAAATCAAAGCGGATTACTATATGTGTTACAGCAATTGCTTATATTTCTCAGGTAAACAACTATCTATATTGATATTGATTCTTAATCATTAGGAATAATATAAAAAATAAATTTCAAACGATAGATGGATTTTTCAACTAATGTTATTATGCAATAACCTACGTAAGTAATTACTAATATCTATGGATTTAGCTACAGAACCCGCAGTAAAAACTCTAGAAGAATACGCTTATCAGGCTATTAAAAAGCATTTTAATAAAATTTTAAAGTGGGAAAAACCTGTTAAGAAAGATGAAGATCCAGAAGCATTACACCAAATGCGCGTCGGAATGCGTCGTCTACGCACAGCTATTAGCAGGTTTGATATTCTACTAAATTTACCTAAGCCAGCTAATGATAAAAATATAGGTAAAATTGCTCGTCGCCTTGGTAATCTCCGCGATTTTGACGTATTAAAGCAAAATTTAGAAACCCTCTATCAACCAAATTTACCTCCTAAAGAGCAGAAATCCCTGCAAAAAGCTTTTGATGCTTTAGCTAAACAGCGTGAAGAGGCACTAGCTAAAACCCTGACAACATTAAAAAATGATGATTATAAATCTTTAAAACAAACTTTAGAAGAGTGGTTAGAAAAACCCAGTTATCAACCTCTAGCATCTCTACAAATTCAGCAGGTACTACCGGATTTACTCTTACCTGAAGTGAGTAGTTTCTTGCTACATCCAGGATTATTAGTAGGTACTCATGTTGTTGATGCAGAAGTCAAAATCAACACCGACTCCAAAGCAGAAGAGATAGAACAACAATTGACAACTCAAGGCGAAAGCATTCACGATTTGCGAAAACAGGCAAAGCGTATGCGTTACCAAATGGAACTATTTACTGAGTTATATGGTGAGTCTTACGCAGCTTACATTGCAGATATCAAAAGTATTCAAGACATTTTGGGCAATATTCAAGATAGTATGGTTATGGGTGAGTGGCTGACAAATGTATTCAAGTCAGAAATTCAAACTAAACTACCAACATTAGCTAGTTTATTATCTGCCAATCGTGTCCAATGGTGGCAAGAGTGGCAACCATTACAGGAACGTTATTTACAAGCAGAAAATCGGCATAATTTTCATCTCACAATCCTGCATCCTAATTGAATATTAGATACTTAACTTATACTTAGCATAAGCATAATGTACCACATTTAAAACACAATTAATGTTTATTATTCATTAAATTGAGAGTCCAGAAGAAATGAGAATCACAGGGCGATTGCAAATCAGTAATTGTAATTTCACAATTGTGTTGATCATCAGTTTCTTGTTTAGAGATATGATTTCTTGGTTTAGTAGATAGCCCCATTTGTTTGAGTAGACGGCTGATATGGCGTTCAGTAATTTCGATACCCATTTCTCTTGCTAAATGTTTGCTTAACCATTGTGCAGTCCAGCTTTGAAACGGATAGCCATACTCACGCGGACTATGGCTTACCAAATCTTTCAAACATTTAAGATATTGCTCATTAACACTCTTTGGCCTACCTACTGGTTGCTCCTGCCATTGATGGGCTAAACCAGCTTTTGCTAGACCAATCCAGTATCGTGCCATATGATAGGAACAACCTAAAGTTTTACAAATTTCGGTTTGAGATTTGCCCTGATCTGCCAGTAGCATAATTTCAATACGTCGGCGATATTTTGGTTGCAAATCTGTTTGTAATTTCTTCAGCAGTGATTTCCTTTGAAAAGGCGTTAAACATTTACCGATATTAGATTCTGAGTTTTCAGAATTTTGAAATTGATTAGTATTGTGTGACATACTTGTTGTAAGTTTTTGTTGATTAAAAGAATTGATATATATGAGAAACTATATTCTAATACTTAAAAATCACCTAAATTTATTTTCCGAAACAACCAAGCTATTTAAAATTGCATTTAAATCCAGAAAAAACTTTAAAAAGCTAGTTTTACTATGTTACACTGTTGTTTTTAATTTTTGTTAAGATAATTTTGTCCCAGATATTAATACTTAGTAAAGTAATTCTTTGCAATTTTGATTTTGTTCTATCTTAAGCATTATTTATGATTCAGCTTATTTGTTGACCCTATAACTCATGGTTTATACCAAAAGATTAAACTAATAAAAGGATAAATGCTTGTTACTTTGCAAACCCAAGTATTTTGCAGTAAACCTGAGAATTAATGAATCTATGAAAAATAGAGCCATTAAGTATGCCTATTTTATCATATTTATACTGGTAAGATTGCGTAATTCTCCGCTAATATTTTAATCCGAATAATGGGGTGATCTTAATAGGATTCAGTTGTTGATTACTGAATCCTATTAAGCAACGAATTACAATCTATTAGCCATTATCACCATTGCCATTAGTTCCTGGAGCAGTACCATTGCCATTAGCTCCTGGAGCAGCACCATTACCATTAGCTTGTACACCACCGACAGCAGTATATGTCTTGACGATAGATACAATATTATTTATTGCAAATCCGTTCAAACCATATTCTAGAAACTTCTGACCGTAGCCTAAATATTGCATGAACCCAGCACCTTCTCCGCCTTGCACAGCCATAGCATCTGTATCATTTAGGTCCTGCAGAAAGTTTTCTGAATCTATGAACAGTTCAGAACCAGCATTATGGGATTCAAAAACATTGATGTTTGTCATTTCTTTTTCCTCGATAAGACTAGGGAGAAAACATTCCTATTTATATGAATTAAGCTTGTTTTGCTTAACTCATACTGCAATTATTAGCGAAAAAAAATGGTTCTTCAATAGCTGAAAACGAGTCATTTCGACATAAAATGACTAATAATGTCTGGAGAAAAAGCAACCATTTAATTATTAAAATAGTTTGGGGTTATCTCTAAACTTTAGATAGTTCAGTATGGAAATTACAAAATATCTATTGATATCTAAGTGAAAATTTTAATTAAGAAGCCACAACTAAATAAATGGTAAAAAATGGTCTTTTACTGTGAAAACTTCTCATAAAAGTATGAGACGACTGATCATTTATGACTGTATCCTCAATACTTCAGAGGTTGGCTGTTCTCATTCAGGTGGGGTAAGTTTGAAAGACATAATTAGTCTAATTTTGTCGGAACCTGATAAACTTCCTGCTCCCCGTGGATGCTGTTCATAAATAAATTTAGGGGCTTCTAACCCAAGAATCGGGCAGGATTTTATGACTATTGCCTGTTGCCTATTCCCTATTGCCTGCCCGAAGAGTTTGGTCACTATTTACATTACTTAACAGGTGGCTTGTTATACATTCACCTGAACTGGGATTAATAATGGGATGATCAATTGCGTTGTTTCTATTTAAACTATGCAGTATCCACTAGAACTTACCTTTAAACTATGGGCTTTAGCGCCGCAAATATCTGTTGCTGATCATCAGGGGAATTTGGTTTTCTACGTCAAGCAGAAGCTCTTTAAACTCAAGGAAGCAATTACTATCTTTGCTGATGCCGATCGCACGCGTCCTTTATACTACATCAAAGCCGATCGCATTATTGATTTCTCAGCTCGCTATGACTTTAGTGATAGTAACGGCACTTATATTGGTGGAGTCAAACGGCGCGGCTTAAAATCTCTGTGGAAAGCTCGCTATGATATCTTTGATGGCGATGTGAGTAATTTAACTATCCAAGAGAAAAACCCTTGGGTGAAGATTGCAGATGCTCTGTTGGCAGAAATCCCAATTTTGGGTATGTTTACTGGTTATGTGTTCAATCCAGTCTATTTAGTCAGCCGGGCTGATGGTACAGTTGTTATGCGTTTAGAGAAAATCCCGACGTTTCTCTCTAGGAAATTTATGATCAAAGCTGTTGATCAACTGAGCGATCGCGAGGAAGAGCAAGTTTTATTAAGTTTGCTCATGATGTTGCTATTAGAACGAAATCGCGGTTAGTGGGGAAATTCTTCACTCGGAAGTTTTGAAGACAAAGAAGATAAGGAAAAATTTCTCTCTTGTTTCCCTATCTTCTGACTTCTATTTACTACTAAAAATCCCAGACCTTTGGTTAACTTACTATGTGCTAATAGTTGTACTAACCGATTAATTTTTTCCAAGTCATTGGTCCAATAATTCCATCAGCAATTAAACCATTCTGTCTTTGAAATCTTTTGATTGCTGCTTCTGTTTGTGGTCCCAAAATACCATCTACATCAGCACCTAATCGATGTTGTATATATCTGACTACCGGCCCACCAGCATGATTAATTCTAATGATCCGCTTGGCTAAGATTAGATTAATGACGTTCCAGGTAGTTTCTCCTGCCACACCAGTTTGTTCAACTCCCACAATTCCTTGAAATCTTTCGATAGCAAATTTTGTTTCTGCGGTCAGTCGATTATTTTCAGCTAGAGCTTTACCATTTCTATCAGTAATTTTTAGTCTATTTAAAGCTTTTTGTAGCCTCATTATACTGGTATCTATATTCTGTTCTTCATCTGGAACAGGAGTTACAGGTGTAGTAGGTAATTTACCTGTTAAACCTTTAACAATTGCATTAGCCATTGCTTCTGGCTCAAACAGATTCATATCTTTTTGGGAATCAATGAAACAACATTCTACAAGAATCGCTGGCATATTTGTATTTCGCAACACAAATAAGTGGGAACCACTCTTAACTCCCCGATTAAAAAATCCTAATTTTACAATTTCATCTACAACAGGTTTAGCAATTCTTCTGCCTGTTTCACTAGCTGCAAATACTTCTGTACCATTAGCTTGTCCGTTAAAGGCATTAAAATGAATTGAAACAAATACTTCTACTCTAGCAGCATTAGCTCTATTGCATCTTTGTGAGAGTGAATCTCTAACTGAATTAGCCTTCTCTGGGTTACATACTATTACTTCATGTCCTAAAGCTCTTAATTTAGATGTAACTCTGTTACCTACATCTCTAGTTAAAGTATCCTCAAATTTGATGCCTCTTGCTCCGGTGTCTGGTGGGCAGTTATGACCCATATCAATTCCATATTTCATATATTAACCCTCAAATTACTTTTTCAAGACTTCCAGATACTGCTACTTTTTGATGTCCATTTTGTTCAATTGCTATGGCAGCAAAATTGAACAACATATTGCTGTGAAAAATTTTTATTGACCAAGTTCGTATTGTAACAAAAAAAATAATTTTAGATAATTGCTCAACAATAATTTAGAATAAAAAATATTTTGCATTAAGTCGCAATTAACTGTTGATGAAAACTTGGGAGAGGAATAGGGAACAGGGAATAGGAAAAATAATTCTTTGAATTGGTATAGGATTCCTATTTGATTTTTGTTGGCGTATCCTGCGCTGGCGCATAAAAAAAATCAGTACACCCCTACTCTCTCCTTTCCTATTGCCTATTGCCTATTGCCTATTGCCTGCCTATGCAGATAATTTCAGAAATCAAATCGAATTGCTATATTAACTTTTTTCTGTTCCCGTTTCCCTTGTTAGTCCACAAAACTAGGTCTTGCTTGTTGTGTGGACTGCAACTTTGCTGCTAAAGCTGTCCAATTTTCTTGCTCAATTAAGTTAATTAATTCATCGAGTTGGTAACGATATTGTTGTAATGAACCCAGCAATGCTTGGCGATTATATTGCGCCATCATTACACCTAACTCTGGATTACCCCCACCGACGCGGCTAGTATCTCGAAAGCCGGAACTAGCTAAGTTTTGTGCTAATTGTAAAACTTCTGGGTCAGTTTCACCAAGACAAGCCGCAATCAATGAGGAACTAACCATCACAGGTAAATGGGAAATCCAACTCACAGCGCGGTCGTGTTGTTCTGGCTGACAATAATAGATATTAGCACCTAGCGATCGCACAATTTCTTCTACCACTGCGATCGCACTTTTTGGCGTTTTCCCATCTGGTGTTAATACATAAGGTCTATCCACAAATAAATTTTTTTGAGCTGCTTCTATGCCACTATCTGCGGTTCCGGCCATGGGATGACCACCAATAAAATTTTCCCACATAGGTGCAATGGCTGTGACAATCGGTGCTTTGACTGAACCGACATCAGTCACCACCGTAGTTTTAGGTAAATGCTGAATTAATTGCTCTGCTTGCGGCACAATCAACCCAATGGGTGTACAAATAAACACAACTTCTGTGTCCGCAAATAGGCTCAGATCGACATTAGCCTCATCAACACTACCTAAAGCTACAGCCGTTGCACAGGTTGATTGTTTGCGGCTGACTCCGACAACATAATGACCTTGCGATCGCAGATCATAACCCAATGAACCACCAATTAGTCCCAGTCCTAAAATCCCAATTTTCATTTTTTATTTTGTTGGTTGATTTGTTATGTATTTTCCGCCTCGCCTACTTTACCAAGTTATTACTGACAGATTTTGCTGAAAAAGAAATACGCTAACATGAGCTTGTATAAATAACTGTAATTTCCTGCGTAAATTAATGGATATCGCTTTTATCGTGCAATTACTTGCTCCCTGTCTACCATTTCTGTTGAATAAAGTTGCAGAAGGCGCATCGCTGAAAGTTGGTGAGGATGTTTGGAATAAAGCCAAGGCAATTTGGGGGAAACTTCAGCCTAAAGTAGAGGCAAAAGAAGCCGCCAAAGAAGCTGCTACAGATGTCGCTCAAAGTCCAGACGATGAAGCTTTAAGAACCTGTTTGCAAGTGCAACTCAAAAAGATATTGGATGCTGATACAGCACTGGCGAAGGAAATAGCCAAGATTTTGCAAGAAACAAAATCTAATGATGGCTCTGTTAGCCTCAACGCTCAATCCTACGATGAAAGTATACAGGTCAATACAGCAGGTGATGTTCATCAGCCAATCTACGACCTTAGCAGAAATATCAACAGCCCAAAGTAATTAACCACATTGCTGTTTATGGTACTGCACAGCAAGAAATAGTGGAGTGGCTAGAACGCAGTACCAAAGCAGAATCGCCGGGAGTTCTCAAAGCTGGGAATCCTGGTAAAAGTTTGGCTTATTGGCAAGGACGAACCACAGAAATTGCTCAAATACAGCAATGGTTAACTGATGACAATACTTTTTTAATTGGTATAGAAGGCATCGGTGGCACAGGTAAATCGACGCTGGCGACGAAGATTTATGATGAAATTGCGGGTTTCCCCAAGCGATTTTGGGCTGATGTCAGTAATGGGGCAGGTTTTAGCGATGTAGCCAGAGAAGTATTAGAAAAATTCGGCTTTCCTGTGCCAGAACAAGAAGCGCAGTTAGTAGAGGCGTTAGTTAACTGTTTGCGTTCTGGGCAATTTTTACTGATTATTGACAACCTGGAAAGTTTATTACAATCTGATCGACAGTGGGGAAGTTTATTTTACGGTGAGTTTTTCCAAGCATGGGTGGAATCTGGTAGTAATAGTAAGGTGTTAGTCACCACCAGAGAAAGACCAGAATTAAAAGGCTTTCAATGGCTACCCCTGAAGGGTTTACAAGTAGATGAAGGGGTGGCACTGTTAACAGCATTGGGTATTAAAGGGGATTTAAAAGAGTTTGTCGAATTAGTAGGTGGGCATCCCCTATTGTTGAGATTGGTAGCAGACTTATTAAAGGAAGAATATTCACAAGACCCTAATTTAAGCAGATTAGCAGATTTAGGTTTAGGCAACTTGCGGCAGTTGTTGACAGATCCCCAAGTGGTAGGTGTGCATCGCCGGGAAAATGTGGGGATGGTGTTGGTGTTGGATGCCAGTTTTGCAAGATTGAGTGAGTTACAAAAGGCTTTATTGCTGAATATTAGTGTTTATCGTGGTGCGGTTGACAGTGCCGCAGCAATGGCGGTGTTGCCGGGAAATGCAGAACCAGAGATTGAGGGAGAATTGCGGAATCTGGTGAAGCGTTCTTTGTTGGTAGAAAAACTCAATGGTAAGCGGCGATTTGAGTTTCAGCCTGTGGTGTGGGAGTATGTGCGGTATAAAGCAGGGGAACAGACGGAAGCGCATCAACGAGCCATTGATTATTATCGCTCAATTGCAAAACAACCACCCTGGCAAATAAGGGACGATGTTAAAGAACACTTGGAAATCTTTCATCACTACTATCAGTTGCAAGATTATAACTCTGCCTTTGATAGCGTTCGGGTTTGCGATGAATTTTTAACCTTGCGGGGTCATTACAACGAAAAAGTAGAATTATATGGGCAGCTGGTGGGTAAATGGCAAGAAATGGGCGATAGAGAAAATTGGAAATATGATGCTTCTCTCACTTCATTAGGCAATGCTTACGGCTGCCTGGGAAAGTACCAACTGGCGATTGAGTTCCACCAGCAGTCTTTGGAAATATCAAGGGAGATTGGCGATCGCAATGGCGTTGGTATTTCTTTAAACAATTTAGGCAATGCTTACCGTTCCCTGGGAGAGTACCAACGGGCGATTGAGTTCTACCAGCAGTCTTTGGAAATATCAAGGGAGATTGGCGATCACAATTGTGTTGGTAGTTCCTTAATCGGTTTAGGCAATGCTTACGGCTGCCTGGGAGAGTACCAACGGGCGATTGAGTTCTACCAGCAGTCTTTGGAAATATCAAGGGGGATTGGCGATCACAATGGTGTTGGTAATTCCTTGGGCAGTTTAGGCAATGTTTACCGTTCCCTGGGAGAGTACCAACGGGCGATTGAGTTGTTCCAGCAGTCTTTGGAAATATTAAGGGAGATAGGCAATCACAATGGCGTTGGTAGTTCCTTAATCGGTTTAGGCAATGCTTACCGTTCCCTGGGAGAGTACCAACGGGCGATAGAGTTCTACCAGCAGTCTTTGGAAATATTAAGGGAGATAGGCGATCGCTCAGGTGTTGGTAATTCCTTAATCGGTTTAGGCAATGCTTACGGCTGTCTGGGAGAGTACCAACGGGCGATTGAGTTCTACCAGCAGTCTTTGGAAATATCAAGGGAGATAGGCGATCGCAATTGCGAAGGTAATTCCTTGGGCAATTTAGGCAATGCTTACGACTCCCTGGGAGAGTACCAACGGGCGATTGAGTTTTTCCAGCAGTCTTTGGAAATATTAGGGGAGATAGGCGATCGCAATTGCGAAGGTATTTCTTTAATGGGTTTGGGGAATGCTTATAATCAACTGGGAGAGTACCAACAGGCGATTAATTTTTTCCAGCAGTCTTTGGATATCGCTAGGGAGATTGGCGATATTCGAGGGGAAGCAAACGCTTGGTATAACTTAAGTTTGGCATTAGAAAACGTCAACCGAGAATCAGACGCGCTAGGTGCTTATCGCAATTCTCGTGAACTATTTCAGAAAATGGGACTTGATGCCGATGTGCAAGATTGCAATGATAAAATCGAGCGTCTTTCTCAACCACAAACGCCTGTAGTTACTCGCCGTGGTTTTTGGGCGTGGTTGCGTCGGTTGTGGCGTTGGCTTCGCTCTTGGTTTCGGCGGTAAACAAAGTCCATTCACTTATAATTAATATAAGAGGATGTTTGAAAAGTCTTGTTTTGGGTAGCAAGATGTTATTGATCCCCCCTAACCCCCCTTAAAAAGCTATGCGTTACCCACATCTTTCTTTACAATCTTAAAACCCTTGCTCTATAAGCATCTTAAGGACTGAAACTTTAAGCATACTTGACAAATCATCATTTATTCTTCTCGCTAAAACAGTGTTTTTATTGAGAATGAAAAACGAACGAATCAGGGTTCTAGAGACGTGAGTTCATACTCTCGAAATGTTAAGAAAGATGTTTATAATGGATAGCTTAAAAAGGGGGGAAAACTTCTTCAAGTCCCCCTTTTTAAGGGGGATTTAGGGGGATCAGTAAGTGCCGAAAATCACAGCCAATCACTTTTAAAACAACCTCTCATCTATTAATTTCCAACTTCTTAATCACCTATGCAAAAACTAGAAATAGAACTTGATCAAGAAACATTTGCCAAAATCAACCAATTGGCACAAACTTATAATTGCGAAATTTCTGACATAATCAAAGCAATGATTAAGCAATTAACACAACCAGAAATTCTTAATGATACATTTATCGGTAAATGGGCTGATGAAGCCGAATTAGTTGATAAAATGGTTGCAGATATTTTAAGAGATAGGAATTATAGAGAATAAAGTTAGGTGTGAGAAAATCTTTAATTGATACGGATATTTTATCAGAAATTTGCAAATTAAAAAATCCTAAAATAAATGCTCAAGCCATTGCTTATAGAGGTATATGGCAACAGTACACAATTTCTGTAATTACTGTTTCCGAAATTATCAAGGGATGGAGGAGAATAAATCGTAATGACCGGATTCAAGAGTTTTTAGCAGATTTGTCTCAACTGGAAATATTGCCTTTAGACCAAAGCTGTGCAGAACTTTCTGGTTTGATTCAAGCGGATTTAGAAACAGCAGGACAACCAATCGGATTAGCAGATGTCTTAATAGCCGCTACAGCGATCGCCAATAACTTAGTTTTAGTAACAGGTAATACTAAACATTATCAGAAAATTCAAGCATTAGGATATCCTTTAGTAATAGATAATTGGCGAGAATGACTTTTTTGATTGATGATCATAATGAATCAGATTCAAGATTTACATAAACAAGCAATGGATTTAGCTGAAATGGCACAAGTTGCTAAACTCAAAGGCGACTCTGTTTTAGCTTTACAACTCTCCAAACAAGCATTTGAAAAAGAAAGGTTAGCCGCAGAATTAATTGTCAATAATCTGGCAGCAGAACCTACACGTTCAGTATTACATCGTAGTGCGGCAACTTTAGCGATTGACTGTGGAGAAATTGCAGCAGCAGAACGTTTAATTGCAATAGCTTTATCAGGAAATCCACCTCAAGAGATTGCCGAAGAACTCAAGGATTTATTTGTGCAGATTAACATTGATAAATATTTTGCCCGTCGTGGTATTGAATTTGATTCAGCTAAACTATAATTATAGCTTTTATTGTCTAACGAGGAATTGTAGGATTTTATCATTAACCGAGAATTAAATGCGCTGGGTGCGCGATCGCAATGCTCGTGAACTATGTCAGACAATAGGACTTAATGCCTATGTGCAAGCTTGCAATGATAGAATTGAGCATCTATCTCAACTACAAACGCCTGTAGTTACTCGCCGTGGTTTTTGGGTGTGGTTGCTTCCGTTGTGGCGTTGGCTTCGCTCTTGGTTGCGGTGGTGAAATAAAATGTAAAAATAGTGATGAACATATAATCAAGAATTAAAGAATCTTTGACACTATGTTACAAAATACCTATCAACTACCTTTGACATTTGAGCAAATTCTTACTCTAGTTAAACAATTGTCTGATTCAGAAAAGCTTTTACTCAGCAAAGAGCTAGAAAAAGAAACATTGAATAAGAAGTTAACCCAGTTACTAGAAACATTTCAAACTAATGAATTATCTTTAGACGAAATTACAGAGGAAGTAGAAAACGTCCGTTCTCAAATTTATGCCGGAAAACAAAGCAATCAAGATAATTATTGATACTAATCTCTGGATTAGCTTTATGTGAGATTATAAAACTATGAATACAAATCAAGTTCAAGATACAAAGAATATTGCAGAGTATTTTAACTTTCTCTCTCCTGGAGATATTAGATTAAAAAATTCAAGAATAGGAATTGAAACGATTCTTTATGAATACATTGATTGTGGACGCTCTCCAGAGGAAATTGCTCAAATATATCAATCAATTTCTTTAGAACAAGTATATGCGACTATTCTGTACTATTTGCAAAACCAAGAAAATGTCAGTGCTTACATGAGAAACTGGCTAGAACATGGCCATAAAATGAGAGAACAACAGCGACTTAATCCGCCACCAATATCAGAAAAACTCCGCCAACTCCGAGTTGCAAGACAAGGTAAGAAAGAAATACATGACACTGAAATATCTGATTGATGAAAATGTCAGATTGTTAAATGTTTGAATAATCTGGAGTGCTTTTAGTAGTTAATTCTAAATTTGGAGTGTTTGTTACTCCATGAAGGAATTGTTCAAATAGCTGAAAAAATTTATAAAAAGCATCTTTTTCATCAGTGGAAGTTGAGAGAATAATACTATCCCAACTTTGACTGGACTTAATATTAAATTTACTTTGTATCCATTTTTGAAAATTATCGAAGTTTTTTTCTTGTTCTGTACGCGGTAATCCTAATTCCATTCTTGCTTGACTATAACCGACCAATAACATATTTAATCTAGTAATAGAACATTGTCCTATATACATTCCTGGTCTTTGCTTAATTCTTTCTAATAGATGATAAAAATATTCATTTTTGACATCTAACATATCTCTCAATATCCTTAAAATTTAATTTCTGGAATTTTAAATTGCTGACCAAAATGTACTAAGCCCTGAAATAAAAGATTTGCTATCCAGATACATATCATATTTTGAAACGCAGAGGGGCGCGGAGTAAAGCGCAGAGTTACGCAGAGATTTGTACCTCAGCAGGCTAGGAAACGCTATAGACACAACCCTACTACCTACTAACTATTATTTACTTGCTAAATATTGATACATCTGCCAACGGGCATCAACTTCAGCTTGTGCTTGTTCTAAGAGTTGTTTAGCTAACTCTGGTTTACTCTTGGTGAGCATTTTGAAGCGATTTTCTTGATACATTGATTGCTCTACTGATTGCGTAGGCGATCGCATATCTAATTGTAAGGGATTTTTGCCCTGTTCTTGCAACAATGGATTATGGCGATACAATAACCAGCGTCCTGAGTCTACCAAGGCTTTTTGATGGTTCATCCCTGTAGTCATGTTAATACCGTGGGCGATGCAATGGCTGTAAGCAATTATCAATGATGGCCCGTCAAAGGCTTCGGCTTCTAAAAAGGCTCTGAGGGTTTGATCATCTTTCGCACCTAACGCTACACTCGCCACGTAAACATTACCGTAATTCATTGCCATTAAACCCAAATCTTTCTTCGGTGCAGGCTTACCACTGGCAGCGAATTTGGCGACGGCGGCGCGGGGGGTGGCTTTGGAAGATTGTCCGCCAGTATTGGAATACACTTCTGTATCCATGACTAAAATATTGACATTGCGACCACTAGCTAACACATGGTCAATCCCACCAAAGTCAATATCATAAGCCCAACCATCACCGCCAATAATCCAGACGCTTTTTTTGACTAGGTAGTCAGCTAAGGATTTGAGATTTTGGATTTTGGATTTTTGATTGGAGTCACGAGTTTGGATTTTATCTAGCTGTTGCTTTAACAAGCTTACCCGTTCGCGCTGTTCCCAAATTTCAGCTTCGGTTTTTTGTTCGGCTTTGAGGAGGGAATTGACTAAGTTATCTCCTAGTTCGGTGCTGAATTGTTGTAATAGTTCCGCCGCAAATTCCGCTTGCTTATCTATCGAGAGACGATAGCCAAAACCAAACTCGGCGTTATCTTCAAATAAACTATTCGACCATGCGGGGCCTCTTCCTTCAGCGTTTTTTGTCCAAGGGGTGGTGGGGAGGTTTCCACCGTAAATCGAGGAACAACCTGTGGCGTTAGCAATAACTGCGCGATCGCCAAATAGTTGTGTTAATAATTTTAGATAAGGTGTCTCACCACAACCAGCACAAGCACCAGAAAATTCAAATAATGGTTCTTGCAGTTGTTGTTGGCGAATTTGGTTGAGTTTTAGCTGTCGTCGGTCAGGGTTGGGTAAACTCAAGAAGAAATCCCAATTTTCTCTTTCTTGCTCCCGTAAAGGTAGCTGCTGCGCCATGTTAATCGCCTTTAAAGATGGCTCAGACTTACTTTTGGCTGGGCAGACATTGACACAAATAGAGCAGCCTGTACAGTCTTCTGGGGCTACCTGGATAGTAAATTTTTGGTTAGCAAAGTCTTTATCTTTGGCGTTGACTGATTTGAAAGCAGGCGGAGCATTCAACAATTCACTAGGTGGGTAAACCTTAGCGCGAATTGCACCGTGGGGACAAACCATCACGCACTTACTGCACTGAACGCAGACATTTCCATCCCATACCGGGATTTCTTGAGCCACGTTGCGTTTTTCCCATTTTGCTGTGCCTGTGGGGAATGTCCCATCTGGTGGTAGGGTACTCACAGGTAAGTCATCACCTTGCCATACCATTATTTTCCCTAAAACTTCCTGTACAAATGCCGGGACGCTGCTGGGAAAGGGGTTTTGGGTAGATTGTTCTACGTCTATCCATTTGCCTTTTTCCTCAACAGGGATTTGTACCTGATGTAAATTATCTAGGGTTTGGTCTACGGCTTGTAGGTTCATACGGACAACTTCCGCGCCTTTTTTACCGTAAGTCTTTTCAATCGCTTGTTTAATTTTGGCGATCGCTTGCTCCTGTGGCAATACCCCTGCCAAAGCAAAAAAGCACACCTGCATAATAGTATTGATTCTGCCACCCATCCCACTGTTACGGGCGACTTGGTTGGCGTTGATAACGTAAAGTTGCAGTTGTTTTTCTAAAATTTGCTGCTTGATTTTTGGGGGTAGATGTTGCCAAACACTATCAGCATCGTAGGGACTATTAACTAAAATTGTTGCACCAGTAGCCGCAGCTTTTAATACATCTATGCGTTCCAAAAATCCCCAATGATGACAACCAATAAAATTAGCTTGGTCGATGAGATAGGTTGAACGTATGGGTTGAGAACCGAAACGCAGGTGAGAAACGGTCATTGAGCCTGATTTTTTGGAATCGTAGACAAAATACCCTTGGGCGTAGTTGTCTGTTCCTTCCCCGATAATCTTAATGGAGTTTTTGTTAGCTCCTACAGTACCATCAGAACCCAAACCATAGAACATCGCCCGGACAACATTATCGGGTTCGGTGGAGAAATTGGGGTCAAAATCTAGGGATGTGTGGGTAACATCATCATTAATCCCGATAGTAAAGTGATTCTTCGGCGTAGGTTGAGCTAAGTTATCGAACACAGCCTTCACCATCGCAGGGGTAAATTCTTTCGAGGATAAACCGTAACGTCCTCCAACAACTTTGGGTAACATCTCCCCTGCTTCATGAATAGCAGTGACGACATCCAAATACAACGGTTCGCCTGCACTACCCGGTTCTTTGCTGCGGTCGAGAACTGCGATCGCTTTTACACTATTAGGTAAAGCCTGGATAAATCTCTCTACATCAAAGGGACGATACAGTCTGACTTTGAGAACGCCGACTTTTTCACCTCTGGCGTTGAGGTAATCTACGGTTTCATGGACGGTTTCACAGCCAGAACCCATAATGACAATTACGCGATCGGCATCACTCGCGCCGTGATACTCATAAATCTTGTAAAATCTGCCTGTGCGTTCCCCGAATTTATCCATAATTCCCTGGACAATTTCAGGACAGGCGTTGTAATAAGGGTTTGCGCCTTCACGGGCTTGGAAGTAAACATCAGGGTTTTGGGCTGTACCACGCAGTAATGGGCGTTCTGGAGTCAAGGCGCGGGCGCGATGGGCGAAAATTTTATCTTCATTAATGAGCGATCGCAAATCATTATCTGACAATAACTCTACTTTCTGCACCTCATGGGAGGTACGGAAACCATCAAAGAAGTGTAAAAAGGACACTCGCGCTTCTAAAGTTGCTGCATGAGCTATCAATGCAAAATCGTGACTTTCCTGCACTGAAGCTGAACACAACAGCGCAAAGCCAGTACCACGCGCCGCCATCACATCACTATGATCACCGAAAATAGATAGCGCATGGGTAGCCAAAGACCTAGCTGCAACGTGAACTACAGTGCTAGTTAATTCCCCCGCAATTTTGTAGAGGTTGGGAATCATTAATAAAAGTCCCTGGGAAGCGGTGAAGGTGGTACTCAAAGCCCCCGTTTGTAATGCGCCATGCACCGCACCAGCCGCCCCGCCTTCGCTTTGCATCTGCACCACACTGGGGACAGTTCCCCAAAGATTTGGACGACTTTCCGCCATCCAAGCATCTGCCCATTCACCCATTGCAGAGGAAGGTGTGATGGGATAAATGGCGATGACTTCATTTAATTTGTAAGCTACACGGGCTACAGCTTCGTTACCGTCAATTGTAGCAAAGGCTTTATTCATTATCTTCTAACCTGTCTCAACTTCTATTGGTGGTTTAATTTGGATGCAGAGAACCCATGAATAGAAGCGTTAAAAATAGCCAGAGCCAGGAAGTTTCTTTTTATGTATTTGATTTCAGAATATAAAATTAAACATTAATACTTGGGATTATGCTTAATTATATCAAGATTGATTATGGCTATTGGCTATTAATTTAGCTTGCAAAATACTTCGCATACTATTATCTCATTTACAAACATATAATTGTTCATAAATATTAGTAATGTACTCAACATCTAGAAATACGTATTCATCAGACTTTCAGACTCACTATGATTGAGTGTGGGGTATAGGTTCGGGATGAGTTATTGTAGCATCCCCTCCCTAAGACCAAGAAATACCAAGCAAGAGGCTTTAACTTTTCCCCCTTCCCTACTAAAAAATTCGGAACCCCCATTAAATTGGACTATGCCGAATTTAATGGGGATTAGGGTTAGGGGGTTAAGAGTTAGAGGGTGTTTGAAAAGTCAGGTATGTTGTAAAAAAGCTCTCTCAGTATACGCTGTGAATAGATAATCAACAGCACCGAGAGAGCGACATGAGTAAAGCTTACCCCAGTAACCTGAGCCTCGCACAATATGAATTTCTTAGCGACTTGATTCCAGAAGGGAAACCGGGTGGTCGTAAGCGTGAAGTCGATATGTGGGAAGTCCTGAATGCAATTTTTTACATCCTGCTAGAAGGAGTGAGATGGCGATGCCTACGGCGGGCTACGCCTACGCTACCTGGGGACTTTCCTACGAGAGCAAACAGTGTACACATATTTCCGAAACTGGCGTAAAGACGGGACATGGTTGCACATTCACGATAGTCTCCGAGAGTGGACGAGAATCGAAATTGAACGTCATCCGAGTCCATCGGAAGCGATAATTGATAGCCAAAGCGTCAAGAGTGCGGCAATGGTGAGTCAATCAGTAGGCTTTGATGCTGGCAAGAAAATCAAAGGACGCAAGAGATTTATGACCGTTGATACCTTGGGGTTAGTGCTGCGGGTTTTGGTAACAGCAGCCAATGTCGGTGAGCGAGAAGGAGGCAAACAAGTTCTCCAACGAGTTAAACAGTCTCAGCCACAATCTCGGTTAACCACCATCTGGGTTGATGGTGGCTTTGATGGGGAACCGTTCATGCAGTGGGTCATGAATTTTTGTCGCTGGATTGTACAGGTGGTGCTGCGACCAGAGCAAAGCAAGGGCTTTGTTTTACTCAAAAAACGTTGGGTGGTGGAACGCACTTTTGGCTGGTTCATGGGATGTCGGCGATTGGTCAGAGATTATGAATTATTGCCCGAAACCTCAGAAACTTTTATCTATCTTGCAATGATCCGTATTATGGTGAAGCGATTGGCTTAATTTTTGACTCCCTAAAACTTTTCAAACATCCTCTTAGGTTTCGTGTTAACTTTTCCCCTATAACTTAATCGACTCAAGCCAATGCACCTATCCCATATACTGCTTCAGAGTTAGCCAACTGAATCTAAACTAATCTTGACAACTTTGTGCTTCTCTTCTTCAGCTTTAGGCAGTATTAGATTCAAGATACCATCTTTATATTCTGCCTTGACGTTGGTATTTTGAATACGTACAGGCAAAGGAATGACACGTTGGAATTTACCATAGTGAAATTCACTCTTGATTGTGCCTTTATCTTCCATTTTAGTTTCAGATTTACGTTCACCACTAACATAAACAGCCTTGTCAGTGACTTGTAAATCTATATCTTTGGCTTCCATACCTGGAATTTCTAACTTCAGATGCACTGCATCATCTGTTTCATGAATTTCAGCCGCAGGCACTTTTACTAAGGTTTTATCAAAAACTGTGGTAGGTAGCATATCGTCTTCAAAAAAACGATTGAGTTGGCGTTGCATGGTGTTTAATTCTTGCCAAGGGTTCCAACGTATAAGTGTCATATCACTACCTCCTATCAGGATTATTTGGGGCAATCAGTTAAAGCTTTTGGTTTTTGATTTGTTTTCATAATATTACGAAATAAAAGTATTTTAAATTCGGTTTTTCTCACCTCATAAATGATGATAACCGAACGTAAAAGTATATTTTCAAAAGTACGGTAAACCAGTATTTTATCTGTTCGGTAAACCCTATAATTGGTAGTGGGTAAGTAGATAAGCGTAAATAAGTAGAACGACTAAAAAAAACAAACTATGTGAAGTAATGTAAAAATATTGGCATCTAGTTCGTAGTAAAGACTACCCGTTGGGAAGGCTCCGCGAACAGTCCTTATTAGAGGACTAAAGTTCTACAAAGCTGTCGTCTAAATAGCAGAATTGCTTAGTTGATTACTCATAAGATTTATATTTAGCAAAGGCAATTATCAACTTTGCTGACACTATACAGTTGTCAAGAGTTCACGACAAATATGTTAATCAATTGGGTTTACCTGCTTGCAGCAATTTTATTTGAAGTTTTAGGCACAACCTGCATGAAATTGTCAGAAGGATTTAATAATCTTATTCCTTCTATCTTGATATTTGTCTTTTATGGATGTGGTTTTACCTTCTCTACCCTCGCTCTTGAAAAATTGGACATTAGCTTTGCTTATTCTATTTGGTCAGGATTGGGAACGGCTTTAATTGCTAGTATTGGCATTATTTGGTTCCGTGAGTCTATGTCCTTGGTAAAATTTGCATCCATTGCTTTAATTATCATGGGTGTAATTGGTATAAATGCGAGTAAATAACCCTGGTCATCATCATAGTGATACCTACGGCAACGTGTAGCTTATAGCCTGTGATAAAAAAACCCCATTCATATCATCATGAATGAGGTAAATAGCAGAGGAAATCAACAAAGGTGATAAGTCTAACTTTGCTTTTGAAGACAGGAGAATGTATCGCGATCGCTACCATCAACTATAATGTCAGCAGACTAACTCAATTAGCCTGCTTTTTTGTTAGCAGAAGGAGCTTCAACCTTATATAATCAGGTCTGCAATCACTTTACACTCAATACTCTAACAGAGTTAATTGTGTATTTGTAGCCAGTTTGGCGCTTTTTTATATCCGTAATTTATATGATTGTGCATTACACGAAGTCCTTGTAGAGACGTAGCAATGCTATTCTCTACAAATAAATTGATACACTTTATTAACTTTTTGCGAATTTTCCAATTATGAGACTGTAGACAACAAAGTTCATCCTATTGTGTAGTATAAATGCAGCAATCAGAGACAACGGTATGTCAATATAGTATCTGTAGAGCAATAGCCGATACGAAAATTAATCGGATAAATCACAATTATAACTATATCTCAAGTATCTCCTGACCTAAGATTACAAATAATACACATAACTGTATATTCACACTTGCTCAATTTTGAATTTTAAATTTTGTAGGCAATTTTGAATTTTAAACAATGTCTCCACTCGGTATCACTACCAGTCACTTAACTCATACCCTAAAAACCGGAGAAGCGAAACTTTGGTTGTTGCTAGTGGGAGTCAACCAATATCAAGATGAGAGACTACCATCATTACGCTACTCGGCTGTTGACTGCCAAGGTTTAGCAACAGCTTTAGCCGATGCAACTCAAGGTTTCCCCCACAAGCAAGACTACATTCACCATGATTTTGTGGCTCTACAGCCCCTACTAGCTAAAGTGCGTGAGAGCTTAACTCAAATTACTCAGGCAGCTCAACCACAAGACACAATTTTATTTTATTTCTCCGGTCACGGAATGCTAGAACCAAATTCCCAGCAGGCAATTTTGTGTCTAGCAGATACTCAAACAGACGACTTACTCAACACGGGTTTAGGGTTACAAGAACTTTTACAACTGTTAGGCAATAGTCAGGCACAAACCCAGTTAGTTTGGTTAGATGCTTGTCATAGCGGTAGCCTCACATTCCGGGGTGCAAAAAGTGAAATCACCCCACCTACCCCATCTAACCCAACACCGCAGATTGTAGAATTATTACGCCAAAAAGCCAAACAGAGTAAAGGGTTTTATGCCTTGCTGTCTTGTGACACCAATCAACAATCTTGGGAATTTCCCGAACTGGGGCATGGGGTGTTTACATATTACTTGATGCGGGGTTTGCGGGGTGAGGCGGCTGATAGTCAAGGTTTAATTGATGCTGACGGACTTTATCGATATGTTTATCAGCAAACTAAGCAATATATCGAACAAACCAACCAACAATTAAGACTGATTAATCAACAAAATCGCACCAGAGGAGACACCAAACTTTACTCGGAATATCCATTGCAAACGCCTAAACGGATTGTGGAAGGCGTGGGTGAGGTGATTTTAGGTATCAAACCTGCATCGGTGAAAGTTTCTGATTCTCGCCAAGCACTCATTGTAGAAGGATTGACAACTAATCAAACTACCCTGGCTTTTAGCAAACTTCTGTGTGCTGTTGGTGGATTTGAGATAGAGTATTGGCCAAGAGCCAACACCACCCAAGATTTACAAACTACAATTCAAACCTGTCTGCAAACTATAGAGCCGCCAAACCAGCAACAAAATTTGGCGACAGTCCTGTTATATTTACGTGGACGCTTAGAAACTACTGAAGTTGGAGAACCTGCATTGGTAGTGGCTGAAAATATTCGTCTGAGTCGTTCTTGGTTAAGGCAACAACTCCGACGCTCTCCTTATAGCCAACAAATCATCATTCTAGATTCTCCCATAGGACAGCACGGTTATGCACTTCTACCGGATTGGGTAGAAGATTTACAACTAGGGTTTGAGCAAGGACAGTGTATCATTGCTGCGGCTTCATCACCAGACAACCCAGAACAATTTGCCCAAATGTTACACTCCAGTCTGGAAACAGCTCAAGGGCAATCGAGTTTATCAGCTGCGGTTTGGATTAGCCAATTACAACAAATATGGTGCCAAACTTCCCTACCTTTGCAGATTTGGCTATCTGGTAGTCAAGGGGTAATTGAAATCATCCCCGCTAGTCGGAGTAATAGGAACAATCAGTCAAAAACCACCATTGATTTAGGAATTTGCCCTTATCGGGGATTACAGGCTTTTTGTGAAGAAGATGCTCAGTATTTCTATGGTAGGGAAATTCTCACCCAGCAACTTATCGCTGACTTAGAGAGAAAATCATTTATTGCTGTGGTGGGAGCCTCTGGTAGTGGGAAATCTTCTTTGGTGCAGGCGGGTGTCATGGCGCAACTGCGTCGGGGTAAACAATTACTTGGTAGTCAAGATTGGTGGATAAGAAGCTTTCGCCCTGGTGCCAATCCCCTAGAAGCTTTATCCCGATGTTTGGTTGATAGCGGGACTGAACGCGAAAAAGCCTATCAAAACGCGCAATTGGAAGGAATGTTGTATCAAGGTGCGGCAGGTTTAGCCCATTGGGTGAAGCAGCGTTCCGAACCAATGTTAGTTTTAGTTATAGACCAGTTTGAAGAATTATTTACCCTGGCTCCTCATGAAGATAGGTACAGGTTTTTAGAAATTATTTTAGGGACACTGGAGCGATCGCCAGAAAAGTTTAAACTGATCATTACTCTACGGGCTGATTTTATTGCCTCTTGTTTAGAAGTACCAAAATTAGCCAAGCTGTTGCAGCAGTCAAGTGTCCTGCTACCACCATGCTTAAATCAAGAAGAATATCGTCGCATTATTCTGCACCCTGCCGAACAAGTCGGGTTAACACTAGAGTCAGAATTAGTCGAGGTATTGTTACAGGAGTTAGACTACTCACCTGGGTATTTGCCATTACTGGAATTTGTATTGGAACAGTTATGGGAGTATCGTGAGCAAGGAGTCATTAGTTTACAGGCATACCAGCAATATTTGGGTGGAATTAAAGGCACACTAGAAAAGAAAGCCCAAGCAGTCTACGAAAGTTTAGAACCAGAAGCTCAAGAATGCGCCCGGTGGATTTTTTTAGCCCTGACTCAGTTGGGTGAAGGTACAGAAGATACTAGACGGCGGGTATTGAAATCAGAGCTAATGGTGAAAAAATATCCCGTGGCTTTGGTGGAAAGAACATTGCAGATATTAATTGCTGCCAAGTTGGTAGTAGTGAATGTCGAAGACGACATCATTGAGGGACAACATAGAACCGCCTCCCCATCCCCCACTGCCAACTCCCAACTCCCCACCCCCTCCGTCACAATAGAGGTAGCCCATGAAATTTTGATTCGCCACTGGTCAACACTACGCTGGTGGTTAGAGGAAAATCGTAGTAGATTGCGATCGCTACGTCAAATTGCACAAGCTGCTACTTTATGGCAGCAACATAACCGTCAACCAGACTTTTTACTGCAAGGTGTTAGGCTCGCAGAAGCAGAAGAAATTTATCTCAATTACACTGATGAGCTGTCTTTGGATGTGCAGAACTTCATTGCAGCTGGTTTACAAGAAAGACGACGACAACAGCTAAAAGAACAAAATCGCCTCCGACAAGCACAAAGGGCTGTAGCTATTATCAGCACCCTGGGATTGACGGCTTTTGGTTTAGCTGTGTTTGCTTACCAACAAACCCAAAAAGCCCAGTTACGGGAAATTCAGGCGGTAAGTTCCCTCTCTCAGAATTACCTACTGTCCCATCAGCAGTTAGAAGCATTGTTAGCAAGTGTCCAAGCGGGTAAGGAAGTCCAAAAAATTTATTTAGGAGTCCCCGCAGATATCCGCAATCAAACTACAACTATCCTGCAACAAGCTGTCTACAGTACCCAAGAACGCAATCGCTTTCTACATAATTCCTGGGTAACTAGCGTCAGTTTCTCACCAGATGGAGAGATATTAGCTGCTGGTAGTGCAGATAATACAATTAAAATTTGGCGTAAGGATGGCAATTTACTCACTACCCTCACCAATCACAGCGATGGGGTCAATAGCATCATGTTTTCCCCTGATGGTGAGCTGTTAGTTTCTGGTAGTGCTGACAGTACCATTAAACTCTGGAATCGTAGCGGTCAATTACTCACCACTCTTAACGGTCATAGTCGTGCAGTTAATAGTGTCAGCTTCTCCCCAGATAATAAGATTATCGTCTCTGGTAGTGCTGATAATACCGTCAAACTTTGGACGCGTGACGGACAGCTACTACTCACC
Organism: Nostoc sp. PCC 7524; assembly: GCF_000316645.1. NCBI lineage: Bacteria > Bacillati > Cyanobacteriota > Cyanophyceae > Nostocales > Nostocaceae > Nostoc > Nostoc sp. PCC 7524. The sequence continues at coordinate 2,827,727 of NC_019684.1, forward strand.
CTCAACGGACATAGTGGGGAAGTGAATACCGTCAATTTTTCCCCAGAAGGGGATACTATCGCCTCCGCCAGCGATGACGGCACAATTAAACTATGGGGTGTAGATGGCCGTCTGTTAACTACTATCCCAGCCCATACCAAAGAGGTGCGGAGTGTGAGTTTTAGCCCTGATGGTAAGACAATTGCTTCCGCTAGTGCCGACAATACCGTAAAACTGTGGAGTCGTAACGGTACTTTACTCAGAACTCTGGAAGGACATCAAGAAGCTGTCTGGCGAGTGATTTTTTCCCCCGACGGACAGATGATTGCTACAGCTAGTGCTGATAGAACCATTAAACTTTGGTCAAGGGATGGTAATGTTTTGGGAACATTCCTTGGGCATAACCATGAAGTCAACAGCCTCAGTTTTAACCCAGACAGTAGCATTCTAGCTTCAGCTAGTGATGATAATACTGTCAGGCTATGGAATGTAGATAGAACAATACCCAAAACTTTTTATGGGCATAAAGGCAGCGTCAATAGTGTGAACTTTATCAATGATGGTAATACCATTACTTCCCTGAGTTCTGATAACACCATGCGGCTGTGGACTTTGGACGGGCAACTAACCAAAACCTTAACTTCTCCCATTCCTGATGTCACCAGCGTCAGCTTTAGTGCTGATGGTAATACAGTAGCATTAGCTAGTGCTGATCAAAGTATTCAAATTCGCGATCGCGATGGCGCTTTGCTGCACACCATGCAAAGTCATAGCCATTGGGTAACAACCATGAATTTCAGCCCAGATAATCAACTCCTCGCTTCTGGTAGCGCCGACAAAACCATCAAACTCTGGAGTGTAGACGGGCGCTTACTCAATACCCTCTCAGGACATAACGGTTGGGTGACAGATATCAAATTTACCCCCGATGGCAAGAGAATTATTTCTGCTAGTGCTGATAAAACTATCAAAATCTGGAACCTCAACGGCAAACTCCTCAAAACCCTACAAGGTCACAGTGCCAGTATTTGGAGTGTTAACATTGCTCCTGATGGTCAAACCATTGCCTCCGCTAGCCAAGATGAGACAGTTAAACTCTGGAACTTAGAGGGTAAATTACTCCGCACCCTGCAAGGACATAATGATTTAGTTTTTCATGTCAATTTCTCACCCGATGCTAAAACTCTCGCCTCCGCTAGTGATGATGGCACCATTAAACTGTGGAATGTTGCCAACGGTACTGTGTTAAAAAAAATTCAAGGACATCAAGGTGGTGTGAGGAGTGTGAGTTTTAGTCCCAATGGTAAACTATTGGTTTCTGGGGGACAGGATGCCACAGTCAAACTGTGGAACTTAGAAGGGATAGAACTACAAACCCCCGACTTAACTCAACTACTCAATCGAGCTTGCGATCGCCTAGCTGATTATCTCACCAATAGCCCCAGTGTCACTACAGAAGACTATCAAATGTGTTTTGGGGAGTAGTTATTGGGCATTGGGCATAACTGGCTTTTTGAGTGTGGGGAGAGGGGGAAGAGGAGGAGAACGTTCTCCCCACACCTCCCACACCCTACCCTGACGAGGTTTCAGCTTTACAAGCGTGCCATTCGTCCCCTACACCTCTGACATTAAAAGTAACCTTTTTGACGTTGTTGTAATTTCTGCAATACCAGCAAACCAAATGCTGCACCTAAACTAAGAGTCATAGCTGGTTCAGGAACAGTCCGGGTAATATCAGACTGAAGTTTCACATCACCAACAAGTAGCGCAGATGTCACACTGGTATCAAAATCATCAACTATGGCAAAACCTAAAAGGTAATTGCCAGCTGCTAGCGGTTGAGATTTGAAGATATTCATTCCTGTTTCTGCGAGGAAATCTAAATTAGTGCTAGGGGAACCAAACACACCGTTAGTATCTCCTAAACCAATCACAGTAGATATAGCTGAGTCAAGATTTTTCAGGATAACAAAAGCCGCATCATTAGTACCGAATACATCTGGTGTTTCTTCATTAGTTAAGAATTTCCAGTTCAAACTTAAAATATCCCCAGCTTGAGCTGTAAATGTTTGCTTGAGGGCAGAACCTTCAGTGGCATATTCGCCTAAATCAAAAGGGTTAACACCAACAAAAGTTTCTAAATCACCGATATAACTTACTTCTGTACTGGAGAAATTGAACTTGCCAGCAGGTTCAGGAAAATCATCTTCCAGAGTCGAGGATGCGTTTGTTAACAAAGCCTGTCCTTGGAAAATACTGACATCTCCAGTAGTTTCCCATTGACTTAAACCATTGCTAAAGCCACCGTTGAGAATAGCAGCTTGAGCAGGAGTCACCCACCCCAAAACACTAATAATGCTAGTCAAAATTGCGCGGTTAGTGAATGTAGAAAGAGTCATTAAATTCCACCTTTGTAAAATATTTTTCCACAACAGTTAAGACATTTTGAGCCAAAAGGAAGTGCTTTTGGCTCAAATCAGCACTAGAAGATAAAGTTATTGGGATTATTCAATGTATTGGTATTAATACCTTCGCCTTGAACCAAAATAAACGGACGGAACACACCATCTGTATTTAAGGTGATTTGCGTACCTTGCGCTACATTATTAAACCCAACATTGGCGGAACTAATACCCAAGTTACTCAATAGTTGGCTCATGTCAATCTGGTCTTCACCCAAGGTAAAGTCAGTAATGATATCTCCCCGGTCTGTTAAATTAATGTAGACAAATCGGTCGTATCCACGGCCACCAGTGAGGATGTCTTGACCTTGGAGTCCAATAATCATGTCGGGGCCATCTGTGCCGACTAGAGTATCGCGGCCTGGTGTACCCATGATTCTATTAAACTCATCATTATCCTCAATTTCTACCGTCAGGTTAGAAAGTGGTAGTTGATTGTAGCCAGAGTCATTACTGCTGACATTGAGAGTAATCGTACCAGTGTGATCTCCCTCTATAATCAAATCATCTACCGCCGTGACACTGACAAACTGCGGATTTAAAGCATTTTGTGGCGTAAATATCAAGGTGATTGGGTTGTTGCCTCCTTGACCTAAATCTAGCTGTTTATCTGGGTCAATGGTAATAGTGACAGTATCTGTAGGTACAGATTTCAGTGCTACCAAGAAGCCATCCACTTTACCACCTTCTGCCACACTCAAACCGTCTTCACTGCGTGTGGTAATAGATACACCCGGCATCACTGTGACAGAGGGATCAACTGTTCCCAATGTGCCAGCTTTCAAGAACACAGCCGAATCTAACAAACCATCTCGGACATCTTTGACAGTCACAACTAAGGTATTTTTCTCATTGGGGATGGTGGGGCCGACAAAGGTTAATACCTTGGTGTAACCATCAAGCTTAGTTTGCTCACTGGCTGGGCCTGTTCCGACTGGATTATAGATAAAGTCTGGGTGATAACCAAAGGGAGTGGGAGCGAGATTGTTGATTGTAACTGCTTCGCCATCACTTAATAAAGCCAAATCCAGACCGTTCAACTTCAAGCTGAACTCGTCATTAAACTGACTACCGCCAAATTCAACAAACTCTTCAGAACCGAAGACAAACTGGAAGTAAACTAATGGTGCTGTGGGGTCAGCGACAAACTCGATTTGCATCGAGATAGTGTCATTGGCTGCCCCTGGTAGACCAAAGTCGGTGCTGAGGTCGTTGAGTCCACTGAGGGAGCGATTGGAAACAGAAATATTTCCGTCTAAATTTTCACCATTGTTACCAGCTTCAGCAACGTAAAGATACAGAGGCTGTCCGGGAGATACAGCTGATGTGAGGTCAAATCCTACTTTGCCATTAACACCTAAGCTAGCAAAACCCTTGGGATTGCTAACTGAACCAGTGCCATCAAAGCTCCCTAGGGTAGCACTTCCATTATGGATGTAGCCGTTAATAGTACCAACCAGATCACCTATGAAATTTGGGTTATTAGTAGGAGACTGATCTCCTGGAATAAAGGTAGTTCCTAAAGGACTAAAGTCAAAGACATTTAACCCAGGTAAAGCTTGAACCTGTGCTGCTGAGGTTACAAGAGTGCGACTAAGTTTGATTGCATCCAGGTCAAATCCACTAAATATACCAGGGCTGCCACCAGGGCTACCTGAGTCACCTATTGTTAAAGAACGCAGATCAAATCCTAGATTAGAAAGGTTAGCGACAAAAACAGCCGAGCCTGGTTGATTGTTGCTGGTATCACCTGCCACACCAGGCAAACGGGTAAAGTTGAGAGGCACACTAATACCAGGAGAAAAGTCCCCATCAGCTGTGTTACCACTTGCTAAATCTTGGACTCTGCCCGTACTTAAAACTACCCCAGAACCTAAGCCAAAGGGATCATCTTGGAATGTCCCAAATGCTCTGCGATCGCCTACCAATTTAATGCTAAAGTCACTCAGTCCCGCAGTATCACCTAGTAATGTGCTTAACAAAGTAGAAGCATCATTAGTTTGGGTAACAGAGAAGTTGTCATCCAGATTTTCCAGAACATTTGCGTCTTCTACTTCGAGTAGATTAGTGGCTGGTTCCTCCACTGGGGAATCAACTGACAAAACCTGGGGTTCGTTGTCTTCTGTGAATAAACTCTCTATTGTTGAGAAATCATCACTTGTAGCATCATCAGACAAAATGATGATAGGTGGGCGACTAACATATCTGATATAACTTGCACCTAGGTCAAAGTCAGTTACTCCTTGAACAATGCCGATGAGTTCTCTATCAGGGAATTCAATGTCGGTTGTGGTGATACGGAAAATTTGTGTAGAACCGTTAGCAACTACTGTGGTGTAGTTACTACGAGTACCGTTAAGTTGAATGATGTCGCCTTCATTGGGATTTAAGTCTGTAATTAGGGCATAGTCTGTATTACCATCCCTAAAGGCCACAAAATCGTTGTAGAAGAAATAATCTTGATTACCTAGCCAGAATTCATCTGCTCCTGCACCGCCTGTTAATACATCTATCTCGCCGACAGAACGTCCAGAAGAGTTGATGTAATCAACACCGATCAAGATATCATTACCATCACCACCATTGAGGGTGTCACTACCTCTACCACCAATGAGAGTGTCGTCACCGTCTCCGCCGCTTAATTGGTCATTGCCACCATTAGCAAAGATAGAATCATTACCACCATTACCAATTAAAGTGTCCTGTCTATTTCCACCTATAATCTGATCATCTTGGCTAGTGCCTGTGATTCGGAAACGTTCAACATTACTGAAGGTAACTTGGTCAAAGATAGCACCAGCAGTATCTCTGCGATATAAGCGTCCACCGAAAGAAGCATTCAAGCCCTGCAAGTCTGCATATTGGATACCTGTACCAATATCTCCCACGGAGTAATCGACAATTAGCAGGTCATCATCTTGGATACCACCAACATCATCGCCACCAGGTTCTATACCACCGCCACCATCGACAATATCAATGCCTAAGCCCGAATTGATGATGTCATCCCCGGCACCAGTGCGGAAAATATTATCTACACGCCCTAATTGAGTCAGTCTGTCATTGCCAGCACCAGTTTCAATATCTTGGAAAACCTCAAACCGAGTAATGGCACTACCATCTGCAAGTCTCAAGGCTTGATTGGGATTTTCTTGTAGAGGATCTAGGCTAACTAAGACGATATTATCTGGCTTACCTGATAAATCAATTGATAGGGTATCAATTCCTCTGCCACCATCTAAGTAAATAAAACTATTGGCGGCAGGAGTACCGGCAAATCCTAAGTTAATATCATTTTGGTCTGTAATAACATCATCACCGTCATCAGCCAAAATCACGTTACTACCACGACCACCATAGATAGTGTCATCTCCAGTACCACCTAAGAGAATGTCATCTCCAGGGCCACCTCGAATCTCATCGTCTTGAGTTGTACCAATGACTGTGAGATGTTCAATATTGCTGAAACTAACAGAATCGAGAATGGTGTTATTGTTATTGCTGACATTTCGGTATAAGTACCCAGCACTGGTCAAACCCGTGAAGTAGCCACCGATAATGCCAGTACCGATATCATTGCGGGAATAATCGATGATCAAGCGATCGCTACCACCGTTACCATTAACAGTATCAAGAACACCATTGCTTAAACCAGGGTTAATGATATTGTTACCGTTATCTCCAATCAGGACATCGTTAAAGTCAGACCCTAATAAATTCTCTACCGTGGCTATTTGCCCATTGTGAACGAAAGTATCACCTTCGCCATGACCACCAGTATTAACCGCACCAGGAAGTAAACTTACCCTCACCCCAGATGGTGACTCGCTATAGTCTGCCCAGTCAATACCGGTACCACCATCGAGGACATCAGCACCTATACCACCAATTAAGGTGTCATTACCAGCATTGCCTCGTAATGTGTCATTACCAATAAGTCCTCTGAGGATGTTATTAGCAATATCACCCTCTAAGGTGTCGCTGAAGTTGGAGCCTTCCAGGTTTTCAATTGAGCTTCTATTAGCAATGGGATCACCATTCGCATCACTAGCTCGCTCAATCACATCCCCAGCCGCATATCCACCACTGTTGTTATTGGTCAATAGACTGACATTCACACCTGCATTAGAGCGTCTGTAAGTCACCCAGTCACGACCATTGCCCCCATCCAGGTTATCAGCCTGAGCGCCAGCGACGAGAATATCATCGCCATCCAAACCAGATACATTCCCAGCTGCATCACTAGCCACGAGAATGTCGTTATAAACTGAACCCTGGACATTCTCAACATTAAAGATTCTGTCGCCGTTAGCCTCACCCCCAAATCCTCGATTAGCAGGTAGACTGGTCAACACTTTATCTATGGGGGAGATAAAAGTTACATTGCTATTGGAGACGTTGACATAAACTCCAGCTTTGGAACCAATGTAGGTGATTGTATCTTTACCCTCTCCACCATCTATATAATCAGCCCCGGCTCCTGCTAGTAGTACATCATCACCACCTAATCCTAATAGGGTATCGTTACCGTTGTCACCCTGAAGCACATTATTTTCATTGTTGCCAACAATGGAGTCGTTGAACCTTGAGCCAACAATATTTTGAATATTGATGAGAGTATCCTGAGTACCATACCCATCATTGCTAGCCTGTCCTAAAGCCAGGTTAACTACAATCCCGCCTGGGGAATCGCTATACTCAGCCGTGTTGCCACTCTTATTCTTAGCACCACCATCAATGATGTCGTTACCAGCACCACCAGATATAAAGTCATCGCCCAAGCCACCAAAAATGCTGTCATTACCATTACCGCCTTTGATTTGACCAGGGGCAATCACACCGTTAATGAAGCGAATTTCATCATCCCCATTACCAGCATCAATAACTACCAACTTGACATTTTGATAGCGTTTAGGTTCTGGGTCTAAACCTCGAACTTCAACAACTTCATTGCTGGCATCACCAGAGATGTGTTCGACGATGATAATGTCATTACCATCAGTACCTGTACGAATCACCACCCCAGCATCATTTAACTGTTCGGCTAGGGGTGAATCGGGAGCGGGTTCTCTATCAATGACGTTATAGTATTGATCGGGATCACCAATGCAAAAGTCTTCAAAGTCTTCTGGTGTAAAGCTGATGAGTTTAATGTTGGCTAAATCTAGTTTGCGGGAGAAACTGAAGAAGCCAAAATCTAGTTCAATTTGACCAAAGACAATAAAGGTTAATTCACCACTGGGATTGAACAGACACAGAATATTTTGCCCCTGCTCTATGGTGTTTAATATTTCACTGCCGCGAACTGTATAATTGTTGGACTCATCACCCAAGTCCATGAAGACTGTTAGTGATAAACCACCGCCTATAGATGCGTTCACAGCTTTGGTGTTTAACTGTGCTTCAGCAGTAATTAAACCACCCAGTTCGAGGTTATGATCTCGCTCACCATCTTCATCTTTATCTCCGGTGGGTCTGCTGGCGTAAAATCCATCTAAAAGTTTGCTGGCATCACTAAAACCACCTTGGCGATATTCTATGAACCCTTGGGTATCATAACCGACTGCGATCGCAGCATTAGCAAAGACACCTCCTTTAAACTGTAGGGATACTGGGCCAAAAATGGGAATGGCTGGAGGTTCAAATGTATAGGAAAATGCGGCGTTGCATAATATAGGGAGGAATTGAGGTAAACTACTGTGCATTGTCCATACTGTGAGTCTACGGAGATCAGAAAAAATGGTAAACGTCGAGGTAAACAGAATCACATCTGTGTGAGTTGTGGTCGCCAATTTATCGATGTCTATAGTCCCCCAAAAGGGTACTCAGATGAAATCAAACAAAGTTGCTTGCGCTCGTATGTCAACGGCATGGGATTTAGAGCGATTGAACGTGACAAAGGGGTTCATCACACAACTGTCATTAATTGGGTAAAACAAGCAGGCGAAAAACTCCCAGATGCGCCACCAATTGAACAAATACCACTGGTTGGCGAGCTTGATGAATTAGAGACTTTTGTCGGGTCAAAAAAACAAAATCTGGTTGTGGACGGCAGTAAATCACTTCCAAAAAATATTTTAGCTTGGGTCTTGGGAGACCACAGTGCAGAAACCTTCCAACCTTTATGGGATATTGTTTCTTTATGGCAATGCTATTTTTATGTCTCTGATGGATGGCCGGTCTACGCGAGTTTTATTGACTCAGGAGACCACATTATTAGCAAAACATACATGACCAGAGTAGAAGGAGAAAATACACGCGGCAGTCATTATTTAGCACGTCTACATCGCAAAACGTTATGTTATTCCAAATCAGTAGATATGCTTAAATATTCAATTCGTTTATTACTCCATTATCTCAAGTATAGACGAATACCTGTATTTAGTTAACTCATCCCGCATTTATGCAACGCCAGAAATAGTTTAATGTCTGCTTCAACGGTGAGTGGGTCAGCGTCAATTTCTAGACTCTCTAAATTGTTGAACCTGACTCGACCATTACCATCGACATTGCTACCTGCTTCTAGTGTTAGGTCAGCCGCAAAATCAGCTGTCAGTATACTCCCTCTGTCAGTAGCCTCGATTTGCAGAAAGCCCAAAGTACCATCTAAAATCAGGGGTTGATCACTGTCATCAACCAATTTACCGACAAATTTCGCTTGGAATTCTTTAGCAACTGAGGTTTCTAAAAAGATGGCATTTTGATCATTACTGAAATTGTCAACCCCAAAGCCAACGCTTAACTTAATGTCTAAATCACCCTTGAGTCCACCGCCGAGATTTAAACCTAAGTTTGGTGAACCCAGATTTTCGTCTAGGGAAATATCAGGATCAAGTTTGACCCCTACGTCAAATTTGAAGGCAATACTATTAGCATCCTGGGGTGTCTTGATGTCGTTGATACTAATGTCGTCACCTTCATCATCGGAATCTAACAGGATACCTGCGCCGTTCAAGGCATCAAATAGTGCTTGCCGGATAGTGTCAACTGCATTATCTTGAAGGGTTTCCAGCTTACTTTTAATTTCGGTTTCAACTTGGTTAACAAACTCAATTACACGGGATTTGAGGTCAAATTTATCACCTACAATTGGCAGATTGGCGGTGTCTGGAATATTTTGCTCCAGAATCGTCCTAATAGAATTGAATAAGTCTGTAATTTTACCCGGTAAAAATTGCAGATTATCGGCTGGGTCTGTATTCGCTTCTACTTCTAGTGTTTGACCATCAATTGTAATGTTAATAACATCATCTGCTGATTTCAGTTGTTGTAATTCTGGCTCAGAGAGGGTAAGCCCTTGAACTATCTTGGCAAAGATTTTGCCTTCGTCTCCTCGCGAATCTTCTTGATTAATCTGGGAATCGATAAAGTGACCTATTTCTTCAAGTAAAACATCCTTAATTAAGCTAGAATCTTCACGCAACAAATCTGCTGATACATAGACTGTGTTGGTACTGCGAGAAAAAGCAGCCCTTGCACCTCCAAGGTCTGCGGCTGAACGAACTTCAAATTTTGGCAACCCGGAAAAATCACTGGTAGCCCACTGTTGACGCAGGGTTTCTAATTTTTCAGGATTGAAATCATTACCAAAGGCTGGTGTGATTGCTGTTGAAAAGTCAATACTAGATACAGAGGCAAAATTATTAAGAGTGGTGAAGATAGATAAAGATGTATCAGTAGCGACAAACTTGAGTGATATGTCGAAGTTTTTCAGCAATGTTTCAATGGTCTGAAATTCGCGAGGCAATAGGGAATTACGTTTACTCATGTTGATTTTTCCTAAACTTGATGCTTAGTCTCGTGGAGTACATTATTTCTGGTGTAATTTATGACAATGCAGACTTATAACAGCGAAAAAGTTTATAAAAGCAATGGATAGCGCCAAAAAGGTTAATTGCTTTACTAATTCGTTAAAAACTAGCTCATTCTCATTAAATCTTGATGATGACTAAGTTTAAGACTGAGAATATACTGACTTGTGACTGACTTTAGAGTAAGATCATCTAAGTGTATTAAGTATTGTTACGCAGAATTTTCCTGTATCGTATGTCGCGATCGCTCAAAGTTAGTCCTCAAAGTCTGGAAAACGTGAGAGCATCTCTCAAACGCAATGGTTTTTCCAGCCAAAAAAGTCTTGCCCAAGACATGGGAATTGCTTTGGCAACTATCAGCAAGTTTTTAACGGGAAAACCTGTAGATTACGGTTATTTTCTCGAAATATGCTTAAAATTGGGGCTTGACTGGCAAGCGATCGCAGACTTAGGTGATCCACTTCAACCAGAGCCTGAACTCTTTCCCATTGAGATCATCTCCACACGCTCTGACTGGGGGGAAGCAATGGATGTTTCCACCTTCTACGGACGAACATCAGAACTGGAAACATTACAGCAATGGATTATAGAAAATAACAGCCGACTGGTGGCAGTGTTGGGAATCGGAGGGATAGGTAAGACAGCCCTAACAGTACGATTAGCCCAACAAATACAACCAGAGTTTGATTATGTCATTTGGCGCAGTCTCCGCAACGCTCCACCTTTAGACACATTGTTAACTGATATAGTGGCTTTTATTTCCCATCAAGAAGAAACCACAGCCGAAATTAATAGATTAATTCATTACCTCCGTTCCTCACGTTGCCTAATCATCTTGGACAACTGGGAAACTATTTTCCAAGAAGGTGATTATGTTGGTAAATATCGTCCAGGCTATGAAGGATATAGCGAACTCTTGAGAATCATTGGAGAAGTAGCCCATCAGAGTTGCTTAGTGCTTACCAGTCGAGAAAAACCAGCCGAAATTGCTACCTTTGAGGGTGCAGATATGGCTGTGCGTTCTTTATTAGTGCGGGGTTCACCAGAAGTAGCACAAGCTGTAGTAGAAACTAAAGGATTATCGGGAAGCGAGAAAGAAAAGCAAGAATTATGCGATCGCTACAGCAATACTCCCTTAGCATTAAAAATAGTCGCCTCCTCAATTCAAGACCTCTTTGATGGACAAATTAGCGAATTTTTACAACAAGATACAGTAGTTTTCAACGGCATTCGTCGTTTGCTTGACCAACAGTTCCAACGTCTTTCTTCCTTAGAGGAAAGCATTATGTACTGGCTAGCAATTAATCGAGAATGGACAAGCATCAAAGAGTTACATCAAGATATTATCCCTGCGGTTTCCAGAGCCGACTTATTAGACGCACTAGAATCTTTGAGTTGGCGTTCTTTAATTGAAAAAAAAGATAGCAGTTATACCCAGCAACCTGTAGTCATGGAATACGTGATGGAGCGATTGCTCAAGCAGGTTAGCACTGAAATGGTAGAAGAACAAACAATTTCAACAGAAAATTTTCCCCTGTGGCAAACTCATGCCTTACTGAAAACCACAGCTAAAGATTATGTCACAGAGACTCAACGCAGGTTAATTTTAGAACCAATAGTCCAACAAATCCGGCGCAAATTTTTTTCCCCACTAGCAATTGAACAGCAACTGCAATTGATGCTGAGGAGATTAAAAAGCAAGTCAAGGAAATTCTCAAGTTACGGTGGTGGTAATTTAATTAACCTTTCTTATCACCTGCAAATTAACTTAACAGGATATGACTTTTCCTATTTACCAATTTGGCACGCCTATCTACAAAAAGTAAATTTACATCAAGTTAACTTTGCCTACTCCGATCTCACTAAATCTGTTTTCACTCAAACCATAGGCGGATTTGTCTCCGTTGCATTTAGTCCCAATGGTCAATTTCTCGCTACAGGGAATACTAACGGCAATATTTGCATCTGGCAAACTGCAAATAGTCAACCAATTTTGAACTGTGAAGGGCATCAAAACTATGTGCGAGCAGTGATTTTTAGCCCAGACGGACAAACCCTCGCCAGTGGTAGCGATGATCAAACTGTAAAGTTGTGGGATCTTCGCACAGGCCAATGCCTCAATACCTTAGAGGGACATACGAGTGCAGTTAACTCCGTGGCATGGAGTCCAGACGGACAAACCCTCGCCAGTGGTAGTGATGATCAAACTGTGAAATTGTGGACTTTCCCCACAGGAAAATACCTCCACACCTTAACAGAGCATACGAGTGCAATCACCTCCATAGCCTGGAGTCCAGACGGACAAACCCTTGCCAGTGGCAGTGATGATCAAACTGTGAAGTTGTGGGATACCAACATATATCAATGCTTCCACTCCTTGCAAGGACATACAGGTATGGTCGGTTTAGTCGCATGGAGTCCCGACGGATGTATCCTTGCCAGTGCTAGTGCTGACCAAACCATCAAGCTGTGGGATATCGAAACCAGTCAATGCTTAAAAACCTTGCAAGCTCATAAAAATTGGGTATTTTCATTGGCATGGAGTCCCAATGGACAAACCCTTGCTAGTGGTAGTGCTGACCAGACTATCAGATTGTGGGATATCAAAACCAGTCAATGTTGGAAAATCTTACAAGGACATACGAGTGCAGTAGCTGCGGTGGCATGGAGTCCAGATGGACGAACCCTCGCTAGTGCCAGTTATCAACAAGCAGTCAAGTTGTGGGATACCAAAACTGGTCAATGCCTCAACACGTTGCAAGGACATACCAATGTAGTATTTTCACTAAGATGGGGTTTAGATGGACAAACCCTTGCCAGTAGCGGCGGCGACCAGACCGTAAGGTTGTGGGATACCCACACGGGTGAATGTCAGCAAATATTACACGGTCATGCTGATTGTGTTTATTCAGTGAGGTGGAGTCCCGATGGACAAACCCTGGCCAGTGGTAGTGGTGATCAGACCGTGAGGCTGTGGGATGCCCGCACTGGTGAATGTCAACAAATATTACAGGAGCATAGCAATTGGGTATATGCAGTAGCATGGAGTCCCGACGGCCAAACCCTCGCTAGTGGTAGTTGCGATCGCACAGTGAAACTATGGAATTCCCATACTAGTAAATGTTTACAGACATTGCAAGAGCATAATAATTGGGTACTGTCCTTATCATGGAGTCCCGATGGCAACACCCTTGCCAGTAGCAGTTTTGATCAAACCATTAAGTTATGGGATACCCGCACAGGTCAATGCCTCACTACCTTGACAGATCATAATCACGGTGTATATTCCGTGGTATGGAGTCCTGATGGCAAAACCCTAGCCAGTGGCAGTTTTGATCAAACCATCAAGTTATGGGATACCAGCACGGGTCAATGCCTCAACACTTTACAAGGACATACCCATTGGGTATTTTCATTATCATGGAGTCCCGATGGTCAAATGCTTGCTAGTACATCTGGTGATCAAACAGCTAGACTGTGGGATGCTCACACAGGTGATTGTTTGAAGACATTAGACGGGCATCACAATATGGTTTATTCAGTAGCATGGAGTCCCGATAGTCAAACTCTTGCCATTGGCATTGCTGATGAGACTATTAAACTTTGGGATATTAAAACAGGTAAATACTTGAAAACCCTCAAGACTGGTGGCCCTTATGAGGGGATGAATATCACTGGAGTCACGGGAATTACAGAGGCTCAAAAAGTAATGCTGAAAGCTTTGGGAGCAGTTGAGGAAAGTTAGACAAATTCAATGCCCTATGCTGCTTACGCCCAGCTTTGTTAACAGCACTCAAAATTATTGTAATTGAGTGCGATCGCTGCTGTAGTCATTGGAGTCTCCAGTTTGTTTTCAGATGATACTTCATCAGCCTTGGAGGAAAATTTCCTTGATTGTAATATCAATTTCCCAAAATATTTGTGACAGGATAATTCTTGACCCTCCGAATTTTAGATTTTGGATTGAATCTAAAATCTAAAATCTAAAATCCAAAATTGATTGACTCATACCTGCAATAGATGTAAGATTTACCTATAACAGAAGGGGAGTAGCTACTGGCAAAAAGTTTCCCAGCCAGTACATCTGAATCAACACACTGGCGATAAGCCTGGTTCAGATGACAAATATTCAAGATTTGGTAGCGAGACCTTCACTAAGTTCACAAAAAATGTGAGCTTGGTGAGGTCTTTTGGCTCTCTTCAAGCTCACATGACACACGATTCTTCAGGAGCTTGAAAGAGTGATAACAGCTTTTACCGCCGGCTTATTATTAATTACAGTTTCAGAATTAGGGGATAAAACTTTTTTTATTGCTGTGATTTTGGCAATGCACCATTCACGGCGATTAGTATTTGTGGGAGTGGTAGCTGCTTTAGCTGCAATGACAATCCTGTCAGTGTTATTTGGACAAGCAGCATCTCTACTGCCAAAAGTTTATATTCATTATGCTGAAATCGGATTATTTTTAGCCTTTGGTATTAAGTTGTTGTATCAAGCTAGTAGGATGACGGCTGCGGTTGCACAAGCCGAAATGAACGAAGAAATTGCAGAAGCTAAAGCCGCAGTAGAAAAAGCCGATTCCCAGCTACCAAAACAAAAAACTCCCTTATCGATTGTCATCGAAGCCTTTGTATTGACCTTTATGGCAGAATGGGGCGATCGCACCCAAATCGCCACCATAGCCTTAGCCGCCGGAAATAACGCCATTGGTGTCACCATAGGAGCTATTTTAGGTCATGCCATTTGTGCTGCGATCGCAGTCATTGGTGGCAAAATGATTGCCGGCAGGATTTCCGAGCGTCAACTCACCTTTGCAGGCGGATGCTTGTTTTTGATTTTTGGCGTTGTTGCCGCTATAGAAGGAGCCTGAGAAAGATAAGGGGATGAGGGGGATGAGGAGGATGAGGGGGATGAAGTAAATAGAAATTCTTCCCCATCTCCCCCCACTCCCTCATCTCCCCCACTCCCCACTCCCCACTCCCTCATCTCATTGCGGAGGAGTGCTTTCTGTCGTGGGTACAGGTGCAGGTGCAGGTGCAGGGGTTGCAGTAGCGGCTTTGTTAATTTCATCTTTGTATTGGGCTGGAGCTAAAGCCACAGCACTATCAAACAAAGGTTTGGCTTCTGCGGCTTTACCCTGTTCCTTCAACAGCATCGCCTTAGCCAAAACTGGGCGGAAATCCTTGGGGTCTTTTTTAATGGCTTGATCAAAAGCAGAAACAGCTTGAGGATAGCGTTTTTGGTTAGCGTGAACATTACCTAGTAATACCTGTACAGCCACTACATCAACACTTCCAGGCTGAATTGTGTTTGCTTGAGCCGCATTAGTGAGGGTATCTTGCAGTAAACCAATAGCTGCTTCTGGGCGTTGTTGATCTAACAACAGAGCCACCATTCCCTGCAAAGCCTTTAAATCTCCAGGTTTCGTGTCCAAAATTGTCCGATAAGCCTGAGCCGCTCCTTCCTTATCACCAATTTGCTGTTTGGCTTGAGCTAATAGCACACCGTATTCTGACTGATCGGGATTGAGTTTAGCTAGCTTTTCTAAAGGTTCAATGACCCCTTGAATATTACCTTGCTTTAAACTTAACAGTTGTAGTCGCGCTTGTAATAGACCCTTGAGTGCTGTTTGATTTTCTGGTTCCCGTTGCAAAACCAGTTCATAACCCCGCACAGTGTCTTGCAATTTTGTTTTCTGCTCAGAGGCGGCAGAATTGGTACTGGGGCTAGCAGGATTCTGATTTGAGGATGTCGTATTGTTGATAGCACCAATAATGGGAACTACAGAAACACCTACAAAAGTCAGAACTGCCAGTGCTAAAATAATTTGAACTATCCAGCGATTGCGCGGTTGAGACACGATTTTGTCCCTCTCCAAAACTCTAATCTCATTATTATTGACACAAATTAGAAAGTTAAAAATTTCCAAAACCGTGCGGAGAACAGCCAATTACCTGTGAATTTTATAACAAATGATTATCTGCACTGCTAAAGTAAGTGATGACTTTAGGGAGAGCCATCAGATTTGAAGCTATGATATGCTTCCGAAACTAGAGTAAAGACGCTAAATTACACATTTAGATTCTGAATGACCAATTTAGCGTCTTTACAATTGTATAGAGTGTTCTGATGTAATTTTGGAAAAAGCCAATATACTTTCATCTGTATAAACGCTCTTTCCGTCTGCCTTAGTAAAATCCCACAATGGGATGTGTCTCCGCCCAAGGAGTTTTTATGAATTCCGACCTGATGCCTTCGCCTGAATCCTCTAACTCTTTTCCTTCCCAGGAACCTCAAACTCAAACAGAGGCAGCTGCTCATGTTCATGTAGCAGCAACCCAGCCCTCTAAGGTTGAGAATCCACCTGTCCAGTCCAGTGAAACCAACTCAAATGAAAACTTAGCCGATCACCTACAGTGGGGCGAAGCCCATCGCCAACAGCCGATTCCGCCGCCCAGTGAACCGATGCAGTACCGAGCCATCGGATTAGTTCGGGGACGCTATCGAGCCAGTGATGACCAATTTACTCAAGGCATCTTACTGACCGCAGATGGCGTAGAACTAAATGCTGTCCTCCTAGGTCGGATTATGAGCCTAGTGAAAAATCACCTAGACCTAGAAAAAGATCATTTGTGGGTAGTTTATCCCCGCACCAGACAAGAAAATGACAGCTTACACATTCAAATTGTAGGGGTCTGGGAGCCAGAAAGTCTGGCCAAAAAGTCAACTGAAGAAAACGAGCCAGATTTGGAGTCACAAGTATTACAGACACCAGATGAGAGTTCAACCGATCAAAATCAAGCAACTACAAACCCCCCAGTACCTTCATCTGGTATTCCCGATGGTGGTTTTTCTGTGCGTGGCGAGGTAGTTTACCAGTCTTTCGACGAGAAGAGCTTGGTTGTCAAAATTAAGCAGGCTCCACGTAAACCGACTGACAAACCCAAATATTTCAAATTAAAACTGCGCGGTGTGTTAACCACCAAAGCTGTAGGCAAGTTTTGGGACTTCCAAGCCAAGCGAGAAGCCGACGTATTAGTAGTAGAAACGGCGGAAGCGATCGCTGACTTACCCAAAAAACGTAGACCTCCATTCAAAGGTGGTGGTGGGCCTCGTGGTGGTGGCGGTGGCAGAAGACCATTCCCTCCCAGACGGCCAGGAGAAACTCCACGCCCCGTCAAGAGAGCAAGCGGTGAATCCTCGTCATTTCCCAAACCCTTGCCAAAATCGCCCTCGCCCTCGCCGTCGTCTACACCCATCCCGAAACCTGTAAAACGACCAAAGCCGACTCAAGAGTAGGGATTGGGTATTGGGGATCGGGGATCGAGGATTAGGTATTAAGGATTAGATATGGTAAAAGGGATGTTTTTACACCCAGTCCCCAATCCCCAGTCCCCAGTCCCCAGTCCCCAGTCCCCAATCCCCAGTCCCCAGCCCCCACCCTAAAAGTCTGTCCAACGGTCTTGAGGGAGAAAAGAACGTTCCATCGGTATCGGGGCTACTGGTTCTGTGAGGGTAAAACTGCCTGCTGCAATCCATTGTTTTAGCTCTAGGGCAACTTGCCGAGATAAAAACACACTTGCCAAAGGGGCGGCTCGCACTGTTTTCCCCTCAATGGTGATACGCCCGGACTTCAGTTGGGCGTAACTCACCAAACCAAATGTCGGACGCACACGCCGAGGAATGGAAAAATCAACTATGGGCGCAACTAATTCTTGATCTTGCACTGCACAGTGTTCTACTACTTGTTCATTCAATATGGGGATTGGTACACCCACGCCCAACATTAACGAAGGCCCATAATTTTTAAAGTAACAACCTCGTACCCATCGGGCATCCATTTGTTTAGCATCACCAATTAACGCTAAAGTAGCAGCCGGGCCAATCGGTGTTTGATTCGCTAACCGCTTCTGTAAAGGAAAGTGTTGTGTACCTTCCCAAGCGACATAACCAACACCGCCGCCTAGAAAAATTCTGGTGCCAATGCCGATAAGTTGTAAATTCGGGTCATTAAATAGGGGAGAAATCGCACCAGGGTTAGAATAAACCGCATTACCCAAACGCGGTTGTAGAGGGCCGAGATAAGTATGAAGTTGGCGATCGCCTCCATTCACCCCCACGATAAAATTCTGATAAAGATTGCGCGGATTAAATAAATAAAACTGATTAATAGTGTCGCGGGTAATAGAAGTTTCAAAACTAGCTCTGGGATAACAATCTGTAACTTGTCCTTGCGCTCTGACGTGAACAGGTTTACCTGCGATTAAATCCTCTATCACATGACCGCCACCACGCTCCCGAACTTCTTCCCCATCCATCGTATCCACAGCACAGCTAGCACCCAAATATAAATCAACTGCGCCAAAACCACTGTATGCGGGAACGCCATCCACCCAACAACGGCGAATTTTGATTGGCGGGTCAGTATGTCCCAGGTTAATAATTGCACCACTTGATTCCATCGGCTCAAAAGTGCCAGTGGTGACAACATCAACCTCTTGGGCAACTTTACTCACACCGACTTCTAAAACTCGTGCTTTAAATTCTTCAGATGTTAACACCACCGCAGTTTGACGGTGAATTTTCTCGTTAATTTCCGCAATAGTTCGCATTGTTTATGTAGCGGATTGACATCCTAATCCTGGGTTGATATTTCTGCTAAGTAATTGATTAAATCAGTTAGGCTAGAAAAATCTAAGAGTGCTTCTGCTAAATTTTCTAATTGATTAGTTGATAGCTCATGAATCCTCTGTTGTATTTGAGGATCAAGATTACCAAATCGACGATGAAGCTGACGGATAATCAACGTTGCTTCCCCTTCCTGTTTTCCTTGTTGTAGTCCTTGTTGTAGTCCTTGTTGTAGTCCTTTTTGCAGGATATCCTGATAAATCACAGATTCTTGCATAATTTCCTCACGAAATAGTTGTCGGATCAAATTTTGCTCAAAGCGCAACCCGGCTATCACTTGTACACAAGCTGAGATATTGATTCGCTCATCTGTTTCTTCAATCATATCGACATGGGCTGCAACTTGCTCTAGGAGGGTATTGGGTGAATTAGTTTTAGCTAAAGTTGCTAAAGGTAAAAGTGCCGGGTTAGCTAGCAGTGGCGTGGGATCTTCTTCCCAAATCCGAATCACTCGATATTCATGTCTGGTTTTAGTGTCTACATACTCGGTATGAAAAACTATTTCTGCTGTACTCGGTTGCAGAAATATTACCACCTGCTCAATTTGACACCAGTATTGTCGTTTCAATCTGGTGTAGTAATCCAGCATCCGAAAGTTAATTGGAGGATTGGATGTGGGTAAAGTTTGAAATTCTAGATGCAGAATTTGATTGGATATTTGTAGAAAAGTAACAGCATCAGCTCGAATGGGTTCAAGACTGAGTTCTGTTTTTAGTACCTGGATGTCTGAAGTTTCAGATGAGAGTAACCATCTAGAGAATTCAGCAGGATAGTTTTCTGCTAGGTATTTGCAGATATTATCGTAAGCCAAGGGCGATCGCGTATCAGTAGAGTCAGTAAAATATTATCCCTAATTCTGCGGTAAATTAAAGACTTCTTACTGGCGTGTGTAGCGATGCTTGACACCGATGGGGAAATATTCGCGATCGCCCATTGGTGCTAACATCACTTGGGGTGTTTGGTATTCCTTCGGGACGTAATTGGCGAACTCGCTGTTCAGTCGCAACAGTTGGGTGAGAATTGAATTAGCTATGGCTTGGTGTTTATCTTCACTACCTTCTACCTCTGGTGCTAATTCCACCACTACAGATAAAAATCGATTTTGATCGGCATCTTCTTTTACCTGCAAGACAAACTTACCTGTTACCCATTCTTTAATCACAGGTTGCTCTAACCCTACTGTGACATTTTCGGGGTAGATATTTGCGCCAAAGTAGGAAACTGTAAAATTAGAGCGTCCAAAGACGTAGACGAAGGGTAGTTTGCGAATACCTCTTGGGGAATGGGGAGTAGTAGAAGTCAGATTTTCCAGTGGGTTGAATCCCCAGTTTGCTAAAAACTGAAGCATAGCATCATAGCTGATAATTCCCCCAGTGTCTAAGATGTTATACCGGATTAGGGGAATACCGTTATTGCCAGAAAATAATAATTGCCCATCTTGCACTTCAAAAAAGCGGCTCACTGGATCATACTGCACCAGTGTAGGTAAACGGGATTCTCCAAATAATGCTTTAGCGGCTGTGGGGTTTTGTGCCAAAAAACGCCGAATACAAATACTCAAAGGGGTTTCATTGCCTAATACTCCCGCATCGGCTGTACCGTAAAGTGATGCGGAATCATAGCAGGGATGTTGAGAACCTACCCTTTCGCCTACTAAACTCCGCCATTCTTCGCTAAATACTTCACCTGCCATCACAAATTTAATCTGATAGCGTGGCCATTCCACACCACGAACAATTCCTGTATCAATTACATCTTTCAGAAATGGTGGATATCCTAATAAAACCACCTGTTCAAAATTGCCACCTAGTTCCTGCACTACCCTGAATATTTCGTCTTTATTGTTACCGGGTGTAATCACAGTGATGGGGTAGCCTTTGCTGGCAAGATAGCGACAGCAATTTGTAGTGAACATCCCACCAACCCAAGTACCGAGGGTAAAACAAATTACTGCGAGGGTGCGTTTGGTATCGGCGGCGAAACTGTCGTAAAAAATTTGCTCAAAGCGTGTAGCAATTTGTAATTCATCGGTGAAGAACCGAGGCCAAAATGTCGGCTTACCTGTAGAACCGGAGGAAGCCGCAATCATATCGCAACCTTCTAGCTGCCCGTTGCGACATAAATTAGTTAGAGGATAACGCGAGATATAATTTTCTTTAGCGATCGCTGGAAGTTTCTGAAAATCCGCAAAAGTTTGGATACTATCGGGATTAATTCCTTTCTCTGCTAAGAAAGCTTTGTAAGCAGGCACATCAGCAGCTACATCATGAAATAAATCCAAGACAGCTGATTCACTAGCAGTGTTGATATGCTGCTGTAATAATGCTTCTAGAGGGGTAGATACAAAATCTTCCCATGCCTGGATTGCTTGCTGCCCTCGTAATTTGTTGTTCATCATTAGTTAGTCAATAGTCAATAGTTATTATCCTTATTTCCTTCCCAGTCCCCAATCCCCAATCCCCACTCCTTACTCCGTAAATTAAACTGTATTAGTTGTAGTAATTTCTAAAAACCCTCATCTATCCTTCAGCGCCATGCAGGTATATTGCAGTAAACAACACGCAAATAATAGCAGTAATCGTTTTTGCATTCATTGCGGTGAACCTTTGGCTCTTGCTGTTGGGCAAGTTGTAGATAATCGTTATCGGGTGATACGGCAATTAGGACAGGGTGGGTTTGGACGGACTTATTTGGCTGAGGATACTAAGAAATCAAATCAAACCTGTGTGCTGAAGGAATTTGCTCCCCAAGTTACTGAGAAACAGGATTTACAAAAAGCTAAGGAGTTGTTTGAGCGAGAAGCAAATGTTCTCAAAAAACTTCACCATCCTCAAATTCCGAGGTTTCACGCTTCGCTACAGGTGAAAATCGGCAGTCGGGATTTTTTCTTTTTGGTACAAGATTATATAGAGGGTGATAATTTTGACCAAATCTTAGAACAGCGTCAAAGTCAAGGGAAGACTTTTAGTGAAGAAGAAGTAATTACTTTAATACAACAGATTTTGCCAGTTTTATCTTATATTCACTCTCTAGATGTAGTACACCGTGATATTTCTCCTGATAATTTGATTTGGCGGCGTGGTGATAATTTACCTGTGCTGATTGATTTTGGTGGGGTGAAGCAATTACCAGCTTCTGAGGGCTTCTGGTTTACTAAATTGGCTGTTAATCACACTTTACTAGGTAAAAAAGGTTACGCACCAGAAGAACAATTACGACAGGGAAAGGTATTTTTTAGCAGTGATTTATATTCTTTGGCGGTGACAGCTTTAGTTTTACTGACAGGAAAAGAACCGCAAAAACTATATGACAGCTATCAAGGTGTTTGGCGTTGGGGTAGAGAAATCAATGTTAGTACAAAACTAGAGTCGGTGTTAAAAAAGATGCTGGCTTATAAACCAAGCGATCGCTATCAAAACGCTGATCAAATTCTCAAAAATTTACCTTCACCATCTCTCACTCAACCGCCTGTCACCCATCTTACCAAGATTAAGACAATGGTAGTTGCCCCCGGACGCAAGGCAGCAGGCGCGATTGTCAGTAAATTACATAACAAAACTCAAGCCGTTGCCCAAAAGTTACCCTTCCCGGTTTGGTTGCGTCCTTTTGCAGTGAGTTTTGGCGGGACAGCTTTAGTGGTTTTGACTGGTGCAGGTACTTGGGCTGTAGTCAATGCCGTAGTTCGTGGTGTATCATCAATTACTTTGCCATCAATCTCCTTACCCCAAATCCCATCCTTACCCAATCCGATTGCTCAACCAGTCGGGAGTAAAACCAAAATTAGTCTGAGTGACATTCTCAGCCGTCGTCAACAATTAGAAATTCCGGAAGTATTTTTTATTCGGACGGTAGATGGCTTATTCTATGCCCAAAAACCGGAACTTAAAGGACGAAGCCTCACTTCTAAACCGGAGGATAAAGCTTTACGGGATGAGTGGCAGACTATTGCTGGGGATTTATTGAATAAAATAGAACAAGCTAACCTCAGTACCGATTCACGCCGGAATTTAGGCAGCTATACTGAGCAAGATTATCAAAGATGGAGAAGACAAGCCCGTTCTGGACAACTGGGAAAATACACAGTTAATGATCTCAATAGAGATACCAATCAAAAATTTGATCGGTTGTTTCCTGGTCAACAGCGTGGGAAACTGAATCAACAAACTTTAGGTCAAATTTGGTATGCGATCGCTGCTGATCAAGTTAATCAAGCCAAAAGCGGGAGATAGGGATTGGGGATTGGGGATTGGGGATTGGGGACTGGGGATTGGGGACTGGGGATTGGGGATTGGGGAAGCAGAGGAGCAGAGGAGCAGAGAAGTAGAGGAGAATAACTATTGCCTATTGCCTATTGCCTATTGCCTATTGCCTATATAACTAATAACTATGTATTCTCTTTATTGTTCTAAAGGACACGAAAATTCTGCGGGGAGTCGCTTTTGTCTCCAGTGTGGTGAGAAGTTGGTGGATCATCCCCAAAGTTCTGGTATTCAACCGGGGCTAACTTTAAGCGATCGCTATGTAATTGTACGTCAAGTTGGTAAGGGTGGGTTTGGACGTACCTATTTGGCTGAAGATATTAATCGTTTCCGTGAACTTTGCATTTTAAAGGAATTTTATCCTCAAGTTCAAACAGAATACGTTCTCCAAAAAGCAGAAGAATTATTTCAACGGGAAGCTAGCGTTCTGTATAAACTACAGCACCCCCAAATTCCCCGCTTTCGAGAACTGTTCCACACCAACCTCGAAGGTAAAGAATATCTATTTTTAGTTCAGGATTATGTGGAAGGGGAAACTTATAATGCCCTATTAAATGCCCGCAAACAACAGGGTTTAAGATTTACAGAAGCAGAAATTCGCCAACTTTTACAGCAAATTTTACCAGTGTTGGATTACATCCATGCTTTGGGTGTGATCCATCGGGATATTTCGCCAGATAACTTAATCCTTCGCAGTGTTGATCAATTACCAGTATTAATTGACTTTGGTGGTGTCAAACAAGTAGCAGCTGTTGTTGTTTCCCAATATTATCAACCTGGGGCAGCTGTGCCGACTCCAGCCGCCACTCTACTGGGTAAGGTAGGATTTGCGCCACCAGAACAAATGCAAACTGGCTCGGTTTATCCTCACAGTGACTTATATGCTTTGGCTGTTACCGCATTGGTTTTACTGACTGGTAAACAACCCCAAGAATTACTCGATACTTACACTCTGGCTTGGCAGTGGCGACGGGACATTAGCCTAAGTCCAATTCTAGGGCAGGTGTTAGATAAAATGCTAGCTCCTAGACCCGGCGATCGCTACCAATCAGCCCAGCAAGTTTTACAAGCACTCAACCCCACACAAACACCGATATATTATCCCGCAACTCAAGCACCAATTCCCACATCTCCACCCACAACAGCCCCCACATCCGCCACCCTGGCTGTCTCCCCCACTCCCCCATCTCCCCCTACTTCCCCCACTCCCCCACCTTCCCCACCCAAAAAATCGTGGACACCCACAAAACTTTTCTTAGCTGTAATAGCATTAGTTGGTGTTGGCGGATTAGCTTGGTGGGGATTGAATGGGAGAGGAGATGATCCCATCGTAGTTAACCCCACGCCGACACCAACTATTACCCAACCCACCAATCCCTTAGATAAATATTCGCCAGCAGAACGACGACGCAAACAAAGATTAAGCGATCGCCGTCAACAGTTAGGTATAGACTTTAATTTCTATGTGAATTTAGTGAATCAACGCTTTTGGGAGCAAAATCCCAGTTTACGGGGACGCACCCTCAGCGATGAACCAGCAGATGAAAGTTTACGGGCAGAATGGGATCAAATTGCTGCACAATTATTAGAAAAACTGGCCCCCTTGAGTACCAAAGCCAGACGACAATTAGGAACTTACACAGCCGCAGAACGCGATCGCTGGAAAGTAGAAGTTAATCAAATCAACGTTAGTAGTCGGGCTTTATATGACTTGGGTGATGCAGCTTTCTTTAATGCTTTCCCTGAACAAAAAGGTCAAGATTTTCTTAATCAACCCATCGGACAAATTTGGCACGCCTTTGTGAGTGACAAACTTAATGCACTCTTAGCTGGTAGTGCTTTACAAAGAATTGTTTTTGCTCCAGGTGCTACCAGTAAAACCGTCAGTGGTACTCTCAAACCTGCTGCGGGCAGAGCTTTTATTGCTGATCTTGGCAAAGACCAATCTTTAGATTTAAAGTTACAAGCAAATTCCAAAGTTTTGTTATCAGTTTATTCTCCTTCCGGCAAAATCGTATTTTTAGAAGATTCTCAGCAACGCAATTTATCCACTGAACTACCAGAATCAGGATTTTATGAGTTCGTTGTGGTATCTACTGCATCCACACCAGCAGATTATCAACTTAGCCTGACAGTAGAAAGTCCTACCTCACCGTCAGAACCTACATCAACGCCCACAGAAACCACCACACCCATACCCACACCCACCGAAACCCCAACCCCAGATCCGACACCAACAGTAACACCTGAATAAAGGTAGTCATATTCAAAAGCTTACGCAAATGTCAAAAATAATTTAATCTCCAAAATTAGGACTAAAGTCCTCACTACTAACCTCAAATAATTATCAGTGGAATAAGTCTGAGATAAATAAAAAACAATCGCTTTGGAATCAAGCGATTGTTTTTTATTTAATTTCTAAAACCTTTACTTTTAAGATTTTTTCTGATCTTCAAGTTCTGCTTCTACTTTGACGTTGTTAACTCCCTTCACCTCTTTAACTAATTTTTCAGCTTTTTCTAGTTCTTCTTTAGAAGCAGCCTTACCTTTAAGGGTAATTTCACCTTTGTTATTTTCTACTTCTAACTTATTTCCAGGTAAACCTTTCTGTAACTTTTTAATAACAGCATTTTTTAAATCTTGTTCAGATGTTGTGGCTGTATTATTTTGTTTATCAGTTTTGAATTTACTATCTGGAGTAGTTGTTGATTTCTCAGTAGATTTGAGAGTTTTATCTGTGGGTTTTGTAGTTTGAGTAGCTTGTTTTTCAGGCGTTTTGGCTGTTCCATTTGTAGGAATAGGCGTTTCGGAAGTATTTTTTACAGCTTCTTGACAGCCAAATGTACCAACTAATAAACAAGCACTAACTACGAAGGTAACTAGCTTTTTCATGTTTATCTCCAGATTGAATTATTGCAGCGAGTAATTGACCTGTGTATCTTGCTGAGGAGAAAGTTTAAATCAAAATAAAGTTTGAAATAGTAAATCTTAAAAGCAAGAAGCACAAGATCACTGACACTAGAAACTCTTACTACTTGTAAAGGCTAAAATCCGCTAGCCACTTTTTAAAAGTGTCCACTCAATTTTTATTACACTTACATATATTTGGCGTTGCGGTAGTCCATAGTTAAAAGTAATACTAATCACTATAGGAATCCGCTTTGATTACTGTTCGTGTAACGTGGCGTAGCCAAATTATTTGCGTAGGGAGGGAACAGGGAACAGGGAACAGGGAAGAAGAAATAAAAGTGTTAGGCAGCGAGGCTGGTATTGTCACAGGGGAAATTGCGCCTATTTTGTTCGGTTATACGACTGTTATTAGAGCGTAAATGACTATAACCTCTAAAGTAGTAGTGAAACTTTAAATCTCAAAGCTGCTAATCGCTCTTGAACCAAGGGGTGAAAGTCTGTGTACGAATGGATATTGCCAAGTCTGAGTGAAGTGCTAGCCGAAAGTCAATCAACTTTGGCTGAATGCTCAGTCACCAAAGCAGAGCAGCAATGGCGGATGAGTTTAGCAGCGACAGAACAGCTGCTAATTAATACGTTAGCCACTGCCGCAATTGATGCAGTCCCTGGATTGGTTTTGGCTGCACCAGCACCCCTATTTAGTCAGCCAATATTAACTCAAAAGTTGCAAAAAGTAACTTTTACAGCCAAACCATTTAACCCCTTGGCGTTAATGCCGTTTCAAATGCCAAGTGCGATCGCTATTTCGGAAGCAGCAAATACTCCTGGCGAGTCGGTACTACCTTTACTACCAGCTGATCCCTTAGCATCAGAGCAGTTTTGTCTGGTATTTACAAATAAATTTAGCTTAGTGTTGGTTTTAGCAACCCACCCAGACGGACAAAAAACCTTTTCATTTTCCTTTGAACCAGAGATAGTACAACAAGCATGGCGATCGCTAGGTGCGCGAGTCATGCTCACTAATCCCGATTTTTTTACTGAATTGGACGCACTGGTACAAAACTATCCCGTAGTTGCACCAGATTACCGTACTTTGCTTCAATTTAGTCAGTTGTTGCTCCAAGCCGTACCAGAATCAGAAGCGATTAAAGAAGACTTCTCCCAGTACCCAATTTCCCATCCCCCATCCCCAATTCCCAATCCCCAATGTCCACTCCCCAATCACTCCACCCCAAACCCTGATGTAGAATTACTCCAAGCCTTTGCTCACGAAGTCCGCACTCCACTAACAACTATTCGCACCATGACTCGCCTATTACTCAAGCGGCGAGATTTGCCAGCCAATGTGATCAATCGCTTAGAAATTATCGATCACGAGTGTACTGAGCAAATTGATCGCATGGAGTTGTTATTTAAGGCAGCAGAATTAGAAACTTGTACCTCAAGCAAGGCTGCTAACACCTACTTGACTGCAATGTCTCTAGATCAGGTGCTACAACAAAGCATTCCTCGTTGGCAACAAGCTGCACAACGTCGCAATCTAACTTTAGATGTGGTTTTACCGCAGCAATTGCCTACGGTAGTGAGTAATCCAGCCATGTTAGATCGGGTACTCACGGGTTTGATGGAAAACTTCACCCGCAGTTTGCCAGCTGGTAGCCATATTCAAGTTCAAGTCATTCCCGCCGGAGATCAATTGAAGTTACAACTGTCGCCTCAAACTCTCTGTCAAGAGACAAATAAAGTTAGCGCACCTGCAACTCCTCCCATCCGTAAAGCCCTCGGTCAGTTGCTGATGTTCCAACCAGAAACAGGTACTATTAGTTTAAATATTGCTGCTACTAAACACCTATTTCAAGCGATCGGCGGTAAGTTAATTGTCCGTCAGCGTTCACAATATGGGGAAGTTTTGACTATTTTCTTACCCTTGGAAGTGAGGGGTTAGAGATGGGGGCAGGGGAGCAGAGGAGCAGAGGGGCAGAGGGGCAGGGGAGAATAATTATTGACTATTGCTTACTTCTAGGATGAAATTCTACGGTTTTTTCTAATATTTTAATGTCGTAGTTATCAAAAAAGTCGTGACCTAGTAATCCAATGGGTGCTTGAGGTGCGATCGCTACTTCTACGTTGTTAGCTATAGCTCCACCTGCTGTCATCAAATTTACTGTCCCTGTGGGGAATTGAATTAGGCTACCGTCAGCAATTTGTGCTGCCATTACTCCTGTAGGTTTGATTTGTAAAGCATTTGCTATTCCCATAGTAATTACAGTATTGTTAGCACCCGTATCAACAATCATCTCAAAGGTTTTTTTGTTATTAAAGGTGACATCAATTACAGGAGTTCTACCCAGGCGGCGCTTGATAGGAACTCGAAACACTTTTTTTTCTGGTTCTGGAAATTTCTTGATCTCACTGGAATTATGACAAAGCTTATCTAACTTAATCGTTCTCCCAGAGGCGGTAATCATAAAACAGTCGCCTGGAGATTGAGCAGTAGTACGATGGGATAATGCTAAAAACATTAGCATTGATATGGCTATAATTCCAGCTAAATTAATACTTGCAATCCTGCACTTAACCATATTTTTCATATTCTTTATTTCTCCAATGTTTTCTATAAATTTGAGGATAAAAATACTAATTTTTTAAAAAATAGAAAATTTTTACATCATTATTAGCTTGTGTATATTACTTCTTCAATTACTTAAATATTTCAGGTTAAATACCTAATTGTTTTAGGTATTTACTTGATACTAATAAATATAAGCAATAGTAAATTATGGTTTATTTATATATATTACAGTAGATTTACTGACAACAAATAAAGTTTAAGTAAAGACTAAATAAAACTACTAAAAGCAAATAAGATTTTGATTAATCTAAGAATTTTGCTATTTTAATTACAGTTTTTTGCGGCATATATAGCAGTTGCGATCGCATTGTTCACTGCCATATCCTTTTGAGATAAGATAACTTCTTCAGTAATAGTGCGTTGCGCCACTACACCACAAACAGCCGCAGCTGCAAAGCCATAGACTCCAGCCATTTTAAACAGTGTGCCGCATTCCATCTCGTAGTTCAAAATATTTAAACGCTGATATTCTCTGGTGATACCATGCAGCGATCGCATTAAATAAGGGTTAGCAGAATCGGTACGTTCTTGCCCTTCATAAAAAGTATCTACCGAAGCCGTAATTCCCATGTAATACTCAACCTTTAATGCTTGCGCCGCCTTCACCAAAGCTACAGTCAGAAACGGATCGGCGGTGGCTGGATATTCCACAGGAGCAATATCATTGGCTGCACCTTGACGACATAATGCCGCACTACTAATAACTATGCTACCGACTGGTATATGAGACTGGATGGAGCCACAAGTGCCTATGCGGATAATTTTTTTAATACCTACCTGCACTAACTCATTCACCACAATACTTAAGGAAGGCGCACCCATACCACTGGTAGCAGATAAAATTGGGCAACCATTGGGTAAGTATCCTAAATAGCTATTCAGTCCCCGATGCTCTGAAAGTAGGCAGACATCCTGTAAATAAGTGTGAGCGATCAAACGCGCCCGTTCCGGATCGCCAGATAATACAGCCATACTAGGAGGTGAAGCTCCCAGATCATCTGGACTAAAACCAATGTGATAGAAGTATTTACTAGCCAATGTCTAATTACTCCAAACCCATTCTATTTAGTAGAAGTAGGGGAAGTAGGGGAAGTAGGGGAAGAAAAACCCAGTCCCCAGTCCCCAGCCCCCAATCCCCAATCCCTCACTCTGGTAAATCAAACAATACTGTAGTCATGTAATTTTCTGCCCATTCGGAACCGAAGGCTTTTTCTAGTACCCGGCGGGTTTTATCGTTCTGTTGCTGTTTGGTGCAGTAATTGCGTTGTCCGGCGAGAATTTGCTGCATCTTTTCAGACTCAACAGGACTAGATGCGATCGCTGCTTGGCAATGAATTTGTAAAAACTCCCCCACCCGTCCTAAAAACATAGTTTCTTCGTCGGGAGAACTGGGACGCACAAACAGACAAAAATCTGAGAAAATTTTTCCCCATTCTGGTAATTCACGAGGTTGTGAAAAGTCTAGAGATGGAAGAGATGACAATTGAGTGTCATAGGTTGCTGGTAAAATCCGCTCTGGGTTCACAGGAGACAAGTCTGCGATCGCGGCACTAATTTGACCTCTACCCCCCACTAAATCACACCCAAACATCGGTAAGTCATATTCTGGACGGGGAAACATCACACAATGCAAAATGTCCAACATATTTCCCACCCTAGCCAGTTCCAAGTGCATTTTCCGAAACTGGGGTGTTTGATAGCAGCGATTTTCAATGATGAGTTTTTCACCTTCTAGCCTTCCTTCCACATACCCCAACTCAGCAGGCAAGTGATAAGGTGACAAATCCAGATTTTGATGCCAAACCGCTTCAATACAGTCAGCTAGTTGGCGAATTAGGGGATGTTGTTGCTCTCGTAGCGAGGGCATGGAAGTTAATGACATAATCTATCTGACAATGCTATCTAGATGTCAGTCTACGGCCTGCCATGCTCATTCTGTTATGGCTTGCAATATAAGCAAACATTTAGGACTTGGGGCAGGGGGTAGGGTGCGTCAGTGAGAGAAAACCTAGCTGTACCAAGAAATTATTTATACTGACGCACCCTACATTGTGGATATTTTTTTATCTGGAATTCTTTAAATTCATCCAATAGGCAGACTGACATAGTAAAGATGTCGCCTCGTTAGTCAGAGGACATTTAATCTTTCGCTTTTTACAATCAAACAACGGTAGCAAAAAGTTAAGTAACACTCAGGCATTAAAACCTACCTGGAGGTAATATGCAACACGATGAGTTTATCGGACAGGTACAACATCGCGCACATCTCAGTTCAAGGGGTGATGCTGAAGTTGCAACTCGTGCTACTTTAGAAACATTAGCCGAACGCATAGCTGGCAACGAACCTCTCAATGCTGCGGCTCAACTACCAAAAGGCATTGCCCAATATCTGCAACACCAATATGCAGGTGCTGGTACACGCTTCTCTCTAGATGAGTTTTTTCAGCGAGTTAGCCTTTTAGAAGATGTAGACCTGCCAAAAGCGGTGCATCATGCCCGTACAGTCATAGAAGTATTGACAGAAGCTATTAGTCCAGGGGAAATCAACGATATTCGTTCCCAATTACCATCAGAATTTGACCCGTTGTTTGAGTCAGGAAGTCAAGGAAAAATGTGCGTCAACACTTAACCAGTAATTGTGATTTTGCAGGAGCGTGACACCATGCTATTTAAAGACCGCACAGCCGCAGGCCAAGCTCTGGCTAGTCACTTAGCAGATTATGCTAACCAGTCAGATGTGCTAGTATTAGCCCTACCTAGGGGTGGTGTTCCCGTTGCCTTTGAAGTTGCTAAAGCCTTAAATGCACCCTTGGATGTCTTGATAGTACGTAAACTTGGCGTACCTGATAATACAGAACTGGCAATGGGAGCGATAGCTTCCGGTGGTGTCCGCATCATTAATCAACAAATTGTTACTGAAGTTAATATTCCTGATGAAGTAATTGCCAGAGTTGCAGCCCAAGAACAACGGGAATTAGAAAGACGCGAAGCTATGTATCGCGGTGATGAACCTTTTCCAGAATTACAGGGACGCACAATTATTTTAGTAGATGATGGTTTAGCAACTGGTGCAACCATGTGGGCTGCTGTACTTGCTGTGAGACAAAAGCAACCCAAAGAGATTGTGATTGCTATACCCGTTGCTGCATCTGAAACCTGTCAACAGTTGGAAAGCAAGGTGGAAAAAATTGTTTGTGCTGCCACACCTAGCCCATTTTATAGCGTGGGTATGTGGTATGAAGATTTTCCTCAAACTACAGATGATCAAGTCCGCGAGTTACTAATTCAAGCGAATAATCATCAATCATTATCTACTGTTGGGGATTAGGGATTGGGCATATAAATTCAAAATACTCCTGCAAAGAAGCAAACTACAAAATTCAAAATTGAATAAATTTTGCCTCCTGCTCCCCTACTTCTTCCTAGTCTCTAGCTTATAACCTTTAAACTCTAACTTTCACATGAAAATACCACTAGAAATTACTTATCGCAATCTCGATAAAACAGATGCGATTGATAACCTTATTAAAGAAAAAGTTGCCAAGTTAGAACATATTTGCAGTTATATCAATAGCTGCCATATTGCTGTTGAAAAAATACACGATCGCCCGCGTAGTGGTTCGCCCTATCGTGTCAGAATTGATCTGACTGTACCACCTGGACATGAACTTGTAGCCGAAAGTAATCCTGATCACGGTGTGCAGTATGAACCACTGGATGCCGTCATCCGTGATGCTTTTGATGCAGCTCGTCAAAGGTTGATTAAACTGACTGAGCGTCAACAACAAAGCGATCGCGCCCAAGATCAAGAAGCTATTGGTGCCAATATCGGACTTGTCACCAAACTGTTCCGCGATCGAGGCTATGGCTTCATCAAAACCTTAGAAGGCAGAGAAATCTACTTCCACAGAAATAGCGTCTTACATCACGATTTTGACCGCTTAGAAATTGGTACTGGTGTACATTTCACTGTGGAGCAAGGTGAAGAAGGACCGCAAGCAACCACCGTCAAAATAGTTGATAAACCCGGTGCGCGTGCAGGTAAATCGGATCACATTGTTATTGAACCGCCCTTAGACTGGAGAGAATAAACCCGTGAACAGTCAACTACAACAAACCGCATCTCAATTGTTAGCAGCCATGTTGTCTAACCCTCATATATACCCCCAAGTCAGCGATGAGGGAGGCTGTGGCAACATGGAACAGAAATTGATTTTGATAGCCCTAGAAATGGCGGAAAAATTAAATCAGCAAATTGAAGAAGCTCATCCTCAAACTGAAAAAGAACTACAGCCAACAAATCAATAGGAAAATACATAATTTCTCACGAATATATATTTAGAGACGTTGCAGTGCAACGTCTCTAAAATCTGTTAACGGGACTTAGACAAAAATCAAGCCCAAATGTAACCCAAACTAGCTTTGTAAGCAGCAAACACGTCACGATTTAAGTTCAACCAATCAATAAATCGAAAAGACATGGCTGTTCTGAAAGCTTCTAAAGCTTCAGTAAAAGTATTTAAAGGTTTGTTTGCCCACCGTCGTCTTAATCCTCCAGTTAACTGATGCCAAAGAATAAAAGTATAGGCACAGAAAACCAAAATAAAATGGCGCAGTAAACTCCTTTTATCACGAACTTGATATTCTTTAAGTCCTAACCATCCTTTAGCTTCCCTGTAAAAAACTTCTACCCAATTCCTTTGAGAATATGTATCAACTATCCATTGTGGTGTAACAATTGATGAAGATATATTAGTGATGAAGTAGTCAATATCGGTGGCTGCTGAGAAAGTAGAAGCATTCATGACGATAGCAATATTTCGCTTTCCAGTTAAACTTGATATTTCCACTTCACAAGTTACTACCCATAATGTTTTGGGTTTATCCAAATCTGTTTGAATTTCTGTGAAAGCCTCTTTGGGTAAGCTCTGGGCTAATTCATCTAACCGAATTGTTTGTTGAATATTATCTGTTTGATTAACTGTTACTTTTCGATTTTTAGCTAATCCTCCTAAATATTTTAATTGCCGTTTTTCCAACTCTAATAAAAATGATGTATTGTTGCCATATCCAGCATCTACAATTACTATCCCAGGTTGATATTTTCTGTTTAGGGCTTGATCTATTAACTTGATTGCTAGTTCTGGTTTTTTCTCAAATAGAGGATCTTGTTTTCCTTGAGCTAAAGAATCAGCGTGTTGATATAACTCTATATCTAACGGTAAGCTTTTTCTGCCATCATATAAATGCGTTGTTACTACTACGATTCCATTATCTGTTTTGCCAATTTCTCCAATATACTGTCTCCCCACACCAGCAGTAAAATTACCACTTTTTCTATGACCAGAATCATCAATTATTAAGCTAAAACCTCTACTAATTCTCGTTTGACTGCACTTATTCATGATTTCCAATCGACGCTCATTCACCTGCCCACTAGACCAAGGTGCTTCGGTCAAAAAGTGATGTAATCGGTGGTAAGTTACACCTACAGCATTATCCGCCATTTGAAACAGGTTTTTTCTCTCACTTTCCCCCAGTAATCCCCCTATATAGTGTCTAAACTCTCTTTTTTGAGCTTTATGAGTAAACACATCATCAAATCTTTGACACCATCTTTCAAAGCACGGGGGCATCGCTGTGGGAGTGGTTTCTTTCATGAGCTTTTTCTAACGTGAAAGCTATGTTAGTTAAGCATTATACTCTTTTTGGGCTTAATTTTTGTTTAAGTCCCGTTAATTAAACATTTACGTAACCTTGAATATTTTCTGGTTCAAATTGACGCAATACACGAGTAGCTTCCCGAATTATTCCCTCATTCCCTTGAACGATAATTAAATATTTACCAGCATTCAGACGGTTACGGTAAGACAAAGCATCACCACTCCCAACAGTTAAACCAACTAATCTACCTACAACCCAAGCACCTAATGCACCAGATGCAGCTCCTAATAAACCGGCAATTAACTGATTACCAAATGCTGTCGCTTGCGGTAAAATCTCAATGCTTGTCAACACATTAAAAGCATAACCAGCAATAAATCCAAAAGGAATCAGCCAAGTTAAAAGCCGATTTACTTGTCTGCGGGCTGGTTTTTCAGGATTAATCAAACCAAATTCATCAGCACTTTTATAACCCTGTCCCAAAATATTAACTTGTGATTCTGATAATCCTTGTTGTTCTAAAGCAGAGTACGCTGCTTCTGCTGTCGTTTTTTCGGGTAATACTGCAACTAGATAATTCATACTAATTCTTAGTTTGTAATTTGTAAGGCGTAATTATTTATATAGTTATATGATGAGCAGATATGTAATTTGATCTGCATCCAGGCAATAATATATATCTGAAAAATAAATTGGGAATTTCTCAAACTTTTAGCTAATTTGTCTTAATATTTCAGACTATTATCTGTCGGTTTGATAATTCCCAAGATTTTAATTACTACTACTGCTAGTAAGCAGAATAACTGTTATGATTTTGATTTTCTTCTAACTAAAGAAGGAAATTACATACAGCTATTCTGGCTTTTTGTGCCAATTACCATCATCACCTTTTTCGTAGTCACGCTTAACAGCACTCCAAGCAACACGAAAGGCGCGTTCTTCTTCACTATATTCTTCTTCAGCACTGTTAAACGCTGCTCGAAAAATCTCTTGGGCGTGTTGGGGTAAATGTGATTTGACCGAATTTGGTAAGTCTTGAATCTGTTTGTAAGGCATTAATTCAACTCCTTTACTGGCTGGTAAAGAGAGTCATGCTGTTTTCCGTATCAAGTTAAGTTAGTGTACATAGTCAAGTAACATTTTAAAAAACAAAACTCACCCAAGATAGAAAAATTTCAAGTCTCTC
Source organism: Nostoc sp. PCC 7524 (assembly GCF_000316645.1). Lineage (NCBI taxonomy): Bacteria > Bacillati > Cyanobacteriota > Cyanophyceae > Nostocales > Nostocaceae > Nostoc > Nostoc sp. PCC 7524. The sequence goes on from NC_019684.1 coordinate 2,863,319, forward strand.
TTAGACTAACTATGTAAAATTAATACTTAATATCCGCTTGAATTACTATATAGCCAGGAATTTAAACAAAAAAAGCATCTTTTTATTAAATTTTTCATTTTGTATTGCTAAAACCTTTTCATGCCAATTGTTTTAGCCCATTTTTATTATTAATTTATTATAATTAATCTGGGAGAGCCAATTTCAACAACTCAACTCACCCTATCTTCCATTTGATAATTTTTTGATAAAAACCAAAATCCCCACTCTCTATAGGGTGGGGATTTTCGCATAATTGGTGAAACAAATCTTAATAAAAGACTATTAAGTTACTGGTTTACACCTTCGCCAGTTCGGGCGCAGGGCATTTGCTGTTGCGAATATTGGTAATTGCTTCAGCGTAATCCTTAGCGTTAAATACAGCAGAACCAGCAACGATCGCATTTGCACCTGCTTCTAACACCTGCCAAGTATTATTAGCTTTGAGTCCGCCATCTACTTCAATCCAAGGATCTAAACCGCGTTCATCACACATCTGACGCAGCTTACGGATTTTAGGCAACACCCCAGGAATAAAGCTTTGACCACCAAAGCCGGGGTTAACGCTCATAATTAATACTAGGTCACACAGTTCTAGAACATATTCAATTAGTTCTAGAGGAGTACCAGGGTTAAGAACAACTCCCGCTTTTTTACCTAGTTCTTTAATTTGTCCCAGAGTACGGTGCAGGTGTGGAGAAGCATTATGCTCGCAATGTACAGAAATAATATCAGCACCTGCTTTAGCAAAGTCTTCTACATACTTTTCTGGTTCCACAATCATCAAGTGGACATCCAGAGGCTTAGTTGTAACCGGACGAATCGCCTCCACAACCAGAGGGCCTATCGTAATATTAGGTACAAAACGACCGTCCATTACATCAACATGAATCCAATCAGCCCCAGCCGCGTCTACAGCACGAATCTCGTCACCTAGACGGCTAAAGTCTGCTGATAGGATAGATGGAGCAATAACAATGGGTTTCTCAGATCGGTTTTGGGTCATGGCTAGTGGGTTTTTAAGCGTCCTCGTCTGTAAGCATTGTAACAAAATACTGTAACAAAATATTGAGAATTTTGGATATGGGGATTGGGGACTGGGGATTGGGGACTGAGAGAAGATGGGGGAGATGGAGGAGAAAAACTATTAGACTATTAGACTATTGCCTATTGCCTATTGCCTATTGCCTATTGCCTATTAACTATTAACTATGACTAAAAAACTAACTTGGATAATTTGGGGTTTAGGTGCTTCCTGTTTGAGTTTGCCGGTGTTGGCTTCGGCTGTAAAAACTTCTTTGGGAACTTATGGTATTGATGTTCTGAAGTTACATCAACCTCCTTATAATTTGCTCGGTCGGAAGATTGCTATCGGTCAGGTAGAAATCGGTCGTCCGGGGATGTTTGGTTGGGATAAGGCGGTGTCTAAAAATCGTGCTGTGTCTTTGGCGGCGGTTTTTTTACGCAATGGGCCTGCTAAGTCTAATAATGGTGTTGACTCCCATGCTTATAATGTGGCTGGCGTTATGGTCAGTAGGGATAAAGCTTTACCTGGGGTTGCACCACAAGCAAGATTATATTCTTCTGCGGTAGGTTCTACAAAAAATACGGGTCAACCAGAAGAATGTTTGTCAGCTCAACACATAGCTTTACAAAATAGTGGTGATGTTCGTGCCATTAACTTTAGTTTTGGTGAACCTCTCAACCGTGATCCCCGACCTGATGCTGTTTTAGATGGCAATGCTTTGTTAACCCTATGTGTTGATTGGTCTAGTCGGGTTCATAATGTTTTGTACGCGATCGCAGGCAATCAAGGTAAAGGTGGCATTCCTATTCCTACAGATAATTTTAATGGCATTAACGTGGCTTTTTCATCCCGACGGGAGGGGATTTTTAATAAAGTCGATGTTTCCAATCTGGCGGGTCTAAATCAAGGGGTAAGTGGTCGGTTGGCTGGCAAGGAATTCAATTTGGATGGGCGACGCGCTATAGGTATAGTTGCACCAGGTAGTAATATTTCTTTGCTCAATCCCGATGGCAAATTGAATAAAGTTACGGGTACAAGCTTTGCAGCGCCTCATGTCACAGCTACGGTGGCTTTACTCCAAGAATTTGGCGATCGCCAACTCCGCACCAAACAACCACGCTGGACTATTGATAGTCGCCGTCAGCAAGTGATGAAAGCTGTCTTACTCAATTCCGCCGAAAAAATCACAGATAGTGGTGATGGTTTACGCTTGGGAATGACTCGCACCCTAATTGATAAACAAAATCAAGACTGGCTAGCTTCTGATGCTTACCAAGACCCAAAAATTCCTTTGAATGCTCAAATGGGAACAGGTCATTTAAATGCTTTTCGTGCTTATCAACAGTTTAGTGCTGGTCAATGGCAGCCAGATGCGCCTGTGCCGGCAATTGCTTGGGATTATCGGCAAGTAGATGCAGGTAATGCTGTTGACTATGGGTTAGCAAAACCGTTAAAGCAGGGTAGTTTTGTCTCTATTACTTTGACTTGGAATCGTTTGGTGGAACTCAATGATGACAATAAAAACCAAATGTATGATGTAGGTGAGAAATTTAGCGATCGCGGTTTGAATAACTTAGACCTCTATCTTGTCAAAGCTGATGCTCAAAAACCCGATGCTGGGGTAATTTGTGCTTCCATTAGCGAAATCGATAGTGTAGAACACATTTTCTGCCCTGTTCCCGCTACTGGTAACTATAAAATTCGGGTGCAATTTCGTCAGAAAGTTAATGAAGCAAGTCAGCCCTATGGTTTAGCTTGGTGGACTGTTCCTGTTAAATGAATGGCTATTTATTGGTTGTTCATGGATGCTTTTTTGGCAATTTATGTAGGTTATTAACCTACATGATATTCTCATTTTTATCAGTTTTATGTAATCAATAACTCATATCATTTTTTGTTAGTTGTTTACAGAGGACTTCTATAGGAATCCGATTTGATTCGTGTATCCCTTACGGGAGGCGTAGCCAAATTATTTGTGTAGGGAGGGAACAGGGAACAGAAAAGAAGGAATTTAGAGGTGTACTTTTCATCCACCCCTAAACACGCCACTTGGCTCAAGTTGGGAACCCCGCCCACGCCAGTGGCTCTCCTATACCCTTACCGGAGACGCTCCGTCTCTGGCTCCGCACCCCTACACCCTACTCTCATCCTGCCTAGAAGCTAGAGGATCTGAAATTGTGTTTTCAAGAGCTGAAGATCATTACCTCTAATGGCTAAAATGCTTGTGACAGATAATTTGGCGGACTTTAGCAAGCAAATCAGCCTGTTAAGGCGTGTTTAGAATGAAATAGCTAGCAGCTGATTCTACACACAGAGCTACAGAGGAACGCAATGCTAATTTTTGAGGAACACTTTCAAGATAATCGCTGTAGCTGGGTAACACGGGATAGTTCAGAGTGCAGTCTTTACATGGAAGTGGGTCACTATGTATTTGACCACAAACGTCCAGGTGATGCTTATTGGCTATCGTGGAACTCGGCCGAATTCTTTTATGACAGAACTGATTTTCATATTCATATAGTTTTAGAAAAAGCTGCTGGTGTAGATGATCATGGGTACGGTTTTGTCTGGGGACTGTTAGATGATCGCAATTTCTTTGAGTTTGTGATTTCTGGTAATGCTTGTTATCGCATTGCTGAAGCTAGAAATGGTAGTTTTGTCAATTACACAGATTGGAAACGCTGCGATCACATTCAACGTGGTAATGCTGTTAACTTACTAGAGATTTGCCGTGTAGGTAACTGGGTAGAATTTTACATCAACAGTACCCTTGTAGATAAGTTCCCCGCCGAAAAGTTAATGGATGTCCCAGGCAGAAATTTTGGTTTCATCATCCATGACACCATCAAAATGAAAGTTCATAGCCTCATGGTAAGTGCGCCAGATACGGAAAAGGACTTCAGTGAGGGCAATTCGGAGCTTTATGACTCCAGATGTGAAACCAAAGCTTCCTTCATTGAGCATGAGCCACCTGATGATGATACCTTAGAGCAAGTGTTTGCAGACTTACAGGCGTTAATTGGGCATGAACGCACCAAGCACCAACTTTTTTCTTTAGCTAACTTCCTCAAAGTCCAAACCGCACGTCAACAAAGAGGACTCAAAACCGTAGAAACATCACTACACCTGATGCTGTACGGGCCACCAGGAACCGGGAAGACAACAATAGCCCGCTTAGTTGGGCGTTTATATAAACAATTGGGATGGCTTGAGCGTGGACACGTTGTGGAAACTGATCGCGCAGGTATTGTCAGTGGATATATTGGACAAACGGCATTACGAGTAGAAAATGCTGTTCAGCAAGCCCTTGATGGTGTATTGTTCATCGACGAAGCCCACGCTTTAGTTCCCGAAGATAGTCCCAATGACTATGGTAAAGAAGCATTGCAGATATTAATTAAACGCATGGAAGATAACCGCGATCGCTTGGCGGTAGTGATCGCCGGGTACACGGAGGAAATGGATCGTTTACTCGAATCCAACCCTGGTTTTAAATCCCGTCTCCATCGTTTATTTTATCTGGATCATTACACTCCCCATGAGTTGTTATTAATTTTTAAGAAATTCTGTCACGACAATGGCTACACCCTTGATTCATCAGCCCATATCATCTTACAAGCCACCTTTGAACTTGCTTACGCCAACCGCGACAAAAGTTTTGGTAATGGACGTTTTGCCCGCGCCTTATTTGAACGCAGCATTGAAAAACAAGCCAACCGCATCGTCCATGATATCCACACGCTAAACGATTCTCAGTTAATACTGATTACTGCTGAAGATTTATCTGGAAATTAGGAATTTCAGATAAATGAATTTAGGGGCTTGTACCATCAAGAAATTATTGCTCAAAAAATATCTGAGATTTAGGGTATCAATTTAGGAACCATCACTTTCCGAAAAGATACCAGGCAAGGTTGTATTTTTACATCAGCATACTGTAGAGAAAATATGATGTTGAAGCCAATCAAAAAACTATCTCATTTAATTGCTGGAGCAACCCTAATTGCTGTGGGAACTATTGGTATTACACAACAATCTGAAGCTGCTTCTGTAACTTGGAATTTAAACAACTTCATATTTACAGATGGAGCCAAAGCAACAGGCTCTTTTGTTTGGGATTCTGATGTTAATTCTGTTTTAGACTTTAATTTTTTCATTACAGATGGGACAAATGATGACTTTTCCGCCATTAACTATTCTCGAATTAATGGTGACTCGGCAACAATATTCAGTGATGATGAGGACATTTTATCGGTTCTTGGCAACTTTTGGTGATCTTAGCCGGGGGAAGGCAGAGGGCAGAGGGCAGAAGGCAGAAGTCGGAAGAGTAGAAGTAATAATTTCAACCCTTGAGTTTGTTTAAAGTAGCAACTAATATACTTTGCATTTCCTCAACTTCATTTAATACGGGAGTGAAAAGGTCTTTATCAGCTAAATCTACTTCTTTGGCAATGATTAATTGCGTATCAAGTTCTCTCAAAGAACCTAGCGCAATATGTAAAAACTGGATATATTCTGGTTTGGAACGCCTACCATAGCCTTCAGCTATATTAGACGCTACAGATACGGATGAACGGCGTATTTGACTAGTTAAACCGTACAATTCTGACTGAGGAAATAGGCGGGTAAATTTATAACAATTGATAGCAAGTTGAACTGCCCTTTGCCAGATAAACTGATTTCTATAACTCATATAATCAAGTGTAAATTGTCAAAATTTTCTTTTCAAATAGCCAACAGAAATCGTCGTTCTAGTAAGTCTATCTTGGCGCGACCATACATCTGCCGTTTTAACATTTTCAGTCGATTAATATGCCCTTCAACTGGGCCATTACTAACTGACATAGTTACACCTGCTTTCACAGCATCGTAGTCAGACTCTAAACTAACAGCAAAGGAGCGCAACAAAGAAACCAAGCTGTTTTTAGCTTTGTTTAACCAAGCATCGAGCTGCTCAGGCAGGCGTTGACGCACAAGAGATGCAAACTGTTGTGCTAGTTCAATAGCTGACTTCAAATCCGAATGGGCTTTTTGTAGTTGAGCGATGACTTCACGCTCATTAGGCTGTATTAATTCTGGTCGTCGCAAGACTAAAGCTGTGACGCGACTGGGGGTGAGAGGACGATGGGCGCAAGAGCTAACCCTGGGGGAAGCGTTTTTTCTTGAACCTTTTGCTGGCTCAAATCCGGGCAAGGTCTTGAGATAACGAGTGAAGCGAGCGACCGTGGCATAACTACCGGTATAGCCGCAGGTGCGAATTTCTTCAAACAGTTCTTGGGTGTTGTGGTTCCCGCTATTCCAGCGACTGAGGAGGTAATCATGATAAGGGTTGAGAAGACTCAGACCGTGGTCGCTACGTTCACGACGTTCGGTAAAAGTTGAGCTACGCAAGTAATTGAATACGGTAGTTTTAGAAACTCCCAGCTCTTGAGCGATTGCTAGCCCTGATAAGCCAATAGACCGCAGTCTCCAAACTTGCTCATGGATTTCTCTGCGTCTATCCCGTGCTTTGGCGGATTGAACTTTTCTTTTTAAAGATGTGTTTTGGGGAAACCTTGGCACAACTGGACTCTTATTAGTCTCAGCAATCATGGAAAGGTTGTTTGCTGTTTCCACCTCTAAATGCACTTTAGTATCAGTATTAAAGACTTGTTTTTCCACTTCTTTTAGTGTTTTGGCGTGATTACCAAAGACTTGATAAAGCGTTTGAGATAAGTTCTGCAATAGATGAAAGCGGTCTGCAACTTGAATGGCTTCTGGCGCACCTTGGCGAATACCACTTTCATAAGTTTTTGACCGATCTCGTGAGACGACTTTGACACCAGGGTGAGCTTTTAACCATTCTGCCAAAGTTTCAGCCTTTGCATCTTTGAGTAGAGCAATTGGTCGTCTGCGTTCGAGATCAATTAGTGCTGTGCCGTAAGTTTTACATTTACGAAAACAAAAGTCGTCTACCCCAAGAGTATGTGGCGTTACGATGGGTGGTAGTGGAATTGAGCGGACTAAATTTAATAGCGTGTTGCGAGAAACTTTTATCCCCAAGTCCTGTGAGAGTCTTACCCCTGCTGCACCACCATTAGCTAAACCAATCGCACTCAGTCTTTGAGCTAAACGTAGAGTTCTTCTCGCCCAAGGTGCGGTAACATTGGTCAGCCTTTCTGCAAAAATGCGCCGTTTACACAATTTATTAAGGCAAAAAAACTTCCGCACCCTTAACTGTAAAGTAATGCTGTAATCAGCCCAGGGTAAATCTGCTAACTTTCGCTCATAGCGACTATGAATTTTATGAGTTGGTTGGTTACAAACTGGACAATTAACTACTCTATTGATAGCAGAAACAATCAACTTTATCTGAGTTTTTATCTCGTCAAGAATGCAATTTTCAAGTTTCAGGTTTGCTGAATCTGGTAATAGATAACTTAGCACTGACATAACCAAGCTGAGGCTTATCCCTCAAATGTTTGATGGAGTGAAGTTTGACGTATCTCAATTATATCTTTCTAACTTCTGCCTTCTGCCTTCTGCCCTCTGCCTTCCCCCAACCAAGATCACCAAAAGTTGCCAAGAACCATTTTATCATTCAGTTCTCCAAGAAATGCCTTGAGTAGTAGACCGAGAGAGTTCCGTATTAGTATTGCCTCTTTTGACCTGTTAGATATTCCATCTGCCTCACTCGGTTTAGTTGACAGTCCCTACGCTCGCAACGGTTTTACGGAGTGTTACAATTGCGCCCCATTTAATGCCGGTCTCCCTGGAGCTTTCTTATCTTCTATTCCTGTTTCTGTTCCTGAGCCTGCCAGTATTGCCGGATTGGCATTGATCGGAATTGCCATTACAACTACACGTCGCAAACTACAGTAATACTACAATGGTGAATATTAAGTAGGGTGTGTTACGGCTATGCAAGGATTTCGGAACGTAAGAGAGTGAGAATTAGCCGTAACGCACCAACCACCGATCGCTCTGATATTTCCTAGCTACAATACCTGATGTTAAATTTCAAGATTTCTTTGTTTCCAGTAATTTGGTTTGCGCTTACCATGAGCTATTGCTATAATCCAAATCACTTCTTCAAGCTCCGTATAAACTTCACGAATACTTTTCTCGTAACTCTTCAAAAACTTGATATATTGGCTCTCCAATAACTGTGTTGCAATTAATATCTTCCAACCTTTTACTTAATTCCGTATCCCAAACAGTTTCTAAATCATCATCTAGAGAATGAATTAAAAAGTAAGCAATTTCAGCACGTTCTTTTGCAGAAAGCTGAGAAAGTTCAAGTTTAAGTTTTTCGGCAGTTTCACTCATATTTTGGAGTCTTCCCAACAATTCTAATTATAAGCTCAACTATCCGAGCATCACTGATTTAGGAAACTCTCAAAAATACATTATTCCGCTTCAAGTCATTGAGTGGTAAACAATAGTAATAGTGTTCCACCAACTTCCTCAACCCAAAAACAGTTTATACGCCGGATTTTGGCTTTCATCCCAATACTGGTAGCCAAGGGTATCTAGAAACCCTTGCCATTCCTCCATTTCCTGGGGTGGTACTTGCATTCCTACCACAATGCGTCCATAATCTGCGCCGTTGTTGCGGTAGTGGAACATACTAATATTCCAGTTGGGACTCATGGAAGCTACAAACTTCATTAATGCACCGGGGCGTTCGGGAAACTCAAAACGGTAGAGTAATTCATTATGTGCCAGGGGAGAATGTCCGCCAACCATGTGCCGTAGATGCAGTTTTGTCAGTTCATCATCGGTTAAGTCGATAGTTTGAAAACCACAATTTTCAAAGGTTTCTACCATCTTGGCTCTCTCAGCACGGTTTTGAATTTGCATCCCGACAAAAATATGGGCGATTTTCTCGTCAGCGATGCGGTAGTTAAACTCTGTCAGGTTGCGTCTGCCAATACATTCACAAAATTTATGCAGACTGCCTGGTGTTTCGGGAATAGTGACTGCAAAGATGGCTTCGCGGCGTTCTCCAAATTCGGCTCGTTCAGCAACAAAGCGCAAACGATCAAAATTCATATTTGCACCGCAGGCGACGGCTATTAAGGTTTGTCCTTGGATTTGCTCCCGTTCTACGTAAGCTTTAGCGCCGGCGATCGCCAATGCTCCGGCAGGTTCTAAAATTGAACGGGTATCCTCAAACACATCTTTAATCGCGGCACAGGTGTCATCTGTATCCACCAAAATAATGTCGTCTACATATTCTTGACACAACCGAAAGGTTTCTTCCCCAACTTCCCGCACAGCGACACCATCAGCAAATAAACCCACCTGCGACAACCTTACCCGTTTGCCTGCTTTTAATGATTGGTGCATGGCATCAGCATCTACTGGTTCTACACCAATAATTTTGATTTCGGGGCGGATGCGTTTGACATAAGCCGCAATCCCAGCAATTAAGCCACCGCCACCAATAGCTACAAATATGGCATGGATGGGTTGCTGATATTGGCGTAAAATTTCCATGCCAATAGTTCCCTGCCCTGCAATCACATGAGGATCATCAAAAGGGTGAATGAAGCTTAAACCCTTTTCTGCTTCTAGTTGTCGGGCGTAGGTATAGGCATCATCATAGGTATCTCCATGCAAAACTACCTCGCCGCCTCGTGCTTTGACTGCATCCACCTTGACTTGAGGCGTAGTTACAGGCATGACGATAATGGCTCTAGTTCCTAACCGCTTTGCACCCAAAGCCACACCTTGAGCATGGTTGCCAGCCGATGCGGCAATTACACCTTGTGCCAGTAAATCTGGTGCTAGGTTGGCCATCTTGTTGTAAGCACCGCGCAGTTTGAAGGAAAATACAGACTGCATATCTTCGCGCTTCAACAAGAGTTGATTATTCAGTCTGGCAGAAAGATTAGGGGCATATTCCAGAGGGGATTCCTGGGCAACATCATACACACGAGCAGTCAGAATTTGTACCAGGTAGTCGCAAAGCATGGGGTAGAACAAATGAGCAATTGCTGGATAAACCCTAATTTTACGTTAATTGTGTCCCCATACTGTCGTGTTTATGAGCGATCGCTGACAGATAATCATCTTCTTGTAGAGACGCGATTCATTGCGTCTCCCACAGTATGCGTTTAAATCTTGCGTTTTTTGTCTAAACCCTGGAGCAATTTACCTACGTACAATTCAAATTCGCTGGTGCGTCTTTGTTTAGATTGAATAATCTGCCAGCTATCGGGGAAATTAATCACAAAATTACCGATTTGAACACCCAAAGGTTTTAAATGTCCTCCGGCTAAGGTTTCCTGAAAATCTACCGGTGGTTTGTGGAATTTATTAATAAACCAATTAACAGTTTCTTTGGCAATTTTATCAGAATTAAACTGCACTAATCCTAATAAATTAAATAGATCCGTAGCTTTGATTAATTCGTAAGTTTCGTCAGGGCTAGGTTTAACACCCCATCCTAATTTATCAATAAAGTTGGCTAAAATTGGGGGAATTGCGCTATCAGTTCCGCTATTTACGGGAGCTAACAGTATAGAAGGCTGACCTTTGATGAACGGGCTGGAAAATATATTAGCTTGTTTTTTACCAAGATAATAACTAATTAATTGGGTAGCTTTCTTATCTTCTGCCTCAAGTTCATGAATTAGGTTTTTAATGTCTGAAACAATGCGCTGAATTTTAGCCTCGTTTTTGGCTTTGTCTGATGTATTGCTGGTTGCTAATACCATCTGCCGAATCCTTGCTTCTAATTGTTCAGGCTTTTCGGCTAAGTCGGTAAAACCTTCTAAAAGAGCAATATATTTACAACCTATACTATGCCCCATCCAAAAGAAATTTTTATCGTTGAGATAGATGTGATAGTCATAGTTGGCTAACTTCGCCATTCTGACAAGTTCTGGTGTGATTTCGTATTGTTCTTTGATGAGAAATCCCGCTTCTACATAATGGTTAAAAGTAAAATTGAATGGTAAAAGGATAATAGTATATCCACTGTTAAATAAATATTGCAACAAATAACGGTAGAAAAACATGGGGCCAAAAGTACCAAAGAAAGCCCCACCAATAAATTGAATTACCCCTTTGGGTTGGGGATGTAAAGCTACCCAACTATGAGAAACAGGTTGAAATCTCAGTTTTTGATTCATAATTTTCTATGCCTAAAAATTTTTCTCATTTGCTTTGTCAATTCCCTGATGTTTCCAGCTATGTTTCTCGATGATCACAAGTAGCGATCGCCTATGGGCTGAATAACTTCACAGAACTGTGATTAGAACAAATACTGATACAGCACCTAAGCTGACAGTTCCAGAAATGTACTTATAGTAGGTGACAGGTGACAGACTTGAAAGCCTTTGAGTGTAACGGTTTTATGATTGCTTGATGCCCTAATCTATAAGGCAACTGCTATTTTTGCTGAAAAATAGAAAGTGGGGAGTAGGGAACAATGCCCAATGACTGCTACTAAAGCGAAAATAGCAATATCAGCAGTCTAGCTAAAGCAGGTATGCAACAATGGTGCGTTTAAATCTGTGGCAGTGGGTAGTTTTGGCAACACCAATCGCCGCCATAATCATTTTCTTAGTGGTAGCGGCTGGAATGCAGATCCATGAGTGGGGAATCAATTGGATCTGGGGTGTGTTCACTCTGGTATTTTTAGGTTGGCGTTGGTTGTTGGTGCGGTGGACTCAACCTGTAATTACACAAGTAGAAGCTGCATTAGCCGAAGTCAGAGTAGAACTAGAAACTCAAATTGAGAATCCTACCACACCAGTCAGTGGTGATATGACAAAGCAAGCAGAAGCCGCATTGCAAGAAATTCTCACCGTGGCTCAAAGCGATCGCCCCATTTGGGAAGACTGGCAAACTTTTTGGCAACGCTGTCAAGAGTTAGTAGTGGCGATCGCCCATATCTACCATCCAGAGGTGCAGTATCCTTTACTTAATATCTACGTTCCCCAAGCTTACGGACTAATTCGGGGTACGGTGGATGATTTAGATCAGTGGATGCAAAAGTTATCACCCGCTCTTAATCAGGTAACGGTAGGGCAAGCTTACCAAGCCTACGAAGTCTACCGCAAGTTAGAACCATCTGTACGGAAGGCTTGGCGGGCGTGGAGTTGGGCGCAGTGGCTATTAAATCCTGTGGCGGCAGTAGCTAACCGTGCTACTCAAGGGTACTCCAATCAAGCTAATCAGCAATTATTGGGGAATTTGGGGCAATTACTGCGAGAAGCGGCGTTGCGGAATTTGTGTAGACAGGCGATCGCTCTCTACAGTGGTGCAACCATCCCTGTGGAAACGCCCACAGTTTCTACACCAACCTTACCTAAAACTAAAACCCAAACTCTGCAAAACATTCTCGCTCAAGCTGAACCAGTAGAAAAGGTTGAGCAAAAACCAATCAGTATTCTTTTGGTGGGGAGAACGGGAGCCGGGAAAAGCAGCTTGATTAATACTTTATTTCAGGGCGACTTAGCAGCAGTTGATGTTTTACCCAGCACCAACCAAATTCAAAATTATCATTGGCAAACCCAAGACGGTGAAACCCTGCATCTGTGGGATACACCAGGATACGAACAAGTCAAACGGGAGGATTTGCGCCAACTGGTGTTAGATTACGCCACTAACGCCGATTTGTTGCTGTTAGTTACTCCTGTGCTTGATCCCGCCCTGCAAATGGATGTAGATTTTCTGCAAGCCATCAAAGCCACCATTGCAGATATCCCAGCGATCGCTGTCGTCACCCAAGTAGATCGACTGCGCCCGATTCGAGAATGGCAACCGCCTTATGATTGGCAATGGGGCGAAAAACCAAAGGAAATCGCCATTCGGGAAGCTACAGCCTATCGTGGGGAATTGTTGGGTGATTTTTGTAATTTAGTCTTACCTGTCGTCACCAGCGAACTCTCAACAGGTAGAATTGCCTGGGGAGTTGATGCTTTATCCTTGGGATTAATGGAGGCGATCGCACCTGCCAAACAACTCCGCCTAGCCCGCTTTTTGCGTAACCAGGAAGCCCGTACTGTGGCGGCTGCCAAAATTATCGATCATTACACCTTCCAAATGGCAACCACCCAAGGATTAACAGCACTGCTCAAAAGTCCTGTGCTTCAGTTCATTGCTACATTATCAACTGGCTCTCCGACTTTGGCATACATACTAGCCGAGCAAATCCCCGTAGAACAGTTACCGATTGTCATAGGTAAACTCCAGATGGCTTATGATTTATTCTCGCTGTTGCGTACAGAAGACTCTAATCCACTCAAATTTGACTTATTATCTCTGTGGCCACTACTTGTAGAAAACCCTACCACACCCGATCGCAATGCTTGGGCATTTGGCCACGCCCTTGTAGAATACTGGACACAGAATTTAACTATAGAACAACTCCGGCAACGCTTTGACTACTATTTGCAACAGATATGAATAAATATCCAAAGTGGCTTTACTGACATCAATGCCTACCCACTGAGCAGTATTTTCCATATTTCACCCTCACAGATAACCTGAATCTTGGTAGATTTTTACAAGGGTGTGTCAGTGCGGGAAATCCTAGCTATACCAAGAAATTATTCATACTTACGCACCCCAATACTCATCATTAGTTGTAACAAATTCTGTAACAGCAACATTGTTTCAGGTTCCACTCGTTTAAATTGATGAAAAATCTACAGGGAATCCCTGAATAAAGAGTTAATGCTGCTCAAAGATATACGGGATTATCAAATTCTTTTTCTTAGCTTGTTCCTGATTTTAGGAATTGGAACAAGGGATTGGACACTGCGACCAGAATTAATTGCAGTAGCGATCACCACCTGTTTGGCTACTCAGTGCATCTTGTCATTAGTGAAAGCCAGAGGCAGCAGGGGAGCAGAGGCAGCAGAGGTGAAAATTTCAATGCCCAATGCCCATTCCCCAATGCCCAATCCCCTGAATATCCGCAGTGCTTTAATTACGGCGTTAGGACTTAGCCTACTATTACGGGCTGATCATTGGACAACGATGGCTTTAGCCGCAGCTAGTGCGATCGCTAGTAAATTTTTCTTGCAAGTCAACAATAAACATTTCTTCAATCCAGCGAACTTTGGCATTATTTCTGCCTTGGTGTTCACCTCTGATGCTTGGGTTTCTCCAGGACAGTGGGGTGAAGAATGGTGGTATGGGCTGTTATTTGCTGGTGCTGGGGGCATGATTTTGCAACGCATTGGCCGATGGGACACGACAGCCGCCTTTTTGGGTGCTTACTCATTACTAGAGGCTATGCGTAATCTCTGGTTGGGTTGGACTTGGGACGTTTATTGGCATCGGTTAATGAGTGGTTCTTTGTTGCTATTTGCCCTGTTTATGGTGACAGATCCTCGCTCAATTCCCAATGCACGACTTGGACGCATAGTGTGGGCAGTCTGTATTGCCATCTTTACCTTTATTCTGCGGAATTACTTCTTTATTCCCACCGCAGTTTTTTGGGCATTGTTTATATTTGCACCGTTAACTATCCTGTTTGATTTTCTCTATGCAGCACCCCAATTTTCGTGGGTGAAAGTTAGGAAAAATCAGCCAGATGAGCAATTAGAAACAGACAGTAACAATACCAACAACTCACCACTCACTACCCACTACTCATAACTCAGCACTTTAAACACGAGGTATAAAATGCAGCGTTTTCGATTTATTCTTCCATTGTTTTTGTTATTAATATTTGTATTGTGCTTTGCACCGACAGCTTGGGCATTTTGTGGATTTTATGTTGCCAAAGCTGATGCCAAGCTATATAACAAAGCTTCTCAAGTGGTGATTGCCAGGGATAGCGATCGCACCGTCTTGACTATGGCGAATGACTACCAAGGCGAAGTCAAAGATTTTGCAATGGTTGTCCCTGTTCCTACAGTGATCAAAAAAGAGCAAGTGCGCGTCGCTGAACCCAAAATGATCGAACGTTTGGATGCTTTTAGCGCACCGCGTTTAGTAGAGTATTTTGATGAAGATCCTTGCGCCCCAGTCGCCCGAAGAAGATCTGCATTTTTAGCTGTACCCTCAGCCGCAGTTAATGAAGCAGAAAGTACCAGACGCGATCGCAGTTTGGGTGTGACAGTCGAAGCACGGTTTAATGTAGGTGAATACGATATTGTCGTATTGAGTGCCAAAGAATCCGGTGGCTTAGAAACTTGGCTCAATCGCAATGGTTACAAAATTCCTAGAGGTGCAAAACAGTTACTCAAGCCATACATTCGTTCCTCAATGAAGTTTTTTGTCGCCAAAGTTAATCTAGATGAATTTGAAAAATCTGGTTATCAGTTTCTTCGTCCTCTACAAATTTCCTACCAATCACCCAAGTTCATGTTACCGATTCGCTTAGGGATGATTAACTCCACCTCTGAGCAAGATTTAATTGTCTACGTCCTCTCACCCAAAGGACAAGCTGAAATCACCAACTACAGGACTGTCAAAGTTCCTTCTAATGTCAACATTCCTGTATTTGTCAAAGAAGAATTTGGCGACTTTTATAAATCCACATTTCAAACCGCTTACACCAAAGAAGGTAAAAAAGTCGCCTTCTTAGAATATGCCTGGGATATGAGTAACTGTGATCCTTGTGCAGCTGATCCCTTAACATCAGAAGAATTGAAACAAGCCGGTGTATTTTGGCTAGATGGCGACTCCCCAAGCAACGCACCCATACCCCCAAACTTTCGTCGTTCCTTTCCAGTCAGTAACGTCTTCATTACTCGCTTGCACGTCCGCTACACCCGCGACAAATTCCCCGAAGACTTGATGTTTCAAGACACCTCTAACCGTGAATCCTTCCAAGGACGATACGTTTTGCAACATCCCTTTACAGGAGAAGTTAAATGTCAAGCAGGTAAAGAATATAAGCGTTCCTTACCAAGACGCTTTGAACAAGAAGCCCAAACCCTAGCCAAACTCACCAACTGGAACATCCAAGACATCCGGCGCAAAATGCGATTGACTATAGGTAATCTCACCAGTTCTTGGTGGGAAACGTTATTTTCCTGGCTGGGGATAAGGATGTAGTGGGAAGGTGAAGCAGGGAGATGAGGGGGATGAGGAAGATGAGGGGGAAAGAATAACGCTTATATTGACCAAATTTCACTACTAATTCTCGACTTCCCCATCTCCCCCTACTCTCAACTCAACGAATCTTGGAGGAGAGTGACACGTAATACTAATATATTCTTGCTGATGCTTATAACTTCTTGCCTTTTGTCCTGCCTATCATGGTTGAATTCGATGAACAGCTACGTAACTTAGTTTCTCAAGTCTGTGGACACCCTCCTGGTAGTCCTCAACGTCAGAAGCTACTTACACAAATTATTCGTCTGAGTTCTAAGAAACTTTGGCGAGAAAATACCCCCTACTATCAAGACGCATTACAACAAACTTGGTTATATTGCTGCCGCAATATTTGTGAAGGTTTGACAGGGCAAAAATATGATCCTACCTATGGTAGTGTTGTGACTTGGCTAAATGCTTATTTAAAACGCAGATTACAAGATTTTTATATCAATCAAAATAAAGAACAGGCGATAACGGTATCGTTAAGGATTCGCCAGTCTAAATCGGGTGATAGTAGCGAAACTATTGATCCTGTCGAAAACTTGGCGGCTACCCCTGAAGCACCACCAATTTTAGAAGAGTTAGAAACTTGGATCAAAACAGATCCCACGGGAGATTTACGCAGCACTCATATTAAAGGCCGTCCTGATGTCAACTGTCAGGTGTTAATTCTCAAGCGCCTACCTCCGGAAGTGAGTTGGAAAGAATTGTCTGAAGAATTTGGGTTAGCGATTCCCACCTTAAGCAGTTTCTATCAACGCCAATGTTTGCCACGTTTGCGTAAATTTGCTGAGTCAGAAGGTTTGATTTAAAGACAGATAATGAAAATTGAGCGATCGCAGTTGTTCTAGCGATCGCTTTTAAATCAGCTTTTACTAAAAAAATTATAAAAACCACGAAAAAGCAGTAACTTTTTCCAGCCAAAAATTAGATATTACTTATAGTTAATACCAATAAGGTAAGTAGCTCAGTGTTAAAAATTATCGCTATGGCAAGGCAGGAGGCAGGAGGGAAGAGGGTTTGAGCCTAGTTTATTTTTCTTAACATAGTTGTGTTTTTTCCCACCGACTTACTTAATACCAATTCAAAGATTATTTGCAATACCTCAATCATCTGTAGGAGTGCAAGGCCTTGCGCCCCTAAATAATTTATTGGCCACATTCTTTTTTCAATTGGTATAAAAATCATGAATTAGGCGAATCTTATATATTCTTCACCTAATTTTGATTTCAATTAAACAAGCATACAAGATATGAAATAGCAACAGATTAAGTTATTAGGTGGCTTAATGTGTCTTCATTTATATTCAAAATAAAATCAAAGTTACAATTCTGTATCTGGATTAGTAGCTTGTTATTTTTTTTCTTAGATTCAAAATCAACAACAGCAGAAATAATTCCAGATACAACCCTACCCATAAATTCTACTGTCAGACCATCAGGAAGCATCAGAATTATTGAAGGGGGTACTCAAAGAGGAGAAAATTTATTTCATAGCTTTCAAGACTTTTCTTTCTCTGTGCTGACAAGAAATCGCACAGGAAATACAGCCTTATTCAATCATGATTTAGGCGTAAAAAATATCATCACTAGAGTCACAGGCAGTTTACCATCTAGGATTGATGGCTTGATTCAAACTCGGCCAGGTAGCACAGCAAATTTATTTTTAATTAACCCAAGAGGTATAATTTTTGGTGCCAGTGCTATTTTAGATATTGGGGGTTCTTTCATAGCGACGACAGCTAATAGTGTCAAGTTTGCTGATGGTATAGAATTTGGTGTTAGTAACTCTGAAACATCACCATTATTAACAGTAAGTGTGCCTGTAGGTTTGCAATTTGGCAATAATCCAGGTACGATTACACAGCCAATTTCTGACTTTATCCCTTTAGGTTTAGAAGTTTCTGAAGGTAAAACTTTAGCATTAATTGGCGGTGATGTTTCTTTAGTAAATAGCTTTTTGGCAGCCCCAGGCGGCAGAATTGAGTTAGGAAGTGTGACTAACAATAGTTTTGTTAGCCTCACGAAAATTGAGCAAGGTTACGCTTTAGGATACGCAGATATTGGTAGCTTTGGAGATATTCAACTGACAGCAGGTACAATTGTCGATGCCAGTGACTTTCCTCGCCTCAATCGGGGTGGTGCTATCCAAATTCAAGGCAGAAATATTACTCTGGATGATTCTCTAGTTTTTTCTGTCACCTTCGGCTCAAGCACAGGTGAAAATTTGGTAATTAATGCTAGGGAATCGTTGAGATTAAATAATAGTTCTAACATTGCTACGGCGGCTCAAGGTGCAGGTAAAGCCGGAGATATTTTGATCACAGCCCAAGATACTGTACAACTAGGCGCAACATCATTTATAAGTTCACAAGTTTGTCCTTTGGGTGGAAACTGTGAAACCGTTACAGGGAATGGTGGTAACGTGACAGTTGCAACTAGACAAGTGTTGCTGACAGATGGTGGAGGTATAGAAGTTTCCACCTTTGGACAAGGAAATACAGGTAATATCCTAGTCACAGCTAGAGAAAGCATCAATCTGATTGGGGAAACTCCAGATGGCAATATTCCCAGTGGAATTTCTGCTCAAGTTGATCAAGATGCCATAGATAATCCAGGTAATGTCGGGAATATCACCCTCGAAACCACAAATTTAACTATTCAAAATGGGGCGCAAATCTCTAATGCTGCTAGGTATTCGGGTAAAGGGGGAAATATTACAATCAACGCCGCAGATAATATCTTGATTAGTGGCGCTTCACCATTTGCCACAACTTCACCTGTAGATATTTATCGTAGCGGTATTTTTGTCTCTGCCCAACCCGGTGCGACGAATAACGTCGGTTCATTGGATATCAATACTCAATTGCTGACTGTAGAAGATGGCGGGAGAATCACAGCCGATAATTTTGGTGCAGGTGAGACGGATATACAACAGTTAAATGTCGGTAAGTTGGTAATTCGGGATGGGGGAGAAATTAGAACAGGTGCATTTGGCGCAGGTGCTAGTGGAACTTTGATTGTCAAGGCTAGGGATGGCGTAGAAGTTACGGGTTCTGGAAGAATTGCTGAGAGTAATGTTGCTAGTAGCTTGTCTAGTAGAACTGAAGGTGACGGTAAGGCAGGCAACTTAATGATTGATAGTAAAAGTCTATTAATTGCAGATGGTGGAGAAGTTGCTGTTAGTAGTCAAGGTAATGGTGAGGTAGAGAATTTAGAAGTTACAGCTCGTGATGTGAAATTAGATCAAGGTAAGATCACTGCATCTGGAGGTGCTAATATCACGTTTAACCTCAGAGGTTTATTGCTACTGCGTAATAATAGTCAAATTTTGACTAGGGCAGGTGGCAAGATTGCCATTAACTCACCGTTTATCGTGGCTTTCCCTCAAGAAAATAGCGATATCACCGCTAATGGGGAAGGTGGGAAAGTGACAATCAATACCAAGGGCATTTTTGGTTTAGTTGTACGTAGTCGAGAGGAACTTGAGCAACTTTTGGGAACTACCGACTTTAGTCAACTTGATCCTCAACGTCTACCAACTAACGACATTACAGCCTTCTCTCAACCTATCCCATCATTAAATGGCTTATTCACTATCAACTCCCCAGAAGTGGAACCTAGCCAGAGATTAGTCCAACTACCTACAGATATTCATTTATCCCAGCAGATGACTATAAGTTGTAACCCTGCCTCTGCTGTACCTAATTCCCATAAAATTGTTGAAGCTCAGGGCTGGATGGTCGATGCTCATGGCAACATTGTTTTAGTTGCTCAAAAAACAACTAATCATCTACACCCTTGGTTGCCATCTGCTGCTTGTCATGTTCATAAATAAATTTTTGAGAGTCTTTTGTCATTATTTATTAGGTAAAAAGCCAAAAATAAAACTCAGTTTATTTATATACTTTCTGGTTGGTTTAGTCTTGACAATCAATATCCCTGTACTGGCTGGCGAGGGTACACTGGGAACTTCTAAACCTGCGGTGAGTATGTCACTGGCTGCGTCGCAGTTGGTGAATACTGACAGTGACTTGTTGATAGAACAGGGTAAATCTTTATACGATGCTGGACGGTTTGCTGAGGCGGTACAGGTATTACAACAGGCAACCCAAGCATATAAGCAGCAGGGAGAAAGTCTGAAATTGGCTGCCACTCTCAGTAACTTGTCTTTAGCCTATCAACAACTTGGGGACTGGCAAGCAGCAGAGGCAGCCATTAAAACCAGTCTGGAATTACTCCAAGCTCAAAAAAATGACAAAAACCTGCAAGTATTAGCCCAATCTTTGGATATTCAAGGACGTTTGCAATTGGCAATGGGCAAACCAGAAGCAGCCTTAGCAACTTGGCAACAAGCAGCAGAAATTTATCAGCAAGCTAAAAACCCTATTGGTGAAGTGCGATCGCGCATCAATCAAGCCCAAGCTTGGCGCACTCAAGGATTTTATCGTCGGTCTGTACAAATTTTGGCACAAGTCAATCAAAAATTACAATCACAACCAGATACTCTAGAAAAAGCAGTAGGATTGCGATCGCTTGGTGATGCTTTAATGGTAGTCGGAGATTTAACTCAGTCGCGTACTATCCTAGAGCAAAGTCTCACAGTCGCCCAACGTTTACAACTGCCAACGGAGACAGGCGCTAGTTTATTTAGTTTAGGCAACAATGCACGAGCTAGACAGCAAATACCAGAAGCTATTGACTACTATCAACAAACAGTAGCCAAATCCGCCTCACCCCTCACCAAAATTCAAGCCCAACTTAATCACCTCAGCCTGTTGATTGACAATCAAAAATTCTCAGAAACTCAAACTTTAATTCCCACCATTCAAACTCAACTTAACCAACTCCCCGCCAGTCGTGCTGCTATCTACGCTCAAATTAATTTCGTTCAAAGTCTAATGAAAGTTTTGAGTTCTGAGTTGCCAGTGCTGAGTAAAAATTCTCATTCAGTATTAGGAACTCAGGATTTAGCGTTGTTACTTGCCAAGACAATCCAACAAGCCCGCAGTTTGAATGATAAACGCGCCGAAGCTTACGCGCTGTTGAGTTTGGGTAACTTGTATGAGCAAAATCAGCAATGGCAAGAGGCACAAAGCCTGACTCAGCAGGCGTTAGTGTTAGCTCAAGGTAGCAATGCAGCAGATATTACCTATAAGTTGGAGTGGCAATTGGGGAGGTTATTCTGGGCGCAGAATAACATATCAGGTGCGATTGCCACTTATGATGCGGCAGTAGAAACCCTGAAATTTCTCCGCAGTGACTTAGTAGCAGTCAATCAAGATGTGCAGTTTAATTTTCGGGACAGTGTTGAACCAGTCTATCGGCAATCCGTAGAGTTGCTGTTACAGTCCCAATCGGCAGAAATTACCGAAAAAACTTTAGATAAAGCCCGCCAACGCATGGAAGCCTTACAGTTGGCAGAGTTAGATAACTTCTTTCGGGAAGCGTGTCTGCAAGGTGAAGCTGTACCAATAGATACAATAGTAGACCAAGATAACCCCACCACAGCTATCCTGTACCCGATTATTTTACCGGAACGGTTTCAGGTAATTGTTAAACTGCCTAATAAACCCTTACGGCATTACAGCACTCCAGTTAGCCAGAAACAAGTAGAAAAAGTTCTCAGCGAACTGAGACGAAATTTGGTAAATCCCACTGCTACCAAAGCGATTAAAACCCAATCACAACAAGTTTATAACTGGTTACTCAAACCCATTGAGGCAGAACTCGTTGCCAGTGGAGTGAAAACATTAGTATTTGTACCTGATGGTGGGTTACGAAATTTACCAATGGCGGCACTTTATGATGGCAAACAGTATTTAGTGGAAAAATATGCGATCGCTCTTAGTGTTGGTCTGCAACTCCTTGATCCCAAACCCCTAGAGCGTCAAGAACTCAGAGCTTTAACGGCTGGACTCACTCAGCCCCCACCAGAGTTTCCCAACTTTGCGCCCCTACCCGCCATCAAATCAGAAGTCAATCTGATTGCCAGTGCCGGAGTTGCCATTACCAGTCTTTTAGATCAGCAATTCACCCGCGAAGCATTAGAAAGAGAGGTGAATACTGTGTCATTTAACGTTGTGCATTTAGCAACTCATGGTCAATTTAGTTCTCGTGCCGAAAACACCTTTATTTTGGCGGCTGACGGCCCGATTAACGTCATTCAGTTCGACACCCTACTTCGCAGTCGCAACCAAAACCAACCGGGCGCAGTAGAACTATTAGTATTAAGTGCCTGTCAGACAGCAACCGGAGACAACCGCGCCGCCCTAGGTTTAGCAGGAGCCGCAGTTAGAGCCGGCGCACGCAGCACCGTCGCATCCCTATGGCAAATTGATGACGAATCAACAGCCTTGTTCGTTGGTGAATTTTATCGAGAACTGAAAAGCCGCAAAGTTACCAAAGCTGAAGCACTCCAACAGGCTCAACTCAAACTACTACGACATCCCAACTACCAAGCACCTAGCTTTTGGTCTGCCTATGTGTTAATTGGGAATTGGTTGTAAACTACCTAATTCGCTGCTGTCTGGGCTTCTTGATAAATAATTTCTTGGAATTGAATCATATCTTTTCGTGGGTCAGAAAAGCTGACTTTGACTAACACTTGTTCGCCCAAGCTAACTGCACGTCTGAAAATCATCGGTAACTGCAAGCCTAAATCTTCTAACAGTATGAGTGCTAAATTACTATCTTCTCGCAACCACATTAACACTGTTACTTGCCAAATTTGCTCAGGATGACGGCGTAAATACTCTAACGCCCAATATTTATTGGTTTGCCGTTCTACCATTGTTAATTCTTGAGTGGTACTGGTGACGGTCATCATCACTTCTTTGAGTTGTTCGGCGGAAAAGGGCGGTACTTCCCCCCGTAAATGGGCTTTGAGTTGAAAATGGGTGAGTAAATCACTGTAGCGCCGGATAGGAGAAGTCGCCTGAGTGTAAGTATCCAAGCCTAAACCAGCATGACGCACAGGAGTAATACTCATTTCACTCTTGGGCATACAACGCCGCATTGCACAGGCGCGGACAAATCCCGCCGGTAGCTGGAGTAATTCTTGTTCTGGGGGTAATTCTGGCTGTGGTTGTCCACGAAAGGGTAAGGGGATGTTATGTTTTTGACCATAACGCGCTGCTACTTCACCAGCGAGAATCATCATTTCTGCTACTAACTGCCGCGATGGGGAATCATCTAAGATGTCGATGCTGATGTCGTCATCTTTAACTTTAATCATCGCCTCTGGCATATTAATACTGATCGCGCCTTGATTATACCGCCAAGCTTTACGCTTAGTTGCCCAATTGGCGATCGCTTCAATTTCTGGTTCTGCTTCTACCCCTAATTCCAGCATCTCATCTACATCTTCGTAGGTGAGGCGGTAGGTAGGTTTAATTAAACTCGGATGAATTGTAAAGTCTTCTACTGCCCCATCTGCATCTAAAATAATCCCAAAGCTCAAGGCACAACAGATTTTTCCCTGCACCAAACTCATCGGTCCAGTTGCCAAGACTTCGGGGAACATGGGAACCATCCCTGTAGGCAAATATACTGTACTACCCCGCTTTCTAGCCTCTAAGTCTAAATCATCTTCTGGCGCTAACCAACGAGTGGGATCAGCAATATGTACCCACAGTCTATCTCTACCATCAGAAAGTATTTCCCAACTCAGACCATCATCTATTTCTGTGGTACTTTCATCATCAATGGTGTAGACCTTGAGGTGAGTCAAATCAAGACGATTTGTATCTGAGTCTATGGGGGGGTAATCTAAACGCTGTTGCGCCACTTCTAATACCTTGCTAGGAAACTGAACTGGAATTAAAGAACGACGCAGGAATAGGTTCTCATTCGTACTCCACCACCCCAAGTCTACCAATAATTGAAAAGCTCCTTGGGGTGTAGCGTGTCGCCCCAACATATTCATTGTTTCTAAAACTGGTGCTGGAGGAGGATAGGCACGGGCCAGCGAGTCATAATTTACTCCTGCTCGCACGATATCCGCCAACAGTGCTGCATACTTTTCTAATGCTTCTAGACGTTGGCGATCATGGCGCTGCCATTCTACTACTTCCCCTTGGAGTGCTTGCTCTACACGCATCAAGAATTCTTGCTGTTCCCTAGCTTTCAGAGCTTCTACTTCTATTTGGTGCTTGCGTTCTGCTACCTGAGTTGTCGTTCTCGGTTCGTAAGTATCACCTTTTTGCTTAAAGTAGAGTTTGTCATCTGAGAGTAAACAATGGGCGGCGTAACAAGGCGCTGAGTCTGATTCAGAAAACAGCAAATTTGCCATTTGGGACGGCGTGACTGTTTCCCCTTCCTCTACCAATAATTCCCAAGCTACTTCTAAGCTTGAAGGGTCTAAATAAGGCTTGACCTGCTCTAAAAAACTGGCAATGTCAGATGGTTTGTAGGTCTGACCGTTAACCGTATAGGTCATTTGTCTAGGCGCGAGGCTGTGGGATTGACCTCGTTCATCGATCACAAACCAACGGGTCTTTCCGTCTGGACGGTCTACTACCCCCAAACGGCGATCGCCTTGAACCCTAAATTCAACTAGCGTCCCCTTCTCCACAACTCTCGCACTTATGATTGGTTGACAAATAAATTTTAGATTTTGGAGTTCAATAATGGCTACTAAATCCAAAATTCCATGATTTTCTAGATGTAGAACAAGTTTCCCTGCTAACTGAGATTTTAGATTATGGACTCAGACAATCGAAAGCCACATATCATCATCTATGCAGCTTCTCCCGTTTATCCAAAATCTAAAATGCTCGGTAACAACTTGCTCTTAACCTTCGGCATTGATAAATGGCAATAATGCCACAAGACGAGCGCGTTTAATTGCTAATGTCAAGTCTCGCTGTTGTTTAGCAGTTAGCCCCGTAATCCGACGTGGTAATATTTTACCCCGCTCGGTAATAAACTTACGCAACAAGTCAACATCTTTGTAATCAATTGGTTCTCCAGGCTTAATTGGAGACAAACGACGACGGTAATAGCTCATCTTTACTTGATTTCCTTGTGAACAGTATGTTTATTACAATGGGAGCAGAACTTGCTTAGTTCTAAGCGGTTGGTGGTGTTACGACGGTTCTTAGTCGTGGTATACCGGGAAACACCAGGGGATCGCTTATCTGGATTCGTTCGACACTCAGTACATTCTAGTGTCACTACAATACGGACACCTTTACTCTTAGCCATAATCTTACAAACGCTAAAGCCTGAAGAGAATTAACACAAATAACTATCTTCTCACATTTCGCCGCAAAGTTTCAACTAATCGTTTGATTTTTATATCTAACGAGTAGCCCCGACGCGACGAAACAATGAAAGTTCCAGCATAACGGTCATGCAAAGTTTGCCGCATCTGCGTATCAGATAAAGCAGCACCACAGTCAATTGCTAGGGGAATCACTAGCAGTATAACAGTAGGATTGGCGCGAATATTGCTCAAGGCAATGGACACCAAAATTGCACCAAAGCCAATTATAGCCTCTCTTTTCAAGAGTACCTGCAACTGGGGAATTCTGCCGACCACTTGCCCATTCTGTACTTCTAGCACTTTCAAGTCAAACGC
The DNA here is from genome assembly GCF_000316645.1 of Nostoc sp. PCC 7524. Classification (NCBI taxonomy): domain Bacteria; kingdom Bacillati; phylum Cyanobacteriota; class Cyanophyceae; order Nostocales; family Nostocaceae; genus Nostoc; species Nostoc sp. PCC 7524. The sequence continues at coordinate 2,888,997 of NC_019684.1, forward strand.
CCAACGTCCCAAACTTTGACCTTGATTGTTATAAGCCAACAGCACCCGCAAAATTAGCCAACCAAAGATAAAAACTAGAATTTGGATGAGTTGAAAACCGATTTGATTACTTCCCAATAGAGAACTGACTAGCCAAACAACGATAAAATCCAATCCCAAAGCCATACCGCGCCGATTAATCTCAGCTTTAGGATAGTGTTGTTGGGGAACTCGTTCGATAGTCATAACAATGGGGATTGGGGATTGGGGATTGGGGATTGGGGATTAATTAGAACTTTCCCTTGATCTCCCTTGTTGCACCTTGCCTTTATTCTAAGTATATTTCCTATCTCAGTTTTGAAAGCTACCGCCAGAACAGGGAGGAAAAATCCCCGCGATCGCTCTGAGTGCCTACACTAGAAAGAGTGATCAGCAGCATATGTCTAAGCCAGTTGACTTATTTGAACTAGCTCAAGTGATTACCAGTCTATTAGAACAAAAATAACTATGCTATCAGTCAGGGATGCAGCAGATATTATTTTTAATTTAGTCCAGCCATTAGATCCCCAACAAGATACAGAAGTTGTAGATTTATTCGCCGCCAACGGACGTATTTTAGCAACACCAGTCACCAGTCCTTTAGATTTTCCTCACTGGGATAATTCAGCGATGGATGGCTATGCGGTACGTTATGAAGATGTTCATAATGCTAGCACTGAACAGCCAGTTAATCTAGAAATTGTCGAAGAAATTCCCGCAGGATATCAACCAAAGTTAACCTTACAACCAGGACAAGCCGCACGAATTTTTACAGGTGCGGTAATTCCCCAGGGTGCGGATACTGTAGTCATGCAAGAGATGACGCACCGGGAAGATCACCGCGTTTTGATTCTCACTACACCCCAACTAGGGGAATTTGTCAGACGCAAAGCCTCTTATTATCAAGCAGGGACACAATTGTTACCCGCAGGTATTAAGTTAACTGCGGCAGAAATTGCCGTTTTAGCTGCATCTCAATGCCCTCAAATCAGGGTTTACCGTCGTCCCCGTGTAGCAATTTTTTCTACAGGAGATGAATTAGTCACAGTTAATCAACCTTTACAACCAGGACAAATTGTTGATTCTAATCAGTATGCCTTAGCTGCTTTAGTGCAGCAAAACGGGGCAGAAGCGATATTATTAGGCATTGTCAAAGATAACCCAGAAGCCTTACAACAAACTATTAAGCAAGCCATCACCAACGCCGATATAGTAATTTCTTCCGGTGGTGTTTCCGTTGGTGATTATGACTATGTAGACAAAATTCTTGATGGGTTAGGCGCAAAAATCCACATCCGCGCTGTAGCAATGCGTCCAGGAAAACCCCTAACCGTCGCCACTTTCTCTAATTTCTACTCCCCAGTCCCTAGTCCCCAATCCCCTATATATTTTGGTTTACCAGGAAACCCGGCGGCGGTGTTGGTGACTTTTTGGCGATTTGTGCAGCCAGTTATCCAAAAACTAGGGGGAATTGCTGAGGGTGGGAAACCGGAATTTATGAAAGTGCGATCGCGTGATGAGCTGCGATCGGACGGTAAGCGCGAAACTTATATTTGGGGACGCTTACATTTAATTGATGGAGTTTACGAATTTCACAAAGCTGGAGGTAGTCATAGTTCCGGCAACTTAATTAATTTAGCTCAAACCAATGCTTTAGCCGTGCTACCAGTAGACACAACATTAATTCCACCAGGCGAAAAAGTAGATATTTTGCTATCCCAAGTGATGTCACACACAACTTAAGGGCTGTGATATGATGGGAGACTGCTGCATACATTTAGAAAAAATCGAAATTAAACTAATCATGGCTCTGACGCAACAGCGCAAACAAGAAATCATTTCTAGCTACCAAGTTCATGAAACTGACACTGGCTCTGCTGATGTCCAAATCGCTATGCTAACTGCACGTATTAACCGTCTGAGCGAACATCTCCAGGCTAATAAAAAAGACCATTCTTCCCGACGGGGATTGTTAAAGCTGATTGGTCAGCGCAAGCGCCTTCTGGCATATATTCAAAAAGATAGCCTGGAAAAATATCAAGCCTTAATTCAACGCTTAGGTATTCGTGGATAGGGACTAGCATTTATGCCTGCTGAAGAATCGGAACGCAGTCGTTTGCCATTTGAACCAAAAACCAAACGCCAAAAACCTGCAAAAGCTAAAAGTAATCCACCAGTAAAATCGAAAGAACCTGAAAAACAGGAAAAACAGCAGCCACCTTTTACTAAAGAAGAGATGGCTATTCCCCAGGTGGTGAGCCAGCGTATGATCCGCCGAGTAGCGGCTTTTTGCGGGATTCCCACAGCCCTGGGTATTTCCGCTTTAGTTGTCAGTTATCTACTTGCCACCTACTCTGATATCCAATTGCCTCCCATTGCTGTCTTATTAGTGAATATGGGACTTTTTGGTTTAGGTGTGCTAGGGATCACCTATGGTGTTCTCTCTGCCTCTTGGGACGAAGAAAGAGTTGGCAGTCTACTAGGTTTTGGTGAATTTACCACCAATTGGGGACGAATGGTAGACGTTTGGCGCGAAACTCGGCAGAACAAAGCATGACAAACGGCGCTCAGGTATTTACATAACTGTGATTTTGGGCCAATTTTTAGAGTCAATGTTGGAGTTTACACATGATAACTTCAACATTTCTAATGAAAAATTTATATTTTTAAGATTTAAACCCAATATGCAGTGATCAAAGCACCGAGCGCCGAATTTTGTTACGTATAAATATCTATTCTTAGTTTCTCATTACTACACTAAATATATAAGAACCAAGATAACCGCCTACTTGTTTGCGCTTTTACGCAATTAAACAGGAAAATTATTATGATTGTAGTCATGAAAGTTGGTTCCCCAGAAGCGGAAATTAACCGGATTAGCGAGGAACTAATTAATTGGGGTTTAACACCAGAAAAAATTGTTGGTAAACACAAGGTAGTAATTGGTTTAGTAGGTGAGACTGCCGACTTAGATCCATTACAAATTCAAGAAGTCAGTCCTTGGATTGAGCAGGTATTACGAGTAGAACTGCCTTATAAACGAGCTAGCCGCCAATTCCGTCACGGCGAAGCTTCGGAAGTAGTGGTTAATACGCCAGATGGTCCAGTTGTATTTGGTGAACACCATCCTTTGGTAGTGGTGGCTGGCCCCTGCTCCGTAGAAAACGAGGAAATGATTATCGAGACGGCGCAGCGAGTCAAGGCAGCCGGAGCTAAATTTTTACGTGGCGGCGCATACAAACCCCGGACATCACCATACGCCTTCCAAGGACATGGTGAGAGTGCTTTAGGATTATTAGCCAAAGCACGAGAAGTCAGTGGTTTGGGGATTATTACAGAAGTGATGGATGCGGCTGAACTGGAGATCATCGCCGAAGTGGCTGATGTGGTTCAGGTAGGCGCAAGAAATATGCAAAACTTCTCCCTATTGAAGAAAGTAGGAGCGCAGCCTAAACCCGTATTGCTGAAGCGAGGAATGGCAGCTACTATTGAAGATTGGTTAATGGCTGCTGAGTATATTCTGGCAGCAGGCAACCCCAATGTAATTTTATGTGAGCGGGGCATTCGTACCTTTGACCGCCAATATACTCGCAATACCTTAGATATATCCGTAGTGCCAGTCTTGCGGAAGTTAACGCACCTACCCATCATGATTGATCCCAGTCATGGTACAGGTTGGGCGGAATTTGTGCCGCCAATGGCTATGGCTGCGATCGCAGCTGGCTGTGATTCCCTGATGATTGAAGTTCACCCCAACCCCAAAAAAGCCCTATCAGACGGGCCACAATCTCTAACACCAGAGGCTTTCGACCACTTAATGCAAGAATGGGCAGTGATTGGTAAAGCTGTAGGGCGTTGGCCACAACCAGCCGCAGCTTTAGCGTAAAAATAGGGAGAGGGGAGTGGGCTAGATAAATATTAGTATTCTCCCCTGTTCCCTGCCCCGCTAATGATTTGTCTAACTGGCTAACTTTCTTGTTTTTCCCAGAGAAATTAAGCGAAGCATCATTGCTAAAACTAACAAGGCGAAAAAAGGTAAATAGGTGGGAAGAGACTGGGGAAGTTTGAGACTAAATTCTACTGTAAAAGCTAACCAAAAATAGTACATTCCAGTGGTGTGTAATATCTGCCACCATCGTTTACCTAACAAAGTTGCTGAACGACGAAAAGAAGTTACAGTCATGGCAAAGAGGAAAACGTAACCTAAAATTGCCAGGAAGCCAAATTTGGGGCTATTGCCAGAGGTAACAACCCAGAGTCCAGTCCAGGCGATCGCATGATAAGTATGGGATACTGCCATTGATACTCCCCAATAGCGGCGATTGTGCAGAAGCCATGCAGTATAAGGTGTTGACCAAATTTTGTGTAAGGCAGAGGCGACAAAAGCGCCGAGAAATAAGATACACGAGGTGCGGGCTGTGGCTCTAATCGCCATTCGCATTCCTAACTCATCCATACCATTAAATAGCCAAATTACAGCTAATATCGCCCCAATCACCAGGGTAGAAAAACCAACGATACCCCATCCTTGAAAAGAAATTCTAGTACCTCTCATCTGGAGAAAATCCTTCAACCAAAATTGCTGATATAGCAGAAGGCAATAGGCAATAGGCAATAGGCAATAGTAAAATCCATGTCATGAATGAGTTTGAGCTTTTAGCCATGTCCTAATCGCCTTGCCTACAGCTATAGGTACTGAGTTTAGCGATCGCCTGCGGTTGCTGTCTTGCTGATTCTTCCGAAAAATGTTCTTATCTTCCGAAAGTTTTAAAGAAATTTTCTATAGGCATTGGGTGTAGTTGAGGTATGTTGGCGAAATACTCTAGTGAAATGACTTTGATTTTGAAAGCCGACTCGCTGACAAATTTCTACCAGTGTTAACTCATGTCTGCGAAGCAGTTCCTTGGCTTTTTCAATTCGGCATTTTGTCACATATTGATAAGGCGTAAAACCTGTAGATTGCTTGAATAAACTAGCAAAATAATGTGAACTCATGTGAACTGAGGTAGCAATTTTGTCCAAAGTCAAATTTTGGTCTAAATGTTCATGGATGTAGGCGATCGCATCCTTGAGCTTATACTTAGGTAATCCGCCGTTACACTCTGGAATTTGCTGTGGGTGTGAGGCATATCGCCGCAATAAATGTGCAGATAACGCCGTTGCCATTGATTCCGCATACAGCTTACTGTCGGCTTTGCCTGCTTGCAACTCAGCCATCAATGCTAATCCCATATGTTCAATCAAAGGATCACGTAACTGCAACTGTGGTACGATCTCGATTTTGTCTGCGTCCACAAATTCATAAGTAACACCAGCCAGAGTCGCAGGTTCTAGAAATAGTTCAACTAATCCCACTTCACAAGATACCTGCGCTCTAGGAAACATTTGATCAGCAGGAAAAATCGCAATATCACCCTTAGTATAATCAACATACTGCCAACTATTGTTGAGCCTCCAGCCAACACGCACATCTTCAAGGCAAATCACAATGAAATGCTGTTGCAATAACATTTCTGACATTTCGTCAGCAGGCTCTCGCTCATAAATCAGGTTTAAGCCATTCCATCCCAGTTCATAGCTTGAGAGTAAATGTAAATGCTCTGGAATTTCGTTGTCAGACACGGTTGGTATTGACGTTGGTTGACTGTTTTTAATTTACCAGTAAGTAGAAGCCAGAAGGTAGGAGGCAGAAAAACAAGGGAGAAAACTATTGCAAGAGTGCCTATTGCCTAAAAATTCATTTTTTCGCTTGAATTACTTGCAAACTACCACCTGCATACAAAGTTGGCTGATTGACATCAAACCCAATCTTAGTTAACAAATCAACTAAATCAGTTTTAATTAACTGCCAAGCTGTTTCTGTCTCAAACAAGAGTAAAAATATCGATAAACCTGGCCAAAATATGAGATTAGTCGGAGCATGAAAATCTACTAATGTAAACACGCCTCCTGGTTTTAACACTCGGTAAACTTCTTGAATAATTGCTTGTAATTGTTCTGGTTGCATTTCATGTAAAGCTGCACTGGTATGCACCACATCAAACTGATGATCTGCAAAAGGCATTTTTTCCGCAAAAGCTTCTACATAAACCGCTTCAGGGACATTCTGTCGCGCTCGTTGTAAAGATAATGGTGAGGCATCAAGTCCTGTTACATTTTGTGAATATTTAACTAAAAATTGCGTTGCTTGCCCACTACCACAACACAAATCTAAAATGTGAGTGTCTGAGTGAATTGTTAACCCTTGCAAAGCTAATTGGCGAAAACGGGCTTCTCCGCCGACACTGATAGCCGCTACACGAGCGATCGCATCATATAGCCACTGATAACGATAACTTAAATCTCGTAAAATTGTTGCCATTGCACCTTTGTGAACTGTTAAGCTTTATATTTAATAAAGATATATTGTTAACAATAGTAAAAAAAACTGAAAAGGTTGGGGGAAAATAATAGCTATGGGTCGTGTAGGCGTTTTATTACTCAATCTCGGTGGTCCCGATAAGTTAGAAGATGTAGGGCCGTTTTTGTATAACCTGTTTTCAGATCCGGAAATTATACGCCTACCGTTTCGATGGTTGCAAAAACCCCTAGCTTGGTTCATTGCCTCCCGGCGTACTAAAACATCACAACAGAACTATAAGCAAATTGGTGGTGGCTCTCCCTTGCGGCGGATTACGGAAGCTCAAGGAGAAGCTTTAAAAGCACAATTGAGTGATTTGGGGCAAGCAGCCAATGTTTATGTAGGAATGCGTTATTGGCATCCTTACACCGAAGAAGCGATCGCGCTCCTCACTCAAGATAAGATTGACAAGCTGGTAATTCTGCCATTATACCCGCAATTTTCCATCAGTACCAGTGGTTCTAGTTTCCGGCTGCTTGAAAGACTTTGGCAAGAAGAGCCAAAACTGCAAAGTCTTGATTACACCGTTATTCCCTCCTGGTATAAACAACCGAGTTACTTACAAGCAATGGCGGAACTGATTAGGCAAGAACTGGAACAATGCCCTAATCCTGATCAGGCTCATGTCTTCTTTAGCGCCCACGGCGTACCTAAGAGCTATGTAGAAGAAGCAGGCGATCCCTATCAGCAAGAGATTGAGGAATGTACTGCGCTGATTATGCAAACCCTCAATCGTCCTAATGCCCACACCCTCGCTTACCAAAGTCGTGTCGGCCCGGTAGAATGGCTGCAACCCTATACAGAAGATGCCCTCAAAGAATTAGGCGCACAGGGAGTGAAAGATTTAGTTGTCGTCCCTATCAGCTTCGTCTCCGAACACATCGAGACATTACAAGAGATTGATATTGAGTATCGGGAAGTCGCCGAAGAAGCAGGAATTCACAATTTCCGTCGTGTACCCGCACCTAATACCCATCCGGTATTTATTAGAGCCTTGGCAGACTTGGTGATTGATGCTCTCAACAAACCCAGTTTCAAGCTGTCACAAGCCGCCCAAATGAAGAAAAGGGTGAAAATGTATCCCCCTGAAAGTTGGGAATGGGGTATGACTACTAGCGCGGAAGTTTGGAATGGTCGAATTGCCATGCTGGGCTTTATTGCTTTGATTATTGAGTTGATTACAGGTCAAGGTTTGCTGCACATGATTGGACTTTTGCAGTAAGGGGCTTTCAGATAAAAAATATCCAAAATGTAGGGTGCGTCAGTGAGAGAAAATCTAACTATACCAACAAATAATCATACTGACGCACCCTACTAACCTGATCTTCAAGTTGTGATTGTCACCTCCCTCCCTGGGGAGGTTTTTGTCTTTAGATGTAGTATTTTGATATCTTTGTGCTTCCCATAATAAGTAGATGTAACTAGAGAAAAATTGCGAGAACATCACCAGTAAAGATGGAATTTTTGATTTACTGGCGGTGAACAATGAAAAAATTAATTTGGTTTTCTACTTTAAGTCTAGCGATCGCAGCAACCAGTTTACCTGCTCTAGCTCAAATACAACCAATCCAGCCCAGACAACAAATCCCACCTGGACAACAAATCCCACCTAGACAGCAAATCCCACCTGGACAACAAATCCCACCTGGACAACAAATCCCACCTGGACAGCAAATCCCACCCGGACAACAAATCCAGCCCGGACAGCAAATGCAACCAGAACAACGCAGCCAGTTTGAGCGCACTGCTCCCCAAATTAGCAGTACGACTGGTTTCCGTGATGTTCATTACATCAGTGTGTATACGGGAGAGCAGCCGTTATCCTATATTGCAGTTCGTCCACCTGAAATCGTTAACATTGGCGAAGGTGGCATTGAGATCACAGATCAGACTGGTCAGCGAATCGATGCTAATGTCTCTAGAGACGGTGACATAATTAGGATTAATTTTTTACAACCAGTACCTCCAGCCTCCAGTTTACAAATCGCTTTTAGAGATTTGGGGCTAGATATTCCAGGACGCAACTTTTATCTATATGAAGTTGCTGGTGGGCATATTGGTTATCGCCGAGAAATACCTTATGGTTTTGCTCAAGTTCAGGTTTTTTAAATTAACACAAGACTGGCTCCCCCTTGAGTGTGGCTTGCTTTTCCCCAATGCCTATTACCTCCGCTTCAAATCCCCTTAATTTATTGATGGGGATTTCCCTGTTTCCTCTTAATGTGGTGATACCAGTCATACCACTCTTTAGCACTACGCAGGGCAAACCAAAGGAGGATTAAAGCAATTAATCCTCCTTGCCAGGGAGCATCAAAGGCAAATAGCACTAGAGCAATACACAAAGTATCTTGCAGAAAAACTGCCCACAGTGGCAAACCCCGCAAGCGATAGAACCAACCAACCTGCACCAAATGGAGTACCAAAGCGAATAAACCGCCAATGATAGCAATCAACCAATGGGGTGTTGCTGTGGCTGAAGCTACTGCTAAACCCATGATTGCCCCCACGAGGGGAGACAATAATAACTGAATAATTTGTAAAATTCTTTGTCCCCAAACTTTTTTTGAGGCGCACAATTCCAGGAATGACAAACTGCTCAGACAACCTAACAAAACTGCTGGGGATATATGAGATAAAACAGGAACACGTGACCACAAATCACTACCCTGCAACAGTCCAATAATTAATAAGGGTACGCCTATTCTCAAGCCTGCTGCCGCCGAAGCCGAAAGTAAGGCTAAAATTTCCATAATTTCAGACTAAAAACGTGAATAAATCAACAAATATCTGCTGTTTAGACTACCCACGACTGACGGCAAGTACAGCACCATCTACGGCGCTTGAGCAATACAATACCCATTCTTTTCAGTAACTTTACATTTTTTAGTAAATGAACTACCCCTGGCTAACTTCGTTTGAGCCAGGGGTTTCTACATCCCCCAGCGTAGCCTGAGATTTTTGACGCTTCCTCTGACCCAGTTTCTTCATGCTTCCAGCAGTTTTGCGGGTACGTGAAGTAGAGCTAGAATCATCTGCGCCTACTAGGTTCGTTCCAAACCCAGGTAGTTGGTTTGAATGCCAAAGCAACATCTGCGCCACTAGAAATAGTCAAACAATATATCCGTTCTCAGGACAAACCCGAAAGATCATGTTGTCAAAAGCTCAACTGTCCCATTGCTTGTTTTACCTGTGGTCAAAATTACCAATAGGACGTTTCGCTTTTGACCCGCTTACATCCCCTCCCTGCTAAAAGCTGCGGAAGGGGAATTACGCGGATTTTGTTAAATTGGTATTAAATCCCCAATCTTTGGTAAACCTGATCTAAGTGACGCAGATGTTGCTGTGGATCAAAACATACGGCAATTTCTGCTGGTGAGAGATTTTGAGTTACACGGGAGTCTTGAGTAATCAGGTCGTGGAAGTTGCCTTCTGGCTTGTTCCAGGCAGCGTGAGCGTTTTGTTGGACGATCGCATAGGCTTCTTCGCGGCTCATGCCCTTCTCTACTAAAGCTAGTAGCACTTTTTGGCTGAATACTACCCCACCATAGCAGTTGAGATTTCGCGCCATGTTTTCTGGATACACCAACAGGTTTTTCACCAAGTCGGTAATTTCTACCAGCATAAAGTGCGTCAAAATACAAGCGTCTGGCAAAATCACCCGTTCTACAGAACTGTGAGAAATATCCCGTTCATGCCACAAGGCGACATTTTCTAAAGCTGCACCGGCATGACTTCTAACTAGCCGCGCCATTCCCGTCAACCGTTCGGAACGGATGGGGTTGCGCTTGTGTGGCATTGCACTAGAGCCTTTTTGTCCTTTCGAGAAGAATTCTTCAACCTCTAGAACGTCGGTTTTTTGCAGATTGCGAATTTCTACAGCAAAACGTTCTATAGAGGCGGCGACTAGGGCTAATTGCTGCACATAATCGGCGTGGCGATCGCGGGAGATGACTTGTGTAGAAGCGGTATCTGGTTGCAGTCCGAGTTTTTGGCAAGCGATCGCTTCTACTCGTGGTTCAATATTGGCATAGGTTCCCACCGCGCCGGAAATCTTACCTACAGCAATGGAGGCGCGGAGAATTTGCAGTCGTTGTTGGTGGCGCAACATTTCAGCTAACCATCCCGCCAGTTTAAACCCAAAGGTGATGGGTTCGGCATGAATCCCATGCGATCGGCCAGCCATGACTGTATAACGATGTTCTCGTGCTTTTTCGCGGATCACCTGAATTAAATTTTCCAGGTGTTGGGCTAACACATCCAGACTAGCAATCATTTGCAGTGCTAAAGCCGTATCTAGCACATCGGAACTGGTTAAACCCAAGTGAATGTAACGTCCAGCATCGCCTACATATTCATTGACATTAGTCAAAAAAGCGATGACATCATGGCGGACTTCCGCCTCTATCTCCAATACTCGCTGTGGATCAAAATTAGCCTTGGCTTTGATTTCCTCAACAGCCGCAGCTGGAATATAGCCCAGTTCAGCTTGGGCTTCACAAACTGCAATTTCTACCTGGAGCCAGGTTTTGAACTTATAAGCTTCAGTCCACAGGTTGCCCATTTCGGGCAAAGTATAACGCTCAATCAACGTTCGCGGCAGAATACAACTGTCATATTCTACAGTCTAATTAGCACATCTTCAGTCTAATTTTTGTGGTGCTGTGGTATTAGTTTTTGGCTCATAAGTGATGATACTGATGCTACCGTCAGTTTCCATATACGCCAACTTGACTTCATCTAACAATTCCACACCTTGCTGGCGTAACTTACTCATCAACTCATCTTCTGTAATCAGTTCTTGTTGCAGATGCCGTCTGATGATTTTACCGTTTTTGATTAACAAGATGGGGGGAGGATTCAGAAATCTCTGTACAGCAGGTAGTTTGTAGCCTAACCAGTTAAGAAAGTAGCTCCAAAAAATTACTGTTGCAACTAAAATTGCCCCTTCAGTAATTGATGTATAGTTACTGGCCATGGCATTTTGGGCGGCTTCGGCAAATAACACCACTACAAGCAAATCCGTAATTCCCAGTGTGCCAAGTTGTCGGCTAGGCAGTAAACGCAACACAGAAAATAGTGCTAAGTAAACTAAAGAGCCACGTACCACTAATTCTACAATGCTGATACTAGGAACAAAAACTGCACGCCAATCAATATAAAACCATTTATCCATGTCAAGAAAAAAATTATTCCTCACTCCCTACTCGCCATCTCTACTTTCGTGGATTAGTCGCATTTTTTCCATTGATATATGTGGCGTGGCGTGATGGGACAATGCGTTTGCCGTGCTTCCTGGCGTAAACCTGGGTAAACTCAGCCCCAAAAAACAGAATTTGGGCGGTATAGTAAACCCAAGCTAAGACAACTACAACTGAACCCGCAGCACCGTAAGCTGACGCAAAACCAGTATTAGCTAAATATTGTCCTAATAATAACTGACCTAGAACAAATAACACTGAGGTAATAGTAGCACCGATCAAAACATCACTCCAAGCCAGTCTCACATCAGGTAGGACTTTAAAAACTAGCCCAAATATGAAGGTAGCGATCGCCAAAGACAAGATAAAGTTAACTATCTGCCACAGGAAAGGAATACCTGGGATTAAAGCACTAAAATAATTTACCAATGCTGTTAATGTTGCACTGGCTATCAGGAAAGCTAAAAGCAAAACGCCAACACCCACTACCATGGCAAAAGATAACAAGCGTTTGCGAATGATGTTTTTTACACCACTTTCTGGACGTGGTTGTACATCCCAAATGGTATTGAGAGAATCTTGTAGCTCGGCAAATAGACCAGTGGCACCTAATAGCAATACTACGATACTAATTAGAGAAGCTATTGTTCCAGCTTGTGGTCTGTAAGCATTTTTGATAGCTAGCTCAATAAATTCTGCACCATCTTGACCGACTAAACTTTGAATTTGGGAAACAATTTCTCCCCGTGCTGCTTCTTGACCAAATACTGCACCTGCGATCGCAATTACAATAATCAGCAATGGTGCGATGGAAAAAATTGTGTAGTAAGCTAAAGCTGCTGCCAAGCGCGAGGCTTTATCTTCACTCCATTCTCGAAACGCCTCTTGAAAAAGCTGCCCAATTTCCCGCAAATTCATTTAATTATTCTCCCTACAGGAAAGATACCGCGTCTTCACCTTGATATATTTGATACTGATTTATTCAGTAATCGCATCTTTCCTAGGGTACTTGTAATGCTTCCTCAAGAGAGAATTTACTTGGCTCAGGATTTAGGCAAGTGTCATCAATGTTTCGTTGCGGTAGGCAATAGTCATTCTCCTCTATTCACCCTGCTTGCCTTCATGTAGCAGTCGTGGAATGCTTGAGTATTAGGGTTAGGGGATGACATTCATCACGTCTGCACCCTGTACTACCCATACCCCTATACCCTTAGCGATACCCATACCTCAAGCTTAAATAGCTGCTTCTTCACGGTGACAATCAAAAACAACCATGAAAGAAGCATTTGGTACTACTTGACGCAGATGTTGCATATAACCATCGGCATCAGAACGACTGCGAAAACGAGCCACAATTTCACGACTGGTATCAGGAAGTAAACGGGCGATCGCCCAAGAATTTAGCCTTTGTTTGTAACTGTTTGGCTGCGTTTCCGAGATTGTTGCTGTGTGATCAGTATTTTGTGGCATGATTATCTTAACCGTATTAAGTTTCAGTCAGGGTGTTAGTGACTGTCTCAGCAGAGAAGCACTAGCCCTTTTTTTATGATTCTGCCACCTTGTTATTCGATTATTTTTAAATTGTCAACACCGAGTGATATATTTTAGACTAACTAAGTTATAAATTCAGTATTTAGTATTATCCTCAAAACCTGGCAATGGCAATTGGTAGCAAGAATAATCAGACTTAGCAATAAATCTCAGTCACTCTTGCATTGAGACTCTCAGTATAAATTTGCCTAAGCTAAAAACATTACCAGTATAGGTTTTCTCTATTTTTAAATAAATACTTATTAATACTTAACACAAGTAATCTGACAAAAATATCTAGGACTGGTGTAGATGTAATTAAAATAATTAAAGCCATAAATCATCTTTGAAGAATTTGGTTTTCATGGACAATATAAATATTTAATTAATATCAAGATTTTTATCTCAGTAGAACGACTTCAAAAAACAAAACTATGTTAAATAATGTAACAACAATAAGATTTGGTTCGTAGTAAGGACTTTAGTCCTTTTTTGTTCCCTGCGGGACGCTGCGCGAACGCGGAGTGTCTGTCTACAACACGCTATGCGTTGGCGTAGCCTCTGTCTACGACACGCTCCGCGAACGGAGAGAACGCAAAGAGAACTAAAGTTCTCTCTACAAACCTTTAATTATTTAACCTGTTCTACTTATATATTTAAATATAAATTTAAATTCTCTTATCCCTTTGGATTAATTGCAAAGATGAGCATAAAAAATGATATTGTAATTAACCTAAATAATCAGTTTTTTCTCTTGACCAATCCTTGCAGTTTAGATACAATCTTTGCAATAAATTATACTTTTGGACAAAAATGCCATTAGTAACGTCAATCATTCAAAAAATAGCGCCCCAAATAGGTGCAGTGGTTGTTATAGACCCAGAATATCAATTAGTGGGACATATTACTTTTAAAAACGGACATAAAGCTTTTTTTAGTGCCACCAAATTAAATATTAATGGTTTCGGTTCAGCAGAAATTGCCAAAGATAAGGGTTATTCAAATTTTTTTCTCAAGCATTTTGGTTATCAAGTGACTGAGGGGCAAACATTTTTTAGTCAAAAAGTCTGTGAAAAAATAGGTAATAACCGCAATATTGATGCAGGATTTGAGTATGCTAAAAGCTTAGGATTTCCTGTGATTGTTAAACCTATCAATCTCAGCCAAGGGAAATTAGTCACCAAGGTTCATCATAAAACCGAGTATTACCAAGTAGCTAAAAAAATATTACGATTCAATTCAGGGCTAATTGTTGAAAAATTTTATCTGGGCAAAGATTATCGAGTTGTAGTTATAGATGATGAAATTATTGCAGCATATCAAAGGCTGCCTTTATCTATAGTAGGTGATGGTAAATCTAGTGTTTTGCAGTTACTCTACCAAAAACAAGACCAATTAATTCAAAACGGTAGAAAGAAAATTATCGATTTTGATGATTTTCGGATCAAACGCAAACTCCAAAGACAAAATCTCAATTTTGAGAGTATTATTCCCAACGGTAAGATTATTTATCTTTTAGATAATGCGAATTTATCCAGTGGTGGTGAGGCAGTAGATGTCACAGAAACCATCCATCCTGACTTTCAAAAACTAGCGTTGAATGTCGCCAAAGATATGGGGTTAAGATTAGTAGGTTTGGATATTATTACCCATGATATAACTAGACCATTAGTAGATTATGTAATCATTGAAGTGAATGGCTCGCCTAGTTTAACGCACTATGCAGCAATTGGAGATGCACAAACAAAGAGAGTCGAAGATTTATATCTGAAAGTTCTCAAGGCGCTGGAACAAGATTACAAGTACAAAAATTGATCAAAACAAAGGCAGTTCCAATGTAACGAGTTTCAGAGCCAAGCATGAAAGAGGGACTGAGGACTGCCTTGTGCTTTCTTCAATCAACGTAACTTAATACGGACTTAACACCACAAAATATCTAAGTCTGTAACAATAGTGAAGCCAATGCTTTGATTGTTACCCATCCGTGAACGCTTCTACTAGCAACTCAGCCCAAACCCAGTCACGCAAAGCAGATCATATTCGTATCTGCTTAGAAGAAGATGTACAGTTCCGCGAAACTACCAACGGATTAGAACGCTATCGTTTCACCCACTGTTGTTTACCAGAAATAGATCGCGACGATATTGATCTCAGTACCATTTTTTTAGGTAAACACCTAGGCGCACCCCTATTAATCTCCTCCATGACTGGGGGAACTCCACAAGCGGGAATGATTAACCAGCGTTTAGCAGAACTCGCCCAACACTACAAATTAGCAATGGGTGTTGGTTCCCAGCGAGTGGCGGTAGAAAAACCCCAGGTTGTTGATACTTTCGCGGTTCGCAAATATGCGCCAGATGTTCTCTTATTTGCCAATGTCGGCGCTGTGCAACTCAACTACACATATGGTTTAGATGAATGTATGCAAATCATCGATATGCTAGAAGCCGACGCTTTAATTTTGCATATTAACCCCTTGCAAGAATGTATTCAACCCAGAGGTGATGTTAATTTTCGGGGATTACTTGACAAGATTGATAAGTTATGCAATCAATTATCAGTGCCAGTGATTGCTAAAGAAGTAGGCAATGGCATTTCCGCAGCGATCGCAGAAAAACTCCTAGCTGTTGGAGTGACAGCCATTGATGTCGCCGGTGCTGGTGGTACTTCCTGGGCAAAGGTAGAAGGTGAACGGGCAGAAAATACTTTGCAACGGCGTTTAGGTAGAACCTTTGCAGATTGGGGAATACCCACAGCAGAGTGTGTTAAAAGTATTAGAGCGATCGCTCCCCATATCCCCTTGATTGCCTCTGGTGGTTTGCGTCATGGCTTGGATGTCGCCAAAGCGATCGCCCTCGGAGCAGATATCGCCGGGTTAGCAATGCCATTCCTCCAAGCCGCAGTTGCATCAGAAGCAGCACTGCAAGATTTAGCTGAGGTATTAATTGCAGAAATCACCACAGTTTTATTCTGCACTGGCAACACTACTCTATCTGAGTTGAAAAATTCCGGCAGTTTGCAAAGAATACAATAAGTGGGGGAGCAGGGGAGCAGAGGAGCAGAGGGGCAGGGGAGAAAAACTATTGCCTATTACCTATTGCCTATTGCCTATTGCCTATTACCTAATAACTATTAACTAAAAACTAATGAATAACTTCTTAAAACAAACTGTTGCCAGCCTAGTAGGTACTGTATTAGGACTAATTATTTTCTCTGGTATTGGCACCACAACACTATTGTTTTTGCTGTTTGTGGCTGCAAGTTCTAAAGATCCAGGCCCCGTAGTCAAAGATAAGTCAGTTGTCGTTTTTGACTTATCGATGAACATCACAGATAGAGAGCCTACTTCTAGCGAAGTGCTGCAAAATACTCTTTCAGGAGTGGAGCAAGAAAGAATGACGCTCCGTAGTGTCCTCGACACCATCGCCAAAGCCAAGGATGATTCGCGGATTGTGGGTATCTACCTCGATGCAACACGCAGCAGTGGTACAACTAACTTGGGTTTTGCTTCCCTCAAAGAAATCCGCAAAGCCTTAGAAGAATTCCGTGCTACTGGCAAAAAGATTATCGCTTATGGCATGGAGTGGGGAGAAAAGGAATATTATCTCAGTTCTGTAGCTGATACCGTTGTCGTGAATCCTGTTGGAGCAGTGGAAATCAATGGTTTGAGTAGCCAACCCATGTTTCTCGCCGGAGCATTACAGAAGTATGGTATTGGTGTACAGGTTGTGCGTGCAGGGAAATTTAAAGGGGCAGTTGAACCTTTGGTATTGAACAAACTCAGTCCCGAAAACCGCACACAAACCCAGAAATTATTAGATGATGTTTGGGGAGAGTGGCGGACTACGGTTGGCAAGAGCCGGAAAATTACGCCCCAACAATTACAAGCGATCGCAGATAATCAAGCATTATTAGAAGCACCTACTGCTAAAACTAATGGTTTAGTGGATCAAGTCGCATACCCTGATCAGATAGTTGCTGATTTAAAGAAATTAACAGATAGCGATCAAGATGATAAAACCTTCCGCAAAATTAACCTGACTGAATATGCAGCAGTACCAAACAAGTCTTTACCTGTAGAACGCAGAGCCAAAAATAAAATTGCTGTGGTGTATGCCGAGGGTGAAATTGTTGATGGTAAAGGTGACACTGGACAAATAGGAGGCGATCGCTTTGCTGCTATCTTTAACAAAATCCGGCAAGATAAAAATGTCAAGGCCGTTGTCTTAAGAATTAATAGCCCTGGAGGTAGCGCCACAGCCTCCGAAGTTATGCAGCGAGAAATCAAACTCACCCGCCAAGCCAAACCCGTAGTAGTATCTATGGGTGATGTCGCCGCCTCCGGTGGTTACTGGATAGCTACCGACTCCAACCGCATTTTTGCTGAACCCAATACGATTACAGGTTCTATTGGTGTATTTGGGGTGTTACTGAATGGGCAGAAGCTAGCCAACGATAACGGTATCACCTGGGACTCTGTAAACACAGCCCGTTATGCCGATAGTCAAACCTTTGCGCGTCCCAAATCACCCCAAGAATTAGCCCTCTATCAACGTAGCGTTAATCGCATTTATGATCTATTTCTCAATAAAGTTGCCCAAGGACGCAAATTACCAGCGCAAAAAGTAGCAGAAATTGCCCAAGGTAAAATTTGGTCTGGTGTAGCCGCTAAACAAATTGGTTTAGTTGATGAAATCGGCGGCTTAAATGCAGCCCTAGAATATGCAGCCAAGCAAGCCAAACTCGGTGAAGATTGGCAATTAAAAGAATATCCCCAAGAAAGCACACTGGGAGAACGCTTTTTTGGGCGAGCCGTGGAAGAAATAAGTACAGCTGTAGGAGTGAAGAAAACCCGAACCATACCCCCTAATCTTTTCACTGCTGAATTTCAAAAGTTGCAGCAGGAATTAGCAATTCTGCAAAGAATGAACGATCCTCAAGGGATTTATGCGCGTTTGCCTTTTAATTTAAAAATTGAGTAACAACTCCTCCCCTTAATATGCAAGGGTGCGTCAGTGCGAGAAAACCTAGCTGTAACAAGAAATTCTTCATACTGACGCACCCTACTAACCATCAATTTGGAATAATTTCGTTAGGTGTTATTATCAACATCTATTTATTTTGTCAATACCTTGCAAAAAATATTTACATAATGTTATATTCAGTTACATAACCCAGCAAAAAAATAAAAACATGATAACCAAAGGCTTTACCATGAACGAACTTGGTCAACTCAACAACTTTGCAATTGAACCAAAAGTTTATGTAGATCAAACCCCAAGAGTGGGTTTCACTAAGTATGCAGAAAAACTCAATGGACGCTTGGCTATGATTGGCTTTGTCTCACTCATCGCTGTAGAAGTAATTACAGGACAAGGCTTGATTGGCTGGTTGACAAACTTCTAGATGATTTTGAATACTTCAGAATTTCGCGCAATTAACTAAGGAAAAAATATGAAAACTGATTTTGATTTCCCCAAAAAAGATTTAATTGGCCCTGTTGTTTTTCGCCCTGACTTTAATAATTTTGAAACTATCAATGTCAACCAAGCTTGGTCATTATTTTTCAGTGCAGGCCAAGATGATAAAGGACTAGGGGAAGAAGCTGAATTAGGCAGATTTTTCACCAACTTCTTAATTGCTGTAGGAGTAACAGGAACTCTGTGGGCAGCTATTTTCAGCAATTTGGGATAAAAAATTGGATTTGGCTTGTCAATTAAATCACCTAATTTGAAGTCTTGGTTCTCAACACTAAGACTTCTTTTAATTTATCGAAACCAATATAAAAGGGAGACGTAGTTTAGAGAATACTTTCCTGTGTCTCCCCATAATCTTTTATCCAAAGATATTAGCCTTCTAAAGTTTCTTGAGAAAACTTTTTGTGAATGCTTGTAGTTTGCTCTCCATTGGCAGTAGATACAGTGATGAGATACTCAATTAACTGTTCTGAGAAGGGGATACGCAAATGGAATGTCCCATCGGATTTGAGGGTGATAGGTTTACCGGCAATATTCACTGTTGCGCCTGGATCTGTGGCTCCGTGAATAATCAATTCGGCATCGGCGACAAACCAAAAATCTCCGTGGGGACGACTGAAGATACGGACAATTGTGGAACAGGCTATAGTCATCCAACGATCGCCTTCTAAATAGCCAATCTCCACCATATAATCGCGATCGCTATGGGGAATAGCTATATAGCGATCATGGGTAATCTCCTCACATTCATATTGCTGCACCATTTGCGGCTTTTGATAACTCAGATCAATATTAGTCACGTCATAAAGCCGCAAAGTTAACTGGGAAATGCCAGCATTTTGCAGCATTTGTTGACGCGTCTCAGAAATTTGCCAAGAGATATAAGCCCACTTAGAAGTTCGAGGAGTGAAGAGAATTTGGCTTTGTGCATCTACTGTTAAAGCATCTGCAAGTATACCTTCTGTGTAGGGACGATTGAAGATATGTACAATGCTTGAACGGGCTATTTTCATCCAGTTATCATCTGTGGTGACATAGCCAATTTCTATCATGTAGTTGCGATCGCTAGCCGGAATAGACACATAGCGATCGGTTGTGCCTGGTTCACATTCATACTGCTCTACCAGATGCGGTAGTTGATAACTCAGATCAATCTCGGTGACATCATAAAGTCGCAATCCTAACTGAGAAATCCCTGCCTGATTAAGTTCTTGCTGATCACTGAGAGAAACATACCAAGTTACAAAAGCCCACTCAGGATTACGAGGACGAAGAACAATACTACTCTCCTCATCAGAATTTTGGTAGTCGGCAGATATTGTTTCCACTGGTGCTAAATTTTCCTCTGGGGAATTTATGGTATTAGCTTCCTCTGGTGCTTCTAGTGGGGCATTGTCTTGAATGCCATAAATATTCGCCCAGTCTCCGATTCCGGCTGCTGCTAAAGCTGCATCATCAGCCAAATTCCCTAAATTTATATCTTCTGTCTCCTCTAATATCTCATTATCGGACGGTTCGGCTGCGTCGGCTATCAAATTTAATGCTTCTTCAGAAATATCTGTAAATTGGGGCGCTGTCGAAGGCTCTTCTTCCAGTGGGGGTAAATCTAGCTCCCATTCTGATTCATCTGGGAGGAACTCAATAGCGCCATTGATTTCAGTTGTCGCTTCCGGCTCCTCAACCAGAGAATTTGCATCGGTTGCTTCTGGAAGCACATTGATTTCAGTTGTCGCTTCCGGCTCCTCAACCAGAGACTCCATACTGGGTGCTTCGGGCTGGGGTGGTTCGGCTGTCAAATCACTGGCACTTGTGATTTCTGCCTCTACATGACTCGATTCATTTTGGGAAACATTTGGTAAACCAGGAAGGATGGCTGTTATGTCTGGTGTAGGCAATTCAGCTTCCCCTGTCTCCTCAGACTCCTCAATCATTGCCCAGATACTGGCTATAGTTGCTGCTGGGGTGACATTTTCCGGTGATTCGGCTGTCAATTCCTCCTGGGACTCCATGCCACTATCATTTTCACTAGATATGACTATGGCAGTATTGGGTAATTCCGAATTTTCATTGGCGATATCCGTTGTTTTAGGTTCCTCATCATGAGTTGTAGTTTGAGGAACTTCTACTATTGGGGGATAGGACGTATTGACGATAGTCGCTGGTGCTTCCATATCCCAAGGAGATTGTTCTAACTCAGGCGGTAGTGGGATGGGGGAAGGGGTGGGTTTTTCTGGCTGTTGATCATTTAACCCTAAATGAGTGGTTGTATCTTCAGTAGTGTCAGTTACCACTGGCGACTCAGAACCAGAAATTGCGTCCTTAACACTATCTAAATCATTAGTTTCCCCAGATGCTGATGGCCGTCTCATAAACCATAATAATGAGCCAGCGATCGCCCCTACAGGTAAGAGCAACCACCATAGCAAATCTCGCCCCACCACATTGGGATTTTCCGGAGTAGCGATCGCTGATGGCTGGGTAAGGTTAGTGACTGTCGCATTGCTGGCAGTTGTCGCTGTGGGAGAATTCGCCACTTCAGGAGTCGTTTCTGCATTGGGAGTAGTATTTACCCCAGGCGTAACTTCTGCCGTAGGGGTGGTATTGGCAGCAATCAATTCTGGTGATTCACCTTTAGCGATCGCTTCTGCTTCCGCTACTCTGGCGGCTTCGATTGCTTGCTGTCCTTGGGGTGCTAGAGCAAATCCCAAAAAAGCGGCTACACCAGGGCTGGGATTTTGCTTGTGAACGTAAACTAAAGGTTGTGAGAAGGGATATTTAGGATCATCTGGCAAGGTTTCATGCAACGGCAACACTCGCACACCCGACAGTTTTAAGACATGATTAGCTCTAGCATAGCTGATGCCGTCCTTACCCAATTGTTTAACAATTTCTGCGGTGTTATCTTCTGTTAACTGAGTGGCATTAGAGCCTGTGGCAAATTTTGCAGCCCGAAACACTGGATAGTTGCTCAATGCTTCACGAGTACCGCTATTCTCCGGGCGATCGATTACCCGAATCTTAGTATCTGGGCCTCCTAATTGCGACCAATTGGTGATTCTGCCCCGGAATATCCTGGCAAATTGCCTATCAGTCAAACTGCCCTTAAAAGGGTTGTCTGCGCCGACAATGATTGCAATCTTTTCTCGGTGCAACCGGACTTGTGCTAACCCTTGGGCTTTTTCTTCGGGAGTGAGGCCACGGCCGATCGCTGCTATATCAATTGTCCCCTCTTGCACAGCTTTGAGTGCAGCCTCTGTACCATTAGTGGCAACTTCCACCTTAGAACCAGAGAACTGTTGCTCAAAACTCTGTTTCAAATTTTGATTAAAAACAGCCAAGCCATTCGCGCCATCAATCCGCACCGTCGTTCCAGTGGCCACAGTTGGCGGTGCTGTAAAAGTCGTCGTCTCAGTTTCAGACTGGGCTAACACAGGAACAGACATCAACAGGTTAGCTACCGTCGGACTGGTAGCTAAAGCCAACAGTAAAGCCAAATTTACTATCCCACTATCTTTTTGCTCTTTTTGCCACATAATGCTCCTCATCCGGGTACAGGAAACAGAAAGCCGATTAGTTTGAAATTCATATTTTTATGCAAGAGGAGACGCGCTAATTATACATCTGGTGTCCATTTTCTTTTCAGTCCTTAAAATATTATTTTTGTATAATTTAATACTATTGCTGATTAACACAAACTCAATCAAGACTGTTTATGAATATATTGATTGAGATTTAGTACCACTAATCACAGTAAAAATCTTTCATAAAATGATTGATTAAATTCCTATACTAAATATTTAAATAATTACTTGGCATTGAAGCAGATAATAAAATAGAAAGTGGAAATAATAAATTAATCATTATTACTCACTTGATTTAATTGTATAAATACAGGAAATAATTCTGAGCATTTTGATTATCATAGTTGCCATATTGTTTTAATCCAAGCTTTTTAGCGGCTTATTATTACAGATTAATAAGTATTTTTTAATTATTAAATTTAGTAAATAATTAATATTTTTAAATAAGAAAAATAGAGATTAATTAAGAACATACACAAGAATGTATGAAAGGTAATCAGACAACATCCACCGGATACTAGGTAAACATAGTTGATACGGCAAGTGCTTCAGCAAGATAAGTATATTTTTGGGGATCGGTATAACTTCAATAGCAGAAAATGATATTGTAAGTGCGGAATAGCTTTAAAGTATAAAATTTATATTTTTTTTAGATTTTTGCGAGATAGGGAAATCGGCAACCTGAGTAACCAAAATTTACATATTTACGGAAGTGATAGCGATCGCCAATAGATTAGGACATCAAGCAATCATCAAAGCATTACACTAAAAGGCTTTCAAGTCTGTAACCTGTAACCTGTAACCTGTCCCCTGTCACCTATCCACGCTACTAGCGCAGACTTCTTTCCATCAACATTTGAGGTTCCACATTCTCCACATTCGGGAGTGCTGCTAATTGCGAAATTCCTGTCAAAGCAGCGTCAATTTCACCTGATTTAGCACGTAACCATGCCGCATGAGGAGCATAAGCGAGACTTTCAGCGATTTCATACCCTGCTTGATGAATTGCTGCTTGCTGTGACTCCACCTCAACGTTTTCAGCAAAGCGAATAAATACTAACCCCGTGGGAACAGCCAGTAAACCCCCTGGCATTCTGTAAACTGGACTAAGTAAATCTGTAATTGCTGCTTCTGGTTCGCCGGAAAAAACGGCAATTTTCCCCTCATTCAATACTAAAACCGCTTGAGACGCTGTTGTGTTAGGTTGTTTGTAGTGTACCGCGTAGTATCCAGGCTGGCGACTATAGAAGAGGGCAGCATCTTTACCAGTCCGAACTTGTTGAGGATATTTATTAAAGTAGTCTGCTGTAAATCTCACTTCAGCAATTGGGGGTAGAGAATAAGCATGGAGGATAAATTCTATCATCTTGACTCAATTGTAATAATTTGTTCGTAGTGAGGACTTCAGTCCTCATGGTTTCTAGGACTAAAGTCCTCACTACAAACCTATCGTCCTTAGACAGCGAAAAATTGGCTCAAGTTGCTGTTTACTTACATTTTGTAACTTCTACTACCTTGCTTCTGGAAAAATTGCAGGCAGGCTTGTATCTACTGATGAAAGGCAATAGACACTCTTGCAATAGGCAACAGTCAAAACTCAGCCGCCCACCTTCTCTTTGTTCCCTGCGGGACGCTTACGCGTAGCTTGGTTCTCCGAAGGAGTACGGGGCAAATTCTTCCTCTATTGCCTATTTGCCTTCTTGCCTATTGCCTCGCCCCGCAGGGGCTTTGTTAAGGTTAAATTCTCTCTAAGCTGCGGCTTTTGGGTGTTTCATTTCAGATAAACACACGACGGGCAGAGGCTTAGGATCAAATTTATAGCAGGAGATTCAGTTATGGTTCAAGTTCGCTATGGCGGTGAGAATGGTGAACAGTATGAACTTGTCATCAGTGACAATCACATTGTAGTTCGTACTCACAACCGCAGTGTGCTTATAGGTGATAGACCGTTTGAAGTTGCATCTGTATCACCCCAAGCGCATAACATCCTCAATCAATTTGAGGTAAAAGTAGAGTTTCATCAAGCAGGTGTAGAAATTCTGCAAGCTAAAGTCCCAAGTCAAGATAGTGTTTTGCGTGATCAAGCTAGGGAAGTTTTAAATCAGGAACCAGAAATCCAATTTGCAGGGCGGGTACTGGTTGATCCTGTATCAATGGAACCAGTTATCTATACGGAAAACTTATTTGTTAAGTTCGATGATGAAGCAGAAGTCACCACCTGCCATGAAGTTTTGGGACGTTACGGTTTAAGGATCAAACGTCAACTGGAGTATGCCCGCAATGCTTACTTTGTCAGCGCACCTGAAAATACTGGTTTAGCTGTTTTTGACATTGCCGAAAGACTCTTACATGAAGAATCTGTAGAATTGTGCCATCCTGAGCTAGTAAGGGAATTTCGCCAACGTCAAGCTTTCCCTCAGCAATGGCATCTCAAGGAAACAACTATTAATAGTAAAACTATCAATGCTCACGCCAACGTGGAAGCTGCTTGGAAGTTAAGCGAAGGCGCAGGAACAACTATTGCTATTGTTGATGATGGTGTAGATATCGAACATGAAGAGTTTCGTTCTGCGGGCAAGATTGTTGCCCCAAGGGATGTGACACGCAAAACTAATGATCCCCGCCCAGGAAATTGGGATCATCATGGTACAGCCTGTGCTGGGGTGGCTTGTGGTAATGGTAACTTCGGGGCATCGGGTGTAGCACCAAAAGCCAAACTCATGCCGATTCGGTTTGTCTCAGCGTTGGGTTCACAGGATGAAGCTGACGCTTTTGTGTGGGCGGCGCAAAATGGTGCAGATATCATCTCTTGTAGCTGGGGGCCACCGGATGGGAAGTGGTGGGATGCAAATGATCCAGCCCATAACAAAAAGGTGCCTTTACCTGACTCGACACGGTTAGCGATGGATTATGCCATTAATAAAGGTCGTAATGGCAAGGGATGCGTAATTTTATTTGCAGCTGGGAATGGCAATGAAAGTGTAGATAATGACGGCTACGCTAGCTACTCGAAAGTGATGGCGATTGCTGCTTGTAACGACTTTGGGACTAGAAGTGCTTACAGTGATTTTGGTAATGCCGTCTGGTGTGCTTTCCCTAGCAATAATGGTTATAGTTCTCAAACTCCTGGCATTTGGACAAGCGATCGCACTGGTTTAGCTGGTTACAATTCCGGTAATATTACCCTAGGCGACCAAGCAGGCAATTACACTAATAGTTTCGGTGGTACTTCTAGCGCCTGTCCTGGGGTAGCTGGTGTAGCGGCGTTGATTATTGCCCGTAACCCGGATTTACGTTGGGATGAAGTGCGAGACATCATTAAACGCTCATGCGATCGCATTGATGTAGCTGGAGGTAATTATAATGCTGATGGCCGTAGCCCTTTTTATGGTTATGGTCGGGTTAATGCCCTCAAAGCCGTAGAATTAGCATTACCAGCCCAACCCGAACCAGTGGGGATTTTCAAAGTTGTGCAGGATGTCCCCATTAACGATTTGCAGACATCTCAACTTAGTTTAGCGATCGCTAACACCAAACCCATAAAATCTATCAAAGTTGAGGTAGACATTGAGCATACTTACATTGGTGATTTAGTTGTCTCTATCAACCCCCCTCAAGAATCTGGTGTATTACCGATAATTCTGCACAATCGCCAAGGCGGAGCCACAGACAACATCAAAAAAACCTATGATGAGGTCAATACCCCAGAACTAACTCAACTCAAAGAAAAAAGTCCTCAAGGAAACTGGACTTTGGAAGTGGCAGATAAAGCCCAAGTCGATACAGGCAAAATTCGCAGCTTGACTATTGAGATTGGCTTTTAACGAGAAACGGAACAATATTAGGACTAATTCACTCGGAGAAAAATCAGATTCCTAATAGTCCTATGCGCGGATGGGTAGGTGTAGAATTTCCCTGGTGTGGAGAAATCGCTGTATTCCTTATCGGACAATCTTTTGCAGCGCAATTAAATTAAAACCATCCGCGCACCTTTCCCAATCTGGGTTTCAGCAATTTCATGTAAATCAAATGACTTTTTCCTGTGTTATAATCTACCCATCCGCGAAACTGAACCTTGAAAAGCAAATACACACTAGCTTTCAGGCTGCCGCTATTGCAATTAACACTAATCCCTATTAGGGATTGAAACTAGACGATTCGGAACTACTCATTTACTCCCCCTGATTGCAATTAACACTAATCCCTATTAGGGATTGAAACGTACCTTTTGTAACGAGTGCCGGGCTTTTGGTTAAATTGCAATTAACACTAATCCCTATTAGGGATTGAAACCTAAATATCCCAACTTCAAGTCTAAACATGGTAAGATTGCAATTAACACTAATCCCTATTAGGGATTGAAACCGCTGTCTTCTTTTGCTTCTATCCATTCCCCTACTATTGCAATTAACACTAATCCCTATTAGGGATTGAAACTAATCTCTAATCTTCTAATCCTGCTAGGTGTGAAATCGCGCATTGCAATTAACACTAATCCCTATTAGGGATTGAAACAGCAAACAAGTTGAAACTAGATACGCTGACAGATTGCAATTAACACTAATCCCTATTAGGGATTGAAACGTTCTGAGCTATCGCATTCTATTTCTTGAAAAGATTGCAATTAACACTAATCCCTATTAGGGATTGAAACCTGGAATGATTGGATTTGTAGAATGTTTCCGGCTGATAGAGATTGCAATTAACACTAATCCCTATTAGGGATTGAAACTTAGTATTGCTCTTATTTCTTCTTGGTCGTTCTCGCATTGCAATTAACACTAATCCCTATTAGGGATTGAAACACCATCAGGCATCGGCATCGGTACCCACGCGCATTGCAATTAACACTAATCCCTATTAGGGATTGAAACAGCAGTACCGATTAAAAGTGAACGTCTCCCCCTCTTTAATTGCAATTAACACTAATCCCTATTAGGGATTGAAACGCCTTAATCCTAGACACGGAGATTAATCGGCTGATTACTAATTGCAATTAACACTAATCCCTATTAGGGATTGAAACTTGCTGGGCGAAGCTCTGATGATTTGGCAATAATATCAGCATTGCAATTAACACTAATCCCTATTAGGGATTGAAACGCATCTTAAACGCCAAATCAACAACAGTTAGTTATTGCAATTAACACTAATCCCTATTAGGGATTGAAACAATAAGTCTACATAATACTCAAAAGCATTAGCATTATTGCAATTAACACTAATCCCTATTAGGGATTGAAACTTCATACTTGGGGCGAAAACTTGTGCAGACTACCTGGATTGCAATTAACACTAATCCCTATTAGGGATTGAAACGATATCCCTTTGGCAGATAAACCAGCCTGATCAACCATTGCAATTAACACTAATCCCTATTAGGGATTGAAACGATTAGCTGGTAGATGGGAGCATCAAGGCAGTATTTTCATTGCAATTAACACTAATCCCTATTAGGGATTGAAACAAGGAATTTTTAATCGCATTTGCCATTTTACAGGATTGCAATTAACACTAATCCCTATTAGGGATTGAAACCATGACTCTGATAGATACCCTGAGACTGAGATTACAGAATTGCAATTAACACTAATCCCTATTAGGGATTGAAACCTAGGTTAACCCGTGTGAGGTTGATAACATCCGAGGGTACATTGCAATTAACACTAATCCCTATTAGGGATTGAAACATGGATTCAGTTCTAGTTACTTAAAAGAACCTTGGATTGCAATTAACACTAATCCCTATTAGGGATTGAAACTGGAAGTAAAAGTTTTAACAATAGACGGAGACGAGGAATATTGCAATTAACACTAATCCCTATTAGGGATTGAAACTTATACATACTGCACTTACAGGTAAAGAACTCATTATTGCAATTAACACTAATCCCTATTAGGGATTGAAACTATCAGCCCACTGCGCGATCGCTTCCAGTTGAGGAATTGCAATTAACACTAATCCCTATTAGGGATTGAAACGGGTATTCCATCTAGAAAACTGAATGAGAGAATAATTGCAATTAACACTAATCCCTATTAGGGATTGAAACAATCATTGCTCGCTCTCCTCAAAAATTACAGTTAAAATTGCAATTAACACTAATCCCTATTAGGGATTGAAACAGAGCCTGGGGCAATGATGCCGATGCCCTCGCCGCATTGCAATTAACACTAATCCCTATTAGGGATTGAAACTTTGCTCGTTTCTAGTATCTAGTGGATCTTCCCAATTGCAATTAACACTAATCCCTATTAGGGATTGAAACTTCCTTGACCTTTGCAACCTTCTTGGGTGCAGGTATTGCAATTAACACTAATCCCTATTAGGGATTGAAACCAGCAGCATTAACACTGTTCCGCTCACAGGGACAGCAATTGCAATTAACACTAATCCCTATTAGGGATTGAAACGGCATTGTCCCTCAAGGTATTTGACTTAGCTAGTCGCGATTGCAATTAACACTAATCCCTATTAGGGATTGAAACCAATTCCTTCCTTGGGATGCAGTTGAGTCTGACATATTGCAATTAACACTAATCCCTATTAGGGATTGAAACACCCCATCTTTAAATGCTTTGAATTCGGTTTGGCAATTGATTGCAATTAACACTAATCCCTATTAGGGATTGAAACCGGGTTGAAATTTGTAGGGCGAATTTCTAATAGAAATTGCAATTAACACTAATCCCTATTAGGGATTGAAACTAGCTATAGCCATAGCAGGGGTTGGAATTTTAGGTCAACGTATTGCAATTAACACTAATCCCTATTAGGGATTGAAACAAAAAATTCTTAGAGGATGAAAATCATGAAATTTGATTGCAATTAACACTAATCCCTATTAGGGATTGAAACAGGATGAATTGGTACAAGGGTGACGAAAATGTTTCAAGATTGCAATTAACACTAATCCCTATTAGGGATTGAAACAACCTCTGTACTAGCACTAGCACCGCTTGCGGAAAGGGATTGCAATTAACACTAATCCCTATTAGGGATTGAAACTTACCACTGCCACGCCTGCCTAAAAAATAAGGATTGCAATTAACACTAATCCCTATTAGGGATTGAAACTTAATGTGGGTTAGTACGTATGTTTCAGTCCATTCCTTATTGCAATTAACACTAATCCCTATTAGGGATTGAAACAATTCCAGGCTTCATTCCCACTGACTCGGTAATTGATTGCAATTAACACTAATCCCTATTAGGGATTGAAACCAACCAGCATTAACACGCATTGAATCAAAAGTTGAATTGCAATTAACACTAATCCCTATTAGGGATTGAAACCAAACAACTAAATTCATAGTAACAACGTTGGTATAATTGCAATTAACACTAATCCCTATTAGGGATTGAAACATTTGATTTTTGTATTCTTCAAACTTCATTTTGTACACCATTGCAATTAACACTAATCCCTATTAGGGATTGAAACAAGCCAGGGGCGAAGGAGAAGCTAGAGGCGATCGCATTGCAATTAACACTAATCCCTATTAGGGATTGAAACTGACATACACCCGATGCCGCAGCCGATACGGTTTGATTGCAATTAACACTAATCCCTATTAGGGATTGAAACTCTACCAGCCTTGAAATAACTCCCAAGACTTGTGATTGCAATTAACACTAATCCCTATTAGGGATTGAAACTTCAACGTACCGAGGCACAGGCTTATCTGCGTCAGATTGCAATTAACACTAATCCCTATTAGGGATTGAAACATAGAAATTTCCAGATATCCAAAATTTAGGGTGCGTCAGTGCGAGACTGTAGCAAGAAATTATTCATACTGACGCACCCTACTAACTGATTTTTAATCAGGAGAGTGTCAACGGAATTGCCGCCTTCACTGACGATTATCTATTTGGGCGCGTTGCAAACTACCTGAAAAATCAACATAAACACTTTTCCATTCAGTGAAGACATCTAAAGCGGTAGTGCCGGCTTCCCGGTGTCCATTACCAGTTTGTTTCACACCGCCAAAGGGTAAGTGTACTTCTGCGCCGATGGTGGGGCCATTGATGTAGGTGATTCCGGCTTCGATATCGCGCATGGCAGTAAAAGCCCGGTTGATATCACGGGTATACACTGAGGAAGACAGACCATATTTAGTATTATTGAGAATAGCGATCGCTTCCTCAAATGTACTCACCTCCATTAATGCCACCACAGGGCCAAAAATCTCTTCCCGCGCCACCCGCATATCAGGCGTAACGTTATCTAGAATAGTTGGCTCAAAGAAATAACCCTCTTTGAGTGTGCCTGCTGTAGCAATTTCTCCACCTATTAAAATTTTTGCGCCTTCCTCACGGGCAATTTTCATATACTCATGTACCCGTTGTAGTTGTCTGTGGTTAACAATCGGCCCAATATCTGTATCAGGCTCATAACCAGCACCCAAGCGCAACTTACTGGCACGCTCAGATAACATCGTGGTAAATTTTTCCTTGATGTCACGATGTAAAATTAAGCGACTGGTAGCGGTACACCGTTGACCAGTAGTACCGAAAGCTCCCCATACTGCCCCATCAAGAGCCAATTCTAAATCTGCATCTTCCATCACCACTTGGGCATTTTTACCCCCCATTTCCAAACAGACGCGCTTGTGAGTGCGTCCGCAAGTAGCGCCAACAAAGGCACCAGTTTCAGAAGAACCGGTAAACGAGACTAAATCTACATCAGGATGCTCAACTAAAGCCTTCCCCGCTTCTTCGCCTACCCCATGTACCAAGTTAATTACTCCTGGTGGTAAACCTGCGGCGGCAAAAATCTCAATTAATTTAGTCGCGCAAGCGGGGGTATCTTCTGCCGGTTTGAGAATCACTGTATTGCCGCATACCAAAGCTGGCATCGCTTTCCAGCAAGGGATAGCTACGGGAAAATTCCAGGGAGTGATTAAAGCACAGACTCCTATAGGCATCCGTACAGTCATAGCGAACTTATTGGGCATTTCTGAAGGTGTGGTTTGCCCAAACAAGCGCCGTCCTTCACCTGCACTATAAAAAGCACAGTCAATACCTTCCTGCACATCACCCCTAGCTTCTGTTAAGGGCTTACCCATTTCTCGGCTCATTAACTGAGCTAGTTCTTCCTTATGTTCAGCTAATAATTCCCCAACCCGAAAGATATATTCGGCTCTAGCTGGGGCAGGAACTTTACGCCAACTCTTATAAGCTTGACGGGCTGCGGCTACGGCTTGGTGA
The DNA here is from genome assembly GCF_000316645.1 of Nostoc sp. PCC 7524. Lineage (NCBI taxonomy): Bacteria > Bacillati > Cyanobacteriota > Cyanophyceae > Nostocales > Nostocaceae > Nostoc > Nostoc sp. PCC 7524. The sequence goes on from NC_019684.1 coordinate 2,920,415, forward strand.
ACATCCTCAACTTGAGAACGGGGAAAAGTAGCAACAACTTCGGTTTTGTTTGCAGGGTTATGACTAGCAAGGATATTTTCTGCTGTAGCATCCAACCACTGATCATTAATGTAATTTTGACAGGTGAGCGTAGTTGTCATCTATCAGACCCCCAGCTGAGATTCCGTTTGAGTGCAATTAGTTTGACTTGCCTTCTACGTTATCGTCAAGTTTGGAGAATCGTGGGGAGATAGTCAAGACAGATACAAAACTTAAGGGACTAATGCTAACACTCCCACAGGCGAACCCGAACCACGGCGTAACCTTAAAATCCCAATAGCTAGGGTAGTACCTTTGGGTGGTAGTTGGTCTAAATTGGTGAGATTTTCTAACACAATGCCTTGTTGTGCTAATACCAAGCGATTGGTAGTAAAACTGTGATCTCGTCCGGGGTCTACACCATGAGTATCAATGCCTACACCAGCAATCCGTCGTTCTTGCAGCAAGAACTGAGTCACATCACGGCCAAAACCAGGAAAGTGCATAGTTCCTTGAGCATCCTGGTTGAAGAAGGCATTTTTATCAGCCCATTTATGTTGCCAGCCAGTATATAATATGACGACAGAACCAACAGCAATCTCACCGTGTTGTTCCTCCCACGCTATCACATCAGCAGTAGTGAGAGTATAGTCAGGATTGACTGTAGCGGCTGTACTGCTATCTATAACTACCGCAGATACAATCAATGACTGAGCAGGATATTGGTCAATGCCCACACCATTTTGATAAAAACTGTTAGGTGCATTGATATGGGTGGCGCTATGTTCACCTATAGAAAAGCGCCGCAGATGGTAGCCATCATCTTGCAGCTCGGCAACAGGGGTAAACTCAACTGGAGGGTCGCCTGGCCATTGGGGAATATCTGTGTCAATTACATGACTCAGATGAATAACCCGTGAGAAATTGATAGTATTCAAGCTTGGCACTCCTCAACGAAGGTAGGGGAGCAGGGGTAGGGGGGATCAATAAGTCTCTAAAATCACAGCTAAACACTTTTCAAACAACCTCTCAAGCCGAGCAAGCTAATTAACTACTTGCTACTAAATGGTATTGTTACTGAATCAGGTTTCATTATGGTAGCCACCAGAGGCTGGAGAGGCAACCAGGAAGCAGGAAAAAGTAATATACAAATTAAGAATACTGTGTATCTCTTTGTTCATTAATTTGACTGGCTTGTATTGAGATTATATTTTAGTAAGAGATATTTCTGTTACTCATATGGTAACAAGTGTAGCAAGGTAGAAATATCTATCCAATAAGTTTTATCTCGAAAGCTTGATATGTCAGGGCTTATTGCTCTAGCTGGTACAGGTAAGTTACTCTACATTGATTAGGGAAAGTATGCTTGTAATCCATCTAGATATTTAAGCATAAATTAATAAGTTACACTCAAATTACTATAGGACTCCTATTTGATTTTTGTTGGCGTAGCCTGCGCTGGCGCATAAAACACTCAGTACACCTCTACTTCCTTCTTTCCTATTGCCTATTGCCTACCTAAGCAGATAATTTTAGAAATCAAATCAGATTGCTATATAAGCTATAAAATAGCTACATGATGGAGTAATACTTATGTTCAATTTTGTCATTTACTAACGGAGTTGATGGCGATGCCTAAGTTAATTATTTTTGCCTTAATCGTGGTTTATGTCGGTGGCGCTTGGAAGTTTTGGAATGGTTTCAGAAGAACTAACTTTACTCCATCTTTGCCCAATCGGATGATTTTAACTTTGTTATGGCCTGCTTTATTTATTGTTAATAAAGCATATCGCAATAACTTTAGAAAGGCGTTGAAGGGTTAAAAATTAATTTTTACATTCTTAGTAGGGTGCGTCAGTACGAATCATTTCTTGGTATGTCAAGGAGTTCTCTGACTGATGCAGCCTATGTATTGAGTATTTTTTTGGAAGTCCATAATTGAAGACCACCAAGTACAAAACTGGGTGGTCTTCAATCTGTTTATCTTCTATTTATGCACACAGAATTTATAGCTGTAGACAAGGTGATTAGGACATGACTAAAAGCTCAAACTCATTCATAGTATGGATTTTACTATTGCCTATTGCAAGAGTGCCTATTGCCTTCTGCTATATGATGAATTCTGGGCTTTGATGTCGATAAACTCCTACTTATCTTTTTCTATTGCGATAGATATGAATTGCTGCACCGGCTGCCCCACCATTGATAGCATTATTGAGGGGTCTTCTACAACCACCAGTCACCACGCCAGCCAATGTCCCAGCACCAGCGCCGACAACAACATCTTTAGCCAAGTTACGGTTTCTGCGATTTCTCCTGAGACCATTAGCACCATTTACAGCCGCGCCAGCCGCAGCACCGTTAGCAGCATTATTTAATACAGAACCGCATCTGGTAAAAACGCCAGTGACTGCACCAACACCAGCACCAATCAAAGCATCTTCAAGCACTTTGTCGTCAGCAGCAGCAGGTTGAACCGGAAGCAAGGTAGCACTGGCTAAACTTGCAGCCATCAAGCTGGGTAGAAATGCACGTTTGAGGATTTTTTTCATATGTTTCACCTTGTGAAAACATCTACAATGCAAGCCAAATAGTGATTTTTGTCGTTGCAGATGTAGTAGATGTTGTTATTTTTAGTGTAGACAAATGAGATTATTTTAATGTAGTCACTGTGTCATAGTGGCATTAACAAAATAGCAATTTTATCTATTGGAAGCTAGAATATTTAATATTTACTTAAAGAATATTCCTAGTATGGCTAGACAATAAAAAACTGGCACATGAGAAGATGTTTATGTACCAGTTATATAGTTAGTGATGCTGGAATTAAAAAGCCTGAATCCACTCTTTCACAGAGTATTCAGTCCAAATACCATTTTGCCAGTAGGGGTCATTTTCAATTAACTGGCGGACAGTGGCTTCGTCTTCTGCTTCGTAAATGCCAAAAACTTTAGTAACATCTTTGGTGGGGCCAATTGTAATTAGTACGCCGGATTCCTTTTGTTTGGCTAAACCGTCTAAATGTGCTTGACGGTGAGGGGCGCGTTTTTCGAGAACGTCTTCGCAGTAAGTTCCCCACATCACATATTTGGGCATGATGAATTTTAGATTGATTAACTACCTGTTGTCATCTTAGGAGAAAATGACGTTTGGACGAGTAGGCTGTTGATATAGCAGGTGACAGGTGACAGCTGACAGTCAAATGTAGGGTGCGTCAGTGTGAGAAAATCTAGTTATACCAAGAAATTATTCATACTGACGCACCCTACTAAACTACTAATTGCAGTTGGTCGATAATTGGTTGAACGTCATTACGAATAAGATTTGAATTGATAAGTTTTGCTTAAGCGGTGGTAACGACAACATAAGCATTTGCCACAAATGGATAAGCTGTTGTAACGACAGAAGTTAGTGATCTAACGACACAACAAGTTGTCGTCACGACAGAAGTTAATGATCTAACGACATAACAAGTTGTCGTCACGACAGAAGTTAGTGATCTAACGACACAATAAGTTGTCGTGACTAACGAACAAGTTTACTGCTGCCTGCCTACGGGTGTAGTCATTCAGATGTTGTGAATGCAGCAGTTGCACCAAGACGGCGATCGCATCTTGATTGTCTGTGCCGATTTGGCTGATTAATCAATGTTTCCCTGTGCTGCAACGGGTTAAAGGTTTGGAGGATGAGGAAGGAAAGGGTAATAGGTAATGCTGTGTGCAACTTTCTCTCAAACCTAACCCCCAACCCCTTCCCTTGTAGGGAAGGGGAGCAAGAATTAATGTAGAGACGTTGCATGCAACGTCTCTACAATTGCAGGCTACCATGTACACACAAGAGAGTTAATCGATACGTTGACGATGTTGGGCGATACGTTGACGATATTGGGCAATACGTTGGTAATGTTGGGCAATACGTTGGTAATGTTGGGCAATACGTTGGTAATGTTGGGCGATACGTTGGCAATGTTGGGCGATACGTTGACGATGTTGGGCGGTACATTCACCGATTTTTTTCTACAGCTTTGGCCAAGATACCCGACTTGTTGAAGAAGTCGGGTATCTGAATTGGGCAAATCTCAAAATTCAGATTAACTTCTGAGGTTAACGCCGAATTTTTCTACTAAGGCTTCGCGGACTTTGTTGTGAACTGGCTCAACTTCAGTATCGGTGAGAGTGCGATCGCTTGCCCGATATACTAGACGAAAGGCTAAACTGCGTTGTCCTTGGGGGACATTTTCGCCCCGGTATTCATCAAACAGTTCCACAGATTCTAGTAACCCTTTACCAGCTTGGGTAATGGCTTTTTCTAGTTCGGCGACGGAGACTTTGACTGGGGAAAAGAAAGCGATATCGCGATCGCTCGCTGGGTAGGTAGAATAAGCTGTGAAGGTGGGAACCAGAATTTCATCTTGGTCTAAGGCATTCAACAGCACATCCAAATCCAACTGGAACAGGTAAACCGATTCTGGTAAACCTTTGTCACGGCGCTGTTGGGGATGGAGTTGACCGAAAATCCCTAATCTATTACCTCGAATCCATAAAGAGGCGGTGCGTCCTGGGTGCAGACGTTCATCACGGCAATCAGGCTGATATTCTACTTGCACTCCCATTTGCTGGAACACACTTTCTAAAATGCCTTTGGCTTCAAACCAAGTCATTGGTTGTTCCCGTCCACCTGTTGACCATTTACCAAGGCTTCTATCTCCGCCCATAATCCCGGCTACTGCGTCGGCTTCTCGCAAACCTTCTTCTTCTTGCCAGAAAATCCGCCCAATTTCAAAACCATTGAGAGAACCGTTACCCTGTTCTAAGTTGTATTGAAACGCGTCAATCAACCCAGTCAACAAATCGGTACGCAATGCAGAATATTCAACAAATAAGGGGTTACTTAAAACTATCTGTCTGTCTTCCCCAGGTTTGACTAAGGAGTATTGCATTAACTCCGTTAAACCTTCTGCCCGCAACGCCGCGCGTAACTTGCGAGTCTGTTCTTGGTCTATGGTTAAATAACCAGCTTCTGTTTTATCTGGTAAGGTATCACAGAAATTATCGTAACCGTAGAGACGGGCAACTTCTTCAATTAAATCAATTTCCCGTTCTAAGTCGCGGTAACGATAAGGTGGAACTGTCACATTCCAAGTGCGTTCTTCCGTGGGAGTTAACTGACAACCTAGTGCTGTGAGGATTCGTTCTACATCTTGCGTTTCGATTTCTCCAGTTTCTTCACCCAAAATCACTGGCCCCAGCACTTCATTTAATCGGTCTAAACGCAGTGCAATTGAACGACTCCAGGTAGAGGGGTCGGGACGGGTATCGGCAATTGCTTGATGGACAATTACACCCCCAGCCAATTCCGTTATCAGGGATAAAGCCCGGCGACAAGCGACTTCTAACTCTGCACGGTTAACGCCGCGTTCATATCTCCCAGAAGATTCGCTACGTAAACCTACACTGCGAGAAGAACGGCGAATGGCGACGGAATCAAATAATGCTGCTTCTAAAACTAGGCTTTGTGTACCGTCATGAACTTCTGTTTCTTCCCCACCCATCACACCGGCTAAAGCCACGGGTTTATCGTTAGCAGTAATTAATAAGTTTTGGGTTGCTAGGTTGCGAGTCTGTCCGTCCAGGGTTTTGAGGGTTTCCCCGGAGTTGGCGAAACGTACACCAATCTGTAAAGACGTTAAATTTAATGTCTCTGCAACGTTTGTTAAACGGTCTTTGTCAAAAGCGTGTAGTGGTTGTCCCCATTCCAACAATACATAGTTAGTAATATCCACCACATTATTAATAGGTCTGACACCAGCCGCACGCAAGCGTTGTTGTAACCATTCTGGGGAAGGGGCAATTTTTACTTGGTCAATTACTGTACCAATGTAAGCCGGACAAGCTTGGGTATCAGCAATTTTTAAGCTTAAGGCCTCTGCATTTTGAGGAACTGAGATTTCCCCAGATGCTGGAATGCTTAATTTTGCACCAGTCAAAGCTGCCACTTCCCGCGCTATCCCTACCATACTTAAAGCATCAGCACGGTTAGCGGTAGCGGTGACATCTAAAATTACATCATCCAAACCCAACAAAGGACGGACATCACTACCCAAGGGGAGATTGTCTTGGGGGAAAATATGAATGCCATCGACATCAGCAGGTAAACCCAGTTCTTTTAAAGAACAAATCATGCCCTGAGATGGGACACCGCGCAGTTTAGCGGGTTTAATTTTTAAATCGATGTTTGGTAAATAAGTTCCTGTTGTCGCCACCGGCACATAAATATCTGCCCGGACATTAGGCGCACCACAGACAATATTTAAAGTCTCAGCTGCACCGATATCGACTTGGCAAACACTCAGTTTATCAGCGTTGGGGTGGGGTTGACGCTCAAGCACTCTGCCCACAACAACGCCGTTTGCCCATGTGCGACGGTCTTCTATATCTTCAACTTCAAACCCTGCCATTGTCAGGGTATGTGCCAGTTCTTCGTGGCTTAGTTTTATCTCTACCAGTTCCCGCAGCCAATTCAGAGAGATTCTCATGGAGTGTGCTTGTTTTCAGATTCGTCTTTTGCTCTAATTTTAGGTTGCCTCAATTGTTTTGAGGTTTTCCCGTTCACCATCCTACTACGTTGGCTGTCAGGAAGCAGTCCTCATGAAACCAGGCGATGTATTTTCTATCTCAATCAAAGACAAAGTAAATAGCACTACTTCAGAGTTTGCACATCGGGATAGTTAAGAATTTTCTCATCCGCAGTTAGCAAAGGACAATCATAAAATCTGGCTGTAGCCACAATCAGTTGATCAAATGGGTCGCTATGAAAGCCGCTTAATTGAGTTGAATCTATGACTATCGGCAAAGACAAATTTAATAGTTGTACACCAGGATACGCTAAAGCAACTTCTAGCCATTCATCAATGGCTAACGGTAAAATTAGTCTTTTTTTCTCTACCAGTTTGGCCACTTCCCAACAAGAAAGAATGCTAACACCTAAACCGTCAGACTCGTAATCTTGTAACCATTGTCGTTGTTGTTTGGTCAATCGTGAATCGTTCTGCACCCACCAAACCCAAATATGAGTGTCAACTATAATCATTGCAAAACTTCCCAGTCTTCTAAACCGACTGGTTCTGTAGGGTCATCATAACTGTATGGTTGGGTGTTATGCAAAGGATAAGGATTTGCATCTGTTTGCGCTGTTTGTGATGCTTGCTGTTGTTGAGTTGTAGTTTCCAAAATAATCACTTCCACAGCATCCCCTGCATGAAAGGGTAAACCTAGTAGCGTCAAAGTTCCATCTTCGGTTAAAACAACTTCTACTTTATGAGCATTCATATTCAACACAATCGGCTGAGTTTTCAGACTTCTCTACAATTAGAGTAGCAGTACCTTTGCAGGGATGAGGTTAGTGGACAGTGACCAAACATCAAGTTGATAGAGCTTTAATCAGATGATCGCCTATGGCTATCGAATAATTTACTACACGTATAGGTAAAAGCTACCTGAGAGGACTTACGAAAATTGTTTGATAGCTGGTGAAGTTATAAGCACTATATTGTGTAATCGGCTAAGTTCCCAGGAGAGAATGATGAAAGTTGACTACAAGCAAATCCAAAAGTGGATTGTACAACCAGTTTTGATAGGTGTGGTGACAGTAGGAGCGATCGCTTATCAAGCAGAGGTGTCTTTTGCTAGTCACGGTGCGATCGCTGCATCAAAGTCTACACCAAAACCTGTGTCGCAAAATCAAGCCATTTACCGGAGCGATCGCTTTCGGTTTCAATTTAGCTACTCTGTTCAAGATTTCGCCATAGATAATCAGCTATCCACACCCAGAAATAACGTTAATTCTCCCTTGGCTACTATTGATATCTGGACGAAAAACCACGCTCAAAAAATCCGTGCTGGTGAATATGAAGGAGGTACAGAATACCCAGCCAATGTTCATATAACTATTAATAATAATCCGCGTAAGCTATCTTTACAGAATTGGGTAAAGCAGAGTAATCAATTCAGTGCCACCCGGAATTTTCAATCTGCTAGAATGGCTGGACAAAGAGGCATTAAATTTCAATCTAGTGGCTTATACGAAAACGAACACGTTGCTTTTGTAAGCCCTAGAGATTCGCGAATTATTGTATTAACCTTATCCAAAACTGGTTATGGCAATAATGATGCTATCTACCGCCAAGCATATCAACAAGTAATCAATTCCTTTGCATTTTTCAATAGATAGCAAGTTTCATATTTGGTGTTGTTTTGTGAATAAAATCTTCGCTTAATTCCACATTTCTAGAACTTTTATTTTTGTTGGCGTAGCCTGTGCTGGCGCATAAATATTCATTATCAAATCGAATTACTATACTTATGCAGCAACTCAAAGAAAACTGTACAAAACATCTCAAATTTATCCAAACTACAGATATTGTAGATTTTGTTCCTCTTTTAAAAGAGTTGGAATTTGGTGATCAATTTAGTTTAGCAATGCTCAGATGGTGTGGTATTGGTAAGCCTGATGAATCGATTACATTTTGGCAAGTTTATCTAGTTAAGTTAGCAGCAGAAACAATAGGAGTTATGGGTCTGTATCAAGTAATTGATAGTCCCTCAGATGTGGTTTGGGTAGGATGGTTTGGTTTGCGTCCTAAATTCCGCAGATTAGGTTGTGGTTCCATCATGATGGAACATTTAAAACAATATGCCAGCCATTTTGGATATCAGCAACTTTGGGTATTTACAAATTACGATAATTTAGCCGCTATCTCTTTTTACGAAAAGTTAGGTTTTGTAAAACTAGGTGCTGCTGCTGAACTGTGTCCTGGAAAAACACATGAGCTTTCAGATGTGATTTTGAAATGTATAGTAGGTGACAGGTGACAGGTGACAGGTGACAGGTGACAGGTGACAGGTGACAGGTGACAGGTGACAGGTGACAGGTGACAGGTGACAGGTGATGCTATAACTTAAAATCCCACTCATAACGTAGGAGGCAGTAGAACAAAACTACTACCTCCTGGCTTGAAAATACTACTTTGACCAATGCGGTTAAACTTGTTTTATGGGGACTGGCTTGTTGTTAAACCAGTTTCAAATCAGGATACTCGGCTAACAAATCATCAGAGGTGAGAGTATCACCTTCAGCTTGGGGTGTCCACAGCACTTCCAGCGCCAACAGTTTATCAGCAGGGATGCTACCCATTTGCCGTAAAGCCTGACGCAAATCATCAATATTGTTAACGGCTGGGAGTTCCCACTTGCCTAATGTCGCCGCTAATAAGGTGACAATAATGTATTCCCCAGGGCCTTCACTAATTAAACGGGTGGGGTTTTCAAGTTCACCAGATGAGGGCAAAGCATCTTTTGCTAAGGCAGCTTTTAGCTGGTTGTTGACGTTAGACAGAGTTTCTTCGCTAAACTTGCTACGTTCTGCTAATGCTAGGCGGTTGAACTGGCCTTCAGCAGAATTTAATTTGGCTTGTTGTGTACCAACACCTGCATATACCCAATATTCAGGGTGACGTAGCAAGGCTAGACTGGTTTCTTGCACCACTTGGGCGCGTCCTTCTGGGGAATTGGTATCAGCCGCTTCGGCGATGCGGTTTAGTTCGGGTTGCAAATCACGGGCTTGTGCTAATAATCCTACTTGCAAACGAGCTACGCTCACAGTAGGGTTGCTGCTATAGCCGACTTCTTCACCTTCACCACTGGAGACACGGCGGAAGGTTTGAACTAAGAAATTAGCGATCGCAATAAAGATTAAAATTGTAAACAGACCACCAAATCCTCCCCCAATACCCCAGAAAGGAATTAAGAAAGGAAAGCCAAAACCACCACCAGGATAAGGCGCATAGTAGCCGCCACCGCCGGGAGGTGCATAGGTACGTGGGTTATAAGTGCGGCTAGAAGGTACTCTGAAGGAACCACCACCAATTCTGCCACCACTACGGGCTGCTAATGCACCTTCAGCGTGGCTAAATACCAATGTCAACACCAATCCTAGGGTTAAGAAGGTTTTTAACAGTGGTTTGATAGTTTGTTGTATTTTTTTAGGCATAATCACAGTCGCTTGAAAAACGGTAGTGCTTAATTATTTTTTCTTTAGTCAGAGCGTTGAGGTGGGGATATGATACCAGCCCGTAATTCGCAGTCAGTCTTTGATTGGTAGTAGCTTTGTGTACGCTCATTTTTTTGGCTACAGATCCAATCTACCGCGTCTTAGCTTGGGTAAGCAGCAAACCCCAGGGGGATTTCTGTAGTGGATAACCGTACCTCAAAATTTATTCCCTTTGAAGGAACTTTGGAATGAATTAATGATTACCTTTCCAGCAACACAGGGGACAGGTTACAGGTTACAGGTGATAGGTTACAGGGGACTAAGAATAAGCCTTTGCTAGTAGGGACGAGTTTACCAATATCACTATTAGTAATTGATGATAATTTTCAACCCGCTCCTAATGAATTTTTATGCGCCAGCGCAGGCTACCCCAACAATAATTAAATAGGAGTCTCATACCATTTTAGATTCAGATATCAGCTAATAACTGGGAAATTATTAATAGGAAGGATGATATTGGAGATTAATCAAAATAATCTTTGAATAACGGCAACTTTTTGTGCTTTTTACAGCATTTCTCATTTGTTCACTACAGATACAATCATCAGCTTTTCGGATAAAATTTTCAACCAAATTGCCTAAACTTGATCCATAAAAGACTAAAACATACAATTAACAAACACTTCATAGAATTAACAAAGAAGTTTCTATATTTCATCTTTTAAAATATAGATATCACCTATTGAAGGCACTCTCCCTTAGAGGACAACTTAAGGCAACTGTCGTCGGCTATGCCGACTTGTGGCAAGTGGCTTGGATTTAGGGGGATCTGAAAGGATTTGGTACATCACCAGGGACTTTTCAAATAACCTCTTACAACCATCAACAATCATGCTCTTCACAGCTAGGTACTACAGAGTGTCAAGTCAGGCTGCAAATATCTCAACCATGATCGGTTTCATGAAGAATTGTAAAAATTTCTGACAAATAATGGGTAAATACTTATTTTTCAGTTTTTATTGTTGGCTAAAAATAAAAAAGGGGAGAAAATTAGATACTAGCGTCAGTGAATTCCTCAGTAAAAATTTCTGTGTAATTACTTACAGGAGGTAGTATTTATAGCAACCAGCCAATTCTGATTAATTACTTTGCCTTAGTTGCAGTTTGAAAATTGAGAACTTATTTGCAGTCAATTACAAGAAACTAACATGGAACACGTCTCACAACTAGCAACACCAATTAGAGAAACAACTGCATCCCCGGACATTTTAGTAATATCACGGCTTTTTCTACCCAAAGAAGCTGTAATTGGAGAATATCTCTACAATCGTTGTCTTCAAGATCCGGAGCGAGTCATTGTTTTGGCGGCTAGTTGTGCGGGTGATCAAGTTTTTGACCAAGCACAACAGTTTCCCGTGTATCGCTGGACAAATCCTAAAGATTGGTTAGGTAATTTTATCGGCAGTTATTTGCAGCCTTGTTGTCATCTCATCTTGTCATTTGTCTTAGCAATTAAACTTTATTTTCGCTATCGCTACCGCTATATTGAATGGGGTCACGGCTACGATTTTCCTTCACTGTTGTTATTGAGTTATATCTTACCAGTGCGCTTTTTTATTTACTTGCACGGTAAGGATTTAGTTTGTGCTATCCGCAATCCCCTATGGCGATCGCTCTTTAAACTTACCCTAAAACGAGCCGAAGGCATTGTCTGTAATAGTTCTTCCACCCAAGATTACCTGAGAAATACCTTCCGCCTGCAAACTCCTACCCACCTCATTCATCCAGTAATCAGGCCAGAAAAATTTGGTTTAGGAAACCACACGAGAAATTTAGATGAGTTACGCGATCGCATCCGTCAGGCTTACAATATTCCCTCGACATCTATAGTGATTCTCTCCGTAGGACGCTTAGTCAAGCAGAAAAGCTTTGAACGGGTGATTGAGAACTTACCACTACTTTTGACTATTGGCGTTGATGTTCATTATCTCATTTGCGGTGCAGGCCCCTGTGAAGCGGAACTAAAATCTCTAGCGCAACGCTTGCGTGTAGATCAAAGAGTACATTTTGCTGGCTATGTACCTCATCAGGAATTAGCAGGCTATTATGCAGCTTGTGATATCTTCGCCATGCTAACTATTGCAGATAAAAAAGCGAGAGGTTTAGAAGGGTTTGGGGTTGTCTATTTAGAAGCTAGTTACTTTGGTAAGCCTGTAATTGCCTCTCGTCATGGTACGTTACTTGATGTAGTGCGCCATGAAGAAAACGGCCTATTGGTGAATCCTAAATCTGGCTATGAAGTATTTCAAGCCTTCAAGCAATTGTGTCAAAACCAACAACTACGCGAACAACTTGGCCGTCAAGGTAAAGAATTAGCTAACCGTAGAACTATGCACCGTTTGTTATATGTGGGGAGTAGGGAGTAGGGAGTAGGGGGAGATAGGGAAGATGAGGGAGAAAAAATAAATACTGACGACTATTGCCTATTGCCTATTGCCTACAAAAGTGCCTATTTCACCCTCCACCGACAATCGTCACCACTTCTAGACGATCGCCTGATTGTACTGTAGTTTTTTCCCAGAATTGACGATGTAAAATTTCCCCGTTGTACTCTACGGCTACTAAACGAGGATTAAAACCTAACTGTGCTAGTAAATCAGGTAAAGGGGTTGAGGATACACAATGATGAGTTTCCCCATTTACCTGAAGGGTAATCTCATGAGACATAAACCGGATTTTTGCAGCTTAAATGGATTTTTCTGGTTTGACGCGATTGAGCTGGGAGAGCAAATATTGGGTGACTAAAGTCGGTTGTTCGGCTTGCATGAGCGATCGCACTACTGCTACCCTTTCTGCACCTGCATCAATCACATCATTGATATTATTGACATCGATGCCCCCAATGGCAAACCAGGGAACTGAACTATTTTGTTCGGCGTAACGAACATATTCTAAACCCGCAGCCGCTTTTCCAGCTTTTGTGGGAGTTTCATATACAGGCCCCACGCCAATATAATCTGCACCTTCAGCAATTGCTTTGTGCATTTCTTCGGAGTTGGTAGTGGAACGGCCAATTAAACGTTGCGGGCCGAGTAATTGCCGGGCGATCGCAATGGGCATATCTTGCTGTCCCAAATGTACCCCATCTGCATCTACAGCTAAAGCTAAATCTACCCGGTCATTGATGATAAATAAAGCACCGTAAGCATGACATAGTTGCTGTAACTTTGTGGCTTGTTCTAGACGCACGGTGTCGTCCGTATCCTTATCGCGGTACTGCACCAAAGTCAATCCACCTTTGAGCGCAGATTCGACAGTAGCCAATAAATTCTCTGATGGGGATGTTACCAAATATAGACGCGATCGCCACAACAGCTGATGACGCTCATACCCCATTAACTCTGTCTCTAGGGTGTAAACCTGATAGCGCATCTGCTTAAAAGCTTTGCCCATATTGGGATGATAAAGCTTACCATACTCCTCCACCACCCGCAGAGCTTCTTGGACACGGCAAAAGTTAGCTTGTAATAATGACTTGAGACTAGAGCGTTTTTCCTCCTGGGGATGACTTAACTCAGTACCGGGATCACCTGCTGTATCTCGTGCAGCGCGTAATTCCGCCGTGTGCCAAATCGCCACCTCTTGACGGAGGTGCTTAAATTCCCCGGACATTTGGGCATTATTTAACCCAAAACGACACCATTCTTCAATAATCCGCAAACCCTCACGAGCGCGGTCTAAATTAGCATCTAAAATGCGGTAGACAACCTGCTGTATTTGCTGTTGTTGGCTGTATGGCTCGACCATTACAACACTCCCATTAGTGATGCTTTCATCGTAATAGCCAGCCTCTTTCATAGTTGCAATGTGCTTTGCATAGTCGATTTGCATAGGATTGGGTACTGGGGATTGGGTACTGGGGATTGGGTACTGGGGATTGGGTACTGGGGATTGGGTACTGGGGCATTAGGGAAATTTTTTCCCAGTCCCTTTGAGTCCCTATGCCCTTCCAGTCCCTACTCCTCCGAACTTCTGATCGGAGGAAACCTCCGCTTAGAGTTCTCTCTACTCCCTACTCCCCTACTCCCTCTATATAATTACTTTGTATTTAAAATAGCCAATTGGTCAATAGAGCGGATAACATTATCGTCATACTGAATATTGGAAGTATGAAAAATTATTATTACTTCTAAGGAGTGGTGTGAAGTTGATTTCCCTCATTTTTTCACCAAAATATCGTAGATTAAACAACTTGCAATCTCAGCCAACTTCTTTGGCAGTTACAAGGTCTCCAGTTTCGGGCTGCTTATTATGCACTCTAGGTATAGTCAGCATGACGTTACTGAGTACAAACCTTGGTAGCGTCCTTGCTCAAGTACCACCTATATCAAATCAGATGCTCCTGGGTGAATCAACACTCTCCCAGGTTAATGTACTATTTGTCAACCCCAGTATCGGAGATGACACGTCCGGAAATGGCAGTGAAAATGCCCCTTGGAAGACGATTACCCAAGCATTACAAGTTGCCACCCCTAATACAATTATTAAGCTGGCTCCTGGTACTTATAGTGCGGATACAGGAGAAGTATTCCCCTTGATGCTCAAACCAGGTGTTGCTATTCAAGGTGATACCGAGAATAAAGGACAGGGGATCATCATTCAAGGTGGTGGACAATTCCTCAGTCGGAGTTTTGGCGGGCAGAATGTCACCATTGTTGGTGCTAACAAAGCCGGCTTAAGTGGGGTAACGGTAACAAATTCTAACCCCCGTGGTTACGGTGTCTGGATAGAATCAACTAATGCGGTAATTGCAGACAATACCTTTACGGGCAATACCCAGGATGGTGTGGCTGTGGCTGGTAACAGTGCTAGCACCATTACTAAGAATTACTTTTATCGCAATGGCGCGAACGGCATCACCATCAGTGGTAATTCTCTAGCCCAGATCCGAGAAAATGTGTTTGAACAAACGGGGTTTGGAGTCAATGTTACCCAAACTGCTGCGCCAGTGGTAGTAAGCAATGTCATTAAAGACAACCGTGCTGGGATTATCGTCCAAGCTAAATCTCGTCCCATTTTACGAAATAATTTAATTCAAGGGAGTAAAGAAGACGGTTTAGTAGCGATCGCTCAAGCAATGCCTGACTTGGGTAATGCGACAGAAGCAGGTGGTAATGAATTTCGCAACAATAGCCGCTATGACATTAATGCTGGTGCGGCTAAACAGGAAATTGTGGCGGTTGGCAATACCATCAATCGTCAACGCATCGCTGGTAAAGTCAATTTAACTGCGCCAGTGGCTACCCCAGCCAATCAAGTCCTTGAGCAGACACCGGCAAACGGCGAAATTGTCTTTACTGCTCCTGGTGTGTCGGACACTAACACCCAACCCCGGCAGCCTGTCAGTAATCAAAGCCGCAGCCAATTGCCACCACTGACATCAGCCAACGCACCTCTGACTGTACCTAGACTCAATCAAATACCATCAGCCCCCGTTGCCAACAGAACGGCAAACCGAAACAGAGCCATCACAACTCGCCCAGCCTCTCCTAGAAAACCCACGGCATTACCACCTGTTCCTCCTCAAACGGCACAGCTCAATTTTGTGCAAATCGATCGCAACACCATTGAGTTTGTTGCACCCCAGGAAGAACAATCACAGCCAACGATGACTACTCAACAGCAGTCATGGCCATCTAATCTCTCACCATTACCGACAGGAGTTAGGCAACAACAATCAAACCCCACCCTAAAAGTAAGTCCGGTTCCGGGTAATGATGTTGTAGAAGTTACTGCTGCCAGGAGTAATGAGCTGTTGCCTGTTCCTAGTGGTGAGATTCCTCTAGGTAATACCCGCAATATGCGAAGGATTTCAGCACCGCAAACTTATACAACTAGCTATGGAGGAAATTATTTATCTTCTCATACAGCAGGTGTACGCTACCGCGTAGTTGTAGAAGCAATAAGTGACAGAGAGCAGGAGTTAGTTAAATACTTAGCTCCTGGTGCATTTCCCACCGTTTGGCAAGGGCGTAGAGTTATGCAAGCTGGAGTGTTTAGTAGTCGTGATAACGCTGATGAAATGTTGCGGATACTCAATAGCAATGGTTTAAGGACTATAGTTGAACCATTGAATTGATTAGCCAACTGTGATTAATTCAAAAAAGCGATCGCCTACTAAAATTTCAGGCGATCGCTTTTTTGGATTCTCAAATTAAACTTTTTCCTTGGCGGGTGTAGCAATGCCTCGCTTGACGAAATGACTCTCTAATTCTTTGATGAATTTCATCTCTTCATCTAACAGAGATTGATTGCCATCAATAGCAGAGTTCTTTTCTAAAAAAGAGAAGGCTTGGCGAAATTGCTGGGGAGTGGCTGTAAATGGTGAATCAAAGTGACAGGAAATAATCTGTTGAAAATCCCATTTCGCCACTTTTTCAGCCCAATTGATAACTTGTTGCGGGGCTTGGGGCAGAATCAGGGTTTGCAGAATGGGGGCTACAAATGGTCTACCATTACCCCGTAGAGTCGCAAAGGACTGCTGCCAATTTTCTTGCCATCGGAAGGGAAATAAACCAAAGTATGCTTTTGGTGAATGATGTGGTGCTTTGATCGCATCGCGCAACATCTCACCCCATCCAGTGATTTCCATTGCCCTAGGACGAAAATAAATGGCAAACAGGGAAATACGTTGCCATCCTTGGCGACGGTTGGCTGGATGATCTGCAATGGCTTGGCGTGCGTTTTCCCTCGCGTGAAACAGTAAGGGGTAGGGATCTAATTGAAAGATTTCTGGTGGCTCTTCTGGTACAGATAACACAGTATCAGTCACCAGTAGAGTGTGCGATCGCCTATGATACATAGCCACTTCTACAAATGATCCCCGCCCCAAATTAATATCTAAAATTGCATAGTCCAACTCATCAGCAAAGGGGGCTTGGCTACTATCTTCTGGTAGTATCTGGGTGCGTTTGTGGGGAAAACCTAGCCAACTGAGGGGCAAATTGTAGGGGAAACTCCACTGGTGGGGAGCAACAAAAACCTGCGATTGGGGAAACTGTCTCGCAAAGGGGCCGACAAAGATTTTATGCTCTAAACCAGAACTGGTAGGCAGAATAATATACTTAACTGCTCCGTGCTTGGCTACTAAATTATTAACTAGGCGTACACACTCAACAGTCGGAGCCACAGGTGCATACACCAACAAACCACCTGTATCAAGCTTGATCACCGTCATCCGAATCGGCACTATGGTGTAGAGGATGCCGTGGAGTTGATCAAATGTCCAAATCTTATCCTTGACTACTTCTCGGCAAAGTGTCCGCCGTCTGCTGTAGGGATAAACTGGTAAAGCCAGCCAGAACGGCCATAACCAATCTCTGGGATTATCTCGCTGCGACTCTACCTGTGAGTTCATCATCGTACAACCATCTACTCCTTTCCAATTTCTAACATTGGGCATAGAGCATGAGATATGCAGCATTGATTAATATAATTAAGAAACATTAAGCTGTAATCAAAATTTTCTTCCCCTACCCTCTATTTTCCCGACACAAATGAGTCAAACTGCCCTAAATCTAGTTGCAATCTCTGTTTTTATCATGACTTTATCGGCTCTATTGGGACCTTTAATTAACTTATCTCCTACAGTTCCAGCAGTTGCTACTTTCACTATTTTGGGCATAGCGACTTTTGATAGTTTTAGTTTACAAGGTAAGGGCGGCACTATTGTTTTAGATTGGATTGCTGGCTTTTCACCACAACACCGCGATCGCATTATTCATCACGAAGCTGGACACTTCCTTGTGGCTCACCTTTTAGGTATTCCCGTCACAGGCTACACCCTCAGTGCTTGGGAAGCTTGGAAACAAGGACAGCCAGGGCAAGGTGGTGTCTCCTTTGATGATGAAGAGTTAGCATCTCAATTACAGCAAGGTAAACTCAGTACGCAGATGTTAGAGCGTTACTGTACTGTGTGGATGGCAGGTATTGCTGCGGAGAATTTAGTCTTTACTCAAGCTGAAGGTGGTTTTGATGATCAAAGTAAACTCGCAGCCGTTTTAAAAACTGTGGGTTTTTCTGAGTCTGCTTATCAGCAAAAACAAAGGTTTCACGTACTCCAAGCCAAAACCCTTTTACAAGAAAATTGGTCTAGTTATCAAGCTTTAGTAGTAGCAATGAGACAACGGGCTACAATTGGCAACTGTCAGCAGGCGATTGTTGATGGCGGAGTGGGGAGTGGGGAATAGGGAGTGGGGAAGATGGGGGAGCAGGGGGAGCAGAGGAGAATAACTATTACCTATTGCCTATTGCCTATTGCCTATTCCCTTCTTAAGAAACTGCTTCGAGTTCTGAGACTTGAGATAATTGATCCCAACTAATGAATCGGTTGCGTCCGGATGCTTTAGCTGCTAATAGACATTGATCAGCATGGTGTAATAAGCTGATTCCCTTGTCATCATCATTTGCTTGCAGACACGCCACACCCAAGCTAATGGTGATATTAAGAGTTAATTTACTGTTAATAGCAAATGCTTGCTCTCTAACTACCCGATTGAGACGTTCTGCGACTTTTTGCGCCTCTTCACCGTTGGTATGAGCTAAAATTATCACAAATTCCTCACCGCCATACCGGAAAGCAGTGTCTTGAGAACGCAGATTGTGGCGTAGGCGACTACATAATAATTGCAAAAGGCGATCGCCCACTAAATGTCCATGCTGATCGTTGACTTTCTTAAAATAGTCCACATCTAGAATAATCAAGCTTAAGGGAATATTTTGACTACGGGCTTTAGTAATTTGTCTAGGTAAATCCCACTCCAAGGCTCGCCGATTATTTAAGTCGGTTAAGGAATCGGCTAAGGCGATCGCTGATAAGATATCGTTTGTATTCATCAAATCGCGATACTTTTGTGCTTTCCGCAAACCAACTTGTAATTGACCTAAAAGTAAGTTGTTAATTGCTAACGTACTTGTTAGATTGTCTGTTTCTTCAGTTAATAACCAAATATAAGCATCTGCACCCTGGTTGAGTGCATTAGCTGTCATCTCAAATTCCCATTCCCAACCGCGTTGACTTCTCGCCAAGATTTGCTCTTGACGATCTTCTACAAGAATACAATGTATCCAGGATAGCTGGCTTTGCTGTTTTAACCAGCTACAAAGTTCGACACTGCCCTGTAAACTTGCTTGCACAAATATGACATCGGGCAGCACAATTTGGAGATGCGACACTACCTGATTAAACTCAGTCATCACTTTTAAATTAAAAGCGTTGGCATCATGGATCTGATCGGGAAGTGTAGCAAGAAAGTTAAGACTCCCAAAGACCAGAATGCTTATCTTCATTGCTGTGGTTTTTGCCTTTCTGATTGCAAAGATTCAAGTTTATTTTTCCGTGTATTTATATAGTTAATGTGTGTTTGAGACACTTCTCTATGTTTGTATAGTCTTACTCTTAAATAAACAAATAACTAAAATTTTAATATCCTCTTAATACATTTAGCAGTACATATAAAATTTGGATAAATTAAAGCTCTGATGATAACTCTCCCCTTTATATCTATATATAGATTTAACAGTGAAAATACGTAATATTCTATATTAACAACATATTATTACTGTAATTCCCATGTGATAATTATTGAACTTAAGCAAAATAACTAATAATTTGCTTTACTGGTGTTAAGAATAAATATCATTTTACTTATATTTATTCTTATAAAAATCATACTTTTTTATCTACAGTATAATTGACTATAAAAAATAAAAATTTTTTATGTTGTATACTTTATTTTTCTAAGTATTTTCTCGTAAATAAGAACTGTCATAGCTGAATTTACTCAAATTAGCGAAATATAACAGCGTAAATAGCTATACTGATACACTGATTCTTAATTTGGGGGTTATTAGCCCAAAAATATTGCTAAAACTATCTATAACTATGTGGCTATTAAGCAGATTCCTTAGATAACATCCATAAGATGTAGAGAATAATTCTATTTACATTATTAGTAAAATTATTCTCTACAAAACTAATGATTTTTGCTGTTTTGTTCTTTAATTGGCATTAATTCTGCCATTAAATATGGGTCAGATGTAGCCACATTGAATTTAAGATGATGAAGAAATGAGTTGATTATTAATAGCCTGCTATCGAATAACCAGCAGCGACAATTACTTGCTTAATTGACTCTTCAGATGCGGCTGATTCTACCGTAACTGTTTTATCTTTAACATTGACATCAACTAGGGCATCTGGCTCCATAACATGAATAGAATCGGTGATCTTTTCTGCACAAGCATCACAAGCAATATCGGGAACTTTTAATTTCAGAGCCATTACTGACCTCAATACTTATTCTGAATCAGTTAAATATATTAAATGAGCTAGCGATCGCTCATCTGACTAAAGATAGGTAATTGAAACATTACATACAAAGAAGTGCATCAGCATCACATAGAACTGCACATAGGCATAAATTCCTGGCAGTAAAGGGAAACAAAATGCAAAAATATATAGAGCTACTTATGAAAAACACTTAGTAGATATGCGTCCCAACAGCATCTATCTCATGGCATAGATGACTGCTATGGGGACAAACTTTGTCTGCACTAGAGACAAAAGCTTGTGTGCAGATGTTCCCTAGTTTATTTACACTACTTTTTACGTTCGACCCATGTCTTTAAACCCGCAGCAACTCAGTGGTAACGAAATTCGTACCCAATTCCTTAACTTCTTTGCCCAACGGGGACACCAGATTCTGCCCAGTGCTTCCCTCGTGCCAGAAGATCCCACCGTGCTGCTGACGATCGCGGGGATGCTACCATTTAAACCGATATTCCTGGGGCAGCGCACACCAGAATTTAACCGGGCGACAACTTCCCAAAAGTGCATCCGCACCAACGATATAGAAAACGTCGGACGCACCAAACGGCATCATACATTTTTTGAGATGCTGGGTAATTTCAGTTTTGGTGACTATTTTAAAGAACAAGCGATCGCCTGGGGTTGGGAAATCTCCACAACAGTTTTTGGTTTACCCAAGGAACGCCTAGTTGTCAGCGTCTTTGAAGAAGACGACGAAGCCTTTGCTATCTGGCGGGATCAAATTGGTGTACCAGCAGCCAGAATTAAACGCATGGGTGCAGATGATAACTTCTGGGTATCCGGTCCCACTGGACCCTGTGGCCCTTGTTCCGAAATATATTACGATTTCCACCCAGAACGGGGCGATGACAATATAGATTTAGAAGATGACACCCGGTTTATCGAGTTTTATAACTTGGTGTTCATGCAATACAACCGGGATGCAGAAGGTAACTTAACACCCCTGCAAAATAAAAACATTGATACCGGCATGGGTTTGGAGAGAATGGCGCAAATTCTCCAACAAGTGCCAAATAATTATGAAACAGACTTAATTTTTCCGATTATCGAGACAGCCGCCAAAATCGCGGGGATCAATTACCACGACAGCGACGAGAACACCAAAGTTTCTTTAAAAGTCATCGGGGATCACGTCCGTTCCGTTGTCCACATGATTGCTGATGAAATCCGCGCCTCCAATGTAGGGAGGGGTTACATATTGCGGCGATTAATTCGGCGGGTGGTGCGTCATGGGCGATTAATTGGGATTACAGGGGAATTTATTAACCAAGTTGCCGAAACAGCGATCGCTCTTTCGGAATCAGCATACCCCAATGTGCGCCAACGGGAAGCAGGTATTAAAGCGGAACTGCAACGGGAAGAAGCGAATTTCCTCAAAACTTTAGATAGAGGCGAGAAACTTCTAGAGGAAATTATCCAACAGGTGAAACAGCAAGGGCAAACCCAAATTAGTGGTGAAAGTGCTTTCACCCTGTACGATACCTACGGCTTCCCCTTAGAACTCACCCAAGAAATCGCTGAGGAAAACCACCTCACCGTTGATGAAACTGGCTTTAATATCGAGATGCAAAAGCAAGTCGAACGCGCCAAAGCTGCACACGAAACCATCGACTTAACAGTACAAGGTTCTCTCGACAAACTCGCAGAACACATCCACGCCACCGAGTTTATAGGTTATGAGCAACCAGCAGCAACAGCGCAAGTCGAAGTTTTATTAGTAGGTGGTGTTTCCCAAGAAGAAGCCGAAGCCGGAACAGACGTGCAGATAGTCCTCAACCAAACCCCATTCTATGCGGAATCGGGGGGACAAATAGGCGATCGCGGTTATATTTCCGGTGATGGTGTGGTTGTACGCGTGGAAGATGTGAAAAAAGAATCCGATTTCTTTGTCCACTTCGGACGCATCGAACGCGGTACACTGCGCGTAGGCGATACCGTCACCGCCCAAATTGATAGGGCTTGTCGTCGTCGCGCCCAAGCTAACCATACAGCAACTCACCTCCTCCAAGCAGCGTTAAAGAAATTTGTTGATGAGGGCATATCTCAAGCCGGTTCTTTGGTATCCTTCGACAGATTGCGCTTTGACTTCAACTGTCCCCGCGCTTTAACACCAGAAGAAATCCAACAAGTTGAAGAACAGATTAACACCTGGATAGCCGAAGCCCACTCCGCCAAAGTCGAAGTATTACCCTTAGCTGAAGCGAAAGCTAGAGGTGCTGTAGCCATGTTTGGGGAAAAATACGGTGATGAAGTCCGCGTGATAGATTTCCCTAGCGTATCTATGGAATTATGCGGAGGTACGCACGTAAGTAATACTGCGGAGATTGGCGTATTCAAGATTATCACTGAAGCTGGCGTAGCTTCTGGGGTGCGGCGGATTGAAGCGGTATCCGGGCCGGCAATTTTAGATTACTTGAATGTACGGGATAAAGTGGTTAAAGATTTAAGCGATCGCTTTAAAGTCAAACCCGAAGAACTACCAGACAGAATCACCACCCTGCAAACCGAACTGAGGAATGCGGAGAAGCAATTGGAAACACTAAAAGGACAATTGGCGATCGCTAAATCCGACAGCTTACTTCAAACAGCGACAACTTTAGGCGACCACAAAATTATAGTTGCCGAATTAGAAGGCGTTGACCCCGAATCATTGAAAACCGCAGCCGAACGCCTACTGCAAAAAATCGGTAACGGTGCAGTGGTAATGGGTTCAGTTCCCGAAGAAGGGAAAGTTAGCCTAGTTGCAGCCTTCAGCCCCGAAGTCAACAAGAAAGGCTTACAGGCGGGTAAATTTATTGGTGCTATAGCGAAAATCTGCGGCGGTGGCGGCGGCGGTAGACCAAACCTCGCCCAAGCCGGAGGACGCGACGCAAGTAAATTACCAGCAGCCTTAGAACAAGCTAAAAACGATTTACTTTTGGCTTTAAGCTAAGACCCATATTACATCAGGCGGGTATCTTACCCGCCTCAAGACTCAAGTTTGCCATCATCTTGTTCAGGATGCTTGTTTTTTGGGCTTTAGTCCTAATTTTACCCCCAATGTACCAAATGCCAATAATCCTAATATAGAACCAGGTTCGGGAACAGACTGGACTGTTTTGACTGCAACAGCATTGACATCAAAGCCATCTCCACTTGTAGCTTTTTCTGTGGCTGTTTGTGTTGCTTTTGTTGGTGAAACATCAACCAGTTTGAGATATTGGAAGAGTGTTGTGGCAATATTTTGATCCTTAGCCTTAATAGTTGCACCCCCTGGGTTGATGTAAGCGCCATCATCAATATTCTCGATTATGCCAAGAGATATCCAGTTTTTTAGATCATTTCCCACAAAAACCTCCACTTTTTCATTGTGGTAGTTCTGATCTCTTTTGGCTGTACCCCCCCAAGTAGTTTCCCACAAAGTCACTTCAGGTAGAAATTTTCCTCCAAATTCAAAGATAGCCGATCCTCCTAAACCTAGGCTGAGGAAGTTTTTGTTACTATTATTGCTTGGATCCGCTTGGGGCGTACCTAGCGCATTATTTGTATTTGTTCTAAAACTTTCCTGAATACCTGCACCTGCGTTGTATTCCAAAACCTTAGTAGCATAGGATAAATCTGTATTGTTGGTTGCTGCTACTGCTAACGAAGGAGCAGCTATTAAAGTGGTTGTAGCTAGAGATATAGGTAATGCAATTGCTGCCACAATAGCTATTTTCATACTTTTGAAAATCCTTGATGGGTAACTAAATTTGTTGCGACAAATTCATAATGTCACAGTTTTTTAAGTATGAATAGCTCGTTTATAGTATCTTTTTAATCAAAGTAATTTTACGTAAAAAGTAATAATTAAGAGCATCCGTCATTTTTCGATAGCTGCAAACCTTTATAAAACAAGGCTTATAGTTTTAAGAGTCTCATCGGAAAACTAGATGGACTTGGGAGTTGATGTCTACTTGTATAAAATAAATGTAAACTGACAGCGATTAACAGTGAGAACTGATACCAATTCACGAAAAGTATGATACAGATAAATAAGGAATAAATATTAACGAGCAAAGATGGCTGGAGTAACCAAAGTAGAAATAAAAGAGTCAGTAGAGGAATTACATGAGTTGCTCTTAAAACAAAAAACAGCATCAAGTTTTGAACGGATTCAAGCTTTGTATTTGCTGAAAATAGGACAAGTGAAAACAATACAAGATGTAGCGGTGGTAGTAGGAAGGGCAAGGGTAACGGTACAAAGATGGTTAAAAAATTATCAAGAGTCGGGAATCAAGGGTCTATTAACAACTCTAAAGAGTCCAGGGCGACCTGCAATAATTAGCTTACAAGTAAGAGAGCAGCTAGACAAAGAGCTTCAAGAATCGGAGGGATTCAAAAGTTATGAGGAAATCCGAACATGGTTAAAAGCAGTAGAAGGGATAGAAGCATCATATAAAGTAGTACATGATACAGTGCGCTATCAAATGAAAGCAAAGCTAAAAGTGCCGCGAGCAGTAGGTATTAAATACGATAGCGAAGCAGAATCAGAATTTAAAAAAACTGCCACAATACCTAGAAGTAATAAAAAACACGTCATAGCACCAGTAGATAGGCAAAAAACAATGAGATATTGGTGTGGGGACGAAAGCCGTGTGGGATTGAAGACTGAAGCTGGGAGACTAATTACTAAAAAAGGAGTCAAGCCCATCGGCATTATGCAATGGAAGCGGGATAATTTTTACTTATATGGATTAGTGGAACCCTTAACTGGAGAGTATTTTATCTGGGAATTCTCTCATTTGAATACAGCCTGTTTCAATATTTTTTTAGAAAAATTTTCCCAGACTTATGCTCAAGATATTCATATTCTTCAGTTAGACAATGGGGCTTTTCATTTAAGTCAGCATCTGAAAATACCAGAAAACATAGTTTTGTTATTTCAACCTCCACATACACCTCAAGTTAATCCAATAGAAAGATTGTGGGAAGAAGTTAAAAGGCATCTAACTTGGGAAAGCTTCTCAAATTTAGATGAATTAAGAGAATTTATCTGGAAGCGATTGGAACAATTAAACACATCAGTTGTTGCTTCTATCACAGGTTGGGATTTTATTCTTGATGCTTTATTTGTATCAGGCTTTTCGTGAATTGGTATGACATCTGGGTCAATTTATTGGTGCGATCGCACTCAATACAGTTCGGTTACGGCTAAAAATCAAAATGTGTAGTAGCGCGTCAGCTTTAAAAAGTTGAGTTCAAAGAATCTTGCAAGAAGCATTTAAAGCAGAATGAAAATTTTTTCTTCTCTCTATGCCTTTGCTCCTCTGTGTGAGCTTTTAAAAAATCTTTTCAGCAACACCAAAGTATTGAAGCAACAATCTATTAACCCTTAAAAAACAAAGGCATGAGAGCCAAAACTTCACCCAGCCCTCATGCCTTTAATTCTTAAACCACTACAAAATTAACCAACTTCCCAGGCACAACAATCACCTTCTTAATTTCCTTACCCTCAATGTAACGCTGAGTCACCTCAGACTCCAGAGCAAACTTCTCTAAAGCCGCCTTATCAGCTTGCGCCGGCACTTGAATATCAGCCCGCTTTTTACCATTAATCTGAATCACCACAGTCACCTCATCAGCAACTAAAGCCTCTGGGTCAAAACTAGGCCAAGATTGCGTATGCACTGATTCCTTGTTACCCAATAAATGCCACAATTCATCAGCAATGTGTGGCGCAAAGGGAGCCAGCAATACTACCAGCGTCCGCATACCTTCTGCATAAATTGGTGAATTTTGACAGTTGGCATCAGTGATAGCATTACTCAACTTCATCAATTCCGAAACGGCTGTATTGAATTGATACTCATCTTCTAAATCTTCAGTCACAGCTTGGATAGCTGTATGAATTGCCCGTCGTAATTCTTTTTCTGGCTTACTTAAATTATCAAGTTGTGCTTGCTTGCGACATACTCCAGCTGCAACATACTCCGTCACTAAACGCCAAACTCGATTTAAAAAGCGGAATTGTCCTTCAACATCAGCTTCATCCCACTCCAAATCTTTTTCCGGGGGTGCTTTAAATAAGATGAACATCCGCGCCGTGTCTACACCGTACTTAGCAATGACATCTTCCGGCGCGACACCATTACCCTTAGACTTGGACATGGTGGCGTAAAGACGCTGCAATGGTTCGCCAGTTTGGGGATCACGCGGATCATTGGGGTTAACTAATGAGGACGGAATCCATTTATCTTTACCGCCTTTGTTAGGGTTCATGTAAGTTAAACCCTGCACCATCCCTTGAGTTAACAAACGCTCAAAGGGTTCATCAAAATTCAATAAACCTCTATCCCGCAAGACTTTGGTAAAGAACCGCGAATACAACAAATGCAAAATCGCGTGTTCAATCCCACCCACATATTGATCTACAGGCATCCAGTCATTAGTTTTGCCTAATTCAAAAATCTGCTGCTCATTTTGCGCGTCAGGATACCGCAAGAAATACCACGAGGAATCAATAAAGGTATCCATTGTGTCAGTTTCCCGTTTGGCTGGAGTGCCACAAGTCGGACAAGGGACATTCACCCAGCTTTCCAACTGCGCTAACGGTGAACCACCCCGCCCAGTAAACTCCACTTCCTCCGGTAACTGTACAGGCAAATCTTTATCTGGTACTGGTACTATCCCACAGTTGGGGCAGTGAATCACTGGAATGGGTGCGCCCCAATACCGTTGCCGGGAAATTAACCAATCCCGCAAGCGATATTGCACCCGTTCTTTACCAAAGCTATTTTCCTCAGCATATTTAGTGATTGCTTGTTTGGCATCTGTGGAATTGAGGCCTGTAAAAGCACCGGAATTAATTAAAATTCCTGGTTCAGTATATGCGTCGTTGTACTCAATCTGTACAAGTTGTGTCACTTCCTCCCCATCGGATGTTGGGGTTAAGTCAAACCCTGCGACATCTTTGGGATCAGCGATGACAAAATCAATGGGCAAATCATATCTTTGAGCAAATTTGAAATCCCGTGCATCATGGGCAGGTACACCCATCACCGCCCCAGTACCATATTCATACAGTACATAGTCAGCAATCCAGATAGGTACTTCTTCCCCTGTAAATGGGTTGACTACTTTGCCGCCTGTGGGAACACCGCGCTTAGGTTTGTCTTCGGCGGTACGTTCCAACTCACTTTGATTTGTCACCTCATGAATAAAGGCTTCTACTGTCGCTTGTTGGGCTTTGCTGGTGACTTGCTTGGTTAAAGGATGTTCTGGTGCTAACACTACGTAGCTGACACCAAACACAGTATCAGGGCGGGTAGTGTAGACAGCGATTTTCTCACTGCTGCCAACAATGGGAAATTCCAAATACGCCCCTGTGGATTTCCCAATCCAGTTAGCCTGCATCAACTTGACTCTTTCCGGCCAACCTGTCAATTTATCCAAGTCATTGAGCAATTGTTCGGCGTAGTCGGTAATCTTTAAAAACCACTGCCGCAATAATTTGCGCTCAACTTTCGCACCACTGCGCCAAGAACGTCCTTCACTATCAACTTGTTCGTTGGCTAATACAGTTTGGTCAATGGGGTCCCAGTTAACGGCTGCTTCTTTTTGGTAAGCTAACCCCATTTGCAAAAATTGCAAGAAAATCCACTGTGTCCACTTGTAATAATCAGGTGAACAAGTAGCCACTTCGCTGTCCCAATCAATAGATAAACCAAGACGCTGTAATTGCTGCCGCATTTGGGCAATATTTTGATAAGTCCACTTAGCCGGCGGTACACCCCGGTCAATGGCAGCGTTTTCTGCGGGTAAGCCAAAGGCATCCCATCCCATTGGATGCAGCACCCGATACCCCTGCATTCGTTTGAGGCGGGCAATCACATCAGTAATTGTGTAATTACGGACGTGACCCATGTGTAGGCTACCTGATGGGTAGGGAAACATAGATAGAGCGTAGAATTTGGGCTGATTGCTATCTGTGGGGGTCTTATCTAAGCCAAGTTCTGCCCATGCTTGTTGCCATTTTTCCTCAATTGCTGCTGCGTTGTATCGGGAATCCACCGAAAATTCTCCTACTGGCTCTGTAATCTTGTCTGCCTCCATATTGTAGATGATGGTAGGCAATTGAATAAGTTGGATTAAACAAGGGATGGCTGAATTAAATACAAAAATTTCTGGCAGAGTGCGAGTTTTTGTTTACGGCACACTCAAACCAGGCGAAGCTAATTACCAAAAATATTGTGCTGGTAAAGTAATAGCAGCTCAAAGAGCAATGACTTTGGGTAAACTGTTTGCTTTACCAATGGGCTATCCAGCTATGACCATTGGAGAAGAAGTTGTTCAAGGATACTTACTCTCTTTCGCCTCATCTGGAATTTTAGCTGTCCTAGACGAGCTGGAAGACTACCACCCCACACGACCAATGTCAGCAAACCTCTACAATCGGCAACATATGGAAATTTACAATCTGCTGGGATCATCCTTGGATTGGGCTTGGGTTTATCTGATGAACCCAGAACTGGTTCATAAATTAGGAGGAATTTTCCTACCTGATGGTTGGTGGAGTGGCTGCGGTTTGGGAGGGAGTAGGGAATAGGGAGTGGGGGAGAAATTTTTACCCCAATGCCAATGCCCAATCTCTATTACATTTTGAATTTTGAATTTTGTAAGCGTAAGCCTTCCCTACGGGACGCTACGCGTTGGCGTTAGCCTCTCGTAGAGAAGCCGTAGGCTATTTTGAATTTTGAATTAATTAAAACCTGGGTCAATTTCTCCTGGCTGTAGTATCTTCACTGGCTGTTCTGAAGATGATACTGCGGCTTTGGGTATTTCGATGACTGGGTTATTTATGGCCACCATTAGAGGTGAGGACGGAACTGTCGGTTCTTGTGCAGTTTGGGCAGGTTGTATCTGTGGTTGTTGTGCTAGTTGTGGTATGCCAGATTCTCTTCCTGGTAACCAGCCAGATACCGCGCCAATCACACAAGCAGCGATCGCCGCACCACCAAAAGTCCAAGTTAGCCGGGAACGACGATTAACACGGTCAAATACTTTCTGGGCTGTAGTTTCCGGCGAATGTTGTGGTGCTGGTATGGGCATAGTCCGGAAAGCTTGCCTGAGCTTTAATAGTCTGGCATACAGACGTTGAACTCCGGCATCATTGGCTAACCATTCCTCTACTTGCTGACGTTCGGCTGCCGTCACCTCACCATCTAAATAAGCACTCAATAATTCAAAGCGATCGCGCTTCACCATATCCATAGCACCCGTTGCTTTGTTGGTATGCTTTGCCATCTCATTTGGTAAATCTCTCGGAAGTTGCCACCGACAACGGTCATTAAATTGAGAATCAGTAGTCATACTAACATTATTACCAATTCATCCACGGGTAAAAGGAGTGGTCAATCCTAAGAGCATAATTAAATTTTTCTCCTGATGGCAGAAGCACGATCCACATTCCTCACAATTCTTAATCAATGCTTAAATTCTGCCATAGGGCAGAGTGAAGATACTGTAAATTAGGTATCAAGATAGGTTTGCAATTGGCTTTGCAATCTCGATCTGGCTCTAGCTATTCTCGATTTCACCGTTCCTAGGGAAACTCCTGTGATTTCGGCAATTTCTTCATAGGCCATGCCTTCGATTTCCCTGAGAACAATGGTAGTGCGAAAGACTTCCGGTAAGTCCGCGATCGCCTCACGCAATTGCTCGTAAAATTCTCTAGTTGTCAGTTCTTCCTCTGGCCCTGGAGTATCTCCAGCAATTTCCCAGTCCATTTCACCATCATCTACTGAGCGGGGAGCATCCAGTGACAAAGGGCTAACAACTCGCTTGCGCTTACGCAACTCATCGTAAAACAAGTTAGTCGCAATGCGGCTTAACCAGCCCCGAAATTTAGATGGTTCTTGTAATCGGTTAATATTCCGATACACTCGAATCCAAACTTCTTGAGCCAAGTCAGCTCTGTCAGGCCAATCTGGAGCTAGGTGATACAAAACCCTATCAACTTGGGTTTGATAGCGGCGCAAAAGTTCTGCAAACGCAGCACGATCCGGGCGCAGTCCCATTTGACAACGCAAAATTAAATCGTGGTTAGAGAGTTTGTCAACTTGCACCGATGCTTCTGAATACCTCGCATCAACCGTTGACCAGGATACAGTAATCGATTGACTCATAGATCGTACTGGCTGTAAATCATCCCTATCTATTAGACCCGTTAATTGACAAGTTGTTCCAGAATAAGTGACGGATTTGAGACTGGAACACTGAGTTATATAAGTTTGGGTGCATTTTTGTGGATGCAAAATGTCTCTTTTACTAATGAGTAATTGCCTAGTAACTTTTGTGGACGATTGTTGATTACCTGTTAGGCTACAGCAGTGTTACAAACACTGTGTGCAGATCATGGCATCTGACTATCTAAGCTTGACAAATGGTGTATTGTATGTATCAGAATGATAGCTGCTCAAAATTTCTTCAGGTTACAGTTTAGCAGTGGAGTTAGAATAATTCTAATTTTTGTAAGAAAATTGGTAAATTTTATCTGACACTCTTAACTTTGCCAGTAATCTTGATTACCTAAAAACATAATGCTTTACCTACACTACTACCAAAAGTAAGATTTTGATGAGGCTAGACTCAAATGAAGTTAAATATTTTTTACAATAGATATTTTTTAGATGTTTATTTCAGATATTTCTTACGTTCCCTGAGTTACTTGATAACTTAATAAGTAAATCCAAAACTCAGTCATCTGGCAGACAGAAACTTAGTTGATGAGCATTTATTTTTAATATTAAATAAGAGTTATAGAGGCAATTTTACTATTGTAAATCTATAGTTTTGCCTCTCAGGATAAACTCTTACTTAGTGGTAGCTGATTTTTCTAAAAATGACTGAAGTATCAGGACTTAACACCAAAGACTTTATTTTGTTGTTCTTTTGACTAAAATTGTGGCAGATGGTTCTGTGTATAGTTGATAACTAGCACCAGAATTGGCTTGATGAGGGACACGAACTCGAAAAAAGAAATTGAGGGCAAATGTAATCGTGACTGCTAGCAATAGTTTTTCAAACATCGTCTTTCTCCCACCCACACCATTAAAAATTTACTGTTGCACTACGGGAGTTCCACTGATAAATTTGAAGTTCAAAAGTTTATCTTGGGAACTCTGGATAAACACGGGGTTAATCCAGAAATTTTTTAGCTGGAATGCCCTTATAGCCTTAGTTTGCCCAAGGGTATGAGCATATATATGAGGAAACAGATAAGAATTGATAAATTCTTGATAATTAAATCATTAGTTCGTTCAATTAATTAGCTGAGTATGTCAGGGATAAACAAGAAGCGATGGCAATGGTAAGAAATGAATCTGTAGCGCGTAATGTAATGTTTATCTGCTTTGGCACAGCCATCTTATCGCTAGCTGTCCATTGGCGCATTACTACAACGCACGGGCAGTTTAAAAAACTAGCCTCCACCACAGCTAGTCTTCCTGGGGGTGTTTACACAGGAGGGTTAGGAGAAACTGCATTTGGCGCATCTACACCTCCAGAGGAAAACACTCAAAGGGCTTCCCAGCCACAGTCTTCGTCTCTCCAGTCTCATAATAATTCGGATACTGTTAGCGAAAATGTAGCTTTAGCAACTAACATACCTAAAAAATCAGATTTAGTAACGTCAGAACCAAAACCAAATTCCAATTCTGCTGCTCGGCCCCAATCAATCCTGGCTAAGATTTTCCCCCAACAACAATCTTCTAATGCAGCAGAAAATACAGATAGACAAGTAGTGGTAGATTTAAGCGATCGCCGCACTTACGTTTATGCTGGAGATTTAGTTATAGCTAGTTACCCAATTGCTGTAGGTAAGCAGGGTTGGGAAACACCTACAGGAACTTTCCAAGTCAAAGATATGCAGCATGATCCGATTTGGCAACACCCCATCACAGGCAAAGTTTTTCCCGCCGGTGTGGATAGTCCTTTAGGAGAAAGATGGATCGGTTTTTGGTCAGATGGACGTAATGAAATTGGTTTTCACGGCACACCAGATATCCACCTGTTAGGAACTGCCATTTCTCACGGCTGTCTGAGAATGCGTAACTCTGATGTGCGCTTACTCTACGATCAGGTAGGTTTAGGTACAACGGTAGTCGTGCGTGAATAATAATCAAGAGTTTAGGTTATAGCAGGGGACAGGGGACAGGTGACAGGTGACAGGGGACAGGTGACAGACTTGAAAGCCTTTTAGTGTAATGGTTTTATGATTGGTTGATGTCCTAATCTATATGGCGATTGCCATAAAAGGGAACAGACAAATCCCTATAAACAAAACAGACGCGATGATACTTTACATCTACGCGTCTCTATTGCCTATTGCCTATTGCCTATTGCCTATGAAGATTTTTGCTCATAGCTAGGTGCATAGACTTGCAGCAAGCTACTAACTTGGCGTAATACCTCATTACCAGTAGTTTTACCTATAACTGGTGTGCGATTATCGTTAGGTTGAACAAGGTTACGGTTAATGGCTTCATGAACTTGCTGAGAGATTAATTCTTGCAGTTCCGCTTTGGCACGTTGACGCTGGTAGTTGGCACCTTCTTCTGTGGTGGCGTATAGGGGTGGGAGACGGTTGAGGGCATAGGCAGCTATATCACCTACATCTATGGAACTTTCACTGGTGGCTTCAATTTCAGCAACGCGGGCGATCGCTTCAGTCAACACTAATTCTTCCATGACGTTAATGAATTGTTTGCGAGGTACCGCCACTACCTCACCAGTTAATAATGCTCCCATCAATTTATCCAACGCCATATACTCTTCGATGGAGAGTTCCGAGGCGTTATCACAAATGCGTCCAACTTCTGCTTCCATTGCTGGTGTGAGATAACCATCCTGGAGAGCTTGTTCTACAATTTTTTCAATACTCATAACGCTCATGTTAATTTAAGCTACCCAAGCAAGGTAAGGACGGTACCGAACAAATTTATTGTGCTTATATTATCGACAAAAAACAGCAAAAAATAACGGACGAGGCGATAATTAAGCCTCTACTATTCAAATTTCTGCGTTTTCCAAGGTGTGGGATCAATAGATTGACCATTTACATACAAACCCCAGTGCAAATGGGGACCTGTAGAAGCACCTGTTGAACCTACTGTACCGATTAATTGCCCAGCTTTCACAAAATCACCTTCTTTGACATTAATCCGACTCAGGTGCAGAAAAACACTGATTACACCTTGACCATGATCAATGCCAACTGTGTTGCCATGTACCCGAAATCCTTGTGATACTGTACCTACTAAAGCAACTTTGCCTGCGGCTGGGGCAACCACAGGGGAACCAGCTGCACCAGCGTAGTCCAGCCCACGATGGTAGTAATCATTGGCAAATTTACCATTATAGTAGCGACGAACACCATAAATAGTGCTGATTCGCCCTTTATTGGGTCTAAGAAATTTGCCATTCCAATATTTTTGCGGGGTTTGTAAGGCTTTAAACTCTGCTACTCGATTGAGTTCATATTGAGTAGCTCTACTGCCAGCTTTTCCTGGTGGTAAAGTGATCCGTTGTACAGGAAACTTACGATTACTGACTGCTACAGCCAAGTTCCTTACCTGACCATCACCAGAAACTTTTAGTATTCTATTACCAGGCTTTTCTAGGGGAGTTGTAGGTATAAGCACCCGGTATTGGTTGGGTAAAATTTGGTATGCTGGGTAGTTTTTATTCCCCACAGACACCTCTGGTGTAACTCCATTGCCTGAATTATCTAGATTGATTAATACAGATAATGTATCTCCCAACCGAGGTTTAGCTGGAGTCACCTGTACTTGCAAAGCTTCTACAGGTAATGCCAAAGTAACTGGTAAAGAAGCACACAAGCCAATGAATAAATTGATAGCACTATGAAGATTTGGTTTCTCTCCTTTGATGCTGCAACACAGTAACTGCTTTGGGAAATTTAAAGTGCGCTCTTCGGTATTCATAGAACTTAATAACAATCCTGAAATGCTGCTGAGAAACAGACTAACTGATGATTGCTAGTGTTTCCTCATAACAGCAAATATATTTGGACAAAAAATATTGTCTTAAGTAATTCCCTAGGGTCTAAACTATACTAACCGTAATATCTAAAATTGCAAATAATGCTTATTCTAATTTGACAAATTCAGTATAAAAAAGTTGTTTTGGCTTTTTTTCTGGGTTAAGATGCCGAGATTCCTAGAGGACTTTTATTTGATTTCTGACAAAATTCAGTAAACTTCATATCCCTTGTTCTCGGTTCTTTAGGGACTTACAGAAAATAAATTATTCAATGAGTCAGAGCAAATATGATCATTGGATTTTTCCTCCCCTGCTTCCTCCGAAGTTCCGAGCGGAGGCTTCCTCCGCTCGGACTTCTCTCTGCTCCCCCAGCCTCCCCTGCTCACCAAAGCGATTGTAGATTTTTTTAGTTGGAAGTCCCTTATTCCCTGTTCCCTATCCCTTGTTCTCTCCCTAGGCTTAACACTGGATAATTCAGGACACAGCCGCCTCTAATAACTTTATTGTCCCCACAGTGGCATCGACTTCCACAGGCATACCAATGGGCAAAATAAATTTATCTTGAATATGACCTATCATCGCTCCGTACCAAGCGGGAATTTTTAAAGGTAGGATATGGTCTTGTAATACCTGCATTAACGTTAGTGATGGTTCGTCACCCTGACTACAATTGCTACATTGCCCAAAAATAAACCCAGAAATTTGATTAAGTATCCCAGCGTTTTTTAACTGCGTTAACATTCGGTCTACTCGGTAAATATCTTCGTTGGTGTCTTCCACAAACAAGATGCTTTGATACCAAGAAGGTAAGTATGGTGAACCTACCATTGCAGATAACACTGATAAGTTACCTCCCAGCAATTTACCTTTAGCTGTTCCTGGTGCTATGGTTTGTACTTGCCCTTCGGGAGAATTGGTATTTTGCAGTGTTACCGCTTCGCCATTAAATAGGATGCGCTGGAGGTAATTCAACATAAAGGGAGTCCAGGTAGAGGTAGCAACTGGCCCGTGAAAAGTCATAATCCGACTGCGGGCATTAATTGCTAACAATAAAGATGTGATATCGCTGTATCCCATCAAAATTTTTGCATGGGAGCGCATCAGAGGGTAGTTAAGCAAGGGCAAAATCCGATTACAGCCCCAACCGCCACGTATAGCTAAAATTGCTTTGACTGACTCATCAGCAAACATATCATTGACATCGCGGGCGCGGTCAGCGTCTTTACCTGCTAAATAGCCATAGCGGTCTAAGATATGCTTTCCTAACTTAGTTTTTAACCCTAATTTTGTCAGATACTGCTGTACTACTTCAATATACTTAAGCTCGAAAAGACCGGCTGGGGCAATTAGTCCCACTGTATCGCCCACTTGTAAACGTGGGGGTTTAATTACTGTGTTAGGAGATAGTTGACCTTGAGCTGTGAGTAGGGGAATTTGAGTAGCTAAGGTTGCTAGACCACAAGTTTTCAGAAATTGGCGACGCTTGATTTTCATGATGGAGTTTTGGGAGCAGAGTGAGGAATTAGGGGAGATGAGGGAGATGGGGGAGAATGTTACCCTCATCCCGAATGCCAATACCCTACCTCTTGTCAATTGGTATCAAATTATATACAGAGTTTAGTGATATTCAGTTGGTTATATTAAAATCTAGTTTTAATTGGTAAAAGTGATGAAAGCTACTTGGCAATCTTCGTATCCAATTAAGTACCCTGAGTACACTGTTGCTTGTAGTGGTTGGGTGGTGAAGCGGCTGTTGCGATTCTTAACAGAACCACTCAAACAACTCAGCCGTTGGCGTTTGATTTCAATTGGTCATCTTTCCACTTCTGTACCGAGTCAAAGTTTTCAATTGGGAGAATTTACGATCGCTTGGCAAGGTAGCGATACAAATAGTCCTTATTTACAAATTACCCATCAAAGTAATTTAGCAAAGATATTATGGCAGTCATCGCCTGGTTATAGTTTTGTCAGTGGCGGTGATATTAGTCTCAAGATTATTGAGGAACGAGGTTCGATAGAAATTGACGAACACAAAAATGCTGATTTTCCTAATCAAATTGTGGATGGGATTAAACAAGACGGCGATACGCTGGTAATTTATGGTCGTCTCCAAGGTCGTACCTCTGCTAGTGTTGAGCCTGAATATTTCTTGACATTGCAACCTGTGGGGGCAAAAGCCCTTGATTTTCGCCTGCAAATTGTGGATGGGAATGTGAATGAGACACAGTTGCAATTTGTCACATCTCCAGATGAGCATTTTTATGGTTTTGGAGAACAATTTTCTCACATTGACTGCAAAGGTTATTGGGTGCCGATTATCTGTGAGGAGGGGGGAATTGGCAGAGGCGATCGCGGCCCGAAAACCCTGAAAATTCTAGGTGTAGCTGGCCATAGATTTTCTAGTTATGCCCCTACCCCCTACTTTGTAACTAACAAGGGACGCTCAATATTTCTCACCAACACCGAACTCTCAGTTTTCAACTTGCGCGATTCCCAAACGGCAACAATACGAGTGGCATCGAGTTGTATGCAGGGGCGCATCCTTTGCGGTGAGACACCTCTAGATATTATTGAACTTTATACTGATTATGTGGGACGAATGCCACCGCTTCCCGATTGGCTACATCGTGGGGCGATTGTTGGGATGCAAGGTGGGACGGAGTTAGTCCGGCGAGTATGGTCACAATTACGCGACTTTGATACACCGATTGCGGGGTTTTGGCTTCAGGATTGGGTCGGTCAGCGCCGTACCATAGCTGGGAAACAGTTGTGGTGGAATTGGCAACTTGATGAAAGTACCTACCCAGGTTGGCAGCAGTTAGTCTCTGACTTTGCAGCAGCAGGAATTGCGGTTGGGGTATATGTTAATCCGTTTCTGGTGGATCTGCCGAGCCAGTCAAACCCAGGCAGGCGTAATCTCTATCAAGAAGCCATGCAAAAAGGCTTTTTAGTGGAAAATCAAGAAACTAAACCTTACCACATCGAAAGCACTGATTTTTCTGCGGCTTTGCTGGATTTATCTAACCCAGATGCCCAACATTGGTTTAAAGGTGTCCTCAAGGACGAAGTGCTAGGTCAAGGTGCGAAATTCTGGATGGCTGACTTTGCTGAAGCTGCACCCTTTGATGGAGTCTATGCTACCAATTCTGGATTTATTTATCACAACCAATACCCCGTAGATTGGGTCAAAGTCAACCAGGAAGCGATTCAGGAAGCGGGTAAAGCAGGGGATGCTTGGTTTTTCAATCGTGCCGGGTTTTTGCAAACTCCAGCGTACAGCACGGCTATGTGGTTAGGTGATCAGAATACTACTTGGGGTGAGAATGATGGTATATCAAGTGCTTTGAAAGGTTTGATCAGTGGTGGCTTTTCTGGGTTTAGTATCAATCACAGTGATATTGGTGGGTATACAAGTATTGCTAACCCGATTTTAGAAGCTTTGGGTGTAGGATTTAGGCGATCGCGGGAACTACTCTATCGCTGGATGGAAATGAATGCTTTCACACCCATCTTCCGCACCCACGAAGGCAATCAGCCGGATGCAAATGTGCAATTTTATACGGATAAAGATACTCTAGAAACTTTTAGTTATTGGGCGAAAGTCTATGCAGCTTTGGGTACATATCGCCAGCAGTTGATCACAGAAGCAACCGAGAAAGGATACCCCATTGTTAGACACCTGATTCTACATTATCCTGATGATCCCAATGTTTACAAACTCGAAGATCAGTTTCTCCTGGGTAGTGAGTTATTAGTTGCACCAGTGCTGAAGCCAGGTAAAAATAGCGTCAACGTGTATTTTCCGGCTGGCGAGTGGGTTCATTTGTGGAGTGGTCAGATTTATGGCAGTTTGACAACAGGTATACAGCAAATAGTACCTGCTCCATTGGGACAACCTGCTGTATTTTATCGGCAGGGTTCTCCAGTCGTGCCATCCATCGTGGAGGCTTTAAAAGCAAATAACATCCTGACTTCCCACTCATTCCCAGGTTGAAACGTCCCGTAACAAATCAGGAATTTCTCCTTGCGATAGGGGAAATTCCAATATGGTTTCTCGATAACCCAAATATCCAGATTCTGCAAAAGATAACAGCATCCGCGCTAGTGCTAACCAAACCTCTCGTTCATATTCCCAATCACGATAACGCGAAGCTTGGCCGGCAATAGAACGCAGCGCCCAGAAGTAAGAATTCCTAACTACAGAACCGCCCTTCTTAAACTCTGGCAAATCTTCCCGATGTATTAACAATACTTGGTTTTCAATTCTAGCTCTCATATACAGGACTTACGTAGGTGTCACACTCAACCTATCTTGTAGGGTGCGAGAGATGCCAAAAATCTGTTGAGAATCACGAAAAACTCAAATCTGATGCACCCTACGAATGGCCAGTTACATAAGTCCTAATATATTCAAAAATCAAATATAGCAGAAGGCAATAGGCAATAGTAAAATCCATGCCATGAATGAGTTTGAGCTTTTAGTCATGTCCTAATCGCCTTGTCTACAGCTATATCTAAAAAAACTCGGAAAAGTCTTTAAAAATACTCTTCCGATTATCGAAAATTTGGGTTGAAAACCCCGTCGTTCTACGACGGCTTTATCCTTTTGTGGTAGCATAAGAATGTGGTTAATTGGTCGTACCACTTTGTCGTTCGCGCTAGCTTTGGGTAGCAAAGCAATCTACGCGGAGCTTCTTTGCCAGGAGAAAGCCATGATTGTTTACGAGTTTAAGGTTAAGGGTAAAGAAAAGCAATATCAGGCAATAGATGAAGCAATTCGTACCAGCCAATTCATTCAAAATAAGTGCTTGCGCTATTGGATGGATAATAAGGATTCAAAGGTAGATAAGTACGCATTGAATAAATATTGTGCTGTATTAGCTGCGGAATTTCCTTTTGCTGACGAACTCAACTCAATGGCTAGACAATCGGCGGCGGAACGTTGTTGGAGTGCGATAGCTCGGTTTTACGACAACTGCAAGAAAAAAGTCAAAGGTAAAAAGGGGTTTCCTAAATTTAAAAAAAACTGCCGTTCAGTTGAATACAAATCAACGGGATGGAAGCTAACTCTTAATCGTAAGTCGATAACTTTCTCAGACAAGAAAGGGATTGGAACTCTGAAATTAAAGGGGACTTACGACCTAAATTACTACGACATCAAGCAAATTAAGCGTGTCCGTTTGGTACGTCGTGCTGATGGGTACTATGCCCAATTTGCGATTGACGCTGATGCAAGGATAGAAACTCAACCCTCACATCAATTAGTGGGTATTGACTTGGGATTGAAGTATTTCATTGCTGACAATAAAGGCAATGTAGAACCATCCCCCCAGTTCTACCGCAAATCAGAAAAACAGTTAAACCGTGCAAATCGCAAAAAGTCTAAAAAGTTCAGCCAAGAAAAGAAGAAAGCTCACGCAAGGCAATCCAACAATTACCACAAAGCTAGAAATAGATATGCCCGTAAGCATTTAAGAGTAAGTAGGCAACGAAAAGAGTATTGCAAGAGATTAGCATACTCCGTCATCCAATCTAATGATTTGGTAGCCTATGTTCGGCGAAGCCGTTGCCGAAGGCTAGACTTGAATGTGAAAGGGTTGGTACGTAACCCGCAACTGGCAAAATCAATCTCTGATGCTGGTTGGTCAACTTTCCGAGAGTGGTTAGAATATTTTGGTCAGAAATATGGGAAAGTAACAGTTGCTGTTCCTCCCCATAATACAAGCCAAAATTGTTCTAACTGTGGTGAGAAAGTGCAAAAATCTCTGTCTACAAGGACTCATGTTTGTCCACATTGCGGATATGTGGAAGACAGAGACATCAACGCAGCAATCAACATTTTGAGACGAGGACTCAGTACGGTAGGGCATACCGGAACTTACGCTACAGGAGATTTGCCCTCTTGGGCTATTGGCTGCGGCCTGTCGTCTAACGGCGAGTCTGTGAATGTAGAATCCCCACGCCTTTAGGCTGGGGAGTGTCAAAAATATAAACACATCTGCTAAAAATTAATGGTAAGACCTATGTCCGTAACCATAGCCGTAGCCATAACCTCCTGAATAGGAGCCAGAGAAAGAATTAGACGAGCCTGTGGAATAGGAATTGTAAGAACCAAACCCAAAAAAACCACTATACCCACTATAAGCACCTGCAATCATTTCTATTGTCTGATGAGTCATTTCATTGAGAAAACTTTCAGAATCTTGAAAGAAATCATAACCTGTCAGATGTAGTTCATCAATTTTAATGTTAGCCATCCAAATTACTCCTTGTTTTTGATAAATAAATGATGTTTGACAGCGAAATTAGTTAGATTTTATTGAGTCTAGATAGCGTGCATAAATAATTGAATCAAAAGAATCATCGTGTCAACAATATAAGACTTGATGCAAATCAGGTTAAATATTTTGTCTAAATCTAACTTAATTATGATATTGACAAATATTATCTAGTGAATCAAGTGTAAAACACAAAATAATCAGACACAAACTTCTAATTTATGTCTGATTATTTTGTTAATTAAGCAATTTTAATTAGAATTCTTATTCAGTTCTTATCTATTGCCTATTACCTATTCCCCATTGCCTACTTATGCAGATAATTTGGATATGCCTCCCGTAAAGAATACAGTAATCAAATCGGATTCCTATATATTGACTAAATAATTTTAGCTATAATTTCTTGAGTTTTGTCTTAAGAATAAGCATTTATATAAAGTATTTTAAATACAAAAATAGCGGGTTAATACCCACTATTTTAGTCAGTTAAATTTAACTGTTTGGCTACTACCAACCTTTATCTGCTTGTTCCAGGACGTAAGCAGCTACATCTTCAATTTGGTCAGATGTTAAACGACCTTTGAAGGCAGGCATGGCATTTTTACCGTTTGTTACTTGGGCAATAATCGCGTCTGCTGAGTACATACCAAACTGTTCTAAGGCATCTTTCTTCAGGGTTTTATTGGCTTGTACCAAATTCTTACCGCCTGCATGACAAGCAGCACAATTAGCACTAAATACTTTGGCTCCACTGGCGCTGTCAGCAGCCAAAGCGGGATTACTGAAGGCAAAGGTGAAGATTGTTATGCCCAACAGTAGTAGTGAAAAAAGTTTCTTCATTTTGTGTTCTCTCTGCAAAAAAGGCTCATTCAGCCAGATATCTTCCTCAATAATTTTCAGTTGAGCAATGGAATGCGTCAAATGACAAGCTGTCAAACTTTAAGATTCTTTAGCTGCTAACTGGATAATTGACTCTCCGGTAACACGACAAATTCGCCAGTCGTCTAAAATTGACGCTCCCATGCTGCGATAAAATGCTTGGGCTGACTCATTCCAATCAAGAACACTCCACTCTAACCTGCCGCACCCTCTAGCGACGGCAATTTTAGCGACTTTCGAGAGGAGTGCTTTGCCAATCCCTTGTCGCCGATATTCTGGTAAAACAAACAAGTCTTCGAGATAAATACCTGGTTTGGTGAGAAAGGTTGAGTAATTATGAAAAAACAAGGCAAAACCTACAGCTTTGCCTGCATATTCTGCCAATATTGCCTCTATGTATCTTGGAGAGCCAAATAAATGCTCCTGAAGTGCTAAAGCATCCCCAGTTACAGCATGAGATAGTTTTTCGTACTCTGCCAGTTGCTTAATTAAGTCAAAAAGCGTTGTGCTATCGGCAGGTTCAGCAAAACGCACGGTTAAATCATTACGCACAGTCATGAGTCTATGGTCAAGAGTCCATAGTCATTAGTCCATAGTTAGTAGGCAATAGGCAATAGGCAATAGGCAAAGTTATTAGTTTTTCTCCTCTGCCCCCCTGCTCCCTTGCTTAACCTACCTGCTACTTTAAATCAACCACCCTTTGAGGCGCTTGGCTATGTGAGGACGGCGTAGTTTTCGCATGGCTTTACTTTGGATTTGCCTGACTCTCTCACGGGAGAGATTGAACATATTCCCTACTTCTTCTAATGTGCAGGGTTCACTGGTGGTTAAACCGTAGCGGAGAGAGATGACATCTTTTTCTCGTGGTGTGAGGACATCACCTAAGACTTCCCAAATCTCCTGGCGCATCATGTTTTCGTTCATTTTGGCTTCAGGAGAGAGGTTGTCTTCGTCTTCCAACAAATCCATCAGTTCTGTGTCTTCTTCTTTCCCGACACGGTGGTTGAGGGAAAGGGCTTGTCTTCTGAGTTGTTGCAGTTGGCGTAGTTGTTGGACGCTCATTTCCAAAAACTCTGCTATTTCTGCTTCGGAGGGGTTACGGCTGAATTTCTGTTTGAGTTCTCTTTGAGCTTTTTTAAGTTTGTTAAGTTTTTCTACGATATGTATAGGTAGGCGAATGGTTCTGGCATCATTAGCGATCGCTCTGGTTATCGCTTGTCTAATCCACCAGTAGGCGTAAGTAGAAAATTTATATCCTTTATCGGGGTCAAATTTTTCGGTGGCACGATTTAAACCCATTGCACCTTCTTGAATTAAATCTAGGAAAGGAACTCCCCGATTCAGATATCGCTTGGCAAT
The DNA here is from genome assembly GCF_000316645.1 of Nostoc sp. PCC 7524. Taxonomy (NCBI): domain Bacteria; kingdom Bacillati; phylum Cyanobacteriota; class Cyanophyceae; order Nostocales; family Nostocaceae; genus Nostoc; species Nostoc sp. PCC 7524. The sequence continues at coordinate 2,963,408 of NC_019684.1, forward strand.
GGATACTACTAATCTCAGGTTCGAGCGAATCATTTTCCGCTTGGCAACTCGACCTTGATATAAGCGATTTTCTAATTGTTTTTCTGTTATTTCAAATTTATCTGCTATCTGGGCTTTGGTAGGTTGCTGTCCTAATTCCAATTCCAAAGCTTCTTGTAAATCTTTTACGTCTTCTAAAAATCTGACTCGTTTGGCTAACTCTACCTCTTCATCTGGTTTGAGTAACGGATAGCGTGCCATTTCTTTAAAAAAGGCACCGACAGCATCATCATGCTCAGTCTTATTATAACCAGATGGTCTAGCAGCTGCCATCGCGTCCCCATCCCGTTCGTCTGATTCTAGATTATCTGGTATTGGGGCTTCTTCTTCTATGATTATTTCCAGACTTTCAAAAGTTTCGTCTTCACTTTCAACATGAGTCTCGATTATTTCCATCGTTCCCAATTCAGCAATATTCATAGTTTCCTTGAGGGGTTGCTTTGTTTGGTACATAATTTAATGACAGCTATTTACTACTGAGAATTGGCAGTTTACTTAAGCAATAATGCACCTGTTGAATTGCAGAATACAGGTATGTGTGAAGTATTTTATAGAAGTTCAAATTATTTTTTCGTGATTAGTTCTTGGCGGCTGGTAACTTAAACTTCTAAACAAGATTGGTTTTTGCACCTAAATTTTATTTTCCCAGTTGCCCACAGATATATTCTTTATTGTTTTATTAAACTCCGAATCTGTCAAACTCCCTAAACTATGATCCAACGCAACAATTACAAAAAATACAGTTAAATCTCCCTTGATTTTTAATAATTATATACTTTTATAAATTTTTTCATTTTATTGGTGGATCTTCATAACAGCAATCATAATATTTTTTGGTCTGGTGTTATTAGTTGCTTATAAAATTTATTAATGGTAATAATTGGGCAATTTACATTTCTAAAAAAATGTTTGTATAAAAGCATCTCATAGATACAAAGGGTTGAATATCTATCAATAGACGGAAAAAGGCTATTCCCTATTTAGTAGATGGACAAACTATTTCATAAATAGGTAGTGAGATGGCTTGATTATAAAAATTGAGAACTCAATGATTATCAGTCATAATTTATCTGGGTTTCGTATAATTAACAGCCTCATTCGTCTCATTATCTACAGACTATTATTGCCGTATTTCTTCTACTGTCTTCTGTGTGTTGGCACTGCTGAACGAAGATACACTGGCTTGGTAAGATGCTCCGGTGAGGGGAGGGACTAGAGAGTAGAGTTTGTATCTGAGGGAAGCAAACTATAGATTTATTTCAGATTCTGACATTCGGTTTTTAATTGGGGGCTGCAAATATTTATTGCACGTAAGGGTAGCATCAATTTGTCGGGTTGATTACATAAGAGGAAACTTATCAAGTATTATGAGTGATAAAAGTATTGGGAATTACAATTTACCTCTGGAGAAGGAAATTTTATAGTTGAGGACATTAAGTAAATTTTGCACCTCCAATTAGGTGAGTAAGAATATTTAACTTTAAAATTCAGAGACTATGTATATTAATGAAGTAAATTCACAAAATTTAGTGGTTAATGAGACTAGAGAATTTTACCGAACAGTCAGAAATGTGAATCGCTACGTTGAGGTGTTGGTGGATTGTCCAGGAAATTCCGGATTGTTTACCTATCGATTGCCAGAGCAGTTAGAAATTCAACCTGGGGATATATTAAGTGTACCGTTTGGCGCTCAACAGTTGGGAGCGATCGCCATTCGATTATTGACAGAACCGAATATAGATTTAGCACCAGAAAAAATCCGGACAGTAGAAGATGTTGTGAGTTCCGGTTTTTTCGCCAGTGCTTATTGGGAATTGTTAAATAGAGTAGCATCCTATTATTATACACCTTTAATGCAGGTAATTCGCGTAGCATTACCGCCAGGATTGTTAGGGCGATCGCAACGTCGTGTCCGGTTAATCACTAAAGAAAAAGACCAAATACCTCAGACTCAACTATTAACTACCACTACTTTTTTAAGTCCCACAGCACAGCAAATCCTCCAACTTTTACAAACCCAACCAGCAGGGGATTATAGTTTCGCTTATTTACAACAAAAAGTCAAATCTGCCTATCGAGGCGTGCGGGAATTATTGCGAATTGGCTTAGTAGAAAGTTATTTAGAACCGCCGCGAACAACTCGACCCAAAAGACAAAAAGCAGTCATATTAATTGACACAATTGACCGAGATTTAACCACTCGCCAAAGAGAAATTTTAGAAGTATTGCGAAGACGAGGCGGTGAGTTGTGGCAAAGTGAATTATTGCAAATTACTAATACCAGTTCCTCTACCCTCAAGGCGATGGTAAACAAGGGTTATATTGCCATTGAAGAAAGAGAAATCTTACGCACAGAATCAGGGCAAGCATTAGATGCAGACAAACCAAAATCATTAAATCCAGACCAAGCCAATGCTTTAGCAACTATGCAACAGCTAGAGGGATTTAATCAAGTATTGTTGCATGGGATCACAGGTTCTGGAAAAACAGAAGTATATTTGCAAGCGATCGCTCCACTACTCGCAAAAGGAAAATCAGCCCTAGTTTTAGTTCCAGAAATTGGACTCACACCCCAACTAACTGATCGTTTTCGCGCCCGCTTCGGTAGTAAAATCAGCGTTTATCACAGCGCCCTCTCTGAAGGGGAACGTTACGACACTTGGCGACAGATGCTGACAGGCGAACCCCAAATAGTCATCGGCACCCGCAGCGCCATTTTCGCCCCTTTACCCCACCTTGGTTTAATCATCCTCGACGAAGAACACGACTCTAGCTTTAAACAAGACTCACCCATTCCCACCTACCACGCCCGCACCGTTGCCCAGTGGCGGGCAGAATTAGAAAACTGTCCCTTAGTGTTGGGTTCAGCGACACCTTCCTTGGAAAGTTGGGTGAATGTGGGGATGAGGGAGATGGGGGAGATGGGGGAGATAGGGGAGATGGGGGAGATGGGGGAGATGGGGGAGATGAGGGAGACGATATTTTCCCAGTCCCCAATCCCCAGTCCCCAATCCCCAGTCCCCAATCACTACCTCTCCCTCCCTCAACGCATCAATTCCCGCCCTTTACCACCTGTAGAAGTGGTGGATATGCGGCAAGAGTTACAGGATGGCAATCGTTCTATATTTAGTAGATCACTTCAACAAGCTTTAGAACAACTGCAACAGAGAAAACAACAGGGAATTTTATTTATCCATCGTCGGGGACACAGCACTTTTGTTTCTTGCCGCAGCTGTGGTTACGTATTGGAATGTCCCCACTGTGATGTGTCCTTGGCTTATCACCAAACAGAATCAGGTGCGCCGCAATTGTTGCGTTGTCATTACTGTAATTATGTGCGATCGCATCCCCAAAACTGCCCCGAATGTATGTCCCCTTACCTCAAATTCTTTGGTAGCGGTACTCAACGAGTCGCCCAGGAATTAAGCCGACAGTTCCCTGATTTAACTTACATCCGCTTTGATAGTGATACCACTCGCAACAAAGGCGCACATCGTACCCTACTGACTAAGTTTGCTAACGGGGAGGCAAATTTATTAGTAGGAACACAAATGCTTACCAAAGGATTAGATTTACCCCAAGTAACACTGGTGGGAGTTGTGGCAGCTGATGGCTTGCTGCATTTATCTGATTTTCGTTCCAGCGAACGGGCATTTCAAACCCTCACCCAAGTAGCGGGGAGGGCTGGCAGAGGTGATGATCCCGGTAGAGTGATTATGCAAACTTACACCCCCGAACATCCCGTGATTGAAGCGGTGAGACATCACGATTATCACTCTTTTGTGCAAGCGGAATTAGCTCAACGGCAAGATTTGAATTATCCCCCTTACGGCAGGTTAATCTTATTACGGTTGAGTAGTCTTGATCTCATCCAAGTACAAAATACAGCCCAAATTATTGCTACATATTTAAGTGCTAAGGAAGGATTTGAGATATTAGGCCCCGCACCAGCTAGTGTGATGCGAGTATCAAACCGTTATCGTTGGCAGATATTGCTGAAATTTGATCCCGACACCTTACCCGAATTACCCGATTGGGAACAAGTGCGATCGCTCTGTTGTGATACCGTTAGCTTGACGATAGATGTAGACCCAATAAATATTATGTAGGGGTGTAGGGAGATGAGGGGGCAGGGGAGGCAGGGGAGCAGAGGGGCAGAGGGGCAGAGGAGCAGAGGAGCAGAGGAGAGTTATTATTCCCAGTCCCCAATCCCCAATCCCCAGTCCCCAGTCCCCAATCCCCAATCCCCAGTCTTAAAATTTAATGACTCTTGATGGAAACTTTAAAGATTAGTTAGAAAATTATCAAGACTGAAAACCGTAACCATAGCTAAATGAATTGGGTGGTGTGAAATATTGCCAAATTGCTCACACTCCTCTAGATAAGTAGGTTATTTTTTATCTCTAAGCATTAGCTGAACAGTATTGGCTGAAAGTTGAGCGCGAAATCAATGGGACAAGGTTTATTACAAATTGCCTTAACGCTATGTATTGTGATATTAATCACACCCGTACTGGGCAGATATATAGCGCGTGTGTTCTTAGGAGAAAGGACACTATTAGATCGTTTCATGAATCCTATAGAACGTAGCTTCTACGTACTAGCTGGGATTCGCCCTAAAGATGAGATGACTGGTTGGCAGTATATACGAGCAATACTATACACTAACCTGTGCATGGGGATTCTCGTGTATTCACTGTTATATTTTCAAAAATTATTACCCTGGAATCCCAATGGCTTTGGTGCGCCTAGATGGGATACTATTCTACACACGGTTATTTCATTTGTTACTAATACTGACCAGCAACACTACATTCCTGAGACAACCCTCAGTTACTTTTCCCAAGTTGCGGCTTTAGGATTTTTAATGTTTACCTCGGCTGCTACTGGGATAGCGGTGGGTATTGCTTTTATTCGGGGATTAACAGGCAAAAAGCTAGGTAACTTTTACATTGATTTTATCCGTGCTATTACTAGGATATTATTACCCATTTCGGTTGTTGGTGCGATCGCTTTAGTTTTTCTCGGTGTACCGCAAACAATCAAACCACCTTTAGATGTCACCACCCTAGAGGGAGGAACTCAATACATCGCCAGAGGGCCAGTTGCTTCCTTTGAGATGATCAAAATGTTGGGTGACAACGGCGGTGGCTTCTTTGCTACTAATTCTGCCCATCCCTTGGAAAATCCTAATGGTGCTACTAACTTCATCGAACTCATCGCCATGATTGCGATTCCCGCCGCCATGATTTACACCTATGGTGTGTTTGCGAACAATATGAAACAAGCTTGGCTGATGTTTTGGATGGTGTTTGTGGTGTTTGTTTTGCTAGTGTGGGTAGCTGCGGGTGGAGAGTTAGAAGGTAATCCCCTCGTTTTTAACGCTCTAGGCTTAGAACAGCCCAACTTGGAAGGGAAAGAAGTCCGATTTGGTTGGGCAGAGACGGCACTATGGGCAGTAATGACAACTGCTACCATGTGCGGTGCAGTTAATGGAATGCACGATTCTTTAATGCCCCCAGGACTATTTTCGACTTTATTTAATTTATTTCTGCAAATTATCTGGGGTGGACAAGGCACAGGCACAGCTTATCTATTTGTTTATCTAATTATCACCGTTTTCTTAACAGGATTGATGGTGGGACGCACACCAGAATTTTTTGGACGTAAAATCGAAAAGCGCGAAATCATCCTCGCTAGCGTTGTCTTAATTATTCATCCCGTATTAGTCTTAATTCCTAGTGCCATTGCCCTAGCTTATCCGTTTTCTCTTTCCGGGATTACTAATACTGGCTTTCATGGGATTTCCCAAGTTGTTTATGAGTATGCCTCAGCTAGTGCCAATAATGGTTCTGGTTTAGAGGGGCTGGCAGATGATAGCCTGTGGTGGAATTTAAGCGCCAGTTTTAGCATTTTGGCAGGGCGTTATATTCCGATGGTTGCTATCCTCCTGTTAGCTGATAGTATGTCTCGTAAACAAACAGTACCCCAAACCTCTGGCACCCTCAAAACAGATTCGCTAATATTTACCACTGTCACAGCTGGCATCGTGCTGATTTTGGGTGTGTTGACTTTCTTCCCAGTCTTGGCATTAGGGCCGATTGCTGAAGGTTTGAAAATAGGAGGCAGTTAGAAGATGGATGAGACAAGGTAGACAAGGTAGAGATTCCTGATATTACTTCTCACCTCCCTCTAATTTCCTATCTACCCAACATTACATAATATTCAATAAAGACAGTGGCACCTACCTTTAAAGTCAAAACATCCCGTTCTCGTGCAGGCGATCGCCGTCGAGTCAGCAAAAAAGCCAAAATCAATACTAGGAAACTCTATCTCAGAGCAATTTGGGATGCTTTTCTCAAACTTAATCCCAAATCTGCCATCCAAAACCCGGTAATGTTTTTGGTATGGTTAGGGACTCTCGTCACCTTAGCACTTACCATCAATCCCAATCTGTTCGGCCCCACACAACAACAAAATCCCCAACTTTTCAACGGTATTTTGACGGGGACTTTGTTCTTTACAGTTTGGTTTGCTAACTTTGCGGAAGCCGTAGCCGAAGGACGAGGTAAAGCCCAAGCCGATGCTTTACGCTCAACTAAATCAGAAACGCTCGCCAAAAAACTCTCGCCTGATGGCTCAATTACTGAGGTTCCTTCTACTAGCCTCAGACAAGGGGACACTATTTATATAGTGGCTGGTGATGTCATTCCCGCCGATGGGGAGGTAATTATGGGTGTGGCTTCCGTGGATGAATCCGCCATCACTGGGGAATCAGCACCAGTTTTAAAAGAATCAGGCTCAGATATTGCCAGTTCCGTCACTGGTGGTACACGTATTCTCTCCGATGAATTGATTGTACGGGTGACAGCCGACCCCGGCAAAGGCTTTATTGATAGGATGATTGCCCTAGTAGAAGGAGCAGAACGCAGCAAAACCCCCAACGAAATTGCTCTAAGCGTCTTATTAATAGTTTTAAGCTTGGTGTTTTTATTTGTGGTGGCTACCTTACCTGCCTTTGCCTACCATGCCCAAACTCCCGTCAGCATTCCGATTTTAATCGCCCTCCTTGTAGCTTTGATCCCCACCACCATCGCCGGGTTACTCAGTGCCATTGGCATTGCTGGCATGGATAGAGTCGCCCAATTTAACGTCATCGCTACTTCGGGACGAGCTGTAGAGGCTTGCGGTGATGTTAACACCTTAGTTCTGGATAAAACAGGCACAATTACTTTAGGTAATCGCTTGGCAGAAGAATTTATCCCTATCAATGGCCACTCAATGGCAGAAGTTGCTAGTGTAGCTTGGGTGGCGAGTGTATTTGATGACACACCAGAAGGTAAATCAATTGTCCGTCTAGCAGAAAAGTTGGGTGCAAGGTTTGATTTTGACTTCAACCAAGCCCAAGGCGTGGAATTTTCCGCCAAAACCCGCATGAGTGGAACTAATTTACCAGGGGGAAGAGAAGCCCGGAAAGGAGCAGTAGGTGCGATTAAAGGATTTGTCCGTTCACGTAATGGCCAAAGTCCCCCAGAATTAGATACTGCCTATGAACAAGTTTCTCAACAGGGGGGGACACCTTTAGCGGTGTGCTTAGATAACGAAATCTATGGAGTGATTTATCTGAAAGATATCGTCAAACCCGGTATCCGCGATCGCTTTGACCAATTGCGCCGCATGGGAGTACGTACTATCATGCTCACAGGCGATAACCGTATTACCGCAGCCGTCATTGCTCAAGAAGCTGGCGTTGATGAATTTATCGCCGAAGCTACACCAGAAGATAAAATCACCGTCATTCAACGGGAACAAGCCCAAGGTAAACTTGTAGCCATGACTGGTGATGGTACTAACGATGCCCCAGCCCTAGCGCAAGCCAATGTGGGTTTAGCCATGAATACAGGTACGCAAGCCGCCAAAGAAGCTGCCAACATGGTTGATTTGGACTCAGATCCCACAAAATTGATTGATATTATCAGTATTGGTAAACAACTGCTAATTACCCGTGGGGCATTAACAACCTTTTCTATTGCTAACGATATTGCTAAATATTTTGCGATTATCCCAGTCATTTTTGCGGCTGCCAATCTGCAAAGTCTCAATATTATGAATTTGACCAGCACTAATTCAGCTGTGTTATCAGCTTTGATTTACAATGCCTTAATTATTCCCGCATTAATTCCCTTAGCTTTGAAAGGCGTAAAATTTCGACCCCTAACAGCTAATCAGTTATTACAACGCAATATTTTAATTTATGGTTTAGGCGGAGTGATAGCACCATTTATCGCCATTAAATTGATTGATATGTTGATTACTGCCGTGGGATTGGCGTAAATAGGGAATGGGCAATAGGCAATAGGAAAATTTTACTGGTTTGAGCGGTTATTTAGTCAGAAGGTATGAAAACAGAAATTGATGGCTTTAGTCCGAGCATCATTAGTCATTCACCAAAAATACAAAAAATAGTCTCTTTCCCTATTCGCTCTCACCTGTAACCTGTCACCTATCACCTGTCACCTATCACCTGTAACCTGTCACCTATCACCTGTCACCTATCACCTGTAACCTGTCACCTATATTTCTGAGATTAACTGGAAAATTATATATGTCTTTTATTAGAGAAATCACCAGAGCTATTCGCATTACCCTGTTACTGTGGTTAGTGACAGCAATCATTTATCCTCTTGCTGTTTTAGTTATTGGTCAAGGTTTATTCCCATTTCAAGCTGATGGTAGCATCATGCAAAACATAGATGCTCAACCAATTGGTTCAGCTTTAATTGGACAGGTATTCATTTCCGAAAAGTATTTTCATAGTCGTCCTAGTGCTGTGAGATATTCTCAAGGTAGAAAAGCCAAACCAACTGGTATCTCTGGTGCTAGCAATCTTGCTCCTAGTAATCCAGAACTTATCAACCGCATCATTGAACAAGCAAATAAACTGCAAGAAGAAAATATTCAACCTTTAGCAGATTTAATTTATACTTCTGGCTCTGGTTTAGATCCTCATATTTCCGTGAAAGCAGCGCAACAACAAGTAGAGCGAGTAGCTCGCGCCCGTGATGTCAAAGAAGATGAAATCTTACGTCTAATGAATAAATATACTGACGGGAGATTTTTAGGGATTTTTGGGGAACCAGGGGTTAATGTTTTGCGGTTAAATTATGCTCTGGATTTGCAAGATATTAACCGTCAACCAAGTTAGGGATTGGGGACTGGGGACTGGGGATTGGGCGCAGGATTTTTCTTCCTCTGCTCCTCTGCTCCTCTGCTCCTCTGCCCCCCTGCCCCCCTGCTCCCCTGCCTCCTCCCCCCTACCTCTCATCTCGCCACAAAGCGATACCACCTAATAACCCAGTAATATTTGGAATCAGTCTCACATTTAAAGGTAACTGAAAATTTACTCTGACGGCTTCACCGCCGCCAATATACAGGTAATCATAATTAAACAACCTCTGCAAAGATGCGATCGCCTTTTCTAAACGACGATTCCATTTTTTCTGCCCAATTCTGTCTAAGGTTGCTCTTCCTAGTTGTTCCTCGTAAGTTTCATTCTTGCGAAACTGATGATGTCCCATTTCCATGTTCGGGACTAATTTCCCATCGACAAACAAAGCCGAACCAAAGCCTGTACCTAAAGTAATTACCAACTCCACACCCTTACCTTTAATTGCCCCAAACCCTTGCATATCTGCATCGTTAATTACCCGTACAGGTTTATTTAACCTTTGCAATAGTGCTGTTTCTAAATCAAACCCAATCCAATCGGAATGTAAATTTACTGCTGTTTCCGTCACACCAGAGCGCACTACACCAGGAAACCCTACGGAAACTCGATGAAACTCACCTTGAGCCGCCGCTAACACCATGATGGCATTGATGACTACTTCTGGTGTTGCAGGTTGGGGTGTATCAACCCGCGCCCTCTCTGTGACAGCGTTACCTGTGATATCTAACACCATTGCTTTGACACCACTACCACCAATATCAACTGATAAAGTGCGAATTGAACCATTATCCTCGACCATTGATTATCCTCCTAGTAAATGTTTAAGATTTGGTTATTATGCGCTGAAGTGGGGACTGGGGGATAGGGGATACTAAAGAAGCAGGGGGAGCAGGGGGAGCAGGGGAGGCAGGGGGAGAAAAATTTCATGCTCAATTCCCCGCTAAGATCACAATGATGCGATAGTAGTAAGCGAAAGCTGCGTTCTTTCATTTTGAATTTTGAATTTCCCAAAATGCACAGTTTTATTCCCCCAGAACGGTTTTTTCCCTACCTTACCTGGACTGAGATTCAGGCTATGCCGAATAAGGAAAATGTGGTAATAATTCAACCAGTGGGGGCAATTGAACAGCACGGGCCTCATCTACCACTGATTGTTGATGCTGCTATTAGTGTGGGAGTTTTGGGAAAGGCTTTGGCAAAGCTGGATGCTCATATTCCTGCCTATGCTTTACCCCTTCTTTATTATGGTAAGTCTAACGAACATTGGCACTTTCCGGGGACGATAACTCTCAGCACAGAAACACTCACAGCCACAATAATGGAAGTGGCAGAAAGTATCTACCGTGCTGGATTTAGAAAGTTGGTATTGATGAATTCCCACGGGGGGCAACCCCAAGTTATGCAAATGGCGGCGCGGGATTTACACGTTAAGTATGGCGACTTTGCTGTATTTCCGCTTTTTACTTGGCGTGTACCACATATCACTAAGGAGTTGCTGACACCAAAGGAAGCAACCCAAGGTATGCACGCAGGTGACGCAGAAACTAGCATTATGTTGGCAATTCTACCTGATCAAGTGAGGCTAGATCAAGCTGTGGCAGAGTATCCCCCAGAACAGCCAGAAGGTAGTTTGTTGAGTTGGGAGGGGAAATTACCTGTGGCTTGGGTAACAAAAGATATTAGTAAAACTGGTGTGATTGGTGATGCGACTACAGCTACTAAAGAAAAAGGCGATCGCATTTTAGAATCAGTCTCTGATGGTTGGGTAGCAGTAATTAAAGAAATTTATAATTTTCGCCAGCCTGCTTAAGATTATGGGATGCAGCCTACGGTGGGGTGTATCCCATCGCCTCTAGAGATGTCTATTGGGTCAATTTTTGATATTTTGTTCTAGCCAAGCTACTAAATCAGATACATTCGTAAAATCTAAAAATTCTTCTCCTAATACTTCCAACTGTTCCGTAGATAACACCCTCAGACGCTCAATTATGGATGAATCTATTTCTCCAAATCGCCGATTTAACTGACGCTGTAAGAAACGAACAGCTTCTTTCTTTTCTCCTCGTTGCTCTCCCTTGAGCAAAATATCCTGATAAATGACTGATTCCTGCATCATTTCCTCGCTCAATAATCGACGAATAAAATCTTTCTCAAACTTTAACCCTGCTAAAATCTCTGTGGCTGATTACCACCAGCTATCAAAGGTAATATACCAGAAGCGATCGCCTTGAAGTGTGGCGTAAGCGCATCGCTTCTGGTATTGAAAGTACAAATTAATATTTAAGTTGGCAAAGATTTAGACAACTTGAAAACTAGCATTAGTTAAAGCTACTCGATTGGAGAACAGTGCAATTTGCACTTGGTTAGCACCACCCACACCGTCAGCATCATAGAACAATTCGCCTTTAGCTTGATTATAGATGAAGCGATCGCTTGCTTGTGTCGCATCTATTCCCAAGGAGAACAAACTTGCATCTAATGTTGTTCCTGCACTCAGTCCAAATTCATCTCCAGATAGATGAATAATATCATCTGCTAGATTGAAATCCACCACAGTATCAAAGCCACCAAAGAGAACACCAGTTAAATCAAAGATATCTGCACCCCGGCCACCTACTAATCTATCAAAACCTAAACCACCGATGAGTACATCATCTCCATTACCGCCAGATAGTTGGTCATCACCATCTAAACCTAATAGGAAATTGTCAGCATTATTACCGTTGATTCGGTTATCTGCATCGTTACCTATACCAAACATAGCTTGATTACCCACCAAAGTCAGGTTTTCCAGGTTATCACCTAAATTCCAATCAATCACAGAGATGACTGTATCTATCCCAGCATCTGGGGCTTCGATAATCTCATCTAGTCCACTATCTACTTCGTAAATATCATTACCCAGACCACCCTCTAATCTATCATCACCAGTACCACCGTCTAATCGGTCATTGCCGTTACCACCAATGAGAATATCATCACCACCTCTACCCATCAGCCAATCATTACCATCTCCACCATGTAAAGTGTTAACGGCATTATTACCGACAATGTGGTTATTCAAGGCGTTACCAGTACCATCAATAGCAGTACCAATGAGGGTGAGGTTTTCTACATTGGCGCTATTGTTCAAATCCCAAGTAATGGAAGAGTTAATTTTATCAGTTCCTTCTCCCTCTAATTCAATTACTTGGTCGTTAATGCTGTCTACAGTGTAAATATCATTGCCAATACCACCTGCTAAGGTATCATCACCTGCTCCACCATCGAGGTTATCGCCGCCTTCACCACCGTTGAGGGTATCATTGCCGGCACCACCATAGAGGAAATCATTACCATCTCCACCACTGACACTATCATCACCTTCACCACCGAAGACGTAATCCGTACCAGTACCACCATCTAGGGTATCATTACCATCTCCGCCAAAGATGTAATCATTGCCGTCTAAGCCGTTAATGGTGTCGTCGTTGTTTGTGCCTCTGAGGATGTCTTTGCCTGATGTCCCTTGTGTTGGTGGATTAATGGAATCGTTATCAGTAATGCTGACATTAACCGATGTAATGCTGATGCCGTTGTAGTTGCTATCACTGCTAGTGGCTGTGTGCTGGATAGTGCCTGAGTGATTACCTTCAGCTACGGTATCATCTACGGCGGTGACTGTAACTACCTGAGCTATGTTCCAGTTTTGGGGTGTGAAGGTGAGAGTTGTGGGACTGGTTGTGAGTTGAGAGCCAGTATTAATATTGATGGTGACATTGCTTGTTGGTTGCCCATTCAGGACAACTGTATAAGTATCAGTTGCTCCACCTTCGGTAACATCAGTGCTACGGCCGCTTGGAGTGATGGTGACACCTGCATTATCGTTGTCGGTAATAGCAACGTTAAGGGGAGAAGAGGTGATACTGTTGTAGTTGCTATCGGTGCTAGCGACTGTGTAAGTGATACTACCTGAGTGATTACCTTCTATTGTGAGATCATCTACTGCCGTGACTGTAACTGTCTGGGGTACGTTCCAGTTTTGGGGTGTAAAAGTGAGAATTGTAGGACTGGTTGTGAGTTGAGAGTCAGTATTAATAGTGATGATGACATCGGCTGTGGGCTGAAGAACATTGAGGACGACTGTGTAAGTATCAGTCGCACCACCTTCAGTAACATTGGTACTGCCTCCAGTGTGAGTGATTTTTACGAGAGTATAAACATTATTAGTTGCAGTATCATCAGCCGCAAGATTGCCGTTGAAAGTTGTTCCCGTAGATGAGACTGTGGGTAAAGTAGATGGCATGGACTGGTTATTGCCGTTGGTGTTAGTGGTGGACTGCATGATAAATATCCCGCCACCTAAACCCTTACCATTATTAAAACCTGTACCACCTGTGGCCGTGTTGTTATTAAAAGTGGTATTGTTCAGGGTCAATGAACCACTACGCATAAATATACCGCCACCCATCCCAGCACCGCCGCCGCCGTTGCTGCTTGTGCCACCACCGTTGAGGCCATTGCCACCGCCAAAGCCACCGATAGTGCCACCTGCTCCTTCTCGACTGCTGCCGCCACCGCCGCCGTAGCCGCCAGCACCGCCGACGTAGCCACCATAGCCACCACCAGCACCGAAGCCGCCGTTGCCTCCTGTGTGGCCAGCACCGCCACCACCACCGCCGAAGCCGCCAGAGTTGCGGTAGTTGCCGCCACCGCCGAAGCCACCGTTGCCACCGCCACCATAGTTGCCATTGCCACCATAGCCACCAAAGTCGTTACTGCTATTTCCAAACAGACCACCGCCGCCGTAGCTGACGCTATTACCGAACATCCCAGCACCACCGAAACCGCTACCGCCACTGCCAGTACCACCTAGTGCTTTGTTATTGCTAAAGGTGACATTAGTTAACGACACGCTGCCATCATAGATAAACAAACCGCCGCCCATACCAGCACCGCCGCCACCCCTTCGACTATCTCCCCCTTTAGCCATGCCATTGGTGATGGTTAAATTAGAGATGTTCACCGTGCCGGACAAGATAAACAAGGGACGAACATCACCAACATCAGTAACACCATTGTTATTGGCATCACCGCTAATACTATTACCATTCCCAACAATAGTAATGTTGCTGTTAATTAGAGTCTTCATGACTCCTGTAACTCGCACATTATTAGCCAGGGTAATGGTGTCATCTCCCGCTAGTTGATTCGCTTGTAAAATAGCCCAACTCAAAGTATTTGCTTGAGAGCCAGTACCATCATCAGTTGCTTGGTTGACTACAAAATCTGCCATATAATTGCTCCCTTGATTGTGGTTGTATAAGTGATACAAATCCCGATAGAGATTTGTCCTCAATCAAGTGCTTGAAATCGTCACAGCACTTAATTCAGGTTTAATCACACTGAGTTAATGTTTTACAGTCTTCTTGTTAGTAGCAAAACGTTTTAGATCCCCCTAAATCCCCCTTAAAAAGGGGGATTTAAATTCCTGTTCCCCCCTTTTTTAAGAGGAACTTAAATTCTTGTCCCCCCCTTTTTCAAGAGAAACTTAAATTCCTGTCCCCCCCTTTTTAAGGGGGGTTAGGGGGGATCAAAACGATACGCAACAAGGTGATCAGATTTGTGATTACACCGTAGCTTTTCAAAGGGGGGGTAGGGGAATCTAAATGATGCAGGATCAGCTAATCAGATTTGTATGTAAACGTTCAAACATCCTGTTAGAGGGTGTTTGAAAAGCGTTCGGAAGTGATTTAAGTATATTCAGATCCCCCCTAACCCCCCTTAAAAAGGGGGGAATAAGAATCAAAATTTATTTTGAATTTTGTAGGCGCAAGCCTTGCCGTAGGCTATTTTGAATTTTGAATTGACTCATAAAGGCTGGGCAACAATCACATTCGCCTGACTATTACTTAATTCTGTCCAAAAAGATAAGTCGTAAAACTTAGTAAATAAATCAGGCGGTAGAATAGTTTGTCTGGGGCGGAACTCAACTTTTTCTCTTACTTTATGTAACCCTTGTGTACGAAGACGCTGATCAAATTCCGGCTCATCATACTGCACATGATCAAAATCATGGGCAAAGGGTTCTTCCTCTAGAAATTGATAAATAAGTGATATTGTCTTCTCCGGGTTTTGGCTTAATAAGTCATAATCAACTAACAGTAAAGAATGACTATGTTCACCATAAAAAGCTTCCTTTAAGGCATTATAAGACAACCCTACTAATCGCCCTCCTTGACTCAAAGCTTCAGTCCGACTATACACATTGGCGCGTTCCAGGGAATTATTAAATAATTTAGAAATATCAAAAGCATTACGCTGCACTAGCCTTTCAATACTATCCATAATCCACGCAATATTTCGCACGCAGCAAATGACTTTTGAGGTGGGGAATAGTTCATGAATTAGGGATAGTTTGCTACACCACAGGCGATTAGTGTCAAATATAACTTCTTTGTCTGCCTGGGGCTGATAGTATGCAGAGAAAATACTCAAAACCAATGCCCGTTTTTGCTCTGGTGAAATAAAGAAAGAGTATTCATTGTCTTCACTCATCCCGTCTAGTATTCGATTAACCAGTCCGACTACTGGGCTAGACATACTGGCATGAAATCGAGGATTTTGTCTGAGTAAAGCACCAAGCAATGTAGAACCTGAACGTGGTAGCCCTGAGATAAAGTGAATTTTGGGAGACATTTAAAAATTTATCTTTTTTGCTGGTTAAGCATGGTTTTACAGCCAGAGATGTTAGCTAAAATAATTAATCATCATCATCAGTAATTTTACTGATGATGTATGCAGATAGTAGGGATGAAGGAATAGGTAAAACTGGTAGGGGCGGGTTAATTGAGAACATTATTTATTGAGGAGAGGACTATGATATACCTCATGTGATGAGAAAACGCTATATTTTAAGAATGGTTAATTTTAAATTGAGATTTATAAATATCTAGTCAAAATCAGGTTTGATAGTTTACTAATGTAGTCATTTAGTTTTATTAGATGAATATAGTAACCTATAAAAGATTATGAGTAAAAATTTGGGTGTAACTGTTTTATTAACCGGATTAAGTGGTGCTGGTAAATCTACTATCTGCCAAGTTGTAGAGCAAAAGTTAAGACTTATTGGACGTAAAGTAGAAGTTTTAGATGGTGATCAAGTACGTCAAAATTTGACTAAAGGGTTAGGTTTTAGTAAAGAAGATAGACAAGAAAATATTCGCCGTGTGAGTTTTGTCGCTCACTTACTAACCAGAAATGATGTAATTGTTTTAGTGCCATTAATTGCACCATACCGTGAAATGCGTGAGGAAATGCGTTGTTTAATCGGCAATTTTATTGAAGTTTATGTTAATGCACCTTTAGCAGCTTGTGAACAGCGAGATGTCAAAGGTTTATATAAACAAGCTAGGTTGGGGAAAATTCAGCAGTTCACAGGTATTGATGATCCTTATGAAGTACCGCTTTATCCAGATGTTGAATGTGACACAGTTCAAGAGAGTATTGCTGAGAGTGCCAACAAAGTGTTAATCAAGTTAGAAGAATTAGGTTACATCTCGTATTCTCGAAGATTTGTAGATTTTCCCGAAGAATTAACGGTAAGTCGTTAACATTCTCCTGACTCGCTAGTAGGAGACTGACAAAACACCAAAATGAATACGTAATCTACTGAAATGAGTAAGCATTTACGCTAAATGAGTTAACAAACTGCTGTTTGCTTGCTGAAAACACCAAAATGAATACGCGATCTACTGAAATGAGTAAGCATTTGTGCTAAATGAGTTAACAAACTGCTGTTTGCTTGCGGAAAATACTTAAATGAGTAAGCAAAAGGGTATTTTGAATAAACAAAAAGATTTTTTGCTTATTCAAACTCATGCTCGTTAATTGATCAGTAATATATAGATAGCACTTACACAACTGGCACATTCGTAGGGTGCGTCAGATTTGGGTTTCTCGCTATTCTCAACAGATTTTTGGCATCTGACGCACCCTACAAGATAGGTTGTGTGTGATACCTGCGTAAGTCCTGATAGAGTTAAAGGAGCGATCGCACAATAATTATGTTCGGTGTAGAACTGTCACTGATTTCGGTACACCCGCAAATATTTGCTAATGTAGAGGTAATGCAACAGCTTGAGTGATGCAATCTAGCTGACAGCTAGCGGGCGATAAATTTGCATGAACAACACCTAAGAGATAGCAACTATGACGGCCTTTGATCCTCAAAACCACCGTTCCTATAGCCAAGACGATATACAAAGAATTTTACAGCTGGCGATCGCCCGGCAAGCTGACGACCAAGATAAAGAGTTTAGCTATGAGCAAATCTTAGAAATTGCCCAGGAGTTAGAAATCTCTCCTGAGACTTTAAAGTTAGCAGAAAAAGACTGGCGATCGCAAAACTACGAAATTCAGCAGCGTCAAGCCTTTAATACTTACCGTCTCACCAGATTTAAGAAACGTTTGGGCAATTATGCCATTGTCAATGGTTTTCTTGTCTTGGTTGATTTTGTTGGTGGTGCAACTATTTCTTGGTCGCTATACCTGTTACTATTCTGTGGGTTAGCAGTCGGACTGGATGTTTGGAATACCTTTCTGATGAAGGGTGAAGAGTATGAAATGGCTTTCCAAAGATGGAATCGCAAACATCAATTTAAACAAACTATTAATACTTTTGTTAATAAGTGGTTTAAAGCCCTACAGATTTAGGGATTGGGGACTGGGGATTGGGGATTGGGGACTGGGGACTGGGTAAAAATTCTACCTTGTCTACCTTATCTCCCCTCACTCCCACCCTACGGGAAGCAAGCTACATCTCCCCTCACTCCCCTCACTCCCCCATCCTCCCCTGCCTCCCCTGCTCCCCTGCCTCCTCATCCCCCTACATCTCTAGATCATAATTAATTTGTCAGTGGTATATTGCTGCTTTTAGATTGCAATTTTACCCAGGCAAAAAAGACTATTGCTAATAGTTGTGTAGCAGAAGCAAAGACTATCAACATAGTAATTGTGTGGTCATATAACACACCCATTAAGGTACTACCTAAAAACCAAGCTAGACCATAACCAGTGCTGAAAATACCGTAGGCTGTGGCGCGTTTGTGCTTGGGAACCATGCCAGCGATCGCAGCTTTTAAAACTGATTCTTGCGCTCCCATCCCAATGCCCCAAAATGCTATACCTAATAGTGCTAATTGGGTATTTCCTAAAAATACTAATGGTGCAAATAAGGATGACAAAAAAGCGGCAATAATTAACACAAAAATCCCAATTCGGTCAAATAGATAGCCAAATATTAGTGCTGCTACTGCATCTACACCCATCGCTAAGGCATAAAACAAAGGTATAGTTTGCCCAGTGGCAATACCTGCTTTTTGAAAATGAAAAGCAATCAAAGGGAAGTCTGCATAACCGGCGGCGATAATAGCTACAGCACCCAAATAAATCCAAAATATACGCGGCAATCCCTCTTCTTGGGGACTCTCTTCAGTTTCTTCCTCAAAATCACTAGGATTGGGATAGATAAATTGCAAAACTCCCAACACAATCAATCCCAAAACCGCAGGCACAATCAATACTGTAAAGCCGTTGCGATACTCTCCCTGAAAATAAACCATTGCCGCTACCGCCAAAGGCCCCATGACGGCACCAGTTTGATCCATAGCCTCATGTAAACCAAAGCCAAAGCCTCTGCCAATTTGACTTACACCGTGGGAAAGCAGCGCATCCCGTGGAGGAGTCCGAATCGCTTTACCGGTGCGTTCAGCCATCATTAAACCTGCGGCTACTTCCCACCTGCCAGCTAATGCTAACAGTGGCACAACGGCAGTATTAATAAAGTAACCTAAAGTTGTGATTCCCCAATATTTACCTGTTTGATCACTGAGATAACCAATCACTAAGCGAAAGCCATAGCCAATCAGTTCTCCAAAGCCAGCTACCAAACCAACCACAGTGCCGCTAGCTCCTAAAACTTCTAAATAAGCCCCTGTGATACTACGCGCTCCTTCATAAGTAGCATCGGCACAAAGGCTAACAAAACCCAACAAAATGACAAACCTTAAAGCGGCTGCTTTCTGCGGCATACTCCATCAAATCCTTAATAGCTTTCATATTGAAGCACAGGATATGGGGAAGGGAGTAGGGAGTGGGGAGTGGGGAGTGGGGGAGATGGGGGAGATGGGGGAGATGGGGGGGAATAACAACTAACTATGGACTTGTAGAGACGTTGCATGCAACGTCTCTACAAATGAAAAATGCCTAATGACTAATGACTATTCATTAAAATTAGACGCAGGGGATCTAAATGTACATACCAAGGGAAAGGTTGATCTTTGATATTTACCCATTTCTCTTTGAAAACTTCGGCTTGTATATGGTAATCCTGTAAATCATTGGCGGGGGAATTGAGTTTTAAAAATAGCGTCATGCGGTGCGGTGTTTCGCTGGTTCGCGCTAACCAACAGGGAAAGGTGTTGGTTTGGTGAGAATCTTTGGTAAATATCAGATGATGGGCGCGGATGCCAACGTGGGTGACTTCTTGGGGCATTTCTGCCATTATTTGCAACTGACAACCCCAATCAGGTGCTTCTATCTGTTGCGGTGAATGAACGATCGCACTAGAGAAGTTTTTGCACCCGGTGATTTGGGCAACACTGACAGTAGCCGGATGCTCAAAAATATCGTATTTAGAACCATGATGTACGGCTCTACCGTGTTCCATGACAAGCAAATTAGGACAAACGCGGTAAGCTTCTTCCATATTATGGGTGACAAATAGTGTCACACCTGGGTATTGGGCTAGAGTTGCACTCATTTGCTGTTCTAGTTGGCTACGCAGATGTGTATCAAGTGCTGAAAAAGGCTCATCTAACAGCAAGGCTTCTGGTTGACTGGCTAAGGCTCTGGCTAAAGCTACCCGTTGTTGCTGTCCTCCAGAGAGTTGGTGAGGGTAGCGATCGCCTAATCCCTGTAATTGCATGGCTATCAATAACTCTTCTACCTGCGATCGCCCTTTCCCATCTGCTATTCCTTTGGGTAGTCCAAAAGCAATGTTTTGCGCCACTGTCATATTCGGGAACAGGGCATAATTCTGCACTAAAAAACCCATGTGGCGATCGCGGCTAGGTAAATTAATTCCTTTTTCTGAATCAAATAACACTCTGCCATTTAAAACTATCCGCCCTCTTGTGGGTGTCTCAATGCCCGCAATACAGCGCAGAATCATACTTTTACCTGCACCCGAACCCCCCAATAATCCCAAAGGTTGCTCATCAGTATTAAATGCCACCTTGAGATTAAAACTGGGTAATCGCTTCTCAATATCTACAAACAGCTTCACTTCAGCAGGCACAGCCGATAACAAAGAAATATCTCTCCCCTGCTCCCCTGCTCCCCTGCTCCCCCGCTTACTTTCTCCTCTTCTCTCCCTCTGTTCTTGCCAAAAGTTGACACCAATAATCCCCGATAGGGAGACAATCATAATAGCCAGCGACCAAAACCAAGCTTCATCCGTTGCCCCAGCTTCCACAGCAAAATAAATTGCCATCGGGATTGTCTGGGTTTGTCCGGGAATGTTACCAGCTAACATCAAGGTAGCACCGAATTCTCCCAAGGCACGGGCAAAGGCGAGGCTTGTACCTGCTAAAATCCCTGGAAATGCTAGGGGTAAACTAATCCGCCAAAAGATAGTGGCTTCGTTCGCACCAAGGGTTCTAGCTACCTGCAAGAGATTGCCATCAATCTGTTCAAAAGCCCCCAAAGCGGTTTTATACATTAAGGGAAACGAGACAACTGTAGCGGCGATCGCAGCCCCGTACCAAGTAAATACAATACTGATATCAAAAGGCTGCATCAGTTGCCCCATTGGGCCATTTTTGCCGAAAAACAGCAGTAACAAAAAGCCTACCACCGTAGGTGGTAAAATCAAGGGAGCTACAAATAACCCCTCAATCAAAGATTTGCCCTTACCTCGATATCCCAACATCCAATAAGCAGCCGCAATTCCCAAAAAGAAGGTAATGAATGTAGCAAATACCGACGTTTTCAGCGATATCCAAAGGGGTGACAAATCCAGTGGCATAGTTGTAATAACGAGAATTACGGGGCAACAGGCTTTCTCAGCAAGATTTCTCTTAACTTCCAATTTACCAACTTAATAATAATAAAGTTGGTATATAACAACAATTTACCGGATTATCTCTGAATAATCTAGTTTCTCCATCACATCCAAGACTGATTTCCATCTGCTTTCGACAAGCACAGCAGTATTTCTTTTATGGAGCAGTCTTTGTTTAAAATATTGCCTAAGCAGTTAATATTCAGTATTATTAACTACATTTTTTGTCCAAAAGATTCTATGCAGATATCACCTAAGCCGATACAAGCTCTGGACATTCCCAAGATTAGTATGTTTTTTTGTAAATTTTTTTTAAATTTTTCATTCATGCCAGGCTTTATGTGTAACGATGAGGCGTGAGACTTAATTCGGCGATAGTGTTTGTTTTTAGTATTGATAGGCTTTTTCCTCTTGGTATTTACAGACTCTCTCCGAAATCTAAATCTCTGCATACTGATGATTTTGGAGAATATTAATGTCAATTTATGTAGGTAACCTCTCTTACGAAGTTACACAAGATACCCTCACTGCTGTATTTGCAGAGTATGGCACTGTGAAGCGGATTCAAATTCCTACTGATCGTGAAACAGGTCGCTTACGCGGCTTTGCTTTTGTGGAAATGGAGTCAGAAGCAGAAGAAGCAGCAGCTATTGATGCGCTTGATGGCGCTGAATGGATGGGTCGTGATTTGAAAGTCAACAAGGCTAGACCCAAAGAAGACAGAGGCTCCTTTGGTGGTAATCGTGGCGGTGGCTACCGTAATAACCGTTATTAATTTTAATTTACTGAATTAAATTTAACAAAGGCTCAAGTATTAACACTTGAGCCTTTATTTTTGGGACTTCCAGAGAAAAAATATTCCAAATGTAGGGTGCGTCAGTATGAATAATTTCTCGGTGTAGTTAGGTTTTCTGATACTGACGCACCATCCTAAACTGACGCACATTTAATTACCGGAGATGTCTATTGTGTAAGTCCTGGCAATATTATTCCGATCATTCTTCTGTTTGAGAGTTTTCTATCATAGGATAGATATTCAAGTTAGTTTCATGATTGTTTGGTAAAAATCTCTTCTCCAACTCTAGACGCTGTTCCGCGTTACGCAAAAAATACCCATCTACCATTGCAGAACCTAAAAGCTTGCCTAACTCATCACGGCTAGTTGTGATAGTTGTATTAAACCTATCGCTGGGTAAATTACCCAAAGTTGCCATAACAGCACGTTGAATTAAATAAAGAACTTCTCGTGACGCTGGTTTAGATAATTCCTTAACAGTTTGGGGATTCAGAGATTGCACATATTCCCACAGCCGATTATGATTCATGACTTCAGTTAAAGAACTTTCTGGATTGCGATGGGAATCATTACTCATAGCAATTATCTCAACTGTTGCTCAACTATCAATTAATTTAGCAATTTAATTTTTATCAGCAGTTCGCATAACCGAACTATTTTAGAGAGGTTGTCCGGCTATTTTGTGGGAGTGGGGAGTAGGGGGAGATGAGGGAGTGGGGGGAGAAAAGGCTATTACCTATTGCTTATTACCTACCCCAAAACTCGTCTTCATTCTCTAGCTATGACAATATCATTCGATTTGATGACTGCATAAGCTTCTGCCCCCTCAATCAGTTCTAACTCTTCAGCTGACATTCTAGTGATAATCGAGGTTAGCTCTACTTTGTGAACAATCTCTAGAGTCACTTCACTATTAACAGCGCCAGCGACAACCTTTTTCACCACACCTTTGAGAATATTACGAGAGCTAACTTTTAGTGGTCTTTTAGAACTACTAACTTCCAGCCCAGAGGTATTAGAGAGAACTTCTGTTTCCACCTTGTCTACCTTGGTGGTTGGTAATGATGTCGGTGGTGTAGAGTGCTGATGAAGACCACGCACGAGTTCCCGCAAAATCTCAGTTTTGGTGCGCTGAGACTGCTGACAAAACTCTTCCAGAATCTTGCGCTCCTCTTCCGATGTTTGAAAAGTGATCCATCCTTGTTCTTTTCTTGGCATAATGTTACCAATTTGGTTGGTAAATATTGTGGTGTTCTCAATACACTCCTACCAAGCCTCAATCCTTGGAGAAGAATCTATCTAAGCCTAATTTTCCTATGAAACGAAGACAAATCCTTGCTTTTATTGGTGCGGCAGTTGCTAGTTGTTTGATAGCAGTTGGCTTGTCATTTATGACACCTTCCCCTGTAGTCGCACAATCTAATGTCAATTTACTGGTGTCTGCTGCTGCTAGTTTGAAAGACGCACTCGAAGAAATTAAGCCTCTGTATCAAAAAAGTAAACCCAATGTCAACATTAGTTATAACTTTGGTGCATCTGGTGCTTTGCAGCAGCAGATTGAACAGGGTGCGCCAGCAGATGTGTTTATTTCTGCCGCTAAAAGACAAGTAGATGCTTTGGAGCAGAAAGGATTGTTACTTCCTGGTACACGAGCGATCCTAGCAAAGAACCGCCTTGTTTTGGTTGTCCCTAAGAACGCCAGAGGTATTACTAGCTTCTACAATTTGAGAGATGCCAACATTAAGCGAGTCGCTATTGGTGAACCAAGGAGTGTCCCCGCAGGACAATATGCTGACCAAGTTTTGCGTAAACTCAAGTTATTACCTCAAATTCAGCCGAAATTAGTCTATGCCAACAACGTGCGTCAGGTTTTAGCTGTGGTAGAAAGTGGTAATGCTGATGCAGGTTTAGTTTATGCCACCGATGCTAAAATTTCTGACAAGGTAAAAGTAGTAGTAGCTGCTGATGAAAAATACCACTCTCCAATTATTTATCCTTTAGCAGTGGTTAAAAGCAGTAAAAACCCTGATGCGGCTAAGGAGTATGTCAAGTTTTTAACTACTGACAACCAAGCCAAGGCTGTACTGCGGAAGTACGGTTTTATTTTGCCGTAGTTATTAGAGGTGAGGAGGGAGATAAAAATATCTACTACTTCTCTTAATATACAAAGGTGCGTCAGTATGAATCATTTCTCGGTGTAGTTAGGTTTTCTCACACTGACGCACCCTACTGGCTGAAGGTAGGGACTGCGGAAGTACGGTTTTATTTTGCCGTAGTTATTAGGGCTGATGAGGGAGATAAAAATATCTACTACTTCTCTTAATATACAAAGGTGCGTCAGTATGAATCATTTCTTGATGTAGTTAGGTTTTCTCACGCTGACGCACCTTACTGGCTGAAGGTAGGGACTTTCGCATTACGTTAATATACAAAGGTGCGTCAGTATGAATCATTTCTTGGTGTAGTTAGGTTTTCTGACACTGACGCACCCTACATTTGGAATAATGGAATTGTATTGCCATGCTATCTAGTACCAACGCCCTAAATAGTAGCCTTGCACCGGGTAATCTGCGGAAAGTGCATCACATTGCCCTCAATGTGAAAGATATGCAAGCTTCTCGATATTTCTATGGCAATATCTTGGGGTTGCATGAGTTGACTGGTGATGAAGTACCAGCAACTTTGGTAGAACTGGTAGCATCTGGGAAAGTCGCTAATTTCATCACTCCCGATGGGACGATTCTGGATTTATTTTGGACTCCTGATTTAACACCACCTCATCCCAACCCGGAACAGAGTTTTACAAGAGCCTATCACTTAGCTTTTGACATCGACCCGCAATTATTTGAGCAAGCGGTGGCAGTTTTGCGAGATAATCAAATTCACATTGCTCATGGCCCTGTCAGTCGTCCTACTGGTAGGGGTGTGTATTTTTACGACCCCGATGGCTTTATGATTGAAATTCGATGCGACCCACAATAGTATGTCAATGCAGATATTTAAAGTCATTGAAGACGTAATCACTAAGCCACCGATTCCCCACGAACCACATAAGCAATCATTAAAAGCCTGGGCAATGTATTGTCTGCGGGATAGAGGTTTTATTGTTGTCTATGCTCAAAATGCTGATTTTGCTATTGAACCTAGGGGGGGAAATAAGCTTTATTTTAAGGTGACGACTAATCCATCTGAGGTAGATAATTCTTGTAATTGGATAGTTTGGGATGGTGTGAATAAAACCGCCAGTCTGATTGCACAGCAGGGTTAGATGATGTTTGAAAAGTCTCTCATGATGGATTAAGTAGCTCAGTGTTAAAAATTATCGCTATGGCAAGGCAGGAGGCAGGAGGCAGGAGGCAGGAGGGAAGAGGGTTTGAGCCTAGTTTATTTTTCTTAACATAGTTGTGTTTTTTCCCACCGACTTACTTAAATAACGCGATGTGCAACTTATTTTTGAAACCCCTCTCCAAAGACGCGGAGCGGCTTCTCGCTAGAGTACCTCTCACGCCAGTTTGCTCAAGTCGGGAAACCCGCCCACGCAACTGGCTCCCCTGCAAGGAGAGAGGCTTTGATTCTTGCTCCCCTTCCCTTGTAGGGAAGGGGTTGGGGGTTAGGTTTGAGAGAAGGTTGCACACGGCGTTAAATACTTTTAGATCCCCCTAAATCCCCCTTAAAAAGGGGGACTTTGATTTATTCTAGTTCCCCCCTTTTTTAAGGGGGGTTAGGGGGGATCAATTAGTATATAGAATCACAGCCAACCACTGTTATAACAACCTCCAAGAAGTATTCAAGCAATGGCTTTGCAGATTTGCTGGGTGATTTTGATGGTTTCGTAGGGTATTTCGCTTCTGGTATTTTCGGGCAGGCATTCAATATCAATAAATATAATGATACCTATCAATTAGTCCTGTATTAGTTGATGGGATTTTTATTTTTTCTTAAAAAGAAATCTACACAGATTTTACTTTTAAAAACTAATAAAACCAAATATATATTTCTTGCAAAGTTTTGGTGAAGTACGAAGCCGGGTATTGTAAATTAATTATGACTCTGAAATGATTAAACTTACGTATACTGGTATCTACTTCTACAATTTCAGCAAATATCATGTTACTTGCATGGCTGATATTGACCGGGGAATTGAGGGTGAGTTGCTATCAGTGTCGAAAATAACTTAACAACCGACAGGAATCTTATGAACAAGTTTCAATCTTTATTCCTTGGGGCAACTATGGCTGCAACTACAATGACAGCAGTTGCCTTCGCTCCTTCTGCTGCAATGGCTGTTTCAATTACCTTAGATGGGGAGATATCGTTTGGGACTATAAATGATTTAGGTATTCCATCAAATCTTAATAATCCTACAGAGTATATTTTTTGGACTAATCCCGGCACTATTGGTGAGACGGATGGTGATTTTGCGACTGCTATCCCTCCTATTACTTCAGTTATCCTACAAACTTTAAAATTGACTCAAACAACAAGTGCAGGTGACGTAGCTACATATACCGTGGATGAGTCTGATCCTCTAACTGATTTTGCTAACTTCGGTTCAGTTACAATTAATGGTGAGACAGATGTATTGAGCTTTAATGTTACAGGCGGTCAGTTGACAAGAACAATACTTAGAGGTATCAACAACAGCCCTGTTGGTATTAATATAGGTACCCATCCGACTGATATTGTGGAGGGAATATTTAAGTTTAAGGGTCAAACTGTTGCTAATGGAACATTTGTCTTAGCTGATTTTGGGAATCTAGGTGGTGGTTTTGTTATTCTAACAACTCAACCACCCGATGGGGGTGAACCAATTCCCGAACCCCTAACAATGGGTGGACTAGCAGTAGGTGCAGGCTTCGGTGCATTTCTCAAAAAACGCTATGCTAAAAAAGAAAAGCAATTAGCGAAAGCTTAAACTTAAACACTTAAGCTAACTTAACATCAAATAACAACTATCAATTCTATTTTGTGTCCCAGTGGGAATCGCGCTAAATGCAAAACTCTAACTCAAGTTTTGCATTTGACAGTGATTTGACTTTCCTAATTGAAAAAACTAGGAATCAGAAAGGCTAGAGTTCAGTTTTCTTAATGTGTTTCTATAAAAAATCTGAGTTGTTTTAGAGGATGTTTGAAAAGCCCTTCATGGTGTATCAAATACTTTTAGATCCCCCTAAATCCACGCCACTTGCTACAAGTCGGGAAACCCGCCCAACGCAGTGGCTCCCCTTAAAAAGCTATCCATTAGTCACATCTTTCTTAACAAAAGCTAAAAACTAATTCTCAACAGGATTGGAGACGATGATGACAATAGGAGGACTAAGTAAGTCGGTGGGAAAAAACACAACTATGTTAAGAAAAATAAACTAGGCTCAAACCCTCTTCCCTCCTGCCTCCTGCCTCCTGCCTCCTGCCTTGCCATAGCGATAATTTTTAACACTGAGCTACTTAGACAAACAGCAGAAAGTATGAGTGTTAGAGTTGATGGGCTAATTTCCAAGTGGCAGCAATATCATGTAATCGCCGTAACCCTTTCCAAATAGTTTTCACACCAGGTTCTCCATCACCTTTACGACCAAGAAAACCACCAAGGCTAGCAATCATACGTACTGCTTCTCTAGGACTCGTATTTGATTTCTGTTGGCGTAGCCTGCGCTAGCGCATAAAAAACTCAGTACACCCCTACTCTCTCCTTTCCTATTGCCTATTGCAAGAGTGCCTATTGCCTACCTACGCAAATCATTTGGCTACGCCACGTTATACGAACAGTAATCAAACCGGATTCCTATAATTGCTGTTACGCCTGCTGGTGGTTTTTCTTCCTCTGCTAAAATTACCTGTAATTTGACTGGCTTTATTTGCGAACGGCCAATTTTATTTCTGGGTACTTCGATTTCTATTGTTTCGTATCTAATGGTGAGTTTTGCTATCCGGGCGGGTCTTTCTGGATTACGTTTCACAAACTAGCGTAAAAAATAATTATACTTATTCCTTGACGGATGTCTCTTGTGGCAGTTCCTGATAAATCAGGGTTTATAGGAGACTAGAGGAAAACACAATATACTCTGATCTCAAAGCAGTAAAGACTGCAAAAAGTTAAGGAGGATTTATGCGTGCAGTGCTGATGGCAGGCGGTTCCGGAACGCGACTTCGCCCGTTAACTTGCGATCTACCTAAACCGATGGTGCCGATTCTCAATCGCCCGATCGCAGAACATATCATTAATTTACTCAAAAGACATCACATCACGGAAGTGATTGCCACATTGCATTATTTACCTGATGTTTTGCGAGATTATTTTCAAGATGGCAGCGATTTTGGCGTACAAATGACCTATGCCGTGGAGGAAGACCAACCTTTAGGAACAGCAGGGTGTGTCAAAAACATTGCTGAACTTTTAGATGAAACTTTTTTAGTAATTAGTGGTGATAGTATCACAGATTTTGATTTATCAGCAGCGATCGCCTTTCATAAACAAAAACAATCAAAAGCTACTTTGATTTTAACTAGGGTGCCTAACCCCATTGAATTTGGGGTAGTTATTACTGATGCCGACGGTAAAATTAAACGCTTTTTAGAAAAACCTTCTACCAGTGAAATTTTTTCTGATACCGTCAACACTGGTACTTATATTCTCGAACCTGAAGTTTTAGAATATCTGCCAGCCAACACAGAAACCGATTTTTCTAAAGATTTATTCCCCTTACTCCTGGCTAAAGATGAACCCATGTACGGTTACATTGCCCAAGGGTACTGGTGTGATGTTGGTCACTTAGATGCCTATCGTGAAGCTCAATACGATGCTTTAGAACGGAAAGTCAAACTCGACTTTGCTTATCCAGAAGATACCCCAGACTTATGGGTGGGACAAAATACTTATATTGACCCCTCAGCTCATATTGAAGCCCCAGCCATGATTGGCAACAACTGCCGCATCGGTGCAAGAGTGCAAATTGAAGCGGGAACAATTATTGGCGATAATGTCACCATTGGTGCTGATGCCAATCTCAAACGGCCGATTATTTGGAATGGGGCAATTATTGGCGAAGAAGCCCAATTAAGTGCCTGCGTTATTTCCCGTGGTACTCGTGTAGATCGCCGCTCCCATGTCCTAGAAGCGGCTGTAGTTGGTTCATTATCTACAGTTGGCGAAGAAGCCCAAATTAGCCCCGGTATCCGGGTTTGGCCGAGTAAAAAAATTGAATCTGGGGCAATTTTAAACATTAACCTGATTTGGGGTAATACTGCTCAACGCAACCTGTTTGGACAACGTGGTGTCCAGGGATTAGCCAATATCGACATCACCCCAGAATTTGCCGTGAAATTGGGAGCCGCCTATGGTTCTACCTTAAAACCTGGCTCTAAAGTAGCGGTATCCCGTGACCAACGCAATGTCTCGCGCATGGTGACTCGCTCATTAATTGCAGGTTTGATGTCAGTGGGTGTAGATGTACAGAATCTGGATGCAACAGCAATTCCGATTGGGCGTACAGTTATACCGACAATGAAGATAGCAGGTGGTATTCATGTGCGGGTACATCCCGATCGCGCCGATTATATCTTGATTGAATTCATGGATGGCAAGGGGATTAATATCTCCAAAGCCCAGGAAAAGAAAATTGAAGGGGCTTTCTTTAAAGAAGATATGCGCCGGGCGTTGTCCCATGAAATTGGTGATGTTGCTTACCCCAGCCAAGTCATTGACCTTTACTGCACAGCTTTTGAGAAACTGTTGAATGTTTCTGCACTGCGTAACAGTCGGGCTAAAGTGGTAATTGACTATATGTATGCAGTGTCTGGGGCAGTATTACCCCAAATGTTAGATAAATTTGGTGCAGATGCCGTTGTTCTCAATGCTAGTTTAAATAAAGCTGCGGTATCTACCACTGACCGGGAAGCACTACTGAATCAGTTAGGTCATGTGGTGGAAGCATTAAAAGCTAACTTTGGCGTGCAGGTATCAGCCAACGGTGAACAGTTGATTTTAGTGGATGAATCAGGGTATCCCATTCGGGGTGAACTGTTAACAGCCCTGATGGTAGATATGATTCTCACCTCAAACCCCAGAGGAACAGTAGTTGTACCTGTGCATTCATCCAGTGCTGTAGAACAAGTAGCGCGTCGTCATGATGGGCGAGTGATTCGCACCAAAGCTAACCCAACCGCTTTAATGGAAGCTTGTCAGAAAAATCCCAATGTGGTGCTAGGGGGTAGCGGCGATACTGGCTTTATTTTCCCACATTTGCATCCGGGTTTTGATTCCATGTTCTGCATTGCGAAACTGATTGAAATGCTGACTATCCAGGAGCGATCGCTTGCTACTGTCCGCTCAGAATTGCCCCGTGTCATTCACAAAACCCACACCATACGCTGTCCTTGGTCCGCTAAGGGTGCATTGATGCGCTACTTAGTAGAAACTCACCCCGCCCAAAACCTCGAACTCATCGATGGGGTAAAAATTCGGCAACCCTATAATGACAGTTGGCTGTTAGTTCTGCCTGATGCCAGTGAGCCATTAGTACATTTGTATGCTAACAGTAACGAACGCGACTGGGTAGATGAGATCGTCAGAGATTACCGCTCTCGTGTGCAAACTTTTGTGGAAAGGCAGCAAGAACAGCATCCAGCAGAAGTTTGAATATTTAACACTCTGGTGAAAATATTGTAGAGACGTAGCAGTGCTAGGTCTCTACAAGGATTTCAGAGAATGCGTAATTAATGTCTGGAGATATTTATTCCTTATTCCTAAGTTTTGGTTTTTAGTGTGCTACGAGTTTTTTATTCATGTAAAATATGCGTTAGAGTCAAAACATCAGCTAATGACTAGGTTTCCCTACGACCAGTTTGCCAAAGATTATCTGAAAGAATTATTACAACCATTGGGAGAAGTGGAAACCAGTCGGAAAGTTCCGGCAGAAATCAGAGAAATTGATATTTATTTTGCACCTGTAGCTCCATCAACCAGCGATACAATAGATTTAGGGTTGTTAGGAAGAATGGCGGCTGAACCTGCATTAATTGAACCCTTTAGAAATGCCGCTACAATTGCAGAAATCCGCAGTTGTATCAACAAGTTATTTGATATATTTGCTGAAATCAAGCGTCAAGCCAAAGGTGATAATAACCGGATTTCTGAATCAGAATTACCTCGATTGTGGATTTTATCACCCACTGCCTCTGAATCTATCTTAAATGGTTTTAGAGCTAGCTTAGATACAGAAAATTGGGAAGTAGGAGTACATTTTTTAGCTGATTATTTGCGAACAGCAATTGTAGCAATTCACCAATTACCACGCATTGAAGAAACATTATGGTTGAGAATTTTAGGTAAAGGAAGAGTCCAGCAACAAGCGATAGACGAACTACAAGCACTTCCCCCAGAGCATCCCTTACGTAGCAAAGCAATTGATTTATTATTGAGTTTAAAGGCTACTCTAGAAGTAAATCAAAACATAGACGAGGAGGATAGAGACTTAATTATGCGCTTATCACCTATTTACGAGCAAAGACTAGCAGAAGCTAAACAAGAAGGTATTCAAGAAGGTCTTCGAGAAGGTCTTCAAGAAGGTCTTCGAGAAGGTATTCAAGAAGGAATTAACGCAGAACGCCGTAAAGTTATAGAAAATTTGTTACAAGTTAGATTTGGTACTTTAGATGCTGAATTAAGAGAGATTATTGAACCTTTATTAGCTTTATCTCCTGAAGAATTTACTCCTTTATTACTACAAATGTCGCGGGAAGCATTATTAGATAGGTTTCGTTAGGTAAATTCAGCCATTTGAATTCATACGAATTAGAAACAAGAATGCAACAGCATATATTTAATAAGGGCGCACAGTTTTGCACCCTTAAATGAATTTCTAAGTAAGAGA
The DNA here is from genome assembly GCF_000316645.1 of Nostoc sp. PCC 7524. NCBI lineage: Bacteria > Bacillati > Cyanobacteriota > Cyanophyceae > Nostocales > Nostocaceae > Nostoc > Nostoc sp. PCC 7524. The sequence continues at coordinate 2,995,444 of NC_019684.1, forward strand.
CTGCTTACTGATTCAGCTATGGAAAAATAGCTAATTCAGTGTCTGGGTCGAAAAAGTGAATTTTATCTGGGTTTAATGATAACCAAAGTTGCTCACCCACACTAACTGATCTTTCTGGTGGAACTCTTACTTGTAGAGGATTGGTGATCTGAGCAAATCTAGACTCATCCTCAATTAGTGTGGCCGTGATAAAAGCATCGTTACCCAGGTTTTCTACTAAATCTACTTGCACTGGCAAATTCTTAGTAGCAGGTACACTTAAGCTTAAGTGTTCTGGACGAATGCCCAAAATTAGGGTTTGCCCATCATATTTTTGCAACGGACTAGCCCAATCTTCTGGGAGGGTAAACCGGAACTGAGAATGGGTAATTAACAAAGGTGCATGAAATTCTACCGGAATAAAATTCATCGGTGGTGTACCAATGAATTCCGCAACAAAGCGGTTGTTGGGGTTGTTATACAGTTCCAATGGAGAAGCAACTTGTTGAATCTGACCTTGATTCATAATCGCAATGCGATCGCCCATTGTCATCGCTTCAGTTTGGTCATGGGTAACGTAAATTGTTGTTGTCCCCAATTGGCGTTGTAATTTGACAATTTGAGCGCGGGTTTCTGCCCGTAATTTTGCATCCAGGTTAGAAAGCGGCTCATCCATTAAAAATACTTGGGGATTGCGAGCGATCGCCCTACCCAATGCTACCCGTTGTCTTTGTCCCCCAGATAGCTGTTTTGGCAACCGATGCAGCAGCATTTCAATTTGCAACAACTCAGCCACACCCCGCACCCGTTGATCTACTTCTCGCTCTTTCCCAGAGATATAACGTAGTCCTTTAGGTAGCTTTTTTGTTGTTCCCACCAGGAGATTTTCTGCCCAATCAGGGAGTTGGGAGGAGTGATTTTCCCCATGCTCTAATTCCCGACGACGTAATCCAAAGGCAATATTGTCATATACACTCATGTGGGGATACAAGGCGTAATTTTGAAACACCATTGCAATGTCCCGTTCCTTGGGTGGTAAGTCATTCACCAAGCGATCGCCCACCCAAATATTGCCGCCTGTCATTACCTCTAAGCCAGCAATTAACCGCAATAAGGTACTTTTCCCACAACCAGAAGGCCCCACCAATACCATAAATTCCCCATCAGGAATAGTGAGGTTAATTCGTCGCAAGACATTAATATTTCCTGATTGTTCTGTTGCTATATCGCTTTTCTTGCCAGATGCGGTTGGTGAAACCACATTTTCCCCACGACGGGGAGGGAAACTTTTATAAACGTTTTCTATAAAAACTTGCGCCACAGGTTTTAGTGATTAATCAATAGTTAATGGTCATTAGTCAATAATCAAGAGTTAGCATAACAGTAAGCTAATTACGAATTCCAAAAAAACTGTCCCCACTCCCCAGTCTCCAATCCCTTGACTTTATGACTACCCATGACATTGTAGACGTACAAACTACAGATTGTTGCATTGTTGGTGGTGGGCCGGCTGGTGCGGTTTTGGCGTTGCTGTTAGCGCGTCAAGGGGTTGCTGTGATGCTATTGGAAGCACACAAAGATTTTGACCGGGATTTTCGCGGCGATACGATTCACCCATCGGTAATGGAAATTATGGAAGAATTGGGATTGAGCGATCGCTTGCTGCAATTACCCCATGCTAAGATGCGCCAAATTCGGGTGAAAACGCCTCAAGATACCGTGACTTTGGCTGATTTTAGTCACCTCAAAACCCGCTATCCCTACATTACAATGCTGCCCCAGGTGAAATTCCTCGAATTCATCACCCAGGAAGCACAACAGTATCCCAGTTTTCAATTACTTATGGGGGCAAATGTCCAAGAACTCATTGTAGAGGACGGCATAATTCAAGGTGTGCGCTATCGGGGAGGCGGTGGTTGGCATGAAGTCCGGGCAATCCTGACAGTTGGTGCAGATGGTCGCCATTCCAAATTACGACAGTTAGGTAATTTTGCCTCCATTGAAACCTCGCCACCAATGGATGTGCTGTGGTTCCGCCTACCGCGTCAGCCAGGAGATAGTGAGGGAGGAATGGGGCGCTTTGCTCCCGGTCATATTGTAGCGATGCTTGACCGTGGTGATGAATGGCAACTTGCCTATGTCATCCCCAAAGGAGGCTATCAAAAGTTACGTGCTGATGGTTTAGCAGCCTTGAAAACATCTGTAGTAGAAGTTGTCCCAGAATTAGCCAACCGCATTGATAATTTACAAGATTGGTCACAGATCGCTTTTCTCTCTGTAGAATCTAGCCGTGTGCGACACTGGTATCGTCCGGGATTATTACTCATTGGTGATGCAGCTCATGTGATGTCACCTGTTGGCGGAGTAGGAATTAACTACGCCATTCAAGATGCTGTGGTGACTGCGAATGTGTTAACTAAACCTCTGCAAAATCACCATGTAGATTTGAAAGATTTGGCTAAAGTCCAGCATCGGCGCGAATTACCCACACGAATTATTCAAGCATTTCAGACTTTGATCCAAAAACGAGTATTTGCCCCCATCCTCACCTCTAACCGCACCTTTCAACCCCCAGCTTGGTTACGCTTACCCATTTTGCGCGATTTGCCAGCAAGATTGATTGCCTTGGGTGTATTTCCAGTTCATGTGAGAGAGTAGTATTAGCGGTAGCGCACCACGCAAATAATTTTAGAAATCAAATCGGATTGCTATATCTATGTTTTATTTTTTGAGCTATTATTTATCTGTCTAATTCTATTTATAGCCGCTTGGGATTTAGCTGTTTCACCTTGTTGTTGAAATAATTCGGCAGCTTTCTGTAAATCAGCGATAGCTTTCTTAACATCTCCTAATTGAGAGTAAGCGATACCGCGATTTTTATATGAGTCTGCATTGTTAGGATTAATCTCTAAGGCTTGATTAAAATCCTCAATTGCGCTTTTTAAATCTCCTTCTAGTGCGCGATTAACACCGCGATTGTTGTAAGCATCAACATAGTTAGGGTTTATTCGCAAAGCCTGGTTAAAATCTTCAATCGAGCCTTTTAAATCTCCTGAATTGTCCCGTGCAACGCCTCGACTATAGTAAGTATCTGCATCATTAGGGTTAATTTGCAAGGCTTGGTTAAAATCAGCGATCGCTCCTGGCAAATCTCCCGATAATACGCGAGCTTTACCTCTATTTTTATAGGCATCAGCATCATTAGAATTAATCTGTAAGGCTTGATTAAAATCAGCGATCGCTCCTGGTAAATCTCCTGATAATGCGCGAGCTTTACCTCTATTGTTATAGGTATCTGCATCATTAGGATTCATTTGTACAGCCTTGTTGAAATCAGCGATCGCTCCTGATAAATCTCCTGATAATGCACTATCCATAGCTCTTTGTTTATAAAATTTATAATCTTCTTTGTTGACTTCTGTTAGCAATAATACTGGTTGTGTAGCTAGCTCTGAAGTATTAGATACATCTATATTGTTTGCTTTGAAGCCATACGTTATTACCCCTAATCCTATCGCTATAATTGCCCAATTCAGTCCTTTCATAAACTTATTCTCTTGTACGTAATAATTAGGTTTTTGAGTTGAAATAAGATTTACGCAAAGACAATTTGCAGCAGCTTAAAAAAACTTGCTACCAACACCATACCCTTAACCATAACAAGCTATTAATTTCTGACAAACATTTTTAAATGGTGTTGTTTTATTTGATAAATATATATAATCTATTATTGTGCTTTTAAGTTAAAAGAAAATTATCAATAGTTAAAATATTAAAAAAATTACCAGTAATTAAATTTAGATATAGCGTTTACCGGTCTAATGAAGTACACTAAATCAAATAAAACTGTACATCTTCGCCAGGGTAAAAATGAAAGCATATTCGCTCGATTTACGCCAAAAAATACTTGATACATATAAGACAGGTGGAATATCACAACGTCAGTTAGCCAAAAGATTTTGTGTAACTTTAAGCTTTATTGAGAAATTACTTAAACAATATAGAGAAACAGGAAGTATCGCGCCTAAAGTCAGGATGCAACAAACTCCACCAAAGCTAAATGAAGAACAATTGAATGTTCTTTTTGAAATAGTAGAAGCCAAGAATGATGCCACTTTATCAGAAATTCGTGAGCAACTCAAAGAGAAGACAGGGATAACGATTGGTATTTCCACAGTAGACAGAATGTTACAGAAGATGGAAATCAGCTTAAAAAAAACATTGCACGCCGCAGAAAAGGAAACTGAGAGAGTTCAATTATTAAGAGTCCAGTTCTGGCTCTTAATTCAAGGAATACCTGCTGATCATCTGATTTTCCTTGATGAAGCTGGAGCTAATCTATCTTTGAGCCGACATTCTGCTCGTTCCCCTAAAGGTAAAAGAGCGCATGGTTCTCGACCTCAAAAACGCAGTAAAAATGTTTCGATAATTGGTGCAATTGGTCTGAGGGGTGTGATTAGTCAATATAGCATTTTAGGTGCAACTGATGGGCTGACATTTGAGGCTTATATTGCTCAAAAATTAGTTCCTAAACTTAAGGAAGGTGATTATGTAATCATGGACAATTGCTCAATTCATCAAGGTGGAGATATTGAAGCACTCATTGAGGCTGCCGGAGCTAAGTTGATTTATTTACCACCATATTCTCCTGATTTTTCCCCTATTGAAAATTGTTGGTCGAAGCTGAAGAACATACTACGTTCTCTTGGTGCTAGAAGTTATCCAGATTTAGCAAAAGCAATTGAAATGGCTTTTAACCAAATCTCTTTAAATGATATTTATAATTGGTTTACCCACTGTTGCTACTGTACTTCACCAGACTGAGAAACGCTATAACCAGCCAAAACTAAAATAATTATGTCCCGAAAATTATTTTGAAGTACAAGTCAGAAGCTTCAATTCCAGCAGTATTTGAAAAAATATCAAACTTACCCAATGCTAGAGCCAAGCCTAAACCAACAAGATAACCAGACTTCATATAAGTTTGTCAAACTCAGCAATGCAACAGCTATCTTTTATGAGAAGCTGACATATCCTACTTTCCGCTCACGCCTGAAAAATTTAGATGCTGATCAATCTATAGTTGCTTTAGGAGTACATCAAGGTTCACAACCTGTAGGGTTAATTTTAGCTGAAGCTTCCTCCAACCCAAAAATTGCAGAAATCCTTTCGTTATTCGTAATACCAGAACATCGGGGATATGGACTAGGTAAAACTTTGCTTTCATATCTTGAAGAAGAACTTTCCCAAAGTAGTTTTTCTCAGGTCAATTTAGTTTACGTGCCTAACGCTACAACTCCATATTTGGAAAAAGTTCTCAAACAATGTAATTGGTCTACCCCTCAGCTACGTATGTTAGTTTGTTCTGGACCAATAATTAACATCAAAGATGCTTCTTGGTTAAAACTTGCTGATGCTCTACCTCTTGGGTACAGCATATTTCCTTGGGTAGAAATAAGCACACAAGAGAGAGAATCCATTCAAGCACAACAAGCAATCTCTGCATGGTATCCTGAAATTCTCTCCCCTTGGACAGAACCAGAGATAATTGAGCCGCTCAATAGCTTGGGATTACGCTATGAAAACCAAGTTATTGGCTGGATGATTACACACCGAGTTGCAAGAGATACAATCAGATATACCAAACTTTTTGTGAGAGAAGATTTACAACGTTTAGGTCGTGCTATTCCCTTATTAGCAAAAGCTATTAAGCTTCAGCTAGAAACACAAGAGGATAGCCAAGCAGTATTTACTGTATTAGCGGATAACACCCACATGGTTAAGTTTCTCCAGAAAAGATTAGTTCCTTATCAGGTATTTGTACGCCAATCTTGGGGAACAACAAAAGTATTTGAAATGTGAGATAAATCTAAGGATTAATCTAATAGCAACTTTAAAGAGTGTATGAAGTATAAAAAATAAATACCTTCTTCTGAATGTTGAAGAAGGTTATTTCTTGAATTAAGTTTTATCAGATAGTTCTAATCAAAATTTAGAAACTGAACCTAACGCCTGCCTTAACATATGCGCCGTCTTTCTGATTGTAGCCACCTTCAGCATAAACTTCACCTTTTCCTCCCATGACTACTTCTAGTTCGAGGTCTGATAGTTCGGAAAATTCTCCTTCAACTGGATTTAAATCAGAGATTATAATGTTAGCCATGATAATTTTCCCCCTAAATTTATATGGTATTTAATGAGAGTGTTTTATTTGTCTCATTCTGTAAAATATAGTCTTACTTTTGGCGGATAAATTCAATGTTTTGGAAATCAAATATCGTGCCAAAACTGATGCAGTTATGAAGTTATTGAAAATTTCTTAGTAAGTTATTAACCCAAATAATTTAGGGGCTAATGTATGGATAGCATTTTGCACTCTTGGCTATTAACTATTGCTTATAATCATCCGTAATTCCTGTGTTAGTTTACTCAACACTTAGAACTTTCCACTGAGTATGGACAATTTTACGGTGCTACAAGTATTTTTTACGTTAAAACATGGTACAATTATACTACTCATGCAAGATTCAATGCTCGTTTTAGTCAGGCGAAAGCGTTCAGCAGTGTTATGACTGTTGTACAACGTGATCGCTTGGCTTTTATGCTAGGAATAAAGCAACATGAACAGTCTATAAATTAAATTCATAATTACGAATTACGAATTATTAAACCAGGAGGATGTCATGAACAGCTGCGTTTTAATGGCGGAAATTATTCAAGAACCGCAATTACGCTATACATCAGATAACTTAGCAGTCACAGAAATGCTAGTGCAGTTTTCCAATTCCCAGAAGCCGGATGATGCGCCGGCGACTTTAAAAGTTGTGGGCTGGGGGAATTTAGCAACAGAAATCCAGCAAAATTATCACCAAGGCGATCGCGTGATTATTGCCGGACGTTTAGGAATGCACACAGTTGAGCGTCAAGAAGGTTTTAAAGAAAAACGTGCTGAATTGACTGTACAACAAATTCAATCTTTAAGCAGTGCTTTTACACCATCGTCAGCACCAGCCAGAACTCCAGCCGTCACAGAAACTCTACCACCACCCCCACCAGCAAATAACGTTCCTAGTTACGAGCCTCCACGCCCAGCTGCTACTCCTGTTGCCAGTCCCGTGAATGTCACACCCCAGGTGAACACTTACGAACCTGTCACCACACCCAGCAACTATCAACCAGTGGTAGAAGAACCAGATCCAGATGATATTCCGTTTTAGGTGGGGATTGGGAACTCTTAAGAAGCAGAGGGGCAGAGGGGCAGGGGAGCAGAGGAGCAGGGAGCAGGGGGAGTAAAACTCTTCAATTTTGAATTTTGTAGGCGCAAGCCTTGCCGTAGGCTATTTTGAATTTTGAATTGATTAGCCCATTGCGAATTGGTATTACGCCGCGCCCCTGCCCCAATTCCTCTTATCCCCATGCCCCACACCCAACAAATATTTAAGCTATTCTACTGAAATGCAAAACTACTGTTAAAATCCAAATAATTTTTACTCACTATTCATACCGTAATCCTATGAGAGAAACTATCCTAGAAGTTCGCAATCTCCAAGTAGAATTTTCCGGTGATGGGGATACTATCAAGGCTGTTGATGGTATTTCGTTTGAGCTAAAACGAGGAGAAACTCTAGGAATCGTAGGAGAATCTGGTAGTGGTAAATCAGTCACATCGCTAGCGGTGATGGGTTTGTTGCAGCATCCCGGTAGAATTAGCGGTGGGGAAATTAGCTTTTCTGCTCAAGCGAATGGTAAACCAATTAATTTAGTCGAGTTATCGCCAGAGGAAATGCAACTATACCGAGGCGGCGACATCGCGATGATTTTTCAGGAACCCATGACTTCCCTGAACCCGGTTTATAACATTGGATTTCAACTGACAGAAGCCATTCAGCGTCATCAAAATGTGACGACAGCCCAAGCCCAACAAATTGCGATCGCAGGTCTACAAGAGGTTAAACTGCTACCTAGTGATGAGCAAATCAAACAGCAATATATCGATACCTGGCCGCAAACTAACCCCAACACTCCCCTTGATGAATACAAGTTGGCGCAGTTAGTTAAGCAGCATAAAGAAGCTATCTTAGAACGTTACCCGCATCAACTTTCGGGTGGTCAATTACAACGGGTGATGATTGCAATGGCTATTTCCTGCAACCCATTGCTACTAATTGCAGATGAACCCACCACAGCCTTAGATGTCACAGTTCAAGCTACAATTATTGACCTCCTCAGAGAATTGCAGCAAAGCCGTGACATGGCGTTGATTTTTATCACCCACGACTTGGGACTAATTTCCGAAATTGCCGACCAAGTAGCGGTGATGTACAAAGGTAAAATTGTCGAATACGGTGCATCAGAGCAAATTTTCAACCATCCCCAGCATCCCTACACCAAAGGTTTGGTTGCTTGTCGTCCCACACTCACCCGCCATCCCCACAAACTTCTGACAGTCTCCGATTATATGACTGTGGAGGAAACAGCAACGGGACAGTTGATGATTCAGGCGAAAGAACCCTCACAACCGCCAGAAATTTCCTCCGAAGAAATCTATACGAGATTGGCAAAGTTAGAAGAACAGCCACCCCTGTTAAAAATCCAAGATTTGAAAGTTGGTTTTCCTGTACGTGCTGCATTTGGTACTAAGAAACGCTACCACATGGCAGTCAATGGTGTTTCGTTTGATGTCAAACCAGGAGAAACCTTGGGCTTAGTGGGAGAATCTGGTTGTGGTAAAACCACACTGGGCCGAACCTTGCTGCGATTAATTGAGCCAATGAGTGGTCAAATTATCTTTGATGGGCAGAATATTACCAAACTCAAAGGCGAACCATTGCAAAAACTGCGGCGAGAAATGCAAATTGTGTTTCAAAATCCCTTTAGCGCCCTTGACCCCCGGATGAAGGTTGGGGATGCAATTATGGAACCTTTGTTAATTCACTCTGTAGGTAAAACCAAAAAACAACGGTTACAAAGAGTAGCAGAACTGTTAGAAAGAGTGGGTTTAAGTGCAGATGCCATAAATCGCTATCCGCACCAGTTTTCTGGTGGTCAACGCCAGAGAATTTGTATTGCTCGTTCCTTGGCGTTAAACCCCAAATTTATTATTTGTGATGAGTCGGTTTCAGCTTTGGATGTGTCAGTACAGGCGCAGGTATTGAATTTATTGAAAGAATTGCAAGATGAGTTTCAACTCACTTATATTTTCATTTCCCACGATTTAAGCGTCGTGAAATTTATGAGCGATCGCATTTTAGTCATGAATCGTGGTCAAATTGTGGAACAAGGTACAGCCGAAAGCATCTACCGCGAACCTAAAGAAGAATATACACAAAAATTAATTGCTTCGATTCCCACAGGTAGTCCAGAACGGGTACGCTCTCGCCATATCCGCACAGCTTAAATATAGGTTACAGGCGATCGCTCAACTCATACCAATTCTCTATGAGGTTGCATCAAATAAATGATGTAGAGACGTTGCATGCAACGTCTCTACAGTACAGAATAAAGTGCATCTTGATCAAGAAACGGTATCAGCACTTCGAGTCTAGAACTTGGAATTTCGAGTTTGGAACTTGAAACTTCGAGTTTGGAACTTAAAACTTCGAGCTTGGAACTTGGAACTTCGAGCTTGGAACTTGGAACTTCGAGCTTGGAACTTGGAACTTCGAGCTTGGAACTTGGAACTTTGAGATCAGAACTGGAATGACCGAGATTTTTACTGCAATGATGGTGAAGGGAAGGCGATCGCTCTCATTATGATCACCATCTCTCCCATAATTACCAGCATCGGTGCTGTAATTATGTATTATTTTTCCCCAAGTTATACTTAACCTCAATCTCAAAATTACTTTCTGCCGAGCCTTCAGTTAAAAATGGGATGCCTGTTTTACCACCTAACTTGATGCCAAACTTAACTGTTACTTCCTCTGCTTCTGGTAAGTTCTTGAATGCACCAACAGCTAACTTGGCATAACCCCGAATCTTGTCTTGAAAGTCTTTAATATTTAGCGTAGGTAAACCATCACGATATCCTGGTTCTTCCTCTTCTATCTCTTCAGGAGCAGTCTTAGATTCTACATAGATTGTGTACTCTTGATCATCGTCCTTGACAATCAGACTTTGTACTTCTGACATTTAAGAGCCTCAGTTAGTTTTTTAGTTAATATTCTAGTAATATTACGGAAAAACATCTGCCAAGGAAATATGGCTCGATATGCTCTGGTAATTGGCATTGCCAAGTATGACAACTTCGATAACCTACCAAAAACCGTCAATGATGCCGCACAAATCACACAGCTACTCAGAGAACATGGTCGGTTTGATGTGCAGCCATTACCAAGGAAGTTAATCGAGAGTGAAAATAGTTGGCAAGTCACGCCTGATAAAAAATTAACAGGACAAGAACTCGGACAGGCATTAAACACATTTTTGTTAGAGAAAGCCAAAGGTGCTGAGGCGTTAATTTATTTTGCTGGACATGGCTTTGAAGCAACTAGCAACACAGGAGTGAAGAAAGGGTATTTAGCGACATCTGATTGTGCTAAAGATGGAGTAAAGGCGATCGCCTTTGATGATTTCAACACCCTGATTAGTAAATCCCAACTCAGCAGCTTGGTGGTACTGTTGGATTGCTGTTATGCTGGGTCGTTACTAGAGAGAAGCTTTATCAACTCTAGTTTTCCGGTGTTTAACAGTAAGACTGACTATTGTTTAATTACCGCTTCCCGTGCGTTTGAAAGAGCTAGAGAAGATGCGGAAGGCGGAATTTTTACCCAAGCTGTGCTGAAAGGATTAGCTAGTTCCCAAGCTGATGAGGCTAGGGGAGAAATTAACGTTAATGACTTGATAAGTTTCATTTCACGGGAACTGAAGGACAGCGGCCAAGAACCAATATATATGGGTGGCGGTAGATCAATTCCTTTGGTTTGGTATCCGCCGAGAAATCCGGTAGCTGTTGGGGTGGTGAGTGAAGAATGTCCCTATCGAGGCTTAGAAGCTTTTGAGAAACAACACGCCAAGTTCTTTTTTGGTCGGCAAAAAGTTGTTAACTATATCCAACAAAAACTAGCTCAAGCGAATTTTGTCCCGATTATTGGCGCGTCGGGAAGTGGTAAATCTTCTGTGGTGCGGGCGGGTTTAATTCCGGTGTTAGAAAAAAATGGTTGGCGCATCTTAGAACCAATTTTACCGGGAGTTGAACCGTTAGCTGAGTTAAAACGAGCCTTTACACAGTTGTTTGAACGCACAAAAATTAGAGAAATTTCAGCTTTGATTGACACGGAAGGTTTATCTTCAGTAATTTCGCAGCTGACTGGTTCTGAACGTTGCTTGTTGGTGGTAGACCAATTTGAAGAAATTTTTACCCTTGGTGCTAAGGAAGAAGAGAAACAGCGATTTATTGAGTTGTTAACTCAAGTTGATGAAGGGCGGTTAGCAATTGTCACCACAATGCGAGCTGATTTTTTGGAATACTGTTTAAGCTATGAGTCGCTGACACAACTAATTCAGGAACAAGCTGTGTATATGCCGCCATTACTGGGGGCAGAATTAGAAGAAGCGATCGCATCCCCAGCCATGTTACAAGGTTATCAGTTAGAAAGGGGATTATTGGGAGCGATTCAGCAAGAAGTATTAGGACAAGAGAAAGGCTGCTTACCATTATTGCAGTTTGCCCTAACTGAACTTTGGGAACAACGCGATCGCACAACTCACCAGTTAACAGTTGCTAAGTTTAACGCACTAGGTGGAGTCATTGGGGCGTTGAATCGTCATGCAGAACAGATGTATGCAGGTTTTTCCGAACAGCAGCAAGCTTGGGTAAAGCGGATTTTCTTAAAACTGGTGCGTACTGGTGCAGCAGATAAGGATACGCGACAGCGACAGCCAAAACAAGAATTGCTAAGTCTTGCTGGTGAGAACTCAGGCAATCAGGAGGCTACAAGTGACATTTTAGAGCAACTAATCCAAAGTCGTCTGTTGGTATGTGACACTGAAAATACGGGGGAAATTTGGGTCGATTTGGCGCATGAAGCTTTGATGGAAGGTTGGGAGCAGTTTGCTGAATGGCGTAAAGAAAACCGACCACTTCGACGACTGATTAACTTGGTTGAAGATGCTTTTCAAGAATGGGTGAAAAATCCGCAAGAGGAAAATTTAATGATGGGAGGATTATTAAATCAAGTAAGGAAACAATGGACACCATTAGAGTTGAATATATCTCCCCCAATAGTAGCTTTTTGCCAGTTAAGCATGGATACAGAGGTACAACTTCGTTATAAGTCAGAGGTAGGCATTCGTATAAGAGATGAGTTTTTAGCTGTAATTTCCCATGAATTACGAACTCCACTCAATGCCATCTTAGGTTGGTCACAATTGCTGCAATCTCGAAAACTGAATGAAGTACAGACTAAGCAAGGTCTAAAAACCATCGAACGTAATGCCCGATTTCAAACCCAATTAATAGAAGATTTACTGGATATATCAAGACTCGAACAAGGCAGAATGCGTCTCAATATTACAACTTGCGATCTGGTTTCTGTGATTAAGGAAGCGATGGAGACTGTACACTTAGCAGCTGAAGCCAAAGATATTAAAATTCAAGCTATGCTTAACCTTAATTCTATTAATGTGTTAGGCGACCCATTGCGTTTACAGCAAGTAATGTGGAATTTACTATCTAATGCTGTTAAATTCACTCCTTCGCAGGGACAAATTCAAATTAACTTACAAAAAACTGATGTCAATGTTGCAATTACTGTGAGTGACACAGGAGAGGGTATTAAACCTGAATTTCTTCCCCACATTTTTGATAAATTTCGTCAAGAAGACAGATCCGTTATCAGACGGTTTGGTGGACTGGGATTGGGGTTAGCAATAGTGCGCCAAATAGTAGAATTGCATGGTGGGACAGTTTCTGCCAATAGTCCAGGAGAAGGTAAAGGAGCAACTTTTATTGTTAATCTACCGATGAAAGCAGTTAGTTAATGTAAAAATTTTCAGTGGTAGTAGAAAAGTAGGTTGGGTGGAGCAACAGCGAACCCCAACAACAGTATTAGCTCAAAATATTAACTGAAATGTATTGAGATAAAAACAGAAATTTTTGAGAGAGGAACACGAAAATTCAAGCTCAGAATCCAACATCCGATATTTGATCTGCAATGTGATGGTGAGTGAAAGGCGATCGCCCAGTGTAATATTACTTCGGGTTCTCTTTTATTGGCATTGCTTGCTCATATTTGGCGATCGCTTCCTCAATGACTTCATTACCAACATCAGAAAGATCAGATTTAGAATAAATTGTAGTGAGGATGATTTCTTGTTCTGTTTTCAGATAATAAATTACTCGATAACCGCCACTTTTTCCTTTTTGGATATCGCTATTCTTGAGGCGAACTTTGAAAACCTGATATTTAACTCCAGCAATTCTATCTCCAGGAGTCTCCCCTGCTTGAAGTTGTTCAATTAATTGTTGCATATCGCTACGAATTGAACGATAACGTTTAGCTAGTTCTCGCAGATCCTTTTTAAAACGAGGAGTAAGAGAGATTTGAATTGGTGATTGTTCACTCTGCATCAATACCTTCCCACATTTCTGAGAGGGGTATAGTTTGTCCATCCAATGCCTCTCGTATGCCTTGGTGAATGCCTTCAATTACTATTTCAGTGGGTGTTTCCTCAGCAGATAACTCTCCCTTTAAGCCTATGCAAAAATAGTGAATTATGTCGTAAATTTCAGCTAATTTATCTTCGGGGATGTCTTGCAGTTCTTGGACAATTTTCTGGATCAGCATAAGTCAAATCTTTAGTATTGGGTGGTTAATCGGGTTGATGCTTCGTTTATTATGGCTCATCTTGAGAATACGGCAGAACAGCACTTTGCTATAAAAACAGGAAGTTTTGAGTTTGAAACGACTGGAGCAGCAATCATGGTGTGTAAAGAGCGATCGCCCACTGTACGCGCATTTCTCACAAACAGTAGGGGCGGGTTCACAGATATGCTCGAATCATTTATGAATATTTCGCTCAACCCGCCCCTACGGACTCTGGACTGAGGTTGCAAGAATTGGTGAGAAATCCGGGTGTAATCTTTCTTCCGGTTCTCTTCTATTGGCATTGATTGCTCATATTTGGCGATCGCTTTTTTAATGATGTTGGTTGGGAATTACCTGAATCAGTCCAGTTTGGAAGACTGCATCATAAGTGATAATGGGTAAACTTTCGAGTTCCGCTTGAGCCATAATCATGCGGTCAAAAGGATCTCGATGAGCAATTGGTAGGCTTCCGGCTCTGATTGCATGGGCTGAAGTGATGGCAAGTTCCACAAATCTTGCCTGATGTAATATCTGTGAATATTGCTCAACGAGTTGTTTTGCTTCTGATAATTTACCAATACGGTATTTAGTAGCAATTTCCCAAGCAGATGCACTGCTAACGAAAATGCGGTTATCGGGATTGCGAATGATATCTTGGCAGTCTGTATCAAGTTTTGGGTCATTAAAGAGCCACCACAATAGGATGTGTGTGTCAATCAGGTAGCTCATTCCCATTGCTGAAGCTCTTCCTCTGGTAATGGCTCAAAAAAAGCATCGCTGAGTTTTCCTGTTAGTATACCTGGGGTGCGTGGCTGTGCGGCTTCCCGATCTAAACCTATGCGAAAATAGTGAATTATGTCGTATATTTCAGCTAACTTATCTTCTGGAATATCTTGAAGTTCTTGGATAATTTTATCAATCAACATACATCAAATTCTCTGTTTGTTGCTAGTTAATTATTAATATTCTGCTTTATTTATTATCGCTCATCTCCACCGTCTTGAGATAAAAACAGGAATTTTTGAAATAGGAACACAAAAATTCAACCTCAGAACTACAACATCCGAGAGTTGAACTGCAATCATGGTGAGTGAAAGGCGATCGCTGTCATAATTACTAATGAACTACTTCTTCAGCAGTCAATGACGACACAAATGACATTTAAGGTGGAAGCATTTTGGGATTCTGAAGCTGAAGTCTGGGTTGCAACTAGCGATGATGTACCTGGATTAGTGACAGAAGCTTCTACGATAGAGATTCTGGCGCAAAAACTGCGGGTAATCATTCCAGAACTCTTGATTTTGAATCAAGTGCTGATCAGCAAATCATATAGCCGTTTGCAGTTGAGTCCAATACAGACCTAACCCCCAACCCCTTCCCTACAAGGGAAGGGGAGTAAGTTTCAAAGCCTCTCTCCTTGTAGGAGAGAGGTTTGGAGAGAGGTCAGAGTGTATTGCATATACAATGAGAATCGCTATAAATGCGATCGCCTGTTTGGTGCGATAGACAGAAGGGCTTGGAATGATAGATTATTGATGCTGACTTATAAGTACATCATTAATCAAAGCTATAGAGCCAGAATTATTATGAAATTCCTGCACCGTCCTCATCTATACGGCTGGTCCTATTTCAACCCAGCGAGAAATATTGATTTCAATGGAATTGCCTGGATTCGTCCCGGTGGTAACATCCTGATTGATCCCGTGGCGCTATCTAATCATGATTGGAATCACTTGGAATCTTTGGGTGGTGTGGATTGGATTATTATCACCAACTCTGACCATATTAGAGCAGCTAAGGAAATTGCTGATCAAACCTATGCCAAAATAGCCGGGCCTATAGCAGAAAAAGAGTCTTTTCCCTTAATGTGCGATCGCTGGCTAGGGGATGGTGATGAGTTTGTCCCAGGACTGAAGGTGATTGAACTCCAAGGTTCTAAAACTCCCGGTGAGTTAGCACTACTACTAGAAGACACTACCTTGATTACCGGGGATTTAGTCCGAGCCTACAAAGCAGGTAGCTTGGGTATCTTACCCGATGAAAAATTGCTCAATAAAGCTGAGGCTATAGCTTCAGTTCGCCGATTAGCAGATTTAGAACAAGTAGAAGCCGTATTAGTCGGAGATGGTTGGTCTATATTTCGAGATGGACGCGATCGCTTAAAGGAACTGGTCGCAACATTAGGATAAGTTACAGGCTAGCGTTATTTAGTCCCTCATCTGCAAAAAAAGCGTCTAATTTTCATGCAATTTGTGGCATAAATTTAGTGAATTTGGGCGATATGTACATAGCAGCATTGATCACTGGGTATTGAATTATGACTAACCACACCTTCAAATTAGAGGATTCCGCAATTACACTGCCGATTTCTCAAGCGGCTCGTACAACTGCTC
This sequence comes from Nostoc sp. PCC 7524, assembly GCF_000316645.1. Taxonomy (NCBI): domain Bacteria; kingdom Bacillati; phylum Cyanobacteriota; class Cyanophyceae; order Nostocales; family Nostocaceae; genus Nostoc; species Nostoc sp. PCC 7524. Next base: position 3,011,624 of record NC_019684.1, read on the forward strand.
AACAGTTTGCCCATCGCCAGCCTACTCCAGCAAAAGCTGAGGAAGTGAGACGCAATACTTTGGCTGTCTGGGTGGTGAATGACTATCTACAAATGATGGATGTTCCTACTAATCTGACAGCTAGCGATAGTTGGAACCCAATTATGCAGCTTTGTGCGAATGTGGCGGATTTGGAGGTGTCGTCAGTTGGTCGTTTGGAATGTCGTCCTGTGGGTTCCCAAGACCAAGAATGCTTGATTCCTGCGGAAACTTGGGAAGAACGAGCAGGTTATGTAATTGTGCAAATTGATGACTCCTGCCAAGAAGCAAAATTGCTAGGTTTTATCAAAACAGTGGCAACTGAAACACTACCTTTGAGTCAATTACAACCCATCGAAGCTTTAATTGATCGCCTCGGACAATTGCAAACTTCCCCAGTGGATGCGCTAGTAAATCTGAGTCAGTGGTTTGTTGGGCAAGTGGAAGCTAGCTGGCAAACAGTGGAATCTTTATGGAATTCTTTAGAAGCCAGACCAGTATACGCTTTTCGTAGTCCTTTAACTACCACAGATGGCATAGTTGGGCAGTCAGACGCAGTGACTAGAAGAGCTAAATTAATTGATTTGGGTATTCAAATTGACAATCAACCAGTCATGTTGATTGTGGAAATTGCCCCCGAAGCTAACCAAAAAACTGGTATCCGGCTGCAACTCCACTCTACAGGTAATCAACCATACTTACCAAATGGGGTGCAACTGAAAGTGTTAGATAACACTGGCGCAGTATTTTTAGAAGCTCAAGCTAGAAGTGCAGATAACTACATTCAGTTACAGTTTCGGGGTGACATTCAAGAACAGTTCAGCGTTCAGGTATCATTGGGTGATATGAGTATTACAGAGAACTTTGTCATCTAGTAGTGTATAGATTATGTTTGTCCGGTAATTGGTGATGGGTAATTCCAGAATTTTTGATGTCTAAAATTCCAGACCTGTTGGCTGGAATTGTGCATTTTCAGGGCATGAGCAGATCAGAATTTCAGTGATTGGGAATCGGAGCAGAACGACAGTCATGGCTAAGTTAGTAGTGCTGAAATTCGGAGACGGTAGTTTAGATCAGGGGTTTACTGTTACTCTCCAAATTGGGGAAGAAAGCGATCGCCCCGCCACCGAAATCACAGGTAAACTGCCGCCTTGTCCAGAAATGACGCTTTACTACACCCGTTGGCAATCTAGCTATCTCCAATTGGGTAATCGTTATCGCTTAGATGCAGACAAAATCCAGGTAACAAATGTATCAATTACCCAAGACTGTCACGAATTAGCCCATATCTTACGCGCCCGTTTTAATGCTTGGCTACAAGCAGAAGGGTTTCGTTCCCTGCGGGAAAAATGGCTAGAGAAATTGCTGCCCACAGATGAAATTAGAGTCATTCTGCAATCAGAAAACAGCCAATTGCTCAAGCTACCTTGGCACGCTTGGGATTTACTAGAACGCTACCCCACAGCAGAAATTGCCCTTTCATCTCCCAGTTACGATCGCATTCATAAACGTCACACCCCCAACTCGGTAGTCAACATTTTGGCAATAGTCGGTAATAGTCAGGGGATTGATACCCAGGCAGATCAAGCTATTTTACAAAGGTGCCGCAATGCCGATGTATGTTTTATGGTGGAACCACAACGCAAGGAATTGACAGACCACCTGTGGGGAAAAAAGTGGGATATCTTATTTTTCGCTGGACACAGTTCTAGTCAAGGCAATGATACCACTGGGAAAATTTACCTCAATCAAAGCGATAGTCTCACCATTGGTGAACTCAAGTATGCCCTCAAACAAGCGATAGAACGGGGTTTACAACTAGCAATTTTTAACTCTTGTGATGGGTTAGGTTTAGCGCGAGAACTCGCTGATTTACACATTCCCCAAATTATTGTCATGCGCGAACCAGTTCCCGACCAAGTGGCGCAAGAGTTCTTAAAATATTTCCTCCAAGGTTTCGCAGGTGGTGAGCCTTTATACCAAGCAGTACGCCACGCACGGGAACGATTACAAGGTCTAGAAGATAGATTTCCCTGTGCAACTTGGCTACCAGTGATTTGTCAGAATCCATCACAAATCCCACCTACTTGGGATGACCTGATCCAACCCCAGACCCAAGAAATAAGCTATACCCCACCAGTAGCAAGAACAAGCCATTTAAAAAAAGTGGCAGTGTCTAGTTTAGCGGTAACGGCTGTAGTTTGTGGTTTACGGTTCTTTGGGGGATTGCAAACATTAGAACTACAAGCCTTTGACCAGATGATGCGATCGCGTCCCAATGAAGGGCCAGATCCCCGCCTGTTGGTAATCACCATAGAAGATGAAGACTTAGCCAATCAGCGTCGCAATAAGGAAGTATTAAAAGGAACTTCTATCTCAGAAAAATACCTGAATAAATTACTAGCAAAGCTGAGTCAGTATCAACCCAAAGCCATCGGTTTAGACATTTACCGTGATTTTCCTGCCGAACAACCAGATTTAATCTCTCAACTCAAGCAAACCGATAACTTAATTGGAGTGTGTAAAGGCAGTGATACCACAGCGAAAACCAAAGGCATTGAACCACCACCAGAAATCCCCAAAGACCGCTTAGGATTTAGCGACTTTGTTCATGATGCTGATGGTGTAGTCCGTCGCCATCTGATGTTTATGAATCAAGAGACGGCATCATTATGTTCTGCCCCCTATGCGTTCAGTACCCAATTGGCATTTCGCTATTTAGCGTCTTTAGGAATTCAACCTAAATTTACCTCTGGCACATCTCCTAGTTTGCAGTTAGATAAGACCGTTTTTCAACGCATTTCGCCTCGCACTGGCGGTTATCAAGGCATAGATGCCAATGGCGGACAGATATTACTCAATTACCGTGCCTCTAGGACAATTGCCGAACAGGTAACGCTGACCCAGTTGTTATCTAATCCTATTAACCCCAACGCCATCAAAGACCGGATTGTGCTGATTGGAGTAGCAGCAAAAGGAGATTTTCCTGACTATTGGGGGACACCCTACGGCAAGTTGTTAGATGAGCAAATGCCGGGAGTCATGGTACAAGCCCACATGGTCAGCCAAATCATCAGTGCAGTGTTAGATAATCGCCCCTTATTACGAACTTGGTCGCCTTGGTTAGAGGTGATTTGGATAAGCGTTTGGTCGGGATTAGGGGGTTTAGTAGCTTGGCAATGGCGCTTAGTCCCCAAGTTGGCATTAGCTATTGGTGTAAGTTCTGGTGTTGTATATCTCTTGTGTTTGGGTTTGTTAATAGGAGGTGTTTGGGTTCCCTTCGTACCCTCAACTGTGTCGTTATTAGGAACCGCAACTGTAGTATCAATTCAATTATTAGGCAATAGGCAATAGGCAATAGGCAATAGTTTTTCTCCTCTGCCCCCTGCTTCCCCAATCCCCAATCCCCAATCCCCAATCCCCTGCCCTCGTCAACCATATCTAATAAAACTCTATGAAACTATTACTCTCATTAGCTGTTAGCTATACAAGTTTATTAGCATCTCAAACTTGGGTACTGGCAAAACCAGCGCCTTCCAACTCGCCTGTTACCCATACCCAAAAAGTGAGTTTTGTGCCACCGCCTGCGCCTACTTCCGAACCGCCTCCTGGGGGTCGTGTTCGTGGTGGTGCTAAACGGGGTTCTTGTCCATTAGTAAAACCGGAACTCACGGCTTTAGTACCGTTTACCGAAGATGCTCCTACGGTGACAAACGTTTGGGGATTGACAACACAGGAACATCCCACGCTGATGTTTTATGTCCCATACGCCGACAATGCCAACTATCCCACAGAATTTGTCTTGCAGGATCAGGATGATAACTCAGTTTACCAAACAGCGATCGCTCTCCCCAAAACAGCTGGAGTTATTAGCGTTTCTCTACCTAGCAATATTTCCCCATTGACCGTAAATCAACGCTATCGTTGGTTTCTCACCGTCTATTGTGACCCAGAAAAGCAATCACCACCAATTTACGTTGAAGGCGTAATCAAACGAGTTACCCTGAACCCAACAACTCTTGAGCAGTTAAAAACCGCAACTCCTCTACAACGCGTTGACATCTATATCCGAAATAAAATTTGGCATGAAGCCGCAGTTACTCTGGCACAATTACGTCAGCAAAACCCTCAAAATAAAGCCATTCAAGAACAGTGGCAGAATTTGCTCACTAGCATTGGCTTAAGTGATATTGCAACTGTACCATTGTCGTCAAATCAGCCTTAAATTGGGAATTAGACATAGCCAAAAAATTCTTTTTTGGCTATGTCTATTCCAGAGTGCGATCGCTCGTAGTCTCAATATATTTCTCCGAGACAATATCATCTCCTACTTGATGATTTTACTCTCTCCGTAGTAATAAAAGAAGATAAATTCCTTCTGCCTTCTGCCTTTCTTTGATAAATCAATAATAGTTGTTAATTAATCAGCACCGTGTAACAACTCCATTGATTTTTACCGAATTATCTCCTAGTTACCCACCTTACAAGAAAGTTTAAAGATGAGACTTGGGTAAATCCTACAGGCATTGCAATTATCTGCGTCAGAATCAGCCAGTCTTTCTCGGTAGGCGACTCAGTACAGAGTTAAGGCATTGGCTCAATGCTGAGTATTCTTGCTAGAGTGCGTGGATTCAATATATTGCACAAATTTACGTATAAAGACGCAGAAAGCAAAAAGTGCGTCAATTATTATACGTTATATTTATAGATTTTTGTCCTTAAACTAAGCTTATACACTCTATACTGAGTAGTTAATGTGTTTCACAAAATTTTTGTGAAGATGTAAGTAGAAATATTAAAAGAACAACAACTGAAATTGTACAGGGAGGAGTGCGTTATGAAAAGCTTCAGAAGCGTAGCAAAAAATTTAACTAAACGCCAATTTCCCTGGAAAAAAAGCGATTTTCAAGATTTATCTGCTAATTTTCCGGAAAATGAGGGATTAGTTGATGATTCAGGATGGAGACTAAATCCTCAGACAGGCAAAGATCCGCAAATGCAGACATCAGCGATGGATAATGATGCTTCTATAAGTGATGAAGGAGCAGTATTTGCTGAGTCTCTGCTAACAAAGAGTTTCACAGCAGCAGTATTAAAGTCTGTGCAGCTGACTGTCAGCAAAACTTCAGACGCTGTGATACTTTCAACAAATTCACATACTATAGGTTGTGCTTGCTCAGTTTGTGCGCTACCACCAGTAGAACCAGAGCTAATCCAAAATGAACAGCAAACCCTAACTGCATCCGCAACTACATCCACAACTGCATCCGCAACTTTAGATTTATCCAAAACATTTTTTCTCAACAGTTTAGCCGGAGCTAGACATACGATTTATCTAGATTTCGACGGGCATACCACCTCTGGTACTGGGTGGAATGCAAGCTATGCGGGTGGGGCGAACATTGTTACCCCTGCTTTCGACTTTGATGGAAATCCAGCCTCTTTCAGCTCGGCTGAACTCGAAAGAATCCAGTATATTTGGCAGCGAGTCGCTGAGGATTTTAGCCCGTTTAATGTTAACGTCACAACTCAAGCTCCAACAGATATTAATGATCTGATTAAGAGTAGTAGTAGCGATACTCGCTGGGGTGTACGTGTCGTTATCGGTGGTAGTAGTTCCAGCTGGTTTGGTTCTTCAGCCGGGGGAGTCGCCTATCGTGGTTCCTTCAACTGGAATACAGATACTCCCACCTACGTCTTTAGTGACAGCCTAGGTGACAACGAAAAATATGTAGCTGAAGCTATCACTCATGAAGTAGGCCATACTCTGGGACTATCCCATGATGGAAGAACTAGCCCGGCTGAGGGATACTACAGGGGACATGGTAGTGGACAGACTGGCTGGGCGCCAATTATGGGTACAGGCTATTACCAGAACCTAACCCAGTGGAGCAAAGGCGAGTATGGTTCTGCTAACAATACTCAAGATGATTTGCAAATTATTACAACCAATAATGGTTTCAGTTACCGAGCCGATGATACTGGTAATACAATTGCCACAGCAAAGGCATTGACCATTTCTGGTACAACTCTGATTGGTAGTGGCATCATCGAGCGCAATACGGATATTGATTACTATCGGTTTGCCGCATCTGCTGGTTCCATCACCATAACAGTAAATCCCTTCACTCGCGGACCCAACCTAGACATTTGGGCAGGACTATATAACTCTGGTGGGACATTAATTGCATCTTCTAATCCCACCGATTTACTATCTGCAAGTATCACAACAAGTGTCGCTGCTGGAACTTATTACTTAGCTATTGATGGCGTGGGGAAAGGAGATCCTCTTTCTACTGGCTACACAGATTATGGTAGTTTGGGGCAGTACTCTATTGAAATCGCAACTAATGAAATTCTCTATGGTAGTGCTGATGATGACACCCTGATTGGTAGTGCTGATGATTCTATCCTCATGGGTGGTTTAGGCGATGACACCTATATTGTTGATACTACCACCTATACGATTATCGAAAATGCCGGAGAAGGTATAGACACCATTGAATCCAGTGTCACCTTCAGCCTTGCTACCCTCCCCAATATTGAAAACCTCACCCTCATCGGAACAGCTGCGATTAATGGTACAGGGAATGCAGCTAATAATGTCATCACTGGCAACAGTGCTAACAATATCCTGGATGGTGGTGCTGGTAATGATACCTTGATTGGTGGTTTAGGCCACGATACCTACATTGTTAATAGTACCACTGACACGATTATTGAAAATCCAGGAGAAGGTACAGATACAATTTCTAGCAGTGTCACCTTCAGCCTAGCTGCCCTGCCAAACATCGAAAAACTCACCCTGACAGGAACATCTGCGATTAATGGCACTGGGAATGGAGCTAATAATACCATTACTGGTAACAATGGCAACAACAGACTTGATGGTGGTGCTGGTAACGATACCCTCAATGGTGGTGCTGGTATTGATACCTTAATTGGTGGTTTAGGGAATGATGTTTACAGTGTCAATACCACCACAGACACGATTATCGAAAATGCCGGAGAAGGCACAGATAGAGTTTCTAGCAGTGTCACCTTCAGTCTGGCTGCCCTGCCAAATATCGAAAACCTCACCCTGACAGGAACAACTGCGATTAACGGCACTGGGAATGGAGCTGATAATATCATCACTGGCAACAGTGGTAACAATAGCCTTGATGGAGGTGCTGGTAACGACACTCTCAATGGAGGTACTGGTAACGATACCATCAATGGAGATGCTGGTAATGACATATTAACTGGAGGAACTGGAAAAGATACTCTCACTGGAGGACTGGGAGTAGACCGTTTTGACTACCGCAAATTAGCTGATTCCCTCCTTAGCAACTTTGATGTGATTACTGACTTCAATGCTAATGCTGGCAATGATTTATTCTTCGTTTCCACTGCACGAGCCGGATTTTATGATGGGGGAACTGTTGCAACTCTTGATGCAACAGACATTGCAGCCCAATTAACCACCGCTAATTTTGCTGCTAACTTTGCGGCTTTATTCACCTTTGGTAGCCGTAGCTTTGTCGCTATTAATAACGCTACAGCAGGGTTTAGTGCAACTACTGATGCCATCATTGAAGTGACAGGATTTACTGGCACTTTGGGAATCGATAATTTTACAACTACATCAGTGTAGATTGTTCTTATTTTGCAAATATTTCATAGAGAATTGGTATAAGGACTTTAGTTCTACAAAAAGGACTAAAGTCCTTACTACATACCTTTAGTTATTTACGCTGTTCTGCTTAGATCGCAGACAATGCCTAAATGTGTCTATGGAATCACCAATTGAACGCATCAAACTTTCCCAAACAGCCAAAGACCAACTGCTCAAACTCAAACGTAGCACCAAAATTGACCAATGGAATATTCTTTGCCGTTGGGCTTTTTGTCGTTCCCTCGCTGAAGCTACTCCACCCTCACCTGTACCAATTCCTCAAGATAGTAACGTGGAAATGAGTTGGCGTGTTTTTGGTGGTGAAATGTCTGATATTCTCCTGCTTGCCCTCAAGCAACGCTGTCATAATGATGGTTATCCCACCGATAAAGAAACTCTAGCAATTCAATTCCGTCTACACTTGCATCGTGGCATAGGTTACTTAGCAGGCGATCCAAATATCAAGAAAATTGAAGATTTAATTGCACTAACGGTGAAAAGTTGAAAGGATGATGAGGAGGATGAGGGGCAACTATAGCAGTTCTCGGTTGGGTGTAGCACAGTTTTGACCTCTCTCCAAACCTCTCTCCTACAAGGAGAGAGGCTTTGAGTTGTATTCCCCTTCCCTTGTAGGCTATCCATTACCCGGATCTTTCTTAACAAAAAGTAAAAATACTTAAAAGAAGGCGAAAGGCTTGATAGGTATAGTTTTGAGAGAGGAGAGACAGGGTGTAAAAAATGGAAAAATGGGCAGCAAGGGAATTGAGGTACTTAGATTTGGGAGATAAACGGCGAAACAAGCGTCTGATAAAGCAGGCACAATCCAGAACAAAGTTGTGAAACGGTTTTCACTACAGTTGAATGGCAACGCCAGTCGCCTCAAGTCGGGAAACCCGCCCACGGCGCTGGCTCATCTTTATGTGTGAGTGTGAACAAGAACCCAATTCCACCAGCCGAGCCACCAACATTAACACAAGCTGTACGGATGATTGCTCGACTTGGTGGTTTTCTGGGTCGTAAAGGTGATGGGGAACCCGGTGTCAAGACTATTTGGCGAGGGTTACGACGATTGCACGATATTGCTGCCACTTGGAAACTAGCCCATCAAATCTCAACGCATACTTTCTGAATTTTGTCTAATCTTTATGGCAACCCCATCTCCTGTAATTCCCTCTATATTTGCTTTTCAGCCTTTATTAAGAAAGATGTGACTAATGGATAGCCTTGTAGGGAAGGGGTTAGGTCAGTATTTCATTCAACTGCAAACCGCTATATTTACTAATTAAAAATTTTGAATTTTGAATTCCCAAAGGGGTGACTATGCCCGAAACGCTAGAAATTGAGCGTCACAGAGCTGCGATCGCTCGGACTGAAATCTCTCGTCCTGTACGATTGGCTATAGAATGGGCAATCCTTAACCAAGACACCAGTTTTTTTGACTACGGTTGTGGCTATGGTGGGGATGTGCAGCGTGTAGCTAACCTCGGCTATACCAGTGCAGGTTGGGATCCTTATTACTACCCTGATGAAAGCATCACTTCCGCCGATGTGGTGAATTTGGGTTATGTCCTCAATGTGATTGAAGATATTGCCGAACGTCGCCAAAGCCTCATCCAAGCTTGGGAACTCACTCGCAAGGTTTTAATTGTGGCGGCGCAAGTTTTAATTAACGCTCCTAGTAAAGCCCAACTAGCTTACAGTGATGGGATTGTCACCAGTCGCAATACTTTCCAAAAGTATTACGAACAAGAAGAACTGAAAAAATATATTGATGAAGTTTTAAATGTCGATGCAGTCCCTGTAGCACTGGGTGTCTACTTCGTCTTTCGGGATGAAGCCGAAAAAGAAAGTTTCAAAGCTATCCGCTTTTTTTCTCGCACCTCTACACCGCGAGTCCGTATTCCTACTAAGCGGTTTGAGGATTATCAAGAACAACTACAACCCCTGATGGAGTTTTTTACTAAGCGTGGCAGATTACCTGTCAAGGGTGAACTGGAGACAGAACAGGAATTACTCAGTGAGTTTGGTAATTTCCGCCGCGCCTTTAATGTCATTTTACAAGCTACCGACGAAGCTGAATGGGATGCGATCGCCTACCGTCGTTCCTTAGATATTCAAGTTTACCTAGCCCTCACCCACTTTGATCAGCGTCCCAAATTTTCCCAACTTTCGCCAGCCATGCGCCATGACATCAAAGCCTTTTTTGGTAGTTATGAGGAAGCTTGCGAAGTTGCTGATCAAAAATTATTTAGTCTAGGTAGAGCTGGCATTGTTAAAACCGCCTGTGACAAAAGCAAAATTGGTAAACACACACGGGGTGCGCTTTACGTCCATATTTCAGCTTTAGCAGCACTTGACCCTTTACTACGCATCTACGAAGGTTGTGCTAGCCGCACCATTGGGCGTGTTGATGGTGCTACTTTAATTAAATATTACACTGACCAACCGCAAATTTCCTATTTATTTTATCCAGAATTCGACACAGACCCCCATCCAGCTTTACAAGCGAGTATAACTATTGACTTAAAAACTCTGTACGTTACTCACCGAGACTATAGTAATAGAGCAAATCCCCCGGTACTGCATCGTAAAGAAACCTTTGTCACACCTAACTATCCTCTTTATGAACAATTTGCTCAACTCACGCAACGGGAACAGGAATTAGGATTGCTCAAACAGAAAAGCGAAATAGGTACGCGTGAAGGTTGGAAGAAATGCCTAGCTGCACACGGAGTAGAAATTAGGGGACATGAAGTTTATCGGCTTAAAGAAAGTTAAAGAGTGTTACGTAATTTAGAGGATGATTTTAATGCTTTTGTGGGATGGGACGGACAGCCCGTCCTTTGTATGTTTGGGCAGGCAAGATGCCTACCCTACAAGAATTATCTCTTAATTCAGTAACGCCGTTATCAGAACCCATGACACAAGACACCAACTGTGGCAAGATATCTGCAACTCATTACAGGAACATTGGCAATTATGAATCCAGTGCGATCGCTGCTGCAAGTTTTTGGCAGTCGCAAGATGGCAGCTTTACTATTACTCGGTTTTTCCTCTGGTTTGCCATTATTTTTAACCAGTAAAACCTTACAAGCTTGGATGACTGTAGAAAAGGTTGATTTAACAGCCATCGGGTTATTTAGCCTTGTAGGATTACCTTATTCATTGAAATTTCTCTGGTCGCCGTTGTTAGACTGGTTGAAACTGCCGTATTTGGGGAGACGGCGCGGTTGGTTAATTACCCTGCAAATAGGGTTATTGATGGCGATCGCTTGCATGGCTTTGCAACAACCCAAACAAGCATTACAATTTTTAGCTATCAACGCTGTAGCGATCGCATTTTTCAGCGCCAGCCAAGACATCGCCGCCGACGCTTACCGCACCGATGTTCTAGATAAATTGGAATTGGGCGCTGGTGCAGCCGTTTTCGTTTTAGGTTATCGTATTGCCCTATTGCTGACAGGCTCTCTAGCACTGATACTAGCTGATAGCATCCCTTGGTCATCAGTTTATTTATTGATGGCAGGTGGTATGGCAATAGGGATTATAGGAACCTTATTTGCACCAGAACCAGAAGATACTCGCCCACCAGAATCTTTAGCAGCCGCCGTCATTTTGCCCTTTGGAGAATTCTTTCAACGCCAAGGTGTAGTCTACGCAGTGTTAACTTTGCTGTTCATCGTCCTTTATAAACTAGGCGATGCCTTCGTTAACAATATGTCCACACCCTTCCTGCTGCAAATTGGATTCACTCAAACCGACATAGGCGCAATTCAAGGAGGCATGGGACTAATTGCTACCATTGTTGGTACTCTAGCAGGGGGAGCAGTTTTGAGTAACATTGGACTCAATCGCTCACTTTGGTTGTTTGGTGGACTACAAGCAGTGAGTAACTTAGCTTACTTATTACTGGCTCAAGTTGGTAAAAACTACCAAGTGCTAGTGCTAACTATTAACATCGAAAACTTTTGTGCTGGTTTAGGAACAGCCGCCTTCGTGGGCTTTTTAATGAGCCTGTGTAACCAACGGTTTTCTGCTACTCAGTATGCTTTACTCTCCAGTTTCATGGCTGTTAGCCGTGATATTTTAGTTGCCCCGGCTGGTTCACTAGCAAAAAGTACGGGTTGGCCTTTATTTTTTGTGATTAGTATTGTAGCCGCAGTTCCAGGACTGCTGTTATTACCATTTTTTGCCCCCTGGAACCCAAAACCAGTGGCAGTAAATAGACCAGGACTTGAGCCAGAAGATGAGGATTTATGGGAAACCAAGTAATAATTCTGATTGGTACACTTATTCTCTTACTCACAGGGTTGTTACTTGGGTATGTTCTTTCACAGTTAGTTTTAGGTTATTTAGCCTTTAACCTGCTCACATTTTTCGGAACAGTCAGCCTGATTTTAATTTTTGGTACACTCTACTACGTATTGTTCTGGCAGTTAAAGCGAGAACAAACCCAAGTATTGCGAGAACCAATTTCTCAGCCTATCAATGAGCCTATTAATGAAGAAGTACCTGAGAGCCAGGACTATCTTAAAAGCCAACTCATTGCTAGGTTATCTGGCGATGTAGCAGCCGCAGAACGCCTAATTGAGCAAGCTAAACAGAGATATCCAGGAATGCCCGAAAATTGGTATTCTGAGCGAGTTCTCGATGACTTAGACCGTGATACCCGCTAATTCTGGTGACAGGTGATAGGTGACAGGTTACAGGTTACAGGTTACAGGTTACAGGTTACAGGTTACAGGTTTAAAAGCCTTTGATGGTAATGGTTTTATGATTTACTGATGTCCTAATCTCATTGGCTTCAGCTATAAATGTCTAAAACTTAGTCAGCAATGCTTAAAAATAGGTAAAATTAAGTCAAGTAAAATTCACAAATCTTTAATTAGATTTTTACTCCAGACCCAAAGCGATCGCAACCAAAAATATGGCTATATTTCGTCAGTACATTGCCCCCTTGCTTGTCGTCATAGTATTCATCATTGCGCTAGTAGCAGTCAGCGCCAGAATATTTTTACCCTCCGACATGGCAGCACCAGCGCCGATTGAAGAGGTGGGAGTAGGGAGTGGGGAGTTGGGAGTAGGGATTGGGGGATGAGGGGGATGTAGCTTGCTTCCCGTAGGGTGGGGGATGAGGGGGACAAAGTGAAAAAATGACTACTGACTAATTTTGAATTTTGAATTTTGAATTTTGAATTATTAATACCGGGCTACTATATTCGTCGCGGTTCTACGTTAGAGCGATCGCTGCTAGTCAAATTTATGCAGCGCACCTACCAAGACTTATTTCCTACACAAGATTTTGCCCATCTAGCTAGAACCGTTGAGCAATACTTATCCAAAGATACCCCCTTGTGGTGGGTAGATTTTTTAGGCGAATCTACATCTCCCCCCACTCCCCCATCCCCCATCGCCTGTCTCTGGGTGGGCAATGCCATAGATCAAGTCACCGGCAACCGCCATGCTCACATTTTTTTACTTTACGTCGTCCCAGAACATCGACGACGGGGTATTGGTACAGCCTTGATGCGCTATGTAGAAAATTGGGCAATGCAAAGAGGCGATCGCCAAATCGGATTGCAAGTATTTCAATCCAACCAAGCCGCATTAAACCTCTACAATCAGCTAGGTTATCAAACTCAATCCCTCTGGATGTTAAAGCAACTGGATAGGCAATAGGCAATAGGCAATAGATTAGTTTTATTCTCCTCTGCCGCTCTGCCTCCCCTGCCTCCCCTGCCTCCCCACTCCCCACTCCCCATTTCCACATTCACTGCAATGAGAGGGATGAGAAAGTGTACAATGATTTAACCCATAAAAAATAAAGCTTTAATAAATTAGTACGGGGGGTTATATAGATACCACTCCGACTTATAGAAGAAATATGTATGACGAAGAAGACCTAAGCCTACTCGATGTCGAGGAAGAATTAGAAAGCCCCTTAGATAAACTAGAGCCAATCACGGCTGAGTCAGAACTACCTAAACCTGACCCAGACGAAATGCTAGCCCTGTTGGAAAATCACCAACCACAGCAAAGGATGCTGGCGGCTCGTGCTTTTTGTGATATTGAAGACTCACGCGCTACACCCCATCTCATCCACTTATTGACTGATACCTGTCCCTTAGTGCGAGTGAGTGCAGCCTATGGCATTGGCCGCAATCCCAGTGCCGATGCGGTGGAACCGTTAATTACTCAACTCAATCGCGACTGGAACGGCTATGTACGCAAAGGCGTAGTTTGGGCTTTAGGCAACTGTCGCGATCGCCGTTGTTTAGCGCCTTTAGCAGACGCTTTAAGAACCGATATCTCCGCCGTTCGTCTTTGGTCTGCTAGCGCCTTAGCACAAATGGCAGAAGTCGGTTATGAAGCAGTTTTAGGTGCAATACCACCCCTAATTGAAGCCCTAGTCCAAGATCCAGTAGCAGCAGTCAGAAGCAACAGTGCTTGGGCGATCGGTCAATTGTGTAAAGAACTACCTTCTAATGTAGTTTATGCCACAGCGATCGATGCCTTAATTCAGTCCTTTGCCGAAGACAAAGACCTAGGCGTACGCGAAGATGCCAAAGCCTCGCTATTAGGTGTAGGCGATCCCAGAGGCTTGCAATTGATTGAAACCTTAGAACAAGAAGGCTGGTTTTAAAGGAGATTGGGGACTGGGCAGAATCAAGACAAAAGTCACAAGTCAAAATTAAAGAATACTTGGGAAAAAATCTCCCTTGCTCCTCTGCTCCCAACTCCCAACTCCCCACTCCCCACTCCCTTCTACTTACTTTCCGGTGTAGGCTTAACCAAATTCAAATCATAGGGGCGTTCTGTATCATCTTCACCTAGATATTCGCCATTTTGAATTTCTAGAATTACTAAAGGAATAGATCCTGGGTTTTCAACTTTATGCAGCGTTGCAGATGGAACATAAGTTGATTGATTACGCCCTAGTAATACTTCCTCATCTCCACAAGTTACTTTAGCAACACCAGAAACGACAACCCAATGTTCATTACGGTGATAATGTATTTGTGGTTTAATACCATGTCTCGGCTTAATTTCAACGCGACTAATTCTATAGTTTTCCCCTTCCTCAATCACCTCCACGTTACCCCAGTAACGTGCGCCTGAGTGTGAGGAAGACTCATTGGCTGTTAATTGCTCATTATCGTCATTGTGAGTCATAACTAATTTTTTTGAGCTACAAGAATATTAATGTTTTCCAGAAAACTAATTCAAACCAGAGAAAACTAAGAGCAAGCTACAGAAAAATTATAGGCAATAGGAGATAGGTAATAGGCAATAGGCAATAGTTATTCTCCTCTGCTCCTCTGCTCCTCTGCTTCCCCAATCCCCAATCCCTAACCCCCTGTATACTGAATCCGATAAATGCGATTATTGGCTTCTTCTGTGACTAATAGACTACCATCAGGCAACACAAGTAAACCCACAGGTCGTCCCCAAGTGGTTGGGACAGAGGGATCGAGCAGAAACCCAGTTAGAAAGTCTTCGTAGTAGCCTTGTGGTCGTCCTTGATTATTAAAGGGAACGAAAACAATTTTATAACCAGTACCGCGATCGCGGTTCCATGAACCCCGAAAAGCTACGAAAGCACCGTTACGATATCTTTGGGGAAAGGTGTCACCATCATAAAATTGCAACCCCAAAGCGGCTGAATGGGCTTGAAATAAAACGTCTGGGTTGAGGGTACGGGCTGCTAAGTCTGGACGTTTACTTTTATTGTTGGTTGTTTGCCGTGGATCAAGGTTGTTGGGTTTGAAGTAAGTATAAGGCCAGCCATAAAATTCTCCCTGACGAATCCGCGTCAGGTAGTCTGGAACCAAATCATCACCAATGCCATCCCGTTCATTCACAGTGGTATACAGTTCTTTGGTGACTGGGTGAAAGTCTAAACCGACTGGGTTACGTAAGCCGAAAGCAAAGGTTTGCTGCTGGGAACCGTCTAAATTCATCACCTGAACTGAAGCCCGTGGTAATTCCTCCTCGTCCACATTAGAACGGGAACCTACAGAAACATAAAGTTTGTTCCCATCCGGTGATATTACTACGTTGCGTGTCCAGTGCTGATTGTAACCACCGCCAGGAAGATCAGCTATTTTTTGACCATTACCTGTTAGTCGTTGTTGCCCTTGGCTATAAGGAAACCGTACAACTGCATCGGTATTACCCAAAAAGAAGGAATTACCAGCAAAAGCCATCCCAAAGGGAATATTTAACCCATTTTCTCGACTAGCAAAAGTTTCACGAACATCAGCTACCCCATCGCCATTAGTATCCCGTAACAAACGAATGCGGTTTTGCCGAGTTTCTGTCACCAATACATCCCCACTAGGAGTTAAAGCTAACCAACGTGGTGCATTTAAACCATCCGCAAAAACATTGACGGTAAAACCTGATGGTACTTTTAGCGTCGGGTTTTTAGGAATGGGTACAACTTGAGGAGGTTTAGAAACACTTTCTGTAGCAAAGGGTGCAGGTAAATCCTGCAAATTGATGCGGATGGGTTGCGGTGAAAATGTTTCAGTAGTAATTACATTTTTCGCCTGGGTAGAACTCTGCGCTAACTGAGCCGCAGGAGTAGATGTTGGTAATGTGGAATTATCTAATGGGGTACGAGTTTGATTACAGGCTGCTGAGGTGAACAACCCAACCAGCAATAATAAACGTCCAGAGACATTCATGAAAGTAAAAATATATACACAATTTAATTAAAATAGAATCGAAATACAGTCATTGTCACCTCTCCAAAGTCCGATTTTAGAGCTAATCCGGCAATAGACTTGCTTGTACCTCTGTGTTTTAGTGCCTCTTTGGTTAAATTCTTAATTACCTATCCTAATGAAAACAAATTTTGTTCTATCATATTTTTGATATTATGGCTTACATTACTAGCCGTGTGGAGACAATCTAAAAGTAATTTATTAGCATCCCAATACTGTTGTAGATACTGATAATCTTGCTCAAGTAACTGCCAATCATAACCAATTTGGCGAGTACGAATCATGAGCGATCGCAATTCTTCAGTCCAAGCTTGACCATGAGTGTACCACCAGATTCTTAGTGTTTCTCTATCTTCCTGAGAATGAGGTAATTCACTGGCTAGTTCTTGCAAAGATGCTTGCAGAGATGGTTGATTAGCTAACAAATACTTCAAATCAAGGGACAGATGTAAAACCGCCAAGCGTTGAGAAAATATCTCAGCACTCATTGTCAGGCTGACAGCCAGTGCATAAGTCAATGCCAAATCTAATGCTAAATCTGCCACCAAGCTACCAGCAAGTTGATGATCTAAAGTTATGGCCAAATCTTGATTGCAAGCTAGAGGATGTGTTGGTGGCAAAGCAATTGTAAAATAAAAAGCTCGCACACTAGCACAGTGATAAGCAGCATCTACTTGAGATGCTTTTTGCTCTACCCATCGCATAAATTTATGTAATTGCTCATTCTGGCTAGGTATCTGATCAATGGCTGCTTTCATGATTGTGAATAAATCATCAGCAGGATTTAACATCCCCACACTCAGCAAAAAGACTTCTCGCCAGCGTTTTTCATGGAGATGATTGACAAATTCTAATAATGTTGTCGGATTAGCATTAGCAATAATTTCTCTAGCTGTAAAGTATTCCTGGAAAATTAAATGAGAAAAAGAATAAATTCCTCTTGCTCGTTCAATTAATAAGCCATGCTGAAGTTCAATTGCTCGTAAAACTGCGGCACTTTCTATTTCTAAAGCATCTGGATCAGTATTAGCATTGGGTAAACTAGATAAGTAATCCGCAATTAAATACTGAATTTTCGCTGCGGTAATAAAGTAATTACCTTGATGGAAGCTAATTGCAGCGATATAACTCAGTAATTTAATTTTATGTAGTAAAGACAGATTGCGATAAACTTGATCTCGCTTGATTCCCCTGGCTTCATCCCAGCGTACTAATAACAAATCCACAGCTTGTTTATAAAGTTCAGAATGGTTGCTAGGGAAATCTTCTCCAGACTGAAACACTAAGCAGGTGAGATTTAATAAAATCGGTGTGGTTGCTAATTCTAGAATTTGAGCATTTTCAGCTAATTCTAGTTTTTGCATAAATTTATGTGCTAACGTCTGCGCTTGTACTGGGGAATTTTTTGTAACCGTCAAAAACCATTTATGGGCAAATGCAGCAATTTGCGCTTTATTAAAATCAGCAATTTCTACGGCTGTAAAACCAGAAAAATTAAAACTCTCGGCAGCGAGACGACAACTAATAATTATTTTGTTTTTATAGAATTTATCAATAAAATTCCGAATTTTATTAACAATAACTTCTGATGCTTCTCCAATGACTTCATCTAAGCCATCTAATAAAATTAAAGCTCTACCATGAGAGAAAACTGTAGCTAGTTCTGTCTCTGTAATACCAAGATTGATAAAATAATCATAGATATAATTAAATAAACTCAGTTGCTTACAGCTTCTATAATCTTCAACAAAGTTCTTTAAATTGATAAAAATTGGTAAATAATTTGGTTGAAAAATCCCTTGATTGCAACTAATAGCAATTGATTGTAAAAATGTAGTTTTACCGGAACCTGGTTTACCTAGCACTAAAATTTGAGAATATTTTCTGACAGCCTCTAAACCAGTAATGCGTTCTTGGTATACTTTGCTGAAACCAGAATGGTTAACTTCATAAGACTCTAGCCTTTGTAAGTCAGTAATTTCTAGCCATCTTTTGCTAGTAATTTCTTCAAAAATATTGACATCAATATATAAATCATTAAGATTAATAGGCCGGGCAATATCCAAAATATGCAAAGTGCCACACTGAGCTTGAATTCTCTCATGGTGTACATAGCGCAACTTTTGTACTAAGACATCAATATCTAATGTGTGTGGTTCAGATATTTCTACAGATATAGAATCATCGAAAGCTGAGTGTTGAGCAATTTCTGAGGTGTCTAACTCCAACACAAAGCAGATATCATTAAAGACGTGGCGATCGACTGGTTTACCAGTAAAAAATTTCCAAATCGGTTGGCGCGTTTCTAAACCTACCTCAGTTGCCAAATATTCTTGTGTCCAACCTTTGCGCTTAAAAGCTTGTTTAGCTTTTTTTATCCCTTCATCCGATGCTTGGAGCGATCGCTTTGCCATATACTGTCACAAAACTATAACTTATTGTCAACAAGAACACAACTCATACAAGTTATACGCTAACTTCTACAAAAACCCAAGGCGATCGCATACATCAGTTGCAGATAATAGTATTTGAGTCAGCCAAATCTACATACCCAACAAGCTTACGGCATTACCCAAGCAAGCTATTGCCTCTTGAGCAATGCCTAAGCTTTTATTAAACTGACAAAAGAATTAGAAGCGCCAGGGGAAAGAAAATACTGACTAAGCACGCTGTTCAACGCCAAGCTACTGCTAACAGCACTCACCACTCACCACTTTAATGATGATTGCTGGTAAGTATTTTCACTCTGACGTTCCTGAGACGCACTCAAACAAGGTAACATTACCTGCACAACTGTTTTTTCTTGTGGCTGACTGTGAATTTTCAGTTTGCCACCATGTAATTCCGCCAGGCGTTTAGCAATAGTTAACCCTAATCCTGAGCCTTGTTGCTCATACAGTTTGCGTTCAAATTGGCGATAAGCTCCTAATTCTGCTATTTGATCTGCTGTCATACCACGACCTTGATCCATAAAAGATAAAACCAATGTATTGTTAATACATTGGCTGTTTACTTGAATTACACTACCTATAGAAGAGAACTTTACGGCATTATCAATTAATTCTTCCACAATTTTAGATATTTTCTCTGGGGATATTTTGATATGGCATGAACATAAATCTATTTGTAAATCTGCTTCTCGCTCGGCTTTTTTAACTTTTTCCGTAATTATATTAATTAGTGACAGCGTAGGAAATTTTGTAGTTTTGCTTTGTAGAATTTTAATTTGCTGTGGATCTGAGGCAATAATTTCTAGTTCTGCATACAATAAAAAATTCTGAATTAATCTCAATAACCGTTCACCTGAATAATAAATAGATTCTGCCATTTCCCGGATTGATTGCGAATCTAAAACATCACTGTCTTCCATCAAAATTTGTGAAAAGCCCAAGATGCCATTGAGAGGTGTTCGCATCTCATGGGGTAGAGATAGAGCAATACTATTCCTGAGATTATCAAGTTTCTTTTGAGTTTCCTGATGAATAGTTGTTTGTTTTTCTAATCTGCAAGCAATAGCAGCTAATAATTCATTTCTTGTAAAAGGTTTGATGATATAGTCATCTGCTCCCATTGCCATACCTTGACGAAAGTCAGTTTTGTCAGATTTAGCAGTAAGGAAGATTAACGGAATAATCGCTGTTGTCGGATTTTGACGTAATGTCTTTAATACTCCATAACCATCTAATTCTGGCATCATGACATCACAAATAATCAAATCAGGCATTTGTTCCTGAGCTAATTTCACACCAATTTGTCCATTCTCTGCGGCAATCAAGTTAAATCCTTCATTTTCTAAGAGTTCTAAAATATTGTGACGAACATTGATGTCGTCTTCAATAACTAAAATGCTGTTCATATTAATTGAAAAATTAAAAAGGAAAAAATTAAATTCTGATTTCAGTGATAATTGGTAATTATGAAATATTACCTAATCCCTACTCCCTACCCCCCATTCCCTACTCCCTTTCTCAAGCTAGATAATTGCTTATTATTCCACAAAAAGTTTTCAAAATCTTCTGCTGGTAATGACCGACTAAACAAAAAACCTTGCATAGCGTCGCAGCTATTTTCTCGTAGAAAAGATAATTCTGCCTCTGTCTCTACACCTTCAGCTACTACTCTCATGTTCATATTATGCGCCATTTCGATGAGAGCTTTCGTGATGGCGGATTTTTGATGATCGTGAGCGACATTATGAATAAAATAACGGTCAATTTTTAAGGTATTAACTGGTAGATTCTTCAGGTAAACTAAAGAAGAATAACCTGTGCCAAAGTCATCAATTGCAATTCTCACTCCTAGAGATTGCAATTCATTCATAGTAAAAATTGCATTATTTAAATCTTGCATAATCATACTTTCAGTTAGCTCTAACTCTAAGTAACTTGGTTCTAAATTGTTACTTTTTAAAGCATTAATAATGTTTTGAATCAAATCTGGATGATTAAATTCAATCGCAGATAAATTGATTGTAATGTTTAAATTATTTACTCCGTCTGTATGCCATTTTCTAATTTGATTACAAACATTTGATATTACCCACTGACCAATAGGGATAATTAAACCTGTAGACTCTGCTAATGGGATAAATTCTGTGGGCTTAACTAAACCTAATTCCTGACTTTGCCAACGTAATAGACTTTCAGCAGCTACTATTTTTTCAGAGGCAATATCTACTATAGGCTGATAATGGATTGCAAATTCTTGAAATTTTTCTTGTTTAATAACACGATGTAAGCTCATTGTTATCAATTGTGTTTGAGGAGATGCAGTTTTAATGGTGGACTGATTCAGTAAATACTTTTTTAAAGTTGATTGTCTTTCTAAACGATTCATAACTGCACTCAATAATTCCGCTCGCGTAAATGGCTTTGTTAGATAGTCATCTGCCCCCATATCCATACCTTGACGGAAGTCTGCCTTAGCGGATTTAGCTGTTAAGAAAATGAAAGGAATTGTGGCAGTTAATGGTTCTTCACGCAATGCTGTCAACACACCGTAACCATCCACTTCTGGCATCATCATGTCGCACAAAATTAAATCAGGAAATTCTGCTAAAGCCAAATTTATACCTATTTTGCCATTAGCTGCTGCCACAGTTTCAAACTCTTCAGCTTCTAGTAAATCTAGAATATTTTCCCGTACAGATTCTTCGTCTTCAATTACTAAAATTTTAGTCATAGTTTACCTCATTTTATATGTAATTATTCAATGGTAAATTAACAGTAAACAATGTACCAAATCCTTGATTACTTTTTACATGAATTTCACCTTTATAAATATCTACACATTTTTTAACAATTGCTAGTCCTAAACCAGTACCTACAATATTGCCTACATTTTTGGCACGATGAAAAGTTTCAAATAAATGGGGTAAATCTTCTGCTGGAATGCCAATTCCCTGGTCTTGAATTTCAAATATGACTCTTTCATGCAAGCAGTTCAGAGAAAAATTGATATCGCTGTTTTCAGAAGAATATTTAATGGCATTAGAGAGTAAATTGCTCAGAATATGCCCTAGCAATTTATCGTCCATGCAACATATAATGGATTCGCGATCGCTCACAAAATGAACTCGTTGATGAATCAGATTCACTTGGATTTCTGCTACCACATGACGGCAGTATGCAACTAAATCAAATTGTCTGGGTGTGAACTCTAGTTTTCCCGCTTCTGCCTTGCCAATTACCAACACATCATCTAACATCTCAGTCATACGCTTAACAGCAGATTGAATCCGATGTAAGTGTGTTAGTTGTTTTTCCTCTGTCCATCGGTGACGGTAGTGTTCGAGTAACTCCGAAGAAGACAAGATGGTACTCAACGGTGTGCGAAATTCGTGGGAAGTCATAGACACAAACCGAGATTTGAGTTCACTGAGTTCTTTTTCTTTCTCTAGTGCTACTGTGATTTCTTCTTCTAATTGCTTGCGCTCTGTAATGTCTGCTGTGTAGCCAACCAATTCTATGGCGTTACCTATGTCGTCCCTAACTACCTTACCTTGGTCATACAGCCAACGATAAGTCCCGTCTTGCTGTAAAAACCGATATTCTAGTTTGTATTCCCCTTGTTCTAAAACATTGGTAAGTTGGGCAAACACGTTGGGTGAGTCTTCTGGGTGGATATAACTAGCCCAAAAGCAAGAATCTTCTGTAAATTGAGCTGCTTCATAGCCGAATACATCCCTAGCATTTTCACTGATGAACACCGCACCAAAATCACCAGCAGTTTTTCGGGCATAGATGACAGCTGGGCTAGATGTCAATAGATATTGCAGTCGCTGTTGACTGATTAGTAGTGCTGTTTCGGCTTGTTTACGCTGAGTAATATCTGTCTGAATGCCGATGTAATGGGTGAGTTTACCCGTAGCGTCATACACCGGAGAAATATTTAACTCATACCAAAACAGGCTGCCATCTTGACGATAATTTTGCAGAACTACACTACAACCTCTACCGACTTCCATAGCAGCATTGAGTTCTTCTAACCCTGGTTGATTAATATCTGCACTTTGGAATGAACGAAAATTGCGCCCAATTACCTCATCTGCTGAGTAGCCAGTCATTGATTCAAAGGCTGGATTAACATAAATAATGGGGCCGTTAGGGATGCTAGCATCAGCAATGATCATGCCATTATTACTAGCCGCGATCGCTCGATCACGCAGTCGTAAACCTTCTTCTACTTGCTTGCGCTGAGTAATGTCAGTATGAATACATACAGTGCCGATAATTTTACCACTAGCATCTTTAATGGCATCACAACGCAGGTAAACTGGCATCATCTTACCTGTGCGCGATCGCATCGTCACTTCCCCCCGCCAAGACTGACCACTATGAACACTATTCAGTATCTGGCGGCGTTCTAAAGACTGCTGAAAAATTATCCATCCTCCCCCAGCCGCCCGTAATTCATCTACGTCATAACCGTATAGATGCTTAAATGCTCGGTTAACATAAATACCATTTCCCATGATATCGCCGATAGCAACAGCGTCACTGGTGCTTTCTATGGCTTTGTGAAAGCGTAACAAAGACTCTTCGACTAATTTGCGCTCGGTGATGTCTGTTGATATGCCACACACCGCGAAAATCTCACCAGTTGAGTCTTTGAGAGGAAATTTGATAGATAAGTAGGTGCGTAAACTATCCGCTTGTGTGGTGATTTCTTCTACTTCTAGGGCTTGGCCAGTCGTTAGTACATGAGCATTATTCTTGGCGAATTCATCAGCGATATAACGGGGCCAAATATCATATATACTTTTGCTAATGATTTGTTCTTGAGTTAAATTCAGTAATTTTTCACCTTGACGATTGAGTAACAGGTATTTATTTTCAGCATCTAATACATGAATCACCGTTGGTGAATTATCTAGAATTGCCTGTAACCGCTCCTGCGTCTCCCTCAATACCATCTCTGCCTGTTTGCGAGCAGTGATATCTCTATCTATGCCTCTGTAGCCGCAAAATTTCCCCTGACTATCAAAGATTGGTACACCACTGGTTTCTAGAATCACTAAGTGACCATCTTTATGAACATTGATGTTCTCTAGACATTTAAATGGTTGTTGTGTGGCTACAATTGACTCAAAAACTTGCGTTACCCGCTCAACTTCTTCTGGTGGTAGCAATTCAAACGCACTTTTACCTATTAACTCTTGTGGTTCGTAACCTAAAATATCTCTGACTTTGGGACTGACATAGGTATAAATCACATTTTTATCAACTTCCCATACCCAATCACTGCTAGCCTCAACTAAGTTACGGAATCTTTCTTGGCTACGTCGCAGTGCTGTTTCAGTTTGTTTGCGTTGAATACCAAGAGCGATCGCATCGGCAGCAATTCCCAAAGCTTGGAAAGTAGATGCGCTTAATGCTTGGCGAGCAAACATGGCAATCACTCCCAATACTTCCCCC
The DNA here is from genome assembly GCF_000316645.1 of Nostoc sp. PCC 7524. Lineage (NCBI taxonomy): Bacteria > Bacillati > Cyanobacteriota > Cyanophyceae > Nostocales > Nostocaceae > Nostoc > Nostoc sp. PCC 7524. Next base: position 3,035,944 of record NC_019684.1, read on the forward strand.
TCCACAATCAAGGGATAGCCAGCAAAAGCAACCATCCCTTCTTGCTTCGCCCACTCTTTGTTACTGACACGCGGATCATCCTGTACAGAGTTGGTGAGGTGGGGTTTAGCTTCTTGGGCAATTAAACCGATTTTGAATTCACCTACTGCTACACGCTGATGCTGCCCATTTATGTGGGTGTACATCCCGGAACTGACTTGTAACTCTAAGACATTCTCTTGTTTTTTTAGTAGCCAAATCCGCGCAAAAGCAGCATCTAAATGTTTGACTACAGCTGCGGTGCAGTGACGCATCAACTCTTGCAAACTCCAACTGTGGGTGAGAATGCCATCTACCTCCGCCCGAAAATCTGCTAACTGGATGCGCTCTGCTAATTCTTCCTGTGTGGATTTGTGATCATGGATATCTGTATTTGTGCCGAACCAATTGACTATGTTGCCTGCTGGATCTCGTAAAGGTACAGCACGGACTAAATGCCAGCGATAGATACCAGAACTCATTGTCAAAAGACGAAATTCCACTTCGTAATTTGCACCTGTAGCTAAACACTTACTCCAAGTTGCTAAACATATAGGTAGATCATCAGGATGTATAAATTTTTGCCATTGGCTATCTAGTATTTCTTCTAGGGTGCAGCCAAAGTATTCCAGGGTGCGGTGGTTGACATACTCAAGGGAACCATCTGGACGAGCAATCCACACTTGTTGCGGGATGGATTCTACTAAAAACCGAAACCGTTCTTCGCTGTTTGCTAGAGCTTCCTGTGTCTGCTGGCGTTCAGTAATATCTTCAAAAGTGCCGAGTACGCCAATGACATTACCTCCAGCATCGTGAAGTGGTACTTTATTCGTTTCTAACCAAATTTGTGTACCATCTGCTTGGTGTAGAGGTTCAATGATGCGATATTCAGGGGTATTGCTCTCCATTACCCTCATGTCACATTCTCGGTAACAGTCAGCATCGAGATGGTTGGGAAGTAAGTCGTAATCTGTTTTGCCGATAATCTCTTCTGGATGCTCCAAGCCTAGCATCTGGGCAAAGTGGCGATTACAGCCTAAGAACACAGAGTTTCTATCTTTCCAAAAAATACACTGGGGAACTGTATTCATGATTAGTTGCAACATTTGCTGAGATTGCCATAACTGCTCAGGTGCAACTGTATCTATTCCCGATACAAACTGCTGATTTAATGACTGTAAAACCAGGTTATGTTTTGCTAATTGCGTTTCTAGTTCTGGATTCACCTGCTGTGGGTTAACTGTTGCTTGCAATGCCTGACAAATACTTGCAGGTGTCACCGTTCCAAGCAATTGAGCTTGTTCGTCTACTACTAACAAGCAACTTGATTGATGTCTGTTGAATAATGAAAATACTGTAGTGATATTCTGCAAATTTGACAGTTTATAGCTAATAACTGTCGAATCTTGCATGACAGCAGAAATTGGAGTCTTTTGGTAATTAATGCCCGTAGCTACAAGTTTGACTACATCTTGATCTGATAAGTATCCTACTACCTGCGGATCTGTGACTATAACGATGCCAGTACCTTGTTCTGCCATTAGTGAAATTACTTCTGACACTGGTGTTTCCGGCTCAACCGTCAGTGGCGAACAGTCAATAATTGACATCAAGCATCGTAGCCAGAGAAGTTGAGGTGGTGAATACATAGATGATAATGATAGCTACTATTAAAGAATAGTTATCTAAAGCAGATGCCTTAGCTCCTGTGTAATATTTTGATGCTAAATAAATAATAATATCTGGCGTATAAATACTGTAAAGTTAGTATGAAGAAATACAACAAATAAATCTTCCCAATTTTACAGTGATAGAACCTGCTGTTAGTCGATGGGCAAAGCCCAGCCTTTCCTACGGTTCTCTACAAATAGGGCGATCGCTAGATATATTGGCTAAAACTACAAAAAATGTGAAATTTACAAATATTATTTATTTATTGGTCTGATTTTGACTATCTAACTTGAATCTTTGTTCACCATAACGCAACAACCTTTCTATCGCAGCTAAACGATTGTCCCAAGCTTTGACTTGGTAGGTATTATCCTTTCCTTGCTGACGCATCCATACCCGAAACTGAGTTTGAAAGCGTGTTATAGCGGCTCGTGTTGTTAGCAATTTACTTGTAGAAGGTGCAGCCGCTAACTGATTTAAAGCATTTTTAACTACTTCTGCTTGATGATGAAACTCTAAAATTTTTGATGGCGATATTTGCAGTTTTTCCTTTTGCAACACCAACTGCCATTCTCGTTGTAAAGCAATGTAACGTGTTACAGCAGAATTAAAAGGATGACGATGAGGAATAGGTTCGCTAATTGCAGATGGCACCTGTCCTTGAGTATTACTAAACAATTGATGTAGTTCGTTGTTTAAATTTTCTGCGGCAAACAATGCGTAACCACTGACTTGTAAATCTCTAATTAGTTGCAGTTGATCAAATGCTCCCATTGTTGGTAAAGACAGCAAACGAATTCCTGGTACTAATAAAGTAGAACCTAATTGAGTCGAAGCTATCCAAGGTTGTGCTAGGGTTTGAAATCGCACAGTATCTTGGGCATAAGTCATGGGAATAATTAAATCTATGTCCCCTCGTCGCGCCCAAACTTCCCAATGTTGTTGTAGCTTCTGGATGCGTTCGGCTTCTGGTAGGGGAAATACCGCCACTGACAAAATTAAATTAGTTCGTTTTTGACGCAACATTTGGGAGACTTGAGCCACAAAACTATCCACTTGCTGAGTCCGAAATGCTGTCCATTGCTGCCACAATTGGACTTGAGCGGGAGTAATACTAATTGGGTCTACACCTGTCAATTGTTGGAACTGCGCTCTTGCGGCTTTACCATAGCCATAGGTGCGTCCTGCACTGGGATCTTGAAAGGGATAGCGGATGTAGTCTAGCTGTAAGCCATCGACCTGATATTCGGTAACAATCTCCTCGTATAGCTTGAGTAAATATTGCCGCAATTCGGGATTAGCTGGATCAAAAAAGGGCTTTGTCTGACCGATGGGAATAGTATTCCCTTGTTGATCATTGTTAGCCCAATCAGGATGAGCCGCCAGCACAGGCCCTGGATAATTAGTATCCAGGTTCAGTAGTTGATTATGACGCTGATTACCAGCCGCAAACACCCAAACCCAAGCGTGTAATTCCATCCCTCGTTGATGGGCTAATTTCACCCCAGAGGCTAGGGGGTTCCAATCCCGAATTAAGGGGTTTTGCTGCGGTGCAACTCGGCTGGGATAAATGGGATAACCAGCATTGACAGTTTCAAAAAAGATAGTATTAATTCCCGCTTGTGCTAGCCGATCAAAAATTTTCGCCAGTCCTTTTTCGCTACCAGCCCGGACTATTGTGCCTCTATCTAACCAAACTGCGCGAATTTCTGCGGTAGCTAATCTCCTATCAGTAGGAAACTGTTTCCATAAATTTGTTCTCGCTGCTAGCCATTGTTGACGCGCTAGCGCGTAATTTTTATTAGCTATTAATCTGGGTAAGTTTTTGGCTACTACTCTAGCTTGAGCTAATACTTGCTCTTTGTTGGCTGTAGGTGCGCCAAATCTAGTAGCCACCAATTGTGTATCTTCTCCCTTGAGAGAGTGAGATTGATTGGTGCTAGGTGCATTGGCTGATGCCGCTAAATGGGCGCTTTCGATTCTACCAATCAGATTGTCTAGCTGTTGTTGCATAGCAGCTACTTCACTCTGATTAATCGGTGTATTGGAATTAGGGAGAACATCCCAACGTACTGTTTGTTCTAGTTGATCGATGGCTTCGTCTTGTTTGGGGGGAGTGGGGATTGGGGAGGAGCCACTGCGTTGGGCGGCTATGCCGACTTGTAGCAAGTGGCGTTGGGGATTGGGGATTGGGGATTGGGCATTGGGGGAAGTGGGGCAGTTTGGGGCGGTGGTGGTTGGGGTTTGGTTGCTATTTGCTGGGGTTGATAGATGACGATTGAGTGAGGCTTTTAACCAAGCAATATCTAATTCGGCGGTGGAGGCTGCATCTGTTCCCCAGCGCCAACCTAATAAGGTGGAACGCTCTGTTGATACTACGGCCGCTGGATTATCTTGGGCATTCCAGACAGCAATAACTTTTCCATCACTATCATTGGGAACTAAAACGCCGCCATGCACTTGACCAAACAGCCCATTTTGGGTGAGCCAGTTTGGTATTTTGGTTTTCGGTGGGTTGAGCTTTTGTGTATCTTTCAGGCTAAATCCCCAATAGCTGCCTAAAAGATTTTTGAGTAACTCCCGGACTCCGGGGGCTGACAGACTACCTACAGGGCCGCTAGCAATCAAGTTACCGCCCTTGTTCATCCATGTTTGTAAAGCGATCGCTTGGGCTGGTGTTAATGTTTCAATATTGGGTAAGAATAACAGTCTGCGATCGCCCCAATCTGCAACACTCCTCACATTAGACAGGGGCAGCACACAATACGGTACACCAATTGTCTGTAAGCGTTTGGTAATTCCTGCCCAATGTTGGGCATTTTCTTCACTCTGTACTACGCTCAGTACAGGTGCTGCCGTTGCTGGTTTTACTATCTGAATAGGCAAAAAAATACCAATAATAAATTGAGCCGTGAAAATGAAGAATCTCTGATTTTTCAATGACAATTTTAGATTTTTTTTCTTGTGTTGTCCCTGATTCTTCACTACTACTCACTCCCCATTTATTATTTCTTTATTATTTATGAGGCAGTATACCAATAATTCACCTCCGAAGAATGACTGATATTTAACAATCAATCATTCACGCCTCACTAATACAGGTTTTGATTAGTTCTTCTACACCTGCTACTGGGAAAATTTTTGTCTGTAATTTCTGACCTACTTCCGCAACACTGATATCATCTAGAAACACTAATTCCCCATATTTAAGCATGACATTTGGTAGCAAAATTCCTGCACCTAAATCTTGCCCTTGTAGATTTAAAAGTAAGTCATGTCCTGTAATTAAGCCTGTTACACTAATAGCTTGTCCCCAATAATCACTATTGAGAGCTTGCATATTTATTTCTAAACCTGTAACTGCATTCAAGCGTTTGACAATGGGTTGAAAGGCTTTTTCGACTGCATTACCCACAACCCAAGTTAATTTTTTAGGATAGGCAATTTTTGCAGGCAATAATTCCGCCGCCGCTATTTCAAATTGTTTAATAAATAAGCGAATTGAACCCACACCATTTTCAATTTGTGGATACTCTTCGTATTCAGATTCACTGGGTAAATCTGCCCCAGCAATCAAAAACCATTCATCAGCTAACCAAGCAATATTAGAGCCAGATTTTTGGCGAAATTCTCTTGTTAGTAATCGTACTTGGGCAATTACTTCTTGAGCTTTTTCTGGAGTTACAGGAATGAGTTCGTCTTGTTCTGGACGGAATTTGGTTAAACCTAATGGCACGACTGCCACCGATGCCACAGTAGGCACTTCACCAGTATAAAATGACGCTAAATCCCGTAGGGTTTGTTCCAGGTGTTGTCCATCATTTATACCAGGACAGACAACTACTTGAGCATGAATTTGCAAGCGTCTGGCTTGGAACCACCGCAACTGTTCTAAGATTTGTCCAGCACGCTGATTTTTGAGTAGTCTAATTCTGATGTCGGGTGCTGTGGCATGAACCGACACATACAATGGAGACAGGCGCATTTGTTCAATGCGTTGCCATTCCCTTTCCGGTAAATTAGTCAGGGTTAAATAAGAGCCATATAAAAAGCTGAGACGGTAATCATCGTCTTTTAAATACAAGCTAGAACGCTTACCGGGTGGTTGTTGATCAATAAAGCAGAATGGGCAACGATTATTGCACTGAATTAACCCATCAAACAACGCCGTCTCAAATTCTAACCCCAGGTCTTCGTCGTAGTCTTTTTCAATTTCAATATAATGAGTCTTGCCAGAGGCATCTAAAACTTCTAATTCTATAAATTCATCTGAGCAGAGAAATTTATAATCAATTAAATCACGGGGCTGTGTACCATTGATAGCTGCGATCGCATCGCCTACTTCAAAACCGATTTCAGCTGCGATCGAGTCTGGTAATACTTTAGTAATTTTGGCAGGACGAATAGTAGACATGAGTCCAAAGTCAACACTCAATAGTCATTATTAAGAAGGCAGAAGGCAGAGGGCAGAGGGCAGAGGGCAGAAGGAAATCCCCATAAATAAATTTAGGGGATTTAACAAGGACATCGTATTTTTTGCGCTACGCGCCTCAAAATACATTTTCAACTTTTGTTCATAAATGAATTTAGGAGCTTGTGACCCTTTTGGCAGAGGGCAAAAATTGCATTTTCCCCCTTCTGCCTTCTGCCTCCTGCCCTCTGCCTTTCTTTGGTCAATAGTCAACAGTCCAATAACTAATGACTATCGACCATGGGCTATTAACTATTGTTCAACAGTCCGGCACTAATTGCACCCAAGATTACCACACCAAATATCAACCGATACCAAATAAATACCCAAGTGCTTTGAGTTTTCAGGAAGCGTAGTAACCCTGCGATCGCAATATAAGAGAAGATAGCCGCCGAAATTACTCCCGCCACCAGGGAAATTATCGCCCCATCCCCCAAACTTGTGCCTAAAGCATCTTTTAATGACACTAACCCGGCTAAGGTAATGGCGGGAATCCCTAATAAAAAAGAAAACCTCGCGGCGGTTTCTCGTTGTAAACCCATAAATAATCCCCCAGTCAGGGTAGAACCAGAACGAGATACACCAGGAACTAAAGCTAATGCTTGAGTTACACCCATGAGTAGCCCGTCTTTCATTGTCAGGTGTTCAAAATCTCGCTGACGCTGGCCGAGTTTTTCTGCCAATCCCAATAAAATTGACATGACAATCGAAGCAATCGCGATCGCACCTAAGCTTCTAATGGGTGAATTATCAAAGTCAGGAATAAATCTTTTAATTAACAGTCCACATACCAAAATGGGTAAGGTTCCCAAAAGAATCCCCAATAATAGGCGCAAGTCATAGTCATCATAATTTTTTTGCGCGATCGCTCTAGTTGCCCCCTGGATAATTCTGGTTAAATCTTCCCAGAAATACCACAACACGGCGGCTATACTACCCAGCTGAATCACAGCCGTGAACGCCACCCCCGGATCACCCCAGCCTAGGGCTACTGGTACTACTTTTAAATGGGCTGTGCTACTAATCGGCAGAAACTCAGTCATACCTTGCACAAAGCCTAAAACAATCGCTTGCAAAATATTCATTTGTTGTACCCCAGTTGTTCCTGGGTTAGCTGGGGTACTGAGAACTTTTAAGGGAAATGCCACTACAGATAAAGCAGCAGAAGCTGCACCAAGAAGCACAAACCACTGACGTTTAAATAAAATCATGAGTCTACCTGCGATCGCTGTGATTACCAATAATTAAACAAACAACTATCTCAGCAAGTTGCCAGGAAAATCACCCCACAAAGCATCTCATGTTCTAGTTAGCTGTGCAAGAAGAGAAAGCAAAGAAGAAGCAGGGGGAGCAGAGGAGGTAAATTCTTCCTTGTCTCTCCTTGTCTTTCCCAGATCCTCATCCCGTAGTAATATAAATATGCCCCCCAGGGGGATTTTTACGTATGGTATTTTGTTTAATATAAAGTTTAGTAACAATTATTAAAATTTTGATTAATAATACTTTGTCTCCCTACACTACCTCTACCAACCCTATAGATCATGAGCTACACCCTAGCAACACCGGGCAGAGGAGCCTTAAAGAATTGGAATCTACATTAAAAGCCTCACCCTCTCTGCCTTTTGCCTTATATTCCCAAACAACTTGGTTAGTATTTGCGGCGGCAGTATTTTTAGTCTCAGTACCAGTATTTATCGAAGCGCCACTGGTGCGATCGCTGCCGGGTGTAAGTTTGGCAATGACAGGATTTTGGGTGTGGCTGAGTTTTAAGTTAATGTCACGTTCTAGCACTTATCTGTGGGGAGATTTGCTCTTAGGCTTTAGTTGGAGTTGGTTAGCAGGAGCAATTTATTGGGGTTGGTTACGTTGGGAACCTCTATGGCATCTGCCAGTAGAATCGATAGCATTACCCTTTGCTTGTTGGTGTTTATTTCGCAATTGGGGCAAGGTTGGTAATTGGTTTTATTTAGGTTCCTTACTCGGTACCGTCTTAACAGATGTGTATTTTTATTTAGTAGATTTGATGCCCTACTGGCGGCAAATCATGCAAGTAGAACCAGAAAATGTGTCACCGATTTTACAAGCAGCAGTCAGCCAAGTCCAAACCCCTTGGGGCATAGGCTGGGCAATTATTTTAGCCATCGGACTACTAATAGCGGGTGTTATCCCCTTAAGTAAAAAACAGCAACACTGGTATGCGTTTGGTGGTGCAGTCTTAAGTACAATCTTGGTAGATAGTTTATTTTTGTTAGCGGCTTTGACAGCATGAGGGTAGGGACTGGGGACTGGGGATTGGGGACTAGGGATTGGGGATTGGGTAAAAATTCTACCTTTTCTCCCTTGTCTCCCCTCACTCCCACCCTGTGGGAAGTTGATGCTACATCCTCCCCTGCTCCTCTGCTCCTCTGCTCCCTAGCTACCTTCTGCCTACTATAAATATTGAGGGTATTAATAAGCTGTATATTAGTTTCTGATAGCTGCTGTGTGTTGATTAAGTCATCAGCTTTTAGTCAATGGTTAATAGTTGAGAATCAATAGTCATAACTATATGATGATGGACTATAGATAGTTGGCGGCTGTTAGCTTAACACTGTTATTTCAGTTTGATGAAAGAGGTAAAAAATCGTGAAAGGATTGGTGCGTTTATTAACAGTATTTAGTTTGTTGCTAGGCTGCTGGGGATGGTTGGGAACAACTCAAATTGCCCAAGCTGGCAGTTTACAAAGTTTTTTGGTTCCTCAAGTCCCAGTTTTGGCAATTGAACGACTAAATCGGGCAGATGCCAAACTAGCAACAGATTTTGGCAAGAAAGTCGATTTGAACAATACCAACGTAAGAGCTTTTCAACAATATCCAGGGTTATATCCAACTCTGGCTAAGAAAATTATCAAGAATGCTCCTTACAAAACGGTAGAGGATGTATTGAATATAGAAGGATTGAACGATCGCCAAAAAGAACTTCTACAAGCTAATTTCGATAACTTCACAGTGACAGAACTAGAACCTGCCTTCAACGAAGGAGACGATCGCTTTAACAACGGTATCTACAGATAACCCCCAAATCAGTTAATGTAGCAAAAAGTAGCCCACTTCCCATCCTAGGGAGTGGGAATTTTCTTTAAATCAGGGGATAATTGAACCAAAAGTATTAAGACTTACCCATGAACAGGAATAATCAGGGGCTTGTTACGGAGATTTAGGGGTGTAGGGGTGTAGGGGAGCAGGGGAGCAGGGGAGGATGTAGCTTGCTTCTCTTACGATGGCGTAAGCCTACCCGTAGGGTGGGAGTGAGGGGAGATAAAGTAGACAAGGTAGAATTTTTACCCAATCCCCAATCCCCAATCCCCAATCCCCAATCCCCAATCCCCAATCCCCAATCCCCAATCCCCAATCCCCAATCCCCAATCCCCAATCCCTAATCCCTAAAATTTCTCACCTTGCCACAAATAGATATTCCTAGCCAATTTGATGTTTTAGTAATCGGTGCTGGTGCTGCTGGATTATACACAGCATTGTGTCTACCAGAATCTTTGCAAGTCGGTTTGATTACTAAAGAAACAGTAACGCTTTCAGCGAGTGATTGGGCGCAAGGTGGTATCGCCGCCGCGATCGCTCCAGATGATTCTCCTACTCTCCACATTGAGGACACATTACAAGCAGGCGCAGGTTTATGTGATCTTGCGGCTGTAGAATTTCTTGCCCAACACGCCCCTAGTTGTATTCAATCCTTGGTGAATTTGGGGGTAGCTTTTGATCGACATGGGCAAGCTTTAGCTTTAACTTTAGAAGCAGCCCATTCTCGTCACCGGGTTCTTCATGCAGCCGACACCACAGGTAGGGAAGTCACAACTACCCTCTCTGCTCAAGTATTACGTCGTCACAATATCCAAGTTATTCAGCAAGCTTTGGCTTTGAGTTTATGGTTAGAACACGAAACTGGTAACTGTCAGGGTATTAGCCTGTTTTATCAAGGAAAAATTAACTGGGTGAGGGCTAGGGCGGTAATCTTAGCCACAGGTGGCGGTGGACAGGTATTTGCCCAAACTACCAACCCGGCTGTGAGTACCGGCGATGGAGTCGCGATCGCTTGGCGGGCTGGGGCGATTCTGCGTGATTTAGAATTTGTCCAATTTCATCCCACAGCTTTAACTAAACCCGGACGCTTCCTGATTAGTGAGGCGGTTCGGGGCGAAGGCGCACACCTAGTTGACAATGAAGGGCGGCGGTTTGCTTTTGACTATCATCCGGCTGGAGAACTCGCACCTAGAGATGTAGTCAGTAGAGCTATTTTTAGCCATTTGCAAAAAACTGCCGTTGATCCCGCCACTGCTCATGTCTGGTTGGATATGCGTCCGATTCCTCCCGACAAGATTCGGCAACGTTTTCCTAATATTGTCAAAGTTTGCCAGCGTTGGGGCATTGATGTCTTTCAAGAACCCATCCCTGTAGCCCCAGCAGCCCATTACTGGATGGGTGGAATTGCCACTGATTTAAGTAATCGTACCAATATTCCGGGATTATACGCAGTGGGAGAAACTGCCAGTACGGGAGTACACGGAGCCAACCGATTAGCTAGTAATTCATTGCTGGAATGTATTGTGTTTGGAGCGCAATTCTCCCAGATTCAACTGCCCAATTCAGCTACCACATCACCATTACCAGATTTGCCATTGCGGGAATTTCAGATTGAAGCGAGGGAATGGCAGACTCAGCAAGCACAATTGGCTGTGATTCGGGAAAAATTACCCCGTCTAGTTTGGCAAAGTGCAGGTATTTGTCGAGAACAGTCGGGTTTATCTGCGGCGATCGCCTCTGTAGAATCTTGGCGACAAAATTTTGCAGCTTTGCTGTTGAGTCAATTCTTAATTTCTTTACGCCCCTACGAAGCTGTGAGCTTCCATGTTCCAGATATTGAACCGCAATTACGACTATGGGCAGAAACACGCAATTTACTGGATGTCGCTGAACTTATTCTCAAAAGTGCTGCCTTTAGAACTGAAAGCAGGGGTGGACACTACCGCCTAGACTATCCCCATGCAGATCCTCACTGGCAAGCTCACACTATAGTACAAAAATATCAATGGTGGCAATCTCCGGTCGGGAAATCTTAAAACTTGCTTAAGTATTTTCAAGTAAGTATTTTCGTTGCATATACTCTTCTTCATCGAAGAAGTACAAACACTCAATAAAATCTATGGACAGCATAACTTATTAGTATGTTGAGCCAAATTTGTAGTGCTGCAAGAGAAAACTCTTGTGACATATTACTATGGCTTATTGTGATGTGATTTGTACAAAAAAAATATTCAGCGCGTACCAGTCCCATATTCACTGTATGGAGCGCCATAGTTCGGCGGAATATAAGTGTCTTTGGAATCTTGTAAATGAAGAGCAGGGGGGTGTGTAAGTTTTCCGGTAGTGGGATTAGAAGCATTAGCAGCTAAGTAATGGAAGGTGCCGGTTGCATCTGCTACTTTTGGGATGATCAAAGAAGCACTGATGCAAAATATCACAACACCAATGATTTTCAATTTGGTTGTCATAGGCTTTGCTAAAGGGTATGTATTCTGAACTTATCCAGTGTGTTTTGTTAAATACAGTAAGCTAAATTACTTTTTCCAAAGAAGTTAAGTTTTGGTGAAAATCTACTGCTAACTGATAGCTACTTAACTGTCATTAAGTGATGTTGCGGCTAATCAAAAATTCAGGATTATGCCTTAAAAGCATCTTGACAATTAAGTAATATAACGAGAACCGATGGTTAACATCAGTCAAAAGTTAGAAGTAATTCTCAGTCAAAAGTTATATATGTTCATTAATTACCACAGGAGAATTATCTGTCTCGTATTTTTTTAATAAAAAATTAAGCTTTTTAAGTGTAATTTCTCACAGTACCAAATGTCAAACCTGTAACATTACGTAGATAGCTTTGGGTCTACACAACTGTTTTCGGTGAAAATAGGGAGACTCCGGAAATACTTTTGGGTAATTTTTAATTTTTGATAAATTTTTTGGCAAATTTAAAGTTACAGGTTATACCGTTTCTTTATGAAGATGCAATTTATAGGTTGTTGTAGAGACTTTGCATACAACGTCTCTACAGAATTTATTTGGTGAAGCTTTTCATAGAATTGGTATTACTAGCTCAGTAAAAATGGCAATTATCTAGCTCCATTATAGTACAAAAATACTAATACAGCTTGTTTTTAAACTCATAAAATGGGGAAAATACTGTAAGTATTCATTTTTAAGAAAATTCATAGCAATTCTTACCTAGATGCTTGGCACGATACATAGCAGTATCTGCTTGTTTGATTAATGTGTCAGCATCTTTGCTGTGTATAGGATAAATACTGATGCCAATACTAGCAGACACTTTAGTAGTGTATCCGTCCAAAAGAATTGGCTCAGTAATGCTGACTAAAATTTTCTCAGCAACTTTAGCAGCTACTTGCATATTAGGTATAGCTCGTAAAATCACGGTAAATTCATCGCCACCTAAGCGAGAAACAGTATCGCTAGCACGTAAAGAATTGCTGAGGCGTTGACCAATGACTACTAATAGGCGATCGCCCATCTCATGACCCAAGGTATCATTAACTTGTTTAAAGCCATCTAGGTCGATAAACAGTAAACCTAGTAGTAAATTGTGACTGTGCGCCCAATTGATCGACTCTTGCAGTTGTTCAGCAAAGAATTTCCGATTAGGTAAACCTGTGAGGGAGTCGTGATAGGCTAAATAACGTAAACGGTCTTCTTTGAGTTTTAATTCATTGTTAGAGCGAAACAACTCAGCCGCAGTCCGCTTGAGTTCCTCTTCCATCAACTTACGCTGAGTAATATCTCGAATCACCCCCACTAAAAAATAATTGCCAGCTGCATCTTTGTGGAGCGATCGCTTAGTAGCAATCAGATGCGTCTTCCCGTAAGCATCAGTAAATTCTTCTTCGTTCTCATGGGGACGCTGCGTCGTAAACACCAATTCATCTTGCTTTCGGAACACATCAACTTCGTGGGTTGGGAAAAAATCAACATCTGATTTGTCAATCAGCACAGTGTTGGGATAACCAATAAATTGACAATAAGCCTCATTTAAAACTATCCACTGACGTTGTTCATTTTTCACAAAAATCGGGTCAGCGATCGTATCTATCACTTCCTGCAAAAACTCTTTCGAGCGTTTTAACTCTTCCTGCATATAAGCAAGCTGATAAGTCATCCACACCACCGAACCACCGAAGGTGAGTAATGCTGGAATCAGTGGTATCCACCAACCAAACAAAAAAGCCAAATACGCACTAATAATCAGCAGCAAACAACAAAATAGAACCGTCAACAAACTAGGAATAGGTTTTCGGATGCGCCATGTGGTTGCAGAGCCAATATAAGACCAAGCAAAAATCCACAAATATTCCCCAAAATCTGACCAGACTTTGAGTAATGGTCTACCGTCTAAAGCTGCTGAGATTAACTGATCAACAAAATACGCTTGCAATACAATCCCAGCCACAGGCTTGGCTCCTGCCATCAGACGGCTAGAATAGGGAATAAACACACTCTCCTGCACACTAGAAGCAGTAGAGCCAATTAAGACAATGCGATCCTTAATCCAGCTTGTTGGTACTTTATTATTAAGCACATCCACCATACTCACTTGGCGATAACCACACTGACTAGGAGTATGATTGCGACAACCCGGTTTGGGAAAATTTGACAAAATTTGATAGCCTTTAGCATCAGCTTGGACATAAGCACCGTCATTTCCTTGAAACCTAGGAAATTCTGCCTTACCTAACTGTAAATACTTGGGGTTAATAGCGGCTTTCTGCGGCTTAATACCCTCTGCTTTTAAATACAATAAACCTAGTTTTAACGCAAAACTTTCGTGCAGTTGGTCGCCAATATGCAAATACAACAAACTGCGGCGAACTTTACCATCAGGATCATATAGTAAGTTGTTAAAACCTACTTGTTCACGATTCAGTTTTGGTGGAGGTGGAACACTCGCGTTCTGATTATTGGGTGCTAGTAGTTCAATCCCAACCAAATTTGGCATTGATTTATAAGCACTAACCAGAGCCTCATAACCAGGTTGTGTAGGTAAATTGCGGTAAATATCTAAGCCAATAGCACGAGGTTGGTGAACTTGTAATTTTTGTAATAATTCAGCAATGATTCCATCTGGAATGGGGAATCCTCCGCGTAAAGAAACCTCATCAATCGCTACTATCGTGATCCGCTCATCAGGTGGCTCATAGGGACGTAAATGAAAAAAATGATCCAATGTTGCCAACTCTAAGGATTGTAGTAATCCTACAGAGCGTAAAAATAGGACTAACACCATAACGCTAGAGGTAGTAATCAATTCTCTGCGTCTTCGACTAAGCGATTGTTTCAGTCCTAAAATTAACTGCACAAGACGCTTACCTAGTTGCTGACTCATTCCCATTACCTAATAGGGAGAAAGATTTTTATTGACTATGCTTAACAATAGCTATCAGATAGCTAGCACAAAGTATGACCAGCCAGAACTATAATTGACTGGTGGAAAACCCTTTAAATTCAGTGAAATTGCTCCCAATTATCGGTGTTTAGCTTTGATGACAGATAATTCATAAAATTTCATGACTAAAAAATTACAACTGGCAGTTTCTTGTTTATGAAAACAAGTTGACTGTAAATATTGTTTGTTAATAACAAAAGTATATTTTCACTAACTTGTAATTGCCAAACTTTATTTTTGACTTTGGTGTAATTCTCTACTCAAAAATCATTCATATACTGAAAAATAACTGTGAATTTAGGAATTACTGGTTGGAGTAATTATACTGGTAAACTTTTCAGCAATTAACAATGGACAATTCTATACAACTTGCTACTTTTTCCCTTTATATAAATAAAAATAAAGCAGTCAACTGAAAGCATCTTGTTGTATGTAATCAGTTGATTGATGAATTAATTGATGATTATCTAGTAATAGATATTAGTTAGTAGGGTGCGTCAGTCAAATAAAACCCTGCAATACCAAGAAAATATTCCTGCTGACGCACCCTACATATTGGATATTTTTGAATTTGGCAGTCCTCAAAATGAGGTAATCCAAACAAGGAATTAATGTGAGAGGTTATTTGAAGTATTTAAAGTTGCTAGCGCCTGTATAACCTGTAATCTTGGCTAATTCTGCTAAGTTTTGTACACCGCTATAGCTTTTACCATTAATAATCCAGGTGGGGAAGCCTGTGATTTTTGCAGCTTGACACAATTCCGGTTTACCCTTGGGACTATCAGCAGCACACTCTACCTGGACATTATTTTCCTTAAGGATATCGTAGGCTTCTTGACCAAAGAGTAGTTTTTGCTCATGGCAATGAGGACACCAATAAGCAACGTATTCCTTAGCACCTACTTTTACTAAATGTTGTGCTAGGGCGATTTCCGCTTCACCAGAAGTAGTAGTGATTTTCCAACCAAATTCAGGATTAGGATTTTCTTGGGGTATGAAGCTAATTTGTTGAGGTTTGCCATCAGTGGAACCACTTATGTTACCTGATGTGTTCACACCCGCATAAACGCCTAAAGTCCCAATGATCGTGACCATCCCTACAATGATGGCAGTAAAAACGATTTGTCCAATATCTTCCCACGAGCGACCAAGAATAGTCAGTACCAACATACTTAAAGAGAACAAAGCAGAGCCGATACAATAAGGACACACAGATCTGATTTGAACTGCCAGTACATACATTAAGTAGCCACTGAAGACGGACATAGCGATCGCTCCCACCAACAGCAGCCACCACGTCAAGTTTTCTAGTTGTTTGTGGTTACTGTTTTCTCCTGCTTTCCAGACCACAGGAGCTAAAGCTAGCACCAGCATACCTGTGTAGGCCAACAACCCAAATAAAGCCAGTGGTTGACCTAAAACCGTTGCCCAAGGGCTAGAAAGTACATCATTACAACCCTTAGTACCAGCCTCTGCTACACAAGCAGCACTACCACCTGTTAACTTTTCGATAGTTAAATAACCGGTAGTCAAGGCACCAAGTCCAGCGATCGCGGCGATGATTAAACGCGACCACTTATGAATCCAAGGAGTAGAACGGCGGCGAATCATAAACTGTGATTGGGGATTGGGGACTGGGGACTGGGGACTGGGGACTGGGGATTGGGGATTGGGGATTGGGGATTGGGGATTGGGGATTGGGGACTGGGAATTGGGTAAAAATTTTACCTTGTCTACCTTATCTCCCCTCACTCCCACCCTACGGGTAGGCTTACGCCATCGTAAGAGAAGCAAGCTACATCCTCCTCTGCTCCTCTGCTCCTCTGCTCCCCCTGCTTTCTTATCCCTACTGCCTCATTCTTAAGAATGTAGCTTTACTTGTTTTGTCGATTTGCTATCACCTTTGGAGTTCCAACTCCGACGGGCAGCTTCTACAAATTGGCTGACGCGAATTGGGTCAATTGGTTGCTCAATTCGACCTTGGCGTTTGAGGGAACTGGAAACAATCACACCATTAGCAGCCTGCAACAGTGTAGCAATATTTTCCCAGTTGGCCCCACTACCAATAAATACTGGCGTGCCATAGGCTGCACCACAAGCTAGTTCTAAATCTTCTTGGGTAGGTGGAGAGCCAGTAGCCCAACCCGATAAAATTACGGCATCTGCCAAGCCACGCTCAATTGTGTCTTTAACAGCAACAGTGAGATTGGGAGAACTGAGGGGACGAGCGTGTTTTACTAAAACATCAGCCAGAATTTTGACATCAGCACCTAACTCTCGTCGATAGCGGAGTAATTGATGGGCTTCTCCCTCAATTAATCCTTGGTCGGTAGCCATTACCCCTGTCAATACATTGACACGGATAAATTGGGCGCGGACACAACTGGCGATCGCCATTGCACTTTTGCCATCATTTCTTAAAACATTAATGCCGACAGGTAACGTCACCAAATTCTGTATCCGTTGCACAACCACAGTCATGGCACTCACAACTGCGGGATCGACCTGATTTTTTGTAAACGGCGCATCGAAAAAGTTTTCCACCATGATACCGTCCACTCCGCCACTAGCCAAAGCCGTCGCTTCTTGTTCCGCACGGTCAATGACTGCTTTGAGGCTACCTCCCCAACGTGCAGAAGTAGGGAGTGGCAGCAGGTGAACCACCCCAATAATTGGTGTTTGAGTTTTAAACAGCTGATATAAGTCCACGTCTTTAACTATTGTGAGGGCATGGGTTATTGGGAATGGGGGAGGCAGTGCGTTGGGCGGGGTTCCCGACTTATAGCAACCGCCGTCATGGGGCATTGGGGAGGCAGTACGTTGAGCGAGTTTCCCGACTTATAGCAACTGCCATCATTGGGCATAGACAAAGTTTTTCCTCCCCTGCTCCCCTGCTCCCCCGCTCCCCTGCTTCTTAAGAGTCCCCAATCCCTTCCTTACCATTAAATGTGTTTTATTATGGTTATTTTACTGCTTCCACCTGAAGACAGAATTGGGAGTAAAACTTACCATAAGATATGTTAAGATAAAACCTGGCTACAAGAGGAGTTTGCCACTCACAACACGCAAGGCAGCTTCCCTTGGTTTAGGTACATCGTCCGCGCATTGTCGTAGACCAAGCCTGAGCATTGGGGTAGCATTACTGCTTTATTGGGCGTAGTCGCAAGTGCGATTTCCCAGAGGGTAGCGACTTCTCACAACCAGCCCTTTGGGCGGCTTCCCGATGGGTAAATTAACAACGCACACGCTGCGGTAATGTAAAATACCAACAGGCGAATTGTTAAAAAAAATTACAAGTGTCAAACTTACCCAAAGACACTTAAGATTACCCTGGGAAACAAACTAATAGCAAATATCATAACATGACCTGAAATAGCCAGGGTCATAGATTTAAAGGCAGTTGCTGACAGTGGAACACCCACGCCTAGCAATGTCAGTCAGTGCAAGGGTGCGAATCACAAAGAGCGAAATTATTGCCATTTGTGTTTGGACAACAAGAAAAAACTGGAAGCTTTTTTCAAAATATGGGTGAAAAGCCAACAATAGCAATTTCTCACTTGGGCTGTGAGAAAAACCGAATTGATACAGAACATATGTTAGGGCTGCTGGTAGAAGCAGGTTATGGTGTAGATACAAATGAAGAGTTAGCAGATTATGTAATTGTTAATACTTGTAGTTTTATTGAAGCTGCGAGGGAAGAATCTGTCAAAACTTTGGTAGAGTTGGCAGAGGCGAATAAAAAAATTGTGATTACAGGCTGTATGGCGCAGCACTTCCAGTCACAGTTATTGGATGAGTTGCCGGAAGCAGTGGCTGTAGTTGGCACGGGAGATTACCATAAGATAGTTAATGTCATTGAAAGAGTAGAGCAAGGGGAACGGGTTAAACAGGTTAGCGCCGAACCAACCTATATTGCCGATGAAACTACGCCGCGCTACCGCACTACAACGGAAGGCGTTGCTTACCTCAGAGTAGCTGAAGGGTGTGATTACCGTTGTGCATTTTGCATTATTCCCCACCTGCGCGGCAACCAGCGATCGCGTACCATAGAGTCTATAGTTGCTGAAGCCAAGCAACTAGCTTCTCAAGGGGTGCAAGAGATTATTCTCATTTCCCAAATCACCACCAACTACGGTTTAGATATTTACGGTAAGCCCAAACTAGCCGAATTATTACGTGCTTTGGGGAAAGTGAATGTACCGTGGATTAGAATGCACTATGCCTATCCCACTGGACTAACCCCAGAAGTCATAGCGGCGATTCAAGAAACACCCAACGTTTTACCCTACTTGGATTTGCCCCTACAACATTCTCATCCAGAAATTCTCCGGGCGATGAACCGTCCCTGGCAAGGGCGTGTCAATGACGAGATTATCGAGCGCCTGAAAATCGCCATACCAGGAGCTGTGTTGCGGACAACATTCATAGTTGGCTTCCCTGGAGAGACAGAAGCACATTTTGAGCATTTACTACAGTTTGTCCACAGGCATGAATTTGACCATGTAGGAGTATTCACCTTTTCAAAAGAAGAGGGAACCCCCGCCTACAAACTGGCAAATCAATTGCCGCAAGCTGTCATGGATGAACGCCGCGATCGCGTCATGGCCATCCAGCAGCCCATATCTGGGCAAAAAAATCAGCAGGAAATCGGCAAAATTGTTGAAGTCCTGATTGAGCAGGAAAACCCTGAAAGTGGGAAATTAATCGGTCGTTCTGGCAGATTTTCCCCAGAAGTTGATGGTCAGGTCTACGTTAGTGGCGAGGCCAAGTTAGGAACTATCGTATCCGTCAAGATCCACGGCGCAGATGAGTACGATCTGTTTGGTCAAGTTGTCCAGTAAGGCAGGTGACAGGTGAGCCGGCGCGGTCTTGGGGGTTTCCCCCATAAGCGACCGGCGAACCCGAAGGGTGACAGGTTACAGGTTACAGGTTGCAGGTTACAGGAGGGAGAAAGGTTAAAGTAATTCGTTCTTTTCCCCAGTTCCCAATACCCAGTCCCCAATACCCAGTCCCCAATACCCAATAAAAGTTTCAATTGACAAAACGCAAAGCAAAAAAACACAATCTAGGAGAGTTGATGAATCTTTCTTTTCCAGAACTAGGCATTTCACAGGAACGCGTTGACCACTTAGAAAAAATTGGTTTTACAACACCTACCAACATTCAGGCTCAAGCTATTCCCCAACTGTTGTCAGGCCGGGATGTAGTAGGTCAATCTCAAACTGGTACAGGCAAAACAGCCGCTTTTTCCCTGCCAATTTTAGAGCGGATTGATGTGCAGCAAAGAGGTGTGCAAGCCTTAGTTTTAACTCCTACCCGTGAACTAGCCATTCAAGTACACGATGCAATGTGCCAATTTATTGGTCACAGTGGCGTGCGGGTGTCAGCAATTTACGGTGGTCAATCAATTGACCGTCAAATTTTACAACTCAAGCGTGGTGTACATATAGTAGTTGGTACTCCCGGACGGGTGATTGACTTACTAGAACGGGGCAGCCTGAAACTAGATCAAGTCAGATGGTTTGTCCTAGATGAAGCCGATGAAATGTTAAGCATGGGCTTTATTGATGATGTCGAGAGAATTCTTTCTCAAGCACCCCAAGAGCGACAAACTGCGCTATTTTCAGCTACCATGCCACCATCGATTCGGATGTTGGTCAACAAGTTTTTGCGATCGCCTGTGACAGTCACAGTTGAGCAACCAAAAGCCACCCCCAACAAAATCAATCAGGTAGCGTATCTCATTCCCCGCCACTGGACAAAAGCCAAAGCTTTACAGCCAATTCTGGAAATGGAAGACCCAGAAACCGCTTTAATCTTTGTCCGTACCAGACGTACAGCCGCCGAACTTACCAGTCAACTACAAGCTGCTGGTCATAGTGTTGATGAATATCATGGTGACTTGTCACAACAAGCACGGGAAAGGTTACTAACTAGATTCCGTAATCGCCAAGTACGTTGGGTAGTAGCTACCGACATTGCAGCGCGCGGTTTAGATGTCGATCAACTATCCCATGTGATCAACTTCGACCTCCCCGATAGCGTTGAAACCTACGTTCACCGCATTGGCCGTACAGGTCGCGCCGGAAAAGAAGGTACAGCCATCACCTTAGTACAGCCTTTTGAGCGTCGCAAACAGCAAATCTTTGAACGCCATGTGCGCCAAAACTGGCAATTGCTGTCTATTCCCACACGAGCGCAAATTGAAGCCCGTCACATTCAAAAATTGCAAGGACAAGTCAAAGAAGCCTTGACTGGAGAGCGTTTAGCTTCATTCTTGCCAATTATCAGCGAACTGATTGAGCAATATGACGCTCAGGCGATCGCAGCTGCGGCACTACAAATCGCTTACGATCAAACTCGTCCCGCATGGTTAAGTTCAGAGGTCGAAATTCCTGAAGAAGCACCTACTCCCAAACCCAAACTAGGCAAGCGTCGCGACTTCGGTGATGACAGACACCGTTCTCATTGGAATAGATCCGATAACAATGGAGATGACGACAGACGCTCAACTCCTAAGCCAAAACTACGCTCAGGTCGCCGTGAGCCTTCTGTTTCTTCTGGTAATCACAAGTTAGGCTCATCCACAGCTAGGGAATCAGCTTCATAGAGTGCTGAGTATTGTTAGCGGTAGCGCGGCGTTTAGTCGATGCTGAGTATATAACTCATAGCTCATTACTGCTAACCTTGACTAACTGTTGCTATCAGCTTGTAGGAACATAGATAATGAGGCACAATTTCTAGTCTTATGTTCACTATCTCGGACTTAGAGCAGCTACAAGCTGAACATCCAGAATGGCAGATGGAACTGGTGGATGGGAATATCCTGGTGATGGGGCCATCGGATTATGTTTCCGAAGAAATAGGTGCTGAGTTAATTCGATACTCGGCAACTGGGTACGCCCACGTAAACTTGGACGGGTAACTGGTTCGAGTGCTGGTTTTATTCTGCCTAGACTGGAAACAGAAAATGGTAGTATAGCAGGTGATAGGTGACAGGTGACAGGTGACAGCTTTAAAAGCCTCTGATGGTAATAGTTTTATGATTTCCTGAAGACAAATTAACATTAACTGTTTACCGCCTGAATCAAGAACCAATTATTTTAAAGAATAACGATAAACTGACATTACTAGATTTATTACCCGATTGGGAACTAACAATCTCAGAACTGTGGCCTCCTATGTTTAAGTAAAAGGCTAGAGGAAAGCATAATCTTGAGAAAAACTCCGCTTACCTCCGCGCTTACCTCCGCGAGACTTTGCGTTAAAAAATTACCAACCTCTCTTCCCTAACCTCTAACCTCCGTGGTGAGCCTGGGAAGCCACAGGTTTCGCTATGCTACACCTGTGGTACTTCACCTCCAAGGACGACTCACTTTTTCTAATTCCTCAACTTCATCGTCGCTTAATTTCCAACCCAAAGCACCAGCATTCTGTTGTACTTGTTCGGCGGTTTTCACCCCAGCGATAGGAATGACATTACCCTGAGCAATTAACCAATTGAGGGCAACTTGGGCAGGAGTGCGATCATATTTCTCGCCTAAATTACGTAGCAAAGAAATTACTGGTGCAATTTTTTGCAATCCTTCCTTACTAAATCTGGGATCTAATTTTCTCGCGCCGCTAGGATTATCAGCACTTTCAGGTGTATATTTGCCTGTGAGCAAGCCTTGAGCTAAAGGACTATATGCCAAAATTGTTACACCTAACTCACGGGCAGTTGCGAAAGTACCATCACCTTCAATTTGGCGAGTGAGTAAAGAGTAACGAACTTGGTTGACAGCTAAAGGTACTCCTCTGGCTGCTAATATTTGATGAGCTTCCCGCATTTGCGCTGCTGAGTAGTTACTTACACCAACGGCGGCAATTCTCCCCCGCTTCACTTCATCGGCTAAGGTGTTTAACAAAGTTTCTTGACTTAAAAAGAAAGCGAAAGGCCAATGTACTTGATACAGGGCAATACTTTCCACTTGTAGGCGTTTAAGACTATCTGTTAGCGCATCAGAAACAGATTGTCCAGTAAATCGCCAAGGTAGGGGGCCAAATTTCGTAGCAATTTGGACTGGCTGCTGTGTCTGCTGGAGAAATTGCCCCAAAAATTTTTCTGATAGTCCTAGCCCGTAAACTTCAGCAGTATCAAAGAAGGTGATACCAGCTTCTAAAGCGGCAGTAAATGCTGCTTGCAACTGTTCTGGGCCATAATCATCGCCATAATTCCAAAACAGCTTATCACCCCAAGCCCAAGTACCAAGGCACAGGGGTGTTACAGACGGGCCATTTTTCCCCAATGTGATTGTTTCCACGCTAGCAAGTTTGACTTAATTTACATTTCTTTACTTTTTTAGTGTAGCTTGACCATCATGGAGAAGTTGCTGTAAACAGCATGAAAATTGACAGCATGGGGATGGGCAGGGTTTATCTTAAGTTAAAGAAAGGCTAAATCCTATAGTGTCTTGAGTTAAGTATCAATGGCAACTAGCAACTTTGAGTCAATAAAACCTGAGTCAGTTAAAAGAGTGAATCTGTTCACAATGTTTCGACTTGGCCTATTTCAAATGGGGTTGGCCATGATGTCTATTTTGACTTTGGGTGTACTGAACAGAGTCATGATTCAAGAAATAGCGATTCCAGCGACGTTAGTATCGCTACTACTAGCATTACCCGCATTTGTATCGCCTTCGCGGATTTGGTTTGGTCAGATTTCCGATGCCAAGCCTTTGTGGGGCTATCACCGCACAGCTTATGTTTGGGTGGGTGCAGCGATATTTGCGATCGCTGCTTTTTTAGCTGTACAAGTCATGTGGCAATTAAATAGTGTAGCTAATGATCCTAATGGCTGGGTGTGGACAACGGCAACTATCGGCTGGACAGCAATTTTAGGTTTAGTTTTTGCCATCTACGGTCTAGCAATTTGCGCTAGTGGTACAGCTTTCGCTGCTTTATTAGTAGATATCTCCGAGGAAAATAACCGTTCCAAAGTGGTGGGTGTGGTATGGTCAATGCTCATGCTGGGGATTATTGTCGGCGCAGTTATTAGTTCCGGCTTACTCCGACAAATCACCCCAGAAGCCGACATCATTAATTTACAGGGAGCAATTAACAGGCTATTTATCATTGTCCCCAGCATTGTTTTTGGGCTGTCAATTGTGGCTATCTTGGGTGTAGAAAAAAAGTATTCCCTCTATAGTAGCCGTTCGACATTAGCCAACCGTGAAGACAGCATTACCTTGGGTGCGGCGTGGAAAATTTTAACAGCTAGTCCCCAAACAGCCTTATTTTTCACCTTTTTACTGGTGATGACATTCTGCTTATTTATGCAAGACCCAATTGTTGAACCTTTTGCGGGTCAAGTGTTTAAAATGCCTTTAGCAGAAAGTACCAAACTCAATGTTTTTTATGGCACAGGTCTTTTGATTGCTTACGCAGTCACAGGGTTTTTGATTGTACCGCATCTGGGTAAACGCAGAACTATACGCTTAGGCTGTATTTTGGTAGCATTTGCAGCTTTATTGTTGGGTGCGTCGGGATTTTCGGCTAATCCCAGCTTTTTGAAGTTAGGTTTGGTGTTATTTGGGTTAGCGACTGGCTTCTTAACTACGGGTGCGGTTAGCTTAATGCTGGATTTGACAGTAGCAGAAACAGCAGGGACATTTATTGGTGCTTGGGGATTGGCGCAGTCTGTCTCCAGGGGGCTAGCAGTAGTAGCAGGTGGCGCGGTGTTGGATTTAGGCCGGAGAGTGCTACCAACATTAGAATTAGCCTATGGGCTGGTATTTGCTTTGGAAGCTGTGGGAATGGTGCTGTCGATTTTGTTGCTCAATAGAGTCAACGTCACCGAATTTCAAACCAATACCAAGCAAGCGATCGCTTCTGTCTTAGAAAGTGATTTAGACTAGAACGGCTTTGTGAGAATTTATAAATGAATGATTTTTGGACAACAGTTGTTGATTTTGCCCAAACCACTACTAACAGAGTGGGAAAGCAATTAATGCAAGATTTTGGACAGGTGCAGGCTGCACAAAAAGCTGATGGTAGCCTAGTGACACAGGCTGATAAATGGGCAGATCAAGAAATTCGGGATGCGATCGCTTCTACTTTCTCCGGTTACGGGATTTTGAGTGAAGAAGGCGATCAGGTTTTTCCCGGTACAGATTGGTGTTGGGTAATAGATCCCTTAGATGGCACAACCAACTTTACACGAGGTATTCCCATCTGGTCGATTTCTTTGGCTTTACTATATCAAGGCACACCCATTTTTGGTTATGTGTACGTGCCACCATTGAATCAAGCCTTCCACGGATTTTGGGAAGGTACTTCCGGACTTACTACACCATCGGGAGCATTTCTCAATCATCACCCCATTCATACCAGTATTGACGCTCCCACTAGCAATCATTTTTTCAATCTTTGTTCCCGTAGTTTAGCTGTAGTGCAGCAAGGCTTTCCTTGCAAAATTCGGATGTTAGGTGTAGCGAGCTATAACTTCCTCACCGTTGCGGCTGGGGCTACATTAGGCGGTGTAGAGGCGACACCCAAAGTTTGGGACATTGCAGCAGCTTGGGTGATTGTGCAAGCGGCTGGTGGTAGCTGGATATCGCTTAATTCACAGCCATTTCCTTTAGTATCGGCAGCAGATTATAGCGATCGCTCTTTCCCTACCCTCGTTGTCAGTCGTGGGGAATTAGTTCCGTTTTTTACGCCTTTTACCCAATCTGTGAAGATCTAAAGAGTTTTTTCAGCTTTTAATCCTAAATATTTCTCATTAGCCCAAGTTGCCTAAAGCCAAAATTTTTACAGGCAACTTGGGTATTTTTTCAGGATATTACATCTTTACCGCGTATATGTAATTAGATGATGTCATTAGCTGATGACTGTACTGTCAATAGCCAATTAATTCATACTGAAACACTGAATTGCTTTTCTTATAAGCATAAGTTGCTTTTTGGGTATCAAAACTTATGTTAACTAATCTAGATTTAATGCGAGAATTTGTTGGGCAATCTATCCAAAAGAAAGAAGTTTTATTAGCAAACTCTTCTTTGAGAGCGCAAATGGTTTATAAAAGCAATCAACTAATTGCTAAAAATGAAGGGGTAATTGCTACTGCCAAGCTAGATCACACGCCATCTGATTTTTTGATTTATGCGACTTCATCTTATTGGGAAGTCATAAACGAAACTTTAGCAGAATACAGTTATATCTGTACTGGTGAAATAGATAGAAAGGGCTGCTATCAATATCAACCATGTTCCATTCCCCAAGGTTATAAACTACGATGTACTAACTCGGTTTGCCTCTGGCAGACTTGGTGGAAATACCGTAAATATGCTTCACAACTAAAAGTTCCCTTAGATATTTTAATCAGAAGTAGAAATTCCTGGTATGGCGTTAGAGATTTGATGATTAGTGATGGACTGGTTTACATTAAGACCTTGGTCAGTGAAATTGCATTAGATTCTAAAGATTTAGTAATTTGGTTAAGCAAAATTGAATCAAATTCTCAAGGAGAAATTGGTAGTGAAAATAGTCATTAGTGAGTATATAGCGTTTACCGGTCTAATGAAGTACACTAAATCAAATAAAACTGTACATCTTCGCCAGGGTAAAAATGAAAGCATATTCGCTCGATTTACGCCAAAAAATACTTGATACATATAAGACAGGTGGAATATCACAACGTCAGTTAGCCAAAAGATTTTGTGTAACTTTAAGCTTTATTGAGAAATTACTTAAACAATATAGAGAAACAGGAAGTATCGCGCCTAAAGTCAGGATGCAACAAACTCCACCAAAGCTAAATGAAGAACAATTGAATGTTCTTTTTGAAATAGTAGAAGCCAAGAATGATGCCACTTTATCAGAAATTCGTGAGCAACTCAAAGAGAAGACAGGGATAACGATTGGTATTTCCACAGTAGACAGAATGTTACAGAAGATGGAAATCAGCTTAAAAAAAAACATTGCACGCCGCAGAAAAGGAAACTGAGAGAGTTCAATTATTAAGAGTCCAGTTCTGGCTCTTAATTCAAGGAATACCTGCTGATCATCTGATTTTCCTTGATGAAGCTGGAGCTAATCTATCTTTGAGCCGACATTCTGCTCGTTCCCCTAAAGGTAAAAGAGCGCATGGTTCTCGACCTCAAAAACGCAGTAAAAATGTTTCGATAATTGGTGCAATTGGTCTGAGGGGTGTGATTAGTCAATATAGCATTTTAGGTGCAACTGATGGGCTGACATTTGAGGCTTATATTGCTCAAAAATTAGTTCCTAAACTTAAGGAAGGTGATTATGTAATCATGGACAATTGCTCAATTCATCAAGGTGGAGATATTGAAGCACTCATTGAGGCTGCCGGAGCTAAGTTGATTTATTTACCACCATATTCTCCTGATTTTTCCCCTATTGAAAATTGTTGGTCGAAGCTGAAGAACATACTACGTTCTCTTGGTGCTAGAAGTTATCCAGATTTAGCAAAAGCAATTGAAATGGCTTTTAACCAAATCTCTTTAAATGATATTTATAATTGGTTTACCCACTGTTGCTACTGTACTTCACCAGACTGAGAAACGCTATATTTATTTCATTTCCTATTTCTCACTTCTTTTTCCAGTATTTATACTGGGTTTATATAAAAACTTTATTTTTTATCAAAGTGATTTTTAGATATTGGTTAAAAAATCATCTAAAATACATGAATAAAATATTTTTTCATAAAAACTTTACTACCTGTAATAGACAAATTTAAAGAATCAAAATAGTTCACCGTATATTTACAAATTTAAAAAATAGTTTGTGTATAATTAAGTCTCAAGCGATTATATAGTACCAATGATATTACGGTAATTGCGGACTGACACTGAGCGATCGCTTAAGTAAAAATGGTGCATTGAATATAAAATAGCTATGTTATCTAATTTAGATTTACTCAGAGAGTTTGTTAACCAATCTATCCACAACAAAGAAGTTTTGTTAGCTAACACTTCTTTACAGGCGCAGACAGTCTACAAAAGTAACCAAGTCACAGCTAAGGCAGAAGGTGTGATTGCTACTGTCCAACTAGCTCACAAAACACTAGAGTTCTCAATTAAATCTACTTCATCCTATTGGGAATTAATGAACGAAGCCTTGGCAGATCACAGCTATATTCTTACAGGGGAAATAGATGAACGCCATTGCTATCGGTATCAATACTGTCCACTGCCTCCAGGTTATCGTATGCACTGTACGAAATCCGTCCATCTGTGGCGGGCTTGGTGGAAGTATCGCAAAAATAAGTTACAGTTAGGTATTCCCTTAGATTTGTTAATCCGTACACGCACTTCATGGTATCCCATCCGAGACTTAATTATCAGTGACGGACTTTTATATATAAAAACCTTGGGTAGTGAGATTGCAGTTCACTCCGATGACTTGGTAATTTGGTTAAGCAAAACTGAGGTCAAATTTCCCAGTTTATCGGAGTTAGAAAACTAAGTGGTGTAAATACTTGCAAAAAAGGTATCAAAATCTTTCTTACCCAATCCCCAGTTCCTTCACAAGCTACTTTCAGTGTGGTTAAAATGCCTGTGAGTGTTTGGCAGGAAAAAGATGATGAAAGGACTTTGGCTAGAAAATAACCAATTACACCTGCGTACAGATATTCCGATTCCTGAACCACCCCCAGATGAAGCACTGGTGCGTGTTTTACGTGCAGGAATTTGTAATACGGACTTAGAATTACTGAGAGGCTACTATCCTTACACTGGTATTTTAGGGCATGAATTTGTCGGTTTGGTTGAACAAGGGCCGGAACATCTTGTCAATCAGCGCGTAGTGGGTGAAATTAATGCGGTGTGCGGTTATTGCCGTTTCTGTCGCCGGGGACAACCAACCCATTGTGAAAATCGTACAGTCTTAGGGATTGTCAACCGTCACGGGGCATTTGCTGACTATCTTTGTTTACCAGTAAAAAATTTACATCCCGTACCCGAAAATGTACCAACAGACATTGCCACCTTTACCGAACCCCTAGCAGCCGCCCTGGAAATTCAGCAGCAGGTAACAATATGTGCAGATGACCGCGTGCTAGTAGTAGGAGATGGCAAACTCGGCCAGTTAGTGGCGCAAACATTGGCTTTAACTGGTTGTGAATTATTAGTAGTTGGTCGTCATCGAGATAAACTAGCTAATTTAGAGGCACGGGGGATAAAAACTGGTTTAGTTGATGCTGTGACAGATAGAAGTTTTGATATATCAGTAGAGTCTACTGGCAACCCTGAAGGATTTGCGATCGCTCGTCGCGCTTTACGTCCTCGTGGTACTCTCGTACTGAAAAGTACCTATGCAGGCAACCTCAGTTTAGATGCTTCTGCTTTAGTAGTAGATGAAATTACCCTGATTGGTTCTCGTTGCGGTCCTTTTCCAGCCGCGCTCGATTTATTAGCCGCCCAAAAAGTAGACGTAAAACCCCTAATTCATGCCAGTTACCCCCTCCATGATGGACTAGAGGCTTTTAAACAAGCCCAACGTCGAGGGACTTTAAAGGTATTGTTGGAGATGAGTTAAGAGTGCTGAGTCAGGAGTAACAAACAAAAATTACTAACCTCCTGCCCCCTGCCTCTTAATACAAATAAGGATTCGTCTTCGGTTGAAAATCACAACAATGAATTGCCTCTTCTGTGTTCGCTATAGATGGGTGGACAGTGCATTTAAGGCGGTAGTTGTCGGTGAAAAATTGGCAACCGGGACAGGGTATCTGGTGCATTCGTTTTGCTGTAGTGATGCCGTCTCGTGTGGCTGTCCATAGACTCCAAACGACGAGAGAAATGAGTAACCAAGCGCCGACAAAGCAAATGGGTACTAAAAATGGTTGAATGCCTCTGATTAGTAAAGATATTAATTCCAACACGGCAAGTTCTGACAAAAATTAAGAGCTAGAAGTATATTAACTCCTAACTCTTTCAAGCTAACTTCTGGCTACAGAAGTATAAATTCATTGGGATTGGGGAGTGGGGATTGGGGATTGGGGATTGGGGACTGGGGACTGGGTAAAAATTCTACCTTATCTCCCCTCACTCCCACCCTACGGGTAGGCTTACGCCATCGTAAGAGAAGCAAGCTACATCCTCCCCTGCTCCTCTGCTCCCCTACACCCCTACACCCTAAAACCAGTGTCTTATATCTTAAATTCCCGCATGACCTAATGCTAAACCTGCTACTAGCATTCCCAGCACCAGGAAGGGTTGGGCGCTGGCTTGGTATTTCACATCATTCTTTAGGGGGTCACGTAAAAAATACATATCCTGGAAGGTGATTTGGGGAATGATTAACAGTACCAAAATTGCCGCATACAAATTTTCATGGATACTCACCAGATAAGCAGCTATCAACCCTTGAAAGACATCAATCATCACTACACAAATCAAAGCTGCTTTGTCGATACCAAACATTACAGGTAATGATTTTAGACCAAGTTGGCGATCGCCTTCCACACTCTTAAAATCATTAACAATGGCTATCCCCAACCCTGCCAAGCTGTAAATCAAGGTGAGAACGATAATTTTCCAGTTGAGTTCGCCAAACAAAGCATGACCAGCCCACCAAGGTAAGGCGATATAACTAGCACCTAAAGCGTAGTTACCCAACCAACCGTTTTGTTTTAACTTTAGAGGTGGGGCAGAGTAGATAAAGGCGATAAAAGAACCAAATATTGACAAAACTGTGACGTTAGGAAATTCATGACCTGCCCATACATCTAAAACAAAGGCTAGGGCAATACCAGCGAGAAATAAAAAGATAATTTGACTAACTACTTGCGGTACAGAAATTGCGCCGGAAGGGATGGGACGATAAGGTTCATTAATGGCATCAATTTCGCGATCGTAGAAATCATTTAGGGTTTGAGTGTAACCCGTCAGCAATGGCCCGGACAACAGCATACAAGCGGCGGCCTTCAGGACGTTTTCTAGAGTCCATGTGTAGTTACCAGAAGAAGCCGCACCACAGACAACGCCCCAAATTAAAGGAATCCAGGTAATTGGCTTCATCAATTGCAGGCGGATTTTCCAAATGGAAGTTTCCCCTGGTGCTGCGCCTTTCATCCCTAACAATTGCCGGGTTTTCGCAGTACGGTCACTAGGGGCAGCACTAGCTTCAGAATTAGAATCGGGAGTTATGGGAGTTAGTTCTGACATAGGAATTAATTATGAATTTGGGCATGGGGGAGGCAATGCGTTGGGTGAGTTTCCCGACTTGTAGCAACTGCCGTCATAGGGAATAGGACATGAAGAACGGGGTATCAAAACACTCCCAGTCCCCAGTCCCCAATCCCCAGTCCCCAGTCACCATTACCTAAAAAGAAATGATCAAATAATTATTTTGAAACTTAGCCCCGGTTACAGGTCTGCCACTCAATGCGGGCGGGAGAAAGATGTTCCGCCGTTGGTCGCCAGCTTCTACCGTGACTTCGGGGCCATACTGAGTGAGTTTGACTTGTTTTTTATCGAATCCAGGCAAAAACAAGCGTACTTGCAGGTTGTGGACATCGATAGTAATTGGTGTGGGGGCTTGCACTGCCTGTTCAACAAAATTAGGTAAAGCATCTATTAATGGTTGCCAATTACCATTTGTCAAGTCAGGCACAATGCTTACACTTAAAGGTGTAAATTCTTCTGATAAGTTGGTATTTACCTGGGAGGAGATTTGGATTACACCACCAACTATTAACCCGATTTGTTGGGCGCTGCCCCACAAATAACGGGCGCTGGCTACTTCTAGGGGGTCTGGTGTAGTGACCAAAAAGGCGGCAATCCGCTTGGGGTCAGCAAGAGCCGCTTTTCCTTTGTCTAAGAAATTATTGACTTGGTTGGTAGGATGAGCAAAGTTATCTGCTGTCCAGTTGATATTGAAAAAGCTGGTGATTAGCGGTTGAATCAAGGGTGATTCGGCAATAGTTTTACCTAAGTCCGAGTTGACTATTAATTGTCGAAATCGCCTGACATACCAGCTCAATGACTCTGGCATACCAAACAGTCGCAGGTTGGAAGAGTCACCCGTGCCGTTGTAGACGATCGCATCATACTTGCCACTGGCATCATATTCACGGATAGCATTCAGGGCAAGGGCATGATCCATGCCTGGTAATACCACCAGTTCTTGACCGTAGACATCTTTAATGATGGGCGTTTTGAGGTATTGCGCCTCAAGTTTTTTCACTTCATCCCAACTACGCTCTAAGAGTACAGATGCTTGGAACTGTACAACATCTAGATTAGGTGCAATTTCCTGGGGGTCAGTTGCCAGGGTTTGCTCTAAGAGTATGGGTAGTATTGGTTCTGCTAATCCTGCTAGCAGGACACGCTTGCCTTGAGTTGCCAATGACTTAGCAGCAGCGATCGCTATTTTGGTACGCGTAATGCTGCTTGCACCCAAAAATGTCAATATCTGGGACATTATCTTGATTTCCAATTACCGCCGGTCTTTCCAATTCCAACTTAGCACTAGGCAAATACTCTTAGCTTCTACCTTGAGTGCCGATGCTAGACGGCTTTAATTTCATCCTCAAAAAACCAAGTGGCAGTATTATCATCAAACTTTACGACTACACCTACACCGCTACCATCGGTAACTTTATAACCTTCAATTATGCCAATTTTTCCTAGTTTCTGAGCGATGCCAGTAGAAACGCGATCGCGTAAACGAAACACCTTAACCTTTTGTCCGATTTCCATGCCTACATTAAATGCAATAAACCAAGAATTAGTTTAGCTGAATCTGGTACTATCCGAAATTCAAAATTCCAAATTGACTATTGACTAAAAGTTTAAAATTAAATCAACTAGCAATCAGTTGCAAGAGTTTAACTTCAACCAGCAATTGCTTTCAAAAACCTCATGGGAAAAACTCACAACCAATATGAAAAAGTTTTTCCCTTACACCCCATTCCCAACTCCCCACTCCCTACTCCCCATTTCATAACCATGTATCAAACTGATCCACCCCGTCCACCCCAAGAAACCATGCCGACAATGTATGATTTACCCAGTGAATTGGTAGGGGAATCAGGCTTGCCAGACGAATTTCATTGTATACAGGCAGATTTGCTCAGTGAGACTTGTCAGCCTCCTAATTATCTACCAGAGGAGATTTTACTGGTTAGTGACTTAAACCTTTACTACGATCCCCGCCATCCTTTATGGTACAAGCGTCCTGATTGGTACATGGTTTTGGGAGTATCCGGTGCTACTCAACAGCAAGACCTACGTTTAAGTTACGTTATATGGCAAGAGGGAGTAGCCCCGTTTTTAGTAGTGGAATTACTTTCACCAGGGACAGAACAGGAAGATTTAGGGCAAACGCTACGAGAAGTAAACAAACCGCCAACCAAGTGGGAAGTGTATGAACGCATTTTGCGTGTTCCCTACTACGTTGTTTATGACCGTTATGAAAATAATTTGCGGGCGTTTCGACTCAATGGTACTCGTTATGAGGCAATACCTTTACCAGAGAAGCGATTTTGGTTAGAAGAGTTAGAACTAGGTTTAGGTCTTTGGCAGGGTACTTATCAACAGACAACGGGTTTATGGTTACGTTGGTATGATGCAGCAGATTGGCTACCAACCTCAGATGAACAAGCACAACGAGAACGCCAACGGGCTGAACAAGAACGGCAACGGGCTGAACGAGAACGGCAACGGGCTGAACAAGAACGCCAACGGGCTGATAGACTAGCTGAATATTTGCGATCGCAAGGAATTGACCCAGACAACTTACCGTAGTCAGAGGTAGCTATGACGACAAGCATCAAGTTAGTCAATCCTAATATTGAATATCCCAGCTCTGACGGTGAACCATTGGCGGAATCTTACATCCATCTCTACGCAATTCTGACTACTCTAGAAGTAATCAAACAATACCTAGCAGGCAGACAAGCAACCGTTCTGGCTAATCAGTTTCTCTACTATGCTCAAGGTTTTCCCAAACTCAGGGTTGCACCGGATGTCATGGTAATTTTTGATGTGCCGCCTGGAGGTCGAGATAGTTATAAAGTCTGGGAAGAAGGTCAAGTTCCCCAGGTAGTCTTTGAAATGACTTCTCAAGGAACCCAAAAACAAGACCAAGAGCAAAAGAAAAACCTGTATGAACAGTTAGGAATTGTAGAATATTGGTTATTTGACCCGAAAGGGGAATGGATTACAGAAAAGTTAAGAGGATATAGGTTAGAGGATGAGACTTATCAATTAATTACTGATGGGATATGTCAACCTTTACAATTGCGGGTAACAGTTGAGGGGGAATTATTGGGATTTTATCGTCTAGATACGGGTGATAAATTACTCATACCCACAGAACTAGCCCAACAGTTACAGCAGGAACGTCAAAGAACTGAACAGGAACGCCAACGGGCGGAACAGGAACGTCAACGAGCTGATAGACTAGCTGAGTATTTGCGCGCTCAAGGAATTGACCCTGATAGTCTCAGTTAAACCAGAAATTACTCTGAAACTGACAAGCATTAAGAAGCACAATGATTGATAAATTTATTTTTGCTAAAAATAGACTCAGGTATATTTAGTTGATTTTCTGATTACGCAAGTAAGATTGTATTATAATACGCCAAGAAATCATGGTTGATATAAATCATTCATACCAGGGGAACTTTCATCAATAGTCAGCTTCATTGAAGAATTAAATGTGTGGTGGTTGTTGAGGATGACAATTTCGATTAAAGGCAATTCAAATTGGGTGCAAATGCGCCGCTACTGGGAACTGCTGCACGTCTTAGTCACGCGAAATCTCAAAGTGCGTTACCGAGGTTCTTTATTAGGCGTATATTGGTCACTACTCAACCCGTTAATTATGACAGCACTTTATAGTGCGATATTCGGTACAACATTTGCTTCCTACTATGGAAATTCTATACTGAACTACGTGCTAGCTGCCTTCACTGGCTTGGTGGTGATTAATTTTTTTTCAGCCTCCACATCCCAAGCTTTGTCAAGTGTAGTAGGCAATGGGGCATTATTAAACAAAATTCGCTTACCCGTAAGTGTTTTTCCTGTCTCAATGGTAGTAGCCAATATCTTTCAGTTTGCAGTTGGGGCATTTCCGTTATTGGCTGCGATCGCTCTCATTAATTCTAAAAGTTTTGTCAATGTTTTAGCACTACTGTTTCCTTTCCTATCTTTGGTTTTAGTTTGTACCGGAGTAGGATTTCTAGTGAGTGCATTGTATGTGTTTTTTAGAGATTTACCTTATTTCTACGAGTTAGTTGTATTTGTACTGTGGATTAGCAGCCCTGTATTTTACCCAGCAGCTATTGTGCCATTGCAAGTTCAAAAATTTTTATTTCTCAATCCCCTCTCACCAATTATTGAAAGTTTGCGTCAAATCACCTTATCCGGTAATTTACCTGATTTAACACTAATTTGGGGTGGTTTGTTAAGTGGTATCATTATTTTGTCATTGGGATGGGTTAGTTTTCATATGTGGCGACATCAATTTATGGATCTGTTGTAGATGGAAGTTATTCGTCTAGATCAAGTTTCACTGTGGCGAAGAACACAAGAAGAGTTTTCTTACGACCTCAAGAAAACAATTTTATCTATTATTGAAGGGAAATACCGCCAACCTGCCAGAAAATTAGTAATTGATCAAATTAATCTGGTTGTTAATTCAGGTGAAAAGATAGGTATTATCGGCGCAAATGGTTCTGGTAAATCTACTCTCTTGAAAATTATTTGTGGGATTTTGCAACCAACAAAAGGTACAGTCAGAGTAAGAGGACAAATAGCACCCTTAATTGAACTAGGTGCAGGGTTTGATCCAGAAATTGCTGTAATGGATAATATTTTGCTGTATGGTGTATTACTAGGTTTTTCTAGAGCCGAGATGAAACAGAGAGTGCGGTCTATTTTAGAGTTTGCAGAATTGGAGGATTATGCTTTAGTTCCAGTGAAGGGTTTATCTTCAGGTATGGTTGCTCGTTTGGGTTTTTCTATTGCTACCGATGTACAACCTGATATCTTGATTTTAGATGAAGTTTTATCTGTAGGAGATGAAAAGTTTAAAAATAAATGTAAGCAAAGAATTGATAAATTTTGGAACATGGACGCAACCGTTTTAGTTGTATCTCATGATTTAGACTTTGTGAAACAATATTGTGAACGTGTAGTTTGGTTAGATAAAGGCACAATAGTGTTTATTGGTGAACCTCAAAAGACTATATCTTGCTATTTAAGTGGACTTTGAATCAATTTTGGTTAAATATAAAATTAGATTAAATTAAATCACCTTGGTTGAGATGTTGAGTCTCAAAAATTTAAGTAGACACTATAAAAAATATGGTCGAGCTAAAGCATTTACATCCTAAAATAACTGTTATAATGCCAGTTTTTAATGGAGAAAAATATATTCAAACAGCAATTGATAGTATTTTAAATCAAACTTTTACTGATTTTGAATTAATAGTTATTGACGATTGTTCATGTGATAAAAGCTTAGAAATTATAAAATCTTATAATGATAACCGAATAAAACTATTAGAAAACAATACTAACTTAGGAGTCACGAAAACAAAAAATAAAGGGATAGAAAAATCTTTAGGTGAATATATTGCTTTTTTAGATTGTGATGACTATGCCTATCCTTCGAGGTTAGCAGAACAACTTGAATTTATGGAAAGTAACCCAGATTTTGGTATGATTGGGTCTTGGGTTGAGGTAATGGATGAAAATGGTGTTTTAACAGGAGAGGTTTGGAAATATGTAGAACCTGCTCAAAAAATTCCATCTATACTTCTCTTCCACAACTATTTTGCTCAATCAGCAGTTTTCCTCAGAAAAAGTGTATTGTGTGATGAATGGTATAGACGACAAAGAGCAGAAGATTACGACCTATGGGTAAGAATAGCAAGAAAATCCAAAGTAGGGAATATTCAAAAAGTTCTAATAAAGTATCGACTACATCCGAGTTCTCGCAGTCAAAAAGCAGTACATGCAATTGAAACGAATGTAGTAGATATTGTTTCAGAGCAGATCAACTATTTAGGTATAACACCGACATCTGAAGAGTTAGCCTTACATAGACAATTAGGTGCATATAATTACAACGATATTAATTTATCTTTAAAATTTATTCAAGAATCAGCAGAGTGGTTGACGAAGTTGAGGAACGCCAACTCACAAGTAAACATATATCAGAATAATGATTTTAATCAAGTATTAGCAGATATACAGTTAGCCGTATTTTGCAAATGTTTAGAAAACCAAGAAATACAAGTCACAACCAAACAATGGGAATTGGAACAAAAGCAGTATCAAATTCAAGCCACTCAAAATGAATTGGAAGAATGTAAACATTGGATAAAAGAGCTTCAGGAAGGAAAAGATTGGCTGGAATCTCAGTATTATATTTGGATTAAAGTTGCCAAAGATAAACAGACAGAAATCGAACAATATCAAACTCAATTACAATATCTAAAGCTTGAGTTAGAAAATTTGCAATTAAAATTACAAAAATTTCAAAATTGATAACAGAATTACAGTCCGGCATAGTCTGGAAAATGCGAAATCAATGGCTTAAATAAAAAGATTTTTTTTAAATTAAAAAATTATAAGGATTCAAGAATGACTACACCTAGACCTTCAAAAAACGTCAATGAATTTATTAATTTAATACTTGCGAACAAGCAAAATTACAAAATTGAATCGAGCAAGGAAGTACCTGTTGTTTCTATAATATCTTCCTTTTATAATGCTGATAAATACTTTGAACAATGCTATAGCTGTCTAGCCAACCAAAATTTTCAAGAATTTGAATGGATTATCGTCAATGATGGTTCTACCGACAAAAATGCTCTCGAATTATTTGATTCGCTACCAGAAAGAGACTCAAGAATTAAAACTGTGCATCATCAAGTAAATAATGGAGTTTCTGCTGGAAGGAATACAGCAGTTTCTTATGCAAAAGGCAAATATTTATTTTTCCTAGATCTAGATGATTTGCTAGATCCTACTTACATAGAGAAGTGCGTTTTATTCTTAGAATCTCATCCGGAAATTTCTTTAGTTAATTCATATTCTGTGGGCTTTCAAGAGCAAGAATATTGGTGGTCTCATGGTTTTGAGAAAGTCTCTGATTTTATTGAACAGAACTGGTTGACAGTAATGTTAATGTATAGAAAAGAAGACTTTGTTAAACTAGGAGGTTTTGATGAAAGTCTGAGATTTTATGAAGATTGGGAAAGATGGCTAAGAGCGATCGTTAATCAACAAAAGTGCTGGACAATACCGGAGTATTTACATTGTTACCGACGTAGTAATTCTGGTCTTTTACTCACTTCAATAAATAATACACTGCAAAAAAATCAGGCAACTGACCTAATACAGTCACGCTATAAGCAATTTTTTAAAGACAATAATATACAAAATACTTACTTAAAACGTCCTTCAGCATTTGAAGTTGATTTACAGAGCTATAACTTTTCAATAAACAATTATGTTGGTAACCGACAAACACGTAAGCGTATTCTTTGTTTTTTCCCCTGGCTAGAAGTAGGTGGAGCAGATAAGTTTAATCTTGATTTAGTTACATTGCTAAGTGAGAGAGGGTATGATATTACCATTACTACTACTTTAAAATCTGAACATCCTTGGCATCATCATTTCTATCAAGTCACTTATGATATTTTCCATTTAAATAATTTTTTACATTATACTTACTTCCTTGCTTTTGCACGCTATTTAATAAAATCTCGCCAAATTGATATTGTTTTTATTTCTAATTCATACATTGCCTATTACTTAGTACCCCTTCTAAAAGTAGAATTTCCCAATGTTGTTTTTATAGATTATGTCCACACTGGTGATCCAGGTTGGCGTAAATGTGGCTATCCACGAATATCTTGTCAACTCAACCAATTTCTTGACTGTCAAGTAGTGTCATCAAAACATCTATTAAACTTTTATAAAAATCTCCATCCTGAAACTGAAAGTAAGTTGAGAGTTTGTTACACCAACGAAGATACTCAAAAATGGACTCGCAATCAAGAAAAAGGTAAAAAATTACGTGACCAACTCAGGATTGATGAACACAATGTAATTTTATTATATCCTGCCAGAATTGTTGGTCAGAAAAGACCTTTATTGCTAGTAGATATTGTTCAGGAACTAGTAAGTAAATCTTTGCCAATATCGGTTATTGTTCTGGGACAGGGAGAACTACTGTCTCAAATGCAAGCTAAAATTACTCAGCTAGGATTGGAATCAGTATTTCATATCCTCCCACCATGTGAACCAGAACAGATGATTGATTTTTACTCAGCATCTGACATATTGCTATTACCTTCAGAATATGAAGGTCTTTCTTTAGCTATTTATGAAGCTATGTCTATGCAGTTACCAATCGTAGCTTCAGACGTAGGTGGACAAAGTGAATTAGTTATACCGGGAACTGGATTTTTGATTCCTAAAGGAAATGGCGACGCTAATGAAATAAAAGCATATATAGAAGTATTAATGCCATTAATCCAAGATTCTGTTTTGCGCGATAAGGTAGGATTTGCAGCTCGACAGCGAATTCAAGAATCTTTTTGTTTAGAGGCGATGGGCGATCGAATGGAAAGTATTTTCGCAGAAGCGATAGCCAACAATCAAACTAAACCTAAAATATCCATTAATCCAGATATAGCAGAGGAAATGCTGCGTTTAGGGCTAGAGTATCTTCATCAAGAGCAAGTCTTAAACGACATATGGCAAGAAAAATGCCAAATAGAACAAGAAAATAAAGCACTCTGGTTAGAAAAATGCCAAATAGAACAAGAAAATAAAGCACTCTGGTTAGAAAAATGCCAAATAGAACAAGAAAAAAATGTACTCTTCTCAAGAAAGAATGCAATGGAGACATCCAAGTTTTGGCAACTCAGAAAATTGTGGTTTAAATTCAAACGGAAACTACGATTAACTGATGAAGAACCATAATAGTAAGCAATCTTAAATAAAAATTATGAAAATATTTTTAATTGCTAGTGAATGTCCCCCAATACCAGGTGGCATAGCTACGTATGTACAAAATGTTACAACAATGTTTGCTGATGCAGGGCATGAAATGACTGTATTTGCTCGTAATAATCAAGGTGGTATCGAGCAACGAGGAAATCTGAAATTTATTAAAATACCTCCAAAAGATGTTCACTTAATAGCCTCTACAAATATATCCCCACTTTCAGAAAAGCATCCTGCTTTTCCATACAATGTTATGGGTTATTGGGCTGCACTGAGTTATCAGTTAGCAGAGGAAGTCATTAGTTACATTCGTAGTCATGGGAAACCAGATGTTATTGAGAGTGAAGACTTCAGCGGTATTGCATATTTCCTAATTCAGAGAAAATTATTAGGTAGCCCTGAATTACAAGGAGTACCAATCGTATTAACATTGCACAGTTGCCAATATATGCTATACCCAGCAGATAAGATGCCTAGCTATCAACTATCTGACTATTGGGTAGGACGTATGGAAAAATTCTGCACTTTAGCTGCTGATGGTATTATTGCCCCAACTCACTACATCGCAAAACAAGCAACAGATGCTTTGGGTACTGATTTAGATATTGACATTATTCCATTACCAGCACCGAAAACTTTATTAGATGAAACTCAATACCCTAAATCAAATCCTACACCTAGAGATATTGTTTATTTTGGCAGATTAGAAGTAAGAAAAGGTGTCATACCTTTATTTGAAGCTTGTAGTCATTTATGGGATGCTGGTATTGATTTTAAATTAACAGCTATTGGTGGCGACACTTGGTATCACTTACAGGGTTGCCATGTCAAAGAATATCTTAGGGATAAATATTCCGCATATATAAATAATGGTCGCTTAATTATCTCGCCTCCCCTCAAACAAACTGAACTTTATGAACGGATATCTAAAGCATGGTGTGTAGTTATTCCTTCACTGTGGGAAAATTTTCCTAACACTTGCCTAGAGTCCATGCTGCTAGGAAAACTTATACTAGCATCTTCTGATGTTGGTCATGTAGAGATGCTTCAACATTCAGACAGACAAGGTGGGTTTATTTTTGATTGGAAACAGCCAGAAGATTTTGGCATAAAATTACAACATATTTTAAATTTATCTATTGCAGAAAATTTAGAAATTGGGCAAAAAGCTCGTGCTTTAATAAGTGACATTTCTGGATATAAGAATGTATTAAATCAACGGGTTCAACACTTTGAAAAAGTTATTAAAGCTTCTTATATTAAAGATAAAAATATTTTTCCTTCGTTAAATTATCCTCCACATGGAAAGGTAGCTTATCCCAAATTTCTGTCTGTGG
This sequence comes from Nostoc sp. PCC 7524, assembly GCF_000316645.1. Classification (NCBI taxonomy): domain Bacteria; kingdom Bacillati; phylum Cyanobacteriota; class Cyanophyceae; order Nostocales; family Nostocaceae; genus Nostoc; species Nostoc sp. PCC 7524. The sequence goes on from NC_019684.1 coordinate 3,076,924, forward strand.
AAGATAGAGAAAAAGGTATAGTATCTGTTTGTATACCTTTTTATAATCACGGCGCATATATTAGAGATACGTTAAATTCTGTATATGCGTCTGATTATTCTAACTTAGAAGTAATCATTTTCAATGATGGTAGTACAGATAGCTCTAGTCTCAAGGTACTAGCTGAAGTTGAAAAAGAGTATAGCGATCTCACAGTTATTCATAGCCATAATCAAGGTGTCGCCACGGCAAGAAATAAAATGGCCGAAATAGCTAGGGGAGAATACATAGCATTTCTTGATTCAGATGACAAAATATCTCCTAGCTTTTATTCACAAGCTGTAAAAGTTTTGAATCAGTATGAAAATGTTGGTTTTGTCGCTTCTTGGATTAAAGAGTTTGGTGATTCGCAAAAAGTTTGGGTTGCATGGAATACAGAATTTCCATACTTACTTTGTCATAACACTCTTGGTGTTTGTACTGTAGTCCGGAAGGGTGCTTACATAGCATCTGGGGGTATGAAGCCGTTATTAGCTGAAAATTTAGAAGATTATGAGTGTTGGATCAGCATTTGTGAACAAGGTTGGCTAGGTGTAGTAATTCCAGACCTTCACTATTTTTATCGCATTCGTTCAGATTCTCGATTGAGAAATAGTAATCGCGATCAACTACTTTATCTTTATGAAGTAATTGCTGCTTTACACCCAAATTTGTATCGTGAATATGGAGAAGAAATTTACCATCTATTAAATCAAAATGGTGCATCCTGGTTATGGGATAATCCTTCAATGAAAGTGGGAGGAGTTAATACAGATATGACAGGTATGGAAATATTGTCTCTAGTTGTCAATAAGTTGAAAAGGGTTTATGGTGATGGGGGTTTATCTTTAATATCAAACAGATTATTGAGAGTTACAAAATCATGGCTATTTAGCAAAATATCAGATCAGAAGTGAGTATTTTGTGTTATCTTATTCTATCTCTATTGTTATCTGTACTGTTGATAGATGTCATTCTTTACGCAATACTTTAAATTCTATTGCTGAATGGCAATCCTCTTTCTCAGAATTAATTGTTGTTCATGGACCTTCGCAAGATGAAACTAACGATTTACTGCAAGAATATGAACATTTAATTGATAAAGTTATCGTTACTGCTAGCAAAAATGTTAGTGTAGCTAGGAATTTAGGCTTAAAAGAGGCAACTCAAGATATTGTTATGTATCTTGATGATGATGTTATACCACCTCAAGATTGGCTAGAAACACATTTAAGTTTTTACAAATTATATGGTCAAAAGTGTGGCTGTGTCGCAGGGGATGTTAGGGATAAAACTAAACCTGATGCACCTTTACAATTTTCTAGAGGAGTTAACAGTTTACTTAGTGAATCTAAGCCGATTTTATCTGAGGATACTGCTACAAAATATTTATCTAGTCCGTATTGGTTCAGTGCAGTCATGGGAGCAAATGCATCTTATAGAAGAGATGCTTTATTAAAGATTGGTGGATTTGATGAATTTTTTGAATATTTTTTAGAAGAAACTGATGTTTGTCTAAGACTTATTCAATCAGGATATAAAGTTTATTATACAGAAAATACTGTAGATCATTATCCTGCACAAAGCCATAATCGCCAAGACCAAAAACATCTTACTTGTTGGTATTCACTGGGCAAGAATACTACTTATTTTGCCTTAAAACACGCTTTCCACAAAATTCCATTTCCTATTTTAATTACACGTCTTTATCTACTACTAAATTATCGTTGCTTTTTAAGAATTATACGCCTCAAATTTATTTATAATCTTTCTAATAAGCTTATATTAAAGTATTTGCAGGAGTCTATAGAAGGTATTCGTGTAGGCTGGACTGCTGGTTTTGCTTTGCATAAAGTAAATAGCAACTAAATTTGATATTGTGTCTCAGAAATTCCTGATTAATTTTTCATTTCTACTCACTAAGCCTACAGGTACAACTACTTATGCACTGAACCTACTACCTTACTTGCAGCAGCTTCAGCCTACACTATTAGCGGCACAGTCCTGTACTAATTACAACTGCTATCCAACACCTCCTGAGCAAACAGCAGAACAAGGAATTAAAGGCCATGTTCGACGCTTAGTTTGGACTCAATTTCAACTACCGCGAATATATACACAGATCAAAACAAAGCTTTTATTTTCCCCAATTCCAGAAGCACCTTTATATAGCAATTGCCGTTATGTTGTCATGTTTCATGACTTAATACCGTTGCGTTTTCCCAAACGCTTCTCGCCTATCACACCCTACTATCGGTACTACGTTCCTCAAGTGCTGAAACAGGCGCAACACATCATCTGCAATTCTCAGGCTACAGCTAGGGACATGATCGAATTTTACCAAGTCCCAGCCAACAAAATTACCCCCATTCCCTTAGCACACGATCGCACTCACTTCCGCTATCTCAATTTACCAACTGGCAACTATTTTCTCTACATTGGTAGACAAGATACTTATAAAAATCTACATCGCCTCATCGCCGCCTTTGCTGCGCTACCCAATAACGACTATGAACTATGGCTAGCAGGCCCCACTGACAAGCGTTATACCCCGCTTCTACAAACACAGATTGAGGAACTGGGTATAACTCACCGAGTCAAGTTCCTCAATTATGTAGCGTATAGTGAATTACCTACCATTATTAATCAAGCGATCGCACTTGTCTTTCCTAGTCTGTGGGAAGGCTTTGGTTTCCCTGTATTAGAAGCAATGGCTTGCGGTACACCAGTCATCACTTCTAATCTCTCCTCACTTCCAGAAGTTGCTGGTGATGCAGCCATTTTAATTAATCCCTACAACACAGCAGAAATCACTGATGCAATGCAAATGGTAGCTAATGATATTAAATTGCGATCGCAGATTTCAACCCAAGGTATCATCAGAGCAAATCAATTTAGTTGGGACAAAACAGGAGAAACTACCGTTGACGTTTTATTACGCTTTTTGTAAAAGTATCTGACGATGCAGTGAGAAGTTTAACCTTTGTTGCTGTAAACTACCAAATTTACAATCGCCAGATTTACAAAGCATAAATGAAAATATTCCCATGAACATCATCCCAACGCCCATCCTCGATGTTCTCCTCATCGAACCGCAAATATTTCAAGATGATCGCGGTTTTTTCTTTGAATCCTACAATTACCAAAAATTCACGGATAAACTAGGTATTACAGCTAACTTTGTTCAAGATAACCACTCTTGTTCAAACAAAAATGTCCTGCGTGGACTGCACTACCAAATCATTCAACCCCAAGGTAAACTTATTCGTACTGTCGTCGGTACTATCTTTGACGTAGCTGTAGACTTGAGAAAAAGTTCTCCCACCTTCGGACAATGGGTGGGTTATGAACTCAGTACCGAGAACAAACAGCAAATGTGGATACCTCCAGGTTTTGCTCACGGGTTTCTCGTACTTTCCGAAACAGCAGAGGTTATTTACAAAACTACAGATTACTATACGCCTCAAGGCGATCGCACTATTCTATGGAATGATCCTGATTTAGCTATAGATTGGCCTCTCAAAGTACCACCAATACTATCAGCTAAAGATAGCAACGGTCAGGCATTTAAAAGCGCAGAAGTCTATGGGTAAATCAATCTTACTACTGGGTAGCAACGGTCAAGTAGGTCAAGAAATCCAACAACTCCTCTCACCACATCACAAAATTATCCCAGTTGCGCGCCCCACTGTAGACTTGACTCAACCCGAAAACCTGCGTCCAATTATCAGAGACACTCAACCACAAATCATTATTAACGCCGCCGCTTACACTGCTGTCGATAAAGCCGAAACCGAACCAGAACTAGCCACAACCATCAATGCTACAGCACCTCAAATTATCGCGGAAGAAAGTCAAAAACTCGGCTCGTTTTTAATTCACCTTTCTACAGATTATGTATTTGATGGTCAACAAAGTCACCCATATCAAGAAACTGATACCACTAACCCATTAAATGTTTACGGTAAAACCAAACTAGCCGGAGAAATAGCAATTGGGCAAACTCACCCTGATCACATTATTCTCCGCACAGCTTGGGTTTATGGCAGTTTTGGGAAAAGTAACTTTGTCAAAACTATGCTGCGACTGGGTAAAGAACGCCAAGAAATCCGTGTAGTCGCAGATCAAATTGGTAGTCCTACCTGGGCGCAAGATATTGCTGACGTAATCGCTCAAATCATACCCCAGCTAAAACCAGAAATTGCTGGCACTTACCACTATACCAACAGTGGTGTTATTAGCTGGTACGACTTTGCTGTTGCCATTTTGGAGGAATCCCGACAGCTAGGCTTTCCTCTCACAGTCCACAACATTGTCCCTATAACCACTGCTGAATATCCGACCTTAGCCCGTCGCCCGGCTTATCCTGTTCTGGCTTGTAGGAAAATATCACAAATTATAGGGAATTATCCACCCCATTGGCGACAAAGACTAAGACTAATGCTCAAAGACTGGCTCTCTAAATCTTCATCATTATGAAAGCACTAATTCTCTCCGGCGGTAAAGGTACACGTCTGCGTCCACTCACCTATACAGGCGCAAAACAACTTGTTCCAGTTGCTAATAAACCAATTTTGTGGTACGGCATAGAGGAAATGGTCGCTGCTGGAATCACTGATATTGGTATCGTGATTAGCCCAGAAACAGGGACAGAAGTAAAAAATCAAACTGGAGATGGCAACCTTTTTGGAGCTAAAATCACATATATCTTACAAGATGAGCCGGCTGGACTAGCTCATGCTGTCAAAGTTGCCCGTCCTTTTTTGACAGATTCACCCTTTATTATGTATCTAGGTGATAACCTGATTCAACAAGGTGATTTAAAAAACTTTCTGCAAAAATTTACCCAACAACAACCAGATGCTTTAATTCTTTTACATGAGGTTGTCAATCCTACTGCCTTTGGTGTGGCTAAAGTAGATGATACGGGACGGGTATTACAATTGATTGAAAAGCCTAAAGTTCCCCCGTCAAATTTAGCATTAGTGGGTGTTTATTTCTTTTCACCTATTATTCATGATGCGATATCTCTAATTCAACCTTCAAACCGAGGTGAGTTAGAAATTACCGATGCTATTCAAAGTTTAATAGATCAGCAAAAACAAGTTTTAGCTTGTAACTTAGATGGTTGGTGGCTAGACACTGGTAAAAAAGATGATTTATTAGAAGCTAACCGGATAATTCTTGATACCTATTTGACTCCATCTAATGTAGGCGAAGTTGATGCCAAAAGTCAGATTATTGGAAGAGTCCAAATTGGTGCTAATTCTAAAATTATCAATTGTACAATTCGCGGTCCAGTGGTTATTGGCAGCAATTGTTATTTAGAAAATTGCTTCATTGGCCCTTATAGTAGCATTGCTCATAATACAACCCTGATTGATACGGATTTAGAACACAGCGTTATTTTAGAAGGTGCTAAAATTGTCGGAATTAATCAGCGTATTATTGATAGCGTCATTGGTCAACGGGCAGAATTAACCATCGCCCCCCGTCGTCCTAAAGCTTTAAGATTTTTGATTGGTGATGATTGCCAAATTGAACTGACATGATTGAATTTTTAGCAGTTAACTATTTTTCTAGCAATCTCTTATAGCAGGTGACAGGTGACAGGTGACAGGTGACAGGTGACAGGTGACAGGTGACAGGTTGAAAAGCCTCTGATGGTAATGGTTTTATGATTCCCTGATGTCCTAAACTCATTACCTACAGCTATAATTGTCAAATTATTAATCAAGCGATCGCACTTGATTTTTAAGAAAATTTAGTGATACAAGTATTAAAATCACAATCAAAATAAAAAACTAGCGATGAAGAATAAGTTTCAACTGTTGTTAAAAACAACCAAATTCTTCATCGCCAGATTTATGAATCTATCAATATTTATTAACTAATTCAAAATCCAAAATGATTTTTTGGATTTTGAATTGTTACGGTGTTCCCACTGCCCCAGAGTAAACTATACCCCGTTGCAAATCCATAGTGAGAATCGCCCCATCACGAATGACTTGGGTAGCTTGCTTCACACCCACAATCACAGGTACACCTAAGCGTAAACCAATCACAGCTGCGTGACTCGTCAAACTTTCATCTTCTGTAATAATCCCGCCAGCTTTGCGAATTGCGTCCACATAATCTGCACCAGTGCGAGAAGCAACTAAAATATCGCCAGGGTTAAAGTTACTCGCATCCATTCCGGTGTGAGCTACCCTAGCACGACCACTGATTGAACCTTGTCCCAGTCCAATACCCTGGCCGAGTATAGCTGTCACCACCTCAACTTTAATTAAATCCGTTGAGCCGGAAACCCCTTGGAGTGTACCGGCTGTCATCACCACCAAATCACCTTCAAACAGCAATTTATGCTCCTGTGCCACATTAATCGCAGCTTGGAAGGTTTGACCAGTGGAAGGTAATTCTAATACTAACAACGGCTTAACTCCCCATACCATCTGTAGCTGTCGCGCTACATTGACATGAGGTGTCACTGCCAAAATGGGTGTGTGAGGACGGAATTTCGACACGTTGCGAGCTGTCGCCCCAGTTTGGGTTAAGGTCATAATTGCTGCTGCTCCCAATTGTTCAGCAATTTGCCCTACAGCTTGGCTAATGGCATTGGGAATAGAACGGCGATTATCTCGCAGTTGCCGTAGTTTGCTGGCGTTGGCTTCTTCCTCCTCTATACGTTCGGCAATACGTGCCATTGTCGCCACTGCTTCCACAGGGTAGCTACCTACAGCCGTTTCATTGGAAAGCATCACCGCGTCTGTACCATCTAAAATGGCGTTGGCTACATCTGACACTTCCGCACGAGTGGGACGGGGGTTACTCACCATGCTGTCTAGCATTTGGGTAGCGGTGATGATGGGAATCCCCAAACGGTTGGCTGTGGCAATTAGCCGTTTTTGGAGTACGGGTACATCTTCTGCTGGTAGTTCTACCCCTAAGTCACCTCTCGCCACCATTACGCCATCGCATAAAGCTAGAACTGCTTCCATTTGTTCAATAGCTTCATGTTTTTCAATCTTGGCAACTACTGGGACTTGCTTACCGGTGCTGGAAATGAGTTCTTTAATTTCGATGATGTCTTGGGGGTTGCGGACAAAGGACAATGCTACCCAATCTACACCCTGGTCTAGACCGAACATCAGATCCTCTCGGTCTTTGTCGGTCATGGCTTTAATCGAAAGGTACACCCCAGGAAAGTTTACGCCTTTATTATTAGATAACTTACCAGCAACCGTCACACGGCAATGTAAATCACCTTTCTCACGGTTGATCTCCTCCACTACCATTTCTACACGGCCATCATCGAGGAGGATTTTTGCACCTACAGGGACTTCTTCTGCCAAATAATCGTAGGTGACACAGCTAATTTCTTGGGTACCGACAACTGGGCGATTTGTCAAGGTGAAGCGATCGCCTTTAGCTAAAACTATAGACCCGTTTTCAAACTTTCCTAAACGAATTTTTGGCCCTTGCAAATCTTGGAGAATTGCCACTGGCTGATTGAGTTCAAAAGCAGTTTGCCGAATTAAGCGAATATTACGCTGATGGTCGGCATGGGAGCCGTGGGAGAAGTTGAGCCGCAGCGTTGTTGCACCCGCTTCAATAATTGCTTTTAGCATTTCTGGGCTGCTAGTGGCGGGGCCGATTGTCGCGACAATTTTTGTCCGGCGTACAGAATCTCTTAATTGCATAGGGGCTGATTCTAGGGAGCTATTTAGTGAGTCATAGTAAATTGAGGAGCGTTTAATTTTCAGTCACTACTATATCCGTGACTTAAACAACGCCAGAGGTAGGGGAACTGTGACACAGAGTAGATATCGTACACCAATCTGGGTTCCATCCTCCCTCAGTGAGAGATTTTTACATCAAGATTATTCCTTAAGCGGATAGCACACCCTAATCAGCAAATCATGGAGTCTTGTCTGGAATCATAGCGTTATTCATCTACTAATCGACAAAGATATAGATAAATCTTGCTATGGAAATCCTTACAAAAGTTTATTATTCACTAATCTTTGTCGTATATTCGTAATTATTTGATCAAAAAGGAGATATTAATGCTCACATTGGAGGCACAGCAACGACTAAAAGTCCCACCGAAGGAATTTTTAGCGCCTCCTGGTGATTTTAACCCCACAATGCTGTTATTTCTGTCAGCTGTGGTCATGTTGGTGTTGTCGAACTTTGGCTATTGGCTTTGGCAATGGCCCCATTGGTTATGTTTTGGCATCAATACTCTAGCTTTGCATTGTTCAGGGACGGTGATTCATGATGCTTGTCATCAATCTGCTCACCGTAACCGGTTAATTAATGCGATGTTGGGTCATGGTAGCGCCTTGATATTAGCTTTTGCGTTTCCTGTGTTTACGCGGGTGCATTTGCAGCATCATGCCCATGTCAATCATCCCAAAGACGACCCAGATCATTACGTCTCTACAGGTGGGCCACTCTGGTTAATTGCTGTGCGGTTTTTGTATCACGAAGTATTTTTCTTTCAACGGAAACTTTGGCGTAAGTATGAATTACTAGAGTGGTTTATTAGTCGCTTGATTGTGGTAACAATTGTCTATATTTCCGTGCAGTACCACTTTTTAGGATACCTTCTCAATTTTTGGTTTATCCCAGCTTTTATCGTGGGGATAGCACTGGGGTTATTTTTTGATTATCTGCCCCATCGTCCCTTTGTTGAGCGCGATCGCTGGAAAAATGCCCGCGTCTACCCTGGGAAACTGCTCAACATCTTGATTCTTGGTCAGAATTATCACCTAATTCATCATTTGTGGCCTTCTATCCCTTGGTATAACTATCAGCCTGCTTATTATGTGATGAAGCCATTGTTAGATGAGAAAGGCTGTTATCAAACTTCAGGTTTGTTGCAGAAAAAAGACTTTTTTGAGTTTGTTTATGACATCTTTTTAGGGATTCGATTTCATCATGATCAGGAATAAATTTCGCTGATGATGTTTGCTTTGTTGTATCAATAATTTCGTTGTGCTGAGAATATGGGTTAAAAGTTCGCGCCAAGGCAGCGCGCTGGACGGGTTTCCCGACTTGAAGCGACTGCCGCGCAAAGGCGCAAAGATTCCAAGTAGCTTCTCGCAGATTGGGCGCAAAGAAGAATAATGATTAAACTCTATGTTTAGTCCTGCATATCTCCAACTTAACAAGGTTTTGCAAAATCTGGTTGAGATGCCAGCAGATGAAATCGCGAAATTAACCCGTGTCTTTCAACCACTAACCTTAAAGAATGGAGAGTTTTTAGTTCGGGCGGGTGAAATTCCCTCCCAAATTGGATTTGTGGTTTCAGGTATTTTACGTCTTTACTATGTGAATTCAGCCGGGACTGAATTCACAAAATCATTTTGTCCAGAAAATCATTTTGTTACTGCCTACAGTGCGCTAGTTTTAAATCAACCTGCCAAATTTTTTATTGAAGCTTTAGAAGAATCTTTATTGTTAGTTGTAGATTATAGTCAGTACGTGCAATTATGTGCAGGTCATTCATGCTGGCAAACTATTGATCATAAATTGGTTGAGGCGTTGTTTATTAAGAAGGAAAAACGGGAGGCGGAGTTACTTCTTGATGACGCTACCACACGATATCAAAAGTTTTTGAAAGAGTACCCCGATTTAGAAAATAGAGTTAAGCAATATCACATAGCGTCTTATCTGGGAATTTCACCTGTTTCTCTCAGCCGCATTCGTAAAAATCTTCAGCAGAATTAACATAAGTTAATGACTTCACCATTGTTTCAGATTACATCTGAACAAGATGTTATCAAATGCGATCGCACTCAACTGGCAATGGTGAAAACAACGCTACATCCTTTTATCCTTTACACAGGCTTTTTAGCATTTTTGGGCTTCGGAGTCCTAAATCCGATTATGCCGACTTTGGTGGGGCTTTATGGTGGCACAGCATGGGAAGTTGGACTGCTATATGCCGCATACTCACTAGCCCAATTTTTGACGCTGCCAGGAATCGGCTGTCTTAGTGATGTCTATGGGCGGCGATTTATGATGCTGGTGAGCCTTTTCGGGGCTAGTTTGGGATATTTCATCTTTGGGAGTGGCGGCGCATTAGCGTTACTGTTTGCGGGATGGCTGATTGTGGGGCTAACCGATGGTACTGCTAGCATGGTGTTTGCAGCGATCGCAGATTCTACCACCCATCAACAGCGCACTCGTGCTTTTTCCTGGGTGAGTGCGATGATAGCCCTAGGGTTGATTATCGGCCCCATTTTGAGTGGAGTCATGTCTGGGATTCATCCTAGTTTACCTGTGTATGTTGTGGCGATCGCCTTTTTTGTGGCTTTGGTGTGGGGGTATTTCGCCATGCCAGAAACTTTACCGCCAGCCCAGCGTTCTCCCAAACCTAGCTTTGCTCAATTAAATCCCTTCACGCAATTGCAAGCCTGTCTCGCATTGCCGCATCTGCGCTGGCTGATGTTCAGCTTTTTGATTGTCAATATGGCTATGTTTGCGCTCATTTCTAACTTGCCTGCTTTAGCAAATGAGCAATTTAATTGGCAAGCATCACAAATTGCCCCGTTATTTGCCCTATTTGGTGTAATTAGCGTTTTCGATCAAGCAATTATTATTCCGTGGTTATTGCCCAGATGGGGCGAAGTCCGCATGGCATTTTATGGCGCGTTAATCACCGGATTAGCTTTTACTTTGTCTGGCGTATTCGCAATTACTGGCTCAGTAATGGTTCTCTATATCAGTATTGTACTTGTAGGAATTGGACAGCCTTTAGCAGAAACTTCCTTAATTGGATTGATGTCCAAAAGCGTTGGGGAAAAAACTCAAGGGCGAATCAACAGCAATATTCAGACAGTACAAGCTTTAGCTAGAATGATTGCCCCATTGTTAGCTGGTTGGTTATATCAAAACATTAGCCCATCTACACCTTATTGGTTAAGTGCTGCCCAAATCCTTGTAGCTGCTGTTGCTGTCAAGTTGTCAGTGCAGAAATCTACAATGTCAACCCAAAATAATACAGTTTTAATTACTGGCGGTTCATCAGGAATTGGTTTAGCACTGGCGCGAAAGTTTCTGCAAGAAAACAATACAGTGATTATTACTGGACGTAATCCCCAAAAATTAGCTGATGTCAAGAAAATATTTCCTGATATTATCACTGAAGTTGCTGATTTAAATGATTTCAATGCCTTGCAACAGCTAGTCAATCGCTACCCAAATGTAAATATTTTGATTAACAATGCAGGAATTCAATACAACTATGAATTTATTAATCCAGAGATAAAAGTAGAGTTAATTGAGACAGAATTACGCACCAATTTAATTGCTCCATTGCAATTAATTAAATTGATGTTACCCCATCTGCTGACAAAAAAAGAAGCGGCTATTGTCAATGTTTCCTCTGGTTTAGGATTAGTTCCTAAACAAAGTGCGCCTGTCTACTGCGGTAGTAAAGCTGGACTACATATTGCTACAAAAGCTTTGCGCTGGCAATTGGAAACCACATCTATTAAAGTGTTTGAAATTATTGCGCCTTTAGTGGATACACCGATGACTCAAGGACGGGGTAAAGGGAAAATCTCACCTGATGCGTTAGTAGATGAATTCTGGGATAATTTTACACGCGATGGCTATGAGATGCGAATCGGTAAAACTAAACTGCTGTTTTTCCTCCAGAGATGGTTTCCCCAAGTAGCTGAGAAGATTCTCCGCCCTGGACTTTAGGTTTTGCTAACGCTTTTTCATGACTTTCTGGGATAGTTCTGTTGTGTTCATCTATCTTCTGTTATCGGTTGCTGAAAGCATCATCATTATTTGCAGCACATGATTTCATTGAATAACTATGAACAAAAAACAGCGTGGTATATTGGTTTATAGCCAGCATATTTGACGGCTCTGTATGTAGTTAAAGTATAAAATTTATGTAATATTTCAAAATGTTCTAAACCACAAAATAAAATAGGTCAAGTTATGAGTACAAAAGAAGAACTAATCAAAGAAATTGCTCAAGCACCTGATTTTATAATTGAAGAAGTCTTAAATTTCTTACTCTTCATCAAAAACAGATTTAAGCAAAGGATTTCCGAAAGCCAAACAGGTGATCATACCGAAAACTTACCAGAAGAACCTTTTTTAAACTTAGTTGATGATATGACCAACCAAATTCCTCAATCAGAGTGGGAAAAGCTACCATCTGACCTGTCAAAAAATTTAGATTACTATCTATATGGTTCACCAAAAATTGAAGAATGAGAAAGGTATTTGCTGATACAGGTTATTGGATTGCTCTACTAAATCCTAACGATGAATTAAATCTGAAAGCTAGAAGTGTAACTGCATCTTTATCAGCTAATGCACGCATAGTTACCAGTGAAATGGTATTCACGGAATTATTGAATGCTTTTTCTAAACAAGGAAGTATTTTAAAAAAAACAGCAATTAGTTTAATTAATAAATCTTTTAGTAACCCTAATATTGAGATTATCCCCCAAACGAGTGAATTGTTTATTGGCGCACTCGAATTGTATAGCCAACGTCTAGATCAAGGTTGGAGTCATACAGATTGCGCTTCATTTAAAATCATGGAAATGCAAAATCTTTCAGAGGCTCTAGCTTATGATAAACACTTTGAACAAGCAGGTTTTATAGCTTTGCTTCGGTATTGAATTTTTAAATTTCCTAGATTATTGTATAGCAGTCATAACTTAGGCAACTGATAAAGCGATCGCTTCCCCAAGTAGCTGAAAAAAATCTCCGCCCTGGAATTTAACGAAATCGGGCGGAAGCGAGTTTTTCAAATAATCGAGTTAAACTTTTGACTCCACTACTTGCTGCGGGGCTTGTAACACCTGGGGTAAACTCCAATCAGGACGCAACTTTTTAGCTTCGCGCAAATAAATATGATGAATGGGCGTAGAGGTGGGTAGATAGGCGTGGATTAAAAACCGAATGCAACGCTGTAAACTGCCTTCGACGTGCATTTGCTGCACATCTAGCATAGCGACATTATCCCAACCTGGGCGGGGTCTGGCGATCGCAGCTGGAAAAACCGCGTCTAAATCACGGGTTACAGAAAACGTCACACTAATCATGTCTTCTGGCTGGAGTTGATTTCGCCTTTCCAGTTCGTCTAGCAGTTCTGTCACCGCTTCTCGCATGGCTTCCACTGTGTTTTCAGAAACTGTTGTTGCTCCACGAATCGCCTGCATTCGCCACTCCACGCCAAAATCCTCCTGAATTAGTTAATAGTTAATAGTCATTAGTCAATAGTCATTAGTCAATAGCCATTACCTATCTTCCTCTGCATCCTCTGCTCCCCACTCCCCTGTCACCTGTCACCTGTCACCTGTCACCTTCATCACGGCCTATATAACCACAACGGTAAACCACTGGTAGACATTTCAAATTCGAGCCAGTCAACTCCTGCACCTAGTCTAGAAGAAACTTGGCGACTCCCAGGTAGAATCCGACTCAACAAGGGTTTTCTTTCTTCTAGCGTATAACAGGGTGTTTTCTCTGGATCAAGTCCAACTAACTCTGCTGTCCAACGGCGGGCTTCTTCTTCAGTTCCCAGGCGATCTACAATACCCAATTCTAAAGCTTGCTGCCCAGTGAAAATCCGTCCATCAGCAAAGCTTTTAACTTTTTCTACTGCTAAAGACCGTCCCTCGGCAACAGTCTGGACAAACTGCTGATAACTGGTGTCAATCAACTCCTGCAAAATATCTTGTTCTGGTGCGGTTAGTTCCCGATCAAATGCCAAAATATCTTTATAAGGGCCAGACTTAATTACTTTGAAGGAAACACCAATCTTTTCTAACAGGCGTTCTAAGTTATTCCCCCGCAGAATTACACCAATGCTACCTGTGATAGTTCCAGGGTTAGCCATGATATGTTCAGCGCCCATACCAATGTAAACGCCACCGGAAGCCGAAATATTGCCAAAACTGGCGACTATTTTGATTTTTTCCCGTAACCGCTTCAAGGCACTGTAAATTTCTTGGGAATCCCCAACTGTTCCGCCGGGGCTATCGATGCGTAGCAGTAAAGCCGGAAATTTCTTTTCCTCGACAGTTTTTAAGGCTTCTAGTACCCGTTTGCGCGTAGCACTAGCGATCGCACCTGTAATTTCAATTCGAGCAATTTGTTTACGAAACTTGGACTTGAAAGGCCAAACCATGAGCAAATAACAAACTTAGTAATAATCTCAATATAAATTGTCTAGCGCCCAAATAACCTGATTTGAACGAGTTCTATTATTAGCGTAGCTAGTGCTGAGTGCTGAGTAAAAATACTAATCTCTAGTTTCTAGTCTCTAACCTCTAGCCTCCAGCCTCCCATCTAAGCAGTAGGTACTGCGCCATGAAAAATTTTAATGAAATTTTTCTGGTTTACATGGATGTTTGTTTGCTATCCTCGATTCATAGCAATTACAACCTGCTCAAAATTAAATTTAATCCTTCACGAGTTAAACAATTAAAAGATACATCCCTTGTTATTACACACAGATCTGTTTCTTTTACTTAGTCCAGGCAACCAGAAAAAATTGGATGTAGCCATATTCAGGCAACATGAATACATATAAAATTTAGTAACTTAATAACTTTTAAATTATTTTAAATAAAATTAATTAATACAAACCGATTAATTTCTATCCCAACTGAAATCAGGACTCACAATAACTCCTTTTTTTTAGGAACAATGCTTTAACGTCTCGGTATTTAGTTAGTCAAAACCTGACAAAGGCAATTCCATCATTAGGAGTCTAGACGCAAGATTTGATAGCGGTAGTAAACATAAGTATCAAATAGCCCACCGACGAAACCGCAAGTCAAGCTAATCACTAAAATACCATTCAAGATCGAACCACTACCAAAAACAGACAGAAAGTTCAAAATGCTAGTGGCACATACCTCAGCCAACTCTTGCAACAAAGGAACATAGCCACCAACAGATAAAAATAGCAATACGCCGCCGATGAAAACAAAAGGAGTCACGAAACTAAAAATAATCGTGAGCATTAAAGAGCGAAGATAGTTAGTGAAAGTAGACATTTCAGACCAACTCCTAGAATTCGAGTCAACAATAGCTAATTAGCTATACGTCCTCTTCTACAATACGTGCGATCGCTCCTCTGTGGGCAAGATGTCAAAAATCTTAAGTTTTCATTAAAAAAATAGTTACCTGTTACACTCGGTGATTAAGTCCCAAAAAAGATAAAAATCCCTAAAACCCCTGTTAAATCAAGCTTATATTTCCAGATATCGGGACTTTACAACTTGTAACGTGTTTATGCAAAGCTATATTATCTGAGAAAATCATTAAGCTAAGTTAACAATGTCTGGGGAGCAGGGAGAAAAGGGGAAAGTCCTCCCCCTTGCAGCCTACCCCAATGCCTAATACCCAATACCTATTGACTATTAACTATTGCCTTTCGCTATTCTTAAGGCAGTCACTGAGTTAGCTACAGAACATTGAGTCAAACTACATCTAAATTCGGGTTAGGAACGTGGGGTCAGCGATTGCTGGCGGCGGTTTTTTTAGGTGGACAAGCTATCATTCACCTATTGAGGGGTAAAATCCACTGGCGCAATACTACAGAGCAAATGGCAGCCGTAGGGCCAGATTCCTTATTTATTGCATTGTTAACTGCTATTTTTGTCGGCGCAGTATTTACTATTCAGGTGGCGAGGGAATTTATTAATTTTGGTGCGGGGAATCTTGTAGGGGGTGTATTGGCGGTAGCCTTAACACGAGAATTATCACCAGTGCTGACAGCAGTCATATTAGCCGGGCGTGTTGGTTCTGCCTTCGCCGCAGAAATTGGCACAATGCGAGTTACTGAACAAATTGATGCCATGTTAATGCTCAGAACCGACCCGATTGATTATTTAGTTATTCCCCGTCTCATAGCTTGTGGCTTGATGCTACCAATTTTAACCCTTCTATCTCTGGTGACAGGAATGTTGGGAGGGTTGCTGATTGCATCTAATATGTATGGCATCTCGGACACTGTATTTTTAGATTCTGCACGCAATCTTGTCGTCAGTTGGGATATTTTAAGTGCCATGATCAAAGCCTGTTGCTTTGGGATGTTAATTGCCATCATCGGTTGTAGTTGGGGTTTAACCACTACAGGAGGAGCCAAAGGCGTAGGACAATCAACCACAACTGCCGTTGTCACCGCTTTGCTCATTATCTTTATCAGCAATTTTTTCCTATCATGGATAATGTTCCAGGGTCCCGGTAGCGCACTATTGAAAGGTTTTTAAGATGGATGTGTTAGTCAATAGTAGTAGGCAATAGGCAATCACTCTTCCTCCTCTTCCCCATCTCCCACCCTGTGGGTAGGCTTACGCCATCGTAAGAGAAGCTAAAGCTACATCTTCCCCCATCTCCCCGATCTAACCCATAACTTTTACAATGGTGAAAGTGTCTACTTAAAGAAAGCAGGACGGGAAACTGTGACAAGTTCAATTGCTCCAAACTCCGCAGCAACTGTGGAACTGAAACCTAGTTACAATATCCCTGTAATTCTGGTAATTACTGCCATTCCACTCATGTTTATACAACCCTTGTTAGGAGCGGTGTTTGCGTTTTTGGGTTTATTTCTCTTATTTCAAACCGTGACGTTACGTTTGGAATTTACCGCCACTGATTTAGATATTAAACGCGGCGAAACCCTAATTCGGCGTTTTCCTTACCGAGAATGGCAAAACTGGCGGATATTCTGG
The DNA here is from genome assembly GCF_000316645.1 of Nostoc sp. PCC 7524. NCBI lineage: Bacteria > Bacillati > Cyanobacteriota > Cyanophyceae > Nostocales > Nostocaceae > Nostoc > Nostoc sp. PCC 7524. The sequence continues at coordinate 3,093,669 of NC_019684.1, forward strand.
AACAGAGTGCCTATTTTGTTTTATTTTAAAGAAATTAACAGCATTCACTTTTTGCCGATTTTATTTGACCCTAATACCCTCAGAAGTTGCTTAGAAGAACGTTGCCCACGTATTTAGCGCCAAATGCTGAGTGTTGAGTAGTTTCGAGTTAGACTGATAACTCAGGAATTTTCAGGCAAGTCAAGAGTATATTTCTGAAAGCTATTTATTCGCATTATAGGGATTGCACTATAGTTTATGAACCCAGAGGAATCTCAAACCCCAGAACAAATTGATGAATGGTTGGAGCAAATCCAATTAGAAAACCCTCAGCCGGAGAATCAAGAGAACTCATCCGTAGAGATAGCTGTGGACTTAGAAGCCCAAAATCAATTTGTTGAGCCACAATCAGACAATACAAATTTTGACTCACCTGTCTTTAATGAAGTTGGAGATAGTACAGGAGATTCAACAGAAGAGTTTGTCCAGCAATTGGCAGAGGAAAGCACAACACTGGGATCAGAAATAGAATCAGACACACAAGAAAGTTCACTATACGCACAAGCAGAACAACGCATCGCTGAACTGCAAAGCACCGAAGCAGCCCTGAAACAAGAAATAGCTACTCTGCAAACTACATACAATACTCTGAAGGCACAACTGGGTGAAACTCAATCTGCACTAGGAAAAATTGTGCAAGAGTCTTTAGGGCAATTAGAACAACGCAAACAAACCCTACAAATTTCTATAGAGCAATTAGAACGCCGCCAAGAAAGGATTCGCAATGAAATGCGAACAACTTTTGCGGGTGCGTCTCAAGACTTGGCAATTCGGGTACAAGGTTTTAAAGATTATCTCACGGGTAGTTTACAGGATTTGGCAGCAGCAGCAGAACAATTACAGTTAGTACCTCCTGTGACTGAAAGAGAAAAACCAGCTGTAGTTGTCAAAGAAGCTAAACAGGCACAACCCCAACCAGGAACTCCGCAATTTGCCGCACAACAATTTCAAGACACAACTAAGCAAATCCGTCGTCTAATTGACCAATACCGCAATAAGCCTGATTACTATGGCCCGGCTTGGCAGCTACGCCGTACATTTGAACCAGTCCATGCTGAACGAGTAGCTAATTGGTTTTTTAACCAAGGTGGACGGGGTGCTTTGCGAACAATGGGTAGCCGCTTGCAGAATGTTTTGATTGCTTCGGCGGCAATTTCGATATTGCATAAACTGTATGGCGATCGCCTCCGTACCCTGGTTTTAGCTAACACACCAGAACGCCTCGGTGAATGGCGGCGTGGTTTACAAGATTGTCTAGGTATAGGTCGTCCAGATTTTGGACCTGACCGGGGGGTAGTATTATTTGAAACAGCAGATGCCTTAGCTCAAAAAGCAGATCGTTTAGTGAAAGCCAATCAACTACCCTTAATTCTGATTGACGATTCTGAGGAGCAGATTAGCCTGGGACTACTGCAATTTCCCCTGTGGTTAGCTTTTGCTCCTGATCCTAAAACCATGAGAAGTTATGATGATGATTTTTGATAGTGAAAATAGCTGAAGATTGGTAATAGATTTAACAAAAGTGTGGAACTAACCCCGAACAATGAACGGTACGGAGGATCAAATGGTTGTTACACTGCAACTACGTCAAATTGATGTTCAACCAGGGCAGTGCTTGACATTGCGGGATATTAGTTGGGCAGAGTTTAAAGCAATTTTAGAAGAACTGGGAGAACATCGCGCCGCACGAGTCGCTTATTATCAAGGGGTGCTAGAGATTCGGATGCCGTTACCAGAACATGAATTTACCAAGGAACTCATTGGTGACATGGTTAAGCTTGTACTGGATGAGTTAGATCTTGACTGGGAACCTTACGGCTCAACCACATTTAAGCGTCCAGAAATGTCAGCAGGTGTAGAACCAGATACCTGTTTCTATATCCAAAACGCTCGTCAAATGATCGGCAAGCGACGGTTAGATTTATTAGTTGATCCACCACCGGATTTAGCCATTGAAATCGATGTCACTTCCAAAACTCAGTTGTCAGCTTATGTGGCGTTGAAAGTACCTGAAATCTGGTGTTATGCAGATGGCAAGTTAAAAGTTTTTGTGCTGCATCAACAAGAGTATATTGAGGTAGAAACTAGCCCCATATTTGGGAAATTGCCTGTGATTGAGGGAATATTGCAGTTTTTAAAATTGAGTTTGACAAAAGGATCTAGTACAGCAAGACGAGCATTTCGTCAGTGGTTGCATGAAGTGTTAACAAAATAATGCTCTTTGAAGTAATCAATTGCTTCTTGAGGAGAATAATTATGGAATTGATTAACATCTTCCTCATCGATTTGGAATGAAAAATTAATCATCAAATATTATGAGTCAATAATTTTGCTACTAGCAGTATATGGATAATTGCCTTTATTTCTTGATTTGGTTAAAGCTTGACTAATAGTATTAACTTAGACAACTCAATATAGACTATTGACTATAAACTATTGAAGCTTGTGAATTTCCTATGGCTGTTTGGTTAAGTTTGTGTGGTGCAGTTGTACTTTTAGCTTACCTTTTAGGTTCTTTCCCCACTGGGTATATTGCTGTCAAACAACTCAAGGGTATTGATATCCGGGAAGTGGGTTCAGGCTCAACAGGTGCAACCAATGTTCTCAGAACCTTGGGTAAAGGGCCAGGGGCATTCGTTTTATTAGTAGATTGTTTAAAGGGAGTATTAGCGATCGCTCTAGTCTACTATTTATTCAACTTCGCCTCTATGCAAAATCTGATTCCCAGCACAGTAGATGTAAAACTTTGGCAACCTTGGCTAGTTACTTTAGTAGGTTTAGCCGCTATCTTGGGACACAGTAAGTCTATCTTTTTAGGCTTTACAGGTGGTAAATCTGTCGCCACCAGCTTGGGGATTTTGTTGGCGATGTGTTGGCAAGTGGGTTTGGCTACATTGGGTGTGTTTGCCATCGTGGTAGGAATATCGCGGATTGTATCATTGAGTTCAATTGCTGGAGCGATCGCAGTTTCTATTTTCATGGTAATTTTCCACCAACCCTTACCCTATATTTTGTTTGGTGTGGCTGGTGGGGTGTATGTCATTTTGCGACACCGAGGTAACATTGAGCGTTTGCTAGCAGGTACAGAACCAAAAATTGGACAGAAGCTAGCAACTGAAACAGAAAATAACGCATAAAATTAATTAATCAATGCAAACTTGCTAAATTAGTTTGTGCCACTCCAGTCAAAATATGAACTTACCCGAACTAGATTCTACAACCATAGATCGCATTATAGAAATGGCCTGGGAAGATAGAACACCTTTTGATGCTATTGAAATTCAATTTGGCTTATCAGAAAAAGAGGTAATTAACCTCATGAGGCGAGAAATGAAAGAATCTAGTTTTCGGATGTGGAGGGAACGAGTTACCAAGCGCAAAACGAAACACCTACGTAAGCGAAATTTTATTGCAGGCAGGTTTAAATCAGATAATCAAAAATAAGCTGATTGGTCAGCAATGCGACAGTTTACTGAAGAATGAAATCGTCAATGCCTATTAATGGAAGATTTTTATCGGCAAGGCTAATAATATTACTAATCATATCGATGTTTTTTGGATTTAATAACTTCTATCACATCATCATGACGCTGACCTTCAATGATGTCATTCAAATGAATTTTACCTTCAATATATTGCAAATGAATACGCCATCCAGATAATTTATCAATATCAGCACGGTAGATTGCCTGTTTAATACCTTTAACTTTACGGAGTCTTGTCTTGGGAAAAGTTCTGGTTCTATGACATTCATTATCTTCTAATTCAGCCAAAGCTTCTAGAAAATCTATTTTGAGATTGTCCGGTAAAATCTCCATAGCTTCATGGATAACACCATGCTCATCTAGAAGGGGTTTAATCCGTGACATTAGCTAGAACTAACCTCAATTTCTTGATGTTTTACGCTAAAGTCTTGGTAGAGAGACTCGGCGACTAAAGTATATGCTTTTGAAGCATTTTCAGTATTGACAACCCTGAATAATGTAATTACTGTAGTATCAAAAATTGGATCATCATCAATAGTCAGGATCAATCTGATATCTTTATCAATAATTAAGGCATAAAGTGAAGAATCATAATCATCACTAAGCTTAATTTCTTTGAGTTTGAAAGCTTGATTTTCTAATAATTTTTTGTTTTTCGATAGTAGTTCAACATATCGATTTAACTTTTTGACAATTTTAAATTTTTCTTTATTAGTAAATTTATCTAAATCTTGCTCAAAATCTTTGGTTGACTCAATAAGTATTTCCATTTAACTGATTCCAGAACTGAAATACTAAACTAATTTCAAATTTAACGTATAACTGGAGATGTTTGAAGTATTCCAAGTATATTCATTGGAAAAATAAATGATGTTAATAGAGTTATAATTATAGTCCAATTTTCTAAGTTAAATATTACATAAATTATAGATAGCGATCGCCTTCAGAAATCAGCTTAAATACAGTTGTATTTAACATAGGTTATCTTTAGCACCCAATTTCTTATGCCAACTAAATTAATATCACCTTTATTGATAATTTTATTAGGGTTGACTCTGACTCCAACTGCCGGATGTACTAAAAATAAAAGTGATTCAGCCGTTGCTCAAAATTCACCCAATCCAGCACACCAAATCATTGTCCAACCTGGAGAAGTAAGACCTTTACCTGGCAAGTTAGATAACATCCCTGTCTTTAACAGTAATAGTCCAGAATGGATTAAAACTGAGGGCATTTTACTGTCTACCTTCCCAGCAACTGGCAGAAAAACCACAACCGCGCACCTCAATTTTCCTTTACAGGGACGCTTTGATTTATTTGCTCACCACTATACTCACACGCCCAAAGACTTACAAACTCTATACCTGGGGGTAATTGTCCAAAACCCTGGTAAGCAACCTGTAACCATTAATGTATTGCAAGCAGCTAGTTATTTGATGCAGGATGCACCCTTTGTCACCTTACCCTCTTACAGAGAAAATAATGATGGTAAAGTATACTCCGGGCCGGGTGCTAGGGCTGTTGCTGATGTACTGCGGGGTGTGCGACAAGCTGACTTTCCAGCCAAGTTAGTCATTCCTCCAGGACAAAGCCGGATGTTGTTGAATCATCCTATTCCAGTGCGGAATTTGGAAAGACCTGTGAACGGTCGGTCTAGCTTTATGCGATTGCGGAGTAATGGTAAGGTTTATGCGGCGAGTTTGGCGATGTTTGCCAAGAAAAATGCTGATGGTTCTGATCGCGCACCAACTCAGGCTGAATGGCAAGCTTTGCTCAATAACGGTAACTTCGCCGGGCCAAGGGATAAAACACCCACTCCTCCTAATGCTACCAGTGGGGCGTTGATTTATGGACGGGTGGCTGGCGTTTCCCAAGGTTCGAGGTGGCAAGCGAACTTAGTAAATCCTCAAGCGACAACACTTACTATTCCTGAATCTGGTAAAGGTATTTCTTACCCGTTAGTGAGTTTGCGGGGTGGACGTTTAGGCACTGGACAAAACCAAACCGCCAAATTGCTGGTACGGTATCCTGACACAGCCTATGAAGCGCATGGTAATTATGGAGTGGAATATAATCTCAGTTTGCCCTTAAAAAATAATACCAATCAAACTCAAAAGGTGACAGTCACCTTAGAAACACCTTTGAAGGAAGATAAATTATCTCAAGGTGGGATACGTTTTCGTAAACCTTCCCTTGATTTTCCCTTTTTTAGAGGGACTGTTAGGTTACGTTATGTGGATGACCAAGGCAAACAACAAAGTCGCTACATACATCTATGGCATAGAACTGGTCAGGTTTTAGAACCATTGGTGCAGTTGGTTATGCCACCATCTAGTAACCGTAATGTGCAGGTAGATGTGATTTATCCTCCAGATTCCACTCCACCGCAGGTTTTGACGGTGAGAACTTTGTAAAAGCTGATGAATTAATTAACTGGTGTGAAACATATCAATACTGGTAGACTAGCAGATAAAACTTTTACCTGCTGATGCCATGAGCCTCTGCATAAACCCCAGTTGTACACAGCCGCAAAATCGTGATGATGAGCTATTTTGTTTGACTTGTGGCTCAGAACTGCTATTAAAAGGACGTTATCGAGTAATGCGTCAGTTGGGTGGTGGTGGCTTTGGCTTAACTTTTGAAGTCAACGAAGTGCGTAGTAACACCCCCAAGGTTCTCAAAGTCCTGATTAACAATCAAGAGTGGCTGCAATGGATGTTAGCAAACACTGTGGCGTGGGTTGTAGGGTTTACTATGTTCAATATGAACCGATTTAATAGTAATTTTTTGATTGGTTTCACGCTTGTTATTTTATTGCCCGCTACTTTGTGGGGGGGTATGCAATGGTTCATACTGAGGAGGTTGTTTCCCTGCAAGTGGTGGGTTGTGTTAACAGTTTTAGGCGTGACTGTAGGATTTTTTTTGTCTGCTGGGATTTACGATAATTGGAGGTTTTTAGGTTGGGTTTGGGTAGCTATGTCTGGTGCGGTGTGGGGAGGTGTACTTGGCATAACGCAATGGTTAATGCTGAGGTGGCAATTCTCTCACAGTAGTTGGTGGCTTGTAGCAAATACTATCTTGGGTTCACTAATAATTTACAGTTTTTATGCGGGTAGTTTAGTTTATGGTTTTGTGGCTCTTACAGGTTTCGGAGCAGTTACAGGGGGTACTCTAGTTTGGCTGATGAGACAGCCTGCTGTAAAATATTAAGTCTTTGACGTAGGGGCGATCGCTCTCGATAAAATATGGCAAGGCGATGCTTATAATTACAAGTGTAGGTGCAGCCCACCGCAGGCATCATTTCCCTTAAGAATCTGAACCTTTATTCAACTTGTTGAGAAATTCAGGGTAATTTTGCAAGTCATCTAAAGATTGCAAAGGTGGCATTTCAATCCATGTTGCTTGTACGTGTAGTTTGTCCACGTAAGTATGGAAGGCTTCTATATTTTCTCGGTGCGCCAAAACATACGTATGTAGTTCTTTTATACTCATTGCTTGGAAATTAGGCTGACTCACACTACATACCTCCATTTGCCATTGGGATATATCTCTATAATATTTTCTTCACCCGCTAATAGAAAGGTATTGCCTGTACGCTCATCCACTCTTACAAGACTAATAGGCAAGTACAATTTTGTTAACCAACAGCACAAGATAAAGCACTGGGTTTTTTGCTCAAGTGTAGGAATAATTTGCTAACCTCAGTATTGATCACAAAACAATAACACGATGAGCGATGCCTACGGCTGACTGCGCCTATGCCTATCCTCATCATTACAGGCGATGTCTGGGTTCAATTTAATTCATTCTTGCCTGTAACCAAGCTTGCAAATCAGCCACACTCGTAAAATCCAGTAACGCTTCCCCCAACTCTTCCAGCATTGGTAATTGCAAACCTCCTACCACAGAAAGCACATCTTGGGGAATTTCCCCCAATCGCTTCGTTAACTGTCGGCTAATCATATTAGCCATTGCCTCTCGTCCTTCCTCTCGTCCCTCTTCCTTGATTTCTCGATAAACTCGTGTTTCTTTCAATGTGATGTCTAACATTGACTCCACCTCCGTTCGACTTAGTTGCTCAAACCGATAAGCGATGATCGTGGTAATTATTTCAATTATCGCATTGCTGAGTGGTGCAGCAGTTTCTTGACGAGTTCTACTCAACAAATACCTGGCTTCTGAGGGGGCTTGCTCTTCCTTGATAGTAGTTAACACCATCACCGCCATCCATAAGGGTAAAGAACGAATATCTCCCAACTCATCTAAATATATCCGATGCACTTGGTCGCCGTTGAGTAATGTGCGATGGGGACGAGTATCACTTTGCTCAATACTCCGTGATGGATAAATGATTACAGCTTGCCAATCACTAAATCGGTCACGGTTGCGGTAGAAATAGAGTGAAGATTCTGCAAATACTCTTTCATACAGCTTTTCGTCTTTTTGGAATTGGACTTCACAAAAATAAACAGTCCCTGGAGTTGCATTTTCTGGAGGTAAAAATACCCCATCAATTTCAAACTTGGGTTCTTTAACAGCTACCGAGTCGAATGTATATTTATCTGCGTTTTCTGGGCGATTTGTCAATAATTCAAATAATAAACTAGGCGACTGTTGGAATATTTTGTAAAAAATCGAATCTCGACGCATGATACCAATTCAAAATTCAAAATTCAGACAATAAGATTTGCTATGGCTTTTGCAGTTTGCAGATGTATGAGGTTTTGTGTGAATTGGTATGAAAAAATGAGAGTGGAATATTATGTAGAAGTAATGCGTAGGCTAGGCCTACGCATAAACTTACTTACCGCCGTAGAAAAAGGCAACTTCTTTTTCTTTCAGGGGGGCGAAACCTGCGTCTGCTAGTAATTGATCAAGTTCTGCTTGGGGGATGTGTTTTGCACCTATGCGGACAATGCGCGATCGCATAGTATTAGATACACCACTACGCTGTCTGTTTGCTTCTAATGCCATGACTTTGGTGTATAGTTCTAACTTGGCAGTTGGAATCGGTGTACCATCAAAATCGATGCCGTTAGCGATCGCTTCATCAATGGCATCAGCACCCTTGGTAGTAGAATTTACTTGTGTAGTGTCAGCAGTCATGGTAATTTTTCCTGAAAGTTCTAGGCATATATTACCAGTTATGCTGATACCGGAGATTGGGGGTTAGGTAGGAGTATTTATTCACTAATAACGATTTTCCCGTATTACCAAACCACCAGCAAAAGCACCTAATATTGTCCCTGTCCAAATGCCGGTTGTACTACCTTGCCATGTTGCGCCGGGTGTTATCCAAACTTGGCACATTTGCTGTAAACCCCAAGCCTGATTTTGACACTTTTGGCGATGAAGCATTAAGGTAATTTGTCCGCCGATATAACCGCCGAAAAATCCTGATGTTAGTGCTAAGAATGTACAAATTAAAATGGGATTTTTAGTCATCTCCAGCCATGAAATATGCGTTATCCAAAAACCTTGTAGAGACGTAGCACTCCTACGCCTCTACATGATTTATCAATCAACCTGTATTTCTCATCCCTGCGGCAATACCGTTAATGGTTAATAGTGCGCCTCTGAGTAACTCGCCTTTGCTGTAACGCGAATGAATTACGCCGGAGGTGGCAATATTTTTGGATTGGCGCAGGCGCTTGAGGAGGGAAACTTGGATAAAACCAAGGGGGACGATTGTACCGTTGCGTAACTGTACAGAACGTTGTAGCACGGGATCGCCATCTAATAACCGATGATGATCGGTAATTTTGAGAACTAAATCCCTAGTAAGGTAGAATTCACTGGCAATTTGCTCAAACACTTTTTCAAACCGGGCTTTGTCTTCTGGGTTAGATAATTCTTGGACGTAATGGCGTGCCATTTGCATATCTACCTTTGCCAGTGTCATTTCCGCTTTGGAAATGACCATTTTGAAGAACGGCCACTTAACGTAAAAGTAGCGGAGTAATTTTAGGTGTTCTTCTGCTTCTTCACCCAAAAATTCTTGTAAAGCTGTACCTACACCGTACCAAGAAGGTAGCAAAAAGCGGGTTTGTGTCCAACTAAATACCCAGGGGATAGCGCGGAGACTGCTTAAATCTTTTTTGCCAGAGGGACGACGGGCGGGACGAGAACTAATTTGTAGCTGGCTGATTTCTTCAATTGGGGTGACTTGGTGGAAAAAATCAATAAAATCCGGCTGTTCGTAAATTAAAGCACGATAATGTTGCCGCGATCGCGCTGCCAATTCTTCCATAATCTCGTTCCAAGGTTCGATGTCATCAAACCCTGTCCGTAACAAGCTGGCTTGAATTACTGCCGTGGTGATGGTTTCCAGGTTGTATAAAGCCAAATCTAGTAAGGAGTATTTGGAAGCTAACACTTCCCCTTGTTCCGTAATCTTGATGCGGCCGTTGATACTATGGCCTGGTTGTGCCAAAATTGCTTCGTGGGCAGGGCCGCCTCCTCGTCCTACAGAACCGCCGCGTCCATGAAAAATGCGGAGCTTAACGCCGTATTCTTCAGCTATCTTTTGCAAGGATTTTTGGGCTTTGTGAATTTCCCAGTTACTACTTAAGAAACCAGAATCTTTGTTACTGTCAGAATACCCCAGCATTACCTCCTGTAAGTCAGGGGTGAGAGAAAACGCCTCGGTGGGGAGGGGGAGATGGGGCGAGGGAGGTAGGGTTTCTTGGCTACCGTTGAGTACGGCGTAACCACCTGCTAACAAGGCACGATATAAAGGAAGTTCAAACAGTTGCCGCATGATGCTGCGGGAACGTTGCAAGTCTTCGACTGTTTCAAATAATGGTACAACGTGAATTGTGCCGACCGCGATCGCCGGATCAAATAATCTGGCTTCCTTGGCTAATAGCAACACTTCCAGGACATCGCTTACCTGACGACACATACTAATGATGTAGGTTTTGCAGATGTTCACGCCAAATTCTTGCTGTAGCGATCGCACTACCCGGAAGGTTTTAATGACATCATTAGTCTTATCAGAAAATGGCAACTCTGATGAGATTAAGGGGCGGCGGGTTTGGAGTTCACTGGTTAACCATTCAACGCGCTGCTCTTCCGAGAGTTCGTTGTAAGGTTGGGGCAGAATTTGTAGGTATTCCAGAATCTCGTTTAAAGCATCTGAGTGTCGGGAAGATTCTTGGCGGATGTCTAGCTGGGTGAGATGAAAGTCAAAAATTTCGACTTGACAGATGAGATTATCTAACTCTCGACAACTTAATCCGGTTTCCGTCAAGTTACGCTGAATCAAGCGCAGTTCCGCCAAAAACTCTGCACCAGAACGGTACATAGGGCTATCTTCATTGGTGGGAGTTTCGCCCTTATACAAAGCTAAATTGCGATCGCGGGTATTTTCCAACCGCTTCAGGACATAAGATAGCTTGAGGCGATAGGGTTCTTGGCGATATCTTAACGCTAGTGCGTCGTAAACTTCACTTAACTGGGATTGATCTAACTCCAGAGACTCCAGCAAATCTGGTAAAACATCACTCCAGTGCATAGAAATACTCAGTAATTCAATCAATTGTTTGACTGACTTGATATATCTCTCTAGCACCATTTTGCGCTGATAGCAGGCTGTCTGCCAGCTCACTTCCGGGGTGACAGATGGATTTCCATCCCTATCTGAACCTACCCAAGAACCAAAGGAACAAAAATCTGTACTTGGTGGTTCTAGCCAAGGAAATGTTTTCCCCAAGGAGTATTTGAAGCGTTTATACAGTTGAGGGATACCATCAAATAATACTTCTTGGAAGTAGTGCAAGGCATAATCTACTTCATCCAAAACCGTAGGCTTAAACTGGTGCAGTTCATCAGTGCGCCACCAGAGGCGAATTTCTTCTAATAGTTTTTCCCGTAGTTCTCCTGCTTCCCAAGGGTAGCCGCTACCATTATTAGCGCCAGTTTCCACAGCATCGAGTTGTTGCAGCAATTTGACTACCTGCCGTTGTTTATCGCGGATGGTGTGGCGGACAATTTCCGTCGGGTGGGCTGTAAATACCAAACGCACGTCCAACTGGGAAATCAAGCGTTGAATCTGTTGGGGTGGGACATTCAACTTATGTAATAGGGGAAATAGAGCGGCGAATGTGCCTCTTTGTCTATTTTGTTCTCTAGAAGAACCATTTTTTGTTAGCCAATCCATGCCTCCAGCACCATTTAAGGTGAAATCATCTTCATTTTGGTTGGAGGAATAGTTAATATTGTGAGAATTTTCCTGATGGGCTAATTCTTGTTCTACTTCCGAGTAGCGAGTTAATTGCTGCTTTTGTTCGTATTCCTGCTCTATGATGTTGATCAGCTGAAAATACAAAGCAAAACCCCGTGCTGCTCTGATCGCTTCGTTAATATTTAACTGTTCAATCAATTTGACAGCAGAAGTGGCTTGATCTTTTGTCGCTTGTCCTTCTGGTGAACACAAGTCACGCAACTGCCGCAATAGATCCACCATATTCTGCCCGCATTCTTGCCGGAGTACGGACTCCCACAATTCTTCTACGATTTGCAGACGACGGCGCAAAAATAATTCTGAGGCGGGGTATAGATTGGCAGATTCAGATAGAGAGTATAAAACAGAACTCATATTTGCTTCTCTTGTAAAGCCGATTGCTGTCCGACGGTGTGCCGCTACGCGGAAGTCAAAATTCAAAAGTCAAAATTCTTAATCTAGTAAGCTTTTGGGGCATTTTGAATCAGGATTCTGTTGACATCGCATTAAGCAGTTTTTGGTAAGTATATTTTTTTAACTTTGATGATTTAATCAGTTACATCTGGAAAGGGAAGAATAGGCAGGCGATCGCCGCGAAATAATTCTTCACTGGCTTGTCCTAGGGATTCTAGGGCTTTTACTGAAACTTTTCCAGTGGTGAGCAGCAGTAGTATAGACGCTGAACCTAGTTGTAAGAGGAGAGATTGGGGAATGCTAAACAGAACCAAATTCAATCCGGAGTTATCTGTGGACTGTTGGGTAGTAGGAGGCATTGTTTGTTTTTAGTAATTGGCCAAAGAGTAGAATGAAACGCAAAACTTCAAATCTGTATGACTTGCAACCTTATAAGACTATTCTGTCTCACTTAGCAAGCCCAAAAGGTAACAAAAGTGTTAACAAAAAACTGCAAAATGTGATAGACCTATGGTTCTAGTTTACAAGTGCAGGCACTATCCCCCAACAATCACTTCCTGTAAAGTTAACTGCCCATGAAAACATTAATATCAGATAGCCAGCAATCCTTATTGCAATGGGTCAGCCAAGCAACAGGGATTAACAGTTTCGGGGTAAAAGTCCGATTACGGGGAAATGACCTTCATATTCTGTGTGAAGGGTCAGAGTGTCCTCAACGCTGGCGTACTCTATCCGACTTGCTTCATGCACTCCAGCAAACAAACTTAGATGCCTTAACAAGCAGCGAACAACCCTCAATATACCAAGTATTCGTCTACGGGCGAAAGAAAGGGGAATATCGTCCCCAATGGTGTCATAAAGTTTACTTAAATCAACTAGAACGCCATTTAGAACAGGTAGAACAGGCTTTATTAGAAGACGCTGCTAAAGCCCCTGGAGGGGCGCTGATCATTTCTAATGAAAGTTTGGCACGCCGGGGTGATCCTAATGCTATTGCCCGCTATCTCAGCGAAACTCTAAGTGCTATGGGGGTGGCGGTACAGGTACAAGTCAAGCAGCACCAATTAAGTGACGGTAATACGGCTGTATTTGATCGTCTGTGGATATTTTGTCAGTCGAGTTATAGTCCTGATCCTTCCTTGTTGGCAGAACCAGTAGCCCAGCAATTGCGACAGTTGAAGTTGTCTGGCTACAAAGATGCCGTGATTGTTTCCCAAATTACTGGTGAGACAAAACATGAGTGGCGGTTACGAATTGACTTAACGCCGCCAGAGGTGATGCTGAAAGAGTGGGCGCGGTGGGGTGATGTGCAGGCGATCGCCCGACTGTTAACCGCAGTATTATCAGAGTTACAAATTAATGTCCAAGTTTCTCTACAAGAATCAACTTTACATATTTTTTGTGTACCAGCTGTTCCCAATGGAGAAGATTCCCGCGCCCCAGGAAAGGCAGTTTGTTTAGAAAAAATATCACAACAACTGGAAGCGATCGCACCCCAAGGTATTCTGGCGGCTACGGTTTACGGACAGAAAACCCCTGACGATAAACAACCAGAATGGATTGATTGGCTGACTTTACCTGCTAAAGAATATCCAGCTTTGGCTATCCCAGCTTTAGAATTAGCAACTGACGGTGATGAACCGGCAATTATTTTCTTACTAGAACGCCTACTTAACCCTAATCTGGATCGCAAGTTAAAAACAGGTGGATTACGAGTTTTGCTGCTGCGGAAAGATGATTTATTTCACATTATGTGTGATGCACCAATTTGTCCCAGTCGCAAACAAGTAGCGCCGAAAGTTACCCAGTTTATTCGCCAATTAAATATTGCTGGGATTGCTGGTGTCAGGGTTTATGGTAGACGTGCTGGTAATAAAGAACCTTTTTGGCATCATGGCGTAGATTTAGCCCAACGCCAACGCTTAGTTCCAGAAGCTACCCCAGAATTTGCCGCTACGGCTGAATATGTCAGTGAATTAATCACCCAAGACAACGACGAACCAATTTTACGTCCTGACTTAACTACGGAAGAAGTTCACAGTTTTGTCACCGAAGTGGCGAGGGATTGGGTAACAACTGCAACTACAACAGTCAAAAAATGGCTGTTGCATACCCAGCTATTTACAGAAAGTGATCAATCAGGCAGCCAAATTCCTGATGCTCAAGGAATTAAAGTTGCCTTAGTTTGGGGTACTCTAGGCTTACTGCTGACCTTGCAAACTGATTGGATCTTGGGTTACATCGTCACTCGCACTCTACCAAGTAACAATGTGGTATCTCCATCATCTTCTGGGCAAAATTCATCTGTAAACGAGAGAGATCAGCAAAACGAAAGAACAGCATTTTTCACCAGTAATCCTCAGCAGAAAAATTCCACCTTTAATGCTTCTGGTTTTACTCAAGAAGATGACAGCCAGCCTAAAAATCTAAACGCTGCACCCTTAAGAAAAAAAGCAAGTGCTACAGCAATTTTGTTAGCTGCGCGGTCTTCCATGCCCAGCTTTAATGTTAGGCAATTAGATGAGCAACTAGCTTTATATAGACAACGTATTGCCAGAAAGGGTAAACCTGCCGACGTGTTAATTATCGGTTCTTCCCGTGCGCTGAGAGGAATTGATCCAATGGCTTTATCTAAAGCCTTAGCACGTCAAGGTTATCCCAATGTGGACATATTTAATTTTGGTATTAATGGTGCAACTGCCCAAGTTGTAGATTTTGTGATTCGTCAAGTTTTACAACCATCAGAATTACCCAAATTAATTTTGTGGGCAGACGGTTCTCGTGCTTTTAATAGTGGTCGTGACGACTTAACATTTAAAGCGATCGCTACATCTAAAGGTTATGAATATATCTTACAGAAAGCACAAACTTCTCCCAGTAGCGATGACTCAGCAACAACTCAGGCAAATGCTGCTGCAAGTGAGAAAACCACACCCCAGCCAGAAATTAATCCCTATCAAGCTCTTAATCAATCTTTCAATCAAATTCTTGCTACAGTTTCCCTGAGCTATCAGAACCGCAACCATGTTAAAGCTTTACTCCAAAAACAATTGGAGTCTTTGCCGATATTGAGTGAATCGCAAAATAACCAATCACCAATACAGGCAAATACAGATAATGCTGAAGATGAAAATAATTTATTACAAGCAGTAGATTTTGATGGTTTCTTGCCTTTATCCGTACGCTTTCATCCTGCAAGATACTATCAAAAACATCCTAGAGTTTCTGGTAAATATGATAACGACTATAAAGCTTTTCAAATGGGGGGAGAACAAGACGCTGCTTTACAAGATTTATTGCAGTTTACCCAATCTCAAAATATTCCTTTAGTCTTTATTAATCTACCCCTCACAGCAGAATATTTAGATTCATTTCGTCGCCCACATGAGCAAGAATTTCAGAGGTATATGTTAAAACTAGCCACGACTCCTAACTTTATTTATCGAGATTTAAGTGAACTATGGCCAAAAGCCCATGACTACTTTTCTGACCCCAGCCACCTGAACCGTTTTGGTGCTTACGAAGTTTCACAAAAGCTAGCCAATGACCCGATGATTTCCTGGCCAGTGAAGTAGATAAGGCATGGGGCATTGGATAGAAAAAATAGAAGAAGAAGAATAATTAATGATTATTAACTATTAACTAAAATATGAACTTTATATCTATCATTTACGGAATTTTTCTACTGAGTGTTATAGGAATTTATTGGTCTTTTGTCCGTCAGCAAATGCGGCTATGGACTTTACTAATTGCTAGTCTGATATTCTACGCATCCCTCAGCTTTCAATATGTACCACTGCTATTAACTCTCACTTTTATTAACTTTCAGTTAGGTAGAGAAATTGGTAAAAACACTACACCAGGAAAACATAATCAAGAATGGGAAATTTCTAATGAAGAATGGCAGTTTGCTAATGTAGATTGGAATCGCCGCCGTTGGAAATTATTATGGTTTGGTATAGGTATAAATGTTGTAATTTTATTAACGTTTAAATATATAAATGGGTTACTAAAATTAATTTTTGATTTGCCAACTAACTCGCTAGATGGCTCTTTAAAAATTATTGCTCCTTTGGGAATTTCTTTTTTCACCTTTGAGTGTATTGCCTATTTAGTAGATGTCTATCGTGGTGCGCCTGCCACCAATCAATTTCTCAAATTTGCCACATACAAATTATTTTTTGCCAAATTGATTTCTGGCCCCATTACTCGCTATCACAATCTAGCCAGTCAATTTAACGTCCAAGAATTTCCCACTACTGAGCAAGTGTCAGAAGCATTGTGGTTAATTGCTAGAGGTGCTGTGAAAAAAGGGATTTTGGCAGATAATTTAGGTGTATTTGTCGATTTATGTTTTGGGAATCTACAACGGGCTGGTAGCAACGACTTATGGCTGGCGACTCTTGCCTATGGTTTGCAGTTGTATTTAGATTTCAGTGGTTATGTAGATATTGCCCGTGGAAGTGCTTTGCTGTTTGGTTTGGTGCTACCAGAAAATTTTGATTTTCCCTACTTCAGCACTAGCATTGCGGAATTTTGGCGACGTTGGCACATGACTTTAGGAGATTGGTTACGTAACTATGTCTACTTTCCTTTAGGCGGTTCTCGTCAAGGTTTAATTCGCACCTGCTGGAATCTATTTATTGTCATGCTCATCGCTGGGATTTGGCACGGCTCTGTTTGGGGTTTTATTGTTTGGGGTGTGTATCACGGTTTAGCTTTGGTGGTGCATCGATTGACTGATGTCGTGAGCGATCGCTATGAAAAATTAGAGCTATTCTGGCAAAATCCTCTAGGTGTAGTTATTGCTTGGCTATTAACCCAATTGATGGTATTCACATCTTGGATTTGGTTCCGTCTGCCAAACTTGCAAGACTCTTCTTGGGTATTTCAGCACCTTTGGGGACAGACTGCTGATGCCCAGTTTTATCAAAAAGTCTATATTGAAGCCCTGAATACTAGCCCCAATCAAATTGCTTGGATGATGGGAATTTTGGCTATGTTCATGGGTATAACTTATATCTTTAAAGGTAGACTCAAGCTAGACTTGAACTGGCCTCTAAAATTGGTATTTGTGCCTCTATTTCTCTACGCTGTCTGGTTATTTGCTCCAGAGGGCAGCCTTCCTTATATTTACTTCGATTTTTAATCACAGCAAGTAGTTTATTGAACATATTCAGTCAACACACAATCTGTAATGAGTATTATTTTATAAGTAAATCTAATTAATAGATTGGCAATACATAAGAACTTTGTTTATTGAAATTGCGTAAATAGATGTAAAGTTTATGAGACAGGCGTTAATTTTACACGCCTAATTCATTTGGTAAACATTCCAAGCAATCATAAAAAAATGACCACAACCTTACAACAGCGCAAAAGCGCCAATGTATGGGAGCAGTTCTGCGAGTGGATCACCAGCACCGACAACCGGATTTACATCGGTTGGTTCGGCGTGTTAATGATCCCCACCCTGCTAGCTGCAACCACCTGCTTCATCATCGCCTTCATCGCTGCACCTCCAGTAGACATCGATGGTATCCGCGAACCAGTTGCAGGTTCTTTAATCTACGGAAACAACATCATCTCTGGTGCAGTTGTTCCTTCTTCTAACGCTATCGGTTTGCACTTCTACCCCATCTGGGAAGCAGCTTCCTTAGATGAGTGGTTGTACAACGGTGGTCCTTACCAATTGGTAATTTTCCACTTCTTGATCGGTTGCGCTTGCTACCTAGGTCGTCAGTGGGAATTGTCCTACCGCTTAGGTATGCGTCCTTGGATCTGCGTAGCATACTCTGCACCTTTGGCATCTGCTACAGCAGTATTCTTGATCTACCCCATCGGTCAAGGTTCCTTCTCTGACGGTATGCCCTTGGGTATCTCCGGCACCTTCAACTTCATGATCGTGTTCCAAGCAGAACACAACATCCTGATGCACCCCTTCCACATGTTAGGTGTGGCTGGTGTATTCGGCGGTAGCTTGTTCTCTGCAATGCACGGTTCCTTGGTAACTTCCTCCTTGGTGCGTGAAACCACCGAAACCGAATCTCAAAACTACGGTTACAAATTCGGTCAAGAAGAAGAAACCTACAACATCGTTGCAGCCCACGGCTACTTCGGTCGTTTGATCTTCCAATACGCATCTTTCAACAACAGCCGTTCCTTGCACTTCTTCTTGGCTGCATGGCCAGTAGTAGGCATCTGGTTCACCGCATTGGGCATCAGCACAATGGCGTTCAACTTGAACGGTTTCAACTTCAACCAATCCGTGATTGACTCCCAAGGTCGCGTTATCAACACCTGGGCTGATATCATCAACCGCGCTAACTTGGGTATGGAAGTAATGCACGAGCGTAACGCTCACAACTTCCCCTTAGACTTGGCTGCTGGTGAAGTTGCTCCTGTTGCTTTAACTGCACCTGCAATCAACGGCTAATCTTCAAGCTTTAGCTAAATAAAAAGCGTTCCTCTTTCTGAGGGACGCTTTTTGCTTTTGATTAAGTTCGTAGTAAGGACTTTAGTCCTGAAAAGCGTGAGGACTAAAGTCCTTACTACAAACCCTGCTAAAAATGGCATGATAGTTAAGGTATAAACTAAGCATTCTGGAGATACGACTACGGTTTACGCACGTCCTTTAGCAAGATTAATTGAACAGTTGCAACGCCTACCCGGAGTCGGCCCCAAATCTGCCCAGAGATTGGCTTTGCATATTTTGAAGCGTCCGGAAGCGGAAGTCGAGGCTTTGGCGCAAGCTTTGATTGATGCGAAAAAACAAGTGGGTTTATGTTCTGTTTGTTTTCATCTGTCGGCTGAACCTGTTTGTGAAATTTGTCGTAACCCCAACCGTGATAATCAGACTATTTGTGTAGTAGCTGATTCCCGTGATGTGATTGCGCTGGAAAAAACCCGTGAGTATAGGGGTAAATATCATGTTTTGGGTGGGGTGATTTCTCCTATAGATGGTATTGGCCCAGAACAGTTGAATGTGCAAGCTTTGGTAAGGCGGGTAAGTCAGCAGAAACCGCAAGAAGTGATTATGGCGATTAGTCCTAGTGTTGAGGGGGAAACTACGACATTATATTTGGGACAGTTACTTAAGCCATTTACGAAGGTGACGCGCATTGCTTTTGGTTTACCTGTGGGCGGTGATTTGGAATACGCTGATGAGGTGACTTTGGCGAGGGCTTTGGAAGGAAGAAGAGAGTTGGATTAGAGTGTTTTAACGCAGAGGGGCGCGGAGTTCACGCGGAGGTACGCGGAGTATGTTTTCTCTCTGCGCCTCTGCGTGAGATTTACATTAAATTCTGATTCTTATTTTTAACTCGTTGATAAAGTTCTTCCATTGTCTCAATGAAAGAATTATCTTTGCGCCAGAAGGCTGGGAAGTCACCTTCTTTTTTGACTAAAATTGCTGAGACTCCGCTATCGTTGGTGACTTCAATTGTAGATGGTAAACGTTTTGTACCTAGCCAATATTCTCTTAAGTTTGGCTTGTCGCTGAGAGTCTGTTTTTCTGGTTTGGTGTAAAAAGATTGACTGGGTTCAATAGTTAATTCTTGTGCATCTAAGACGGTGGATAGTGCTTTACCTAAAGGTGAATCAGCAAGTTTGGCTTGTAGTTCTGTTTTGGCCAGTCCCCGCAATTCAAATAGTAAAAAGGGGTTGTTATCGAGTTGGGAAGCTACTAAATAATAAACTCCGGCTATGTGCTTACAAGGGTTAGCATAATCTGGACAAGAACATTTGGTTTTGAAGTCTTTACTACAATGGGGTAATAAGTGTAATCCCATTTGGGAGAAAGTTTCTTCAATATTTTCGGGGACTTCGTTCAGTAATAAACGGGAAACAATACTAGCTTTGGCAGAAAGATTTTTGATGGCTTCATTCCAGCGAGCTTTGGCAATGGGGGTAATTTCAATGACTATGTTATATGTGGGTTCTTTGTAAACTCCAAAGTAGGGATTAACTGAACCTCTAACTTGAGCAGTGATGATATTTTTATCGATTTCAAAACTTTTAACTTTCCCACCACGAGCATAGGAACGTCCTCTTTGCAGGCGACCATCATCGGTAAAATCTTCTAATGCTTTAATAAAGCGATCGCCCCACCAAGTTCTGCTAAACTTATTCATAATAACTACTCCATAATTGTGCTTTTATTCAGGGAAATTAGTTTCTTAAAGGCTTCGTTATCTAATTCTGTCAGCCACGATTCATCACTACCAACGACGGCGGAAGAAAGTTTTTTCTTATCTTCAATCATTTGGTCAATTCTTTCTTCTAAAGTGCCAAGTGCGACAAATTTATGTACAAACACATTCTTTTTCTGACCTATCCGAAAAGCGCGGTCTGTGGCTTGGTCTTCAACGGCTGGATTCCACCAACGGTCAAAATGAAAGACGTGATTGGCTTTAGTTAAAGTAATACCAACACCGCCAGCTTTTAAGGAAAGAACAAATACAGATGCTTCTGTATCGGGATTTTGGAAGTCATTAATCATTTGTTCCCGACGTTGGCGACTTGTACCTCCATGTAGGTAGTAGGTATTGCAATGTAAGTTGTGTTTGAGATATTTATCTATTTGTTCGCAGACTTCTGTAAATTGACTAAATATTAAAAGACTTTCGCCTTCCGAAATCGCTTCATCTACCATTTCTACTAAGCGCGAAAGTTTGTGCGATCGCTCCGGTAAAAATTCGCTATTATCTTGGAGGAACTGTCTGGGATGGTTGCAAATCTGTTTCAATTTCATCAAGGTGGAGAGAATTAAGCCTTTGCGTTGTATTCCCTCAGCTTTTTGTAATTTCTCTTCCACATCTCGCACCACCACTTCATATAATGAAGCCTGTTCTTTGGTGAGGTTGGTGTAGAGTTTTTGTTCAACTTTATCCGGTAAGTCTTTAATAATTGATTGGTCTGTTTTTACCCGTCGTAAAATTAACGGTTCAACTAATTTCTTCAAGGTAGTTGATTTTACCTTGTCGTTGTCCTTCTGGATGGGAATTTCAAAAGATTTGCGAAATTGTGCTTCTTTCCCCAAGTAACCAGGATTGAGAAAATTAAAAATTGACCACAAATCAAGTAAGCGGTTCTCGACTGGTGTACCGGTTAAAGCGAGACGGTGTTTGGCTGAGAGTTTGAGAATAGCTTTGGTTTGTGCCGCTTTGGGATTTTTAATATTTTGCGCTTCATCTAAAACTAGACGTTGCCATTTCACACTACCCAGGAGTTTTTCATCTTTGCGCGCCAAAGTAAAGGAGCTAATTACCACATCATGCTGTTGACAGGCGGCTTTAAACTCCGCAGAGTCTTGCAGGCGATCGCTCCCATGATGCACCATAGTTTTTAAATGGGGTGCAAACTTGGCAATTTCTCTTTCCCAGTTACCCACAACGGAAGTTGGCGCGATTAATAATGTCGGTAATGGGAAATTTTGGCTATCTTTCTCCTGTACTAATCTTGCAATTACCTGTACGGACTTACCCAGTCCCATATCATCGGCTAAACAGCCATTTAATCCCAATTTCTCTAAATATTGCAACCAAGCTACACCCCGCTTTTGATATTCTCGCAGGTTGCCTTGCAAATTTAAATCTTCAGAAATCGGCTCAAGCTGACTTTTATCTTGCAACTTCGCCATAATTTCCGATAAAGCCGCATCATATTCAATTTCCCATTCTTCCCCCGCTTCCGCACTGCGTTGCATGAATTCCAACAAACTCATTTCCGGCTGTTCATCACCGTGAGACTGCCAAAATTCTAGTAACTGCTGCATTTTATCTCGGTCTAATTCCATCCACTGACCGCGAAAATGCACTAAGGGAGCTTTCGCATTAATCAATTGTTCCCATTCTTGAGGTGTGACAGTTTGCTCACCAATTGCCAACTCATACTGATACTGTACCAGGGAGTCTAAACCAAAATAGCTTTTGCTTTCCCCCTTAGTTGCAGCCTGTTTCCCACTGGAAGCTTTGAGGCGAATTTTCGCACGGCGACGACCAGCCGGAGTATACCAAGCTGGGACAATAACCTTAAATCCTGAGTCTTCCAACACCCAAGCACTATCTTTGAGGAAATCAAACGCCTCATCTAAAGTTAGCCGCATTCCCGTGGGAGAGTCCGTTTCTAACCCTTGCCAAAGTTTAGCTTGAACTGACAGAAGCCTCTCACTTACCGCAATAGCGGAAGTGATGAGATGAATGGCAGGGCGGTGAGGAGTCCCACCCCCGACCAATAACGACTATCACTCGTTGAGGGAGTGGGGTGGGCGACGAATCGCCAAACTTTGGACTAAGGTTCTCAACGCTTCAGACATCGGGATATCCAGAGTCTCTGCGAACTCTTTTAAAAGTCCCAATTCCCTGTCGTTAAGTCTTGTTTCAACCCTGTGTTTTCTTGACATAATTACGACAAATCACCGTAACCATGATATACTTAAGTCGTACAGGTTTAATCAAATTAATAGCTAACCGCTTCCTGTGCGCCGAACCTTGACAACTCAGAGTATGGGGTTCTACCCAGTAACAGACATTTGTTTGTCGCTTCTGTGGGTAGGTAAAACTCTGACAGTACAAAGGATTGAACATTTTTGTACTTGTTCAAGTCTGCGGAGGGGCATCTCGTGGACTCAAAACAAAGCTCATCGCCTCCGTTCGCGTAGCGTCTCCGTCAGGAGAAGCAATAGCTGGATTGGATGAGAAGCCCACACTGTATGCTTGCATCAGTGTGGGAGTATGTCACGATACATCCGTGCTGCATAACCTAAATTCAGCAGTAAATTAGTATCAAAATCCTTACCAAATTCTTTGTATAAACCTGTTTTAGTTTTTTGATTCATTGTCCAGTAATCTCCTAAAGCCAACTTTAAAGAAGGGTCTTTTTTACTGGATACTAAAAATTGCATCTGCCAATTGTCGATTTGGTCAGATGGGGGAGAATGCAACTGGAAACAGAGATGAAATGGTGAGTCAGCTTGACTACGAGTAATTCTATTTTTCCATGCCAACCATTGCTGATACTCTTGCAGCGCAGTATTAGTTTTGAGTGGGTTGTGCTTTTGAGGATAAAGACAATAGTAAATGAGAGAATCCTCAATTTTTTTGTCAAATGCTGCGGTTGAGGGTGTCTTAGTCACTAAATTATTGAGGAGATATTCTGAGAAGTGACGTAAGAGAGTTTCCTGATTAAAAAATTCTAATTTATCGCCTGGATTGCTATTACCTGCCACACAAATCAGTGGCATATATTCAATATATTTTTGGATATTTGCTTCATATTGTTCCGAGATAATTTCCCAGCCAGCATATATTTCAAAGGCTGGTGTGGGTGTTTGTTTAGTTTTTCTCTTAGTTGTAGCAGTTTCTATATTTTTATATTTTAGAGATGGAATGTATTGGTCTTTAATAATTATTTGTCTAAAGGCTTGCGTGTAATGATACCAAAATAATAAATCTGACCCTAGTTGAAATTCATTAGGATTATACAGAGCCAAAAAATGAATATCCTTGAGTAATCTAATAATATTAATTGCTGTTACTGATTTATTAGTATTAACCGTCTCATAACAAGTCACCTGCCAATATCGAAAATCTTCATATTCTTCAGGAATTTCTACTTCTAGATACTTGATTAATTCTGGGGAAGGTAACGGCTGATTATTTGCAGTTGGTAAAGCAAAATATTGGGAAGATATACGTTGTTTTAATTGAAACTCAGGGTCTTTAATGCCCAAAACTTGAGTTAAAAAAGAGATTAATGCCTCTGAAGATAGATGTCCTGGGTGAACCTGTGATTGATTACGGCTTTTTTTCGTGATAGGAGTTTCTACCCATAGATAAAATGCACCCGACTGCACAAAATCCGCAGATGTGTTTGGTATCCACGAGCCATGAAGGACTTTCATCTCAACCTCCGTTGGAATCCTCACCCTTAGTTAAGGGTGAGGTGATGTTGTTAAAAATTTTTTATCTCTGGAATTTCCAGAAAAGTTTGTACTTGTTGATTACTCTATCAAAAACCGTATTCTATTCTGCAAAAGATAGAAACTTTTTTACATCTGGGTTAGTCACTCCCTTGTATCAACTTGGTAGGTAGTGAGGAGTCAGCATGAACAGAGCAATTATTGCCAAATCAATCATCACATCATTAGGATGTTTAGCTTTATTTGCTCCCAATCCAGCTGCGGCGCAAATCATCCCTCAACCTTGGGTTTCAGTCGGAGGGAAAGATGGGGATACAACATATGCAGTGGGAGCCAGAGCGTTAAATTTGGGTGTAGAGTTAGGTGTAGGCCCCGATGGTGCCACAGGGGTAGATGTGCTGAGATTTCTGCGGTTGCCAGTGGTTTCCCCTTATGTGGGAGTGGGATACTATTCTGAAGATAAAGGCGTAGCGTTGTCTGGTGGTGTACAGATGGGTGCAGGCGATCGCTTCTTCGTCGGTGCTGGTTATAATTCTGTACGGGGAGTCAATGGACAGTTAGGAATTAGATTCTAAATATTAACTATAAATGTTGCTTAGTTATTGACAAAATCAAGCCCTTGGTATCTTTATTTCACCAAGCTAATCCCAATCCCCAAGGTTAATCTAAATCATTCCCCGTCTAGGAAAATTAGCTGTTAATCAACAAAAGAGCAGGATAAAAAGCAAATGCTATATCTCGCTCTTTTTTTTGTGACTACAATTTTTTTAAAATCAACTTTTATGGCAAAAAGACTCCTGCAAGTAGTAGGATAGGCCATATCTAGAGATAACTTTAGATAGATGGCAAAAGTATTGAAATTGAAATGGATTGTATCAGTTATGTCCAGGGACTAACTAATACTGAGGTTGAAAGCAAAGTATTAAAGTTATTGATGTCACAGGAATCTCCTTATGGAGCAAGGGTTAAAGCTACTGATTCAATTAGTGGTAGAGTTTGCACCTGTAATTGTTGCTCTGATCAACAAAAGAACAGACGAAAGTCTAGATATCACTAAATATCAAATTCCTCAAGCGATTCAAACATTTATTGAAATTGCTGATACTGTCACACCTAAAAAAACTGTAGAGACAGGGTTTGAGCAAGAAAAACTCTTGCAACAGCAATTGTCAGCTTATCAGCGAGAGACACTATTAGAAGTAGCAAAACAAGAAAGAGATACGGCTCTTAAATTACCAGAAGTCAATAAAATTCTTGATAGTTGGCCTTTAAGGCTATATCCTTCACAAATTTTAGAATCTCATGTTGGTTATGGTCGCACACCACTAAAAATTTTCCTTGCGCCTCCACAAGTGAAATTTGATGAATTTGACCACAAACATGAAGAGACTGCTGGTATTGAGCTAATGTTAGCAGAAGGAATCAGGGAGTTTATCAACAACAACTACTCCCTCCATCATCCCATGCGTCCTATAGAATTTTTAGCAGGAGCTTGGGATAGTAAGCGGTTTCATAGTGAATCTAGTATCAAGGCTCTGTTTGGAATGTTAAAAACAGAGCCAGTTTTAATTTTAGAATCAGAAAATGATGGCGATTATTTAAATTTTCGCATTGCTTATTGGGGTTTAGGTCAAACAAATTACTACTATAAAACAATTTCTAGAATAAACTACAGAGAAATTATTCAGCAATCCGCTAAGAATAGAGCTTTGGAATGGAAAAAAATCCGCGATAATTTATTAGCTTTAGGGGAAGATATCGCAGAAATCAACAAATTTGGTCAAGATAATGTAGTAAATTTAGCCATTTTAGAGAAAGCAGAGAAATGGCAAGCTCAGGGAATTGATATTAGTAAGTTAGGGTTAAAATATCAAGTAAATCACCAAGATTTTGAGCAACTTGGTCAAGTATTAATTACTTGTCATCGTCTAGTAGCTGCATGGGTAGCAGATATTTATCATCTGGTTCATCATGATGTACCCCCCTTACTGCCAGAGTTACTACCAAGCTTACTTAAAGATGCTTTTGACTTGCAATCAGTGCAAGCCATTGCTATGGGTTACAAGCAAGTTTACCAAGCTTTGGAAAAAGAGCGTCTTTACTGGGTTCCAGAGCTAGCCTTACAATTAGCCCAGAGTTTAGCTCATTTACCCGATCGCTCATGGTCACAAGAACAAATTAATTATTCCATCAATACCTGGTTAGATTTGCATCGAGTTTCACGCCATGAATTTGCTAATCCCCTAGAGGCGATGCAATCAGCTATCAGAGTTGAAGATGAGGAATATGTACACAAGTTAAAGGCATATTTCCTCGCTGTTAACGATCGCCAGAGTATTCTGGATGTGGAGAAATTATTAGTAGCGATCGCCCATCTCAAACACAAGCGTACCTTAGAAGCTCCCAGTTTGGGTTATACCCTCAAAGGTCATTCAGGTAGAGTCACATCTGTTGCTATTAGTCCGGAAGGTGAAGTTCTAGTCAGTGGGTGTACAGATCAAAATATCAACATCTGGAATCTTAATGATGGTAACTTTATCAAGACCATAGCCGGGAATTTGGGAGAAGTTTCATCAGTCGCCGTTAGTCCTAACGGTGATTTCCTAGCTGTGGGGAGTTGCGAACATCCTAGAAGTAACGTCAAAGTCTGGGATTTAAAGACAGGTAAACTCATCCATACCCTCCTAGGGCATCAAAAACCCGTCAATGTCGTAGTTATCAGCCCAGATGGACAGATTTTAGCAAGTGGTAGCAACAAAATCAAACTTTGGAACTTGCATAAAGGCGATCGCATTTGCACCCTTTGGCATTCTTCAGCAGTTCATGCGATCGCGATCAGCCCCGATGGTACAATCCTGGCCAGTGGGAGTTCCGACACTAAAATCCGACTGTGGAATCCCCGCACAGGTGATCCTTTACGCACACTTGTCGGTCATGCTGGTGATGTTAAAGCGATCGCTATGAGTCCAGATGGTCAGTTACTATTTAGTGGTAGTGCAGACACCACCATCAAAATTTGGCACTTAATTACAGGTAAATTGCTTTACAGCTTAACAGAACACACCGACGAAATCACATCCTTAGCCGTGAGTCCTGATGGACAAACCCTCTTTAGTAGCAGTGCAGATACAACCATTAAAATCTGGCGAATTTCTAACTGTGAAGCTGTACAAACTTTGACTGGACATTCCGAAAAAATCAACACTATTGCTCTAAGTCCTGATGGTAAGGTTCTCGCCAGTGGGAGTTCCGATCAAACCATCAAAATTTGGCAAATAGATAAAATACAATGAGCTAAAATAACTCTGACAAAAAACATCATGTTTATTCCCATCATTAAAGAACACATCGAGATTACGCCTGGTGTGTGTGGAGGAAAACCCAGAATTGCCGGACATCGCATCAGAGTTCAAGATATTGTGATCTGGCATGAAAAAATGGGAATGTCACCCGATGAAATTCT
The DNA here is from genome assembly GCF_000316645.1 of Nostoc sp. PCC 7524. Classification (NCBI taxonomy): domain Bacteria; kingdom Bacillati; phylum Cyanobacteriota; class Cyanophyceae; order Nostocales; family Nostocaceae; genus Nostoc; species Nostoc sp. PCC 7524. The sequence goes on from NC_019684.1 coordinate 3,121,214, forward strand.
TTATCATCATCCTAGTATTAGCCTAGCTGATGTTTATGCAGCCTTAGCTTATTATCATGATCATCAAGAAGAAATTCGCCAACAAATTGCTACAGATGAAGAATTTGCTCGTCAACTGCAAGAACAAAATCCATCATTATTACAACAAAAACTAAAACATCGTCAGCATGGCTAAGATTAAATTTCATTTAGATGAAAATATAACTCTTGCCATAGCAAATGGATTACGAAGACGTGGTATTGATGTGACCACTACTCCAGAGAAAGGAATGATCGGAATATCTGACGAACAACAATTAGAATTTGCGATTTCTGAAAATAGAGTGATTTTTACCCAAGATACTGATTTTCTGAGACTACATTACGCAGGTTGTTCTCATCGAGGTATTATTTACTGTCCACAAACAAGTAAATCTATTGGAAAAATTTTACAAGGTTTAATATTAATTTGGGAAGTAATAGATTCTGAAGAAATACAGAATCATTTAGAATATTTATAAAGGTAGGCGATTACTGTTGTTTCTAATGTATCAATAGATGAGAGAATCAACGACCTAATTTATCCCTCTAGGATATAGGTTTTTTAGAGACAAGCATTGAACAGAAAATTTAGCCACTAAAAACTATCACTCACCCTACAAAAAACCGGGAGACTTGACAATTTCCCGGTTGATTGATATGAATATCAAAAATTTTGCAGGAGCAAATAATTGCCCCTATTTATCTTTGACTAAAATTAAACTTTAGCAGCAGCCTTGGTGACAGCGTTAAGTTCACCTTTAGCATACTTAGCAGCAAAATCTTCGAGAGTAACTTGCTTAATCTTGCTAGCATTACCAGCAGTGCCGAATTGTACATAGCGTTCAGCACAAACCTTCTGCATATATTTAATAGAAGGCTTGAGGAAGTGACGGGGGTCAAATTCCTTGGGAGCTTTTGCTAAAGCTTCGCGCACAGCCGCAGTGATAGCCAAACGGTTGTCGGTGTCGATGTTAACTTTACGTACACCGCTCTGGATACCTTTTTGGATTTCTTCTACAGGTACACCATAGGTTTCAGGAATCGCACCGCCGAATTCGTTAATCAAAGCGATTAAATCTTCAGGAACGGAGGAAGAACCGTGCATTACCAAATGGGTGTTAGGTAGACGACGGTGAATTTCTTCAATGCGGCTGATAGCCAAAATTTCGCCGGTGGGTTTGCGGGTAAACTTGTAAGCACCGTGGCTTGTACCAATAGCTACAGCCAAAGCATCTACTTGGGTTGCTTCTACGAAGCTAACAGCTTCATCGGGGTCAGTTAACAGTTGAGAATGGTCAAGAGTACCTTCAAAACCATGTCCATCTTCAGCTTCACCTGCACCGGTTTCCAGAGAACCCAAGCAACCGAGTTCACCTTCTACACTTACGCCCAAGGCATGAGCTACATTTACAACTTCGCGGGTAACGTTAACGTTGTACTCGAAGCTAGCAGGGGTTTTAGCGTCAGCTTCCAAAGAACCATCCATCATTACGCTAGTGAAGTTGTTCTTGATAGCTGAGTAGCAGGTAGAAGGAGCATTGCCATGATCTTGGTGCATGACAATGGGAATGTGAGGATAGGTTTCTACCGCAGCCAAAATCAGGTGGCGCAGGAAGTTTTCACCTGCATAGTTACGCGCGCCACGGGAAGCTTGCAAAATGACGGGGCTATCTGTCTCTTCAGCCGCCTTCATAATTGCCTGAATCTGCTCCAGGTTGTTAACGTTAAAAGCTGGGATGCCGTAACCGTTCTCAGCCGCGTGATCCAACAACAGCCGCATTGGTACCAGCGCCATAGATAGTCCTCCTAATAATGATTTTTAGCTAGTCGGCGTGAGACAAGCGTAATCTTTACGCTAATCTTAAGAGTTTTTTCAACTTATAGGAAATTATAACTACTGTGGGGTGTTTATGTTGAAAAAGTTTACGCTGTTACTCATCAAGATGCCCTATACTTGACCTAGACTACTGTACAGTGTGCTACGTCACAGGTAGATGCTTTGGTAGTCTAATATTCCAAATAGTCTACTCAATGTGTGAGTTTCTGGACAAATGCTGCTTGTTCAGCTATTTGTAAGACTGATTTTAAAACAGTCAATACATCCTGCATATTCCCTTGTAATAAATCTGGTATGAATTCTAAATATTCACCCTGTTCTAAATCAAACCAACTCAGCTTTTGCTCCTATCCTATCGATAGGAGAGGTTTTCAGTAGATCAGGCAAACATAAGGGCTTGAATCCAAACTCAGTCTTTCATCACCCTTGCCTATGGGTTATTTATGATTTTATGGGTCGCCCGGGATTCGAACCCGGAACTAATCGGTTAAAAGCCGAGTACTCTACCGTTGAGTTAGCGACCCACATTGTTTTCGCAACTTCGCTATTATAGCACTAATATCTGGGGATTTGTAAAGGGGTATCTAGAAAAAATTTGCCGTTAATCTCACAGATGCTGTGTGACTAGCCCCCGGTTCAAGCACAGTCAACTTTTCACCAGTGTTGAGAGCATTGCGGGGTGCGCTCCAAGGTTCGAGACAATAGAACTCTTTACCTTGTAATGTCCAAAATACCAACATGGAAAAGATATCGTCTGAGTCTAGGGTCAGTTTCAACTGGCGGCTATTGTCTGTCACACTAGCAGACTGACTGGTAATCTGCCCAAAAGCAAAATCAATTTCATCGCGGTTAAAGTCAAAATTACCGTTAAAGGGATGAATTTCTTTGCTTTTCTGGTCTTGATACTCCTGGGAGGGAATAGCAAACTCTAGCTGATTTTTATCCCCAGTCAGGAAGTAAGGATGAAAGCCTATAGAAAAAGGTAACTGTGTAGATGACAGGTTGTGATACTGCTGCCGAATTTCGAGAGTATTTCCTTGGAGTTCATAGGTGAATAAGAGTTGGAAATCAAACGGATAAACTGCCTTGGTTTGCTCGTTGCTGCTGAGAACAAGGGTGAGGGTAGCTTTATTCGTCGTTGTCTGCTCGATTACTTGCCAAGGTAAATCGCGGGCAAATCCATGTTGTTTGAGGATATACTGCTTGCCGTTGAGAGTGTAGGTATTTTCAGGTAAGTTACCACAGATAGGAAACAAAATCGGAATCCCACCTCTGACACTCAACTCTGGATTAGCAAAGCGTTCAGCGTCTAGGTAGAGAATTTCTTCGCCCTTAACTTGCCAACGGGTAATAATCCCACCGCGTTCTGGAACTATCTCTAAATGAGAGCCTGCTGTTTCATCAGAAAGGATGTAGGTTTTGTACTGTTGCTGTTGAATGGCAATGCTAAACACAAGATTAGTCCTCATGGGTATGGGCATGGGGCAGGGTGCAGGGCGCAAGGGGGGAAACTGTCCCCTTTTCTCCCTGCTCCTCTGCGCCTCTGCTTCTTCTACTCGTCTTCTGCAAAGATGAAGCGATACAATTCGCTAGGATCTGGTTCAGGGCTGCTTTCGGCGAATTTCACAGCATCGTCGATTACTGCCTGAATCCTGCGCTCAATGTCTTTGAGTTCTGCTGCATCTGCTAGGTTCTGCTCTACAAGATAAGTACCTAGTTTTTTGATGGGATCGCGGGAGAACCAGAATTCTTTTTCATCTTTGCTTCGCAGTTCGTCTGGATCTGCTAAGGAGTGACCCCGGAAGCGATAGGTGAGGGCTTCGATGAGGGTGGGGCCTTCTCCAGCACGGGCGCGAGCTACTGCTTCTTGGGCTACAGAATGTACTGCTAGTACATCCATACCATCTACTTCTACGCCCACCATGTTGAACACGCTGGCTTTTTTGTAAATCTCTGGATCGGAGGTAGCGCGATCGTGTGCCATCCCGATCGCCCATTTATTATTCTCTACTACAAAAATAATTGGCAATTTCCACAGGGCTGCCATATTCAGAGTTTCAAAAAACTGCCCGTTGTTAGCAGCGCCATCACCAAAGAAGCAAGCGGTTACTTGATCGGCTTTGGGATCACCCAAGACTTCCCGGCGGTATTTACTTTGAAAAGCTGCGCCAGCCGCTACGGGAATACCTTCCGCTACGAAAGCATAGCCACCAAGTAAGCGATGTTCGGCAGAAAACATGTGCATGGAACCACCGCGCCCTTTACTGCAACCTGTGGCTTTGCCGAATAATTCTGCCATGACTTCTCTTGCTGGTACTCCCGCACTCAGAGCATGAACGTGGTCACGGTAGGTACTGCTGACATAATCTTCACCAGGGCGCATGGCTTTAATTACGCCGCTAGAAACTGCTTCTTGTCCGTTATACAGGTGGACAAAACCAAACATTTTGCCTCTGTAGTACATTTCGGCGCACTTGTCTTCAAAGAAACGCCCTAAAATCATGTCTTCGTATAACAGTAACCCTTCTTCTTTGGTGATCTGGGCTGTGGCAGTATCAAATTTAGGTAATGTACGTTCTTGAACCATTATTTTTTAGTATTCCTGTCCTAAAATCGAAATTTACCATTTTAAATAGGTTGTTCTCTGAGCAATTTTGCTGTTTCTTAGTGAAGTTTTGCTAGAGCCAACCACCATTGTTTATGCACCGGAACCAATTCTAGGGAAGAGTCAGAAGAAAATGGATGAATTTGTCACTTTTGACCCAAATTTATATGATTATCTCACCCTAATCACAACATTCTTTCTCTGAGTCTTCTTAATTTCTACTTCATTTCTTAGGCTATCACTTAGGGTAGCTTAGTTTCTGCATATCCATGAACAATTTAGAGAAAATCGCCCCGAAAATTCTTCATTAGAAGTATATATCTATATAGTTGTAAGAAAGTTCTAATTATGATAATCTCTTGCTCTTTATGTAATCAGCATCTATCCTAAGAAGCAGTGCATCTTTAACTCGGTATACAGGGATTCCTCTAAAGGAAAGTTAATTATAACTTGTAGTGAGTACAACACTTGTACTACTAAGCAATAGTAGTTAGGTTTTGTATGCTCAAAAACTGATAACATTTATTGCCAGGAAAAATACTAAGAAATAAGACAAAATATCACCACTTTCTAGGCGAAATCAAAATGTTGGGACTAAAATGTGACTCACATTTTGGGAAGCAACAAAACTAATTGTTGCAATCTACACTTGTAGTGTAAGTCCGGCACGGTTTTACACGCCTGGATACTCTAGGTGAATTATGTTGATCACGGTGCAGGGGAAGCAGGCTGTGCGAATTCCGCTCGATTACTACCGAATTTTAGGACTACCGTTAGCGGCAAGTGATGAGCAATTGCGGCAAGCGTATAGCGATCGCATTGTCCAACTACCGCGACGCGAGTATTCTCACGCAGCAATTGCTTCCCGTAAACAACTTATAGAAGAAGCTTACGTGGTTTTATCAGATCCCAAAGAACGTAGCAGTTACAACCAGTTGTATCTAGCTCACGCCTACGACCCAGACACTACTACTACTCAAGTAGCAGTGGAACAGAGGTCACATGGTAATAATAGTCATTTTGATGCCCAAAATCTCAGCATCGAAATTGCCTCAGAGGAGTTAGTTGGTGCTTTATTAATCCTGCAAGAGCTAGGAGAGTACGAACTTGTACTGAAACTAGGTCGTAACTACCTGGGTAATCAAAACGGTGCAGCCACAGCCAGAACAGTTAATCATCTAGCATCTGAAGAGTTTCTCGACAGTGCTGAACGTCCAGACATTCTGCTGACTGTTGCCCTGGCTTGTTTAGAACTAGGGCGTGAGCAATGGCAACAAGGGCATTACGAAAATGCGGCTATCTCTTTAGAAGCCGGATTAGAATTGCTCTATAGTGAAGGACTATTCACCAGCGTCCAGGCAGAAATCCAGGCTGACCTTTACAAGTTACGCCCATATCGGATTTTAGAACTATTAGCACTGCCTCAAGATAAGACTGTCGAACGCCATCAAGGTCTAGAACTATTACAAAGCATTCTAGACGATCGCGGTGGTATTGACGGCACTGGCAATGATGAATCAGGTCTCAACATAGATGATTTTCTCCGATTCATCCAGCAACTACGCAAATACTTAACAGTTGCCGAACAACACAAGCTGTTTGAAGCAGAAAGCAAGCGTCCTTCAGCTGTTGCTACCTACTTGGCTGTTTATGCCTCCATTGCACGGGGATTTACCCACCGCCAACCAGCCTTAATTCGTCATGCCAAGCAAATGCTCATGCGTTTAGCGAAGCGGCAAGATGTACATTTAGAACAGTCTTTATGTGCGCTGCTACTAGGGCAAACGGAAGAAGCCACCCGTGTTTTAGAACTGAGCCAGGAATACGAGGCTTTAGCTTTGATTCGGGAAAAATCACAAGATTCTCCGGATTTATTGCCGGGTTTGTGCCTTTATACTGAACAATGGTTACAAACGGAAGTATTTCCCCATTTTCGCGATTTAGCTGGGCAACAAGCATCCCTCAAAGATTATTTTGCTAACCCGCAAGTACAAGCTTACCTGGAAGCTCTGCCCAATGATGCAGAAACAACGAATGAATGGAATGTCATTAATCGTCAGTCCTTTTCTCAACCACCACAGATCAATCATCCCAGTGGGAGGAATCGACAGTTTTATCACAATAAAACGGTTGATCCAGAGTTGCCAGCAACCCGCAATCACAGCAGGCTAGAATCTCCCCATCCTCAGCCAACCAGAGAAAATACTTCTCCCATACCTCCTTACACTGGCACACCACAACCAGAAACTTCTGCGGTGAGGCTTTCTGGTATGGAACGTACAGCTAAAGCCACTCATCCTGTAAATCACAAATCTCCAGCCACTGCAACACGCCCAACTACTAAGCGTAAGAGACGCAAGCCCTCTGAAGGTGTCAAGCAAGGACGGACTCGCCCACAACCAAGACACACTCTCAACCGGAGAACCCGATTAGTGTGGACTGTATTTATGTCTTTAGCGGGAATTTTGGTTTTCTGGGTGTTAGTCTCAACGACTTTTGGTTTCGTCAAAAATCTGTTTTTCCCTGCACCTGTTTTGCAAGGTAAACAATTATCGATTCAACTCAATGAACCGCCAATTACTATTCCTGATGGCAACAGTCCATTACAACCAGCAGATGGGGTGCTAACAGAAGTAACTGCTGGGGAAGTGATTCAATCTTGGCTATCTACCAAAGCCACAGCCCTAGGCCCTAACCATGAACTTGGCGGTTTAGAAGAGATTTTAACTGGTTCTGCGCTGTCGCAATGGCGACTGGTTGCCCAACAAGTTAGAGCGCAAAACCACTATCGGCTGTATGACCACAGCGTTAAGGTGGAATATGTCAATAAATTTGAAACAGACCCCAATCGTGCTGTAGTGGGCGCTGCGGTTAGGGAAATTACCCAATTCTACGAAAATGGACAATTGAGAAAGACGGCTGACGAAAGTCTACGTGTCCGCTATGAATTAGTTCGACAACAAAACCTGTGGCGCATTCAAGGTATGTCAGCCGTTGTCAATTAGTAGAGATGTGTTGAATCGCGTCTCTACAAGAGCCATTAATTTATTTAATCCATCTGTGGGAATTATTTTTAAAATTGATATTAGTTAAATGATTATTAAGATTAATGGCGGAATCTCTGGTTCATGCTTATACACCCCTCATTCTGTGGATGGGTTTGGGGTTATTGATTTTTAGATTTTTACCGCATTGGTTGCCAAAACTCTTAGGGCGTAGTCTTTACTGGGTTGGTGTGCCGTTGGAATTAGTGGCACTGGCTCGTCAAGACAATCAAAATGAATTGGGTGGAGTAGAAGGTTTCCCGATAGTAGCTTCGTTGGTTACTGTAGGGACATTGCTGCTGGGTTTAGCGATGGCTTTGCTGGTGTGGTGGGGATGGGAATATATTTTGCCCCGTTTGTTCAAACCGGATTTAGGGGAATCAGTTTCTCAATCGGTGCTTGACTCTGCCACTAAAGGCAGTTTTTTGTTGGCGGCTGTTTTGGGGAATACTGGTTTTGTCGGTTTAGCGATCGCACCCTATTTAATCAAAATTGATGCACTCAATTGGGCTGTTATTTACAGCATTACTCACAATGTCATTGGCCCCTACGGAGTAGGAGTATTAATTGCCAGTTACTTTAGCCATGCACGCTCTACAAATCGCTGGTGGATGCAACTGTGGGATCTTTTGACAGTACCGCCTTTGTGGGGTTTTGTGATTGGTACGCTCACCCAACAGGTAAAACTCCCAGAAGTTTTAGAGTCAGGACTCCAAGGTTCTGTGAATGTGGTAATTGCAGCAGCTTTTTTATTGACTGGGATTCGTTTGGCTCAACTGCAAAGGTGGAAAAATTTGCAACTGGCCTTGATCCCCAGTGTTCTCAAAGTTGTCATTACACCCCTGCTGGTGGGTTTACTGACAACTTTGTGTTTGGGATTATCAGGCGATCGCCGCTTGGCAATGGTTCTCATGTCGGGAATGCCCTCAGCCTTTGCTGGTGTGATTTTAGCGGAGGAGTACAACCTCAACCGTGATTTGATTGTCAGCAGCATTATCCTCTCCACAGTTTTGTTACTCCTGGTTCTACCTTTGTGGATTCAGGTTTTTGGGTGAGGGAGCAGGGGAGCAGGGGAGCAGGGGAGGCAGGGGAGGCAGGGGAGGCAGGGGAGGCAGGGGAGGCAGGGGAGGCAGGGGAGGCAGGGGAGGCAGGGGAGGCAGGGGGAGAAAAATCCTATGCCCGATACCCTATTTCGGAAATGTCATGAAATCTTGATATAAATACCCTTATTCAAACTCGTTATGTCATGGAAACATAACAAATTGATCCCAGAAGGGCTGATAAGTTCGTGAAATAGGCAAAAAAGCCTGTTGACACCCCTTGATCCCTACCGAGGGTTAATAGTTAATATTCATTTAACAACTTAGTAACAAGTGACTCCTCTGATCCCAAAGTGCTGATTTTGGCATGAGTAAGAAATTGAAAGGGAGTGACCTCTTTTAACAAAAGACTAACTAAAAAACACACTGGGCAAAACCAGGAGTCAGGAATAAGAAATTCATCTGGGACTAATCAAAATTTAATCAAGCATTCATTAACCCAGAGAAATCATTTACCTTTCAAACGACTGGAGGCCAAAATCATGGCGAAAGAACGCCCACCGCTAGAAGAGATGACATTACGGCAATTACGTAAAGTTGCCAGCGAATGTAGCATCTCTCGCTATAGCCGGATGCGTAAATCACAATTACTAGCAGCAATTCAAGAAGTCCAGCGCAACAAAGCATCACTTACCCCATCTCGTTCACTGGAGGCACAGGAAACCGTGGAAGCAGCAAAATTTGAATTAGGTCAAGATGACCGTACTGGTGGCTCTCTGGCTGATGTTGATGAAGGATTAGCAGATTTACCAGGTGGTTACGGCGATAGTCGAATTGTGCTTTTACCGCGTGATCCCCAATGGGCTTATGCTTACTGGGATGTTCCTAATGATCATAAAGAAGAGTTGCGCCGCCAAGGTGGACAACAACTGGCGTTGCGGATTTATGACGTTACCGACATCAATCTGGAATACCAAAGCCCCCACAGCATCCAAGAGTATCCTGCTGATGAACTAGCTAGGGAATGGTATATACCAATTCCTGTGAGCGATCGCGATTACGTACTCGATATCGGTTATCGTACCTTTGATGGTCGTTGGTTGGTACTAGCTCGTTCAGCTCGCGTTCACATTCCGCCTGTTTATCCTTCTGACTGGATTGAAGATGTCTTCATCACCGTCAACTTTGAGGAAGATTTACGCGGCAAAACCCTTTACGAACTCGTTCCCCCCGCCAAAAAAACCGCCGCAGTGGGTGCAAATGGCAACCCCATCTACGAACAAATCTTTGGTATGGCAGAGTCCGCCGAAGCACAACGGGTTGCAGGTTCTCTGTTCGGTTCTATGCAGCACGTACCTGGTTCTGTCCGTCCCGAACAAGCTATCAGCTCCTATGTCTTCCCCTCTGGTGTAGGTATGTGGGCAGTTCCCACCGTTTCCGGCTTAACAATGTCCGGTGTGGGAATGTCAGGTGTAGGCTTCTCTGCTTCCGCCGTACCAATGCGTCCTCGTCAGTTCTGGTTAATTGCTGATGCGGAGTTGATTGTCTACGGTGCTACTGAACCTGATGCTACCGTAACAATCGGCGGTCGTCCCATCAAACTGAATCCCGATGGTACATTCCGCTTCCAGATGTCCTTCCAGGATGGTTTAATTGATTACCCCATTTTGGCTGTTGCAGCTGATGGTGAGCAAACACGCTCAATCCACATGAAGTTTAATCGTGAAACACCATCTCGTAATACCAATACTAAGGAAGAAGCTGTTTTAGAGTGGCTGTCTTAAGGTGACAGGTGACAGGTGAGCCGGCGCGGTCTTGGGGGTTTCCCCCATGAGCGACCGGTGAACCCGAAGGGTGACAGGTGATAGGTGACAGGATAGAGGAGAAATAATCGTTTCTTTTCTTAATTAGTGGAAATGATTTCAATTAATTCCCAATCCCCAGTCCCCAGTCCCCAGTATTGATTGGAAATTTGAATGATTACCCGCTATAGTCATGCTGTAGCGGGTTTTTATTGTTTATGTATCTTAACAAAATATCTGGTTTATTTTTCTTAATCACTACCGTTAGCTTATTATCAGGATGTCAAAAGATAGACGCACAATCAATACCAAAAGCTACACCAAAAGCTGCAAAAATTTGTCCTGGTGAAAATGCGAAATTTAGTATTGATTTTTTTAAAACTAACAATCGAGGTGAGAAATTTGCTAAAGGTATCAATCATGTAATTATTTTTAATCCCAGGTCAGCGGCTTTAGATTTTAAGGTGAATGTGGGATTATCTCATAAAATTTATGCTCAAGACACTAGAGGCAGAGTTCGTAAAGAATACATACCAAAACAGTTTAATGAACTGATTGCTGATGATAACTCTAAACTTAATGGACAAAGACCAATAGCAGCCATTAATGCTGACTATATAGATACTGAACATAAACCACAAGGCTTAAATATTTCTCGTGGAGTAGACTATTCAGGAGTGTTTAAAAATAAGCGTTCTTCCTTTGGAATTTCTGGTGGTAAGCCACAACAGCGACGGGCGACAATTCAAGTGGGCAGAAGAAATGCTAATATTCTCAACTACAATTTAGTAGGCGGTAATGGTAGGTTTTATAGCCAGGGTAAGTTTAAAGATATTTGTTCAGATTTGGGAGAATTTGCTTGTAAGCAAGCAACTAATCGCTCGATGGCAGCTATTACTAATAAGGGTTATGTGATTTTGTTAGTTAATGATTTTAAGGCTAATTCTAGTATTGAGTTTTCTGCGGTTAACCAAGAGTTATTACCACACCAATTTGATGATGTATTAAAAGGTATTGCTCGTAATAATTGTTTAGGGAAAATTCAAGAAGGCATATTGTTTGATGGTGGTATGTCTCCCGGATTGTATTACGATAATAAAATTTATGTGCAGAATCCAGGGCCTATTGGTTCAGTGTTTTTAATTTATAAGAAGTCTCAAAATTAAGTTAGTAGGGTGCGTCAGTAGGAATAATTTCTTGGTGTAGTTAAGGTTTCCTCCGGCTGACGTACCCTACATTTTTGGTAGATTATTTGCATGGATTTATACATTTGAGATGATCACAACCAAAATGTTGAGTCATCATTGCAGAAAGTATTTGGAAAGTTGAAGCATCAAGATTTAATTCTTGCTTGATGTCATCATTTACCTCTGGTTGAGTTATCTGCTTTGCCATTTCTTGAAACTGTACCCAAGTTAAATCACTATTAACAAAAGCTTTGGCAAGGCTAATTACCAGTTCTTCATAATCATTGTCTTCTAACCTAGTCATCATTCGGTGTTGAATGTGAAGCATATCGTCAAAGCAGTAATACCAAGATTTTGGTTGCTGCTTAAGTAGCATTTTAAAAAAATCCTGCTGTTTTGAGCGACTAACAGCCTTATCAGCCTCGCTACACACCATTAATATAGGAGCAGAACAATGGATTGGTACTTGTTTTAACAGCTTCTCTCCCAATTCTAGAAATATTCTTAATGCTTTTAAACAAAAACCGTCATAACCGAAATTGCCGGGTGCATCTTTGTTGAACCATTCAAAATAAATTGGTAGGATTTTGATGAGCCAATCAGTGATGAATTGACGACTACCCAAATAAGGAGTGAACAATAAGGCGCACTCAATCTGTTGGGGATATTCTAAAGCTAACCACGCCGCTAATGTTCCACCTGTTGATAATCCTCCGACTACGACTTTTTGACCTAGGGTTTTGGCAATCTCTAACCACTCGATGACAAATTGCTGGTAAGTCCGAATGTCCGTTGGTAATGGTGGAGGATTGAGGCGATTCCAGTCTCCTAAGCGTCCATGACCTGGTTGTAAGGGAATCAGAACATTATATCCAGCTTGAAAAAAAGCCTTGCCGAGTGGCTCAAATTGGTACGGGCCGGCGGTGAAACCATGCAAGAATAGACAAACTTTTGACGTGGGATGGGGATGAATGAAGAATTTTGAACGACAGGCTTGGTTTTTCAGTCTCAACGCCGACTCTGATTGATGAACTTGCTCAAGAATCTCTACTGTCTTGTGAATGCAAACGTCCATTTGATGAATTGGTGTACTTGTGCATATATTCGTTATTTTCTTAACTCAGTAAGCCTGCGAAATCTAGCAAATGGCATATTTAGGACTTACGCATGAGTCACCAAAAATAAAACCCGCCGTAGCGGGAGTACACACAACAACACTATGAACAATGAAAACTTGATTTAGGTGCAATACTTCATTTCTGCTTCTAATTGCCTAATTAGTCTTTCATCACCACGAGATTTCGCTATTTCCAAGCGATACTCGATGTTCCTTTTAATATTTTGTTTGTGTATTTCTGTTGCCGCACTCATCGCTCTGTGTCGATTCTGGCTCATAGTGGTCAACCTCTTAATCTTTTACATTATGTCTGTGCTTCTTAACATAGCACAAATTCCGTAGCCTTTGTTACAGAAATAATTAATGTAATATACATTTACTTTTAAAGTATGTGGGAAAATCAAGCTTTCCTAACCTTATTAAGCGATTTTAGCGATCGCGATGTCTACGTAGCTGTGATGAAGGGAGTAATCGCCCAAGTCAACCCGAAATTACAGGTGGTAGACTTGAGCCATGAGATTCCGCCTCAAAATATTGCGGCGGCTAGGTTTTGTTTGTTGAATGTTTATCTTTACTTCCCAGAGGGGACAGTACATATAGCTGTAGTAGATCCGGGTGTGGGGAGTAAAAGAAAGGCGATCGCGGTAGAATTTGCAGGTGGGTTTTTAGTAGGGCCAGATAATGGCATATTTAGCGGTGTGTTAGCTCAAACTCCAGCCATTGCAGCAGTCGAGTTAACGAATCCCCAATATTGGAGAACCCCCGAACCTAGTAAGACTTTTCATGGTAGGGATATTTTCGCACCAGTGGGCGCTCATCTAGCTAGTGGTGTTTCTCTGCAACAGCTAGGACAAGCAATTGAGCCTGCAACTTTAACGCAATTAAATCTGAAGCAATGTCATCATACAACAACTGGTGTTACAGGTTGTATTCAATATATAGATCACTTTGGTAACTTGGTGAGCAATATTCCAGGGAGTTACGTACAAGGTAAAAAATGGTGTGTGCAAGCTGGTGGGTTAATCGTACCTGGCTGTGCAACTTACAGCAATGTTCCCTTTGGGGAAGCAGTCGCTTTAGTTGGTAGTCATGGCTGGGTAGAAATTGCCATCAACAGTGGTAATGCACACTCGCAGTTACAGATTAATTTGCAAGATTCTCTAGAAGTCATTAGTTATTAGACTATGGATAGGGAAAATTTTTCTTGAGTAGAACTATTAACTTTGAATTGCTTATGACTACGCCAACAATATCTGCATCGGAAGTTTATCAAGGTCAGTTTGGAGAGTTTACAATTAATCAGAGCGATCGCACAGGTGTAATTATCTATCGTTCTGGGTTAATGGTAGCTGCTTTGTGCTTTGCTATTGGCAGTGGTTTAGTATTATTTGCCAACAATCCTACTACCATTCAAGCACTGACCCCTTTATATACTTGCTTCAGTCTGGCTCTTGGTGTCAGTTTATTGACAATACATATTTACATGGCAGCATTGCATAGAATATTACAAGCCTTTTGGTTAATTGGGAGCATTTGTGCATTTATCATCAGGCATTTTGACAGTCAACCTTTTGCTGTGACTGTGTACAATCAACCCCTAACTTTATTCGGAGTTGGTTTTACTTTTGCTGCTTTAACAGGCATTTATTTTAAAGAAGCTTTTTGCTTTAATCGTCTAGAAACTAAAGTGTTAACTGTGATAGTACCACTGCTATTATTAGGGCATTTAGTGGGGATTTTACCAACTCAATGGGAACAAGTTTTATTAGGAACTTGGGCGATTTTATTTTTAGTATTTGCCTTACGGAAAACAGTACAAGCCATCCCTCCTGATATTGGTGATAAATCAGTATTTGCTTATTTGAAACAACAACGAACAGTGAAAGAGGCTAGAGGTTAGTATTTATCAGCGTCAGTTCATCACCTGCTCGATAGAAGGAGGATTTGAAAATAAATTCCCCCTTGAAACCGAAGTCTCTTAATTAAGCGTTGACAAAGATATCAGCATTAGTTAAAGCCAGACCGATATTGAGAGTAGCAATTTGAACTTGTGCAGATACTCCTGTGCCATCTTGATCAAAGAAGAGTGCGCCACTGGTTTGATCGTAAATAAATCGATGATTACTGGTAGTGGCTGCTGTACCGAGAACGAATTGACTAGCAGCGATCGCCGCACCCGCAACCAGCCCACCGCCAAAGCCAACCGCAGACACAGCAATGGTATCATCAACTACGTTAAAATCAGTGATGTTGTCAATTCCTTGAGTTAGAGAGTTGAAGATAAAACGATCAGCTCCTGTACCACCTGTGAGCGTATCATTGCCAGTCCCGCCAATTAGGGAATCATTTCCTGAATTACCAATTAAGATGTCATTACCAGACCCGCCATTAAGAGTATCATTACCAGAACCGCCTTCGAGAGTTTCATTGCCAGAACCGCCTATTAAAGTGTCATTGAACTTAGAACCAATTACCCGCTCAATACTGATCAGGGTGTCTGTACCGCCTTGTCCATCAGTGGTTATACCTGTGGAGAGGTTAACGTTGACTGCCGCAGTGGCATTTTGGTAAGAAGCAGTATCATTGCCAGTCCCGCCATTGAGAGTATCATTGCCAGCACCGCCATTGAGGCTATCATTGCCAACACCACCTATTAAGGTGTCATTGAACTTAGAACCAATCACCCGCTCAATGCTGATCAGGGTGTCTGTACCGCCTTGCCCATCAGTGGCTGTACCTGTGGAGAAGTTAACGTTCACTGCCGCAGTGGCAGTTTGATAAGAAGCAGTATCAATTCCTGAGCCACCATTGAGAGTATCATTGCCAGCACCGCCAATTAAGGTGTCATTACCAGCCCCGCCATCTAGGGAATCATTCCCAGAACCACCATTGAGGCTATCATTGCCATCACCGCCATTGATGGTGTCATTCCCGGCATCACCATACAGATAATCGCCACCTGTTCCTCCGGTAATTAAGTCATTGCCAGCACCACTATTAACTTCGGTACCAGTCACAAAAGCTGAGAGATTGATTGTGTCATGACCATTACCTGTGGTGACTGAGATATACTCAATGCCTGTAAATTGTGTGCCAGTAGATACAGTACCAGGATTAGCAGCATTGGTGAACGAGACAGTTAAGTTACTGGTATAAGCGGTTGTATTTAAATACAGGACATCAAGTCCTGCACCACCATCAATATAATCTCTGCCATTACCAGCATAGATGAAG
Organism: Nostoc sp. PCC 7524; assembly: GCF_000316645.1. Classification (NCBI taxonomy): domain Bacteria; kingdom Bacillati; phylum Cyanobacteriota; class Cyanophyceae; order Nostocales; family Nostocaceae; genus Nostoc; species Nostoc sp. PCC 7524. The sequence goes on from NC_019684.1 coordinate 3,137,101, forward strand.
TCATCACCGTTACCACCATAGAAGAAGTCATCACCTGGATCTTCATCGAACACTAGGTAAGAATCAAGGTAATCTTGTCCCTCATACCGAAAAACAACATACTCTTGATGAGCATTAATGATGTCATTACCATCGCCACCATTGACGGTATCATTGCCAATACCACCCCAGAGGGTATCATTATCTGCTTCACCATTAACGCTGTCATTACCTATCCCACCTGAAAGAGCATCACTGCCAATACCGCCCCAGATAGTATCATTGCCGCTCCCATCATCATCAGGCTCGTAAATTGGTACACGAATGAGTTGACCATTAGCGACAAACTCCCTGATTGTTATTGCAACATTAACTGTATCATTACCTGCAAAGGTTTCAATTAAGTCATCTCCAGCAGTACCTTGTAGGTAATCGTTTTGATTGGAACCGGGAATATATGGCATAAAATTTTGCTCCTTTTCAGCAAGTAGTTGTTTTACAAGTTGGTATTGTCTTTAATTTCCGATATCAAATCTATGCAATATATATTTGCGTTGATGGTGGTTATCTTTTTTGCACCAGTTTTAATAATTCCAGGTTGAGCAATGCTGACAAAGTAAAGTTGTAGAGATTCAGCAATGCTAAACCCCTACGAAATATAATTTGTTTCCTGGCAATACATATTTGCTCTTTCCTGTAAATGCGTCATTTGTAGTTACAAATAATTGATAAAAATTAATTACTAAAAGCTTGAATAACTTCCGAATAATTTATTGTTGTGGGTTGAGCATTTACTATGCTTAATTGGGACATACTCCATCGTGTATTGCTATTTTCGGTTATCTATCAGTGATTAATTAGGGAGTTATGCAATTTCAGATCAAATATAATTATGGTAATTCATCCCAATTTTATGTATCGATGATTATAGGTAGTGGCTGCTGTACCGATCACGAATTGACTAGCAGCGATCGCTGCACCAGCAACCAAACCACGATTTTTCTGACTGACGTATCCTTGCAAGAAATGAGATTTTACCCCAATCCCCAAATTTGGGAACAATAAACCCAGTGGGTGCGAGGATATAGAAGTGTTGGAAGAAAGAGCATATTGGTTAGCGTGGTCAAAAATTTCTGGAATTGGGCCGGTTTTACTGCAACGATTACAGCAGCATTTTGGTACGCTAGCAACAGCTTGGAACGCTACCAAAGCTCAGTTGCGGGAAGTTGAGGGGTTTGGTTTACAAACTTTAGAGAAAGTAGTAAAACAGCGATCGCAGATTAATCCAGAACAATTACTGATCCAGCACCAACAAGACAACCCCTATTTCTGGACACCAGCCGATGCAGATTATCCCCGCTTACTACTAGAAACTCCCACTCCCCCGCCGGTTTTGTACTATCGGGGTGAGGTAGAACTACAAGAAAATTTGGGACAAAAACCCTTAGTGGGGATTGTGGGAACGCGCCAACCTTCCGATTATGGTATCCGTTGGACTCGTCTAATTAGCGCCGCTTTAGCGAAAAATGGCTTTACTGTAGTGTCAGGGATGGCTGAGGGAATTGACACCGAAAGTCATAGTGCAGCCATGAAAGCTGGTGGACGGACAATTGCAGTTGTGGGTACAGGCGTGGATGTCGTTTATCCCCACAAAAATCGGGATTTGTACCAACATATTTTGACGGCTGGATTGGTTGTTAGTGAATATCCTGCTAAAACTCCACCCGATCGCACCCACTTTCCTCGTCGTAATAGAATTATTGCTGGTTTAAGCTGCGCCACCTTAGTTATTGAAGCGCCATTAAAATCTGGTGCGTTAATTACGGCTACCTACGCCAATGAATTTGGTAGAGATGTTTATGCACTGCCTGGAAGATTGGATGATTACCCATCCCAAGGTTGTTTAAAATTAATCAGTCAAGGCGCTGGTTTAATTCTCAAAGAATTAGATGATTTGTTAAAAATGCTGGGTGCTGTACCAAAAATTGATGCAGTTGAAACACCACCCACAGCAGAACAGTTAAGTTTGCCGATTTTATCGCCGGAATTGCAACAAGTAATGAATGTATTCGGTTGTGATACTTTACAATTTGATTTACTTGTTCAACAAACCGGGATGAATGCTAGCTCCGTTTCCAGTGCTTTATTACAGTTGGAATTGATGGGTTTAGTTTCACAATTACCGGGAATGCGGTATCAGAAATGTTGAATAGGCAATAGGCAATAGTTATTAGTTTTTCTCCTCTGCTCCTCTGCTCCCGTTATATGTTAGGACGAGAAGCCTAAAACTCTGCCTCTTTAGAGGGTGTTTGAAAAGTCAGGTATGTTGTAAAAAAGCTCTCTCAGTATACGCTGTGAATAGATAATCAACAGCACCGAGAGAGCGACATGAGTAAAGCTTACCCCAGTAACCTGAGCCTCGCACAATATGAATTTCTTAGCGACTTGATTCCAGAAGGGAAACCGGGTGGTCGTAAGCGTGAAGTCGATATGTGGGAAGTCCTGAATGCAATTTTTTACATCCTGCTAGAAGGAGTGAGATGGCGATGCCTACGGCGGGCTACGCCTACGCTACCTGGGGACTTTCCTACGAGAGCAAACAGTGTACACATATTTCCGAAACTGGCGTAAAGACGGGACATGGTTGCACATTCACGATAGTCTCCGAGAGTGGACGAGAATCGAAATTGAACGTCATCCGAGTCCATCGGAAGCGATAATTGATAGCCAAAGCGTCAAGAGTGCGGCAATGGTGAGTCAATCAGTAGGCTTTGATGCTGGCAAGAAAATCAAAGGACGCAAGAGATTTATGACCGTTGATACCTTGGGGTTAGTGCTGCGGGTTTTGGTAACAGCAGCCAATGTCGGTGAGCGAGAAGGAGGCAAACAAGTTCTCCAACGAGTTAAACAGTCTCAGCCACAATCTCGGTTAACCACCATCTGGGTTGATGGTGGCTTTGATGGGGAACCGTTCATGCAGTGGGTCATGAATTTTTGTCGCTGGATTGTACAGGTGGTGCTGCGACCAGAGCAAAGCAAGGGCTTTGTTTTACTCAAAAAACGTTGGGTGGTGGAACGCACTTTTGGCTGGTTCATGGGATGTCGGCGATTGGTCAGAGATTATGAATTATTGCCCGAAACCTCAGAAACTTTTATCTATCTTGCAATGATCCGTATTATGGTGAAGCGATTGGCTTAATTTTTGACTCCCTAAAACTTTTCAAACATCCTCTTAGAGCAGAGATGTAGGGCAAACGGCAATTTTAATTGCCGTGTTCATGGTACAATTGCCAACAGTGGAAGGGTAATCAACCACTCAAAAAACCCATTTGCTGCTTAACACGCAGACGCTGAACCTTGACAACTGAATCTAGATGGTTCTACTTCGTAGTTCTAGTATCACCTGGAAGTAGGTAAAAGATTCACAGGTACTAGACGAATAGCATTTAACTACAAACAAATTTTGCAGTAATGCAACTAGGGTAGGGCATACCCAAAGTTAACGCTTGGGGAGAGAACCACCTCTGGCTTAGATACCGCAAGGAATCTAAGTTAAGTGGACTCGTTGAACCAAGAATCTCCCGGTTTTTCATCGAAATGAGCAATAGCGAAATTTCGATAACCGGGAGAGTGTCAATTCTCGCCGTACTCCATACCATTTGCGTCTGCATAACGGTGCATAAAGCGCATGAATCTATCCCAATGATCATCGCGCTCAATTTCAAATTTACACTCTACACCCTGTAGTTCATCACCTTCGTCACCCCCAAATATAAAGCGTGTGGAAGAAGGAGTTACACTAATTTCACCTTCTTCATCACTTAATAGCAAGGCGTTTAAAGATTGTTTTGTAAAGCTATTAAATCCTTCTATAGCTTTCAATTTCTCGAATTTCATCATCACGACACGTTTGCCAGTCCGCACTTCCCGCCGCAAACTGACGTTACTAAGTTCTTCAAAAATACCTGTAAAAAACTGAATTGATGGGTTGGTAGATGACATAACAAATTCAAAATTTTATGGTAGGGGACAGGTGACAGGTGACAAGTGAGCCACTGCGGTGGACGGGTTCCCCGGCATATAGCAAGTGGCGAACCCCTTTAGGGGTGACAGGTGACAGGCTGGAAAGTCTCTTAGTGTAAAGGTTTTATGATTGCTTGATGTCCTAATCTATATGGCGACTGCTATATATGAAAAACGCTATTAACCAATTAAATCAGTCTAAACTCAGTAAAACTACTCAAATAGAATTACTTACAAAAATTATTTTTATTGTCCCAATCCCCAATTCCCAGTCCCCAGTCCCTAGTCCTTAGTCCCCAATCCCCAATCCCCAATCCCTTATCTTGAAGGATAGGGATTAATCATTGGAGTCTGATAAGCACTTATAGGTGTGGTGGGTGCAGGTGTAGTCATGACTGGTGGCTGATAGCCGGTGGTGGGTACGGTGGTGGTTGTGTTGCTTGGTGTAGCAGGAGTTTGCGTAAACTGTTGGTAAGCCGCACGGGAAATTGAGCTAATGAGTTTTTCGGCGCGGGGGTCGTTGTTGGGACGTTGTACCATGACAGCAGCTACATAACGTTTCCCGGTGGGAGTGTCAATTACACCTGCGTCTGCTAACAGAGTACCAATATCACCGGTTTTGTGATATGCTCTTGCGCCTGTTCCTAAACCAGAGGGTAAGAGATGATCTCGCTCGGTTTGGCGCATGATATCAAGTATTTGGTCACGCGATCGCATACTGACTAATTTACCCTGACTAACCATAGCCAGCAAGTTCACTAATTCTTTGGGACTGGTGGTGTTTGTCCCTGATAAATCAGGAAGTGGATTGCGAATAGCTGTGCTGGTTAATCCCCAACTCCGAAAACGCTGATTGATGGCTTCTATACCACCTAGTCGGGCAATCAGCATATTAGTTGCTGTGTTGTCGCTGATTGTCATCATGTTTTTTGCTACTTCCAAGGCAGCATACTGGGTTCCGGCTGGTTTGAATCGCATATTTCCCGAACCACCAGCAATCATCTCTTGCTGCATTGTCAACATTTCATCTAGGCGAATTTTGCCAGCATCGACATCTTGGAAAAAGGCGATCAAAATTGGTACTTTGATTGTGCTAGCGGCAGGTAAACTGCTGTCACCATTAATATCTACATAACCACCCGTGTCTAAATCTACCAGGAAAACCCCTGGCGTGAGATTGGGATTAGCTGCTGCCAAATCTTGCACAGCAGTTTTTAAAGGTGCAATTTCTTGAGTGAGGTATAAGCCTGCTGCAAGGTTATTGGCCGTTGTTTGGGACTGATTTGGCCGAGTATTATTAGCTGGAGTTGATGTAGTGGGAGTCATGCGAGTTGCAGGGTCTAAAACCGACAAAACTGTACCGACGATCGCACCAATACCAACTCCCACAATCAACAACCGGATAGTATATAAAATGGCTCTGGCCATTGGCTTTAACCGTGTTTTGCGTGATACTCTTTTCACCATTTTGGGTGATGGCTGTCTCTGCACTCGTACTGTTTTGACATTGACATTTCTAGGAGAGGGTGGAACTTGCCTTGTCACAGTGGGGATAGGTTTGACGGCGGTTGGCATAACCAATCCTTGTCTTGGCTTTCTAGAGCTAGACGCGATGGGGGGAGGCAGAACGTTATCATGGAAGCGCGTCACTACTACCGAACCTGTAGGAGTACGCTGCTGGTTAGGAACTTTACGTTTTTTTGATTCTACCTTTGAAACTTTAGGCGATCGCTGGCGACGGGTTACGGGTTGTCGCCCTGAGAAAGTTCTTAGTTTCTTCCCTGACTCTGACACTGCCACTCCTTGTCACCCACTTGAATTGTTTCCTGCCGACTCTCGACCCAAAATTTAATCTAGGGATTGAGCATCGGGTATAGAGGATAAAATTCTCCTCTCATCCTCTGCTAGTCCCTACTGCATGATTACTACTTAGTAGCATTTTTCTGTTTAGTTTAAGCCATCTGCCAAGTTTTGGGGAATATTCCTGTAAATATTCCACAAAAGAGTTACAAGTTTTTACTATCAGTTTGGTTATCAATTGCCCATTCTACCTGACGTAAGATCCCCCGCAACATTGCTACTTCATGATTTTGTAGGTGGGCGCGATTATATAGTTGGCGAAATTTCTCCATTCGGCTGGTTGCTGTATGAGGATACAAGTACCCTATTTTTAATAGTAACGATTCTAATTGCTGATAGTAGGCTTCTACCAGTTCTAGGGGAGCTAGTTCAGTGGCAGTGATAGTTGGAGTGTCCTCTACCTGAGTTTGTTGTGCTAGTTCGTAGCAACAAATACCTACAGCAGAAGCCAAATTTAAAGATGGATAATTGGGGCTGGAGGGGATACGAACAAATCTTTGGGCATAGTTTAATTCTTCATTGGTGAGTCCCCTATCTTCTCTACCAAAAATCAAGGCTGCGGGTTGATTGTGGGCTTCTAGTAGCCAAGGTAAGGCATCTCTGGGGTTTTCTAATGGGAATGGACAATGGCGATCGCGTCCGGTAGTAGCGATCGCACTTACACATCCTTGTAAGGCTTGTGGTAGGGTATCCACCACTACGGCTGATTCTAAAATCTCTTTGGCATGGACTGCCATTCTCATGGCTTCCGTTGACAGGCGATCGCATTGGGGATTGACTAAAACTAGATGTTCTAGTCCAAAATTTTTCATGACACGGGCTACGCTACCAACATTCAACGGCCCAGCTGGTTCTACTAGCACAATTCTTAACCCAGCTAATCCCATTTGTTGATTGCCCAATTCTTTGACCACTTGACAAATTTATGTCCTTGAAAATCTGACGTAAAACCCTCACTTGGTAGGGGTCTTATTATTTTATGTTCAAAGTAGCCTCATAGAGACTTCTTTTAATACACAAGGGTGCGTCAGTATGAATAATTTCTGGGTATGGTTAGGTTCTATCGCACTGACGCACCCTACCAAACCATCAATTTCGGATAGTTTATTTTCTGGTGTTCCCTTAGAGCAGCTGATGAACTTGATTGACTGCGCCGATGATCACAGAAGATGCTGTTGCGATTTCTTGTTGGGTTGTAAATTTACCAATGCCAATTCTTAAGGCTCCCTCAATGATATTCTCTGACAGATTCATCGCTTGTAAAACGTGCGATGGTGCAATTGCACCCGATGAACAAGCCGCACCTGTGGAAATGGCTAATTGCTGACGAACTCGTGCAATGATGGCAGTATTAGAAATATCAGGGATGGAAATGTGTAAGTTACCTGATAAACGGTGGTTTAAGTCTCCATTCACTGCTAAATCGGGAATTGCGGTTTGGAGTTGGTTTTGTAGCTGATCTCTTAAAATGGCGATCGCATTTTCATCTTGTTCCATTTCCAACCTTCTCAATCTGCAAGCTTCCCCCAAACCGACGATTCCGGGGACGTTGAGTGTACCGGATCTCATACCCTGTTGATGTCCACCACCGTAAATCATTGGTGGGACAGGATGATTTTTTCTCACTACTAATACACCCACACCTTTGGGTGCATAGAGTTTATGTGCGGAAATTGCTAGATAAGTAATCCCCCAGTCTTGGAAGTTGAGGGGAATTTTCCCGACGGCTTGGGATGCGTCGCATAAAAACGGGATATTGTGAGAGGATGCGATCGCGCCAATTTTTTTGATGGGGTAAATTGTCCCGACTTCATTGTTAGCCGCCATCATACAAAGTAAAGCCGCACCATCAGCACAGACTTTTTCCAGATGTTCTAAATCAATCTGTGCTTGTTGATTGACTTTTAACCAAATAATTTCAACAAGTCCTTTTTTAACTAAAGCTTTGCAAGTATCTATAACGGCTTTGTGTTCCACTGGGGAAACGATGATTTTGGCGGGGGTATTTTGTTGTGCAATTTGTCCTTGAATTACTAAGTTGATGCTTTCTGTTGCGCCAGATGTAAAGATAATTTCCTTGGGTGAGGCGTTGATTAATTCTGCTATTTGTTGACGGGCTTGTTTAACTGCTTTTGCTGCTATATTGCCATAATCATGATCTACACTATTGGCATTACCAAAGGCGGTAGTCATATAGTACATGACTTTCTTGGCTACTCTGGGGTCAACGGGGGTAGTTGAGTGGTAGTCTAGATAGATTATGTTGGTCATTTTTTTAAACGCGGAGGAACGCGAAGTCAACGCAAAGTAACGCAGAGAATGATCATAACAACTCTCTCAACCCTTTGCGCCTCTGCGTGAGATTTAATCACCCTAATAAAGCATGGTTTCGATATTATAGGGTTATCGGGTTCTAGTTAGCGAGTCAGGTTATGGAAAGCATAAAGATTAGAACACATATCGGTAATGATGGAATTTTGCAAATCCAGCTTCCACCTGAGATTGCTAACCAAGAATTAGATGTAGTAATTGTCTTTCAGCCTGTGAGTCCAGAACCATCACAGAATACAGCCAAAACACCCCAAGAATTAGGTTATTCTCATAGGTTTTTAGAAAATGTCATAGGTAGTTGGGAAGGTGAACCCCTGGAAAGAGCAGAACAGCTTCCCTTTGAGAATCGGGAGGAGATTCAATGGCCTACCTCCTAGATACAAATGCGTGTATCCAAATTCTTAATTCATCAAATTCACCTGTTACCCAAAAAATTCTGACAATTCCTGCTAGAGAAATTTACATCTGTACAGTTGTTTATAGTGAACTGTACTATGGAGCTTACAAAAGAAAGAATGTTAACAGAAACCTCAGTCATCTGGAAAATTTGTTGGCTGAGTTTACTGATTTACCACTAAATATTCAAGCAGCAAAAATTGCTGGAAAAATTCGCGCTCATCTTGATACTTTGGGGACTCCAATTGGAGCAAATGACTTGTTAATTGCTGCGATTGCTTTAGCAAATGATCTCACGCTGATTACCCACAACACCCGTGAGTTTAGCCGTATTGATGGGTTGAAATACGAAGATTGGCAATGACTACAGATATTAATAGTATTTTCTTTGCTTTTACCATCTAGTATCTTACAAGTTTTCGAGTTGATTCGGACACCATTTACTTTTTGCTGCTAGTTGAGCGTTAATCAAGGTAAAGATTCGCTCTAATTCGGAGATACCTATATACTCGGCTTCTTCTTCAGGAGTGAGCGCATCAGCTTTTTTCTTCTCTAACAGTTCTTCAAAACGAGACTGTAGCTCATCAGTAAATTTAAACAGATAAATGTCGCCAAATTCACTCATTTTAACACCAGAAGATATTAAAGATGAGGGTTGAACCATCATTTGAGTAGTCATTGTGTGTTGATAGCGTCTTTGATTCTATTGTGCCTCAATTAATCAGCGATCGCACTTTATCATTCTCAATAAACGCAGAGAATTATCATCACAACTCTCTAACCTCTTTGCGTCTTTGCGCCTACCGCAAGCGGAACGCCTGGCGGCGAATGCGTGAAATTTACTCTTATTCATTCTCTAAAAACCTCCTAGCAACCCTCCCCCAATCAATGCGGGTATCTTGAGCATTATCTTTAAATTTACCCTCTGGCTGTTCATCTTCATATCTAGCCCATGCCATCAAGAGTAACTTTAACCCATCTAAAGAGTTAACTAACCGAGAACGCAAAGTATCTACATCAGCTTTATCAACATCCTCTTCTAAGATTTCAACTAAGTTTTGATAAGCTGGATGATTAGTATTTAGAGTCACAATAATTGCCCCTCCTCTCGGTTTAACAGAGAAAAAAGCAGGAGTATCAAGGGGTGCTTCAACAAAAGTATATTTCAAGCCATCATCTACTGTTGTGGCGGCTAATAATTCGGCTTTTGTTTCCGTCACTCCCTCTTCTTTGAGAGTTTCTTTAATTACTTGTTTGCGTTCTTCTTTGGGTAATTTTTCATCTGCATCACTTTGACCTTTGTAACCCTGTGATTTACGCTCTTGAGTTACAGTAGTTGCAACTTTTTCAGGTTTATAAGGGTCATGGCGTTTTTCAGTGGCGGTACGAGTACCTTTTGTTTGGGCTTTGAGTAAACCACGAATAACACTCAACTGGTTATTTATTTTATCGACAATATCTAAGAGAGGTCTTTTTGGATCTTCATCTTCTTTTAACTCTTCTTTTAACTGTGTGAATGTCTTCCCATCTTCTGATAAAGATTTATTATCTATTTGCAAAAGTTCACTTAAATTACGAGCAGATTGTTTATTATTAGTTACTCCAAAAATATCATCTAAGGCAGGGGGAAATTCAACTTCTACGCCCCACCAACGTTCTGTAGGCTCATAACCATTGACTACTCCCGTATCTAGTTCTAGTTCTCTATCTGCACGAACAATAGAAACTCCTATGTTTCTCTTAGCGTGTTGTCCATGAGGTGTGCTTCCTGGATTATTTACTCCTTCTATAAGACGTGCTTCTTCCTTAGCATAAGAAAAGCGAACTTTAACTTCATGTTCTTGTTCTCTAAAATTAATAGTGAAAGTCGCTTCATAAGATGTATCTCCTTGCCAAGTTCCAAACATTGCTTTGTTATCAAATGGTGGAGGACAGGAGGTTTTTTCTATTAAATAACCAGGGTCATTGGGGAGGGCGTATTTCTCTAAAATCAGGCTATATAAAGCATCTAAATCAAAGGCTACCATGCGGATTTTGACATCGCCGCTATTAATGAATTTGCGATACATTCTCCCAATCACAAATTCTGAATTATCAATAATTGCTTTGCCAGTGCGCCAAATACAACGGTCGATGTTTGACCATACTACTAATGTGCCACTTTCGCCAAATTGTTGACCAATTCTTGTCCAAGTTGTGGGAATGGCTTTAGGTTTCGGTTCTGGTACTTCGGTTATCCGCCGAGTTTTAATTTCATCTAAATCTAGGTAACTATGCAGTGCATTTTCTATGCCATTTTGCCATGACCAGACATCAACTCTCTGACATTGGGAAATAGAAGACGAAGGTAAACCCATGCCAAAACGACCGATTCCGGTGTGTTTGTCTTCATCTAAATATGTACCATTCCCAAATTGCAGGGCGAGACGTAAAACATTCGCATCCATTCCACAACCATTATCTAACACGGCGATTTGTTCAATGCGCGATCGCCTCCTCCCTTCTACCAGTTGTTTCCGTTCGCCACACAGCAGTTCTACTTGCGATGCACCTGCTTGAATGGCATTATCCATTAATTCGGCTAAGGCGTAGGCGGCGTTTTTATAACCGTTATCGCGCATGGCTTGGACTGCGAGGTGTGTGGGAACGATATCATGGGCGTTATTCATGGGTTTTCCTCCAAACGTCTTCCCAATTGTGAAAGGCTGATGCAACTGAACCAAAACCAGGGAGTTGATTATCTATAACCGTGACAATTTCGGCGGTAGCATTACCCCCAGCTTTGATTCCTCTGATGGCGCGTCCTACCATTTGGCTGTAGAGAACCAGGGATTTGGTAGGACGGGCGATAACAGCAGCACTGGTTTTAGGTGCGTCGAAACCAGTGGTTAATACGCCGTAGTTACATAAAATCTTGGTTTGGGTTTGTTGGTCTTTAAAGCTGTGAATCAGCCGTTCTCGTTCGGATTTGGGGGTTTCCCCTGTGACAGCATCAGCATGAAAGCCACGTAAACGCAAAATGGAAGCGATGAGTTTGGCGTGTTCCACGGAGGTATTAAATACTATGATGCGTTGATGATGTGGGGCGAGGGCTTCTAGTTCTAGGATGATGCGGAGGTTGCGTTGTTCGTCTGCGGCTAACCGATTCAGGATATATTGGGGAATATCTAAGTCTGTATGAATGCGCTTGAGGTCTTGGGGTGTGAGTTCAATGCCGGTTTCGTAAAATAAAGAGCGATAGTTAACTTGAGCTAGGTATTGTTGATCTACGAGATAATCAATGGGGTTGTCATAACCCTCGATTTCTAAGGTAACTTTTTGGTGGGCGAAGAATTTAGCGAGTTGTGCATCGGTGTTAATATCAGCCCAAGTGCGTCCAGGTGTGGCGGTTAGTCCTAATAAGGCGGTTTTTTCGTAGGGGACGACGAGGGAATCTAAGACGAGTTTATAGGTTTCGGCTACTGCTTGATGGGCTTCGTCGATAATTACTAATGAACAACGCACACCGAGTTGATTAATAAAGCGGATACTCTTTTTGGCGGCGTTGTAGACTTTGGCTAATCCTGCTACTACTAAGCCATCTTGCGCTTGTGCTAAGTCTATCTCATGGTTGCCCCAGAAGCGGTAAGTTGAAAGGGTGCGATCGCCTAAACTGTCCCAGGCTTTTTGAAATTCTGTAACCGCTTGTTCGCATAGTTCTTCACTGTAGGCTAACCAGATTATTAATGTGGGTTCATTGTTTCTGAGATGGTCTGCAATAATATTCATTGCAGTACGGGTTTTACCTGCACCAGTAGGAAGATGAAGAAGGACACGACGAGGTTGTTGACTCAGATAGTTTTTTACTTTGTTAGCTGCTTTGCGTTGGTGTGCAAATAAAGGATATTTGGGAGTATTTTCAATTATTGTAGGCGTTTCAATTGTACTTTCGTTTCTGGGTTTAAGTGGTATTTCAAAAAAGTTAAATAGATATTTTTTACTTTCTGAATTTCCACTTATTTTAAGTTTTTTTAATGCTTGATAAGGGTCTTTATTTTCAGGTGCTTCTAGTACAACAGCGAGAATTTTCGCTTGTTCTGGCGTGATTAAATCAAAAATTAAATCTCGTTTTTCTTTTGATAAGAGTAATTCTTCTGGGGTATGAAGGGTTAACAGAATTTCTCTGAGTTTACTAGGATGAACTAAATTAGGTTCTAGGAGTTTGAGCAGATGAAAAGTTGCACTACCTAATAATTGCTGTAGTGTTTCTTCATCTGCTTTTGATAGTAAATCGTTGAAATTCAACCTCTAAAATTCTCCAAATTAATGTAATCATTATATTTAATTTGTATTAAATATATTTAACCAGAAAGATATTCTAAAATTTCAGCTACTGCTGCATTTTGAATCCTTCTTGCTTTAACTTCTCCTACACCATAAATTTTATTAATTATGTCTTGCTCGGTAACATATAAGACATCATTAATTGTATGAAATTCATTTTCTATAAGTTTACTTTTTTGCCAATCTGTTAAACTCAAATAATTAATCGATTTTTGAAGTAGACTATCAATGATTTGTTGTATCTCTGCATCAGACTCTAAGTTAATTGGGTTTGGAAGCGGAGAAAAACTATCACTATTAGCTCCATACTCTGTAAATAAATAGTTGTCTAAGTAATCAATTATCTGATTAGAAATTTCTTTGGATTTTTCAATTGCTAAAATACAACCTAACTTAATCTCGTAACGTGTACCTAATTGAGAATTAGTTCCCCTTATTCTTTCTCCATTTTTTCTAACAATACCTGTATATTCTAAAAGTCTTATAGCTTCTTTTACAACTTCAGGTGCATCTCTATGAATCCAGAAGTAACAGGTAGATTTATGATCGCTTATTCTACGCTCATTTTTATCTTTAGTTTTAGGGATAACTTCTTTTTCAATAAAATTTCTTCCCCAATCAACTATATCTCGATGTCCTTTATATTTATCACCTAAACCTGAATGTTCAGCCCAAATTTCGGCAACGTAAAAGTCTTTAATATTTTTTGTTACTGTTTCCCATTTTAGATTATTACATTTATCTAAAATTCTTAGTAATATTCTTGGATTTCCACTGGCAGAATAAGCAAGAATTTTAAAATTTCCCTTTTCTTCTTCTATTTTTTTTATTTTTTCTTCACTAGCTTGTTTATAAACTATTTCCTGCATAGTAGTCAAATAGTCATTATCTTGAATATTTCTTTCAAGACTTATTAATTTTGCATCATGAGCTATCTCAAATGAGTCCCCATAAGAAGTTACACCAGGATAAACGGCTGCATTACAATCAATATATGGAGTTCTTAGTTTTCTGAAAAGAGAAAAAAAGTCTCTTTGTTGCTGTGGTCTGAACATATGAATAGCTTCATCGAAAAGAAAGCATATTCTTTGAATATCGTAAAATTTACATATCTTTTCAATTATTTCTAAAAAATCATCTATTTCGGGTATTTCATGAATTATTGAATTATCAAAGTTTTTATCTTTATTTCTATAAGAATTTTCATAATATTGAGTTATATCATTAAACTTTGATGCAAGAAATTCTGTGCTGAAGCTATCACCTAAAAGCAACTTTGCATTAGGAATATTTTCTACCCAAAATCCTTTATATACGAGTTCCCTATATAATTTTTTGCAAATTTTTGCCATCATCCAATTTGTAAATTGATGTGGATCATTTGTTTGAATCAGAGTAGCAGATGATAAGGTTAAATATATAGGTAATATTTTTTCACTATTAAAAGTATCATTTAATTCAATTTGTGCCATTCGTAATAAAAAAGTCTTGCCAGTTCCTCTACTACCTTCTAAAACAATAGGATTTGGAAGTTTTAATGCTTCAATAATTCCTCTTTCTAAGTCAGTTGATACAAAAAAATCTTTGATTTTTTCGTCTCCTATACTTTCAGTTCTAAGGTAAAACATTTTTTCTATCCTCGTAAACTATAAAGGTCTTCCTAAAAGAACTCTAGTAATTTTTATGTCATCAATACTCTGAATTAAACATTCTTCGACTTCTCTTAAATTGTCTTGGGATAAGTCTTGAGAAAATCTAATTAAGAGTGAATAAAGTATAATTTTTGAAGTGTTATCAGATAAGTTTTTCCATAAATCAAATTCTGTTTGATTGAAAACTATATGAGAGTTATTAGTTTCCCATGTATAATTACCTCCATGAACATATGCTGATAATTTCCTATAGGTTTCCTTTGCTAATTCGGCAATTAATTTGATATCATCTTTATCTTTTTGATCAGGTTCTGAACTATAAAATGCTTTTAACCATGTAATGGAAAAAATACCAGTTTCTTGATCTGTAATTTTTGCCCATGATATATCTACTAAACCTTGTTTCCATTTGCGGAAATAAAACTCATCAGAGGAAAACAATATGCCAGATAAAGCTAGTTCTAGTACCAATCTTAGTGAAGCAAAAGCTTGTCTATAAAGCCCAGATGATACTAAAAAAGCTGAAAACTGTAACTCATATGCTACATTTTCCAAAACTTTCATTTCATTTCTCTGTACTTTCAAAAAATTAGACCATACTAATAAATCACTTGAGAAAACATGATATTTACCTAAATCTAGCTGAGTATGTGACTGATTTATAATTGATTCTAAATTGTTGCAAATTCCTATATGATAATTTTTTAAATCCATAAATTATTTGAATTTTACAAATGACAAACCAAACAAGGTAACTCATCATCTTCTTGATCTAAAATTTCTTCTAATGCTTCAGATAAAGGACGATTAGGAGAGGCTTTTTTCTCTTTAGCCATTAACTTTTCATGTTGAGCAATAATTTCATCCTTGCGTGCTAGAAGCTGCAATAAACTTTCGCCATCAGTCCAAGTATAGGTACGTCCATCAGCATGATTAGATTCATACTCAACAGCCTTTTGAAATAAATCAGGATGTTCCTGCGCCAACATTACCCATTCATACTTGCGTTGGAAGAAACAGAAAAAACACCCAGAACGACTGCGCCAGCGATAATAGTCAGGGAGTCCAATACCACTTTCTTCTAAAAGCCGAATAATATCAGCCCTAACTAAACCCCTTTCCTTAAACGGAAACACAGGTGTAATATTCGGCTTAGTGGAGATATAACCCTCACGGTTTTCATCAGCACGGATACCAATGTAACTAATAGCCTCATCATCCCCGACAAAATCCTCCAACGGCTTAATTTTCATCTTCACCGTACACCATCGCATTTGGGGAGAAGGTAACAAACCATCATGAATCGCTAACCAATGGTCAAAACCGCGTTTATCACTGAGATAATGAATTTTAATCCCCAAACGTGCCTTAATGCGGTCAAGATAATCGTAAGTTTCCGGTAATTCTTTATGGGTATCACAAAAAAAGTATTCCATCTCTGGAATTTCCCTATGCAGTAACACCGCTAAAGCCGTGCTATCCTTCCCCCCAGAAAGTCCGAGTATGTGTCTAGTTTTTTTCTCCGCCATGCTGGTTTTTTAGTGCGCTTAGGCAACTATATTAATCATGCTAATATTTTAGCAAATGTGTAAAGATAATCTGTAGCATTTTTAAACTTATTTTAAAATTCCCTAGTAATATCACTGTTATAATTAGCCTTTTATCAACTAACTAATTAAGGTTTTATACCTCAGCACGGTTCAATTACATTTAGTAGGGTGTGTCAGTATAAGAACCCCTCCCCCAACCCCTCCCCTGCAAGGAGAGGGGAGTTTTGCTCCTCATTCCTATCATCTATCCCACTATTGCTACCACCTTGAAGCAATCCTCCCCTGCAAAGAGAAGGGAGTTTTGCTCCCCATTCCCTTGTAGGGAAGGGGGTTGGGGGGTTAGGTTTTTATCTAAACTTATAGAGATTTGGGGAGTAGATGGTAAAGCGATCGCATTGTCAAAATCGGCAAAATAACACGATTACACGTCAAAAACATCGGCACATAAGCTAAAAAAGATTAATTTACGAGTTCTCATATTGATTTACGACTCGTGAAGTTGATAAATAAATCGTAAATTAGATTTTGGACTCGTAAATTAGATTTTGGACTTGCAAAACTTGATTTACGAGTCATAAATTAGATTTTGGACTTGCAAAACTTGATTTACGACTCGTAAATTAGATTTTGAACTTGCAAAACTTGATTTACAAGTTGTGAACCTTGAAAAGTTCTTCATAGTAAAGCAAATACTTTGAGATCCCCCTAAATCCCCCTTAAAAAGGGGGACTTTGATTCTTGTTCCCCCCTTTTTAAGGGGGGTTAGGGGGGATCAATCAGTACCTAAAATCATAGCCAACCACTTTTAAAAAATCCTCTAAACGATTACGCGATCGCACCAGTTCTTTATAATTTTAAAAACTAGAAAACTCAATAATATTCAAATTAGATGACACGGTTCATACATGACAAATTTGCCAAAGACTATCTAGAAGAACTACTAAAAGACTACGGAGAAGTCAAAGCATCAGAAAAAGTCTCAGGAGAAATCAAAGAAATAGATGTCTTCTTCACACCCAACAAACAGCAAACACCTAACTTAGAAATCCTGGGTTTACTAGGAAGATTTGCCGAAAATCCAGCCATTATAGAACCCTTTCGCAATCCAGCATCCACCGATGAAATCTGTGATTGTATACTCAAATTATTAGAAGTCAAAGCCTCACTGCGACGAGAAGCTAAAACCAACAAAACCAAACTTCAAGACGCAGAAATTCCCCAATTATGGGTACTGACTCCCACAGTATCCGAAACTAGATTATCTAGCTTTGGAACTATCCAAAAACCCGATTGGATATCAGGAGTACATTTTCTTCCAGATGCACTACGCACAGCCATTGTCGCCATACATCAACTACCACAAACACCCGAAACGCTATGGCTGAGGCTTTTAGGTAGAGGAAACGTACAATCCCAAGCAATTATGGAATTGCAAGCGTTACCATTAAATCATCCATACCAAAAAGCCACCCTCGAATTAGTTTACAACCTGCGCGAAAACTTAAGAATCAATCAAGAATTAGAAACAGACGATAGGGAGTTAGTTATGCGATTAGAACCACTTTATCAAAGAGATAGAGAACAAGCTATATGGCAAGGAAAGCAAGAGGGAAGGAAAGAAGGAGAACAAGACTTAATATTACGTTTACTCAATCGCCGACTTGGGGAAATTAACCAATCATTAATCGAGAGCATTCAAAGATTATCAATTGAACAATTAGAAAATCTAGGAGAAGCATTACTAGACTTTTCTAACATTGCTGATTTAGAAACTTGGTTAACCCAACAACAAGAATAAACCATCAAAAATCAAACTTAAATTGTAGGGTGTGTTACGGCTGTGAAAGCATTTGGAAGTGTGAGCAAATCATATCTAGCCGTAACGCACCGTATGATGGTGGTGCGTTACGCTTTGCTTGAACGCACCCTACTTAATAATTGTTATCTTTCTTCATCAGGATTAAGCCAGTTTTCTACCTTTAAATTAGAAACGCGGGAAAATTCACGAACATTGGCTGTAATCGGCTAAGTCTTCATCCAGTGGTTCAAGAGTGGAAAGGGTTTCTAGCAGGGATTTTTTCTGAATAGGGGAAATGATAGCGAAGTGAATACCATTTTGGATGATAGTGAGGGGTTCACCTGTTTTTTGCGCTTGGTTAATTAACTTTTGAACAGTTTCAGGCAGTTCTGCAAATGTAATTTGCTGCATAGTAGTTTATAAAGGTTAAATGCTAGAAATTTACTTTGTGTTCTTTCTTTATCATAGAGTCTATTGATAAAGTAAATATATAGTAGGGGAGGCAAAAAGCGGTGTGGATTTTCCTCCCGCTTTATTGCCGTTGTGTTACGGCTGTGAAAGAATTTGGGTATGTTAAAAATATATATAACAAACTTGTGTACTAATGTCAGCCAGAGATTTATTTCATGAAGCAGTCAAAAATGCACTTCAAAAAGAAAACTGGATAGTTACTGATGATCCACTAGAAATCGAATTTGAGGAAGTAACACTTAAAATTGACTTAGGTGCGGAAAGGCTGATAGCCGCAGAAAGAGAAGGAGAAAAGATAGCTGTAGAAATTAAAAGTTTTGCCAGTAACTCGGCGGTTAGTGACTTTCACACGGCTTTAGGACAGTTCTTAAATTATCAAATTGCCCTTGAAGAAACTCAACCAGAACGTAGATTATATTTAGCAATCCCAGTTGACGCATATAGTACATTTTTTCAGACTAGATTAGCACAAATTGCAGTCCAAAAACATAAGTTAAAATTAATGATATATGATCCAATCATGGAGGTAATCTTATTATGGACAGATTAGAAATATATCGTCAACATATCCAAAATTTGTTAACTAAACATAGTCAGTCTAAACCTAACCATGAAGAAATTGAAAATCAATTATTATTGGATACAGCACATGATCATTATCAGTTGATGCGTATAGGTTGGAATGGTTTAAATCGTGTGTATCACAGTGTCATTCATTTTGATATTAAAAATGGCAAAATCTGGATTCAGCAAAATATGACAGATGTGGATTTAGCACAGGAACTCTTGGAAATGGGAGTACCAAAGGAAGATATTGTGTTTGGTTTACAACCACCATACAAACGTCCATACACGGGATATGGAGTGGCTTGAAGCATTTCAGGAAGTTCTGCAAGGGTAATTTGTTTTATTTATCCTAACGAAACGTGATCTGTGTTTAATACCCAAAGGCTCATACATTATTATTTATATCTAATTCACGCTCATCACGCAGTTCCTGCGCTAGTTGTGCAAACTCTTCATCTCCCTCAAAAATCCCAATAAAATCTGTCCAGGGATTATTGGTTACTTCTAGCGTCAGCACTTCCATATTTGCCAGTTTAGCCTGAACTTGCTCCTGTACAGATGCGATGCCTCCGGCAACCCCAAAGGGGAACGCAATTTCACGAGTTTCAGCTTCCACCATACAATCAGGTAATTCTGGAACTGACGCGATAAAATTTCCTGACTCAGCTTGTTCAACTAGAACATGAAGAGACAATTTATGTAAACTTGTGACGGCTAGAAGATTCATAAATACTGGTGTTAGGTTCTCTTTCTCATCATAATACTTCCATTAACCAGCATTTTTCCCCGCTATTTCATCATTCCCCTTATCGCCAATTTGCGCCACCGTCTCAGGTAAATCAGCATTTAAAATGCGTTCACTTAACTTTGCTAAAATCGCCTGTCTTAACTGTTGATCATCAGGTAATTTTGCTAAAATGTCGTCAACAATCTGCTCAACCTGCGACTCTCTCTTATGATCTACCCATACCATTCGATTGATATCATTACCATCAGGACGAGTGATAGTAATACGTCGTGCTTCAAAACCTTCGCCTTTGGCGGCGACTTCTTTTTGTAAAGCTTCCAAATTCTTAAACCGACGCACCAAATCGGCTAATTTCATCTCAAAGGCAACTGCATCATCATCAGTCCAAGATTCTGCCGGTTTATCGGCTACAATCATCACCAAAGCTTCTAACCATTGAGCATCAGTTTTAGTTTCATCCGATGCAGCCCGAATAAAGCGTTTGAGTAGAGGTTCAATACATTTTCCGGCTAAATAATTCGCCCTGACTCGCAAATCTTCCCGCAATTTTGTTTCTGGACTTCTCACCCCAAAGGCTTCATAAATCAATTTTTGACAATCACTCAATAATTGATCGTAAGCTGTATGAATATCTCTTAAAGCATGAACTAACTTAGTCCGTAAACTTCTCGCTGTTACGCCATCATCACCAGTTTCCGTCCCAATTGCAGGTAAATTACAAGCTGCGGGTAAAGCTTTAAATAATAATTCGTCAGGCTCAACAGTGGTTTGTAATGCTTTTAAAATGGCTCTCGGTTCTGTTGCAAGTCTTTTTGTTTGTTGAGTGTATTTCGGCAGTTTTTTCACAAATTGATAAAGGGGAGTCACCACTGTTAATAAAGTCGCGTTACGCACTTTACCTAATTTCTTTAACTGGGGATTGCGTAAAATAACTTCCAATTCTTTAAATACTTCCGCCCTTAATCCCACAACTGCAAAATATTTAACTGCAAATCGTTCGGGATATTTAACTAACAATTCAAAATGTTCTGTTCCCAATACCGGAATAAATGTCCCGTCTTGATATAACCCCAAATCATCAGCGTGATACAACAACACAGCCGCTAAAATCACGGGAACTGCACCCTGTTTTACCCCGAATGGTGGTGCTGATAAATGTTGATAGAGTAAATCAAAACTTTGGCTTTTCTCGGTTGCTGCTAGACAAAAATCTTCAACGGCTTCCCACAGAGAATTTAAACCAGAATTTTCCAATGGTGGGTAAAAATCCCAGTCTTCATCTTCTTGACGTTCGCGCAGCGTGCCGGAGGCATGAATCCCTGTTTCCTCTAACAGAGAATAATACATACTCACTTCCGGGCCATATCCTTCTAAGCCTAATCTTTCTTCATGTTGATGTTCTAACATCGCCTGAATCAATTCCCGCCTAGCTTTCGCCCCTTGGGAGGTTAAATCACGGCGGTTGATTAATTCATTCCATAAAATGGGACTGTGATGATAAGTGCGATCGCAAATCTCCGACAGCTTACTATTAAAGTCAGTAATGTTATTTAATGTCTCGACTTGTCCCTGAATCCAACATTGCTGATTCATTCCAATACTAAAGCACTGATTCAGGGTTTCATCTAAAAATTCTTCCGCTTCTTGTAAGCGATAATTTACCTCTTTTCTCGCCACCCCATCAGTTTGCAACTCTTTGGCGGTTTTTTTGATATTACTTAAAGCCACAAATTCCAGGGTACGAATTCGCAATATCTCTAAGCTAGGCGCACCCAAAATCACCAATGGCTTACCATCGCTAGTTGTAGCAGTAACAGCACTCGGAACTATATCATCTACCCAATACCCAACAAAACCATCTGCATCTATGCTATTGCAACTTAACTGACTTAAATCTTGGGAATTATCTAAATAATGGCGTTCAAAATAACGTAAAGTCCCCGTTTTGTAGCTGTGGCGTTGGGCGACTAAAGGTTTGAGAGGACGGTGTATAGATAATAGTTTAACTAAAGGAGTTCTCTCTTGTTCTATATATGTACTTAACTCACTGTCAACATTAAAATCCGAACCTTGCCAAATCCGCAATTCATCTAACTGACGACGATGGGTAATGAGATTCTGTTTTAGTAGTTTATCAATAATTTCTTGCCAATAATTAATCTCTGCGGCCGAGGGGAAATTACACATCGCTAAACAGACTAAATTTCTCGTTGCCCGCATTGAACCTGTAATAGTAATCAGGTTAAAAATCCCAATTGTTTTTAGTACCCTGAGACTATCTTCTTCTAAACGTTTAGCATCATTAATTAAATCTTGCACTTCTACCCATCTTTGCAAATTAGGGCGAGAAGCTAAACCCATTCCCGCAGATTCAATAAAATAATCATAAACTTGGTAGACTTTTAGACACGGTAAATCATAATCTTGCACCGTTTCTGATTCTAAGAAATTACGAAACGATAAAGGCTCACTACTCGTTAAAAATGTGAATAAAGAACGGTCATTTTGAGCATACTTTTGACAGAGGCTCGGTAACACCAAAGCCGATAAAGGATGTAGTGGGTAAACTTTTTTGATGACTTGAGCAGTGATTTCTTCATCAACAATGATTGATTCTAAATACTTACTCCAATCCTTAGAGTAAGTATGAGTTGCACTATTAATATTATCTGCTGCTGATGAATTAATGGCTTCACCAATCAAACTCATCATTTGTCCAGATGATTCAGTAAAGGGAATATCCTCAAATCTTCCCTGAATCTTCGCCCATTCGTTTTTTTGAATAGTTGCTAAACGTTGACCATATTCTGCAAAAGCTTGATGTAAGATACCTAAAATATAAATAGGATGTTTGCTATCTTTTGGTAATTCCGCTAATTGTTGTAAAAGATATAAATCCTCATCTCCTTGAGCATGAGCAGCATACTCTAGATTCTTCCCTAATTCATCAATAACCAGGAAAATTCCTGTTTGAGATTCCTTAGCTAATTCCAACACCAAATGAGGAATTTCTCTACTATCAACCTTGCCACCATCATTAATTTCAGCTTCTAAATCTACCAACTGACGCACAACATTAATTTTATTTTTTTGGCTAGCCGTCCAAAAATGATCAACGCCAGTTAACAAAGCCCTAATAATAGTATGACTAATCGGTTCTCTTTGTCCCGTAGCTACAGCCCTAATTAATCCTTTTGGGTTAATCTTCTCTTGAATTAATTGATAAATATCACTATCTTGCCCTAATTTATCTTCAGCTATGGATAAAGCTTTAATATGTATTTTACTTTGGGATTTAGCAGCCAGGGAAATTAAATAGTGAGCGAAAGCAGATTTCCCAGTTCCATAAACACTGGTTAAAGTCCAAGCTCTATTTCCCTCATCAGAATTCAAATTACTTAAAATACGTTTTAGAGCATCAATAGCTCTTTTAGTCAGCACATAACCGTCTAAAGCTTCCACACTATCTAAATCTCTTTCTAAGTTAATAGAACGAGAATAGCGACGCTGGAGACTAAAATAATGGGATAGCTTTTTGTTGGTCATAATTTCACTCATTTTTATCAATAAATATATAGTAATTATCAGCTAGAGTAGGACAGATGATTTTAATTCCGTTCTCTACGATAATATTTATCTAAAATTTCTTCAGCTAATATCTCTGGATTTTCCGGTAAAGATAACTGAATTAACCCGGCGGTATCAGAAAGAACTATCGCATTAAATTCTTTAGCAACTGTCTCAATAGCTGCACATAAAATACTTTCCGTCAGTTTAAATACCATCCCCGGACTACCTTCATCATAAAGTAACTTACGAATGGTAATTGTATTACTATCTTGATTTGCCCAACTAGCATATTCTAAACAAGTAGCAACTATAACTGATGCAGGTAAATTAGCTTTTGCGCCAATTTTAAACTGATAATTTTTGCCAAAATGACGAATTAAACCCAGTTCATTGAAAGGACAATCAATAGAATCCTCTATAGGGGTATTGTCTCTAATAAAATCCTGTGTTGCATACATTCTTAAAATACAATTGACATCTTTAATGAAAGAAGAATCAGCAATATTTTTGCTAAAATTCTTGATATAGTCTTTCAATCCTGCCAAAATATCTTCTTTTGTGAAATCTAAATCTCGAAAAATATTAAAAATATAATACCAAGCAGCCGCTTCACAAGTAGGTTTTAACAAATTCCAATGTAATAACCATAATGAAGCCGGATCTTCTAAATAAGCATCCCATCCATTATTACCTAAAAGTTTTTCTCCAAATGTTGTTGGCGAATTATTCTTATCAAGAATTTTGAACGCACTACACCAATAGCGAATAGCGCGTACCATATTTTTACCAACACCTAAACGTACAGGTGCATCATCCTGTAGGAAAACACCTGGATTTTTCTTGGCAGCATCAAATCCTTTTTTCAACCAGCCAAAACGAGGGTGAAAAGTTTCATGGTTAGCAAATACTGGATTAACTGGATTTTCCTGATGTTTTAAGTTCAGAGTAGTTTGGATCACGATAGGATGACGATATAATAGTAACTATTTTGTTTATTATGGCTCAAATTTAGATACAAGTTAATTAATTTATGCACAATAAATTTGAGCTTACATAATACTAACAAAATGATTTTATTTCTATATATTTACTAAAGTTAAAAATTTTAGCTTTAACTTATAAAGATAGAATATTACTTCAATCACTTTGAATCTTAAAAATTTCTGTTAGTGTTACATTATTTTTAGCATTCCGTTTATAGTAATGCACAGATTGTCAGCAATTGAATCATAGGGAGATTAACTGTAACCCAATCATACCCAGTCAATCATACCTTTTATACTTCATTGGGTCAGGTAATTAAATTTACCCGTGTAATCCTTACGAATAAGCGATCGCTACTTCCAAAAGCCAGCAGTCGGATTTGAACCGACGACCTTCCGATTACAAGTCGGATGCACTACCACTGTGCTATGCTGGCGAACTAGGTTAATGCTTTAAGCACTCACCGATTTATGATTGTAGCATAAGCAAGTTATTTGTCTACTCTTTATTTTGATTTTCCTTGGAGATCTAGACGGGTGTGCTGCTCATCTAGTTTTGCAACTATTGCCAATGTGTTCAGGGCTTAAGTGGGGTGCGTCAGATATCGAAAACCTGTTCATGTTTACCCAGTTATCTGTTCTGACGCACCCTACCAGAAACTTTGATGATGACAATTGCATCAGTCCGAATCTGGAAATTCCCAGAAATAATTGATTGGAAGCCCTCAGAAAGTTGATAAATTAATAGGCATAGCAAAAGCTAATTCAAATCCTAGACTTGCAGAAAAAACCTTGAGTACAGTTGCCAAACTGTATTTTTTTTGACATGGCTGGGCAAGGAACAGAAGTATAAAGTTGTTCTTTACAGATTCAAAAGCATGGCAGCATTGTTTGGACGAGATTTGTTAAGTCTGGCGGACTTGAATCCTACAGAACTTCAAGAACTCCTACAATTAGCAACTCAATTGAAATCACAAAAATTGCAGTTGCGGTGTAATAAGGTACTGGGTTTATTGTTTTCTAAAGCCTCAACTCGAACACGAGTGAGTTTTACAGTGGCAATGTATCAATTGGGTGGACAAGTCATTGATCTCAACCCTAATGTTACCCAAGTGAGTCGGGGAGAACCAGTACAGGATACAGCACGAGTATTAGATCGATATTTAGATATTCTGGCAATTCGCACTTTTGCCCAACAGGAGTTAGAAACTTTTGCTAACTATGCCAAGATTCCTGTAATTAATGCCCTGACAGATTTAGAACATCCCTGTCAGGTATTAGCCGATTTATTGACTGTGCAAGAATGCTTCGGCACAATTTCTGGGCTGACTTTGACTTACGTTGGTGATGGGAATAATGTAGCCAACTCTTTGATGTTAGGTTGTGCTTTGGCGGGGATGAATGTGAGAGTTGCTACTCCTAGTGGATATGAGCCAAATGCGGCGGTTGTAGAACAAGCACGGGCTATAGCTGGTGATCAAACGGAAGTCTTACTAACTCATGATCCAGCATTGGCAGCTAAGGGTGCATCTGTACTCTACACCGATGTTTGGGCAAGTATGGGGCAAGAAGCAGAAGCAGACGATCGCTTTCCCATTTTCCAACCTTATCAAATTTCGGAACAGCTATTGAGTCTGGCAGCATCAGATGCCATTGTTTTACATTGTTTACCGGCTCATCGTGGTGAAGAAATTACCGAAGAAGTCATTGAAGGTTCTCAATCACGGGTTTGGGATCAGGCAGAAAATCGATTGCACGCTCAAAAGGCCTTGTTGGCTAGTATCTTAGGGGCAGAGTAATTGGAATTAGGGAGTAGGGAAATCCTTAACGTGGCGCGAACTGCCTCCTGCCTTTTTCCGATAAAAATTAAAGGCAAAAGAAAGATAACTTCGGTTTCTTTTGCCTTTAATATTTTTATTTTGATTTTTATCTTGTGATTAGAGTTTTTTTATAGTACTAATGTTCTAGGGACATTTATATTTACTTCCCTTTTATTTTATGGAAAGACTAACAGAAGCGCAACAAGAACTTTATGAATGGCTGGCGGAATATATTCGCACACATCAGCATTCTCCTTCAATTCGTCAAATGATGCAAGCGATGAATTTAAAATCGCCTGCACCAATTCAAAGTCGTTTGGAACATTTACGTACCAAAGGATATATTGAATGGACTGAAGGGAAAGCGCGAACAATTCGGATTTTGCATTCCGTGAAGCAAGGTGTGCCAGTTTTGGGTACGATCGCAGCTGGTGGTTTAATCGAACCCTTTACCGATGCTGTAGACCATATTGACTTTAATAATATGGCTTTACCTCCCCAAACCTATGCGTTGCGGGTAACAGGGGATAGCATGATTGAAGATTTAATTACTGATGGTGATTTGGTATTTCTGCGCCCCGTTCCCGAACCCAATCATTTAAAAAATGGCACAATTGTCGCAGCCAGAGTTGATGGCTACGGTACTACCTTAAAACGTTTTTATCGCAGTGGCGATCGCGTCATCCTCAAACCCGCCAATCCCAAATACAACCCCATTGAAGTCTCTGCCATGCAAGTAGAGGTGCAAGGTTCACTCGTTGCGGTGTGGCGCGGTTATCTATGAAGAGGAACTGGGGACTGGGGACTAGGGACTGGGGATTGGGAAGAAACAGCAGAGAAGCAGAGGATCACAAACAGGACTTACGCCAGAGTAATCAATTTTCTGTTGGGGCAGTCAATAGTCAATAGTTGTCCATAGTCCATAGTTAAAAGCAAAACTAATAACTATTAACTACCTGTCCTCTTGTTTTAGTATGCCAGTTACCCAATCCCCAATCCCCAATCCCCAATCCCCAGTACCCAATCCCCAATCCCCAATCCCCAATCCCCAATCCCTCCTATGTACCTGACGCTAAATCCAGTGCAGCAACTTCCTACTTTCCGGTTAAAAGTACCTTTTGCCGGGGAGAGTAAGGGTAGTTATCAAACGCAGCCATTACCAGGATGCCCTAGAATGCCAGCATCTCTGCAATTACGCCAATATCAGCGACAAGCTATTACTAACTGGTTTGCGAATAATGGCAGAGGTACGCTAAAAATGGCTACTGGTAGTGGTAAAACTATCACTGCACTGGCTGTAGCTTGTGAACTGTACAAACAAATCAACTTGCAAGTGTTATTGGTGGTGTGTCCCTACCGCCATCTTGTTACCCAATGGGCTAGGGAATGCGAAAAGTTTAATTTACAGCCAATTTTAGCCTTTGAGAATGTCCGCAATTGGCAAAGTCAACTTTCTACCCAACTTTACAATCTGCGTTCTGGTTCTCAAAGTTTTGTCACGGTGATTACTACTAACTCCACGTTAATTGGTGATGGTTTGCAATCACAACTTAAGTATTTACCAGCGAAAACTCTAATTATTGGCGATGAAGCTCATAATTTAGGCGCACCAAAATTAGAAGAAAGTCTACCTCGGCGTGTGGGGTTGAGATTGGCTTTATCTGCTACACCCGAAAGATATTTTGATGATCAAGGTACCCAATCTTTATTTGATTATTTTGGCCCAGTTTTACAACCAGAGTTTACTTTAAAGGATGCGATCGCACAAGGAGCTTTAGTACATTACCTGTATTATCCCATACTGGTAGAGTTAACAGAATCTGAAAGTATTTCCTATTTAAAGTTAACGAAAAAAATCGGCAGGGCGCTACTATATCGAGAACGGGAAACCGGAGACTCAGCCAATTTTGAAGACAATGAAGATTTAAAGCCGTTATTAATGCAAAGAGCTAGATTAATTGGTGCAGCAGCTAATAAATTAACAGCTTTACGTGACTTAATGCAAACTCGTCGCGATACTACTCATACACTTTTTTATTGTAGTGATGGTTCACCAGAAATAGGACAGCGTTCATCTCTACGTCAACTCAAAGCCGTTGCCAAAATTTTGGGTGTGGAATTAGGTTATAAAGTCAGCACCTACACTGCCCAAACACCCTTAGAGGAAAGAGAAACCTTGCGTCATCAGTTTGAAAACGGTGAATTACAGGGTTTAGTAGCAATTCGCTGTTTAGATGAAGGTGTGGATATCCCAGCAATTCAAACGGCGGTGATTTTATCTAGTTCTGGTAATCCTCGCCAATTCATTCAGCGCCGAGGTAGAGTTTTGCGTCCTCACCCCAGTAAGGAACGGGCGACTATTTTCGATATGATTGTTTTACCACCAGATTTAGATAGAGAAACTATAGAAGTAGAACGCAATCTGTTAAGAAAAGAGTTACGTAGGTTTGTTGAATTTGCTGATTTGGCTGATAATGCTGGTGAAGCGAGAATTAAATTACTAAATTTACAAAAACGCTATGGATTACTCGATATTTGACGCGTAAAAGCTCAATTTAGACGCTTTCAAGTCAGCTAGTATCAATTGTATAAATAGTTGTATAATCAATCTAGGACATTTTAGTAATACAAAGTTATTAATATTGCAAACAATCATCCCAGTATCTTAACAAGATTTAACAGAACAAGTAGAACGACTGGAAAAAACCAAAATATGTTAAGCAATGTAAAAACATTAAGATTTAGTTCGTAGTCAGGACTTTAGTCCTTTTCTGTTACCTGCGGGACGCTGCGCGAACGCGGAGCGTCTGTATACGACACCCTATGGGAACACAGAGAGAACTAAAGTTCTGACTACAAACCTTTAATTATTTACCTGGTTCTACTTAAATGTGATTTGAGCAAAAAGTTAAATTTTGTCATCTGGCTTGAAGATTCATGCTTTTGAAGCTGATTTTGTGCTGTTCAGATTTTTAATATCACTTTTTTATTGCTTTCACTGAAAAACTTAACTAATGCCATCAATTTATCCTGTGGACTTACCTACCATAGAGCAGGTAATGGAGAGTTACCCTTTAACTGTGTTACCGGATACTCTGCTCGTTGATGTAATTGCTCTGATGAATCCGGTAAGCAGTAGTAAAGTAGAATCTGCATCTGATTTTAGTAGTTGTGTTTTAGTAGTTGAGGAAAAAAACTTAGTCGGTATATTCACTTTACGGGATGTAGTCAGGCTGACGGGGGCAGGGATAGATTTATCCAGGGTGAAAATTTCCGAGGTAATGACGCAACCAGTTATTAGCCTGACACTGGCTTCCGCTCAAAATGCTCTCACAGCTTTAAGTTTCATGCGCCAGCATCACATTCGCCATCTGCCTGTAGTAGATGAGCAAGGGCAATTGCTAGGCTTGATTACCCAAGACAGAATTCGTCAGGTACTCCAGCCAGCGCATCTGCTGAAACTGCGCTGTGTGACAGAGGTGATGGTGACAGAAGTTATTCATGCACTGCCCACTACATCTGTATTGGCATTATCGCAAATTATGAGCGATCGCCGGATCAGTTGTGTCGTCATTGTCGCCCCACAGGAGACAGTGTTGATACCAGTGGGGATAATCACCGAGAAAGATATTCTCAAAGTCCAGTTACAGGGACTAGATATAGCTCAAACCCAGGTACAAACTGTAATGAGTACCCCTGTATTAAGTATCAGTCCTAGTGAATCTTTGTGGACTGTTCACCAGTTGATGGAAGAGCGAGGGGTGCGACGGTTAGCCGTAGTAGGTGAACAAGGACAACTGCAAGGGCTGGTGACACAAACCAATCTCCTGCAAGTGCTTGATCCCCTAGAAATAGTCACAGTCATTCAAGCTTTACAAAACAAAGTTGCAGAGCAAACCCTTGAACTCAGGCAAACCAACCAGCAGTTAGCACAGGAAGTTAAACAACGCCGTCAGGTGGAAAAATCACTACGCCAAGCTCAACAAGAATTAGAGTTACGAGTGGTGGAGCGTACAGCCGAATTGGTAGCAGCCAATGCTTGTCTGCAACAGCGTGAACATCAATGGCAAGCATTGTTTGATCATGCTTTGGATGCGATCGCTATTACAAATGACGAGGGACAGTATATAGATGTCAATCCCGCAGCTTGTAAGTTGTTTGGTGTATCTAGGGAAGAACTTTTAGGTTCCACAATTGCGGACTTTGCCCCATCTGAATTTGATTTTACCCAAGCTTGGCAACAGTTCCGTGAACAAGGACAAATGGTTGGTAAGTTTAGCTTACATCGTCCTGATGGCACAGTGAGAGAAACTGAATTTGCGGCGGTTGCCAATTTTATTCCGCATCGCCATCTTTCTATACTGCGTGATGTGAGCGATCGGCAACAGGCTCAGGCAGCCCTGAGAGAAAGTGAGCAACGGCTCAATCTCGCTCTTTCAGCCAGCAGCACAGGGATGTGGGACTGGAATCTTCAAACTAATGAACTGATCTGGTCTGAGAGTATGTGTTATCTATTTGATCTCGATCCCCAGACATTTGACAACAGATTGGAATCATTTTTTAATTTCATCCACCCTGAAGACCGTAAATTTGTAGAACAATCCTTAATGAGGGCAATTGATGAGCAAGCCATCTGTAATATCGAATTTCGGGTAGTTTGGCTTGATGGTACAGTACACTGGGCAAATGGCAAAGGACAAGTCTTCTACGATGAAATTAATCGTCCACTCCGTATGATTGGAGTGCATCACGACATTACAGAACGCAAACAAGCTGAAACTGCACTTAGAGCCAGCCAGCAACAGCTACAGGCAATCATAGATAATTCTCCGGCTGTCATCTATGTCAAGGATGTGCAAGGGCGGCATACTCTGGTGAATTCTGAATTTGAAAGAATTACCCACCTGACACACGAGCAAGTTACAAATCAAACTAACTTTGAAGTATTCCCTCCTAACATTGCTCAAGTCTTCACCAGAAACGATCAAAATGTTCTCAGTTCTGTGACACCTTCGCAGTTTGAAGAAGTAATTGAGCTTGATGATGGTTTGCACACTTACTTAACAGTCAAGTTTCCCCTCTGCGCTAGTGATGGTAAACCCTACGCTATTTGTGGTATTTCCACAGATATCACTGAGCGCAAGCAGTCTCAAGAAGCACTAAAGGACAGTGAGCAAAAACTGCAAGCAATTATCAACAATTGTGCTGTGGCCATCTACATGGTTGACGCACAAAACAGACATCTGTTAGTTAATCGCTGGTATGCAGAACTCTTATCGACAACTCCAGAGAATATGGTGGGTAAGAGTATCTATGAATTTTGGACTGCTGAGATTGCTGATAAATTTGCTGCCTATAATCAACACGTACTCAAAACCAAGCAATTGATTCAAATAGAAGAAGTTGTTCCTCAAGCAGATGGGCTACACACCTACATCACTGTGAAGTTCCCCCTCTGCGATGCGACTGGTAAACCCTATGCTGTGGGTGGTATTTCCACTGATATCTCTGATCGCAAGTTAGCAGAACAAAAAATGGCCGAACAAGCCGCTTTAATTGATATCGCCACCGATGCCTTTTTCGTCCGAGATTTAGAAAACCGCATTTTGTTCTGGAGTCGAGGTGCTGAAAAATTATACGGTTGGACAGCAGAGGAAAGTGTAGGGAAATTAGCCCATGAACTTTTCCACACAGAATCCTTGTCTCAACTGGAAGCCGGTTTAAAAACCACTGTCGAACAAGGTTCTTGGCAAGGAGAGTTAGAGAAAACCACCAAAACTGGTAAAAAAATTATCGTTGCTAGTCGATGGACACTGATCAACAATCTATTCGGACAAACCCAATCTATCTTAGCAGTCAACACCGACATCACCGAGAAAAAACAACTAGAGCAGCAATTTTACCGCGCTCAACGCCTAGAGAGCGTAGGAACTTTAGCCAGTGGCATTGCTCACGATCTCAACAACGTTTTTGCTCCCATCATGATGATTGCCCAACTTTTGCCATTAAGATGCAAAAATGTTGATGCACGGACTCAAGAACTGTTCCAAACACTAGAAAACAGTTCCAAGCGGGGATCTGACTTAGTTAAACAAATTCTCACCTTTGCCCGTGGCACAGAAGGGAAACGCATCCTGTTGCAACCTGGACATTTGCTCAAAGAATTAGTCAAAGTCATCAAGCAGACATTTCCTAAATCAATTGAAATTGTTAATAATATTGCCACAAATACTTTGTGGCTGGTGCAAGCAGATCCCACCCAACTAGATCAGGTGTTCATGAACTTAGTAGTCAATGCCCGTGATGCCATGCCCAATGGTGGGAAGCTCACTATCACTGCTGAAAACCGGATAATTGACGAAACCTATGCGCGAATGCACCTAGAAGCACGCCCAGGAGACTACATCGTGGTGACTGTCTCAGATACAGGCACAGGAATTCCGCCAGAAATCTTAGAACGCATATTTGATCCCTTTTTTACTACTAAAGAAGTCGGTAAAGGTACAGGACTAGGACTATCAACGGCTTTAGGTATTATCAAGAATCACGACGGTTTTGTGCAAGTATCAACTCAGCTAGGTAAAGGAACACAACTTCAAGTGTTCTTACCCAGAGGAGAAGGCACAGCAACCGAGGCAATCATAGAGACGGAATTACCTAGAGGTAACGGTGAGTTGATTTTGGTTGTCGATGATGAAGCCATCGTCCAACAAACCATACAAGACACCCTGGAAAATCATCACTACAAAACCCTTGTCGCTGAAGATGGCATTGAGGCGATCGCACTATATGCCCAATATCAGCAAGAAATCAGCGTCGTCTTACTAGATATACTCATGCCTAACATGAACGGCTTAACAGCTATCCGCACCCTACGATCCCTCAACCCCAAAGTTAAGATTATTGCCACCAGTGGCTTACCCGCCAACGAACAGAAAGCGATCGCGGCTGGTGCAGAGAAATTTCTGTCTAAGCCCTACACCGCCACAGATTTATTGCATACTTTATCTGCTGTGATTGGGGAAGATTGGCGGAATTTACCAATGTAAAAGCAGCGATCGCGGCGGGTAAAATAGAGAAAAACGCCATTAAAAAAAACGAAGATGTCGCCAGAGCAAAATATTGATGATGTGCAAGAACCAATTATTAATGCTCCGCCAGAGGTGCGGCAAATTATTGAGCGAGTATGGCATCTAGAAAAAAACCGACTCGATAGGAAAAGTAACAGCCCCATCAACGATGATATTTTAGATATCGTGAAGGGGGCAGTACAATGAAGCTCACCTCAATTAAACTGTGTAACTTTCGCTCTTTTTATGGCAAAACACCAGAGATAATTCTGTCTGGGGGAGATGTCCTCAACACCACCATCATTCACGGCAATAATGGCGCAGGTAAAACCAGTTTACTGAATGCTTTTACGTGGGTATTATATGAGAAGTTTAGTGCTGCCTTTGCCTCTACAGAACAGTTAGTCAATAAACGAGCGATCGCAGAAGCTACACCCAATCAATCTGTAGAATGTTGGGTAGAAATTAACTGGGAACATGAAGGTAAACGCTACAATGTTAAACGCCAATGTCGAGTTTACAAAAACAAAACTGACGTTGCCATCACCAAAACCGAATTACTCATGCAAGTAGCTGGGGATGATGGAAGATGGTATTACCCCAGCCAGCAACCAGAAGAAATCATCGGGCAGATTTTACCAGTTAGTCTACATCAATATTTCTTCTTCGATGGTGAGCGTATAGAAGAAATAGTTCGTTCTGATAAAAAAGCTGAAATTGCCGAAGCCACCAAAATTTTCTTAGGCGTAGAAGTCATTAACCGTTCTATTAGACATCTAGGAGAAGCCAAAAAAACTTTAGAGAACGAGTTAAAAGCAATTGGTGATTCAGAAATCAAACAGTTATTACGTGAACAAGAAAAAATCGAGCAAGAAATTGCACGCATCAACACCCGCCAAGCAGAAATTAAGCAAGAAATAGAATATCAACAAACCTTTAAAAAAGAGACAGGTAATCGGTTACGTGAACTGAGTGCCGCTAAAGAACTACAAGAAAGACGACAAGAACTAGAAAATCAGAAAACAGCAAACCAAGACAACCTCAGACAAACTAGAGAAGCCCTGAAAAAAATTATTTCTGCGCGGGGTTATACAGTTCTCCTCTCAGATACTACAGCCCAATTTCGGACAATTCTCCATGATTTGAAACAGCGAGGTGAATTAACCTCTGGAATTTCACGGGAATTTGTTAATGAATTACTCAATTCTCAACGCTGTATTTGTGGTACAGAATTACATGAAGGTAGTCATGCTCATAGCAATGTCAGTCTGTGGTTAGATAAAGCTGGTTCTTCATCTGTAGAAGAAACAGCGA
The DNA here is from genome assembly GCF_000316645.1 of Nostoc sp. PCC 7524. Taxonomy (NCBI): domain Bacteria; kingdom Bacillati; phylum Cyanobacteriota; class Cyanophyceae; order Nostocales; family Nostocaceae; genus Nostoc; species Nostoc sp. PCC 7524. Next base: position 3,171,556 of record NC_019684.1, read on the forward strand.
TTCGCATGAGCGCCCAAGTAGACGAAATCGACAAACAAGCCACAGCATTTTGGGAAGAAGTAGACAGAGAGCAAGCGAGGATTAATCAATTACGCCAAAACATTTCCCAAATTGAAGTCGAATTAGATAGTATTCAAGAACGCTTGCGAAAAGATGCCAATGAAGAAATTAGCAGTTTACAAAAACGCCTAGATGAAATTGAAAATAAAATTGATGAATTAAACAGAGAACAAGGTGCAAATCAGCAGCAAATTTCTCACCTCAAAACCGAAATTGATGCCTTAGTCAAACAAATTGCCAAGCAGAAACTCAACGAAGATAAACAATTATTAGCACAACGGCGCATTAATGCCACCCAAGATGCCATTGAAAGGTTAACAGAAGTCCGCAACCGTCAAGAAAAGCAGTTTCGCTTGCAACTAGAAAAGCGATTACAAGAAATTTTTAATGCTATTTCTTTCACACCTTACATACCTCAAATTAGTGATAAGTATGAACTAACCCTAGTAGAAAACACAGCAGGTACAGAAGCCCCAGTTGCCGCATCTACCGGAGAAAATCAGATTCTGAGTTTATCCTTTATTGCCAGCATCATCGATAAAGTCCGCGAGTGGAGTGAAAAGCGCAAAATTCTCACCGTTCCTGATAGTAGTACCTTCCCCATAGTGATGGATTCACCTTTTGGTAGTTTGGACGAAAGTTATCGCCGCCGCGTCGCTCAAACTTTACCGAAATTAGCCAATCAATTAATTGTGTTAGTGACTAAAACTCAGTGGCGGGGTGAAGTAGAAGCAGAAATTTCAGACAGAATTGGTAGGGAATACGTACTGACTTATTATTCCTCGAAGCCAGATTGTGAGCAAGATTATCTTGAGGTGGCAGGAGAAAGATATCCTTTAGTTAAGCAAAGTCCAAATGAGTTTGAATACACAGAGATAATTGAGGTAGAACGGGATTGGTAAAAATAAATTTTAAAAACACCAATGTACACAACTGAAGGTAAAAGGCAGTAAAAGACGCAAGAGTTTACTATTAGTAACTTTGCGTCTTTGGTGATAGAATCAATCTGATTAAGCTGTCATCTATTAATACCAATTCACGAAAAGCCTGATACAAATAAAGCATCAAGAATAAAATCCCAACCTGTGATAGAAGCAACAACTGATGTGTTTAATTGTTCCAATCGCTTCCAGATAAATTCTCTTAATTCATCTAAATTTGAGAAGCTTTCCCAAGTTAGATGCCTTTTAACTTCTTCCCACAATCTTTCTATTGGATTAACTTGAGGTGTATGTGGAGGTTGAAATAACAAAACTATGTTTTCTGGTATTTTCAGATGCTGACTTAAATGAAAAGCCCCATTGTCTAACTGAAGAATATGAATATCTTGAGCATAAGTCTGGGAAAATTTTTCTAAAAAATATTGAAACAGGCTGTATTCAAATGAGAGAATTCCCAGATAAAATACTCTCCAGTTAAGGGTTCCACTAATCCATATAAGTAAAAATTATCCCGCTTCCATTGCATAATGCCGATGGGCTTGACTCCTTTTTTAGTAATTAGTCTCCCAGCTTCAGTCTTCAATCCCACACGGCTTTCGTCCCCACACCAATATCTCATTGTTTTTTGCCTATCTACTGGTGCTATGACGTGTTTTTTATTACTTCTAGGTATTGTGGCAGTTTTTTTAAATTCTGATTCTGCTTCGCTATCGTATTTAATACCTACTGCTCGCGGCACTTTTAGCTTTGCTTTCATTTGATAGCGCACTGTATCATGTACTACTTTATATGATGCTTCTATCCCTTCTACTGCTTTTAACCATGTTCGGATTTCCTCATAACTTTTGAATCCCTCCGATTCTTGAAGCTCTTTGTCTAGCTGCTCTCTTACTTGTAAGCTAATTATTGCAGGTCGCCCTGGACTCTTTAGAGTTGTTAATAGACCCTTGATTCCCGACTCTTGATAATTTTTTAACCATCTTTGTACCGTTACCCTTGCCCTTCCTACTACCACCGCTACATCTTGTATTGTTTTCACTTGTCCTATTTTCAGCAAATACAAAGCTTGAATCCGTTCAAAACTTGATGCTGTTTTTTGTTTTAAGAGCAACTCATGTAATTCCTCTACTGACTCTTTTATTTCTACTTTGGTTACTCCAGCCATCTTTGCTCGTTAATATTTATTCCTTATTTATCTGTATCATACTTTTCGTGAATTGGTATAAGGCATAGGATGGAAGAGAAGATCAGGAAAAACAAAATTAAAAATTGCCCATAGAGAAAATGCAATTGAGATGACAATCACAGCTAAAACTGGTGCAAGGGAAAGATACTGAAGAAAATAACCTTTTTGATCGCTTTGTTTTTGCATAAGATACTCACTCAAACAAGTTATTGAATTAATTGCAATCAAAGTGAGGCAAGGGAGATTTGTCTAAATTGTTTATGCAATTGACTGGAAAAATAGTTGTGTTTGCTTTGTATGAAAAACTGCCAGCATCCGAGGTAAAAGTTAAATCTACTTAACAAATTAATTACTATGATTTCATTAAGCTTCTAACTACAGATAGGATTTAAATTAATTGGTAATACTCAATATGGATGAGGAATTATATGGTATCAGAGAAATTACTGCTGCTGGCTGCTGGTATGGGCGATCGCCCTTACACTTAGTATAAAATAGTCAGGTTAGAGAGTGTGATCGCGTTGATATTTCAGTTACAATACCTACAAAGTATATATTTTCGTCATGGCTGCAAATAGAATCAAGGTTGCTAAAGATAAAGCTGAGTTGGTGAAATCATTAGTTACATCAAAAGACACAACAGGGCCATTCCAAACTTATGTAGAAGTCATGGTTTTTGCAGCTTCATTAGGCTTTAAATATAAAAAGCGTGTCCCTCTAGGCGAAACAACTAAAAGAGAACCTTCTCCAATTCCCCAAGAAAACTTTGCGTCATTGGGGTATGAACTAATTATTAAATTAATAGCAGTTAATGAAACTCAAGATATAGAGATAATTTCTTCAAGAGAAGAAGAATATGAAGATAAACGTACCCAAATATTTGAAGAATATGCTAATGGAGGGCTGGAAATATTAGAAAGTGAACTACGAGGAGCAGTTGATTATTCAGAACGTCTTCTATTATCTTTAATTTCTGAAAAACAAACTAAAGATTCACTAGAAGAAGAATTTGATTTAAGAAAATTTTTAAATTAATCTAAATTTTACCAATAAAATATGAAAAATTTAGGTTACTATTGCCAGTTACTTTCACAATTAAACGTGAGTAGCAGCCGTAAGCGTGGTAATGCTCAATATAAACCAATCTTAGTTTTAACGGTTATTGATCTGATTACACGAGGAATTATTGCTAACAATCAAATTCCAGTTTCTGAGGAATTAATTCAAACATTTGAAAGGTATTGGAATATTTTAGGATCTAAATCTTACAAAGGTGGTTTGCATTATCCATTCTTTCATCTCCAAAATGATGGCTTTTGGTACTTAGTATTGAAGCCGGAATTTAAGGGGTTACAGCCAAAAACAACTAACAAGCTAAAAGAGGCTGTTGCATATGCTTATCTTGATAATCAACTATTTAATTTTTTACAAGATGAATCTTCAAGACAAGAATTAATTGATGCACTTGCAACAACTTTTTTCCAAGAACAGCAGGATGAACTTGAAGAAATTTTACAAATTAATCAATCTTTTCTAGAAGATGATTTAGAAATAGCAAAATTAGTGAACTCAACAAACTTAGATATTAATCCAAAATGGTGTTTCAGAAAAGCAGCTATTAGAAATGCTTTTTTCAGAAAAACTATTGTTCATGTGTATGATTACAAATGTGCCTTTTGCGGTATTAGAGTAACTAAAGCCGTAAACCAAAATCTTGTAGATGGCGCACACATCAAACCATTTTCACAATTTTATGATAGTCGAATTCACAATGGTATTGCTCTTTGTAAGAATCACCATTGGGCTTTTGACCGTGGTTGGTTTACTGCTGATGAGCAATATAAAATTATTGTTAGCAAGGAATTAGAAGAAATATCTCCCCACACTAAACCTATGAAATTTTTTCATGGTGAAAGACTACTTTTACCAGAGAAAGAGCAATACTTTCCAGAATTAGAAGCGTTACAATGGCATCGCCAAAATTTATTTCAAGCTTAATTACAACACAAGTGGCAATCCTACTTCTTTTGGTTCTACAAACTCACCAGTAAAATTAATTGTTTTATTTTCTACAGTTCTCCCATTAGCTAAAGCCTTGCGAAGTTCAGCCACTTCCATCCGATCCTGAAGTCCACCCAAGATATAAATTAATAACTTAGCAGCTAAATCTTTTCCAGCAACCTGCACCCGCTTTTTATTCGGGTCATATAATACTCCATACCAAAGAGATTGGGGATACTCCATACCACTAAAGCCCCCTTGCTGGTCAAACTTCCGTAACTTCTTAAAAATGTTGCTTAGGGACAAACCCTTTTTAAACACTAAAAATCCTAAAGCTTGCGCTAGAGCCACTTGGGCTACAGGACGAAAAAGTATATTTGCTTCCCCACCTCCTTTTTCAAAGCTAAACCTTCTTAAAACAGGTGTATCCTCATGTTCCAAAATTTTCAGACTAGGTAGGCTAGCCAAATTATCAAAAAGTTTTCTAAATTCCTCAATTCCCTGCTCAATTTCCTCATTTTCTGGACGCATGGGAATTAAACCTTTCTCGAACGGTTTCCAGTGGGGGAACTTTTGACCCAAATATCTCTCAGACATATCTTGTAATGCTTGTAGCGTCGTTAAAACTGTAGAATTCGTCGCCACCGTTGCACTGTTCCAATTAACGCGAGGATTGCGATTTGGTCTTTGTTCTAAAAGCGGATGAGTAACAGCAATTTTTCGCGCCACAATTGCAAAACCATCATCTTCATTTAGCTGTGCTAACTGACCTTTAGTTAACGGTGCAGCCATCAAGTTAACATGAACAAAAACTGATCTCACCCGCCGCCTGGCTTCGTTGCGAGTCTCCCCAGCATTCACTGCACAAATGAATTCAATACCAATTTTTTCCTTGGGTAAGTTATGTAAATAAGTAGGATCTACCTGATATTGGTCTATCAAGTCTGACACTTTGATAAAACTATCATCAGCCGTTTTATCCTTTTTGTATCGCTGGAGTTTACCAGTTTTGATTAACTCCATCAACCCTTGCACCCCCATCAGACGATGTTGACCATCTAGCGCATAAATGGTGACGTTCTCTTCCGAAACATTAAGTAACCCGACCTTACCATCTTTGTCTAGAGGAGTAAAATTAGTCGTAGATGTTTTCGCTCGTCCTTCACTATCCCACTCAGTAGCTTTCTGGTCATCCGCCCAAGGCTGATTAATTACTACCAGCACAGGTGGAAACTTATGATTTCTTCTAGCAGCTAAATACTGAACTAACGGTGCTTGACGCGACCAGTCAAGGGGACGCTGTTGAATTTCATCGATACTATCTGCGTCAATTTCAATATTATCGGTTTCTGGATTGTACTTTTTTTGCAGTAGAGGTAAACCAGAGGCGAAGTGAACCCGACCTGCAAACCATTCTAAAGTTACAGAACCGACATAAGCCTCAGTTCCGCCCATTTCGGTTTTTTGAACCAGAATATGGTCTTTTTTATCTAAAAAGCTGCTTAGAAGTAAAGACAATACTTCTTTCTCCTTATTTTCTCGTTCTAGATACTCTCTAGCAATATCTGAAGTTGGGTTAGATGCACTATCTCTCATATTAATTTTTAAAAACTAAGTGAAAGTATATAGATATATTGCCCAAAAAAGTAGATACTAAGTAAGCAGTTTTTAAAAACTTATTAGCAACCCGGATAGGTAAGTTCTTTATGTTTAGCCGTGAATGACCTTTGCCCGGATAGAAAAAATGAGTTAACGCCCATATGTCCAGAGGTAGGGAGAAATGAGTACAGCACAACAACCAGAAAATAAAGGTCAGCAGACACGTACTGTAGCAGAGTTAGTAGAATACATCCAAGCTCTTACCACTGAAATTCAAGAATTGTATTGTTTGGATGCGATACCCTGGGTTGTGGGCTATTCAGGAGGAAAGGACAGCACGGCGACTTTACAACTGATTTGGAATGCCATCGCCGGACTCCCACCACAAAAAAGACATAAGACAATATATGTGATTACAACAGACACTCTGGTAGAAAATCCTATTGTTGCTATGTGGGTACGCAACTCTCTAGAACAGATGAAAGTAGCTGCCAAAGAGCAAGCAATGCCAATTGAACCTCATTTACTACAACCAGAGATAAAAGAAACTTTTTGGGTAAATTTAATTGGTAAAGGTTATCCAGCGCCAAGAGGAAAATTTCGTTGGTGTACAGACCGTTTGAAGATTTATCCCTCTAACCGCTTTGTCCGTGATGTAGTTAGAGTTAACGGAGAAGTTATTCTGGCTTTAGGTACACGGAGGAATGAAAGCATCAAACGTGCTATCTCAATGGAAAAACATCAAGCAGGTAGTCTTAGGGATCGCCTCAATTCTAATTTAGTTTCACTTAACTCTCTGCTTTACCATAGTTCCAGCCTACCTAATTCTTTAATCTATAGTCCTATCGAAGATTGGCGTACTGATGAAGTTTGGATTTACCTAAATCAATGGCAAAACCCTTGGGGATACAGCAACAAAGATTTATTCACTATGTATCGAGGAGCAACAGCAGATAATGAATGTCCATTAGTTGTTGATACTTCTACTCCTAGTTGTGGTGATTCTCGTTTTGGCTGCTGGGTTTGCACAATAGTTAGCCAGGATAAATCGATGGAGGCAATGATCCAAAATGATGAAGAAAAGGAATGGATGCAGCCTTTATTGGATATCCGTAATGAATTAGATAATCATAGTGACCAAGATAAGAGGGATTTTCGCCGCCTTCGTGGAGTTGTTCAACTGGTTGAGCGTACTAAAGATGGAAAAACCTCTGTTGAACCAATTTCTGGCCCCTATACTAAAAAATGGCGCGAACATTGGCTTAGACGCTTATTAGAAGCAGAAGTCCAAATCCGCCGCACAGCACCAGAACATATGCGTAATATTACCCTCATCTCCATAGAAGAAATGAGTGAAATTCGCCGCATCTGGCTAGAAGAAAAACATGAATTTGACGATAGCTTACCCCGTATTTATCAAGAAGTGACTGGTGAAGAATTCAAAGATCCACGTCCTGGTGCTGATCTTAATCTACTAGGTAGAGATGAATGGGCTGTATTAGAAGAAATCTGTGCAGGTGATGCCATGCACTTGGAACTGATGGCAAAATTGTTAGATACAGAATACCAATTTCGGAAAAAATCAAAGCGAGTCGGTATTTACGATAGCCTAGAAAAATGCTTTGATACCAGTTCCCGTTCTCCTGAAGAAGCCATTAGAAATGCTCATTTAAAACGCGACTTAAGAGAAGCTGTTAGTCAAGGTGATATTGCCAAAGTTAGGGAAAAAGTTAAGCAGCTAACTTTAGGGGATGCTGTAGATGAAGGCGAGGCGGAAAGTAATAAGCAGGTAACTTGGGCAGGTATAAAATTCAAAAAATAGCTATGCAATGGGTAATAGGTGTGTATGTCTTCAAAACCCTTACACCCTAACATTATCCCATCGCCAAGACTATTGACCAAAACAGGGTGTAGGGTGCAGGGTGTGGGGTGTGGGGGAAGAAGAGAAAACTATATTATTTTTACACTCTGCCCCGAAACCACCTTCGAGTCAAAGCCCCTACCAAAATCTCCGATTTGGTGGTCTAAAATCAGTGGTGGGTCAAGCCCCCACTGATTTCCCCTACACCCTACCCCCTATACCCCACACCCTTCTTTTTGACCTCATTATCTTGAAAAAAATTGGTCTAAAATTTCTGATTTTTTTTGTTCGCTAAAGTTATATTCTCCAGATTCTAACCTGCCCACAGAAAAATAATCTAGGTTAATGTGTACAGTATTATCAGTGTTTTCAATTGCACCTGATTGGTTAACAGAAATATTATTGAATTTAGCTGTTTGTTGATTGGCTAATGTGGGTAATACTTGTGTTAGTAAGTTTGTTGCTAAGTTTGGTAAAACACGGCGTTGATGATTTAAGAAAAAGTCAAAGGTTAAGCTCCCTAAACGAATGCGATCGCCATCTTGCAATTTAACAGGCTGATACACAGGTTCACCATTGACAAATGAACCATTGGTACTGTTGCAGTCGATTAAGTAAAAGCCTTGATTTTCCAGATATTGGATTGCAGCGTGACAACGGGATAAATGTTGGTCATGGGTACAGATACCATTGCTGCGATCGCGTCCTATTGTCCAAATGTACTGCCCTTGTTGTAGAGTTTGTGTCTGATTATCACACAGATTAGTGATGACATAAACAGATGAATTATCCACTACACCCTGCACATAACGCGGCTTCACACCAGTCAAAGATGACAGAGAGAGATTTTCTAGCTGAAGAATTTCATCTAAAAGATGACTATGGCGTTCATATAAAGAAATGAATACCTGATACAAACTTAATCGCCGTTCTAGTTCTTGATTTTGCAATTTAGTTATCATAAATCTATAAGCTAATGAGCATTAAATTTGCATAAAATCAGGGCTTTAGCCCTTACTACAAGAGAATCATCTAGTAAACATAAATAACGATTAGCTTATATTCTATATTTGACGACCAACACATATAAATTTCTAATCTCGGTTAAGTATATTACACCTCAAACTATCATCAAATTGAGAGTAACTTACTTAATTCAAAAACTTAGTCTGACTTTTGAAATTACAACAAGCCTCGTTTACCATTGGGGCGGATTGTCATCCAATTAGTCTTTGCTAACGCTAATTGTTCATCAGAAATTTTTGCCCCTGTCAAATTAGCACCACAAAGATTTGCTCCCCGCAAATTAGCATGAGTCAAATAAGCATTAGTGAGGTCAGATCCTCGGAGATCTGCTCCTTCTAAATCGGCATGATTAAAGTAAGCTTTGTTTAAATTAGCATCCCTCAAATTAGCGCGAGTCAGACTAGCTCTACCAAAATCAGTATTTTGGAGATTAGCACCTTGGAGATTAGTATTTTGCAATTGAGCAGAATGAAAATTCGTTCCTGATAAGTCAGTACCTTGGAGATTGAGCAAGTTTAAATTATGTAGAGCAAAATCTCGTCTCCCTTTTAAATAAGCTGTGAGTAAAGTTTGAGTATCCAGTCTGCGTCCAACTTTAGATTTTTGAGTCTGTGAACCATTACTGTTAATGTTAGCCAAAGTTGTGGGTTTAGAAACTGGAACTCCTGGTTTTCCCCTCACATCTAATCGGGTGCTATCTGCATTTTTGGCTCGCCTAGCTCGAATTGCTGCTGCTACCTGTGCTACTCCTAAACCAGTAGCCGCAGCAGATGAGTTGCTACATAAAACCGCAGAATCTTCTGGACGATTGTGTGTTTGCTCTTTATTGTTAGTATCGGATTTAACTATCAATCCATTAGCCAAACTTTCTAAATACGGTTCTATCTCTAATGCTCTGAGAACTTCTTTTGCTGTCTGGTAGCGACTGCGAACGGAGACTTCCAACATTTTCCGCAGTACACTGATCAGGTGATCACTGGCTTGTACCAAGTGTTCCCACATTACTTCACCGGTTGTGGGATTGTAATCTAAGTCTTTAGGGGTTTTACCAGTTAGGAGATATACGCACGTTACCCCCAAGGCGTAAATATCACTAGCGTAAACCGGACGCATCGCCATTTGCTCTGGAGGTGCAAAACCAGGAGTCCCAATAGCATATGCAGTTAAGGCTGTATGTCCTGATTGGTTGGTGGTTGCTTGACTGACTTGGTTTTTAACTGCGCCAAAGTCAATCAGTACCATTCTGGCATCTTGAGTCCGGCGAATTAAGTTTGCTGGCTTAATATCACGATGAATGACCTTTTGCTCATGGATATATTGCAGTAAGGGGAGAATTTCACTTAAGAATTGTTTGACACCAGCTTCACTATAGGTACCATTTAGTTTCACCTCTTGCTGTAAGGTAGAACCACTAATATATTCCTGAACTAAGTAGAATTGCTCTTGCTCTTCAAAATAGTCCAACAATCTTGGTAATTGGGGATGATTTCCGATGGTGCCGAGGGTTCTAGCTTCTCGCTCAAACAGTTCTCGCGCCATCTGTAAAACGTGTGGTGTCGTTCCTGAAGGACGCAGTTGCTTGATGACACAACTTGGTTCTCCTGGCAAAATTTCATCACGGGCTAAAAATGTTGCTCCGAAGCCACCCTGACCCAATGGCTTCAACACTCGATAGCGATCGCGCAATAATAGTTGCGAGCCACAAGATTGACACCTTTGACTATATGCTACATTTTCTGGATTGGGACAGGTCGGATTTATGCAATAGCTCATGCACTGTCAACTCGCTGCACGAATAATGGCAAAGAGCGTTACACTCTGTTTTTATTATTGAGATTCAAAATCAACTCCTACCAGGAGAGTTTTGCGGGAAATCCTTTGAAGAGTTCCTAAAGTTGAATCTGGTTTACTGAAAGCAATGCTCAAGTTCAAATAACTTATTATACCTACACTTACCGGTTGTGTCGAGCTTATATCATATCTAGAAATCCACCACAGCGATCGCCTGTTTTTTTACGTAAAAATCTGACACAATCTATATTTTTTGATTCATTTTTTATATTTATGCTTACGTGTATCCACTATAGTTATTACTGCTTTTCTCCCAGTGGCTACACCAATACTGAGTGACAATTTATTTTAAGTTATATTAACCAATACTTGAATATATGTTCAGATATTGTAGTGTATTAGCAAGCAAGAATTAATGGAGAAAAATTATGACTACGGTAAATCAAATGAAGTGTGCCTGTCAGGATTGCTTATGTATCGTTTCTGTAGAAAAAGCTGTCAGCAAAGATGGCAAATACTATTGCTCTGAAGGTTGTGCTGAAGGTCATAAAACCATCAAAGGCTGTGGTCACAATGGTTGTGGATGTTGAGTGAGTGCTGAATTGAAAGTGCTGTTAACTTCCGCTAACAGCACTCAGCACTTATAGGCTAGATAGCACATCCCGTGCGATCGCTATGGTCTTGTCGATATCTTCTTCAGTATGAGCTAAAGAGGTAAAACCAGCTTCAAACTGAGAAGGCGCTAAATAGACACCGCGCTCTAACATACCGCGATGGAAGCGGCCGAATTTAGCTGTATCTGACTTTTTAGCATCTTCGTAGTTATGCACAGGGCCAGAGGTGAAGAATAAACCAAACATGGCGCTGATGTGACCACCACAGGCTGCATGACCAGTTTCTTGAGCAACTTGCAACAAACCGTCTGCTAACTTTTTAGTAATCCGTTCCAGATACTCGTAAGTACCCGGCTTTTGCAGTAACTCCAGGGTTTTGATCCCAGCCGTCATTGCTAAGGGATTTCCCGAAAGTGTTCCCGCTTGATACACAGGGCCAGCCGGGGCAATCATAGACATAATATCGCGACGACCGCCATATGCACCTACTGGCAAACCGCCACCGATAACTTTACCCATGGTAGTTAAATCGGGTGTAATGCCAAATTTTTCTTGTGCGCCACCATAGGCGATGCGGAAGCCTGTCATTACTTCATCAAACACGAGTAAAGCTCCATGCTCGTGAGTCAGTTCCCGCAATCCTTCTAAAAAGCCTGCATCAGGGGTAATAAATCCAGCATTACCGACAACCGGCTCTAGAATCACACCTGCAATTTGATCGGGATTTTCTGCAAATAAAGCTTTGACGGCTTCTAAATCATTAAAAGGAGCGGTCAGAGTGCTGCTAGTGGCTGATTTTGGCACTCCTGGGGAATCAGGTAAACCTAGTGTCGCTACACCTGAGCCAGCTTTGACTAGGAACATATCAGCGTGTCCGTGGTAGCAGCCTTCAAACTTGATGATTTTCTCCCGGTTAGTGAAAGCCCGCATCAGCCGCAATACAGCCATACAAGCCTCTGTGCCAGAGTTGACGAATCTCACCATTTCGATGCTAGGAACGGCATCAATCACCATTTCCGCCAGGACATTTTCTAGATATGAGGGCGCACCGAAGCTAGTACCTTTTTCCAAAGCTTCATGGAGTGCGCCAATCACCTCTGGATGGGCATGACCACAAATAGCAGGTCCCCAAGTTCCTACATAGTCGATGTATTGGTTGCCATCTACGTCCCAGATATACGCACCATTCACCCGATCAAAGACTATGGGTTGTCCCCCTACAGATTTAAAGGCACGGACTGGGGAACTAACACCTCCTGGCATGAGGTTTTGGGCAGCTGCGAAAATTTCTTGTGATTTTGTGGTTTTAATCGTGGTATTTACCAAGGTTCTCTCCTAACGTGGGCATTCAAAAAAAAGCTCTATCTTAGGATAGGGTTAAAAATTCCTTAGAACTTCTATCGTATAGAATTAAACGAACTAAAAAAATAACAATATGTTATACAAGTCCAATGAAGACTTGCCTTTAGAGATTCGTAACCAACTGTCTGAGGCATACCAAGACCTGTACCGGGCAGCTTTTAACTCAGCTCTTCATTGGTATGGTGAAGTGGCAAAAGCTCACCAGGTGGCACTTAGCGCAGTCCGAATGCAGTCGGCCATGGAAAAGAATGCTGTTCTGCAAAGGTAAAATCTGGGTGGATAGAAAAATCATGCCAGTTGCCCTATTCATTAATGATATCGTGAAACCAGGCATCATTTTTTTATTTAGAGCAGATTAGCTGGTATGTTTTCCACCGATTCAAATTCATTACACAATGCCATTCCCGTCGAAAAAATCCGCTACGACGAACGGGGTTTAGTGCCAGCCATAGTCCAAGACTATTTGGATGGTACTGTCTTGATGATGGCGTGGATGAATCGGGAGTCATTACAAAAGACTTTAGACACAGCACAAACTTGGTTTTGGAGTCGTTCCCGTCAGGAACTATGGCATAAGGGAGGGACTTCTGGGCATATCCAGAAGGTGCAAAGTATTCGTTATGACTGTGATAGTGATGCTCTGTTGATTGGTGTTGAGCAGATAGGAGATATTGCTTGCCATACGGGTGAACGCAGTTGCTTTCATCAAGTAGATGGGGCAATTACCGCACCTCCAGGGGATACATTATCGCAATTGTTTCAAGTGATATGCGATCGCCGGGATCACCCTACAGAAAGTTCCTATACCTGTAAGTTATTTGCGGGCGGTGATAACAAGATTTTAAAGAAAATTGGTGAAGAAAGTGCGGAAGTAGTGATGGCCTGTAAGGATAATGACCCAGAGGCGATCGCTGGTGAGGTAGCTGACTTGCTTTACCATACCCTAGTTGCTCTAGCTCACCATCAAGTAGATTTAAAGGCTGTTTATCGTAAGCTGCAAGAGCGGCGACGGTGAGGGATTGGGGATTGGGGATTGGGGACTGGGAACTGGGGACTGGGGATTGGGGATTGGGGAGAAAAACTAATGACTCCCACCTATTGCCTATTGCCCATTGCCTATTGCCTATTGCCTATTGCCTATTTTTGTAATTCTTATCATTAGGTAAAATTTTCCTCACTGATTCCACAGGGTTTCCACAGGTGTTTTCAAAGTTTTCCACAGTTGCTGTACGAACGAATCGGCTCTTGCAACCTTATTGGGGATTTTTGACTCCAGCTATATGGAAACTCAACGGACTGAGTTTTCATTAAGTAATGTAACGAAAAAGTATATAAAACCCTGATTGTTCCGTTCACATTTATTTTTTATACCAGCGTTTTTAACATTTCGCAGCATTGACAAACCCACCCCCTCTTATCGCACAATGAGGCGGCCGGGTTTTATATTTTGTGCGACTGCTAACATCAAAAATCACCTCAAATACCAGTGCGGATGTTGTCTGAAACTGCCTCACTGCCAGAAATTCCCCCTATTGACTAACCTTGGAGAAGAAAAATCACATGAACGCAACAGTTAGTATTTTTACTGAAATCCCCGAACCTCTCCATGATTCCTTAAAGACTTACTTAGAAACTCATCCAGATTGGGATCAAAATCGTGTATTAACGGCAGCTCTGTCACTATTTTTGCTGCAAAACGGAGATAGCGATCGCCGTGCTGCTCGTGTTTACTTAGAAACTTTGTTTCATCACTGCTAATTAAAACAGCCTTCGGTTCGCTAAAAATAGCTAATGTACCAGACACCCTTGAGTGCTGGTACAAATGTTACTTGTTTTACTTATACAAAAATTTGGGTACGTTATCCGTACCCGTGCATCGATATTATAGAGGACTTGTATTTGATTGTTGAACTACACGTAGGGTGGGCTTTGCCCGCTATATCTGGGTTTTGGTGGGCAAAGCCCACCCTACATTAGTGTCTTGTTCATACTCAGGAATTGGTTTCTAACTGGGAGTTAGTAGAAGACTCAAATTTATACCCGACTCCGCGCACAGTTTGAATTAATGCAGGTTGAGTAACATCAACTTCAATCTTTTTACGAATTTGACCAATATGTACGTCTACAACTCGCTGATCACCAACATATTCATAATCCCAGACTTCTTGAATCAGTTCTGCACGTCGCCAAACTCGACCAGGATGGCTAGCTAAAAAATGTAACAGGTCAAATTCTAAAGCTGTCAATGGTACAGGCTGGCTGTTGAGTGTTACCTCTCGCCGTACCGGATCAATCATCAGTTTTTCAAATACTAAGCGTTTTTGTTCCGCAGTGGTAACAACGCGCTGTCTTCTCAATATAGCTGCTACTCTGACTTCTAGTTCTCCCAAGCCAAAGGGCTTAGTGAGATAGTCATCAGCACCTTTAGAAAAGCCGCGAATCTTGTCAGCCTCATCCGCACGGCTCGTCAGCATGAGAACAAAAACACCATTACGACTTTGCATTTCTTGGCAGAGGTTAAACCCAATGACATCTGGCAAATTCACATCGAGAATTACCAAGTCAGGGTTAAATTGCTCAAATAAGGACAGAGCTGTCTTACCATCTTCAGCAGCCTCCACCTGATAGTTTTGCTTCAACAAAAAGCGTTGGATTAAATTCCGAACCGCCGGGTCGTCGTCAACTACAAGAATCTTGGCAGGAGCCATGACCATCACTTTGCACAAAATTAATTAAAATTAACAGCAGTGTTGCGTAAAAACGCGATTTTCACTTGGGAATTATTTAAGAAGCTACAAGGCTCAAAAATAAATTTCCTGATTACCCAGATCATAGTGTAATCAAGATGTTGGACAACGGCACTGGGAAGACTATAGTAGCCATTTTTACGGTTAAGTTCAGGTATTGTCATGAGTGAATTCATGTACAGTTACCTAATGTTAGGTTATGAGCTACAAATGCTTCTTCGTCCAAGAGACTTTTTGATTTTAATTCAGTCGTGATTTAAAACTGTCTAATTTTAAATCTTTATGTGGATTGATACCACTACTGAATTTTGAGCTAAATCATGGAAATTTCCTCAAGTTACGGTAAATTGCTAAATCTGAAACAAAAAGTTTTTTTCAGAAAAACAGCATTTTTTAGGTATTCCCGGTTCAAATTCTAGGTTAGAGCCAGAATTGGTTAACGACATGAGGGTATACACGGAGTTATGACAATATGTTAAAGTGGCTGTAGTTAAAATTCTTGGGTCAATCTGACTATGTGCTACTATCCTGGTAGAGCATAAAATTCGATCGATACATTTTGTTTTCGATCAAATTTAGAATCTAAAATTGTTATTCTTCAACACAAAACTGCCGCAGACTAAGGCTGAAGTATAAACTCCCATGAGCGATCAAAATCCCTACGAAAAACTTGGGGTGTCAGAAGATGCGAGCTTCGATGAGATTCAAGATGCCCGCAATCGTCTGATGGAGCAATATAGTGGCGATGCCAAGAGTCTAGAAATCGTTGAGGCGGCTTACGATGCGATTTTAATGGATCGCTTACGGATGCGCCAGGAAGGCAAAATCAAGGTGCCTGAGCGCATCCGCTTCCCAGAACTGAGAGTACAATCGCCTCCTAAAGAAAGCCCAACCCCTCGCGAACAGTCACCTGCGTGGCTGCAAAATATTTTAGATCAGCCCACAAAGGCAGATGTGCTTCTGCCCGGCGCTTGGTATGTGGGTTTGAGTACGATTAGTATTTTTTACCCAGCAACAGGCGATCAAGTGTTGCAGCTGGCATTAGTGGTTGGGGTAGGGGTAAGTATTTATTTTCTCAACCGCAAAGAAGGTAGATTTGGCCGAGCAGTTTTGTTTACTCTCATTGGGCTAATCATTGGCTTAATTGCGGGGGGACTAATTGCTGGCTGGCTCTCGTCACAAATATTGTTTCTCCATCTCACAGCCAATCAGTTTTCCACTGTGCTGACGTTTATATTGTTGTGGTTAGTCAGCAGTTTTTTGCGTTAAATACAACTCACAACCTAACTCAGCCTTTAGAGTACCGACTCATTCGCCAATTTCTGAAAAGCCCCACTCTTTTAGAGTGAGGGCATTTTTAGTAAAGGTATTGTATTCAGGAAGGGGTTTTTAGTTCACTTGGTCAATGCTACATCTGATACTGTGGATTTGAAAATGAAATCTACGGCAGTGCTTAAATTCGGCACAATCAAGTCAGGATGGTAAAGTTCTAATTGAGTGCGATCGCGGATGCCAGACTCGACGGCTATGACTTTAATATCATGCTTTTTCGCGGCGGCAATGTCGGCTTCTGTATCGCCCACCATCCACGTATCGGCTGCGGCTGGTAATTCCGCTAATGCTTTTGTCATTAATAAGGGTTTATCTTCAATATCACGGGTTTTTACGTAGTCATTACTCAGGCAATAGCAGCGATTTTCTGGAAAAAATTGGACTAAATCGTATTTTTGAAAGGCATAGTCTAATTCTCGTACACGGCGCATCGTCATGACTGCCAAATCAACCCCAGCCTGTTGAATTTTTAGCAATGCTTCTACAGCACCAGGGATGAGACTGTCGTAAGCAAAGTAAGGTTCTGTGTGTACTGTTTTGCGTCGTAATTGGGCAAACTCTTGGGCTTGTTGCTCATTTAAGCCAGAATTTAAGGCAATTTGCTTTTCAGGAACACGCGATCGCTTCATCTGCCAAAATTCAGCTTTAGAAAGTTGTTGCACCGCTTGATCAGGATATCGGATTTCCTCTAGACAAAATTGATAAACACGGTAGTATCTTTCAGAAACATCCATAATTGGGCCGTCGAAGTCAGTAATCAGTCTCAGCATCGGCGGAAGTCAATGTTAATTTTTATTAAAAATATTGTACCTTGGTATCAATAGTCAACAACAGGGTGTTGGGGGTAGGGTGTAGAGAAGACAGCATTGCTCAAAGCCGCGAAGAAAGCTCACAGCAATCTACTGTAAAGTTCCGCGTTTCATCTGCTCACTTTCAATAGCTTCAAATAAAGCGCGAAAATTGCCTTCACCAAAGCCTTGAGCCTGACGACGACGTTCAATAAATTCAAAGAAAAAGGTTGGTTGTCCAAAGATGGGCTGAGTAAAGATTTGTAACAATACTCCTGGATGGGAATTTGGCTGCCAATCTACCAAAATTTGCTGTTGGGCGATCGCTTGTAATTCTAGAGGAGATAAAGGTAGTCCTGGGCGCTGTTGGAGTTGTGAGTAGTAGGTTTGGGGAACTGTCAGTAAAGATAAACCACGCTGACGAAATTGAGCGATCGCACTGACTAGATTAGGTATTTGTAAGGCGATGTGTTGAATTCCAGGACCACGGTTTACGTCTAAAAACTCCTGAATTTGGGAATTTCTGGAGGCTGGCTCATTAATTGGTAACTGCACAGCACCGTTGCGGGAAACCATCACTTGGCTGTACAAGGCAGAGCGATCGGTTTGAATTTTAAAAGTCTGTCGGGGTTGAAAGTTGAGAATTTTTTGATACCAAGTCACCGCAGCCTCTAAATCGCCGGCTGCTACGTTCAGCACTATATGATCGATGGCGGTAATGGCGTTTGTTGATGAAGTTATGACTGAATCTTCATCTGGTGACGGTACTTTTTCGAGCAGGGTGTGAGTTAACCCACCCCAAGCAGCGATTTTGCTGCATTTGTAATTTATATTACTTACTTGGCGCTCCTCAAGGGATTGTAATATTGTCGCACCGTGAGCTTGAGCATGGGCGATCGCTGTTTCCACATCTGCAACGGTAAAGGCAACATCTGCTACACCAGGGGGGTGTTGACGCAAAAATTCCGCTACTGGACTGGTTGGTAATAACGGCGAAGACAGCAAGAACTTCACAACTCCACTTTTAACCGCTTCGGTGCGAGTGTGGAATGAACAAATACCATTGGCTATGGGCGTAAAACCCAAATAATTAACAAACCAATCCCGCCAGACTTTGGCATCTTCTACATAGAAGTGAACATGATCAATTTTCATAAATTCTCAAAGTCCAGCACCACAGCTTATCTAACTGTAAATTTTGCCTTTATAGCTAGATTTGCGAGTCTTTCCTAGGCAATAATTATTTAAGCACACTTTATGAGACGTAGTGACTCAGTAGACAGAGCTAAGAGCATTGCACCGACTATCACAACAATTTTTTTTTGCATGGCACTATTTACATTTCTTTATATATTTATTACATAATACTAAATTACAGGCTCAATTTAGGAAATCTACTCACTAAATAGGGGATGATCTTCAGCCTTAGTAATTTCGTATTCCCTGCCAGTGTATTTTAAAAGAAATTTAGAGGATGATTGTAAAAACTTGGTAAAACTGGAACCTAGTTTTAGTTTTTTGATAATTGTATTAGGTGATTGTCCAGAGAGTTTCTGTAATTCTGTACCTAGCTTTGACACAGATAATTTAGTCTGAGGTGATTTATGAATAATTTCTAAGAGTAAGTTCTCTAATACTTCTTGAGAATTAATAGTCTTGACAAGACGTTGTAATTGTGTGCAATCTGATGTCGCAGAATTTGACAATATTTTTTCTGGTTTGACTGGATTTTTCTGATTGAATTCTAGATGACATCGCTCTTGAAAAAGAGTGGCGATCGCTACTAATTTATTCAGTTTGTCCTCAATCGATTCTTGTTCCGCCTTAATTAAATTCTCGATTTTCTGCACCACATCTTCTAAAGAGGGAATTTCTATTGCTAATGAAAGGTCATAAAAAATATATTTTCCCGTGTTGCGGTTTTCTATATGCAAAATTTGCCCTTGTCTACGTACCCAATATACTGTCAGACCTTGATTTTGTAGTTCATTACAGAGGTGAGTTAAAATTCCATCTCCAGAGCAGACTAAGATTTCTTTCACGCTAGGATAAGAACGTAAAATACTGGCACCAATAGCAATCATTTTGGCATCAGCACCATCTTTGCCATCAGGTACATGAACAAGTTGATATCCCCGCTCATATAATTCTACATCTTGCTTACCAACGCTGGGATTTTTCCAGTTTGCGAAACCGATTTTAGTATTGAGAGGGTATTTACATACACTAGCTAAAAATCCTTCTATCTCACTATTGATTTTTAAATTTTCTACATCTAAAAGTAGGAGAGAAATCCCTATATCTTGTAACTTATTTTGAGTCTCTATTTGTTGTTTAATTGTATTAATAGCTTGGCAAACAATCGGTGAATCAAGCCACCCACTTGATAGGATAGTTTGTAGGATTTCTTCAAAAACATTTAAACTAAAAAATGCTGTAGTGGGTTCAGTAGCTTTTTTATCTAAAGAGTTACTTCCTAAAATCAGTTCTGTTGTGGGAAATACTGGTATTTGATTATGTTCACTACTCTCCGCAGTCAATTCATTGTTTTGGGTATGAGGTAAGGCAGACTCTAGAAATTGTTTACCACAATTCTTGCAAAGGTAATTTTGCTTGCCGTTTCGATGACCGTTTTTACGATATGAAGTTGATCCGCAGTGAGGACATTTCATCTTCTTCTTGAGTTTGTCATGTGCTGATGATTACCTCTGAGTATGGAATTTGAAAAGTGTACTTTACATTTTTTAACATAACTGTTACATAGTGTTAATCGCAACTAATCAAGGTAAAAATTTAATCGTAAATATGACTACAAATATTCCCCCAAAACTGCGGAAGTTACCAAATCAGGCGATAGGAGCTAAGATTTTTCACTCCATCAACATCGTTAGCTTGTTCCTCATGCTTACCAGTGGACTACAAATTTATAACGCCAACCCAGTGTTTGGTGGACGTACAGGTTTACATATCTCGCCGATATTTACATTAGGAGGTTGGTTAGCAGGTGGTAGACATTGGCACTTTGCGGCTATGTGGTTATTTTCCTTAAATCTGTTGTGGTATGGAATTTATATTTTCATCACTCGACGTTGGCGACATAGATTTGTGGGTGTGAATGACTGGAAAGCATTACAAAAAAGTCAAAATCCCAAGCGTCTAATTTATGCTTGGCATCGCATTGTCTACACATCGATAATTCCGATTTTGCTGCTAGCACTACTAACAGGTGTAGGGATGTATAAGCCAGCTCAATTTCCTTGGATTGTAGATATGTTTGGCAGTTGGCAAGGACTGCGGATTGTGCATTTCGCTTCAGTGCCACTGGTGGTAATATTTACAATTATTCACTCATTTTTAGGTCACAAAGCTGGTGGTGAACAACTCACAGAGTCAATGTTTTGGTGAAACTATAAAATACGTAAATTTCGCATAATTAAATATGAGTTTAATTCGCTTACGTCATCCCCAGTTAACGCGCCGTCAATTTTTGAAAATTTCCGGTGTTTCTAGCATCAGTTTATTGCTTGGTGGTTGTGGTACACCACTGTTTGAAGACTTGGTAGGTACGCTTTCTGAACCACTCAATCAAAAATTTGAGAAACTAATATTTAATGACCAAAAGCTAGTACCGGAATTTTCGCCTAGTGAAATTCAACCAGAGGCTTTGATAGTTAATAGCTTCCGTTACACACCAATTATTGATTTAGACAAATATCGTTTAGTCGTTGATGGCGAGGTGAATAATCCCTTGAGTCTCAGTATGGCAGAAATTCAGAGTTTACCCCTCACTTCCATGATTATACGCCATGTTTGTGTAGAAGGTTGGGCGGCGATCGTGCAATGGGGTGGTGTGTGTTTGAGAGAAATTATTGCTCTTGCTCAACCTAAGAATAATATCCGGTATGCTTATTTTAAATCGGCTGATGGCTATTATGAAAGTTGGGATATTGCTTCAGCTTTACATCCACAAACACTGTTAGCTTATCAAAAAAATGGTGAATCTTTGCCAGTTGAGAATGGTGCGCCCTTACGTTTAGCTTCGCCAATTAAACTTGGTTATAAACAAAGTAAGTGGGTAACTAAAATCATGCTCACCAGTCATTTAACAGCTTTTAAGGGTTACTGGGAAGACCAAGGTTATGAATGGTTTGCAGGAATTTAAATTAGGGATAGTCTAAGCCATAAGTCTGATCATTATTTGTTTTAAACTAATGAATTTTTTAGATAAATTACATCACAGCATTTCGCACAATCAAAGTTTACTATTTGTTGGACTTGATCCCAATCCAGAGATGATGCCTGCTGGCTATGAATCTCAAGATATCATTCATAGTTTATGGGATTGGATGCAATTCATTATTGGGGAAACTGCTGATTTTGTCTGTGCTTATAAGCCAACGTTAGGTTTTTATGAAGCTTTGGGTATTCCGGGTTTAGAATTATTGGCAAAAACTTTAGCCGCTATCCCAAAACATATCCCAATTATTTTAGATGCTAAACATAGTGATTTAAATACTAGCACTATGTTAGCTCGGACTGTGTTTACAGAATGGCAAGTAGATGCTATTACTCTTAGCCCATATACAGGGCAAGATCATGTAGCTCCGTTTTTGGTTTATCCTGATAAAGCAGTATTTATTTTATGTTGCACTTCTAACCCAGGTGCAGAAGCTTTACAACACTATCCAACAAACGAATCACCACTTTATTTACAGGTAGTAAAAGAGTCAAAAAATTGGGGTACTCCAGAACAATTGGCTTTAGAAGTAGGAACTAAAAATCCTGATGTTTTATCTCGAATTCGTGCAATTGCGCCTGAAAGGATCATTATGGCGCGTAGTATCTGGGCTGAAGGCGGTAACTTGAAGCAAATTCTAGAGGCTGGTTTGGATGCTAATGGTGATGGTTTATTAATTCCTGTTCCTCAAGATATTTTAGCCAAACCAAATTTATCTGAAGAAATCCAGTCTTTAAATACAGAAATTAATCAGGTGAGAAATCAGGTAATTCAGAATGGTGAGACTTGTCCTGTTTGGCTACCAGATGTTGTATCTGCAAATCACCATCCTTTACATGATTTGATTTTGCAGCTTTATGAGATTGATTGCATTATGTTTGGTAACTTTGTCCAAGCATCAGGAGCAATATTTCCTTATTATATTGACTTACGCAAAATTATTTCTAATCCCCAAATTTTTAGTCAAGTTATCAGTGGCTATGAGGAGATTTTACAGAATCTCACGTTTGATAGGTTAGCTGGTATTCCTTATGGTTCTTTGCCTACTGCTACAGGGTTATCTTTACGTCTGCATTGTCCAATGATTTTTCCTCGTAAAGAAGTGAAAGCACACGGAACTCGAAAATTAATTGAAGGTAATTTTGATCCCGGCGAAACGGTGGTAGTTGTTGATGATATTTTGATTAGTGGTAAAAGTGTGATGGAAGGGGCAGAAAAGTTAAAGTCTGCTGGCTTAAATGTGCATGATATTGTCGTTTTTATTGACCATGAGCAAGGGGTAAAAGATAGATTACAACAAAATGGGTATCGCGCTCATGCAGTTTTAACTATTTCTGAAATAACTAATGTTCTGCATCAATCAGGCAGAATTAATGATGAGCAATTTTTGGCGCTAACTGAAAGCTAACTCATATCTTGCACCGAAGCGATATTCCGCCTCGGAATAAATGGAGATTCTCATAGCCTAAGTCCGTTTTAACGGACTGAAAGATTGTTCTAGTCAGATTTATCGACTTGAGCTATACAGCCCAGAAATGTATTTCTAGGTGGTATGAAAATCTGGCGCAAGATATCAGGTAATTTTATTTTTAATTGATAAAGAACCTCTCATTACTACCTTGGCTATTGCTAAATATTATTTTTAAACGTTAATTAGTATAAAATTTGAAGTTTCTGTCATACTTAAAATTAAGAGATATGCAGATTTAATTTGCATAGTTCTTACTAATGATAGATGTATAATATTAGTTCTTAAATAAGTATTTTGAACTCAATATGATGAATATATCTCTAAAATTATTAATTAAATGCTTAATTGTCACTTTGTTATTTCCTCTAGTATTTCTCAATGGTTGTTTAGTTTTTCGATTTTTTCAATATTTCCAGCCCCTAGTGACAATTTTTATTTTAGCAACTTTACTGGCTTTTATTTTAAACTATCCAGTTTCACTACTCCAACAAAGAGGAATAAAGCGTAACTATGCTATAGCATTAGTATTTTGTGTAACTTTGCTAGTCTTAATCATGGTAGCTATTATATTAGTACCAATAGCATTAGAACAATTTCATGAAGTAGCAAAACTACTTCCTCAGTGGATTGATTCTAGTCAGGAGAAAATTCAAAATTATACTGATGCAGTATTAGGACAAAGATTTCAGGTTAACCTCAGTCAAATAATTACCAGGTTAATTGATAAATTACCAGATGAATTGGAGAATATTTTTGATAATTTATTAAGTATATTTATAGATACAATTGATAGCATTTCGGAAGCACTGGTAACTTTAGTTTTAACTTTTTATATATTATTAGATGGGCAAAGAATTTGGGAAAGTATATTTAAGAAATTCCCGTGGAATTTTGCTCAACAGTTAAGTCAGTCTATTCAGGATAACTTTCAAAATTACTTAATTGGTCAAGCAACTTTAGCTTTACTGATGGGGACTTCCCAAACCCTGATGTTTTTAGTTTTTCGAGTTCAGTTTGGGTTACTTTTTGGTTTAGGTATTGGCATTTCTAGTTTAATTCCCTTTGGGGATGTGGTGAGCTTAATTGTGATCAGTTTAATCATCGCGTCCTATGATTTTTGGTTAGCGGTGAAAGTTTTAGCAGTAGCGGTAATTATTGACCAGTTAATTGACCAAGCGATCGCACCCCGACTTTTTGGTAGTCTGACAGGAGTGAGGCCAGTATGGGTGTTGATTTCCTTACTGGTGGGAACTTACATCGGTGGGTTGATAGGATTGATTATTGCCGTACCTGTGGCGGGTTTAATTAAAGATATTATCGATGGCTGGGAGTCTGTATCTAGCGATGAGCATCAAGCTGTCGTTGCTGAAGCAGCGCCGGAAAAGTTATAGTTGGGGGCTGGGTTAATTGGGTTGACATTTTCTTGATCTACTTACGCGATTGTACTATGTTGCAAAAAAAGAATTAAAATTATGCAATTTTTGCATTTTCTCGGATGCGCTAAAGTCAAACAGATGGCATCCTCTATGAGTAGGAATAGAGTTGATGGCATACATAATCAGTACCCCGGTGGTGATAGCCGGGGGCTTTTTATTTTTTGGTACAAGAGTTGAGAGCCTAGAGCATCGATTCAGTAATGGAAAACCTAACCCCCCAACCCCCTTCCCTACTAGGGAAGGGGGAGCAAAACTCCCCTCTCTTTGCAGGGGAGGGGCTGGGGGAGGGGTTCTTCTAGGAATACTGAATTGGTGTTCTAGATGCTAGAAAGAAGCAGAAGCTAGAAAATGCCTAATCCCCAGTCCCCAATCCTTCATCAAATTTTGCCATGAAGCGGCGGTCAATCCAGTCTTTCCAGTGCCATAGGAGTGGGTGGGGTGGGAGAGTGAAACAGCCTTTGTTAGCGATCGCGCGTCCATCTCCTGTACCTATTAAACTTAAATATTGTTGCTGTGGTCTGTAGGGTTGGAGTGATTTACCGAATAACATCCGCCGCAGGTTTGCAAATAAGGGTTTACCCTGACGCACAGCAAAGACTCCCGCCTTTGGTAGGGGATGTTTCTCCATTGTGGCAATATCACCAGCAGCAAATACTTCTGGGTGGCTGAGAGATTGCAATGTATCTTTGACTAAAATAAAGCCTTGCTCATCCGTTGCTAACCCTGTAGTTTTTAACCATTGGGGTGCTGATGCTTGCGTTACCCAAAAAACTTTGTGGCACTCTATGGTTAACCCAGATTCACACTTCACTTCAAACAATGCTTCATCCTTGGCAGATGGTGCAATTTGAGCAACGGTTTCACCCAAATGTAACTTTACCCCACGTCTAAGCAACACCTGTTGCACCTGATGCTGCACAGATGGATGATGATCAGGCATGAGTTGACTGTGACGCTGGAATAGATGAATTTTTAGATTTGGGAGTGGTTGTTGAGCTTGTTGTAAGATGCGGTGGAGATGAGTTTGCATTGCTAGTGCCAATTCCACACCCCCAGCACCACCACCGACAATGCTGATAATGATTGGTTTTTGGGGATTTTGCGCTACATTTGCTAATAGTTGATACCAATGCTCTAAAAACTGGGCTACTGGTTTAGCTGCGATCGCATATTCTGCGGCACCTGATACAGATATTGTGGCTGGAGTGCTGCCAATATCAATAGAGAGCAAGTCAAAATCTACGGCAGGACGGTTAGCACAAATCACTTTGTGGTTTTTTAAATCCAGGTCAACTACTTTGTCAATATACAATTGCGCTTGAGCAAAATTAGCTAATCTTTCCAAGTCGATATGGCATTCGTCACGGCTGTAAGCGCCTGCAATATGTCCTGGGAGCATTCCAGAATAGGGTGTATCTGAAGCCGGAGTAATTAAAGTTAAACGTACTCCCGGTAGAGGTTTCATCCCAAACATTCTGAGTACAATGGCATGACTGTGACCACCACCTACTAAGACTAAATTTTGTGCGATCGGTTGTAAATTTTGTTGCATCTGTAAATTTCAGCAAATGCTGAGGCTACTTTTGCGCTGAGGAACTTATGCTGAAAAATGATAACTTCTAGGCAGAAATTTCTGGCATGATTATTAAATAATCTCAGGATTTTTTGTCTAAAAATTGGAACTTGATGCAGTCCTATTTGTATTTATTAAACCCTAGTAAGTGTTTATGTTATTCATTAATACTTAGTAATAGCATATCATTTTTGACTCAGATTAGAGAATTCTCACAAACACAAATTAATTAAAACCCTGTATTACTTGCTTATTGAGACATTTCCCATCAATTAAATCATGATATTTGTCACAATTAAAAATTATGTAAATAATTTTACCGAATACCAATACTTTGCATCATAATTACATAAATTTATGTTCAATTATCTTGGAGCAACGAGAGACATTTATCTTTATTGGTAGAAATATACATTATATTTAACAGGTTTCGACCTTGAAAATTTAGAAAAAATACGTAACACTAAATTCCTAAATATCATATTATTTATGTTTACTGAAATCTTTAATTTTTACCAATCAGTTACCAAGGAAATTAAAAATAATCAACATACTCTGACAGATATCTTTCCTAAGAAATATTTTTCGTCTGTCAGCTTAACAAATAATTTTCATTATGTGTTCAAGCAGCAAGTACAATTAGCTATTGAGTATTGGCACAATCAACAACTAGAAAAATGGCTAGAAACTATTTTTTATTTAGAGAAATTAGTTCAAGATTATCCCCAATATCAGGGAAGAATTATTGAGTTTCTCTGTGACTTTGTACGCAACAATGCTCCCTACATTTCTCAAGTAGCAAGCGATAATAGATCCACATTACCAATCCGGACAGAAATTCAAACTGTTTTAACCATAATTGCCAAAACAGACAGACACAAAGACTCAGAAACTGAACAACTAAATTTAAGCCACACAGACATGAGAGGAGCAAATCTCCAAGGAGCAAATCTAGAACTCACAAATCTCTATCATGTCAATCTTGCTGGGGCAAACCTGAGTCAAGCAAATCTATCTGGAGCCATCCTCAGTGCAGCCAACCTTTTAGGGGCAAACCTTTCAGGGGCAAACCTTTCAGGAGCTATCCTCAGTGCCGCTAATTTGAGCAAAGCGAATCTTGCAGGCGCTAATTTACGTAGAGCCAACCTTTATTTAGCTCATCTTCATTGGGCAATTATCGATGATGCTATATTTGATGACGCAAATCTCCGAGAAGCTCAGTTTGTAGTGATAGACACTACAAACAGTAATACATAAAATTTTGATACTATCCAAAATTATAATTTTTAATGGTAATTATTTTTGTTTTTACTATAGGCTATGAACTGTTGACTAACTCAAAGAAAAATTTTTAACTCTTGCGTAAGTCTTGATTAAATTTTCATAAAGTTGAGATGTATTTTATTTAACGGAAGCAATACATAACCGAATTTTTGCCGTAACATATTTGATTTTTCAGTTAAATGCTATATTATCTTTTTCAAGCCCCTAAGTAATATTGCTATTATGTCTGCCAATAAAACAGACACGTTGTGGCGATGGTTAATCACCACAGCAGTCGTGTTTGCTTTTTTTATTACACTGATTTTATTTACATCATCGCATATTGAAAAATTATCATTTCAGCAACAATTGCAATATAGGAATCAAGCATTAACCACTACTGCCATTGTTTTTTTAGGCTTGGGAGTCATGATTAATGCTTATTATGCAGCTAAACGAGTAGATGCAATCTATAAAAGTGCAGTAGCTGCTGAAAAAAATCTAGAAATTAATATTCAGAATGCCAAAGTTACTCAAGATAGATTAGTTTCAGAACGCTTGATGGCAGCAATCACTCAACTGGGGCATGAAAAAGTTGAAACCCGGACAAGTGCCATTTATGTATTAGAAAGAGTTGCTCAAGATTGTCCTCAAGAGCATTGGACAATCATGGAAATTTTGACAGCATTTGTACGAGAAAATGCTGTTGTCAATGAAGCAGCAGAACGCAGGGAAGAAGACTTACAGCCTTACTCTAGCAACCATAAAAACGGGGAGCGGCGAGTACAGCAGTTGGGAATCAATATCTCGGAAGAATCAACAAGAATTCGTCGGGATATTCAAGCAGCTTTAACTGTGATTGGCAGACGTAATTTCCAGCAGGAAGAGGAAAGTAAAACACTAGATTTAAGATACACCGATTTAAGACGAGCAGACTTATTGGGAGCTAATTTACAACGTGCAGATTTGCGCGGTTCTGACTTGCGGGGGGCTGATTTACGTAGCTGTAACTTAAGTGGAGCTAATCTGGAGAGTGTGAAACTGGCTGGTTCTATTCTTTATGAAGCCAACTTGTTGAAAGCCAATCTACAAGGCGCAAATCTCAATGGCACAAACCTTAATCGTGCGGAAATGTCTGGGGCGAATCTACGGGGTGCTTACTTGGTGGGTGCAAGTCTGCGTGCAGCTAACTTACAAGGGGCAAATTTATATAAAGCCAACCTACAACAAGCGACTTTGAAAGTAGCTAATCTTTCAGGTGCAAAGCTATTTCTGGCTAACTTACAGGGGGCAAAATTGGGGAAAGCTAACTTGTATCTTTGTGGTTTA
The DNA here is from genome assembly GCF_000316645.1 of Nostoc sp. PCC 7524. NCBI lineage: Bacteria > Bacillati > Cyanobacteriota > Cyanophyceae > Nostocales > Nostocaceae > Nostoc > Nostoc sp. PCC 7524. Next base: position 3,200,173 of record NC_019684.1, read on the forward strand.
ATTGGAGCCGATTTACAGGGAGCAAACCTCAATGGTGCTAATTTGTCTGGAGCCAACCTCAATGCAGCTAAACTCCAACAAACAGAAATATTATTTGCTGATTTCACAGGGGCTAGTTTAACGGAAGCAGACTTGCATAAAGCCAACCTTATGGGAGCAAATCTACAACAGGTAACTCTCTATGAAGCTAATCTTACTCAGGCTAATTTAGTCGGAGCTAACCTGTCTGATGCTAACTTCTGTGATGTGAACCTAGAGGGGGCAATCTTGACAGGTGCGAAAAACTTAGAAGCTCAACAAATTTGTATGGCGGTTGGCGATCGCACGACTCGTCTACCTGATAACATCGAAGTACCAATACATTGGCGACAATCGAGTTGAGTTACCATCAAAACCAGGGACTATGCTCTTTATCCCAACACTGGTTGTTACTCCAATTTCTACCACTGTATTCACACTCAAATTGATTATTAATCCAGGGAATTGATGTAGGGTAGCTAGCTTTATGAGCAGGACTAAAGTAGAAGAATGCAGCTTTAGCTATCACACAGCTAGCAGTCAATAGAGCAGCTGAACAGGTAGTATATACTAACAACTTAGTAACAGCTTCTACATCCATCTTATCATTGTGATTATGTAGGCGATCGCCCATAGACTTTCTCATTGTTGCTGACAGTAGTAGATGACAGTAATCAAACAAGTTAGAAACGGAATTCTCTCTACTGTCTCAAAACTATTGTTTCCAAAAAAATTGAGATTTTCTGTATTTTAAGCTCTAGATAAATCATCTTAATTCCCAAAATATCGTTTATTACTAAAACAGAATTTAAAGTCTAAATAAAATTTTTATACACAAAGTTTTCAGCTAAATTTAAGCAATGAATATGATAAATTGTCCTAAAAAACAGTTCATAATAACAGATTTGTTAACAAACACAACAAATGGTTAATTTTTGCTAATTTTTAGCTGTAATTGACTAGGTTTAACTTGAAAGACTACTTGCTTACAGATTCAGTTTAGTATTTGCACTGCCCAGTATTTTTATTTTTTATGTAAAGAAAACATGATTTTCAGATATATTTGCCCTAAAAATCAGTATTTTTACAGAAATTAGACCCTAGTAGGTGGTTAGGAGCAAGTATCCCCTCAGTAATCATCATGAGGGAGAAAGGGGCTTTTAATTTGATGATTTGCTAAAAAAGAATAAACCTCAAATTACAAAGCTATATATGTCGTATCCGTTAGCACCTTAGACACTGACAGGCTATGCTATTCAAACATTGCATTTGATAAATATTGACCGAGTGCGCTCCTTAATTCCTCCAGAGTTAAAGATTATCACCCTATGGCCTGGTAAAACTATTGGCAGTGTATATCTAGCCTCCTACTGTTCTGGCTCAGTGCTAGAGTACAGTGAGTTGATTGTGGCTCCGGCAGTGGTGGCTTATAGGGGTAAAATCGGTGCTTGGATTTCCCACATTTACGTAGATAATTCTGATTCTATGGCTGGTGGTCGAGAAATTTGGGGATTACCAAAGAAATTAGCAGAATTTCAGGCAGAAAAAAGCAGATATATCACAATCCGTCAGGGAAACCAAACGCTGTGTACACTCAACTACACACCACTCAGTTTCGCTTGGCGACAAAAGTTAAGCATATCTACCTTCAGCACGTTGAATCACAACTTACTGATATTCCTGGCTCAATGTGAATCTTTGTTGGGTTTAGTTACTGCTCATCTAGAAATCCCTGCTGATAGCCCTTTTGCAGAGATAGGCTTAGGTAAACCTATGATCACTGTACGTCATGAGCAAATGAATTTGCAGGTTGAAGCACCAGAGATTGTTATGAGACGGTGACTCAGCACTACTAGACTAATCTACTGGTTTTTACTTAGAGTTTCTATAAATATTTCGTATAATTTCTGTAATTTCAGTTTATTTCTGACAAAGAATGTGATTATGATGACACCAAATCACATTTTTCAATGTATCAAAAATTTAGATAATTAGTAGGCGATCGCGTTTCATGAAAAAACTTGCTCTGTCCATGTTTTGCTCCACACTGTTGGTTAGTATCAGTTTGCATAATCTTCTACCAGCCAGTGCAAATCAACAGATATCATCAGTTAAATTTGCCAACACTTCGACTTTAAACCACAAGGATAATAATAAAGAAAAACCCCGTATTGCCGTCCTTGATTTTGACTATAGCAACGTTGCAGATAATTGGATTTGGTGGTGGACAAGTAGTGCTAAAGGTGTCAGCGATATTTTAGTGAATAAACTATTTGAAAGCGGCAATTTCCGCGTCATTGAACGCAGTAAACTTGATGCGATCCTTGCTGAACAAAATTTAGGTGCTTCAGGTAGACTTGATGCTAGCACCGCAGCCCAAATAGGAAAAATTTTAGGTGTTGATACAGTCCTGATTGGTTCAATTACTGCATTTAATATTGAACGTGGTAGTGGAGGTGTGAGTATACCAGGATTTGGACGTGTAGGAGGTGGACAAACTAGCGCCAATGTTAAATTAAATGTGCGTTTAGTCAATACTTCTACCGCCGAAATTTTGGCAACTGCGGAGGGAAGTGGTCAATCTAGTGATGGCTCAGGCGCTGTTAGTATCCGTGGATATAGTGTAGATACAAGTTCTCGGAAGGAAGCAACATTATTAACTAATGCTACAGTTGGAGCCATCGATCAAGTAGTGCAACAACTTAATAGCAATTCTGCCAAGTTAGCAACAACACTGACAAAAAACCCAACTGTCAGTGCAGTAGTTGCTGATGTTTCTGGAAAAACAATTATTTTAAATAAAGGTACAACTGATGGCTATCGTCAAGGATTGAAACTATCAATTCAAAGAGTAACTAGAGAAGTCAAAGATCCTGTTACGGGTAAAGTCATTCGTCAAATCACTCAAGATGTTGGCACAATTGAAATTACAGAAGCTGATGCCCAATCAAGTGTAGGTAAGATTATTTCTGGTACAGGATTGAAAGTGGGTGATATTGCTAAACCTGTTAAGTGATGAGTTCTGAGTAAAAATACCAGTTCCCAGTAGTAGGGTGCATTATGGCTTCAGCCTAACGCACTACCATATAATACGGTGCGTTAGGCGCTTTGATCATATTTTGAATGACAAATCATCTCAAAAATATGCGACTAACACACCCTACCGTAATTTTATTTTTACTTGATAAATCACCTCTGAATGCTGAGTAATTTTTGATTTACTCAGCACTGTAAAATCTAGGGCTAGTTTTGGGAACAATTGATGTAGTCGGGTGAGTGTTTGCCAAATAATTCCATTAACCCAAGCATTTCTACATCAATTATGAAATGTATTAAACCATCTCTATATTTATCTATTGTCACCTGTTCCCTGCCTGTGTATTTCTACTGCTTCCCTGTTGCTACCCTAGCAACACAAAAAATCCAGTTGCACTCAGAAAACACAAGACAAAATGGGCTAATTAGTCAGACATTTAAGCCGCCAAAACGGGGAAGTCCACCTGTAAGTGCTGGTGGTTCTACCCGTGGTTCTTTTTGCATCAGTGGGAAACAACTCGTTACCCCCCTCATCCCTGCAAATAAATTAGGACTGACGTTTGCTGAACGTCCCAAATTTTTCTGGTATGTACCGCAAACTTCTGTAAAAACGGCTAAGTTTATCTTGTTGGCTGACAAAGACCAAAAGGTATTTTATGAAACTACCTTAACCCTACCTAATCAACCAGGAATTATTAGCCATACTCTCCCAGAGAGTTCACCTGCATTAACAATTGGTAAAACTTACCATTGGTATCTAACTCTGGTTTGTCATCCGCAGGACTTTAGCGCCAATCCTAGGGTTGAGGGATGGGTGGAACGTATTCAGCCGGAATCATCATTATCGGCAAAGTTAGCTTCAGCAGAGGTGCGAAAATTGCCCTATCTCTATGCAGAAGCAGGAATTTGGTATGAAGCGTTAACTGCTGTTGCCCAGCTACGCTACAGTGAACCTAAAAACTTACGTTATGTCTTAAATTGGCGACAATTTTTAAGATCAGTTGGTTTAAATGCGATCGCCTCTCAACCATTGCTTGATTGTTGTCAAGCTGAAAATTCAGCCGCGAAATAATCATGCTAGGGAAAAAACTTAAACCCGTTATTTGGCAATGGCGGGGTGTAATATTTGCAGTACCTAAAATTACAGTTCTGGTCATCATATTACGCTTGACAGGACTGTTACAACTCCTGGAGTTGGCTGCACTAGATCAATTTTTTCTACTGCGTCCACCAGAACCACCAGATAGGCGCATTGTCATCGTTGAAATTAACGAGGCAGATATCCAAAATCTGGGGAAATGGCCGATGTCTGATGAAGTATTGGCTAGTGTTTTGGCGACTATCAAACAACAACAACCAAGGGCAATTGGTTTAGATATTTATCGTGACTTACCTGTAGATCCTGGACATGAAACTCTAGTCAAACTATTTGCCAATACCCCCAATTTAGTTGGTGTGCAGAAAATTTCTAACAGCTTTGATAGTGCGGCTGTAAATCCACCGCCAGCACTCAAAGAACGTCAACAAGTCGGCTCAAATGATTTACCTTTAGATGGGGATGGGAAAATTCGCCGGGGTTTGTTGTATGTCAATTTCAATGAAGAAGATGTTCTAGAAAGTTTTGCTTTAAAATTGGCATTGCTTTATTTAGAAGCTGAAGGTATTACTGCCAAACCATCAGCTAATAATCCTGATTATTTACAACTGAATCGGGGTATCTTCCCAATTTTTACAGCGAATGATGGCGGTTACATTCGTGCTGATGATGGCAGTTATCAAATATTATTAAACTATCGCGGTAGGATGCAGCAGCAATTTTCTAGCATCTCGCTTTCCCAACTGCAAAACAACCAGATACCCCCAGATTTCATGCGGGGTAAGGTAGTATTAATCGGGGCAACTGCGGAGAGTTTAAAGGATTTATTCTACACACCTTATAGTAGTAAAGTATTTGCTGCTCCAGAACGGATGGCGGGGGTAACAATTCACGCTAATTTAATTAGTCAAATTTTGAGTGCGGCTTTAGATAATCGTCCATTAATTAAAAATTTACCTGAACCGATAGAATTACTCTTAATTTTATTTTGCTCAATTATTGGTGCTGCTTTGTGTTGGCAACAACGCCATTATATTAACCAAAAAACATTCTTGGCAGTCAACGTAATCTTTGCAGGTGGCGTTTTAATTGGCAGTAGTTTTGTGGCTTTTCTTGTAGGTTGGTGGCTTCCCGTTGTGCCTTCAGTTTTAGCCTTGGGAGGTTCAGCGATCGCAGTGACACAATACATCGCCCAAAGTGCTGGCGAAATGCGAAAAACCCTAGGACGATACCTCACTGATGAAGTCGTCGCCAATTTATTAGAAACTCCGACTGGTTTAAAGATAGGTGGGGAACGCCGCCAAGTCACATTAATGTTTTCTGATTTACGCGGATTTTCAGCGATTTCAGAACAATTACCTCCTGAACAAGTGGTACAAATTCTTAACCTCTATCTGGGCGCAATGACAGAGGTAATTAACCAATATAAAGGCACAATTAATGAGTTTATTGGTGATGGTATCTTTGTCATGTTCGGTGCGCCCATTAGTCGCCTTGATGATGCAGAACGGGCGATCGCCTGTGCTATTGCTATGCAATTAGCTATGCAGCAGGTAAATCAACAAAATCAGCAAATGAACCTGCCAAAGCTAGAAATGGGGATTGGTATCAATACCGGTGAAGTTGTCGCTGGTAATATTGGTTCACAAAAACGCGCCCAATATACAGTCATCGGCAGTCATGTAAATTTAGCTGCCCGTATCGAAACCTACACCGTAGGAGGACAAATTTTAATTTCCGAAAATACTTACAGAAACGCCAAAACTGAACTCAAAATTACCGGACAATTACAAATCGAACCCAAAGGAATTAAAGAACCCATTACTATTTATGACATTGGTGGTATCGGTGGTGAATATAATCTGCATTTACCAAAAGAAAATGATGTCATGGTGAGTTTGCTATCACCAATCCCTGTAGAATTTACAGTATTACAAGGTAAACAAGCCACAGGGAGATTATTTTCTGGTGAATTGGTGAGTCTTACAGAAAAACAAGCGCAACTCAAATCTGCACATTCTCTAGAACCCCTCAACAACCTCAAACTCAGATTAATTGATGCACCAGACATAGACATTTATGCCAAAGTCATCAAACCAATCGATACAGATTATTTTTTGATTCGATTTACCAACATTCCACCAGAGGCGATCGCAATTATTAATTCACTGGATAAATCTCTATAATGGCGGTTTTATGTGCATTTTTCCTAGTCCCTCATGGTAAAATCCCCAACCAAACCTAAATAAGTATTTCTCCTACACCCTTAGTTCTTGATCATATAGTTCATGTAATTCCAGTTAAGAATTTTGCAAATATCCATAACTAAATCTTCCGGTAGAAAAGGTTTAGTAATTATCCCCTCTATACCTAAATCAAGGAATTCTTGTTGTTCGCAACTTTGAGCTTTAGCTGTCAGTAAAATAGCAGGAATATCACAAGTTGCCGTAATTGCCCGTAGCTGCTTAAAAGTTGTCGGGCCATCCATATAGGGCATCATCACATCTAACAAAATCACATCAGGATGCTGAGATTGGGCAATCTCTATTCCTTCTCTACCAGAAGATGCAGTTAATATCTCCCAATTAGTCGTTGACTCCAAGGAAATTTGAATAATCTCCCTTACCCCATCTTCGTCATCAATTACTAAAATTCTTTTTGTCATCGTTCTTATCCCTGATTAAATAAACTTTTTGGGCAGAAAATATTCAATTTAACTCAAAATATATTCATTATTCTTTATATCTTGGACTAACTGAATCAGAGTCCCAGAGCCTCCCTTGTATTTCTATATCCAAAAGGGTAAATAATAATTGTGAAGTAGTTGTGAATTAGTCAAAATCAAGCAATTTCAGATCAGACAGAGAATCTCTCATGTCTGAAGATGCTTTTAAACTTGATAATAAATGGCAGAATATTAATAAAAACTTATATATATAATTGATTAACCTTGAAAATACTTTTAGTAGAAGACGATACAAGTATTATTGAATTACTGAGGACAAAACTGACAGATCAGCATTATTTAGTAGAAGTATGTACCGACGGTCAAAAAGCTTTAGAGCTAGCTTTGGCGACTGATTACGACTTAATTTTGCTGGATGTAGTATTGCCAAGGGTTGATGGTATAAATATTTGCCAGCAACTACGCGCCCAAGGCTGTCTCACTCCCATCTTGTTATTAACAGCTGAGGATAGTCATACAAAGAAAATTAAGGGATTAGATGCTGGAGCAGATGATTATGTCATCAAGCCTTTTAACTTAGAGGAATTATTAGCTAGAATTAGAGCTTTATTGCGCCGTAGCAGTGAGACAACTACACCGATAATTGAGTTAGGAGCTTTGCGCCTTGATCCTATTAGCTGTCAGATAACTTATCAAGGCAAACTGTTGCGTCTGACTGCTAAAGAATACGCTCTATTGGAATTATTCTTACGCAATCACCAGCGTATATTTAGCCAAAGTTCTCTATTGGATAATTTATGGTCTTTTGATGAAGCTCCCACCGAGAATACTGTCAGAGCGCACATCAAAAGTTTGCGAGCTAAACTGAGGGAGGCTGGTGCTAAGGCTGATGTAATTGCCACTGTATATGGATTTGGATATCGGTTAAACACTCAAGAATTAATCAAATCAGCAGGAGAACAAAAGCTAGCTAGTAAAAAAGCAAGCCAACATCAAGTTTCTTCTTTTATTCAACACTCAGTCCCGATCGCAAATTCTAGAGGTAAACAAAAAATGACCTCTCAATTAGCGGCAATTTGGGAACGAGTTAAGGATAAGTATGCGGCGCGAATGAGTGTGATTGAGCAAGCAGTCACATCTTTGTTAGAAAACGCTTTAACTGAAGATTTGCGACAACAAGCACAACAGCAAGCACATACTTTAGCCGGTTCTTTGGGTAGTTTCGGCTTTGAGAGTGCAACTTGCTTGTGTCGTGACATGGAAAACATCTTGAAATCAGCAGCAAAATTAAATCAAGTACAAGCTAAACAATTGCAAACACTGATTTTGGAGTTGCGCCACGTATTAGAGCAACAACTTATAGAAATTCCGGAACAGCCAGTCATTCAACCCTCTCATTTAAGCCAAGAATACCGATTGCTCATTGTAGATGACGATATTACATTGGCGACACAAGTAGCCACAGCAGCTAAATTGTGGGGAGTTGAGGCTGTAGTTGCTGATTGTATATCTGCGGCTAGGGAAGAAATGACTCGTACTCGGCCAGATGTAGTCTTACTGGATTTGTGCTTTCCGGAATCAGCAGAAGATGGTTTTGCTCTACTAGCAGAATTAACAGCATTGCATCCCCCAATACCAGTATTAGTATTTACATCTCAAGAGAGTTTCGCCCAACGGGTAAGAGTAGCGAGAATGGGAGGCAAAGGTTTTTTACAAAAGCCTGTATTTCCCTCCCAAGTCATGGAAGCGATCGCCTCTGTTTTACAAAAATCTCATCCACCAGAAGGCAGACTCTTAATTGTCGATGACGATCCACAAGTATTAGATATTATCCGCACATTACTAGAACCTTGGGGATTTACATTAACTCTGCTAGACGATCCGCGCCAATTTTGGGACACCTTAGAAAAATCAGTCCCCGATATGCTGATTCTGGATGTGGAAATGCCAAACTTCAGTGGGATTGATTTGTGTCAAGTAGTGCGAAATGAACCCCGTTGGAGCAACTTACCTATATTATGTTTATCTGCACACACAGATGCTCAGACAGTACAACAGGTATTTGCAGTTGGTGCTGATGATTATGTTAATAAACCAATTTTCGGGCCGGAATTAGTCGCTCGTGTTCTCTGTCGGTTAGAACGCAGCCAATTTATTCGCAAATTAGCAAATATTGACCCCTTAACTGGAATTTATAATCGCCGCAAATCATTGCAGGATATCACTCGATTGCTGCATTTAGCAGAACGTCAAGGAAAATCTTTTTATTTTGCAGTTTTGGATTTAGACCACTTTAAACAAATTAACGATCAGTATGGTCATGATATCGGTGATCAAGTTTTAAGTGAATTAGGCAAACTCTTCAAGCAGTCATTTCGTGATGAGGATGTTGTGGCGCGTTGGGGAGGAGAAGAGTTTGTGATTGGACTGTATGGTATTACCTCGAAAAATGCTTTAAAACGACTCAATAATTTATTAGAAACTGTCAGCCAGCTACAATTTAGCGGGATTAATCATCAAACCTTTAGTATTACCTTCAGTGCAGGTATAGCGGAGTATCCCAAAGACGGTCATGATGTGCAAATGCTGTATCGTGCTGCCGATGCTGCATTATATCAAGCGAAAGCAGCAGGACGAAATCAGATCTTTCTCTCACCATAAAATTTGAGATTTGTAAACGTAATGTATTGACTCACAAATTCTTCACAAAGATTGTGTAGCTTAATGCTATAAGAGTAATTTCTGTTTGTAGTAAGGACTTTAGTCCTGAGTATTTATTGTTATTCCTATCCAATAAGTATTTAGGTGAAACATGAATAAAGCAAAAAACGATACACATATAAAAACAACCATGCTCGCCAAATGTCCAACAGGAATTCAAGGATTAGATGAGATTACTTTTGGAGGATTACCGCAAGGAAGACCAGTATTACTGTGTGGTAAAGCAGGGTGCGGTAAAACCCTGATAGCAATGGAGTTTTTAGTGCGGGGTGCGACGGAATTTAACGAACCAGGCGTATTTCTAGCCTTTGAAGAAACTGCCGAAGAATTAGCACAAAATGTTGCCTCTTTAGGGTGGGATTTAGCAGAACTAATCAACGAAAAAAAACTCGCCATTGATCATGTGCGTGTTGAGCGGAGTGAGATTGAGGAAACAGGAGAATACGATTTAGAAGCACTGTTTATTAGATTAGGTTTTGAAATTGATGCGATCGCCGCCAAAAGAGTTGTGATAGATACGCTAGAAGTGTTGTTTGGTGGGTTGGAGAACGCCGCGATCGTGCGATCGGAATTGCGGCGGTTATTTCTCTGGCTGAAATCCAAAGGTGTCACAGCCATAATTACCAGCGAAAGTGGTAAAAATAGCCTCACAAGACACGGTTTAGAAGAATATGTTTCCGATTGTGTAATCCGACTTGATCAGCGTATTACTAATGAACTCTCAACTCGGTGGTTACAAATTATTAAATATCGTGGCTCTAGGCACGGCTCAAACGAATATCCATTTTTAATTAAAGAAAATGGAATCTCGGTTCTTCCCATTACCTCAGTCAGCTTAGATTATCCAGTCACCACCGAATGGATTTCTAGTGGAATCAAACGCCTAGATACCATGTTGGGAGGAAAAGGTTTCTTTCGCGGTAGTAGCATCTTAATTTCTGGTACGGCGGGAACTGGTAAAAGTTCATTGTGCGCTCATTTTGCTGATGCTACTTGTCAAAGAGGAGAAAAATGCTTGTTTTTCGCCTTTGAAGAATCTGCACAACAGATTATTCGCAATATGCGTTCCATCGGTATTAATTTAGAGAATGCTGTTAATCAAGGATTACTCAAATTCCAAAATTTACGCCCGACATTTTACGGCTTAGAAATGCACTTAGTGAATATTCTGAGTACAGTTAATGAATTTCAACCTGATGCAGTTATTTTCGATCCCATATCTAATCTCACTTATGGCAGTAATGATGTTCAGGTTAAATCATTTATGACACGATTGATTGATTATCTCAAAACCAAAAATATTACAACCTTATTTACAAATTTAAACGAAGGTAATAGTGCTTTCGTAGAATATACAGAAATAGGAATTTCTTCATTAGCAGATACTTGGATACTACTACGAACTGTAGAAAGTAATGGCGAGCGCAACCGTTTAATTCATGTACTGAAATCTCGCGGTACATCCCACTCTAATCAAGTGCGGGAATTCCTTTTAACAAACGAAGGAGTGCAATTATTAGATGTTTATCTAGGAGCAGAAGGGGTACTCACAGGTACAGCCAGAATTATCCAAGAAGCTAAAGACAAAGCGGTTGCTTTAGTCCGCCAGAATAAAATTGAGCAAAAACAGCGTGATATAGAACGCAAACGTTTACTCATGGAGGCACAAATTAAAGCTATAGAATCCCAATTTGAAATTGACAAGCAAGAAATTGAAAGACTAATTGCTATCGAAGAAAATCAAGAAAGTTTTTTCATATCAGAAGAACAGAAAAGAGCAAGGTTGCGACAAGCTGACTCTAATTATTCAGGAAATATTTAAGTATGGAATCCATAGATTATCACGAGCAATATAGCGAGACAGAAATAGATATTTGGGAATTACGGTTGTATGTAGCAGGACAAACACCTAAATCTCTAAAAGCTTTTGCTAATCTCAAAAAAATTTGTGAAGAACATCTTGAAGGTAGGTATCGCATTGAAGTAATTGACCTTTTAGAAAATCCTCAATTAGCTAAAGGAGACCAAATTTTAGCCATACCTACTTTAGTCCGAAAACTACCGGAACCTGTCAAGCAAATTATTGGAGATTTATCCAATACACAAAAGGTTTTAGTCGGTCTAGATTTACGTCACGTTATCTAAATGTCAGCCAAGGAGAGCCATGAATACTTCAAACAAAACTAATAATGATTCTGACGAGATAATTATAGAATCCACAGAAGCTTTTGAACAAATGCTAGCAACAAAAGATTTGCAAAAATATGTTTTGCGTTTGTATGTTGCTGGTAATAGTGTCCGTTCCATGCGTGCTATTTCTATTTTGAAAAACATTTGTGAAAAATACTTACCAGGACGCTATGAAATGGAAATTATTGATATATATCAACAACCTGAAGTTTTAGAAAAAGACCATGTATTTGCTGTCCCTACTCTGATCAAGGAACTACCGCCACCTTTACAGAAGTTAATTGGTGATCTGACAAGTATTGATAAAGTGATCATTGCTTTAGATATTGTTTAAAAAATCCTGATGTCCGAATGTAGGTTGAGAGGGTGATTGCAGTGAAAACACTCCAAGAACTTGAAAATGAGAATATAGCTTTACGTCACCAAATACAAAATCTAGAAGAAACTTTTAGAGCTATCAAAATGGGTGAAGTAGATGCTTTGGTTGTATCTAGTCCCCAAGGTGAAAAAGTTTTTACCTTGCAAGATGCTGATTATCCTTACCGTGTTTTTGTTCAAGAAATGCACGAAGGCTCTGTAACTCTTGATGAGTATGGAACAATTCTCTACTGTAATCATCATTTAGCAGCAATGCTCAAAAAGCCGTTACAGAAAATTATTGGTTCTAACTTTGAAGAGTACATAGCACCATCAGAAAAACAGGTGTTTAGAGGATTATTTCAACAAGCAAAACAAGTAGTTAATCGCGGTGAGTTAAAATTAATTGCTGATGATGAAACTCAAATACCTGCTTATTTGTCTTTTAAACGTTTGCAAATAGACAATGTAGCAGTTACTTGCTTAGTAGTAACAGATTTAACAGAGCAAAAACGTAACGCAGAAATTGTTGCGTCGGAAAGACTAGCAACTTCGATTCTGGAACAAGCCGTTGAAGCCATCATTGTATGTGATGAAAATGGAAAAATTACTCGTGCAAATCAAGCAGCACAACAACTTTGTGGACAGAATCCATTATTTCAACAATTTGATGTAGCGTTTCCACTCGAATGTAATCATTGTAGTGGTCTTCAAAGGATAGAATCATGTTTGTTTATTAATAGTCAAGAAGTATATCAACAAGAAAATAAACCAAAATTTTTACTATCCAGTTTGCTGAAAGGACAATCTTTTCAAAGTGTAGAAGTATTATTAAATCGAAAAGATGGTAATAAATTCAGTTTACTGTTGGGTGCTTCTGTGCTATTAGATGCAGAAAACCAAATCATTGGTAGTGTGATCACACTAACAAATATCACAGAACGCAAGCAAGTAGAAGAACAAATAGCACAGCTTGTAATTCGTGAGCAAGCTGCTTGTGCAGAAGCGGAAGCGGCTAAACAACGCTTATCAAATATTTTAGAGAGTATTAGTGATGCTTTTATCGCTGTAGATGGTAATTGGTGTTATACCTACGTTAATCAAAAAGCAGCAGAAATTTTTGGTAAAAAACCAGAAGATTTAATTGGTAAAAATATTTGGCAAGAAGTTAGCGAAGACTTCAGACAACGTTATTATCAAACTTATTCTCAAGCTTTGAATGAGCAAAATTTTGTGCAGTTAGAAGCGTATTATCCATCAATTCAGCGTTGGTTTGAAAATCGCATTTATCCGGCTGGAGATGGGATATCAATATTTTTAAAGGAGATAACTCAGCAAAAGCAAACTGAGATGGCTTTAAAAGAAAGTGAGGAGCATTTAAGGCTAGCATTAGAAGCGGCTCAGATGGGAACTTGGGATTGGAATATTACTACTGGCTATCTCAAATGGTCAAACCGTCAACAGCAATTATTTGGTATTACTCCGGGTACTTTTGAAGGTAATTACGAAGCTTTTCTCGCCTGTCTGCACCCAGAAGATAGAGCAGCAATTCACCAAAAAGTCACGGATGCTAAAGATAATAAAACTAAATATTACGTGGAATTTAGAGTTATTTGGAGTGATGCTAGCATTCACTGGATTGCATCTAAAGGCAAATGTATCTATGACGATGAAGGTAGACCAGTACGAATGCTTGGTATTTGTTTGGATATTAGCAATCGCAAACAAGTAGAAGAAATTCTCCACCGTTCCAAAGCAGAATTAGAAATTCAAGTTGCACAGCGAACTGCTGAATTATCACAAGCCAACACACACCTGCATAGATTAATCAATGTCTTAACCACAACTATTAATCAACAGACTAAAATTGAAGCTCAATTGCGTGAAGCAGAACGTCGTTGGCGCAGTTTACTAGAAAATGTGCATTTGTTAGTTGTAGGACTTGATAGTACAGGTAAAGTTGAGTATGTCAATCCTTTCTTTTTAGCATTGAGTGGGTACAGTGAGGAAGAAGTTTTAGGTAAAGATTGGTTCAGTGAGTTTATCCCACAGGAGGAGCAACAGCAAATACACAATTTGTTTGGAGAAATATTAGAGCAAGGATTACATATTCACCATCAGAATCAACTTTTGACAAAATCACAAGTAGAAAAAGTAATTGCTTGGAACAATACACTACTGCGAGATTCACAAGGGCAAATCATCGGTACTATGAGCATTGGTGAAGATGTTACTAAACGTCTGGCATTAGATAAAATTAAAAATGAGTTTGTATCAGTTGTTAGTCATGAACTTCGTACTCCGATGACCTCAATTCAGGGAGGGTTAAACTTGCTTGCCAAAGGTCTAGTCAAACTTGATTCTGATAAAGGTAAACGCATTATTCAAATTGCTTCAGAGAATGCCGAACGCCTAGTAAGATTAGTTAACGATATTCTAGATTTAGATAGGTTACAATCTGGGAAAGTAACTTTAGTTAAACAAACGATTGACGCTAGTGAATTATTATCCAAAGCAGCAGATTTAATGCAATTAATGTTCCAGAAAGCTGAAATTAATTTATCAGTTTCAACCCAATCAATGGAATTATTAGTTGATAAGGATCGTATGATTCAAGTCTTAACAAATCTCTTGAGTAATGCTATTAAGTTCTCTCCTTCAGGTTCTACTGTATGGATGACTGTAGAAAACATTCCAGCAACAGATACTGAAGTTGCATCTGCGTTATTTAAAGTACAAGACCAAGGTAGAGGGATTCCGGCTGACAAAATAGAAGCTATTTTTGAGCGTTTTCATCAAGTAGATGCGTCTGACTCCCGTAAACAAGGAGGAACGGGTTTAGGCCTAGCGATTTGCCGTAGTATCGTAGAGCAACACAACGGACAAATGTGGGTTGATAGTACGGTAGGAGTTGGTAGCAGTTTTTACGTTAAGCTCCCTCTGGGATTAGGGGTTGGCGACAGTTGAGAAGGCAGGAGGCAGAGGGCAGAGGGCAGAAGGGAAACCCCATAAATCAATTTAGGGGATTCACTAAGGACGTAGTATTTCTTGCACTGCGCGTCGCACTTCGTGGCGCTTCTCTACGAGACGCTACGCGTAGCTTGCTTCCACGAAGTGGTACGCTAACGAAATACATATTTTTTGTTTTTTTCATAAATAAATGTAGGGACTTGAAACCCTTTTGGCAGAGGGGAAAAATTATATTTTCTTCCTCCTGCCTCCTGCCTCCTGCCCTCTGCCTTTCTTCGGTAAAAGTTTTCGGAAATTGACAGAACAGGGATAACCACTAACTATTGACTTCCTGCACAAATTCTGTTAAGAATCTGAAAGCCTTGAGAATATAACTGGTGCATTCTCTGGGGGATGTGTTGTAGAAATGTCGCCATGCACTGGCTTTATCTTCATCATAGCGATCGCCTCGTTCTGGATGTCCATCTAACCAAGCTAAACGGACTGCATGACCGATTAACACATCTAAAACGATGTATTCTTCGATTTGGAGGCTGGGGTTTTTAGCAGCGATCGCCGCTAATTCCATGAGTGCTTCAATATTGACGCGGCGATACTCTGGGGCTTCAATTTTATTTAACAAATGCTCAACTAACAGCGCAAAATTCTTTTCCCCAGCCGTCATCTCAGATAACATCACATCACTTTCTAAACGATTGCGACGCTCAAGTTTATCGCCAATGACTACACCTTTGCAGTGTTGCATTAATAGCCACACCTGCTGAAAGAAGTTTTTCGGCACCCGGTTTAATGCACCCTCCGCTTGGCGGAAGCGTCGCCAACCACCCACCGGAACCTCTTGTGCTTCTACTTCTTCCTCAATGACAGGTAACACTACCCAATCAATATCACTTTCTTTTTGCTTGACGTGCAGAGATTCCTGCTGACGCAACAGATTACTCATGCCTGTATAGGCTGTTAATACTTGATGTAAACGGGTTTTGACTTCAAAAGGTGCTAGTTCCATTAAACGTTCATAGGCTTCATCTTGAGTTACCTTTAACTCTCGTGCTAGTTCGCTGGTAATTAATAAGATGAGATAGCCGACTCTCAGAGTCAGTAGCCCTTGAAATAATTCCGGTTCTGATCTGATCAGGATGGCGAGATAAATCAGGATTTCTTGTGTGATCACGCGATCGCGGATATCCTCACGACAGAAGTTGTTAATCTTCTCGAAAATCTCATTATGGGGCATGGGGACATTAATCAGCGATGCTTCACTATAAGCCCTACCGACAGCAATTTGTTTACCCCTCACCAAAATACTCGTCACTGCATCGGACAAACCAATATCCACCATCTGCAATAAACCAGCCGCCCGCCGCACTATCGCCCACAAACCCAATTCTCCGGCTTTGGTGTAGACTTCATCCAATAAATAGGCGACTGTCACTGGATAATCCGTCCCCCCAAACCCGGTGTCAAATTCCAATCCTTGCAACCGAGTTAAAGTCTGCAATAACTCAATTTGCTCGTAGAGATTTTCTGATGAACGCAGAGATGACAGCAAACAACTCAAGTTAGTTTCATATTCCATTTGGAATTCTTGAGTATGCCCCAAACGCCAACTTTTGCCAGGATGATAAGCCAAATAATAGCAATGAGGTGCAGCATCTTGCATCGCTGACTGAGCAAAATCTCCTGAAGGCAGAAAATCAATTCTTTGTATTCCCGCCGTCAGCATCAGTTGATTTAGCCGCCCTAATTTGACTTGCACCCCATTACATACTCCTGCTTTCAACTCCTGCATGAGTTCTAATAAAGCCTGAGAACCAGTTTCTAAGATGGTGTGCGTCAACATTAAAGTTAAAGTGGGACGACCTAAATCACTCCAGTATTTTTGAATATAGGCCAGTTCACCTTTAAGTTCATCCACCAAAAAATGGTGATCAAGAGTTAAATAAAACTGCTGGGAATCCAAAAACGATGGTAAAAATACCACTGTTTCATCTTGAATGCGGAAGATTCTAGATGTCGTCAAACTTCGCAGTCGGCGTATTGGCCGCCCAGTTAAACCGAGTTTATCATTGCGTCCAATTTGGGTGTAAATATGTGAAAGTTCCCCAGCTTTTCTAACTTGAATTGGTTCTACTTGTTTAGGTGTTTGTGTTTCAATGCCATAAACTTCTAGTTCCGCTTGTAAATCCTCATCTTCTGCTAACAGAGCAATCTGCACTACAGCTTCCCGATTTTTACCGACACACAAATGTCTACCTAAAGGGTCAATATCTCCAACCGCCAGCAACCCTTCACTCAACATTTGACCGAGAAAATATAAGCTTTGCGCCCATACCAAGGGGATATTTTCATTCGGTAAACGCGGCTGACTTTGGGGAACTAACTTTTCTGCTTCAACATTTTCGGCGGGAACATAATATAGTTCTGGCAATAAACGTAACCCATCGCGTTCAATGAGTAAGTTTTCTAAACGCTCTTGGTAATATTTAACTTGCTTTTTATCACCACGAAATAACCCATCCAAAGCTAAATAAGTAAAAAACAACGGCCATTCACATTCAATATGCTCAAATTGCTTGAGTTCCCAAGGCTCATAATGTAAGCGGTTGGTGTCTTCTAAAACCGTTTGATGTCCATCCCGCAAAAAGCGTTTACAGCCGTATTTGCCTTGGAGTTTGTTGATAATATCATTGAGAGTGCGTTCTCTTAATGGCACATCTGCCACCGCAAAAGCCGGATAGCTGATAATACTCAACAAAGCCGCATCAATTTCTTTAGAAGCAGATTCCCTCGGTAATAGTGATTCTAAAGTAATGCGAGCGCGAGCAATTTCATCTGGCAAAACATGAATGACTGAAGCTTGGCTTCCCCACACTCCAAATAAATCCAGTCCATTCATTGCTTCTAAGGCAGCTTTCGCCATCCCTACAGAACTAGCGTTTAACTCAGCATTACCGTGATTAATTTTATTTCCCCGTTCCCAAATACCATAATCGGGGGTGCGGTAAGCTCGTCCAATGTAATAAACCAAATTTTGGACGAAATTTACCTCATCAACGGTGTAAGTTATCTGCAATCCTGAAGCGGTCATTTGTGCCAACATCAACAAAAATATAGATGTAGCATCTAATTGCAGATGTCCCCATTCGTCATCACCAACTACAATATCGCCGGTAGTTGTGTTGTATTTGGCGTGTAAGCCATCTAAGAGTGACTGAGTATGTTTAAACTGCTCTACTTTGTGGGATTGTCGCATCATAGCAAACAACAACCCACGCATCAGCTTCACTACACTGTGTTCTAATTCGTAGGTGCGTCCCTTGTCTTCATCCACCTTGCGATATGCCAGGGCTAAACCCCAAACTGCCAAAATGCTGTAAACATTGTCTCTCACCCAAGCGTCTGTATAATCACCGTGAGCCGTGATTGCTGTACTCGCAGGTAGCAACCCAGTGATGGGATTCTGACGCGTCAGAATAATAGATTTGATTTGCTGGTAGTAAAACTCCAGTCGAGCTTGTAATTCGGTGGCTGTTTTCATCATCTCATTGATTGCAGCTTGCGGAATTCGACCCTGTAGCCGTTAATTGAATTATGTCAGCCAAGCCAGAACAAGTTCTGTAATGGACGATGGTATTACAGCTGAGGTCGATGGGGATTTTATATTATCTCTTGTTCGTGAGCATTTAGTTACAAAATTGTTAAGAAGTCTTGAAAAAGAGGGGTTGGGGATTGGGGATTGGGGATTGGGGATTGGGGACTGGGGACTGGGGATTGGGGATTGGGGACTGGGGATTGGGAAGACTCTCCCTTGTCTCCCTTGTCTCCCTTGTCTCCCTTGTCTCCCTCATCCCCCTCATCCCCCTCATCCCCTCTGCTCCCCTGCCCCAATTCCTCTTCTTCTCCCAATGCCCCATGCCCACTGTTCCGCAGATTTGGTATCAATTGTGCTAAGACAGGGGGAATACAAATATTGAATCACCATGCAACAGCAAAAAAATCAATTCAGCCATCTCACGGCTATTGAAAGGAATTACCTGTCATTTCCTGCCCAGTTTTTATTAAGTCAAAACCTGCTACAAGGTAAAATCCTAGATTTTGGTTGTGGTTGCGGTAATGATGTGAAATTATTGCGTCAAAAAGGCTGTGATATTACAGGCTATGATCCTTATTATTTTCCACAATATCCCCATGAGCAATTTGACACTATCATGTGCTTTTATGTCTTAAATGTTTTGTTTCCTGAAGACCAAGTTAATGTCCTTATGGAAGTGTCGCACTTATTAAAACCAGGCGGTAAAGCTTACTATGCCGTCAGAAGGGATATCAAAAAAGAAGGTTTTAGAGAGCATTACGTCCACAAAAAGCCTACTTATCAGTGTATTGTTAAACTGCCGTTTCATTCAATTTATGTAGATGAAGGTCGAGAATTATATGAGTATATTGCTTATAATTACCAGCGTCATTCATCTCATAATTGTATATTTTGTAATCCCCGTAAAAATCTTAAGCTATTAACTGAATCGGCAAACGCTTATGCTATATTTGATGGTTATCCTATCAGCAAAGGTCACGTTTTGGTAATTCCTAAACGTCATGTGAGTAATTATTTTGAGCTACCCTTCCCAGAACAATCCGCTTGCTGGTTGATGGTAAATAAAGTCCAAGAAATGCTTCAAGCCGAATTTGCTCCTGATGGTTTTAATGTAGGTATGAATGTTAATCGAGCCGCAGGACAAAATATTATGCACACCAGTATCCATATCATCCCTCGTTATCAAGGTGAGACTGTCGGGACTAAAGGTGGTATCAGAAATGTCATTCCTCAAAGGAAATAGTTTGTTTTGTAAACGCTGAAACGCAGACAAGCTAGCACAACTGAAAACTCAGACTTGGAAAAACTTCATCAATACTTAGAATTATTGATACCTATTCTTCATATTACTGTTGTTAAATCTAAAGAATGACCAACAATCATTCCCAAGACTCAATAGCATTACTAACTAATTAAGTAGATTGTAGATATGGCGACCTTTTATACCAATTCACGAAAAGTATGATACAGATAAATAAGGAATAAATATTAACGAGCAAAGATGGCTGGAGTAACCAAAGTAGAAATAAAAGAGTCAGTAGAGGAATTACATGAGTTGCTCTTAAAACAAAAAACAGCATCAAGTTTTGAACGGATTCAAGCTTTGTATTTGCTGAAAATAGGACAAGTGAAAACAATACAAGATGTAGCGGTGGTAGTAGGAAGGGCAAGGGTAACGGTACAAAGATGGTTAAAAAATTATCAAGAGTCGGGAATCAAGGGTCTATTAACAACTCTAAAGAGTCCAGGGCGACCTGCAATAATTAGCTTACAAGTAAGAGAGCAGCTAGACAAAGAGCTTCAAGAATCGGAGGGATTCAAAAGTTATGAGGAAATCCGAACATGGTTAAAAGCAGTAGAAGGGATAGAAGCATCATATAAAGTAGTACATGATACAGTGCGCTATCAAATGAAAGCAAAGCTAAAAGTGCCGCGAGCAGTAGGTATTAAATACGATAGCGAAGCAGAATCAGAATTTAAAAAAACTGCCACAATACCTAGAAGTAATAAAAAACACGTCATAGCACCAGTAGATAGGCAAAAAACAATGAGATATTGGTGTGGGGACGAAAGCCGTGTGGGATTGAAGACTGAAGCTGGGAGACTAATTACTAAAAAAGGAGTCAAGCCCATCGGCATTATGCAATGGAAGCGGGATAATTTTTACTTATATGGATTAGTGGAACCCTTAACTGGAGAGTATTTTATCTGGGAATTCTCTCATTTGAATACAGCCTGTTTCAATATTTTTTTAGCTTGAACTGACAGAAGCCTCTCACTTACCGCAATAGCGGAAGTGATGAGATGAATGGCAGGGCGGTGAGGAGTCCCACCCCCGACCAATAACGACTATCACTCGTTGAGGGAGTGGGGTGGGCGACGAATCGCCAAACTTTGGACTAAGGTTCTCAACGCTTCAGACATCGGGATATCCAGAGTCTCTGCGAACTCTTTTAAAAGTCCCAATTCCCTGTCGTTAAGTCTTGTTTCAACCCTGTGTTTTCTTGACATAATTACGACAAATCACCGTAACCATGATATACTTAAGTCGTACAGGTTTAATCAAATTAATAGCTAACCGCTTCCTGTGCGCCGAACCTTGACAACTCAGAGTATGGGGTTCTACCCAGTAACAGACATTTGTTTGTCGCTTCTGTGGGTAGGTAAAACTCTGACAGTACAAAGGATTGAACATTTTTGTACTTGTTCAAGTCTGCGGAGGGGCATCTCGTGGACTCAAAACAAAGCTCATCGCCTCCGTTCGCGTAGCGTCTCCGTCAGGAGAAGCAATAGCTGGATTGGATGAGAAGCCCACACTGTATGCTTGCATCAGTGTGGGAGTATGTCACTAAAAGTAGTTTATTCTCAAGTTAAAGTAAACGGCAAAATCGAGTTAATACCTCTAGAACTATACGCCGATGGTTCACTCAAGCGGTCTATTGGTTAAATACAATTAGGGACTTCCAAATCAGACAATATCCCATATATATGGTGCGTCAGCCAGAAAAACCCTTGACACACAAAGAAATTACTCATACTGACGCACCCTACTAACTCCAGATTTAATGGATCAGGAACTAATATTTTTGACAAAAAAAAACCAGCACTCATATGTGTGCTAGCCAGGATTATAGCTGTAGCCAATGAGATTAGGACATTAGGAAATCATAAAACCATTACCATCAGAGGCTTTTAAACCTATCACCTGTCACCTATCACCTGTCACCTGTCACCTGTCACCTGTCACCTGTCACCTGTCACCTGTCCCCTGCCATAGCTGCTGGATTTTCATTTTTTAATTTTGCCACCTTGCTGAGTATCAATCGGACAAGGTGACTTTTAACATCCTAAATTCAGTCTTCCATAGCTACTGTGTCATCTTCGTCATCTAAATATTCTTCCTCATCGGATTCTTGGAATGCAGCAGTGACTTCTTGAATGATTTCTTGTGCTTCTTCATCCTTGAGTTTCAAGGCTTCTTGGAGTTTTTTCAGGTAAGGTTGCTTGTCTTGGGGAATTACCAGTTCTTCTGGATCTAAGAGTACCACCACTCCAGCCGCGAAACCATCCCAAATCATGTCTTCAGATAGGACTTGAGTGGCTGTATTTAATAAAGCCCCAACTCCCTCCTCTTCTGCACTGGCAATGAGATCGTCAACTATTTCGACGATCTCGTCTTCTGTATATTCTGCAAAAACCTCGAATTCCCAAAGAATACCTGCTAAACCTTCGGCATCGACTTCATCAATAGAAGAGTCAGCGATCGCACTCACAACTGCGATCGCCGCTACTGCTTCCTCTGAACTCAATGATTCTTCTAGGGTCTGTGTTGATGCAAAAACCTGCTCATAATTAGACATAATTGCTTCCTTTTGCGAAAAAATACACAAAGGCTCAACTAGCTCGCACAAAAAACCTGGGGTTATTTCACTATGGTATTTGTACGGTCTTAGCAAATCATTACTACCATACCCTCTAGGTTTTATTCTCTAGCAGGTGAATTATTTTCTGAAATATTTAGTATCAGTTACTCGTTAGGGTGTAGGGGTGTAGGGGTAAAAGAAATGATGATTTCGATGTTGGTTTTATGTGATCACCCATTCCTTGATTAAAAACTCTCTTCTAATACCCAGTCCCCAATCCCCTACTAAACTAGCCAAGCTCTCACCCTGGCAGATAGGAAGTCAATGGTAGCAGTGGCAACTATTAAAATAATTAAAATGGCGCAAACCTTTTGATATTGGAATGATCCGAAGCTCTGATATAGAGAAACCCCAATTCCTCCAGCACCGACAATGCCTAAAACAGAAGCCGATCGCACATTGGATTCAAAGCGATATAAGGTAAAAGAAGTCCACAAAGGCAAAACTTGGGGAATGACACCAAAGATTACTTCTTGCAGTTGATTTGCACCAGTCGCCCTAATGCCTTCAACTGGTCCCGGATCAATTGCTTCGACTGCTTCTGAAAATAACTTTCCTAAAGCTCCGGCTGTGTGGACAAATAACGCCAATACCCCAGCAAATGGCCCCAATCCCACAGCTACGACAAAGATGAGTGCGAAGACAATTTCGTTGATGGCACGCATGGCATCTAAAACGCGGCGTGTCGGTTGTACAATCCACACAGGACACATATTACTTGATGCTAAAATTGATAAAGGAACAGCTGCGATCGCCGCTATTAAAGTTCCCCAAATCCCCATTGATATAGTAATAATCGTTTCTGATAAATAATACTTCCAATCGCTAAAGTCTGGTGGAAAATATGCACGGATATATTCCACCATGTTATTTCCGCGTTGCAGCAGTACAGGGAAATTCAACTCACTTTGATAATAGGCAAAAATCAATACAGCAGCGATCGCTACAAGAAATAAAACTTTTTTGGTAGTTAAAAGTTTTGCTTCCTGCTCTAACATTGCTACTACCGTAGGCGATGGGTTAGTAATAATATGATTTCGTGACTGCATTTTTATACCTATAAATTTAGTTTATTGAATTTCTTTCAGTTGCTGATTGAGTTCTGCTATTTTCTGCTGTTTTTCTTGCTCACTAAGATTTTCTTTGGCTTGAGTCTCTTGGATTTGTTTGGCAATTTCCAACTCTCGAATTGTGTGCCAATTTTTGTCTTCAGCAGGTACAAAACCAGAAATTTCAAATGGTTCTAAAACTTTAGCGTCTTTGTAGTTATAGAAAAAATTTTGCAATTTCTTTTTGATATCTGCTGGTAAATCTCGACGATAAACAATTGGATCACTAGGAATTAGCGGTGATTGCCAAATGATTTCAATCTTCTGTCTAGCTGTAGGATTGGTTCTTTCTAGACGCTTTAATGCTTCATTACTAACGGTAGCTACGTCTACTTGTTTATTTGCTACAGCCAAAGCACTAGCTTCATGACTACCAGCAAAAATTAAGCGTTTAAAAGCTTTTTTGGGATCAACATTATTTTTATTAAAAACATAGTAACTGGGAACTAAAAATCCAGAAGTAGAATTAGGATCATTAAATGCAAAAGTCAGCTTGGCAGCGTTTTGAATTACATATTTATCGCCGCCTGCTGCTATAGCTTCTGCTGTGATGGGGTTATCTTTATTAGCAATTAAATGTGAATAGTAACCCTTACTACCATCTGCACTGACAACCTGAGCAAAAGCTTCAGCCTCAGCAACTTTTGCTGCTTCAATATAAGATTTGCCACCTAACCAAGCTGCCTGCACTTTCCCAAAGCGCATGGCTTCGATGACTGCTGCATACTGTGTAACATAAAAGGGTTTAATAGGAATCCCAATCTCTTTTGACATAGCAGCAGCAAAAGGTTCCCATAAAGGTTTTTGATTAGACTGAGATTCTGTAGACAGAACCCCAAAGTTAATTTCTTTAATTGCTGCGTCACTGTTATCAGTATTAGAAGTACAAGCTGAAAGTATCTTGGCACTAGCCAAAGATATGGTAAACAAAGAACCCTGCTGAATAAATAACCTTCTGTCCATAAATTTATCTGTGGCATTCCAGTAAAAATATCAAGACTACTGCACATATAGTTATTGTCTGCAATAGTCATCAAAACTAAAACTAACGTCTTTGTAATGCGCGTAATTGATTATTGAGATTATTTAGTTTCTGCTTCTCCTCATTACTCAATCTAGGTTTAGACTGCAATTCTAAAACCTGTTTAGCAATGTCTAGTTCTCGAATAGGATTCCATGTTTTATCATTAGCTGGAACTAAAGCTGACCACTGCAAAGGTTCAAGAATCTTTCTGTCTTTAAAAGTGTAGAAGAAATTACGCAATTTCCGTTTAATATCTGCTGGTAAATCCTTGCGATAAGCAATGGGATCACTAGGAATAATTGGTGATGTCCAAATAATTTCAATCTTTTTATATGCGGCAGGATTAGTTTTTTCTAATCTCTCTAAAGACTCATTATTATTTGTAGCTACATCTATCTGCTTATTAGCTACTGCTAAGGCTGTTGCTTCATGACTACCAGAAAAAATTAACCGTTTAAAAATTTTCTTGGGATCAACTTTATTTTTGGCGAATACATAGTAACTTGGTACTAAAAATCCAGAAGTGGAGTTGGGATCGTTGAAAGCGAAAGTTAACTTAGCAGCATTTTGAATGACATACTTATCACCACCTTGTCTTTTCGCTGCTGCTGCGATGGGATTATCTCGATTAGTAATTAAGTGAGAGTAGTAGCCTTTCTTGCCATCTGTGCCAACAGTTTGAGCGAAGGCTTCGGCATTAGCTATTCTGGCAGCTTCAATATAAGATTTACCACCATACCAAGCTATGTGTACTTGACCAAAGCGCATAGCTTCAATTACGCCTGCATATTGGGTAGCATAAAAGGCTTTAACGGGAATACCTATAGACTTTGATAAAGCAGCAATAAAAGGTTCCCACAAAGGTCTTTGATTAGCTTGAGATTCTGTAGAAATAATCCCAAAGTTCAGTTCTTTAATTGATGCTGCTTGTGCTGGTTCAATCCAGTTATTGGTAATAGTAGAAATCGTTTGAGTTCCTAAGAAAGATGCACCAAATAAGGCAGATCGTTCTAGAAATATTCTTCTTTTCATAGCTAATTCCTAGTTAATTAGATGTTTTAGGCAAAAAATATCTAAAACTTTGCTTCTAGTGGGAATTACACAAGCAGTTCCCCATGTCCTCGCAGCACCAATTCTTCTGCGGCTGTACCGTAAATTTCATTGAGTTTATGATCATCAAGTTCTACGGTTGCACCATCAAACATGACTTCGCCATCTCGTAGCGCGATCGCTCGATCAAAGTAGCGCCGCACCATCTGAATTTGGTGGAGGGAAACGACTACGGTAATTCCGCTCTGGCGATTTAACTGCACGAGTAATTCCATGACTTTCCGCGCTGATTCGGGATCGAGAGAGGCGATTGGTTCGTCTGCCAGGATGATTTTCGCGCCTTGGACTAAACAACGCGCGATCGCTACTCTCTGCTGTTGTCCCCCAGACAACATGGAAGCTCGTTTATAAGCTTGTTCTAAAATACCTACTCTCTCTAGTGCTGCCAGAGCTTGCAGTTTTTCTGTTTTACTAAATAAATGTAATGCTGAACGTATAAAAGATAATCTTGCTAAGTTTCCCACTAAAACATTTTCAATAACGGTCAATCTATTGACTAAATTAAACTGTTGAAAAATACAGCCTATCTGACTGCGTAAATGCCTAATTCTAGAATGCAATTTACCCTGACTTTGCAGAACCATACCAAAAACGAAAATAGCTCCGGCATCTCCAACTTGCAAGCCATTGATATGCCGCAGGAGTGTAGATTTTCCTGAGCCAGATGCACCTACAAGCGCCACCATTTCGCCCTCATTGATAGTACAGCATACTTTCTGTAGTGCTGACTTACCTTTAAAACTTTTAGACAGGTTACTAATTTCTATAGCCACTGTGTTCGCCATTTTTCGACATTATTTATGCCCTTCAATTGACGGTAAAGTTATTTGGTTAAGACGTAATTAAGAATAGGCTAATTCTAGATTTAGATAGGATAACTATCTATCTAAAAGCAGAGTTAATTTCTTACTATAGCAGGATAGACATTGATAGTCTAAAAGTCAAACTTTCTTAAATTGATAGAGATAGATTATTTTTAAATTAAGCTTTGGTTAACTAAAGGTAAAGCTTGCTATTAATTATATATTTTTTTATTTGTATAAATTATGTAATTTATCTCATCTAGTTACTAGAGCGTTTCTCCCAGCTAATGATTGATGATTGCTATACTTAACATCTTGCAACATTGCCAATTTTATCAGGTGGGCAATGCTGAAAATTAACTCCAGCCACGATTTTTACATCGTCGGCATTGCCCAACCTACGATGATTGAGAATAGTGCAAGATATTGGCGTAGATAAAGTTTAAGAAAAAGTTATCTTTTTGATTAAAAATAGGTAAAGTATGCTAATTATCTTTATTTAATAACAAAGAGAAATATCAATAAACATTCTTGTTTTAAGGCTGTTAAAATCAAACTTGTCAAAACTGAATAACCAAGATTAAATTCCCTGACACCTAAATTTTAGTTGTTGTTATGGAAGATAAAACTACAATTCACTTATTTGCTTCATTGTGCATCTAATGTGGATTTACCAACAATTTTAGGCTGCACTTAATTGTGGGAGCAACCTTGATATTTCAGCAGTCAATACCAGGTGTGAGGATATTTTCATGCAGAAGTTTTGGTTAAATTCTTTGTTATTTAGTCCAACGATTCTGAGTATATTCATAGTTGCAGTTCCAGGAATTACATCTGAAGTACCTACAAATCAAGTTTCTAGCAACGCAGACAGCCTGGGACAAGTAACTTCAGTATCCCAATTGTCCGATGTCAACCCATCCGATTGGGCATTCCAAGCACTACAATCTCTCGTTGAGCGATATGGTTGCATTGCAGGCTATCCTAACCAAACTTACCGAGGTAATCGTGCTTTAACTCGCTATGAGTTTGCCGCCGGTTTAAATGCTTGTCTAGACCAGATTAATCAACTAATTACTACCAGTACAGGTGAACTAGCAACTAAAGAAGATTTAGCAACACTGCAAAAACTGCAAGAGGAGTATGCAGAGGAGTTGCAAACTGTGCGAGGTCAAGTTGATGCCCTAGAAGCACGTACCGCCACTTTAGAATCTCGGCAATTCTCTACAACTACTAAACTGCGGGGAGAAGCAATTTTTGGACTGGCTGGTGTGTTTGGTTCAGATAGAGCCATTAATACCGATGCCCAAAATCGTGGTACTACCAGAACAGACCTTGATGAAAATGTGATTTTTGCCGATCGCATCCGGTTGAACTTTGACACTAGCTTCACTGGTAAAGACCGGTTGAGAGTGAGGTTACAAGGAAGAAACATCACCCCGTTTAATACAGCCGTAACTGGTACTAACCAAACTCGTTTAGGGTTTGATGGTAATGAATCCAACGATGTCAGCATAGCAACTCTATTTTATCGTTTTCCCGTCAGCGACTCCACAACCCTCAACATCGCAACCGAAGGGTTGGAATATATTGATGAAGTACCTGCTCTCAGTCGCAACTTCGACTCTAGTGGTTCAGGTGCGCTATCTCGTTTTGGACGTTATAACCCAACTTATCGCGCTACAGAAGGGCCGGGTATCATTATTAATCACAAATTCAATGATGCTCTGACTCTAACTGCGGGTTACGTTGTGCCGTCGGGTGTTGGTAATGACCCCAGTAACGGCAGAGGAATGTTTAATGGTAGTTATTCCGCATTAGGACAACTGACTTTCCAGCCAAGCTCACAATTAAGTTTGGCTTTTACTTATGTCAATGCCTATTACACCAACGGTAGCGGAGTCACAGGTAGCACTGGTACTGGTTTTGCTAATAACCCATTCAACGGGGCGCGAACCTCTGTGAATAATTACAGTGTTAGTGCCAATTACAAATTCAGTCCTAAATTTACCCTCACAGCTTGGGGCGGTTACACCAATGCTCAAGCTGAGAATACAGCCGTTGCTAGGAGCAATGCAGATATTTGGAACTGGGCAGTGCAGCTAGGCCTTCCCGATTTTGGTCGGGAGGGAAATTTTGCTGGTATTGTGTTTGGTGCGCCGCCTTACGTTGCTGAAAATCAGTTCGTGAGTGGTGCTAATCGCCGCCAAGATGGTGATGTCTCTTATCATTTAGAAGCCTTCTATAGATATAAGCTGAATGACAACATTGCTATTACTCCAGGATTAATCACTATCTTTAATCCTGAAGGTAATAGCGAAAACCCTAACATCTATGTGGGAGTAGTGCGTACCACTTTTACCTTCTAGGGTGAACAAGGTGCGTCAGTCAGAGAAACCCTTGATATACCGATAAATTATTCGTACTGACGCACCATACATATTGGATATTTTTGATTTGGAAGTCCCTGAGCGTAAAAATACGGCGATATTTGTAAACAAGCTACAAATATCGCCGTATTTATATCTAAATGCTCTAGAAATTATGACTGTATTCTGCTAAAAACAGCCTCAATATTAGGCTCGTTAAACTGATTATTTCAGGCATAAATTCTATTAATGTAGCCATGCCAACAATTTTTATAACCTCATTAGCTTAGAATGATAAATTGTGTCCAATTAGGGAAGATTGCCGACTAAATTTTTAGATAGATTTTTTAGTCAAGTTTTACTTATTTGGTCTAATATAGAATAACAGCAGTTCCAAAAATAGTGATCATAGTCATTGGCTAAGAAATGCTAGCTACCTGGTTAATGCTGCTGAACTATCCAGCAGTTGAGGGTTAGCAGCATAGACAAAGCTTTGGTGAAAAGCTAGTCAAAAACATGACCAGTGTAATTCATCACTGTGACTTAGCCGCCTACCTCAACAGAGTTGGGGGACGTTTACCGATAAAAAAGAATGGGCTACGCCTAGACTTTGCGAACAGCAGCCAGAAGTCATATTGAAATCTGTGCTACTGATAATTCGTTATAGGTATATGTTGGCATCAAATCTAATATTTGATGATCTAGCTAACGAGAATTGCTTCCCAAAAAGGGTTGTATTTGTTCTCTTTTGATGAAAACTTTTGACTTTTGTTCAAAAGTTGCATTTATTTTTCAGGTCAATCGATGTTCTAGATTGTCTGAGGTGAGTTACATCTAGACTAACCTCTAACTAGAAGCTTCATCAGTATAGTGACCTAATTATCATTCATTCATCCAAATTTTGGGTGAAAAGTTGTTTTTGCTGCATTTCAGTTAGGGAATGTACTGTTTCAACTTGTCATAATTTTACTTGTTAACTTCTCACACACTCTAATTTCCCTAAAGGTCATGAATGATTTTGAATTTATATCTACTATCTGTATCGTAGCCGTAGTCTACCTTTCCAGCGTTTACTTGTGGCTCTCACTTTCTCAGCACTTAAATGAGTGAACCGACTGTTGTACAATGCACTATAAATCATGATTAGGTCTCTAATTATTAGAGATCCTTCTTCATGTCATGGCAAATAATGTAGAGATTTGCCAAACAGTTGCTTGTGCCATAATTGAGATAAATGTTGACTTTTTTACCAGAAATTCTGACAAGTGGAGAGCTACAAATTGGTTTACTTGGTCTAGTGGGAGGATTTTGTATATTTTTAGGAGGACGTTTATTTATTGACCAAATCAAGATATTTTGGCAGAATCTATTTAAACTACAACTGAGTGACCCTTATCAAAAGTTAATCAAGCCAAATGAGGGCTTAATCACTGTCGTTAGTATAATTGGTATTATTGAGACGATTACAGTTATTTTTCCCAAAAATCAGTGGACTAATTCCTTTGAAATTATCACTAGCTTAATATTAGCGATCGCAGCCAGTTGGTTAGCATCACAATTATTTAAAAACTTCTTTGATTTCTATCTATTAAACGCTGCCTTCAAGAGTGGGCAAAAAATCAGTAGCGAGTTACTAATTCTCTTCAAGTGGTTAGCTAATCTGATTATTGTCTTCTTAGCCATTCTCATTTACGCCCAAACACATCAAATTAATGTTTTCGGCTTACTAGCGAGTTTAGGAATTGGTGGTTTAGCAGTAGCCTTTGCCGCCCAAAAAACATTAGAACAAGTTTTAGGGGGAATTGTTCTCTATCTGGATAGACCTTTTGTAATTGATGATTATATTGGTTTACCCGATGGTACTTTTGGCAGAGTTGAGTCTATAGGCTTGAGGTCTACCCGCATTAGAACTTCTGGGAAAGGCACATTAGTTATAGTTCCCAACAGTTCCTTGACACAAGTGAATATTGAAAACTTCACTGGTGCTAAGAAACTCATGTCTATTCTTTATTTAAAATTCTTTCGCGTGATTAGTAGTGAAGAAAGAGCCTTAATTCGTCAGGTAATTATCAATAGTAGCAATGATATTTTCGGTATCGACTCCCGCAATACAGAAGTTACTTTTAAAAATATTAATTCCTTAGCAGATGTAGAGATTACCCAAGCACAAGTTGCTTTCTTTATTTTAGGGACTGGAGATGTATCAATGGAATTGCGTCGTCAACTGCTAGACTTGGCTACTCAAAGCATCACTCAATATTTAAAAGAATATGGTATTGCCTTTGAGATAGAAGAACCAACAATTTATGTTGACTCACCGATTACAATTTAGCAATGATGACAGAACTTTCCAACTTTATTCTCAAATTTCTCCAACGTGATACAACAATCTATGCTCTGACTAAATTTGGCATATTTCTTTTCTTTATCCTCATATCATGGTTAGTAGGACGCTACACTCCCAGCTTTGTGCGAATTGCTATTCAGCGTTTTGCACCCCAGCAAGTTGCTAGTATTTATAACAACTTAATTGAACCCATTAGAAACTTATTTAAAATCACAGGGACATTAATTCTCGTTTCCCTATCCTTATCATGGATTGAAGAATATACATCAGTCTACAGATTTTTATCACCAATTGTAGATTTAGCTGTGATTATTAGTCTGGCGTGGCTAGCATCAAGCTTATTCCGTCAATTTATTCGTGTGTATGGTATTGAATTAGTACGAAAGTTTGGCAGAGAAGTAGACGAATTACTTTTGGTATTTGAGACTCTGGCCAACGTCATCATTGGATTTATTGCTGTTTTGGCATTTGCTCAAAGCCAACAGTTTAATTTAATCGGGTTATTAACTGGTTTGGGAATTGGGGGTTTAGCCGTGGCTTTTGCGGCTCAAAAAACCCTGGAACAATTGCTAGGAACAATAGTGTTGTATTTAGATAGACCTTTTGTTCCTGGTGAGTATATTCGGTTGCAAAAATCTGGACAAATTCCCGAAGGTTTATTTGGCAGGGTGGAATCAATTGGGATTCGTTCCACTAAAATTCGGACAGCTGCTAAAAGTACCTTGTTTATTATTCCGAATTCTATCTTGGCAAATTTAGAGATAGAAAATATTACGCGCGGTAAAAAAGTCATGGTTTTACTTTACCTTGACTTTTTACATTTCCTAGCAGATAAAGAACAAGCCTTAGTGCAGCAAGTAATTGTTGAGAGTACCAACTCTTTGTTTGGAATTGACCCAGGTAGCACCAGTATTACTTTTTTAAATCACCATTCATCCAAGGAAACCACCCGTACCAGAGTGACATTTTTTATTTTGGGTTCCAGCGATAACTCATTGCAATTGCGTAAGCGTCTTTTAGAGTTGGCAAATGAAAAAATCTCTAAAAAATTAATCAATCATGGCATTGAGTTCACCATGCAAGAACCAACTATTTATGTGGAATCACCTGTGACTATTTGAGCATAGGGCATTGGCTTAAAATCTCCTCTGCCCCTCTGCTTTTCCTAAACTTACTGCAAACGTACAGCCACACTACCAGCATGGGCGGGTAAACCTTCGGCTTCTGCTAAAGTGA
Organism: Nostoc sp. PCC 7524; assembly: GCF_000316645.1. NCBI lineage: Bacteria > Bacillati > Cyanobacteriota > Cyanophyceae > Nostocales > Nostocaceae > Nostoc > Nostoc sp. PCC 7524. The sequence goes on from NC_019684.1 coordinate 3,232,760, forward strand.
CCGCTGCTTGACCGATTTCCTGCAATGCAGCTTGATTGCATTCTAAATAGGTAATGCGCTTGATAAAGTCGTAAACACTTAAACCAGAAGAAAAACGGGCAGAACGGGCAGTAGGTAGCACATGATTGGGGCCGCCTAAATAATCGCCAATGGCTTCTGGGGTGTAGCGTCCTAAAAACATACTGCCGGCGCATTTAATTTGGCTAGCTAGTAATTGGGGATTGTCTACGCACAATTCTACGTGTTCGGGAGCTAGTTGATTGAGTAGGGGGATGCTGTCTGCTAAATCATTGACGATAATGACTGCTCCATGCTTTTCCCAACTGGTGCTGGCGGCTGCTTGGGTGGATAGTTGAGGAATAACTTGGTCAACTGCGGCGATGACTTGTTGGGCAAAGGTTTCAGAGTCGGTAATTAAAATAGACTGGGCGCTGGGGTCGTGTTCTGCTTGGGAGAGTAAATCCCAGGCTATCCATTCGGGGTTGTTTTTATCGTCAGCTACTACCAAAATTTCTGAAGGGCCGGCGATACTGTCTATACCCACAGTCCCGAATACCTGACGCTTGGCTTCTGCAACGTAGGCATTACCGGGACCGACAATCTTATCTACAGGGGTAATAGTTTCTGTACCATAGGCGAGGGCTGCTATTGCTTGCGCTCCACCAATACAATATATTTCTGTCACACCCGCAACTTGGGCAGCTGCCAAGACAACGGGATTAATTTCACCGCGAGGCATAGGTACTGCCATCACAATCCGTTCCACACCGGCGATTTTGGCGGGTAGGGCATTCATCAATACAGAACTAGGATAACTGGCGCGTCCTCCGGGGACGTAAATCCCGACTTGGGTAAGGGACACCCAATTTAAACCGAGTTTTACGCCTACGGTGTCGGTGTAGCCGATGTCTTGGGGTAATTGCTTGTGGTGGAAAGAACTGATACGTTCAGCAGCGAGTTCAAGGGCTGCTTTGACTCCAGCCGGACATTTAGCGGCTTGTTCAGCAATGAAGATGGCACTTAAACGTAAAGATTCCGGGTTGAAATGGTCAAACCGACTGGTGTATTCCTTAACTGCCGCATCCCCCCGCCCTTTGACATCGGCGAGGATATCTCTGACTGTACCACTAACATCAACCGTTGCTTCCCGGCGATCGCTCACCAGTGTTTTGAACTTGACGGCAAAATCGTTGTCGGTTGTTTTGAGGAGTTGCATGGACAGTATCTCTGAAGGAATCCAGGTTTGCAGTAAGGATAATATTTAGTGTAGAACGCTAGTACAGTTTAGTGAAAGTCAAATTCCATCTTGTTGTCATAGTTATTGTGGGGCTTTCTTCTTTGGACTGACTGCAAAATATAGCTGTGAGCGATAAAAACAAACGTCAAACTCCATGAAAAAATTTACTTGCCCTAAAATCATGGGAACTTGCACAGCTTTTGTCCAAGCAAATACGAGTTGCACAGGTTCAAATTTACCAACTGTTGCTTGAATCACAACAACACGAGCCTCATACTGAGCAAGATTTCCCGTTAAGTTTAAAGTTGCTGTCTGACGTTCCCAAACATATCCGAGATCAAGACCTATTGGATAGGGTAATACGTTTACTGTTGCACCTGTATCTAACAGGGCGGATGTTGTTATGGCGCATTGCTGGCTTGCAAGTACAAGTGGCATATATGGGCGAAACCCAACTTCCCCTAATGTTGTATCAGCGTTGACAAAAGGGAACTGCTCAACATTAGACATTGTTTTGATTTTTTGTGGCTTGTAAAACTTCTAGCATTGTGTTCGCTGCTTCAAAAGCATCATAAGGAGACCAGACGGGATAAGATTGTTCTGGTTTAATTAAGTCAGTTTCTTGTTGGGCTAATTCAGAAATCAACACTTGCACAACATACAGTTTTTCAGCACGGCTAAGTCCTTGCAGCGTGTTAAGTAATTCTGATGAAACCATGCTTGATACTCCAACTGATTTAATAGCCTGACTCCATCATAGGACGCTTACTGGTCAGCGATCGCTCACCCATCTTTTGAACTTCACACCTAAATCATCAACTTGCATCCTGGCGGGTGGTTGTGAATAATACATAGGGAAAGCTCTAGGCTTAAATCCCTATAAATTATAGATAACTATGACCACCATCATCTTTGTACATGGCACAGGGGTAAGGGGACGGGAATATGAGGAAACTTTTCGGGTAATTCAGCAGAAAATTCATGCCCAAAACCCAGATGTTATGGTTGCGCCTTGTCTGTGGGGTGATTTATTTGGCACAAAGTTAAACGCTCAAGGTGCATCAGTACCTTTCTATGATGCAACGCTGGGTTTAGAAGAGACACAAACAGAAGACGCAGATATTGTCCTGTGGGGGGAATTATACCGTGATCCTTTATATGAATTGCGATCGCTGTCTTTAAAATCGATTGAACAACGCAGCCTCAATCCTTTTGGAGAGCAACCCGCAGATAGGTTACAGTCACGACTGCAAGATTTCACCCCTACCGCCGAACTCGAAGCGGAATTGTCCCAAGCGGGAATTGCTGATGTGTTTGGGGAAGCGCGAGCAGCAGTGATTCACTCTCAGGCTTATGAGGAAGTTTTACCCACACTCAGCGAATCTGATTTCAATGAGTATGTGGCAGTTGTAGCTAGGGCAATTGTCGCTCAAGCAATGTTGATTTGTGAACAACAGCAAAGATTTGTGCCTATACTCACCGATGCACAATTGCGTGACAAGGTTGTGGAATTGCTAGTTTTAGATTTAGCAGAAGCGGAGTTAGGTTTGCGTAGGTGGTTATTACAACCATTGCTGCACCTGGGAACCAATTATGTTAAGCGCAGACGGGGTGCTGTTACAGATAAGGTTTCACCAATGCCCTCTGATATTTTGTTGTATCAGACACGGGGCGAGAAAATTCGGGCTTTTATCCAAGAACAAATTGCCCAAGCTGAACCGCCAGTAGTGTTACTTGCCCATAGTTTAGGGGGTATTGCTTGTGTAGATTTGCTGGTGCAGCAACCACTGTCTCAGGTGGAATTATTAGTTACTGTGGGTTCTCAAGCTCCGTTTTTATATGAGATTAACGCCTTGTACAGTTTAGAGTATGGTCAACCACTGCCGGAATATTTCCCGGAATGGTTAAATATTTATGATTTGCGGGATTTCCTCAGCTACGTGGGTAGTAGAATTTTTCCTAATGTTCAGGATGTAGAGGTAAATAGTCAACAGCCATTCCCCCGTTCTCACAGTGCTTATTGGACGAATGCTACAACTTGGGAGGCGATTTTTGCGAGGTTGCGATGATGTAATTGAAACGCTAAGGGGCGCGGAGGTAAACGCAGAGGTACGCAAAGAATTAGCTATGAATGAAATGCTGTACTTAATATTAAGGTTTTGGTCATTATGCAGTTGATGGCTAAACCGGAACGTACTTATGGGTTGGTGGTGGGGATTGAAAAATATCACGAATCTCAATGGAATGTACTTGGAGGGGGACAAGTCCATGATGCGCTGAGGTTTGCGCGGTGGTTGTGTGGGTGTGGTGTGCCACAGGAGAATATTCGGCTGTGTTTGTCGTCATTGGTAGAAAATGATCACTTGCTTGGGGAATGTGAGTTAAGGGTAGAGTTAGCGACAGAACAAAATCTCTATGATATTGTGACTAACTTTCTCTCTCAACAGTCGGGTGATTTACTCTACATTTTTTGGGCTGGGCATGGTTTGATTTCTGCGGAACGAGAACGCAGGTTGATTTGTGCTGATGCGACTCAACAGAGTTGGCTAAATTTAGATTTAAATTCTTTACTGCTGTTATTGGGTTCTGATAGGTTTGGCATTCGTCATCACGTCTGTATTATTGATGCCTGTGCTAATTATTTCTTGGAAACCCACGGAAGACCAACTAATTTAGGGGGAAGAATCTTTCCGAGTGGGAAGCCAAGAACGGATAGTCAGCAGTTTGTGTTACTGGCGGCGCGGGAGGGAGAAACAGCTAAGGTAAACACGGCAGAGAAAACGGGGTATTTTTCCCAAGCAGTGAGGGAGGCGTTAGCACAAGCGAATGGCAGCTTTCCGCCGAATATGTTGGCAGTTGCGGAACAAGTTAAGCAGCAATTTCAAACTTTAGATAAAAAACAACTCCCTACTTATTTTTATTACCGTAATGGGGATGGAGATCAAGAGAAATATCATTACAATCCTTTTGATATCCCCCACAATATTCAACAGAGTAACGCCATTAAATTTGTTGGTAGAGATAACCAATTAGAAAAACTGCACCAGCTATTACAGCTAAATGATGTCGTTGTAATTTCTGATGAAACTGGACAAGGTGGCGTAGGTAAAACAGAGTTAGCCATTCAATACTCATGGCAACATTTAGAAGATTATCCTGGCGGGTGTTGCTGGTTGAATCCCCAAGGTACTGAATTAGGAACACAGTTAGTAGAGTTTGGTATGGTGAATTTTCCTAACTTTAATCCTCCCCAGGAATTAAGTCTGAATGGTAAGGTGGCTTATTGCTGGCGGAATTGGCAAGCAGGCAAAGTTTTATTAGTGTTTGATGATGTTAAAGATTGGCAGCACATTAAAGACTATCTACCAGCTAAAGGTTCTCGGTTTAAGGTGTTAATCACGACTCGTATAAATACAGGCTTGACTTATCCCTCTCTGCCGTTAGGTGAATTGTCACCAGATGCAGCCTTAGAATTACTAACACAGCTATTGGGATGCGACAGAGTTGAAAAGGAATTAGAATTTGCCCAAAAACTTTGTCAGTTTGTGGGTAATATACCGATTGGGTTGTACCAAGTGGCAGCATACAGCCGAGAACCAAGGAGAGTGTTATGTTAAAAGACATCCTTGCAAGGCTACAACAAAAGCAAGCAGCAACAGGTGAGTCTGGTGTAGCAGCTGCCTTTGATTTGAATTGGGAGTGCTTAGAACCAGAGGCGCAAAAGTTAGCTTGTTTGTTGAGTTTGTTTGCTTTAGCCCCTATTCCTTGGTCTTTGGTAGAATCAGCAGCGAGTGCTAGTAATTTAGAATTTGACCTGAAAGCTAACCGCAGTATTTTAATTGAGCGTTATTTACTGCAAGAGTTGGCAGAGGAAACTTACCAAATTCACGAACGCATTCAGGAATTATTGCGGCAGAAGTTAGAAGAGTTAGCGGAAGTTGATGAACTCAAGCAGGGCTTTTGTCAGGCGATGGTGGCAGTTGCCAAGAAGATTCCACAGACACCGACATTGATAGAAATTGCTCAAGCAACTTTGGCTATGCCTCACATTGAGGAAGTAGCCACAATTTACCAAGCTTGGTTAAGTAATGATCAATTAATCTGGCCTTTTGCAGGCTTGGGTAGATTTTACCAAGGGCAAGGAGCTTACGAGCAAGCTTTACCTTGGCGGAAAAAATGTTTATCAGCTACTAGAGAACGCTTTGGGGATGAACACCCCGATGTGGCAACTAGCCTCAACAATTTGGCTTCACTCTACCGTTCCCAGGGCAGGTACAGCGAAGCCGAACCTTTGTACGTCGAGGCTTTGACGATGAGAAAACGTCTGCTGGGGAATGAACACCCCGATGTGGCAGTTAGCCTGAACAATTTGGCACTACTCTACGATTCCCAGGGCAGGTACAGCAAAGCCAAACCTTTGTATATCGAGGCTTTGACAATGAAAAAACGTCTGCTGGGAGATGAACACCCCGATGTGGCAACTAGCCTCAACAATTTGGCTTCACTCTACCGTTCCCAGGGCAGGTACAGCAAAGCCGAACCTTTGTATGTCGAGGCTTTGGCGATGACAAAACGCCTGCTGGGAGATGAACACCCCTCTGTGGCAACTAGCCTCAACAATTTGGCTTACCTCTACCGTTCCCAGGGCAGGTACAGCGAAGCCGAACCTTTGTATGTCGAGGCTTTGGCGATGAGAAAACGTCTGCTGGGAGATGAACACCCCTCTGTGGCAACTAGCCTCAACAATTTAGCTTCACTCTACGATTCCCAGGGTAGGTACAGCGAAGCCGAACCTTTGTATGTCGAGGCTTTGGCGATGAGAAAACGTCTGCTGGGAGATGAACACCCCTCTGTGGCAACTAGCCTCAACAATTTGGCACTACTCTACGATTCCCAGGGCAGGTACAGCGAAGCCGAACCTTTGTACGTCGAGGCTTTGGCAATGAGAAAACGCTTACTGGGAGATGAACACCCTGATGTAGCAACTAGCCTCAACAATTTGGCACTACTCTACGATTCCCAGGGTAGGTACAGCGAAGCCGAACCTCTGTATGTCGAGGCTTTGACGATGACAAAACGCTTACTGGGAGATGAACACCCTGATGTAGCAACTAGCCTCAACAATTTGGCTTCACTCTACGATTCCCAGGGTAGTTACAGCGAAGCCGAACCTTTGTATGTCGAGGCTTTGGCGATGAGAAAACGTCTGCTGGGAGATGAACACCCTGATGTGGCAGCTAGCCTCAACAATTTGGCTTCACTCTACGATTCCCAGGGTAGTTACAGCGAAGCCGAACCTTTGTATGTCGAGGCTTTGGCGATGAGAAAACGTCTGCTGGGAGATGAACACCCTGATGTGGCAACTAGCCTCAACAATTTGGCTTCACTCTACGATTCCCAGGGTAGTTACAGCGAAGCCGAACCTTTGTATGTCGAGGCTTTGGCAATTTTGGAACAACAGTTAGGGGCAAATCATCCTAATACAATCACTGTGCGGAATAATTTGGAAACTTTGCGCCGGAATAATTCGTAATGGGCTGCGCCCCGCTACGCTAACGTAATTCGTAATTTTTAGCTTTGTGAGTCTTTGAACTCCGTTAATGAGTATTTTTGTTTCGTTAATGAGTCTTTGATACTCGTTCACGAGTATTTTTGCTTCGTCGATGAGTATTTGAACTCCGTTAATGAGTATTTGAACTCGGTGAACGAGTATGTTTACTCCGTTGATGAGTATTTGAACTCCGTTAATGAGTATGTTTACTCCGTTGATGAGTATTTGAACTCCGTTAATGAGTATTTTTGCTTTGTCGATGAGTATTTGATACTCGTGAATGAATCAATTTCGCTCTACCAAATAGCGGCTAAACTTTACCCCCTGACGGTCTACAATTTCAATATCGTAGATGTGAAAGCCAAATTTTTGAAATAAGCCTAGGCTAAATTCACTAGCTTCTGCATATAAACGCTGGATTTTGTGACTGTGGGCATATTCTAAAATTTTCTGCATTAAAGTAGAACCAATACCTTGACGAATGCGATCGCTTCTGACATAAGCTGAGGTGACATGACCATCTTCAGCAATACCTGCAAAACCTAAAATTCCCGTTTCATCGGTAGCTATAAATGTGGTGGGTTTTAAGATGAACTGTTGAAACCCAGCAGTGTCAGATGAAAAGGATGCCCACATTTGGGTTTGAGCTTGAGAATATTGCTGAGGTGCGATGGGCTACGCCCCACCGTAGGTGATCGCTAACACGGTTGTTTGATAAAGTTCTGCTAGTGCAGGAATATCCAATTCTTCAGCAACCCGAATATTCATATTGATCAGATGGAATCCAAAACACCTCAAGTTAATTTATCGTAAATTCAAGGTTTAAATCCCAGACTCCAACTGTCTTTAATTTTGAAGTAATGAGTAATAAGTAATGGGTATTACTCATTACTCATTACTCATTACTCACTACTCACTACTCACTACTCATTACTCATTTATCAGAAGATTGTTAAATTCTTTCCCATATACCCCTTCCCCAATGGCAGATATAATCGAGTTTTACAAAAAAATCTATGGTTGCAGCTAAACGAGTTTACTTATTATTACTGTTGGGTTTAGCGATCGCTCCCCTATTATCCCTCTTCATCGGTATCCCCGCTAGCATTGCGATCGCTCTCATCTTTGATATCGCTGTCTTAGCTTTGATGGTTGTCGATGGTTTGCGTGTGCAGCCTCTGCGGGTGCAAATCACTCGCCAGTTACCATCCCGCTTTTCTATTGGGCGCGATAATCCGGTGATACTGGCAATTACATCCGAGAAAACTAACGCCATCATTCAAATCCGCGACTATTACCCGGCCGATTTTGGCGTATCCACACCTACACTAAATACTACTGTTGCTGCCAACACTACCCAAGAATTAACCTACACCGTCTACCCCAAACAGCGCGGTGAGTTTAATTGGGGGAATATTCAAGTCAGACAATTAAGCCCTTGGGGTTTAGCTTGGGATGATTGGCAGATTCGCCACGCTACCACCGCTAAAGTTTATCCTGATTTAATCGGATTGCGATCGCTCTCCATCCGTCTGACATTACAATCATCTGGTTCTATCCGCCAATCCCAGCAATTAGGTATTGGTACAGAATTCGCCGAACTGCGGAACTATCGCACTGGTGATGATTTGCGCTTGATTGATTGGAAAGCTACAGCTAGGCGGGTGGGGACACATGGTAATACACCGCCTTTGGTGCGGGTGCTAGAACCGGAACAGGAACAAACCTTATTGATTTTACTAGACCGGGGGCGGTTAATGACGGCAAGAGTTCAGGGTTTGCAACGCTTTGACTGGGGTTTGAATGCTACCTTATCTCTTGCCTTAGCGGGATTACACCGAGGCGATCGCGTGGGTGTGGGTGTATTTGATAACCAAATGCACACATGGATGCCACCGGAACGGGGACAACATCATTTAAATCAACTCATCGACCGTTTAACCCCAATTCAACCAGTATTATTAGAATCAGATTACTTAGGCGCAGTGACTCATGTAGTCCAGAAACAAACTAGGCGATCGTTGGTGGTAATTATTACAGACTTAGTTGATGTCACCGCTTCTACTGAACTCCTCGCAGCATTGACACGGCTAGCACCCCGCTATCTACCGTTTTGTGTCACCTTGAGAGATCCCAAAGTGGATGATTTAGCGCATACTTTTACTGATAATGTGACACAAGCTTACACCCGTGCAGTAGCTTTAGATTTATTAGCACAGCGTCAAGTTGCCTTTGCTAAGTTAAAACAAAAAGGTGTGTTGGTATTAGATGCGCCAGCTAATCAAATTAGCGATCAGTTAGTGGAAAGATATCTGCAACTCAAAGCCAAGAATCAACTTTAAGAGGTTGTTTGAAAAGTTCTTGGCTGTGATTTTGGAGACTTATTGATCCCCCCTACCCCCCTTAAAAAGGCTACAGTGTACACACAAGTTGCTGCATCGACATTGCCAATGTATCGCCTGACATTGCCAATGTATCGTCTGACATTGTTAATGTATCGCCTAACATTGCCAATGTATCGTCTGACATTGCCAATGTATCGCCTAACATTGTTAATGTATCGTCTGACATTGTTAATGTATCGCCTAACATTGCCAATAGACATCTCCAGAAATTAAATATGCGTTTTCCAGAAACCTTGTAGAGACGTTCCATGGAACGTCTCTACATTCTTTTTTGGAGATGTCTAATGTATCGTCTGACATTGCCAATGTATCGTCTGACATTTTTAATTGAATCTTTGTCCAGAGTGAATATTGTAGGGTGTCCATTGCTGTAAAGCCCAAAGGCTAGTGACAGCAGCTAGTGCAGATCCTAAAGTATCCATGATTAGATCAATGATTGTATCATCTAGGCTTTCAATTACTTCTATTGCCAAAATTTGACCAGCCGTCCATTCGCAAATTTCCCACAAAGCACCGATCGCAAGGCCAAAACTGGTAATTGTTAATAAGTATAAAACACGATGTTGACGAAATATCCCTAGCATTGGTCTATACACTAAAAAACTCAGTGCTAAGGCGATCGCAAAGCTAGTAAAAGCATGGACTATTTCATCATAGAGTCCTGGCATCCCAAATAGTCCCCAAACCCAGCCGATAGCGTTTAGCAATGCTGCTAATACAAAGAGAAAATCAAACAAGGTTGGTAGTCTGTCATCTCGAATTACAAATACGAAGGAAGCTGCTAAAAAGCAGAATAAACCCAAAGCATTCAGCCAATTTGCTTGCATAGCTGCGGCTATAACTGCGATTGTTAATAGTGCTTGTCCAACCCAAGCGGCGATGCGATATCCTTGCCAGTTTAAAGTAAACATGATTGCACCTACATTGAAATCCAACGATTTTGCTCTACGGCTTGAATGACGCTGAGATATTTTTCTTGCAAGTCTTGGCGATCTCGTGGTTCTGGTAATCCCTCTTTTCCTCCCCGTTCAATCATGTCAGCATGACGGCGGAGGACGGCTAAGTATTCGGGATTGTGGGTATACTGGGCAATACGGGCGATCGCTTCTAAAAGATGAATTGTCACGGCTGCATCACTACGGGCATATTGGCGAATGGGGTTGAAAGCATCATCCATAATTCCAGCAAAGGTGACGGGTTCAGCGATGATGCGTAATTGGCGATCGCGATCGTAACGATAGGGTGAAGGAAGTTTTCTTTGGACTAAATAACACATCCCCGCGCACAATCTATCAACGCACCGGATAGCCGTAAAAGGATCGTTAATTCCCGGAGACAGCGCACGCAAGGCTATTTCTACCAACTGATTCACCGGAAACTCTACATCTTGCTGTTCGGTGCGTTCTTTACCCAAGATAAAAGCTTTGTTGATTTCATCGATGATTTTTTGATTGACGCGTTTCCGTGGGAAAGCCATGACGAGAATGCTATCTTCAATCACAAACTTTCCTGGACGTAACTCTATCCGTAGTAGTAGATTATTTTTACGGGCAATTTTTAGTAATTGTTCGTCATCGATAAATTGCAGATAACCATTGCGTTTAGCACCAATGGGACTAGCCAAGGACTCAAAATCTTCGGGAAGTATTTCTGTGTGTTGTGGGTTTGGTGGTGGACTTATGCCAATTTTTTCGGGGAACAAACGATCAATGGCTTTGTTTAAATCCTCACTCACACTCTGAATCACATGGGAAGCTTGAATGATTGTTGAGGCGTGATGGATGAAGTAAATTAACACCCCAATACTAAAGATGGCTAGCACAATACCAAATGTCACAGACAAATGAGGTACAAACGGGTTATAGTCCTCACCGTAGATAGTTCGCAGTACCAGTAAGCAGTAAATAAAGGTAGCAATAAATGTACCTAATACCACTTGATTACCTGTGTCCTGCATAAAATTGCGGAGTAATCGGGGGCCAAAGTTAGCAGCCGCTAGTTGCAGTGCCACAATGGTAATTGAGAAAGCTGTAGCTGCTACACTTACCATCGAGCTGGCGATAGCTGAAAGTACCTCTCTGGCACCATCGGGGCCGCCTGTATAAATTAAACTCCAATCCCCAAACCCAATGGAGCGATCAAGGGTGAGCATAATAAATGATAAAGCGATCGCCATCAAAACCATCAAGCTGGGTAAAAACCAGTAGCTAGAATGAAGTGCATCCCATAACTTTCTCAACTGCACGTTATTCATGACTCTTCCTTGGCTGCTGGAGTGTCTACTTTACCGTTACCCCCCTCAGCCAACCGTCGCAGCGAACCGCTAATACTGCGTGGTTTGGGAACTTCTTTCTTACCCGCAGGCCATCCTTCACGTTGACGGGAGCGATCGCCGTCTGTTTCTTCGGTTTGGTCATGGAATAAAATTTGTCTGGTAGGATACGGTAAATCTATGCCATGTTCCACATACAGTTTTTCCTTGATTGCAGAGATGACTTTATCTCGTGACTCTAGTGCATCTAACCTAAAAGGTGGTTTAACCCACCACCTAGCACGAATATTTACCGTACTTTCCGCCAGTTCCATTACCAATACATCCGGGGCTGGCTCTTTTAAAACTACATCTACACTATGTATAGCTTCCAGCATCAACTGCTTTGTCTGCTCTAAATCATCCCCATAGCCCACACCAACATCATATTCCAATCGCCGATGCTCAAAGGCAGTATTTACAGTCACGGAATTAGTAAATAACTCAGAATTGGGGATGACAATCCGACGACCATCATAAGTTCTAATAGTGGTAGCCCGTGTTTCAATATTTTCTACTGTCCCCTCAAAACCTTTAAAAACAATTTGATCATCAATTTGAAAAGGTTCTGTCAATAAAATTAAAATACCCGCTAAAAAGTTTTGCAGAATATCCCGAAATGCAAAACCAATTGCTACCCCACTAATTCCCAACAACTGCACCAAATCCCCGGCTCTGAGTGTGGGAATCACAATAGATAAAGAGACAAATAACCCAACTAAAACCGTAGCACCTTGTGCCAATCTTCCCAACACCATACCCAGATTCCGCGCATAACGGCGGTGACGAGTCAAGTGTTTAACTATGCGTTTGATTTGTCTACCTACAAATATAAATAATACAAAAACAATTAACGCCAGGAAGATATTTGGTAACAAGACAATGAAATTATTTACCATCTTCTGCATCTGATTTAACAGTGCAGATGTTTCTGTATTCATGTTGAGAAATTGCCCTCACTCATCAGTCGTTGCTGATGATACTAAAAAATTCTGAGGGTAAAATCTATCTGTAGTTTGTATACTCGTTTTCTGCAAGAGAGATTTTAGGTGGGGACTGGGGATTTGGGACTGGGGACTGGGGATTGGGGACTGGGGACTGGGGACTGGGGATTGGGGATTTGGGATTTGGGACTGGGTTAGATAAATATTAGTATTCTCCTCTGCTCCTCTGCTCCCCTGCTCCCCCACTCCCCTCACTTCCTCATCCTCCCCTACTCCCCTACTCCCCACTCCCTACTCCCTCTCCAACTTATCTTTGCAATTGGCACAACAATACACCAAACCACTGATGAGAGTCAGTCCATGCTTGGATAGGGACTAAACCCTGTGCAGTGAGTTGTTGCTGGATGATGTCGAGGTCAAATTTGCGAGAGATTTCGGTGAGAATAGTTTCACCAGGGGCAAAGTTGACAGTGAGATTGAGAGATTTTAATTGTACAGTTTGCGATCGCATACTTTTTAAGTGCATCTCAATCTGACGTTGAGTCTCGTTATAAAACGCCCAATGTTCAAATTGTGTCGTGTCAAAGTTCCCCTCAAAACGCAGATTCAAATGCTCCAGCATATTGAGGTTAAACGCTGCGGTAACTCCTTGGCTGTCATCATAAGCTGGCTCTAAAATATGTTTTGGCTTGTGTAAGTCTATCCCCAACAAGAAATACTCACCCACTTGTAAAGCATTGGTAATTTGGGAAAAGAAAATATCACATTCTTGGGCATTAAGATTGCCTAAAGAACTACCAATAAAACCAATCATCCGACTTGGTGACTGAGTGGGTGGGAGTTGTGCCAAAGCTAATTCATAAGTTCCGGCTAGGGCGTAAACTTCCAGTGAGGGATATTCTTGGAGTAACTGTCTGGCGCTACTTTCCAACATCCCTGCACTAACATCTATAGGTAGATAACGCAGAGGATAGCCTAACTGCCGATAAGCATCTAGTAAAATCCGGGTTTTGGTAGAACTACCACTGCCCAGTTCCACTAATTCACAAGCACCAGTAATTTTGGCAATTTCACCAGCACACTGCTGTAAAATCGCCGTTTCCGTGCGTGTGAGGTAATATTCTGGTAACTCACAGATTTGCTCAAATAGCTCAGAACCACGGTCATCATAAAAGTAATAAGGAGGTAAAGATTTAGGAATTTGAGTTAATCCCTTGACGATATCACTCCCGGCAATAGATGCAACTATTCGAGTTGCTGCCACCAAACGCTGTATTTGCAAACGTTCCTCAATACTTTTGAGGGAAGTATCCTTGCTGTTAACAGCTTCAGATATTGACATTTAACCTCCGCATACGTTCCGTAATAGATTGCTTTTATGCGTCAAGCCTTACCCTAGTCAGTGAAACACAAAGCCCTGACTGCTAACATCACGCCTGAGCCAGATGAATCTAATCTCAGAGCGATATTTAGCGATTTTCACATTAAAATAGCACTAAATTATTACTAGAGCTTACCCAATATCTCTTTCATTCTTGTACAGACGTAGCACTGCTACTTCTCTACCGCACAACGGAACCCCGCGAAAATCTGCCGCACGCTCGGATGATACCAGTTGCGAAAACTAGGGCGCAGTACCCACGGACGAGTTGCCCAACTACCACCTTTTAAAACCCGGTGCTGATTGTCAAAATAAGCTTGAGAGTAACCTTTATAGGGAAAACTTTGAAAACCCTCATACCCAGCAAACCAAGAAGCTGTCCATTCCCAAACATTACCCAAAGTATCATACAAACCATAGGCACTTTGCCCAGTCGGGTAAGCATTGACTGGGGTAAGGCCTAGACCATCATAATTACAATATTGAGATGATGGCATTTCTTCACCCCAAGGATAGGTGCGGCGACTCTGAGTCTTGGCATCCCAACTAGCGGCCTTTTCCCACTCAGCTTCTGTGGGTAGACGCTTCCCCACAAACCTTGAGTATGCTTCTGCCTCGTACCAGCTCACACCACAGACTGGATGATCATCGTTAGTGTGTTCTACATTCCAGTAAAGCGGTTGTGTTACCTGCTCAGTTTGTAGCCATTGCCACCCTTCTATTGACCACCACTGGGATTTTTTGTAACCTCCTGCCTCCATAAATAGGCGATACTGCCCACGGGTAACAGGATAGCGATCAATGAAGTAAGTATCTAAATATACTTTATGTGCTTGACATTCATTATCCAGTGCATCTATCGAGTTACACCCTAACTCAAATTCCCCGGCTGGAATTTCCATCATCTCAGCCACAACACAAACAGACGAAGCAACAGCCACACTGAACTTTTGACTATTAACTAATTCCAAAACCATGCGAATAATTTCACAGTGTTGACTTTCGTGCTGAATCAAAAAGCGCCAAAGGCGTTCTTGCGGCTCAATATCTGCAACTTCCAAGTATTGCCAAACTTTTTCTCTAACTGTGTTCAGATAATCAAGAGTTTCCTCTAGCTTGGGTAAATAGACACGTTGGGATTTAGGTAAACCATCAGCTGCAAACAACTTCTGATATTGGGGAAATAAACACGGTAAACCCGCACTGTGTTCTAGTACCCATAAAGATTCTATGTAAGCAATATGACCCAAATGCCAGCCTACAGGACTAAAATCAGGATGAGGTTGATGGCAGAATGTAGCTGCATCCATCCCTGTAAATAATGTCAAAGTTTTGGTGCGACATTCCTCTAACGCATCAACAATAGATTTTTTTACACTAGATTTTGTCAACTTGAATATCACAGTCTTCTCCCACACTGATAACGCTATTTTCTGGGCAAGCAGTCCAATTACCGACGAATAATGGTTCAGAAGCAATAATGACAGAGTTAGGGAAATTTACATCATCTCTGAGCCAGTACAATGACGGTGCGGGTGCAGAAGTGGCAAAACGGGACGCTATCAGGCGATTTCCGTTACTAAAAACTATATTTGCTAAAGCTTTAACTTGATAGCGTTTTGCCATCTCCTGAAGCGTTAAGAGGGTAGTACGTAAAGCATACTCTGGAGGTCGATGTTTGTTAATTTGCATCTGCGAAAGCAACAATGCAAAAATGTGTTCAGAATCCGTATTACCATTGATTTGTTCGTAAAAATCAGGTGCTAAAGTGCTGCGGATTTTTCGGTGTAGGGTTTTACGAAAATTTTCAATAAATCCATTGTGGATGAATAGATGCTGTTGATGTCCAAATGGTTGACAATTAGCAAAATCTAAAGCCTGTCCTGGTGTCGCACTGCGAACATAAGCAAGCATACACTCAGATTCAACGTAACGACTGAGACTAGGTAAATTCACATCATTCCAAATAGGCAGTGTATTTTTATAGGTAAAAGGTGCAGTATTTTTTTGAGTGTGGTACCAACCCACACCAAAGCCATCTGCATTTACTACCCCGGAAGTCATTTCCCGTGGTTGGTAACTTTGAACTATTAAAGAATGTTCTGGTTTATACAAAAGTTGTTCTAAAGAAATCGGTGAACCGAGGTAGGCAAGTAGACGGCACATAATCAAAAAAATTGCTCCCAATTGCTTTACACCATAAGCTGTATTACTGATAATTTCCTGAATTTTAGATAAATTTCTGTCATCCTAGCTTGAAAGTGGTAAGTGGTGTTAGCTTTCTTCGGGGCGATGAGCCATCTACCTGCGGTTTTACCGTTGGGGAGGTTTATTGTCTGTTTGCTCGAAGACATTTTTCAGTAAAGCCAACCCTTCTTCAATATGGGAAATTTGCTCTGGTGTCAGACGTTCCAACAAGTCGGCAATATGAGCGCGAGTTTGGTCTTGGGATTGCTTTAATTGATGCCTTCCCTCTTCAGTTAAATTGAGGAGAACTCGCCGCCGCTCTTGCGGATCATCAATGCGTTGTACTAAGTTACGTTGTACTAGCCTTTCTACTGTGGCTGATGCTGTGGCACAGGTGACACCTAAATGATCTGCCAAATCAGATAGGGAAGCACCGGGATTCCGGTTGAGAAATGCTAGCGATCGCAACTGTGGTATAGACAAGGAAGCAGCACTATGCGCTCGCATATCCGCTCGGATAAACCGCATCACTAACGGAATTGTATCCATTACTCTGACAGCACAATCTTCAGCAGTTGTGCTTTGCGTAGGTTTATCGAGGGTCATGAGGTTCTTGGTTCTCCTAATTACATTGCTCCTGCGGATGAATCAATTCAAAATAAAGTTGTCCACAGATTACGGTCAAGCCTATTAATGTTAACAAGAGAATTGTACAGTCCCAACCAAAGCCATAGATACTAGATCGCTAAGAAAACCTCAATCACCTTGAACCCTATTTTGCCGTATTAGCCAAATGTTACAATCAAATATCTTAGAAGCTACGAAAACAGCATCTTCCCCTAATTTACTGGTGCTAGTTGAGTCACTAGCTGCTGATTTTGCTAGTCGTGCTGCTGTCCATGATCGGGATAGTTCCTTTCCTTTCGAGAACTTTGAGGCACTCCATGAAGCTCAACTATTAAGTTTAACTGTTCCCAAAGAATTTGGTGGTCAAGGTGCAGCCTACACTACTGTTTGTCAAGTCATAGAAAAGATAGCCAGTGGTGATGCTGCTACGGCTTTGGTGTTGACAATGCACTATTTACAACATAGCAACGCCGCCCGGACTCGTTGTTGGTATCCCACAATGTATGAGCGGCTATGTTGGGAGTCAGTTACAGGGATTGCTTTAATCAATGCTGCCCGTGTGGAACCGGAATTAGGCACACCCGCCAGAGGTGGATTACCAGCAACGATCGCCAAACCAACAGATCAAGGTTGGCTGGTGACTGGTCATAAACAATACACCACAGGCAGTCCGATTTTACGTTATTTCGTCGTTTGGGCGCGGACAGATGAGGAAGAAGCAAGGGTAGGCAGTTTTCTCGTACCGCGTGACTTTCCTGGTGTAAAAATCGTGGAAACTTGGGATCATTTGGGGATGCGAGCCACTGGTAGCCACGACTTAATTTTAGAAAATGTCTTAATTCCCCAAGAATATGCTTTAGATATCCGCCCTCTCAACGCTGTGTCAGCACCAGATCCTTTGAAAGTTGCGAGTGGGAGTTTGTGGTTGAGTGCATTGTATCAAGGGGTAGCGACAGCCGCACGAGATTGGTTAATTGAGTATTTAAATGAGCGATCGCCTACTAATTTAGGTGCCAGTTTAGCAACTCTACCCCGGTTTCAAACAGCCGTTGGTGAAATCGAAGCATTACTTTACGCCAACCATCGACTGATTTACAGCCTAGCTGCTGACATTGACCAAGATAAATACAATAGCAAAGTTGCTTTACAAGCCCAAACAGTCAAATATTTGGCTACAAATAACGCCATTCGCGCAGTAGAAATTGGACTCGAACTCATTGGTAATCCCGGTTTATCGAAGAAAAATCCTTTAGAAAGACACTATCGAGATGTACTTTGCAGCCGCATTCATACACCGCAAAATGATGCAATTTGTTTGTCTCTAGGGAAATCAGCACTCAAAATTAACTATTAATTAAGTGTTACCCGAAATCTTTGTAGAGACTGATCTGCTAAGTCTCTACAAGATCCAGATCTTCTTAATTATTGATTACCACCAACATCATAGAATTTTCCGGTGAAAGACTGATCATTAAGGCATCACCCAATTGGATGAGCCATGTGTAGGAATCGGTCAGGCTGTCAACAGGTGATTCTATAAAGAAGACATTCATCACATTGAACTTTCATCAGGAGAACAATTATGCAGCCAAACCGCAGACATCATACTTACATATCTGTGCTGGTTTTAGCCGTAGTGGGAAGTGCTGGAACTTCGATGCAGTGATCACAGCTTGCGATGGCTGAAGAATCAGCGAGGCAAAGTTAATTGGGACTAACATAAGTTTCTATTTTGTTGTTATTGGTAGTACAAAATTTATGACTCAAATGCAGTGGTACAACGAACCTTCCACCTGGAACGAGCAAGCAGAAGTTGTTTACGTTAACGCAGAGGCAAAGACAGATTTTTGGCAAAAGACTCACTATAATTTCATGCCTGATAATGGCAACTTTTACTATCAGGAAGTAAAGGGTAATTTTACAGTTGAAGTCAAAGTTATAGGACAGTATCAGGCTTTATATGATCAAGCCGGATTAATGATTCGGGAAAACGAAATTACCTGGCTCAAATGCGGGATTGAGTACGTTGAAGGGGTGCAAAACGTTAGTGCTGTAGTCACACGAGATTATTCAGATTGGTCAGTAGTTCCACTATCAAAACCACAAGTTGCTCTATGGCTGCGGGTACAGCGTCGCTCAGAAACGGTAGAAGTGCAATATTCTCTAGATGGCGAGAATTATCAAATGCTGCGACTGGCATATCTTACCCATGCAGAAACAGTACAGGTAGGACTAATGTGTGCCTCACCGCAGGGGGAAGGTTTCTTAGTGACCTTTGAAGGTTTCAAAATTACTCAACCATAGCAACACCAAGAACTAACTGTCTTTATAGGGCTATAGCTTACGGGATATCCCAAAACTCTACATGATTTAGTCGCAAAAACTCAAATTTTTCATCAATGGAAATCACGCATATGCTTAGAAGCAAGCAAACAATATCATTACCAATACTCATAACTCTGAAGCAAAATCAATCTTTTCGTTTACCGGAATTAGTAGATGAACTACAAGTATTCTCAGGTTGTGCTTGGATGACTGTTGCCGGACAAGATATTATCTTGAACAATCAACAAATAGCATCAATTCCACATAGTAAAGAAGGCGCTATAATTTCTCCCATTGGTCAAGAAATATTAATCTTAGAGTTGCGAACTAAGGCAACCAGTCTTATTCAGTAATTTAATTTACTGAAAAATTACATTACTCAGTCACTACATTGCATCAAAAAATAGCCCAAAATTACGAGTTTAAACCTTTGCAGATATTAAATATTGGCTGTTTAATATCTGCTACTATGCTCATAACATCAACTTCTGTAGTGGCTCAAACTTTTGAAAAACCAAATATCAGACTAAATATAGAACGTAAATCAGGAAGTTATCCAAGCAGTGTGTGGTTATGGTGAATGCTATGTTCCTTACACCTCATTATCTTTCTTCCCTGTCACCTGTCATCTATCACCTATCACCTGTTACCTATCACCTATTTAATTAAATAAATCTACTTTTTAGCAAAAGTTGAACAATTTTATTTGAACAGGCATGATTTTTAAGAAATTATTCATATTTACTGACTATCAGCGTGAGAAAATTAATGGTAAGTTCGATTTCAGTAAGTACCTAGTAGTGACAATTTTCCCAAAGCCTTATATTTTGGGAGCCAATCATCCAGTTGTGAGGGATCACACTCATAGCAGTACCGTAGGTGATAGATTGTACTTAATATACCTTACGTAGAGTATCTGATGGAGCTGTAGTATAAGTGAATTAATATATATGCGATCGCTGGCAGCAATCTATATACCTATGCGACTTCCACTTATCATTTTTGTGGGAGTAATTTTTATCTTAATGATCATCAGTTGCTCTTATCAAAATAGCGCCCCTAGACCTAAATCTATTAACACAGAACCAGGAGCTTTTAAAGTAGCCATGATTCTCCCTGGTTCAATTAATGATCAAAGCTGGAATCAATCAGGTTATGAAGGACTGAAGTTAATTGAAAAGCAACTTGATGCTCAAATAGCTTATACTACTAATGTAACAGAAATTAATGCCGAAGAAGCTCTCCGCCAATATGCTGAACAAGAATTTGATTTGATTATTATTCATGGCGGTCAATATTTAAAGTCATCGGAAATAGTAGCTCAAGAATTTCCGCGTATTAAATTCGCAATTGTTAGTAGTTATGGCGGTAATAATAAAAATTTTGGAGCTTTGGCATTTCGTAGTAATGAAGTTGGCTACTTAGCTGGGGTAATTGCTGCGCTCAAAACTAAAACTAATAAAATTGCTTTTATTGGCGGTGAACCTATCTTAATTACTCAAGAAGAAGCGATATTATTAAAACGTGCTATTCAAAAAACTAAACCTAATATCAATCTTTCAATTAACTGGGTAAATAGTTGGCGAGATCCAGATAAAGCTAAAAGCATTGCCAAGGCACAAATTGCCGACGGAGTAGATGTTATAGTCACCGATGCAGATTTAGGAAATTTTGGAGTGTTGCAAGCGGTATCTGGCAATAAATCAGTATCTGTGATTACCTGGATGTATGCTATTGAAGGCGTTACAGAACAGTATCAATTAGCTGCTGATTATATTATTACTCATGTTATTCAAAAAGTCCCACAGTTATTGTTAGAAGGAGCAACTTTAGCACAGCAGGGGCGTTGGGAAGGTAAGCAATATAAGTTTGGATTCCTAGAAGGAGTTCAAGATTTAACACTATTGAACGCTTCGTTAACTGCTCAACAACTAGAACTTGTCAAGTCCATCAAAAAAGATATTATCGCTGGCAAAATTGATATTTTCCCTTAAGGAGTTGTGATGAAAAAACAGCAGCGCCCTCATGCTTCTCATCCAGCAGGATATGGATTTTTTTCTATAACTAATCAATTACGTTATGGTTTAGTTGTGCTAGTAGTTATGGCGCTGCTGCTGGTATCCGGGACATTAACCTATCTCAGCTTTCAAGCACAAATGCAACAGTTAGCAGTTGCACAGCAGGAAATTTCACAAGCTGCGGCGGCGAAAATCAATGTTTATTTAGATGACTTGCAACGCAAACTCAGTTACCTGGCAAGAGTGCAAGGTTTAACTGACTTATCACCAGAAATTCAACAAAGATTCCTTGCTGCTTTGACTCGTCATCACAATGCCTATGAAACAGTAGCAATTTTGGATAACCAAGGAAAAGTCGTTTCTGCCGTTTCTCCCTATGGACAAGTAAATCTGGAGAAGATAACGCAAACTTCTTGGATTTTATATGCTTTTAAATACAAAGAAGATTTTGTTAGCCCAGTAGAAATAGATAGTATGACTAAGTTGCCTATGGTAACTTTAGCAGTACCAATTCGTAATCTAGAAGATAAAGTTAATGGTGTATTGATAGCGCGAATCAATCTCAAGTTTCTGCGGTTCTTTATCCACCAAACTCATGTCGGTAAAACTGGTTATGCTTATGTCATTGATCACCGGGATTTACTAATTGCCGCCAAATCAGAATCTTTAGAATTTTTAAGAGATTTATCGAACCAGCCTTTAATCACAGAATTAGAGCAATTAAAAACTAAAAAATCTTTAGCTACCTATCGCGGTTTAAAAGGTGTAGAAGTAGTAGGTGCAATAGCTCCTATTAATAGCCTAAGATGGCAGGTTGTAGTAGAACTTCCCATTGATGAAGCTTATACTCCTATCCATCAAATGCTGTTCTTTATGGGTGTATCTATATTAATAGCAACAGCAGTGAGTATAGGATTAGGTATTTGGTTTCAAAGGCAAATTGTTTTACCTCTACAGCGATTAACAACCGCAGCAGCGCGAATTAGTACGGGTGATTTAGATACTCACATCAAAGTTGTACAGCGTAACGAAATGGGAGTATTAGCTACCACTTTTAATCAAATGACTTTGCAGTTACAAAAACTAATTCACGATTTAAGTCAAGAACGTAATTTTGTGGCGGCGATTCTTGATACTGTGGATGCTTTAGTTATAGTAGTTGATCAACAAGGGCGAATTATTCGCTTTAATCGTGCGTGTGAGCAAATCACTAAATATTCATTGGCAGAAGTAGAATATAGATTTTTTTGGGATGTTTTTTCTCTACCAGAAAAAACAGAGTTAGCTAAATCCGAATTTCATAACCTGAATATAGAGCAATTTCCCAAAACCTATGAAAGTCATTTGTTAACTAAGGATGAACAACAAAGATTAGTTGCTTGGTCAACAACTGCTCTTGTAGATAATGCTGGGCAAATAAGTTATATAATTGGGACTGGCCTAGACATCACAGAACGCAGAGAAGCAGAAATCGCTCTACAACAGAGCGAAGAAAGATTTCGCATGATGGTTGAAGGTAGTGAGCAAGTCTTTTTTTATATTCACGATCGCCAGCATATATTGGAGTATCTTTCCCCTTCTGTGCAAACAGTATTAGGATATGCTCCCGAAGAATTAACGGGTAGGAATTGCGAATACTTCTTAATTGATGATGCAGCGATCGCACAAGCAATTGAATTGACAGATCATGCTTTACTCACAGGAGAGCGTAACCAACCATATGTAGTGGTTGCACGCCATAAAGATGGACATTCTCTGTTTCTAGAAATTGTAGAAACACCAATTATCATGGATGGAAATGCACTAGGAATGCAAGGATTTGCTCGCGACATTACTGAGCGCCGACAAGCAGAAATGCAATTACGCGCAGCCATAGAAAGAGAGCGATTAATTGCGGCGATCGCCCTCAGAATCTTATGGAGCCTCAATCTAGAAGAAATTTTGCATACTACAGTCACCGAAGTCCGTCAGTTTCTCCAAGCTGATAGAGTATTTATTAGTAATTTTAATGATATTCTGCCCGATAAGATTTTTGCCGAATCCATATCTTCAGAGTGGGAATCGATTTTAGATTTATTTTTAACAGATAGTGATTATATTCAAGAAATTAAAAATTTATATTCACAAGGGAATTTACAAAAAATCGATGATATTAGCCAAGTCAAAGTTTCTACCCAACGTGCTTATTACTTTGCTAAATATCAGGTAAAAGCTTGTTTAGCAGTACCAATTATGGTAGGTGATGAGTTTTTCGGCACATTAGTTGTGCATCAGTGTTCGAGAGTTCGTCATTGGCAACAAGTAGAAATTGACTTGCTACAACAGTTAGCAACACAGGTAGCAATTGCTATGCAACAAGCACAACTCTTTCAACAAATCCAAGCTCTCAATCTCAGTTTAGAGCGCAAAGTAGAAGCCAGAACTGCTCAATTGCAGCAAAAAATGATGGAATTACAAGATTTATATAAACAGCAAGATGAATTTTTACACGCTGTTTCTCATGATTTGCGTACTCCCATTACAGGAACTCTCATGCTCTTAAAACATTGGCAGCAATCATCTGTAGAGAATATTTCTATATCTCATAATATTTTAGAGCGGATGATTGAAAGTGGTGAGCGCCAATTACAATTGATTAACTCATTGTTGGAAACTCATTTAAGCGAAATTAAAGGTATTTCACTACATTCTGAGCCTGTAAAAATTAATGATTTAGTGCAATCTATAACTGAAGATTTAGAAGCATTATTAGTAAAAAATCAAGCAACCGTTCAGAATTTATTCTCAGATGATTTACCGCTTGTGAAAGCAGATCCTTTGCAATTAAGGCGTGTCTTTGAAAACTTAATCAGTAATGCACTAAATCACAATCCTCCTGGTTTGCAAATTACTCTGCAAGCTAGCCTAGAAGGGGAAATGATTCGTTGTTTAGTGCAGGATAACGGTGTAGGGATGAGTGAAGAACAATGCTCAGAAATATTTGAACGCTATTCTAGAGGCGATCGCCTCCGAGGAGGCGTAGTCCATCGCGCTCGTTCTACAGGTATTGGTTTAGGACTATACCTCTGTCGCCAAATTATCACTGCACATGGTGGACAAATTGGAGTTCAGAGTAGTCTAGGTAAAGGCGCAACTTTCTGGTTTACCTTACCAGTCAGTGGGAATATGAATTTGTCAAGTCATCACCAATTAGGGTAATTTTACGAAATCAGCAACCTCGAAAGTTTTCCCTGCTACTGTTACTTGATCACTCAAGACCAATTTTCGTCCTCGTCGAGTTTCCACTATACCATTGACTTTGACATCACCATTGATAATCATCAGTTTAGCTTGTCCTCCAGTTGGGGCTACACCTAATAATTTTAAAAACTGGTCAAGCTTAATCATTGATTTGATGCCTCTAGCAAGTAGTTCAATTTAATATGTCATTATCAACGATATCCGCCGCCGTAAGTCTTAGCAGATGCAAATCTCAGATGATTGCCTAAAAAATTATGTGTAAAAATAAAAATAGTAATGTGTGTTACGTATAGAACGTCCCAACGCACTTAAAATGTCTGATGGTGCGTTGCGCTACGCAACAACACACCCTACACCCTATTTTCTTTGGTGCCTCTGTAGCAGTTGGAAATTTTGCAGGGATATTACTATTAATTAGTAATAAAAGCAAGCTTTATCAAGAGAATTAGGTATTTATATCAATCAATAGCCGAATACTCAACTTCAACTCAAAAAAACCCCCCTTTTGGGGGATAGGACAATAGATATAAGTTCGTAGTACAATTTGATTTGTATAGTTAATTCGTCTACGATCACGGTTATCACTGTGGTCGTTTCCCTTATTCTAATTTATGCAACTAGAAACTGGGGTGAGGGGTCATAGCTCCCACCACGCTGTAGGCTAAAAAAGTTTAACCTAGAAAGTTGACCCTAAGATACAGATATACAACCTTAGCCCCTCATCCCCAACGGAGTATATGATATTAGCCGATACGCTCAACTACAGGAGGTGCGCTAGAACCATTACCTTGTTGAGCCTGTCTATGTTGGGGTGTATCGTGCAGTTGGGCTGGGGGTTGTGGTGGTTGTGGTTCTGCTCCTAAAGGCTGGGGGTTAGCAACATACTGGAATTCGCCTTTACCATCCATTGAACGACCTGTTGCCCAACGACCTTCAGCACTTTCATTACCTTCGGAATGATTCCAGAACTGATAGGCAAATTCGCGTTTTTCCAAATCTAAGGGGAAGGAACTGGGAACTGGTGTGCTTTCTAGTCCAGATTGTTCTAAATCTTCAATTGCTGCTAACCAGAGGTTTTGGTGCATGGTATCACGGGCGATCATAAAACTCAGGGTATCTTTCACCCCTGGATCATCCGTCATCTCATACAATCTTACTGCTTGCAAGCGTCCCTGACTCTCGGCGTGGAGATTAGAGCGAAAATCAGCCAAAAGATTACCACTGGCTACAATAAACCGACCATTCCAGGGGAAGCCTACACTATCAGCAGGCATGGCACCCAAACCGGAAACGATCGCGTGTTGGGGGTTCATGGCGGCGTTCATGATAACATCTCGTGGGTTAGTACCGCCCATCACAGCACCAACTACCGCATCTCTGACACCCTCTTCTTGAACTTTCAAAGGTGCTTTATCTAAAAGATGGGCAATTGTCGTAGCTAGCATCTCAATATGACCGATTTCTTCAGTCCCAACGTCTAACAACATATCTCGATATTTGACGGGGCCGCGACAGTTCCATCCTTGAAATAGATACTGCATCATCACGGTCATTTCGCCAAAAGTACCACCGATGAGTTCTTGAATTTTCATCGCGTATACAGGATCTGGCTTCTCTGGTGGCTTGAAATATTGTAGTTTTTTGGAGTGATAGAACATTTTGCTTATGCGTAAGTGACAGAATACAAGCTCATAAATTTCTGATTTTTATGGCTTATTTTCTCTAGTAAACTAAGTAATACTCTTATCTAAATCAGTCAAGAGTTATATAAAAATAGAAAATATTCATAGCATATTTAATTCTCTAGATGCACGTATTAATTTGCATCATAAAAAGGCGCATACCAGCAAAGGCAGAACCCGCAGGGTAGACGCAAAGAGAAAGAGTTGAATATATGGACTTTTAGCAGTATTTTATGAAATAAATAAACACAGATATTTCATCTGTGTTTATTTTTGATGATTATTCGTTTTAATTTTCATCACGTCCATGAACTTGGGCAGGCGGACTGGTGGCTTCTACAGCCGTAAATGGTTCTAGAATATTGTAGTGGTGAGTTGCTCCTTTGGGAACTACCCAAGAAGTACCCGGTTCTAGTAATATCATTTGCCCTTCAATGTGCAGTTCTGCACGCCCATTAATTACATAACCAACGGTTTCATATTCACGTTTGGTGGGTTGTTTATCTTCTCCTGGTTGTTCATTTTCCCAAAGACGCATAGATAAAGATTTGCCAGTAGCTAAATATTTTTGACCAAGTTTACCTTTGGGAGAATGACTAGAGTCTATTTTTTTGATGGTGGTATCAGTCATGGTTTTTTCCTTATGGTTTGAGTACAACTTTGATGCAGTTATCTTGTTTGTGTTTAAAGATTTCGTAGCCGTGGGGCGCTTCTGCTAAAGGTAGAGTATGGGTAATGACAAATGTGGGGTCGATGTCACCATTTTGGATACGTTCTAATAATGGTTTTAAGTATCTATGAACGTGTGTTTGTCCCATTTTGAAGGTTAAACCTTTGTTCATAGCAGCACCCATCGGTATTTTGTCGAGGAAGCCACCATACACACCCGCCAGTGATACATGACCACCTTTAGCAGCAGATACAATTACTTGCCGTAATGCGGTTGGTCGGTCTGTTTCTAAACGGACGGCTTGTTTTACTTGGTCGTAAAAAGCCATAAAGTCTGTACCGTGGGCTTCCATTCCCACCGCGTCAATGCAAGCATCGGGGCCGCGTCCGCCAGTCATTTCTTTAAGTGCTTCCCCAATATCGACTTCTTCGTAGTTGAGAACTTCGGCTTTACCGTATTCCTTAGCCATTTGTAGGCGTTCGGGAATGCGATCAAAGGCGATGACTCTTTCTGCACCCAGCATATATGCACTTTTGATGGCAAATTGTCCGACTGGGCCGCAACCCCAAACGGCGACAATATCACCGGGTTTGATATTGCAGTTTTCTGCGGCCATGTAGCCGGTTGGGAAGATATCGGTTAAAAACAGCACTTGTTCATCTGTGAGATTGTCGGGGATTTTCAGCAAGCCGACATCTGCAAAAGGCACACGGGCGTATTCTGCTTGACCACCAGCGTAACCACCAAATAAATGAGAGTAGCCAAATAGACCGGCTGGAGAATGCCCCATCTGTTTTTCTACAAGCCAAGCATTGGGGTTAGAGTTATCGCACAAAGACCATAATTCCCGTTGACAGAAGAAGCAAGAACCACAAGAAATAGTGAAGGGAACAACAACGCGATCGCCTACTTTCACATTTTTGACGGCACTTCCTAATTCAACGACTTCCCCCATGAATTCATGACCGAGGATATCTCCCTTTTCCATTGTGGGGATACATCCATCATATATATGTAAATCTGAGCCACAAATCGCTGTAGAAGTAATTTTAATAATGGCATCACGCGGATTGAGAATTTTCGGGTCTGGTACTGTCTCTACCCGCACATCGTTTGCTCCATGCCAGCAAACTGCTTTCATAATTATTAGTCCTTAATCAATAGTCATTAGTCAGTAGGGTCGCGATTATACTTTTACGAGCAGACGCTTTTAAAGCGTCCACTCGTTTATTAAGATAGTTTTGAATTTTAAACCTATCTTCTCATTTCTCTTACAGTCTCAGGTTGTTGGTAATAACCACGTTGAGTTCCGGTGATTGGCTCAACTGCTTCTCCGGCTTTTCTTTGGACAGACTTTTGAAAATCTTTTGTAGCTTTAGGAGTTGCTTCGTCTAAATTTAGCTTTTCTCTAACATTATCAGCAGTTTCTCTGAGCTTTTCTTGAGCATTTCTCACTTGAGTATCATTTCTAATGCCTTCATTATTGGGTGTACCTTTATAATAAGTACCCTCTGGGGTTCTAACATCAGCCTGGGCAATGATTGCACTACCGGATATAAAACATTGACCTACAAAAAAAGTAGCTCCTATTAGACAAACAATTAAAACTTGACGCAACAGAAAATTTTGTAACCAGGCAATCACACGATTCATAAATAACCTCAATTGCATTACGTCTATATTTTCAACGTGAGCAGTATAATTAAACATCCTTTCTAAGTTGGATTTATTAATATGTAATTAGTCGCAATTTATATACTTATCTACTTTTTAGGGAGGGAGTAGAGAAGAAGTGTTTTCTAGTAGTGAGATTCACGGAAGGGATGTGTTAAAAATCCTTAGTTATGTATCAAATATTAGATCCCCCTAAATCCCCCTTAAAAAGCTATGCGTTACCCACATCTTTCTTTACAATCTTAAAACCCTTGCTCTATAAGCATCTTAAGGACTGAAACTTTAAGCATACTTGACAAATCATCATTTACTCTTCTCGCTAAAACAGTGTTTTTATTGAGAATGAAAAACGAACGAATCAGGGTTCTAGAGACGTGAGTTCATACTCTCGAAATGTTAAGAAAGATGTTTATAATGGATAGCTTTTTAAGGGGGGCTAGGGGGGATCAAAACCATGTGAAATCAGGTAATCAAACTTGTGTATATGCCGTAGATGTCCTACTTCCTATCTTCAAGGTTTGAGTACAACTTTGATACAGTTGTCTTGTTTCTGTTGAAAAATGTGATAGCCGTGAGATGCTTGTTCTAGTGGTAATTGATGGGTGACTACAAAGGATGGATCGAGTTTGCCATCTAAAATTAGTTGTAGTAACAAGTGCATATATTTCTGTCCGTGCATTTGTCCCATCCTGAAGGTAAGACCCTTATTAAAAGCAGCACCAAAAGGTATTTTGTCTACAAATCCACCATACACACCCATGATGGAGAGAGTACCACCTTTACGACAAGCCACCATCATTTCTCTTAATACATGAGGACGGTCAGTTTCTAGCCTGAGTTTTTGTTTTGTTTGGTCATAAAAATCCTCTATCCCTATTCCATGTGCTTCTAAACCAACCGCATCAATACAAGCATCAGGGCCACGTCCGCCAGTCATTTCTTTTAATGCTTCGCCTGCATTGACTTCTTCATAATTAATGACTTCGGCTTTGGCGTATGTTTTCGCCATTTCTAAACGTTCGGGAAAGCGGTCGATAGCAATGACTTTTTCTGCACCCATCATATAGGCGCTAATCATGGCAAATTGTCCCACAGCACCACAACCCCACACAGCCACAGTATCACCTGGTTGAATATCACATAATTCTGCGCCCATATAGCCGGTAGGGATAGCATCGGAGATGAATAACAACATCTCGTCTGATAAATCTGGTGGTACTTTCACCACACCTACATCAGCGAAGGGTACGCGCACATATTCAGCTTGTGCGCCTGCATAACCTCCCAACATATGAGAGTAACCGTAAATAGCTGAGGTAATATTGCCAAAGAGCTTTTCTTCTATCCAACCATTGGGGTTAGAGTTGTCGCACAATGACCACATATCATGCTGACAATAATGGCATCTACCACAGCCAATTACAGAAGGAACAACAACGCGATCGCCTACTTTTAAAGTATTGATCTCCTTACCAACTTCGACAACTTCCCCCATAAATTCATGACCGATAATATCACCCTGTTGCATTGTGGGGATATAGCCGCCATAAATATGTAAATCTGAACCACAAATTGCTGTAGAAGTAACTTTGATAATCGCATCACGCGGGTTGAGAAGAGTAGGTTCTGGCACTGACTCCACCCGCACCTCATTGGCACCATACCAGCAAACAGCTTTCATAGTTATTAGTTATTGGGGACTGGGGATTGGGGACTGGGGATTGGGGATTGGGGATTGGGGACTGGGGATTGGGGACTGGGGATTGGGGATTGGGGATTGGGGATTGGGGATTGGGGATTGGGGATTGGGGATTGGGGATTGGGGATCAAGAATCAATTCTCCCTTGTCTACCTTGTCTCCTTTGTCTTCCTCATCCCCCTCATCCCCTCATCTCCCCCACTCCCTACTTCCTACCCGAAGGTTGCCCTTCTGTGGTGGCGATTTCCCCTGCTTCCATGAGCATTTTGAAGCGGCGTAATTCATCACCTATTTGCTGTTCTGGTTCCTCACCAAAAAGTTTGGCGAAAATTGCAGTCAATGTTCCGCCTGGGGGATTGTATTCTAAGACTACTTTGACTTCGGTACCGCGATTCGCTGGTGCTTTTTGAAAACGTACAAAACCAGAATTCTCAATATCTGAGCCTTCCACTGAAGCCCAAGAAATAAACTCATTTTCTCGGTCTTCTAAGATGTCTGCATCCCATTCTACATTGTTACCTAAAGGTGCATTTGCTATCCAATGGGAACGTTTCTCATTGTAGACTTTGACAGATTTGAGATGCTTCATAAACGTGGGCAGATTCTCAAAGTTGTGCCAATAACGGTACAGTTCATCTGCTGGTTTATTAATTGTCACCGTCTTTTCAACTTTGATAGGTTTATTAAGTCCGATGGCTTCTTGGACTTGCTCAATAGTGCTGTGTTTGGTTGCACCTTGATAAATTAAACCTCCACCAGCCAAAGCCGTCAGCACCCCCCGCAAAGATGCTTGTCTTAAACCCATCAAAACTAGCGCACCACCCCCAATCAGAGATGCCCAACGCTCCATATCACTGGCTTCTGCCCGTTTCTCTCCTGATGCCAAAGTCACGTCATTTCGCTCCGCATTCAAAATTAAATTTTGGGAAGGTTGGGGATTGGGGACTGGGGACTGGGAAATATCCTTATCTCCCCCCACTCCCACCCTACGGGTAGGCTTACGCCATCGTAAGAGAAGCAAGCTACATCTTCCTCATCTTCCTTGTCTTCCCCCACTCCCAACTCCCTATTCCCCACTCCCTTACATCGATACAGCCGCCCCAGTTGTAGGTTTAGGAGGCTGCACTTCAGTAGCCAAGCGCGCCCGATATAGCTCTACTAATCGCTGTTCGTATTTGAGCAAGTCTTGGTAAATTTCTTTGAAAATGGCGGTTGCAACTGGATCTGTGTACATTGCACACAAATTACCAATATCACCGATACCTGTTTGCACATCACCCAAGGCGCAACGCAACTGATAGATATCGTCGCTACCAGTAAAGGTTGATTTCACTTTGGCGTATTGATTAGCAATGTTTGCTCCAAAGGAAGGTTTTTCACCCAGTCTATGCAGATAGGTTTCTAATCTTTCAATATGACGCTGTTTATTAGTGATCATTTCTTGAAATAGCGCCTTTGCTTGTGTATCAGATTCTTTCTCTGCGTACTTCTCCAAGGCTTCTAGTGAATAACGTTCACCGCCTAGAGCAGTATTGATACCTCTAAGAATCTCACTTTTAGTTGAGCCGCCCCAAGCATCGGCTATTTTCCACCATTCCGCAGTAGTATCTTTTTCATCTGGTAGTGCAGCGTCTTTGCCACCGTAACCTAGACGGCTCAATATCGCGGTGGTGAAAATTGCTAAATCTCCAGGTTCACGGGATGTAATTAAATTACCGTCAACTACTAGGGGATGATCTAGATAATTTGCGCCAGCATTCATCATGTCTTTGCTAATGGCGCTAAAACCCGTGACGCGTTTACCTTTGAGCAAATCGCCTTCAATTAAAACTTGAGGGCCATGACAAACAGCAGCTACCAATTTGCCTTGCTGCATCGCCTCTTGGACAAAGCGGACTGTGTTAGGGTTGCGCCGCATCCTATCAGGAGCCATACCACCAGGAATTATGACAGCATCAAATTCAGAAGCGATCGCCTCTGTAGTGGTAGCATCAGCTTGGATAGAAAGTTTGCCTCGTTTGCCCTTATATTTTTCATTCATCCGCGAACCCAGGACAACTACCTCAAACCCTGCTTGTTTTAGTCCATTACAAGGAATAATAAATTCTACATCTTCTACTGCTTGTTCGATGAGAATAGCTACTCTTTTTTTCCCAGAATGATTATTGTTGGTCATAAACTTTCCTATCTAATTATTTTGAAAATTTTGAATTCTTATGCTGGTACTTCGCTAGTTGGTGGTGTACCAAACATTTCTTCGTAGTCGTGAGAAAAATGATGATGCAGTTTAGCAAATTCTTCTGGATTGATAGCATTTTGTAAAACTGCAAACACAGCACGCACATGAATTGCTGTTGTTGTTGGCTCCATATTCTCTTTTTGACTCACACGCACAATAAAATCTTGCAAATTAAAAGCCTGATCTGGTTGTCCTTCTCTACCTCGCAAACATTCACTAAGTTCCTCTGGTAGTTGGGCTGCTAAATCTTGTGCTTCATCACCAGAAATCCGCTCTTTAATAGTTTCTAGTGTGGTACGGGTAGCACGTTCTGCTTCTTCACGAGAACTAGATTGAGCGAGGCTTTGTACATGGGTAATAAACTCGGTGTATTCCACTGCTTTTCTCCCCTGATAACAATCAAATTTTCGCTGTTGTCCAATGGTTTAAAATAGTCAATAACAATTGCTATCTGAAGTAATTAATTATTCGATAGTTTTCTTACCAAGAAACATAAAAAAGTTATGAGCAGGAATTTTTTAGCTATTTTTGTGTGGATTGAGAATCCCTTGCTCATAACTAACGAATTCAACTACAAGTGGCTTGACCTTGATTTCATATTTTTAAGATTATGTTGTAATAGCTATTTTTCCGTCGTTCTCTGGAAATAGATTGTTTTATTCCTAAAGTTGTACAACCTCTGTAGTACAACTTGATGGCAAGAAAACGTTATGGTGATGATATAGAAAAGGCTAAAATTATGACAGAGCAAAATAATAATCAAGAAGAAATTAATTTAGATAATTTGCCACAGGAAATTACTGAATCTTATGGCACTGGTGTCAAAGACCTACCAGGGTACAATATTGGGGGGCGATCGCTCCAAGCTAAAAGGCATGAGTACACAGATACCAGTCCCGAACTCACAGGCGGTGATATTGATGCCTATTGGCAAGATGCAGACACAGTAGGGGATGAAGCTGTTGGCGGTACTGCTCCCACTCCTGATCAAAATGTCACAGAAGATATAGAAAAAGCCGTGGGATTGGAAATGGACGATAGAGCTTTTCTTCGCACCAACGATATTTTAGAACAGCGTGATGATCGTCGCTGGGAATTAGATCCCAAGTCTTCTGAAGATTATGAGGAACGAAGATAGAGTTTAGGTGAAAAAGGCTAGAGAAGATAGATTTTTTTGTGCTTAACTCTCTAAAAAAAGGGTATTAGGTTGAAGAGTGTAGGAATTGCCAGAAAAAACTTTGATTTGTATTTGCTAGGATCTACTTCATTAACCAAAAAGCTACAAAGTAATCCCTTCACTGTGAAAGTGGGGATTTTTTTATTATTAGTAACAAATGGGTAAAAATATAACTCTGAAGGTGGTAAAGTCCCAAAACAGCTAATTAGCACACGCTTAATAAAAATTTGTGTTTTGATTTAGAACACTCCCATAAGAGATACTTTTAATGTTGACTTATAGAAAATCAGGACTATAAACCTTAGATTATATGTAGACATAGCACAGTATGGTGTAAACGAACCAACCAAATCATCAGTAAAAAAAGCTAAAAATTTTGTATTTTGAATTTTGTGCATCGGTACTAGCAGCAAAAAATATCAATAACCTCAAAGATTAGGCTAAGTATGTCCAAGAAGAACAATGATCAGTTCAATCCACAAGTTGAGAAACGGACAGCCGAGCTTTCACGAGCTAATACTCTTTTGCAGCAGGAAATTCGCGATCGCCAGAGGGCAGAAAAGGCATTACAAAAGCAGGTTGAACGGCAGCAACTGGTGATGTCAATTGCCCAACGTATTCGCCGCAGTTTGAACCTCAACGAAGTTCTCAATACTACAGTAGCTGAAGTCAGAAAGTTCCTACAGGCAGACCGAGTATTTATTTATCGCTTTGAAGCAGACTATAGTGGAGTCGTAGTAGTCGAGTCTGTTGATCAACGTTGGATCTCTGCTCTGAATGCTCATGTAGAAGATACTTATTTCATGGAAACTCAAGGTGAGGAGTATAGACAGGGGCGTATCCAAGCGGTTGTAGACATTGATACATCAGGTTTAAGTGAATGCCATCGCGAGTTACTGGCTGAATTTCAAATCAAAGCTAACTTAGCAGTTCCCATCTTACAAAAAGACAAATTGTGGGGATTGTTAGTGGCTAATCAGTGTGCATCAACACGCAAATGGCTAACTTGGGAAATCGATTTACTCCAGCAGTTAGCAACACAGGTAAGTATTGCCATCCAGCAATCAGAACTATATGAACAGGTACAGGCGGAACTTGTAGAAAGAAGGTTAGCAGAACAGAAAATTCGCGAACAAGCAGCTCTACTTGATATCACCGCCGATGCAATTATTGTCTGTACACTAGAGCAAGAAATTTTGTACTGGAACAAAGGCGCAGAAAGATTATATGGCTTTTGTGCAGGAGAGGCGATCGCTCAAAATGCTAATGAGCTGTTTCACCAAGAAATTGGGTTACAGATGGAAGTAGCGAAAAAGGCTGTAGTTGAAAGTGGTTCGTGGCAGGGTGAGTTGCGGAAGCTAACTAAATCTGGCAAAGAAGTCATTGTTGCTAGTCGCTTGACATTAATGCTGGATGAAGCCCAGCAACCCAAATCAATTTTGATTGTTGATACTGACATCACAGAAAAAAAACAACTGGAAGCCCAATTTCTCCGCGCTCAACGCCTAGAAAGTCTCGGCACATTAGCAAGCGGTATTGCCCATGATCTCAACAACATCTTGACACCGATCATGTCTTCAGTACAAATATTGGCGCATAAACTGCCACATTTGGATGCGCGTCATAAACAAATGCTGAAGGTTCTCGAACATAACTCCAAACGTGCGGCTGATTTAGTCAAGCAAATTCTGACATTTGCCCGTGGCTCTGATAGCAGAGGCGTTTCTGTCCAACCTCTGCAAATGGAACATCTATTATTAGAAGTTGAGCAAATCCTCACCAGTACATTCCCCAAATCAATCAATATTGTCAAACAGCTACCAGCATCAAGACTGTGGACGATCATGGCAGATGGCACTCAAATACATCAGGTATTAATGAACCTGTGTGTTAACGCCCGTGATGCCATGCCCAAAGGCGGTACTTTGTACATTTCTGCGGAAAACTTCGTAGTTGATGAAAACTTTGCCCGCATGAATCTAGATGCTCAAGTAGGTGCTTATGTAGTCATCACGATTTCCGATACAGGGCTAGGTATTCCTCCCTTAATTTTAGAGCGAATTTTTGAACCTTTTTTTACAACTAAAGAATTAGGTAAAGGTACAGGGCTAGGTTTGTCAACGGCGATGGGTATTGTGCAGAATCATGGTGGATTTATCAACGTCGTCAGCGAAGTAGGCAAAGGTAGTCAATTTCAGGTTTACTTACCTTCTGTAGAGAAAATGGGAATTCAGCCAACCGAGAACTTAGAATTGCCTAATGGTAATAACGAATTGATTTTGGTTGTAGATGATGAAGTTGCCATCCAGGAGATTACCAAAACTTCCCTAGAAGACTCCAACTATAGAACTATAAAGGCTGGTGATGGTATCGAGGCGATTTCATTGTATGCCCAACACCAAGATGAAATTAGCATGGTCATTATGGATATGATGATGCCCTCAATGGATGGGTTAACTACCATCCGCATTTTGCAACAAATGAACCCCAATATTAAGATTTTGGCTATTAGCGGTATTGCCACCAACAGCCAGCTGATAGAAGCTACTGACGCTGGCGTTAGTGCATTCTTAAGGAAGCCCTACACTCTTAGTGAGTTATTACACACTATGAATGAAATATTGAGTGAACCGTGAGAAAGGACTGGGGATTGGGGATTGGGGATTGGGGACTGGGGACTGGGGACTGGGGACTCTTAACTAAGCAAACATTCTAGTCAAGAAAGTTACTATCTCAGCCCAAGCGGAGGTAGCGGCTGCGGCATCATAGCGATAACCATCGTCGCGCATGAAGGTATGTTCTGCTTCATATAAATGTACGGTGTGAGGAATTTTAGCATCCTCAAGGGCTTTCAGGAGAGTTTGGCGATCGCTTTCTGGAATGTGAGGATCAAGTGTGCCAAGTATCAGCAGCATTTCACCTGTGATTTCACTGAATCTGTGAATAGTATCAGCTACACCTTTACCTAACTTGCCACTGGGTATCCCCGTTGGGTAACAGCAAACGGCGGCTTTAATTTCGTTGGCAAAAGCTGCCCGAAAAGCTAAATGTCCACCAATACAAAAGCCAAGAGTGCCGATTTTATCGGGATTAACCGCAGTGTCTGCTTTGAGGAAATCAATCATGGCACGACAATCAGCATCATATTCTGCGATCGCAGTTCGCCGCGCATTATCATTACCCCGCATTCTCCCCAAATCATCTGGCTCAATCACTAAACCAATTGGCTCAAGGCGATGAAAAATTTCTGGTGCTGCTACTACATAGCCAAATCCCGCTAGGTAGTTCACTAGCCGAATCATTGCCCCACCTAACTGATAAATATCGCTGTAAAATAAAATACCTGGATATTTTCCGGCAGGCTTAGGTGATGCGACATAAACACGCATCAAGCTGTCGTCTACCCTCAACTCAACGTTGCGCTTAGTGATTTGCACGCTTTTAGCTCCATCTCATACTTTCATTAGCTTCTACATGAGTGAGTGGAGAAATCGGGATAACGGTGAATAGTGGCGATCGCTCTATCTTAAGATTGATTAAAAAAGTGGGGATATCCAAATGACACTCATGCCATCACATAT
Organism: Nostoc sp. PCC 7524; assembly: GCF_000316645.1. Classification (NCBI taxonomy): domain Bacteria; kingdom Bacillati; phylum Cyanobacteriota; class Cyanophyceae; order Nostocales; family Nostocaceae; genus Nostoc; species Nostoc sp. PCC 7524. The sequence continues at coordinate 3,269,708 of NC_019684.1, forward strand.
ATATGAGATATCTCCCTCTTAGTATACGCATATATGGATATGTTTTACAGCTTTAATTTCAGCAATTAGATGCTTGGAAAGAGATTTTTATGAATGTTTCAATCTATTAAGTAGTTACAATTCAAGATGATGGAAAATACATTAGTTGATAAAACCTTCCGTGACAGCAATGGCAATGTTGTCATAGCTCAAATGCCAAATTTACCGCTTATTGTTTGGATAGTAGCTAGTTTGCTATCTCTCATTTTCACCAATGGCAAAATCAATACAGTGTTAGATTTAGTGGCGTATGGTGCCTTATTTACTTGGGCGTGGATGGAATTATTTCAAGGTGTTAATTATTTTCGTAGAACCCTAGGTTTTGCTGTATTGATTGGTTTGATCGCTTCAAAAGTTATTTACTAATTTGAAATGCTCCCGGTTAACGACATTTCGCTAGCCTCATTTCTAAACAAAACCGGGAGATTCTTCAACCTTTCTCTCATTCCTAGATTCCCTTGTAAGCCGCCTGTGTGGATTAACAATAAGCGATCGCCTCTAGCAAAAAATCCTTGTTGTATTAAATCTATCACGCCATAAAACATTTTGGCGGTATATACATAATCAAGGGGGATACCGTAAGTTTGGGTAAACTCTTGGCTAAATGCTAAAAGATGATCATTTACCTTGGCATAACCTCCAAAATGGTAGTTGCAGATTAATTCCCAAGGTGTGGGAGTCAGAGATGGCGCAGGTAAGCCAGAAGCGAGGTACTGCGTTAATAGGTTGTTGATGTCTTGTTTGAGAAATTCCCCATTTTTCAACACAGGGAAACCAAGTATTTTCTTTGCCGATGGTGATGCCAGAGTCAAACCAATCAAAGTAGTGGCTGTACCACAAGCCATACATACAGTATTAAATATTGCTGTAACTTCAGCCAGTATCTCTGTACAACCGCGTACACCATTGAGATTACAACCACCTTCAGGAATCATAAACACCTCACCAAAACGCTGGCGTAATTGTGCGTGTAGTTCTGGGGTGTGACGTTGGCGGTAGGTTTCGCGATCAACATACATCAGTTGCATCCCTTGTTGCACAGCAAAACTGAGAGTGGGGTTTAGGGGTAGCCTTTCCTCACCGCGAATCACGCCGATAGTGCGAAATCCGAAAAGATTTCCAGCCGCCGCCGTTGCATAGATGTGATTAGAATAAGCACCGCCAAAGGTGAGTAATGTCGTGAAATTTTCCTCTTTAGCAGCCAACAGATTGTATTTCAGTTTGAACCACTTATTACCGTTTACCCACGGGTGCATCAAGTCAAGGCGCAGTACATACATTTCCACGCCTGCACAGTTGGCGATTTCGCTGTTGATTTGTTGTGTGGGGATTGGGGAATGAAGCATTGGATTCTCCCCTTTTGAAGGGGGGTTAGGGGGGATCTGAATGTACTTAAAGTCACAGCCTAACACTTTTCAAACACCCTCTTACCAATAAAACCAATGATTAGCATTGATTAATTTCAATGTTAATCAATACTAATCAGAACTGATTGTTGAAGTCTTACTTAATAAATATTTCTAATCAATCTCTTTAAATATTGGCATTTTACCAATTAGGAATCTCAAGTAAATATAGGAATAAGAATACTTAAATTACAGATAATATTTCTTTGGATAATCCCAATGGTCACACTCACAGAAAATACTCAAATTATTCCTAATCCTGGTCTTTTGACGGTTCAGACTGTAGAAATAGCTAGCGAAACAACAGCTATTCGTTGTTTAGATTGGGATCGTGAGCGTTTTGATATCGAGTTTGGATTACGCAATGGCACAACCTATAATTCTTTCTTGATTAAAGGAGAAAAGATTGCTTTAGTTGATACTTCTCATAAAAAGTTTGAGCAGTTATATCTAGAGTTAATCACAGGATTAATTGATCCAAATGAAATAGATTACCTGATTATTAGCCACACAGAACCAGACCATAGTGGTTTAGTCAAAGATATTTTGCAATTAGCTCCGGCTATCACTATTGTTGGTGCAAAGGTAGCTATCCAATTTTTAGAAAATATGGTTCACCAGCCATTTAAATCCATGCTGGTAAAAAGTGGCGATCGCTTAGATTTAGGCAACGGTCATGAGTTAGAATTTGTCTCTGCCCCTAACTTACATTGGCCTGACACAATTTTCACCTACGACTATAAAACAGGTATTCTCTACACCTGTGATGTATTTGGAATGCACTATTGCGATGATCAGACCTATGATGAAAACTTCTATTCCATAGAAGCAGATTTTAAGTATTACTATGATTGTCTGATGGGGCCAAATGCCCGGTCAGTATTGGCAGCTTTAAAACGCATCGAAAAATTAGACATTAAAACCGTCGCCACAGGACACGGGCCTTTATTACAACATCACATCTGTGAATGGATAGAAAAATATCAAACTTGGAGTTTAGAACAAGCGAAAACAGAGACATTAGTGGCTGCATTCTATGCCGAAGATTATGGTTATAGTGAGCATTTAGTTCGCAATATAGCTCATGGATGTACAAAGGCGGGTGTAGCGATAGAATTAATCGACTTAAATAGTGCTGAACCCCAAGAAGTCACAGAATTAGTAGCACAAGCGGCCGGTTTAATTATTGCCATGCCACCCCAATCATCAGCCACAGCCCAAGCGGCTTTAAGTACAATTTTGGCAGCAGTACATCATAAACAAGCCATCGGTTTATTAGAGTCTGGTGGGGGAGAAGATGAACCTGTATATCCCTTACGCAATAAGTTGCAAGAGTTGGGTTTAACAGAAGCATTTCCACCAGTTTTAGTCAAAGAACCACCCAGCCAAACCATAGAAAAACTCTGTGATGAAGCGGGGACAGATCTGGGGCAATGGTTAACCCGCGATCGCACCATTAAACAAATCAAATCAATTAACAGTGAACTAGAAAAAGCCCTCGGACGCATTAGTGGGGGACTATATATTATCACCACCAAAAAAGGCGAAATTCAAAGTGCCATGTTTGCCTCCTGGGTGACACAAGCCAGCCTCAACCCATTAGGAGTAGCAATTGCAGTAGGGAAAGAACGAGCGATTGAATCCTTAATGCAATTAGGCGATCGCTTTGTGTTAAACGTCCTAGCAGAAGGCAACTATCAAGGCTTAATGAGACATTTCCTCAAACGTTTCCCCCCTGGTGCAGACCGATTTGCTGATGTGAAGACATACCCGGCTGGCAATGGTGCGCCCATACTTGCAGACGCTTTAGCCTACATAGAATGTGAAATCACCAGTCGCATAGACTGCGGCGATCATTGGATTATCTACAGCACAGTGCAAAGCGGCAGAGTCGCCGATATCAACGCACTCACCGCAGTTCATCACCGCAAAGTTGGAAATCATTATTAGGTGACAGGTGACAGGGGACAGGTTACAGGTTACAGGTGACAGAAAGTAGGCGAAGTAAATTCTACATTGTCCCCCTTGTCTTCCTTCCCTCATCCCCCTCATCTCCCACCCTACGGGTAGGCTTACGCCATCGTAAGAGAAGCAAGCTACATCCCCCTCATCCCCCAATCTCCAACCACCAATCACTCAACAGTCATGTATAAACCCATAGAAGATAACGCCCTGTCTGCCTATGAAATCAATCGCAGCCGCATTGTTCGCAGTTTGGAACTTATCCAAGATGTGATTGTGATTTCCTTGTGTATCGGGTTATTTAGTTTCATGGCAATTCAGGTGAGAGATATGTTTCTCTCCCTGCTTCCGCCCCTAGACTTTCATGTTGTGACAGCCGATATTTTATTTCTGCTCATCTTGGTAGAGTTATTTCGCCTACTGATTATTTATCTCCAAGAACAACGCATTTCTATCGGCGTAGCTGTTGAAGTCTCCATTGTTTCCGTTTTACGAGAAATCATTGTCAAAGGTGTACTAGAAATCTCTTGGAGTCAAGTTCTAGCCACTTGTGCCTTCCTCTTAGTTCTCAGCGTACTTTTAGTTGTACGAGTTTGGCTACCCCCGACCTTTGAAGGTATTGACCCAGAACAAAACATATCCCAACGTTATAAAAACCGCATTGTAAGGGACTAGGAAGAAGCCGCAGGGTTAGGTTTTATCCCCCATACCCAGTCCCCAATCCCCAATCCCCATATTAAATTATGACTATCTCCACTCCTATTCGCCCCAGAGATGTACAGGTTGCAGAAATTGGTCAGAATACACTCGTATTGCGATCGCGTACTTGGGAAAGATTAAAATTTGAGGTTGAGTATTCCCGTCAACGGGGAACTACAGCCAATTCTTATCTCATCCAAGCTGACAAAATCGCTTTAATTGATCCTCCCGGTGAATCTTTTACGACGATTTACCTAGACCAATTAGCCCAAAATCTCGATTTGACGCGTCTTGATTATATTATTCTCGGTCACGTCAACCCTAACCGTAGTGCAACATTAAAGGAATTGCTGGCACAAGCACCCCAAGTTACCTTGATTTGTTCTCGTCCGGCGGCTAATGTTCTCAAAGCTACTTTTCCGGAATGGGAATCCCGCATTCAAGCTGTGCGCTGGGAAGACAGTCTAGATTTAGGACAGGGACATCGGCTGAATTTTATCACTGTCCCGACTCCCCGATGGCCGGATGGACTTTGTACTTACGATACTGCTACCAAAATCCTCTACACAGATAAGTTTTTTGGCGCACATATCTGCGAAGATACCCTATTTGATGAAGACTGGAAACAGTTAGACGGGGAACGTCGTTATTACTTTGACTGTCTCCATGCACCCCAAGCCAAACAGGTAGAAGTTGCCTTAGATAAATTAGCAGGGTTGGGAGCGAGATTTTATGCACCAGCTCATGGCCCCGTAATTCGCTATAGCCTCAGTCGTTTTACTCACGACTACCGCCAATGGTGTCAAGCACAGAAATCTCAGGATTTAAGTGTGGCGTTGTTGTATGCTTCCGCCTATGGAAATACAGCAACTGTAGCGAATGCGATCGCTCAAGGTTTAATTGAAAATGGCATCAATGTTGAGTCTATCAACTGCGAACTAGCCGACCCTACAGAAATTACCCGCATCATCGAAGCTAGCGATGGTTTTATTATCGGTTCTCCCACCCTCGGCGGTCATGCCCCAACCCAAATTCAAACCGCTTTGGGTATAGTCCTCTCCACAGCTGCGAAAACTAAATTAGCTGGAGTATTTGGTTCCTATGGTTGGAGTGGTGAAGCCATTGATTTAATCGAAAGTAAACTCAAAGATGCCAATTATCGTTTAGGGTTTGAAACCATTCGGGTACGCTTTAGCCCCACACCAGAGACACTACAAGAGTGTCAGACAGCTGGAGCGAACTTTGCTCAAACCTTGAAAAAGACCAAAAAACTCCGCAATACCCGCCAAGCCGTCACAGAATCCCAAATCGACCGGACTGAACAAGCCGTAGGACGAATTATTGGGTCTTTGTGCGTCGTCACCACACGCGACCAAGACACCCACAAAGGCATTTTAACTTCTTGGATCTCACAAGCCACCTTTAACCCACCAGGAATTATGCTGGCTGTAGCTCAAGAACAGAATGCAGATTTAATGCGTCATCCTGGGGATAGATTTGTGTTGAATATCCTGAAAGAAGGTAGAAATGTCAGGCGTTATTTTTCCCGTCAAAGTACATTAGGGGATAATCCCTTTGCTAACCTGGGGACTAAAACTGCTGAAAACGGTTGTTTGATTCTGACAGAGGCATTAGCCTATTTGGAATGTACAGTAAAAAATCAACTTCAATGTGGCGATCGCTGGTTAATTTATGCTGTAGTTGATCAAGGCGAAGTGTTAGAAAATGAGGGCGTTACTGCTATAGAACATCGCAAATCAGGCAGCTATTTTTAATTATCATCTGATTTACCAATGATCACTTGAGCTAGTCGGCTCACTCCTTCCGTAATTTGAGACTCATTTAGTTCGGCATATCCCAAAATAAATTCACTTCCAGGACTATGTTTTAAATAGTTGGGATATGCCGCAACAATACCTACTCCGGCCTGGGCTGCACGCTGGATGATTTCTTCATCACAAAGATGGGTGTGTATTTTGATCATGAGGTGCATTCCGGCATTTTCTCCCACAATCGTGACTAAATCGCCACAATAAAACAACAAAGACTGTACCAAAGTTTGCCGTCGTTGGTCGTATAGCGATCGCATCCTTCTGATATGGCGTTCTAGATGTCCTTCTGTAATAAAATCAGTCAGGGCATACTGTGCTAATAAACTACATTGCCTGTCTGCTAGCCATTTGGCACGGGCAAAGATAGGTACTAAATTGTGTGGCACAACTAAATAACCCAAACGCAAAGCCGGAAATAGTACCTTGGAAAATGTACCCAGATAAATCACTGAGTTACCTTGGTCTAATCCTTGCAACGCTGGGATGGGACGCTCACCATAACGATATTCGCTATCATAGTCATCTTCAATAATCATCACTCCTGATTTCTGCGCCCAAGTTAATAACTCCAGCCTGCGGGGAAGTGATAACACTGCTCCTGTCGGAAATTGGTGAGACGGAGTAACATAAACAAGTTTAAGGTTGGGAATTATACTTGTTTTTAGACTGTTAACGATTAAGCCAGATTGATCTACAGGTATAGGAAATAAACTAGCTCCTTGCGCTAAAAAAGCCCTTCTTGCCCCTAAATGACCCGGTTCTTCTAGTGCAATCCCATCACCCCTGTCAATGAAAAGCCGTGTAATTAAGTCAAGTCCTTGCTGAGAACCACCCACAATCATGATTTGCTCTGCACTACACTGAACAGCCCTAGAACGAGCCAGATAAGAAGCGATCGCCTGCCTTAATGGTTGATAACCCATTGAGTAAACAGTATAATCAAGCACACTGGGATTTGAGCGACAATGACGAGCTAATAACTTGCGCCACAGGTCTATAGGAAACCTGTCAAATGCTGGTCTTCCATAGCTAAAGTTAATTTCCAATTCTGGTTCTGGCAAGCGAAAAAATCCTTTGTCACTCAGATTTTGACCATAAGTTGATAAAGATACTGATGAAGCGGTTGGTTGTGATGGTGACTGAACAGGTGCAGTATTGAGTAAATCATCAGGAAGTTGCCGACAAACAAAAGTTCCTGAACCCAAAATTGTTTCTAGATAACCCTCACTAAGTAATTGTTCATAGCTTTGAGTAACAGTAGCGCGGGAAATACTGAGAAATTGAGAGAGTGTTCTGGTGGAAGGTAGTTTTTGACCTGGTGCTAATCTACCTGAGAGAATCGCCTGGCGCAATTCCTCGTACACTTGGCGATGCAGAGGTAAAGATGCGTGTGGGTCAATAGTAATGGCAAAATCCATAATCAGAAATCGTCGGTAATTACGAATTAGATTTGCAAGTGGACTGGTAGCTTAGTTAAAAAGTGGCACTTGTATCATGCCACTTATCTAAATACTCTAGTGATGTAGAGTAAAAGTTTCTAGTCATGTCTCAACAAAAAGCTCCCAGTCAAAGAACAACTGTTAAGCGTGTACCCCAAAGAGGAAACTATGAACGTGAAACGATTTATCAAGTCTTGGATGAAGGATTAGTCTGTCATGTAGGTTTTGTCGCTGAAGGACAACCTTTTGTCATTCCCACAGCTTACGGAAGAGTAAATGACACCTTGTATATTCATGGCTCACCTGCTAGTCGGATGCTCAGAACCCTACAACAAGGTATCGATGTCTGCGTTACTGTAACTTTGTTGGATGGGTTAGTATTGGCACGTTCGGCGTTTCACCACTCCATGAATTATCGTTCAGTTGTAGTGTTTGGTACAGCCACTATAGTAGAAGATACTGAACAAAAATTAGCTGCCCTCAAAGCATTTACAGAACACGTCATTAATGGCAGATGGGAAGAAGTGCGATCGCCTAATCGTCACGAATTAGCCGGAACTCTTGTATTATCTCTACCTCTAGCAGAAGCATCTGCAAAACTTCGTACTGGTGGACCTCTTGATGATGAAGCTGATTATCAACTATCTGTATGGGCTGGGGTAATTCCCTTAAAATTAACTGCCACTACACCCATCCCTGATTCTCGGTTGCATCCAAGTATCAAAATACCTACATATATCAGTAACTACACCAGATAAAAATCAACTCAATGCTGAAGAAAATCCAGATATCATCACACAATCACTACCAACAATGGTAAGGTCATTTACTATTCTCGACTCTCCGTCTTTATAGTCTATGGCTAAAGTTTTTGACTGTATTACAGAACAACTGCAAAACTTTATAGCAGCCCAGCATCTGTTTTTTGTTGGTTCAGCGCCCCTGAGTCCTGATGGTCATGTTAACCTCTCCCCTAAAGGATTGGATTGTTTGCGGCTGCTTTCTCCCCATCAAGTAGCCTACTTAGATTTAACAGGTAGTGGCAACGAAACTTCAGCCCATCTAGAAGAAAACGGGCGGATTACTTTAATGTTTTGCGCTTTTGAAGAACCGCCATGTATTTTACGTCTCTACGGACAAGGAAAAACAATTTTACCAACTTCCCCAGATTGGTATGACTTGTATTCCTTGTTTCCCCAAATACCAGGAACTCGTCAAATTATCCTTGTTGACGTGGAACGTGTGCAGACATCCTGTGGTTTTGGTGTCCCACTTTATGAATATAAAGGTCAACGACAGACTCTAGTTAATTGGGCTGATAAAAAAGGAGAACAGGGAATTAAAGACTATCAGCAGCAAAAAAATGTTGTGAGTATTGATGGTTTACCAACTTCACTCAGTAAAATGCCCTAAAAGTTCACTTTTGGATATGAATTACATAATTCGTCCACTGACACAACAAGATGAGCCTTTTCTGTGGCAAATGCTGTATGAAGCCGCACACATGGCAGCAGAAGGTGATTTAACAGTGCAAGATGCCATGAATCATCCTGAGCTATTTCCGACAGCAGCCCCACGCCGTCCCGAAGGGCGGCGATGGGAAGAATGTCGGGGCGGTGACGAACACACCCCCGAACCGATGTCAACCGCTAGGTTGACGGGGTGAGTGGGGTGGGTGAGGAATCGCCAATTGGTCTTGGGCGCAAGTCGAGGAGTCTTGATTCTGCACGTATTGTTTTAGAACCTCGACAGTCACCCCACCGCACGAGGCAATGAAGTAAGCACTATTCCAAAACACGGGTTTACCCCAATAAACGCGCCTAATCTCCATCAAAAACTCTTTACGAATTTGTTGACTTGTGTAAGATTTTAAGGCGTTGACAAACTTCGATAGTTGCATTTGGGGATAGTAGCGGAATAACAGGTGAACATGGTGAGCAGCGCGTTGGACGGGTTTCCCGGCTTGAAGCGACTGCGAACCCGAAGGGTCACTTTCGCCATTAAATTCAACGACTTCACAACCCCATTTCTGGGATATGTGATTAACCGATTCACCCAATCGAATTAGCATTGCAGGTGTGATTACTTTCTTGCGGTACTTGGTGGTCAAAACCAGATGTGCTTTTAGGTCAGAGATAGACCTAGCGGTTGATTTATAAGCCATAAAAAAGCCTGCAAAATGCAGGCACAATAATTATTAAAAAAGTTTAGTTACGTGTGACAAGTTCTTTTGTTACACTTTTCCCCATGCAATCTTGAACGACCTGAGTATAGTTAACAGGTTCATAATACAGAATAATAAATTTCTGATAAACCTGATGGTCAAAAACCTCATATCCCGCAAGATGCCATTCATGATTGGAATTGTCATAGTGTCCAAATGTTTGAACACTCCACAAATTACCTTTCTTTTTATCAAGATTAGATTCTATTTCTTGGATAAAAATAGCGGCATCATAACAACCACTTCCACCGCCATCAAGCATGACTGATGGACTATTAGGTAACGGGAGATTAATGTAGAAAAAACTTGGTGGATCATTTTCCCAAATCTCTAAAAGTCTTGATTGTATGTTCATGCTTATACTCCTTTATCCGTACAATACCAAACACCTTTTTTCAGGAAAACTCTAAACTTTTTAGAGTATCCCATTAAGTAAGCGCATTCTCTTTGTGCTGCTTGCCAAGACTTAGCGTTTAACGGATATACCGAGCCTTGATCTTCTTGTTCTGGATCTTCTAGGTAATCATCAGACCGGAATACATTACCTACTGCGTCAGCTACAACTCTTTTTCCTCCGCTATATTCCCAAACGTAGTAAGTTGCTCCAGCGATAGCAACAGCACCAATCAAAATACACCCTACTCCAGCAGTCCCTGCACAAAAAGCAGCAGGTGCAAGTATCGCTGGATTTGCATTAACTGGGCGTGAAAAACTTGAACAAGACAGCGCGAATGATATTGCAACAGCAATACCCGGTTGTATCCCGACCTTAATTTTTGACATAATACTATTACCAAGTTTTGGATAGAGAAGCGGTTAGTTTTCGAGGCAAGCCGCTTTCTCTATTACTATTAAATCAAGTTAGCTTGTAGTTGTCAAGTTGACTTGTATTAACAACTTGTAGTAGTATTTTATATAGATGACTTCAGGTGAAAGCTTTATGACGCTAAGAGAGTCTCTAGGACTCACTCAAAGACAAATAGCAGAGGCAGTAGGCGTTACTGATCAAACTGTTTCCAACTGGGAACGCGGAGTTCATACTCCGCGACTTACGCTAAGGCAAACCATCAAACTTTGCAAAATCACAAGATCCACAGTTGAAAATTTGGCCGATTTATTTGAACCAGAGAAAGATTAGATAAGAATGCGAATAGCCTACCAGTACCGTCTACGTCCAACCAAGCAACAGATAGCCACGTTTGAACAATGGCTAGAATTGTGCCGTCGTCAATATAATTATCGACTTGGTGAACGGTTCAACTGGTGGGAGCAAAATCGATGTGACATTGATCGTTGTTCATTGGAAGTTTGTCATCTGCCACGGTTAAAAGATAAGCCCAGTTACTACAGCCAAAAGCGCGAATTAACAAACACCAAAACTCTGTTTTCTGACTATAAAGAACTTCCCTCACATACGCTACAGGACGTAATCGCACGGGTTGAAAAGACATTTGACCGTTGGCTTAAGGGCGATAGTAATGGTGAGCAGCGCGGTCTTGGGGTCTCCCCAAGTAGAGCGACTGCGAACCCGAAGGGTAAAAAATCAGGTCGTCCACGGTTTAAAGGCAAAGGGCGTTACCGTTCATTAGCGTTTCCCGACCCCATCAAACCAGAACACATACAGGGTAAATTCATTCAGTTACCCAAAATCGGCAAGATAAAGATGATTTTGCACCGTCCTATTCCTGACGGCTTCAAAATCAAAACCGCCACGATTACCTGTAAAGCTGACGGCTGGTATATCAGTCTTAGTTTGGAAGATGTGACAGTGCCTAGCACTAAAACTTATGTCATCCCCGCGCTGGATAACACTGTGGGTATTGACATGGGGCTGAAATCATTCTTGGTGACGAGTGACAACCAGGAAGTAGAAATCCCCCAACATTACCGCAAATCCGAGAAGAGATTGAAGCGGTTACAGCGTCAATTATCACGCAAAAACAAAAGGTCAAATCGTCGTAAAAAAGCGATTAAACGTGTTGCCAAAGTTCATTTAAAAGTCGCTAATCAGCGTAAAGATTTTCATTATAAAACTGCAATATGGTTATTAACTAAATCTCAAGTCATCGCACATGAAAACCTAAACATCAAAGGACTAGCAAAGTCCATGCTTGCTAAGTCCGTGAATGATGCTGGATGGGGTCAATTTCTACAAATTCTCAACACCAAGGCTGCAAGTGCTGGGTGTTTGGTAGTAGCGGTAAACCCTAACGGCACAAGTCAAGAGTGTTCTGACTGCGGGGCGACAGTTCCCAAGGTGCTTGCTGACCGATGGCACAGTTGCCAGTGTGGTGCTAGTTACGACCGTGACCACAACGCGGCGCGAAATATAAAACACAGAGCGGCGGGGCATCCCGTTCTTCAAAGCTCAGGAAATGTCCGACGGGTTGCCGGGAGTCACTGAGAAGCCCCCGCCGTCCCGGAGGGCGGCGCGGGGAGTATGTCACTTAGCAAAGTATGTGAAAGACTGGGGATTACAAGATGACATGGGCGTTGCTGCTACCTTAGTCAGTAGCAATCAGTCTGTCGGTGCTGCATGGTTACGTTTACTGACTAGGGAAAATCCAGGGTATGGTTATGTTCACAATCGCACCCCTGAACTAGCGATCGCACTTCTCCCAGAATACCGCAGTCAAGGCATAGGAAACCAATTACTCACTCATTTAATAGCAGCCGCCAAAGTTGTTTATCCTGCTATATCACTCAGCATCAGAAAATCAAATCCAGCGTTACGTTTATATCAACGACTGGGTTGGGAAATCATTCCTGGTAGTGAAACCATCAACCGAGTCGGTGGTATATCTTTAAAGATGAAACTTGACTTCTATGAACGCAAATAGTAAGACTCAACCAACTGTCACTCTAAATATTGTGTGCAGTTAAAAACTGATCATTAAGGCAGCAGAGGAGCAGAGGGGCGGAGGAGAAAACTTCTTCAATTCCCCCTTAAAAATCAGGATTTAGGGAAGATATAAAAGTATTTAATACATCACTAATAATTTTTAAAACCCACTCTTGGAACATAATAATAATCTTGAATAAAATATAACAATAATTAAATCTAATGGGTGATCAACTATCTAAAGTATGAAAAACGTTTCTACAAATTGAACCTTTAGCTAGTTGTATTTTTCAGCTAATAAATTAAGAATTATATATATCTGTGCTTTAAATTTTCAATCATATATAAAGCTAAGGTGCATAATTTCGCCTAGCTATAGTCAACAAGATATTTGCCAAATTCTCATACATTGATTGAGCAGAAAAATTAACTTTTTGGAGGATAATTTCGTGCCTAATTTCTTTCACTGGTCATCAACAGGTGGTAATTTACTGGCTTTAGGATTAGCAGCAGCTACAGTTGCTCCTTTGACAATTTCTAGCGTGGTGTTAGCTCAAAATACTGCACCTTATACAGTTGCAGCCACTAATTTTTCTGATGTGAGTGCAGATTTTTGGGCGCGTCCATTCATCGAAGCCCTGGCTGAAAGAAATGTGATTAGTGGCTTTCCCGATGGCTCATTTAAGCCTAGCCAAGCGGTAAGTCGGGCTGAATTTGCGACCATGATCCAAAAGGCATTTAACCAACAACCAGTCCGACAATTAAGCGCCAGTGGATTTACAGATGTTTCGGCTAACTTTTGGGCAGCTTCAGCAATTCAGGAAGCTTACGAAACAGGATTTTTAACAGGCTATCCTGGAAACGTGTTTTTGCCAAATCAACAAATCCCCAAAGTGCAGGCGATCGTGGCATTAACCAATGGCTTAGGCTTACAAGCTACTGACTCTGCAACAGGTGTTGTCAATACCTACTTTACAGATGCTTCAGCCATCCCCAACTATGCGGTCAATGATGTCGCGGCAGCAACACAAGCTAACGTAGTTGTTAACTATCCTAATGTTAGACAGCTTAATCCCCTAGAACCTCTGACTCGTGCTGAGGCCGCAGCAATTTTGTATCAAGCTTTAGTGAAGCAAGGACAGGCACAACCTTTGGCTAGTAACGTTACAGCTGCTGAATATATAGTAGGTAGAACCGCTAGCAATGCTCAAACTGGTAATGATATTGTTTCTGTAGCTGCCTCTAGTAATTCTTTTACTACCTTAACTTCTTTACTCAAGACAGCAGGTTTAGCAGATATCTTACAACAGCCAGGCCCTTATACAGTGTTCGCACCCACTGACCAAGCATTTGCAGCTTTACCGGCTGGTACTATACAACAATTGCAACAGCCGCAGAATAGACCATTACTAATTCAAATATTGCGCTATCATGTGGTTCCTGGACAATTAACTGCTAATCAACTCTCATCTGGAGAACTAAAAACTGTTGAGAGCGCGCCTGTAAATATTAAAGTCGACACTGCTACCAATCAAGTAGCCGTTAACGAAGCTAGAGTTGTTCAATCAGATATTCAGGCCAGCAATGGTGTCATTCATGCCATTAACGAGGTCTTAATTCCCCCCAATCTTACCAGCCAGCAACCACAAGGAGAAACTAATCAAGCACAAGCTCCTACTAATGAGATTAAACCAGGTCGAGCTACTCGTGGCGGCTCTAGCTATATAGGTGCTGCTGGCAATATCGGTTTAGGTGGTGATACAGCTTTGAGTGAAAGTAATTTTGCAGTGATCAGCAAAATTGGTTTAACACGGACTTTATCAGTACGTCCATCTGTTGTGTTTGGGAACGATACAGTATTTCTCGTACCCTTAACTTATGATTTTGCACCTCGTTCAGTAGAGCCTGGTGTTGTTCAACAGTTGTCTGTATCGCCTTACATCGGTGCTGGTGTAGCCCTCGAAGCTAGTGACGATACTGACATTGGTTTGCTACTCACTGGTGGTGTCGATGTTCCTCTGGGAAATCGTTTCACTTTGACTGGTGCTGTCAATGCAGCTTTTGTTGATCAGACTGATGTCGGCTTGTTATTAGGTGTAGGTTACAACTTCTAGATATTACTTAACTTTTGATGTTAATTCTCCTATCAATACTACTGGTAGGAGAATTTTGTTGATTGATTTAAAGTCGCTCACAGACTAAGACAGTTCCTTTTTCTCCGCGAGTAATCCGCAGTTCTTCATCAAGATAGAGAATTTCTAGACGACCTTTAGGCGATCGCTCCATTGTAAAAGCTACTTCTCCGGTTGTAGGATTTATACCTTGGGGAGGAACTAACCCAAACATCAACCGCAAGACAACAGACATCAAATTCTCTTTGATAGTTTGTTTTGTCGGTTTACTTTGCTGACCAAAAACCGCGCGCCAATCATCTATGCTGTTAGGGTCTTGCGGTGCTAAAACTCCCCCCGTGAATTTGACTTGTAGCACCCTATCACTAATAGGTTGACAAACTCCTAAGTTACGCACAATCCCAGACAGTTGGGGAAAGGACTCATCAATAGTTGTAAACTCCACCACAATATCATGGGTGCGTTGTTCACCATTGCCTACAGGAAAAACAGGTTGCAGCACTCGGTCAATTACTAATTTCAATCCGGTCGGCTGAAACATATTAAAAGCCAGACGACCAAGGCTATAAGCAAACTTACCATTAGGAAGCAATTCCCCACCGGGAAAATTCGGCGCACTAATCAACAGCCATGTACCATCTTGTAGCGTATTGTTACGGGCTGGGGCTATCTCGGAGTTCACAGCCTGGAGATTTTCAATAGCAGCAATTACTGTTTTGTCTTTAGTATTACCATTGTTAGCCGCCAGCGCCTGACGCAAAACGGTTTTAGCCTCTGTACATTTCCCTGTGTCTACTGCCATAGCATGGAAATTTTTGAGTTCAACTGATGTTAATGTAGACCATCGATTGATTTCTCAACTCTTGTCTCCCACCTTAGTTAAAAAATTGTTACATTTTTGGTGATAGTGCATCATTCTCTACATATCTCACCATGACCAACAGCCTGTTACAGTCACCATCCTTAACCAGTGCCGCCACCTTACCGGCTGGTGGGCTAGATCCAGAACGCTTTGACTGGCAAGAGGTTTGGTATCCCGTCCATTATGTCGAAGATTTAGATAAATCCCAGCCGACTCGCTTCACCTTACTAGAGCGGGATATCGTGTTGTGGTGGGACAAAAATGAACAGACTTGGCGAGCCTTTGCAGACCAATGTCCACACCGTTTAGCCCCGCTTTCCGAAGGCAGAATCAACGAGGATGGCTGGTTGGAATGTCCTTATCATGGTTGGGCATTTTCTGGAACGGGTAAGTGTGAGCGCATCCCACAACAAGCAGCAGGAGATAAAGCCGAAACCTCTCTACGTGCTTGTGTTAACTCCCTACCTACCACAGTGCGTCAAGGACTCTTGTTTGTCTATCCTGGCCGTGCCGAGAATGCTGCTCAAACCACAGTTCCTATCGTTGATGCCCTGGAAGAAGACGCGGATGGCTGGGTATGTCTCAATACCTTTCGAGACATACCCTACGATGCCCTGACATTGATGGAAAACGTCCTCGATTCCAGCCATATACCCTACACCCACCACCGCACCGTCGGCAACCGAGCTAATGTATCTCCTGTGAATTTAGAGGTGGTAGAATCTGGAAAATGGGGATTTAAAGGGATTTGGGAGGAAGGCCCCCGCAAAGGCACTCTAGGCAAACAAGATACTACCTTCATCGCGCCGGGTTTGATGTGGCATGACCTCACCTCAAAGCAGTTTGGGAGGACGTTAACGGTAGTTTACGCCACCCCCATTCGCAAGGGAGAATGTCGGCTATTTGCTCGCTTTCCCTTCAAGTTCTCCTCCAAAATACCAGGGCTATTTATCAAACTGACTCCGCGCTGGTATTCCCATATTGGTCAAAATGGTGTATTGGAAGATGACCAGATTTTCTTACATTACCAAGAAAGGTATCTCGAACAACGGGGTGGCAGTGCTAATTTGAACAAGGCGTTTTATTTACCAACTAAAGCCGATGCTTTCGTAGCTCAGTTGCACTCTTGGCGGCAGCAATATCATGCTGAACCATTTCCCGGACAGACTTTAACACCGCCATTAACTAAGGAAGCCTTACTAGATAGATATCATTCCCATACGAAACAATGCGCCAGTTGCCGTACTGCCCTCAAAAACTTCCAACGTTTGCGGGTGGGGGTAGGTATAGCAACGGTATTGGCTTGGAGTTTGTTGCCGTTACTAATATTGATGCAGGAACAACCTTCTGTAATTACTGGTATCGTCGTGACTGTGGCTGTTGTACTCGGTGCAGGGACTTGGTTCGGTTTGGGCAAGTTCGAGCAACGGTTTTACCGAGGTAGAGACATCCCACCCAGAAATTTGCCGGAGAAGAAGTAGGGGATTGGGGATTGGGGACTGGGGATTGGGGACTGGGGATTAGGGACTGGGGATTGGGTATTGAGTCAAATCCCCCATCCCCAATAACTTGGTAACGCCAAAAAATTCTTACTTAGCAGGCACTATCACTTATTAGCTGCGTCAATTATCGTGATTAAGCTAAATCTGCATTAGTTTACCTATTGCAGTCATTTGGCGTTTGCTTTGAAAGCAATGTTATAAATTAACCTGATTTATTCAGCATCAATATTCATAAAGTAATGTCAACGCAATTTCAACGCCAAAGTACACGAGTTAACCCTTGGTTTGCTCAATTATTAGCCATACCGAAGCAATTATCTTTCATTCGTCCAGGTTGGCGTTTAATTAAGCGTTTTTTTCCTGTTCTGTTTGCCATATCGCTGGCTACAGTATTGACGCTAGAAAACCTTACCCCTGTAACTGCTCAACTACCCCAGTTACCACCTTCAGAAATTCGCGGGGTGTGGCTGACTAATAATGACTTTGATATCTTAAAAAATCGCGCTAAAGTCCAGGACACACTTGCTCAATTGCGGCGATTAAACTTTAATACGGTTTATCCAGTGGTTTGGAATGATGGCTACACAAAATATCCCAGTGAAATAACGCAACGAATGGGCATCCCTTTTTTCTTTAGAGGTGCAGAGGGACAAGATATCATTGCAGACATCCTAACTCAAGCTCGGAATCAAGGATTACTGGCCATACCTTGGTTTGAGTTTGGTTTCATGGCTCCCTTAACTTCAGAGTTAGCATCGCAGCATCCCGATTGGCTGACACAAAAGCGAGATGGCACCCAAACCTCAATTAGTGCTGCGGGTGAGGTGGCTTGGCTAAATCCCTTTCATCCGGAAGTGCAGAAGTTTATTACTGACCTTGTGGTAGAAATTGTTACCAAATATAACGCGGATGGTATTCAATTTGACGACCACATGAGTTTACCTGTGGATTTTGGCTACGACAAATACACGATAAACTTATATACCCAAGAAATTGGTAGCCCTCCCCCACCCAATCCCCAAGCACAAGCATGGATGAAATGGCGAGCAGATAAAATCACAGCCTTTATGGTGGAGCTAAACAAAGCTGTGAAAGCCAGAAAGCCCAATGCTATTTTTTCTGTTTCTCCTAATTACTATGACTTTGCTTATAAGTTTCAATTACAAGATTGGCTCAACTGGGTACGTTTGGGTGTTGTAGACGAGCTGGTAGTACAGGTTTATCGCAATGATTTGCAAAGTTTTAACAGTAAACTGATTACTCCAGAAATTGTCGAGACACGGCAATTAATACCCACTGGTATAGGGATTATGACTGGGTTGAGAAATCGCCCGGTTTCCATTTCACAGATTCAGTCTCAAGTCCGGGCTGCTCAAGAACGTGGTTTAGGTGCGGTCTTTTTCTACTATGAAAGTCTTTGGGACTCTGCACCGGAACCTGTGGCACAGCGACAGGCTGGATTTCAAGCCCTTTTTCCTCAACCGCTTAGGCGTGATACCTCCCAAATTACAGCCCGAAAACCCAGTTTTAATACGGTGACTGTGCCTCTATATCCTAGAGGTGCTGTTGCTCAACGCGGTTATTTTGTTGAGGTAGCAGTAGCAGGTGGTCAGCCCAGGCGGATTTTACTGGATACAGGCTCGGCGGGGCTGAGAGTACCTAGAGAGTTTTTAGGCAATGCCCCCATCAATAGCACAGGTCAAAGCATCAGGGAAGTCTTAAGTGATGGTACTGTTCTGGAAGGAGAGTTAGTTTACACTCATGTTCGGATTGGTTTGATAGCGACAGAAGAACCTGTTCCTGTGCAAGTCGTTACCAGTCGTCAATGTATCCCCCAAAAACCCAATTGCTCTGCCAGAAGTGGTACACCATTCTCTGGTATTATCGGTGTCAACTATTCTGAGCGCACACTTCCCTATAACCCATTGAGAAAACTTCCAGGCAATCTAAGTAACGGATTTATTGTTACGGGTAACGGTGGTAGTAACAACAACGGTAGCCTGATTCTCGGCTTGACAGCCAATAATCAATCAGGTTTTAGGATGGCTGCCTTGAGTCAACAACCTGCAATTAATGGTGTACCCGGTAAGAGATGGGACTCTAGACTCAATGGTGTTTGTTTAACTATTGCTGGGAGTGCCATGAAAAATGCTTGTAACAACAGAATGGTTGTTGCTTCAGGTAATGGGATGACTGAATTTAAGTCTGCTTCCCTTATGGGTAAACTGAAACCAGGCAGGTTAAGCCCAGCAAATACTGTGAAGGTAACAATACCTAAAGTCTTTGACTATAGCCTGGTACCAGGAAACCGCGACGGGTTTAATGTCTGGAATATCAATGTTTCTCCACAAGCAGAGCAGCCTATATTGGTGAATACTGGGATGGCATTCTTCGATAGATTTAACGTCTTGTTTGATCCGGTTAATGGGCGGATGGGTTTTCGGAGAGTATAGGGATTGGGGATTGGGGATTGGGGATTGGGGATTGGGGATTGAAACTTATCTTGTCTCCCCTCACTCCCCTCACTTCCCTCACTCCCCTCACTTCCCTCACTTCCCCCACACCCCACACCCCACACCCCTCCTTCTTCCTAGCCTCTCGATAGTAATTGTGCGTTTAAGGCTTTGGTGATGCGATCGCTCGAAAATTGCAAATGAGCTAGTGTATAAATATCGAGTTGTTTACCGAATTGTTTGAGTTGATGATCAATGGCTTGTTGTAGTTGACGTAGTTCGTACCAAGCCAGTGTACAAGCATCTTCTGGTAAATCATTTTTATCTAAGATCATTTCTAGCAGAATATTGAGGTGTTCGTGTTGCAATGAACGGCGGATGCTAGAAATTGGTTTTGGGTGTGGGTTGGCTAAAATTTCTGCCCAAATACCTGTTTGTAAGGTGTCAAATAGTTCTGGGATAGATAAAGCTTGATTAGCTGGGCTTTTTAATTCTATATCACGTAACCGATGTAGGCGATCGCTATCTAAGAGCGATCGTAATATCCCACTTTGGAACTGCAAAATCCGTTCGTGAATGGGATAATCAAGGCGGTTATTGGGTACAAGGCTACCCCAGTGTTCCCAACGTGATGGTGCTAGCTGATTCAGTAATTGTGGTGAGAAGGTGAAAGCATCTTCTGCAAAAACATACTCTTGCAACTTTGCTAATGCTTGGTGTTGTTTTAGACGTGGCACTGCCACAAAAGCCCAAGAATGCTCATCATTCACATGAAAATGCTCAAACGATTGTCCACCAATATACTTAGAGAGCAAGGTAGCATTGCGAAAATAATATTGCAATATCCTGTTAAATAGAACACGCAGATGACTATAACTTTCTCCTTTTGCCAGATAATGCTCATTGAGATGCTGCCACATCACACGGGCGTTATCCATTTGCCACTGGGAATAAACTAAGGCATCACTACTCATATCCCAAACATTGGCAAGGGGATTAATATCCCAAATATCTTCATCTGTGGCATAAGATAATTCTGGTTGAGGGGATGCCAAAGCAATCTGCTCTAAAAAGTCTTTCTCTGCTTCCGGTATGCTTGGTTCTATTGCTGGGCTTGGTTTATAGCCATACTCTATCGCCCATTCATCATAGGGGCCGACAACCCAAGGAAAATAGTCACCTTGCTCTACTCCCTGCGGCGCTAGATTCACGGGGACATAATCCATCACCGAAGCGACTAAGCCTTTAGTGTGGGTAATTTCAGTGTTATTTAATTCCTGGGGCGTTAACATGGTACTGCCGTGAAAGTTGTGGCGCAAACCGAGGGTATGGCCGACTTCATGAGCAATCACAGAACGCAAATATTGATGTACATACTCCTGCATGGCTTCATGCTGCGGTTTAGTCTCTGGCAATAGTGACAACGCCAAAGCTCCCATAGCAGCTTGATTTGTGGATTCCATGCCATAGCAAAATTCCGATGACTGTTTTTGACAGGAGTTATTACCCAGTGATGCAGTTGTTTCTTTTAAGGCGCGATATTGTTGCTGAACTGAACGCACCATATTGGCATCAATGATAATATCTGCATCTAATATTTCCCCGGTGAGGGGGTTGACGCGGATTGGTCCTTTGGCAAAGCCTGCATCTAGGGAGTTGAACCAGCGAATCGTATTATAGCGGACATCGGCTGGTTGCCAATCTGCATCATCTGGCATTTGCTGTACTGCGATAGCGTTTTCAAACCCAGCTTTGACAAAAGCTTTGTTCCACATCAGCACACCTTCGCGGATTGCATCGCGGTATTCTAGGGGAACAGCATTTTCAATCCAAAATACTATCGGCTGTTGTGGTGGCGATAAGGGTGCTTGAGGATTAGATGGTTCTAGATGCCAACGATTGATGTAACGGACAAAGCTGTCTGGTGAGTTGGTGTGAGCAAAATCTTGAAAGGCTGTAATAAAATATCCTACGCGATCGTCGGCCAGTCGGGGAATATAGCCGTTATTTTCTGGCAGTTGGGAAAAACTGTAATGTACCTTCAGAGTCAACGCCCTGCTATCAGGTAAGGTAACTAAATTTGCTCCTTCTGCTGAGGAAAACCCGTAAATGACATCTATTTCTACATTCTCTGGGAAGCTCTTGACATCACCAAAATAAGACTTACTGATTTCTAAACGGTAATCGGTTTGTAAAGAGTATTTTAATAGGGGCGTTAACCCTGGAAAGTCCCGCATCAGCAGATCATCTAGGTTGATGAGAATATGATGATTGTAAGGATTAATACTATCTATTGGAAGTGCATACAAAACTGAATCACTAAAGGAACGAGCTAGCGATCGCTGTTCTGGTTCTGTGACATCAGTACGAAATTTAACATTACGCACCACAAAGTGCAAGTTATTGTTGACTTGTCGGAAATAAAATAGAAAATCATTCAGAGGTAAGCCACTATAAATCCCACTTTCCCCAATCCCCGATTCCAACGTCACTGTAGCTAGGTAATTTTTATTCAGCTGCTCAGGTTTAATTTCCCAATAAACTTGTCCTGATTCCTGACTGTAATCAAGGTTGAAAAGTCCCTCTATTTTCTCTGTTGCTTTAATTAATTCCCGAAATCGGCGAAAATCTTCTTTCCTGCTTTGCTCAAAAGTATCGGCACTGGCTAAATTTTCCACGACTGGAATTAGGTTTAATTGCTGCACATCAGGATTTGCCAGTTGGTTAGCCCCTGCGTCATCAACATTTAATAAAAAACTACACAATATTATTGTGTAAATTGCTAATTGCCTGATCCAGTGCTTCATGTTGAGTAAAAATGTGGATTAATTTGCCGAAAATCCACCTTGGGCAGATAAATATTGTGAATTGTCAGGAAAAAACCCACTAGCTTGTCAGCAGTGTGTCTTTTCATTGCTATTAGCGTTTTTTAGTAATTTTCATTTATAAAATAAAATTCGCCATATAGCAATATTTACGTCTTAAGATAGATGAATAATCATCTCATAAATTGTGTAGCAAACTACATTTAGCATTCTCAGAAGTTTTCAATGGCTGGCGTTCCGCACTATCGCGTGTTTATATCCAGTAAAAACCCGGAATTGTTTAGATACACTTCTGCCAAATATAAAACATCTACACTTATCTTTATGGTTCTGCCTCAAACCAAACCGATAAACTCATGATGTAACTCGGATTATTTTGCTATACAAGTTGATGAATAAATTCAAAATTTAAAATACTCCTTCCCTACGGTTCCCTCCGGGTACGGAGAAGCAAGCTACAAAATTCAAAATTTAAAATATAAAATAAAATTCAAAAACTTAAGTAAATATATACCTAAAGTCTCAGAAATAATATCTAATTCTCAATTGCATTTTTACTTCTTTTGGCAGACGGTAAATGTAACTTAACTTTTTATATTAGAGGCTGTTTAATTATTTTATTGCCAGACAGCCAAGACATTAAACCTCACGTTTAGGTCTCATTAATCGCTAATCAATAGATAAATTTTCAAGCTTTTCCCATGATGTGAGAAAAGAGGTTTTCTCTATTGGTAAAACGATGATTTGAAATCTTTCCAGTAAGTAATTTTGTCTAACTAGCTGAAGTTGTGAAAAGTATAAGGAGAGAAAATGCTAACACCCCATAAATATCAAAAGTCAAGTTGGAATACTCGCATAGGTGCAACAGTCATTGCATTGACAGCTTTACTGCTTCCAGCTTGTGAAACTCCACAAGCCACTGCTCCTGATACAACCACAGAAGCTCCTACTACTCCTCCTCCTAGACCTGTAGCAGAACAAGATAATGTGACTGCACCAGAAGTTAGCCAAAATACACAAGAACTCATCGGTAAACTCGTCACTGTCCGAGGCCAAGATATTAATAGGGTAAATGACAAAGTATTTACAATTTCTGATAGAGAAGTCTTAGGTGGCGAAACAATTGCTGTGGTAAATACTACTGGTCAGCCTGTTAATTTGCCCCTACCTCAAGATTCCAGATTACAAGTCACGGGTACAGTGGCTACCCTTGATCCGAATACAATTAAACAAGAATACGGCGTGGATTTAGGTCAAAATCAGGTTGCAGAATATGCAGGTAAACCAGCAATTATTGCTCGTTCCGTGGCATTAGCACCAACACCAGGAGAAATCAACGAAAACCCTCAAGCTTATTACAATAAAGTAATTTCTGTCCCTGCTAATGTTTCCGAAATTTATGGACCTAACGCATTTGTTGTTGAAGACAAAGAAGTTCTTGGTGTCAACCCATTATTAGTTATAGTTACCGATAAATTGAAGGACAAAGCACCGATTAAAGAAGGTGAAAGGCTTGTAACTACTGGTACGCTGCGCCCGTTTGTTGTGAGCGAGATTGAGAGGGAATACAGTCCTGTTTGGGATGCACCATTGAGAACACGGCTAGAGAAAGAATATAGCCAAAGACCTGTGCTGATTGCCGAAGGTATATACCCATCAGCAGTACCATTAGGTACTAGATAGTTATTAGGCAAAATGATCAAGCGATCGCATGGCATAATTTAGTCATTGCGATCGCTTAATATTTCTACGAGTATGACCAAGCAGAATACTCCACTCACCGGAGACGCTCTAATTAAAGAAGTCTGTCGCCGCATTCGAGTAGCCCGCAGCTATTGGGATGCTCACAACAACGCAGCTTGTCGAGGTGAGCGCGAACGCGCCTTAGCCCTGTACAATACACTCACCAAAGAACAAAAACAGCAAATCCCAGAAGTGCTACGGGTGTGGTTACGCTATCGGAGTGAGAAGTATTTTGGCGCTCATCGAACACCGCCCAAGTCAGCGCGAAAATCAAAATAGTTTCCAACAGTTGAGAATCCTGGTTTTTTTCACAGCCAGGATAGTCTAATTGTCAAAGTTTTAATGTTGATTAATCACGGGTCAATATTTCTAGATTATGACCATTTGGATCATAGAAATAGAAACCACGACCTCCTTGTCTGTGATTAATTTCCCCTTTGTTGTGGTGCATGGGATCACTACTATATTCCAGTCCAGCCTGTTTTATTCTGCCAAAGATAGTATCGAATTCTTCATCGCTGACATGAAAGGCATAATGATGAGATTCAAATTCATTCCTATGGTCAAAATCAAGTGTGAGTGTGTCATTAACTCGCACAGCAGCAAAATGACCGAAATTTTCTACTTTTAAACCAAAAATCCGGGCAAAAAACTCAGCAGACGCTTCTTTATCATGGGCAGGAACTATAGTGTGATTTAAAGTGATTGCCATATTTGACATCCAAAATTTTTTCTAACTATAGCTCTAGAATGTCTTGTAAAATTTTGTTTTGCCCTCCTCATTTTGGTAGGAGTTTTGGCAATCCAGAGATGTTCTTAAATCACTGTTTGCTTAATTGTATGACACCCAAAATAGCAATCAGAAGATTTTTCTCAAGTCATTTCCAAAGGTACAGGATTTTGGTGAAACAGTAGTGCAAACATCATAAATTATGGTTGCAAAATCCTAACCACTCACAAGGGCAGCGATGAATAAAACAACACAGAACAAATTCAATTCTGAAATGACAGATGAAGATTGGTTGAATCTAGGAAAAGCTGATGCTTGGGCTGGAAAACCTAAAGCATCACCAGAACAAGATGCTCAAGCTGCTAGTATGTACGATTTAGGTTACAGCGAGGGGGAAATTACACGTTCGCCAATTGAAGCTAAAAAGGCAGATTCATCATTAAAAAGATTGAATTAAGCGCATTAATATCAGGGAAGCATCAATTTCTACTTTCTCTATCTTCTGAATCATACAAAAATGGTGAGCGATCGCCATAAATTTTAGAGTGTATATCTTCGCCTACAGTAACATTTAATTGATCGCCTACTAATAAAACAGCTGCACTCATCCACAGCCACAGCATTAAAACAATAACTGTCCCCACTGCACCATAAACTTTGTTGTAGTTGCCAAAATTCGCCACATACTGCCGAAATAAAGCAGATAAAAACGCCCAAAATACAGATGCGATCATTGCGCCTGGCATGATTGGTGTACCTCGGTTCCAAACGCTGGGGCCGTAACGGTAAATAAAACTAAATGCTGTAGCCACGATACCCAATACTAAAGGCCAGCGCAATAATTTCCAAAGATGCAATACAAAAATCAAAGATGAGTTACCACTAACCACAAATCCCAAAATTAGGTCACTAAGAAATACTAAAAAAGATGCTAATACTAATAGCAAAATAGCACCTACTGTTAATCCCAAAGAGATAATTTTAGCTTGCCAAAAGGGACGGGTTTTCTCTGGGGGGGTTTGATGGATTTGATCAAAGGCTGTCATGGCGGTACTGACTGCGCCGGAAGCAGTCCAAAGTGCAATGACAAAACTCAAAGAAAACAACCCACTATTTTTAGAGCGAGTAATTTCTTTACTGGCGAAATCTCTAATTAGCACCAATACTTCTTCTGGTGCGATTTGACTAAGTTGTACCGCGAGTTGTTTGAAAGTGTCTTGTAAAGATGCTTCTAGTAACCCAATAGCTGTCAGGATTGCCAGAATTGCAGGAAATAAGGATAACATGGCATTGAAAGCAATTTCCGCAGCCAGTCCTAAAAGTCGCCTTTTGATGGTTCTAGCAAGAGTTTTTTTGAGTGTACGCCAAGTAAGGTGACGAAAAAAGCTGACAAAACGGGGCTTTGGCATGACTACAGTTGCAGCTGGTAAGTTTGCGACTGTTCTCTAAATTATGAACTTAGAATGTTCCGGGAATGGTTTCCACGGGTGGCTTTCTCAGTGATTTTACCGTAAGTTTGAGTGTTATGGGGCTTTGGGGTTGTGTTCCTGGCATCAAAGTCAGGCGATCGCGATCAATTTGCCACTGAGATTTGAGATAATCTGTAATTAATTGCGATGGGCTAGGTTCTGCCTTGGGCGATCGCTCTTCGACACTATCTGTTAACTCCTCTAGTTCTGGGTTAACCATGACTTCTAGGTGTAAATTAGGGAATTGCTGCAAAAGTTGCCCTGCACGATCTAACAATTTGATGTTATCTGGTGTCAGTGTAGACTGATTTTGCTCAAAAGATATTGCTCCTAAATTAGTAGCTATTCTCTGCATACTAACTAAAGCAGACCGATAATTTAGCTTATTCCTCACGCTATCAGCTAGCAACACTTGAGCATCTTTTTCAATATCACGTTCACTCAAATACACCAACCTAATACGTAATGGTTCATTGGGAATGGTAATTAATTCATAATTAATCATTTGTGCTGGTTGCGGCAGCCGCATTTCACCTAAAGCTAATTGCACTTCTTGTAGGAAACTTGATTGTAATTGAGCGATGGTAATAACTGGTTCTGGTGGTTTTTCTTCGGGTAGGGGACGTAAAAGTTCACTTGATGCTGTGGGGATTTCAATTAGTTTGAGTGCTACTAATTCCGAAGGTTTTCCTAGGCGTGTAGCTAACTGCTGTACATAAATATTTTGTTCATCTTGTGTATATTGCTTACTACTAAATACTTGAAGTTGTACTGTCAATTGATTATTTTTCTCTAAAGTCGAAATATTGCCGATATAAGAGCGTGGTTCGCCATCAGGAAAAGTAGCAAATTCCTTTTGCCATAGGTCTGTTGCTGCTCTACGAATGCGGTTTTCTTGTTGCTGTTGAGTAATTTCTCTTCTGAGTTGGCTCAAAGATTGGTTGAGTGGAAAGATTACTGCCAAAATTGTCATAACAATTAGTAGTAATCTAGCTGGCAAACCCCCGATTTTTTTCAGTGTATTGTAAACAGGTAGTTGCTCTAAAATTTTCTGCATTCTGATACTTTCTGGGTCTGTATTTCGCCATTCCTTAACTTTGGCTTTCACCTGTAAATTATCAATATGCAGAGCGAGAAAGACTATCATAGCGGTAAAGGTAATCGCTACTAAGTTAGTGAAAAATAGTAAGCCACCACCACTAGCAACCTGTAATCCCTTTACAGAATTGATACTGACAGCTATGCCGATACCATAGCCCACAACACATAATGGTGGCATTAATGCTACTGCGATCGCTACACCAGGAATAGAAGTAGCTACCCCTCGCGGTTCTTTGCAAATTGCTACTGAACCCACCGCACCTGAAAATAAAGCCACAAATAAATCTAAAATATTCGGTCGAGTTCTAGCAACAATCTCACTGGTAATTTCCTTAAATGGCAGTAAAGATACCAGTAATACAGCAAAAGCGATCGCCACCGTACAACTTAAC
The DNA here is from genome assembly GCF_000316645.1 of Nostoc sp. PCC 7524. Classification (NCBI taxonomy): domain Bacteria; kingdom Bacillati; phylum Cyanobacteriota; class Cyanophyceae; order Nostocales; family Nostocaceae; genus Nostoc; species Nostoc sp. PCC 7524. Next base: position 3,297,360 of record NC_019684.1, read on the forward strand.
ACCAGATTCAGCAACGCCCGCATCGCCAAGATGACATCACCCGCCGCTAGTGCCAGTCCGTTAGCCAGAATACTTCCCATCAAGGGAGAAATCAGCATTGCGCCAATAATGACAGCCGGGCTATTTAAGACGAGTCCGAGGGTAGCAATACCGGCTGCAAATAAAACTTGAATCCAATAGCTGATATCTTCCAGGCTTACTGACCTGCATATATCCAGATATACTTGTTCCTTGCGAGCTTGACTCACTCCCAAGTTATCTGCAAACCAGTCTCTAAACATAGATTAGTATTACTCAACTGATTGCATGATAATGGGCAGAATGTTGTGTGTACTATAAAAACGGACAAATTTCAACAAAATCAAGTCACATAGTCAGATTAGACACAGTAGCTGTATCGATTGTTAACAGGTTTATACCTAATGCTAACTATAGTATGTAGAACTTTAGTATGCAGCCGTTTACTACTATGTTAGCCATGTCTTGAGCAAAGTTCTATGAAGGCTGAAATACTCAAAAAATTTGGTCAAAGAGTCAGAGATGAAAGATTACAGCAAGGTCTTTCTCAGGAAGAATTAGCTGAAAAAGCAGGTCTTCATAGAACTTATATAGGCATGATTGAAAGAGCCGAGAAAAACATTACTCTCATTAACATTGGCAAAATTGCTAAAGCTTTGGATATTACTATTGATAATTTGGTAAAGGGAATTAGTTAAAAATGAGTGTGAATGAAGAAGAACGATGGATTAATGAAATTCGTCAATACTGTCGCTCGTTAAATATATCAACCAGTGACTTATACAAAATAGTAACTGACTTAAAAGTAGCTCCCATGATTCGTGGAAAAGCATTTGAATTTTCTATGTATTCTAAGCTTAGACAAATATTATCTGCAAAAGATTGGACGGTAATTAAGCCTGTTATTAATGCACAAACTGGAAATCATGATATTGATATTATGGTAATACACAATAGAACAAAAAAATTATATCTATTGAATGTAAATTGGCTGGCAAAGGAATGTTTAGTGTTGCGAAAACTTCCAGAACTGGGTTTCATAAAAAGGGTGATTATTTAATCAAAGTTAAATGTATGCGTTCCCGTACAACTAAAACACCAGAAAAAGTTAACATAATGGCGCAAAAACTGGGTGTAAGTCCGCAAATGTTTCTTGCTCATAGTGATCAATATCGGGTAACAAGTTTCAATGTAGTTGCTACATCTATAGGTAATGCTTTTTACCAGACTTTGGAAGACAGTGATGGCAACTTGATGTATAAATTTGAGCCTACTGAAGAAGGAATGCAATTTATTAATAAACTCAACCCTGCTGCAACTGATGAAGAGTTTTTGCAAGAATTTGTATATAACAAAGTTTATCTAGCTTGTTCATTAGATATTACTGTTTCCCATACTAGCGGGGTAATATGTGGTAAAAAAGCTTGCTTAGATAAGTACAATTGTGGCTTTATTCCTAACTATCCAATTATTAATTTTGGTAATATTAAAGAGTTAGCAGATGGCATAATGCCTTCTCCTATAAATGGTTGGATAGAACTAGATAAAAGTCTTGATTTTTTTGAAAATATATTAGAAAGAGTTTAAAATCCTATAACTAACTGCTTTGGCTCATAGAACAGATTGGTATTAGAGTCATAGTTTAATATAAAGACTTCCTTACCTTTATAACGCTCACCTTTGAAGTTATGCTCTTTTTTCTGACCTTTTTTTTGGTCATCTGTCCTATTGATTGTGTAGTTCCATTCTTTATCGTGCATTTCTACTGCCCATTCATACAAATCTCGCACTTCAGGAGTGTTATCGTAAGTTAATAAAAAGTGAATTCTATGTTGATGTTTTTTGAGTATTTTACATAACCGATAGTGATCATCTTTTGAAAAAGAGTAAGTATAAAACTTATCTTGATCTGCATTGAAATAAGGAGGGTCAATAAAGAGAAAAGCATTATTAGGTATAGTTTCTATAACCTGTTCAAAATCTAAGCAAGTAATCTTAACATCTTGCAGTTTTTCAGAAGTTCTGCGGATATTTCTAGGCCAGTTTTCTGGACGCATACTATATTTATCACCATATCCCCAATAGCAGTTTTGTGGCTTCATGATTCCTGAGTAAGAAGTTCGATTTAAATAAAACCATCTGGCTGCTGACTCTAGTTGATTTTGGGGATTAAATTTATTTTTATAAAAAGTATGTCTCTCTTTAGTTGCCTGTTCACCATCTAAATAATTAATTAGCTCTTCTGGATTATCTCTAATAGTTAAATATGTATTTATCAGTTCTTCGTCGATGTCATTTAGCCAATTATTGACGACTTTTTGTTTTGCGAAGAAAATAGAACCTCCTCCAGCAAAAGGTTCAGCATAGTACACATGAGGTGTAATATGTTTCAGGATTAAGTTCCGAGCATAAAACTTACCCCCTGCATATCGGAATGGGGAATTTATAGGCTTATTCATAATGAGTAAATTTTGATTAGCTTAATTAATCATTAGATTGCCAACTATAGTATACATAAAAACATATTGTCAAGGTTATAATCAGTCTGTAATACCTTTCTCAATATAAAAAACTAGACTATTTTTCTGATAAAACAGACTATTATTGTTGAAATTCATGGTCTGAAATGCAGATCAACATATATAAACCCGACAGTAATATGATCAGGTGTAAACATGACAGAAAGTATTGAAATTGGCACACATATCACACAACAATGGTTAGCTGAAATTGAAGCACTTAAACAACAGCTAGTAGAACAACAGCGCGATCGCGATGCCGCTTGGGAAAGTGCCGAGAAGTGGCGTAAACTTTATAACACTGAGGCAGAACAACGCCGCAGCGATGCTGATTTGTACCGCCAAACGATCGCTTCCCTCAAAGCAGAAATTCAAAAACTCAAAGGTATTGACACCACAGCATTACCCAACTCTTTGAACATCGCTGCCATTCAGCAGGAAGTTGCCGGTATCAAGACTTTAGAAGACTTAAAAGCCAAACTAATCGCAGTGATTCAAGAACGCGATCGCTTGCTCAACGCTTTGAAAACAGAGCAAGAAAACCACGCCCAAACCCGCAAAAGCCTTACCACTGCTTTAGGCGATGCTATTGATAGCCTCGCGAAAGAACGTGGTGGAATGGGAGGTGTAGTAGTTAAGGAGTAGGTTTGGTGAAAGGCGATGTCTCACGACGGGCTACGTCTACGCAGATTCTTGGTCGAGAGCGATCGCTTTTCTTTGTACTATCTTAATTAGAGTATAAAATTGTACCTCTGCTAAAAATTAATTGACACCCTTCCTGAAATATTTTTTGTTGCGAGTAGTTTGGTTGACTTTTCTTGGGGCTATAGTTTTAACTAAACCAGTCATTGCCACAATTACAGTTGCAATTCCTCCCATTAATAAGGAACTTAAAATGGCGGCGGCGAGAATAATTTCTGTGGGGCTATTTCCGTCACGTATCCAAGCAGAGGGATTTTCGATGGCTGGGGAATTTGAGGGAATTAACTGTGAGGTTTGGGTAGAAGTTGACGCGACGACGTGCAAATGATTGTGGAAACCCCTCTCCAAACCTCTCCCCGAAGCGGAGAGAGGCTTTAATTCTTGCTCCCCTTCCCTTGTAGGGAAGGGGTTGGGGGTTAGGTCAGAGAAAACGTTGTACACAGCGTCAGTTGTTAAATGATGATGATTCATGGCGAAGTAAGTGAAAAACTCGACTGTGTAAATCTTATTTCTGCCCTTAAAGTCGGAGATTCCTGAGAAATCGAGATAAAGTAGAAACAAAGTAGAAGATAAGTAGAATCAAGCAAAATTTTTCAGGCTGTCTATGCAATGGGATGACTTTTTAAGACAAGAAGCTGCTACTCATGAGTTATCCCCAGAGCAAACGGCAGCATTTTTAGTCAGGTTGCAGGCGGAAAACTCAGGTAAAAGTGAAGCGAAACTAGCCAGCGAGATTAATATCAGTGCGGCGGCGTTCAAAAAGCGCATGACTGAGGTGTATGAAAAGTTTGCCGAAAGTTGTTCTGACTTAGCTACCTCTAAACGCGGCAAGCTGGAGACATTAAAGGCTTACCTAACAGCAAAATATAACGGTGTTACCGACACCCAGCCGAAAAAAGAAATTCAGCAGAATATTCCCCCGGCTGTACCTTGGGAAAGATTTGTAGGTAGAGAGGCGGAATTACAACGACTGCACGAGATGATACAAAAATCCCAGCAAGTTGCAATTGTCGCCGTGGCGGGTATGGGTGGCGTAGGGAAAACTGAACTTGCAACCCAGTATGCTCAACAGAACTTGCAAAAATATCCTGGTGGGGTTTGCTGGTTATCAGCACAGGGTATTGATGTGGGGATTCAAATTCTCAGGTTTGCAGAAGATAAATTTAAATTTATCGCACCAGATGACCGAGAATTAGTAGATCGGGTAAAACTTTGCTGGGATAGGTGGGATGCTGGGGATGTTTTGCTGGTGTTTGATGATGTTACAGACTACAAAACCCAAGTTAAGCCTTATCTACCTGCAAACTCATCTAAGTTTAAAGTATTGCTCACAACTCGCCTGGGGTTTGATAGAACTCTGCCACAATTAAGCCTGGGTGTTCTCAAACCATTGGCGGCGATGAAGTTATTAAAGTCGCTGGTGGCGAGAGAACGACTGAAAAATGAGCCTTTAGTGGCGAGGAAAATTTGTAAATTTTTGGGATATTTGCCTTTAGCTTTAGAGTTGGTGGGACGATATCTGGATACAATGCCAGATTTATCACTGCAAACACTATTGAAGCGGTTAGACAGAAAGCGACTGGAACATGAAGCAATGGCTAAGGCTAACCCGTTGATGCGTTATGAATACGGTGTGGCTGAAGCTTTTGATTTGAGTTGGGAACAGTTAGATGAGAAGGCAAAAGAACTTGGTTGTTGGTTAAGTTTATATGCTTTGGCTGATATTCCTTTTGATGTGGAAGGAATGGAAGATGATGAACAGCAAGAAATTCGAGAGAAAGCCATTGCTGATTTGCTAAAACTGCATTTATTACAATGGCAAAGTAAAGGAGTTTATCGTCTACATCCCCTAATTCGGCAATATTTCCAAATGAAGTTGGATGAATTAAGCAATGCGGATGAGATGAAAAGAAATTTTGCCGCGCAGATGGTAGAAGTTGCAAAGCAAATCCCCCAACAACCTACCCGTGATTTAATTCAACAACTCACTTCCCTGATCCCTCATTTAGCAGAAGTCACCAACCATCTAACAGCATTCATTAGAGATGAAGAATTAATCTATGCTTTCACCGGGTTAGGCTGGTTTTATCAAGGGCAAGGATTTTATAAATATGCAGAACCCTTGTTCAGTCAGTGTTTAGAATTAATTAGACATCGCCTTGGAGCAGAACATCCCCATGTCGCCAATAGCCTAAACAATCTGGCATTAATCTATCTTGATATAGGAAGGTACAGTGAAGCTGAACTCCTGCATTTACAAGCTTTAGAACTTTATAAACGTCTATTAGGAGCAGAACATCCATCTGTCGCCACTAGCCTAAATAATCTTGCAGAACTTTATTTGACGACAGGAAGGTATAGTGAAGCCGAACTCCTGTATCTACAAGCTTTAGAACTTTATAAACGGCTGTTGAAAACGGAACATCCCCTTGTCGCTACTAGCCTGAATAATCTGGGATTATTCTACCATGCGACAGGAAAGTACAGTGAAGCTGAACCCCTGTTTCAGCAAGCTTTAAAACTTTATAAACTCCTACTAGGAACAGAGCATCCCCATGTTGCCACTAGCCTGAATAATCTAGCAGAAGTGTACCATGCGATGGGAAGGTACAGTGAAGCTGAACCCCTGTTTCAGCAAGCTTTAGAACTTAGGAAACGCCTATTAGGAGCAGAACATCCTCTTGTTGCTGCTAGCCTTAACAACTTGGCATCACTCTACAACAGGACAGGCAGGTATAGTGAAGCTGAACTCCTGCATTTACAAGCTTTAGAACTTGATAAACGTCTGTTAGGAGCAGAACATCCATCTGTCGCCACTAGCCTGAACAATTTGGCAGCACTCTATGAATCGACAGGAAGGTATATTGAAGCCGAACTAATGTTTCAGCAAGCTTTTGAACTTAGACAACGCCTGTTAGGAGCAGAACATCCATCTGTTGCCACTAGCCTGAACAATTTGGCATTTCTCTACAAATCGACAGGAAGGTATATTGAAGCCGAACTAATGTTTCAGCAAGCGTTAAAACTCAGACAACGCCTGTTAGGAGCAGAACATCCTCACGTAGCTACCAGTTTGAATGATCTGGCACAACTATACCATATGACAAGAAGATACAGTGAAGCCGAACCCCTATTTCAGCAAGCTTTGGGAATTTGTGAGCGCACTTTGGGTGTAGGTCATCCTGATACTATGACAGTGCGGGGAAATTATGCAACGTTTTTAAGAGAAGCATATCGTTAAGTAGATAGACAAAAATATTTACAGTCATTGCCAGCAAAGCGACGCAATCCCACCCCTGGCGATATTCTCATTTCAGCCTCAAAGGCTCAACGTTCAACCTCAGAACCTCAACGTTCAGCCTCAAAGGTTCAACGTTCAACCTCAGAACCTCAACGTTCAGCCTTAAAGGCTCAACCGTCAGCCTCAGAACCTCAACGTTCAAGCTCAAAGGCTCAACGTTTGACTTCAGAACCCCAACGTTCAACATCAAAGGCTCAACTGTCGCGTTCTGAGGCTGAAACTTCAAGTATAAAAGGTGATGTACGCGATGGGATGCGCCTACTCTCTACCATTTTGCAGATAAAATCAGGTATAGGCGATCAGACCTTTTGCAAAAGCCAGGATTATAGCGTCCTTCTTTGCGTCTTTGCGCCTTTGCGCGAAACAAAAATCATCCCATTAATCAGCAACGCCTCAAAATCTACTAACTGTTAACTGTCAACTGTCCCTAAAATCCCATCGCCTTAGCGACATCATCTAATTCTGCCGCAATCCCCTGTTTAAATTGCGCGTGACTGTGTTTAATGGCTGTATCGGGGTCTTTCAAACCATTACCAGTCAAGACACACACCACGGTTGCACCTGTGGGTACTTGGTCTTTCACCTGTAACAACCCAGCAACAGAAGCCGCACTAGCAGGTTCACAGAAAATCCCTTCAGATGAAGCTAACAGGCGATAAGCATCTAAAATTTCTTCGTCGGTGACGGCGTTGAATTTGCCCTGACTCGCTGATTGAGCCGCGATCGCTTTATCCCAACTAGCCGGATTACCAATACGTATAGCTGTGGCGATGGTTTCGGGATGTGTCACCGGATGACCATTGACTAACGGTGCAGCACCTGCGGCTTGGAATCCCATCATCCGGGGCAGGCGATCGCATTTCCCGGCTTGATGATATTGACAAAATCCCATCCAGTATGCTGTGATATTCCCCGCATTCCCCACCGGGATGCACAGCCAATCGGGAGCATTACCCAAAGCATCGACAACTTCAAATGCTCCGGTTTTTTGACCTTCTAAACGATATGGGTTGACGGAATTTACTAATGTAATGGGGTAGTGTTCCGCCATTTCCCGGACGATTTCTAAAGCGCGGTCAAAGTTGCCTTTGATTGCCAAGACTTCTGCACCGTAGAGTAAAGCTTGCGCCAATTTACCCAACGCCACATAACCATCGGGAATCAACACAAAAGCTTTCATTCCCCCACGACGAGCATAGGCGGCGGCGGCGGCGGAAGTGTTGCCTGTACTGGCACAAATTACAGCTTTTGCGCCTGCTTCTTTGGCCTTGGTAATTGCCATAGTCATCCCCCGGTCTTTGAAGCTACCAGTGGGGTTAAGACCATCGTATTTAACAAACACACGCACTTGTCTACCGATGCGTTCTGCGATCGCTGGCACCGGAATCAAAGGAGTATTACCTTCTAATAAGGTCACAATCGGCGTTGTTTCGCTGACAGGTAGATACTCACGATAGGCTTCTATCAGTCCGGGCCAGGGTTGGCGATGAGATTGAGCAACAGACAAGCTTAAAGTCACGGGATTTAAAACTGAGTTGAGATAGTACAGAGGATTTTGATATTTGTTAGGGTAACGAAGGTCTATTTTGCTGCTTCATTTCCCATTTTGATATTTTTCACTCCAGATATTATCTCTTTTTGTACAGATATTTTACAGAGAATTTTTATTTTATTTACAGGAAGTGGGGATTGGGGATTGGGGGATGAGCAGGGCTATTTCATTCGCTCAGATCAGGATTTTGTCAAGAGTATCGGCGATCACGGTTTAATTCGTCACTACAGGCGAGATTGTCAAAATTATTGCTCTGTACTGGCTGCCCGCAAGGAATTGGCTCTCTGGAACAAAGATAGTTAAATCGTTATCACTTATGATACACACCGTAACCTATTAAACTAAATGATTAAAAGGATACAATTATTTAACAAAGCTTAAAGTTGCTTTATTATAATATTTACCAAAGGTGTGAGTTGAGTTGTGGAATTTAATTAGCTATGACTACTTGTTTATCTACAGTTTCTGAACGCGACTCCCAAGCAATACGGGTGCGCGAACTAGCTAAGACTTGTTATCAAGGCGACCAACAAGTCAAACTAATGAACTTACAGGCAGAGGTCGATTCTCTCTTACAAGAATTGCAAAACCTGAAAGCACAACGTTTAGCAATTACTCAAGAGCAGTAAACCAATTTTCTAGCGATCGCCACCTGCTTGAGAGTGTGAGTTGATTAAAGCACTGATTTTAACTCAGCAAATTTGGGAATTGCTGGTTAAAAATCTAGGCGATCGCTCAGAATAATTTTAAAGACTTTCTAAAAATCTGTATATCAATTTACCATTACTTTGGCAAAGTTGGGAATAGTGGTACAAAAATTTTTGGTGCTAAGTCCTGAGTGGAGCAGGATGAAAGGTAGAAGACACTCCCTACTCCCCACCCTGAAGTTGTTTCAGTAAATTTTGAACATTAACAATAGTTGCGCTTTGCGTCTTGGGTTGCTCCCTTAACCAAGAATTGGCGCGGTCTTCTCCTTGTTGGACTGCTAAGATCAGCGCACCCCAAGTTTTTACATCTTGTCTATAGGGGTTAACTTTGAGTGCAGCTGTTACACGATTCCATAGCCGACCTTTGTCAGATTTTAAGAGGTTAGCGATTTCTTGAGCATTTTGTGGTGAGGCTTCAAATACTTGTAAAGCTTTTTGCCAACGTCCATCAATTAAATCTGCTAGCACTTGTTGACTAGGACTTGCCCAAGTTTTGTCAGCTTGGGTTTTAGAGAGTTGAGCGTGTAACCGAATCAGGTCAATTTGTGCTTGCGCTGCTGCCGGTATTACGCCTTGGCGCTGTTTTCTGATGAATTGCAACCATTCAAAGGCAGGTGTCCACAAGCCACCACGGGCAATAACTAGAGCATTTTGGTAAGCATAATCTTTGATGGCTGCTGTTTTGAGTGTAATTGGTTCTAGTTGCAGAGGTTTAAGGAATAGCTTGACGTTTTTGACTTGATACACTTGTAACTGTGGTTCTAAACCAACAGTTTGATCAATCACTAATTCTTGATCACTATCACCAGTTACCTGCTGCCATTTAGGTAATTGAGCATTGGGACTTGTCCAAGAGAGCATTTGTTGTAGGTTAGCTCTTTCTGGATTGTAATAGAGAATGTGACCGTAGGCGATCGCATGAGTGCCTTGTTGACGCTTACCTTGTAAATAGAACCATACTCCCTCACCTGGGGTTTTCCCTTCAAAGCGTTGAATCGCACTTAAGGGTAAAAGGTTGCTAGCTTCTTGATGTTCTGAGGTGGTATCAGTTATGGGAGCAAGTGCAAAAGATTCTTCAACTCCCGTTATCGATATTTGATCAGTTAAACGATAGAACTTTTCAGGCTGTGCTTTATACGATAAGTCTTCTACCTGATAAACCCTAAGTTCTACAACTTCTTGACAGTCAGACTGACAGTTGGGACGTTGACGCAACACCGGCAGCAGAAAAGAATTGTCGTCAGCATCTAACGCCATAGTATCGCCAACAATTTTTTTCTGGTGACTCAAACTATCCCGAATTTGCCAGAGAGTTTGGGGGTGTTCACTGTGATTCAGGGGAATTTGCGCCCAGTCTGGTAAAACACTATTCAGCCATACCACCTGTTGGGGATTGAAGATTAACAGTAGAGCAAACCAAGTAAAAGAGAAAACTAACCCAGCACCCGTGAGTAAAATCGCGATCGCTATAATTGAAGACAGCTTACTTCCCTTTTGCTGTCGGGATAGAGTTTCAGGGGAAACAGCTTTAATTACACCCACAATAGGCTGATTGTCTCCAGGAGAGTTTGGCGTTAGCTTGCGCGAGGAGCGATTGGCCATGGTAGTTCTCTGTCAATCTACAGTAGAAAGTTTTATTTGTTGTCTTTCTTTTATACTCGCGCTTTGAGTTGTTGCCTAGCATTAAGGATGTTTAAATTTTAACACTAGCCCCTATTTTCAGGTTATTTTGCGGCGGAAAATCATAAATATCCCAGTTTTGAACCCCATGCTGACGTAAGCTGTCTTCTACACGATGAATTTCTGATTCTGTGCTACTAAGGATAAGCAAATAATAACTTTGCTGGAGGCGATCGCTATAAATTCTGGCTCTGTTTTCGGGTATGCCTAAATGAACCAGCGCCCTGACTAAATTCTCATGGGCTGCTGTTCCCACTGCCACACCTCCCATGCTAGCAACTAATGCTACTCCGATAGAACCTGCTGCTAGTATCACTCCTAACGCGCCAGGCAATGCTAAACTGCTGATACCCACCAACAAACTACCCCAAGTAGTTGCTGACAGTGTATCTCCGATCGCACCTGTAGTATCTACATCTTGATTGCCAATGCGATCGCTGACTTTTACCTCACCCACCTGTTCCCTGCGTTTTCCATCTTTGGCAATTACTGAAATATTTTCTACAGGAAAGTCAGCTGCTTTTAAGTTACTAATCGCTTGTTCTAATTCTGTGGATTTAGTAAATACTCCTAAGCCAATTTTTAGATCATTCGTTGCCATATGCACCTCTATGTGGGGATTGGGAACAAATCAATTCAAAATAGTCTACGACTTCGCGTAGCGTCCCGTAGGGAAGGCTTGCGCCTACAAAATTAAAGAATGCTTGGGGATTGGTGAGTTAGGAAGAAATTCTCCCTTGTCTCCCCTCACTCCCTCATCCTCCCCCACTCCCCACTCCCTTCCTTCTAAGACATAGGTAAACCAATTCTTTGCGCTGCATCCCTTGCCATATCCCAGATATCTTGACTGGTCATCCCATCCCGAACTAACCAATTACCACTGATGCCTGTGTAATCTTGCATGGGGTCGAATACGTTGCCATCAGTCTGGGGGGCAGGTTTATGATCCTGGAAGTGGTCTTGATCTACTTGAGTTGCCATCATGCGCTCAAAGACATCGGGAGCCAAGGTTTTTTGTAAAAGCTGTAAATAAACGGCTTGACCAACTACAATTTCGCGCTGTGGTCTTTCTACTAACCCTGCGATCGCCTCAGCAACTTGTCTGGCAGGATATACAGGTGTCATAGCTTTGGTTTGACGACCTGTGTAATTAGCTGCGTGCTGAAATATGGGTGTGTCAATAGAACCAGGCAATACGGTACAAACATGAATGTCAGGCGCATTATCTAGGTACAATTCCATCCGCAATGAGTCAGAGAGTCCGCGAATGGCATACTTGCTGATAGTGTAGGGAATTGTATATGCCTGACCAGTTACGCCTACAACTGAAGACACATTAATTAAGTTACCGTTACCTTGTTCTCGGAAGTGAGGTAAGGCAGCACGCGCACCGTAAATGTATCCAAATAAATTAGTCTCAATTACCCGCCGAAAAGCTTCCATCGGTGCATCTTCAAACCGCGCAAATAAGCTGACGGCGGCATTGTTCACCCACACATCCAAGCGTCCAAAGGATTCAATGGCACGGCGTGCTAGGGCTTCCACATCAGATTCAAATGACACATTTGTTCGTACTGCTACAGCCGTTGCACCTAGATGTTCGCACTCTTGGGCAACTTCCTGTAAAGCACTTTCGCGCCTTGCTGCTAGGATTAATGTTGCCCGTTGTTTGGCAAACTCCAGGGCTGTAGCTCGACCGATGCCGCTTGAGGCACCTGTAATCACTATGACTGAACTATGTATTGGTCGTGGCATATTTTTCTCTCCTTGAGCGATACCTACAGTAGGTGTAGTCAACGCAATGATTTACAGCAAATTTCTACAGTCTTTGATGATTTATTTATCTATTTGCAGTTAATCACTGTTTTTATTTTTTAAGCTTAATTTTTTACGTAGCCAGCTATTATTTTTACTTGCAAGTAATAAGTTTTAATATTGCATAATGATTTTGTTGTTTATTACCATCCTTAGATAGAATTTATAGAATAATTTTGATTAAGTTATTAACAGAAATATTCCAGAATGCAGTAATTGCTATTGTTGGAAAAATATGTGTATGCAATTATATTAAATGCTAATTTTTATTTGCAAACATACAACTTTTGACGCATATAGCGTTTCCTAGTCTGCCGAGGTACAAATCTCTGCGTAACTCTGCGCTTTACTCCGCGCCCCTCTGCGTTTCAAAATATTATTTGTACCTCACTTAAGTGGGAACCTCTATATATTTATTCTTGCTTCTGATAGAAGTTATAGATTCGCTCATTGACCAAAGCACTTCGATGTCTCCTATACCCTATCTATCCCCAGTGCTTACTTCCAGCCAAATTTCCGCATCATCAGCTAATAATTGTTGTGCTGCTTCTAACATGGACCCAGCTATATCTTTGAGGTCTTCTCGATTGTGCAAGTATGTTTTTAATGCTTCCATTGGGTCTATGCTACTACTAGCACTCAACTCAGGAATGCGGGGACGAGCTAACTGACTGACTAATTCTGCTTGAATGGTGTAAGTATGAGCAGAACTGAGGGCAGAATGGAGAGCAGCGTTATCAATCAAATCGATTTGTTCAGAACGGAGTTTGTAAATTAGCCGTACTACTGCATCTTGCAGATCATGTTTAGCGATCGCTTTTATTAAAACACCTTGGGGTTCTTCTGCTTTCGACACATCCACTTCTAATGTGCGGAAAGTACGAACTGGTAAAGGACAAAATTCCCAGTTCACACTCCCCCGTTCCAATTCCACCATCACATAACCTTTATCTTCTTTTTCCTCACTGAAATCTACTCGTTCAATACTCCCCGGATAAATCACTGGTGGGTTATTGGATTTATTCAAGTTTTGATGGCGGTGGACGTGTCCTAAAGCCACATAATCAAAGCAAGGACGAGTCAACAAAGACAAGGGGAGAGTAAAACCTTTCCCCACAGCCAAAAAGCGTTCAGCCCCCAACGTAGCATTATCCGCCATCAAGTGAGCTAAAAGTACAGTGGGGACATCAGGATCAAGCCGCCGAATTTCCCCTTCGATAACAACTTGCAAGCGTTCTGTTAATAATTGATTGACTTCCGCCAAAGATAAATTTTCTGTTTCTTGGCGAGTCATCAGCGTGGAACGAGTCAGCCAAGGTAAGGTAATCACTTGTACTTTACCGTTGGGGGTTTGGATGTGGTGAGTTGTTAACTTATCACCGACTACAAAACCTGGTACTCCCAAGGTGCGGTAAATGTTTAAACTCGCGCCTCCCAACCCTTGGGAATGCTGATCATGATTTCCCACTAACAACACCGTCGGAATATTAGCATCTACCAATCGGCGGAATTGGCCAGCAAAAGCTTCCTGCACATAGGGCGGCGGTGTGGCATCAGGAAAAGCATCACCACCAAATAAAACTAAATCTACTGCATCATTTAATGCCCGATCAATACACAACGATAAAGTCTGAACAAAATCCTCCAGTCGCGTATTTAAACCTGTCACTGGATTAATTCTACCGTGGGAAAAACCGCTTCCCATGTGGATGTCAGAGAGATGGAGGATTTTAATCATAATTGCTAGTCCATAGTCAATAGTCCATAGTTCAAAGCAAAACTCATAACTATTAACTATCTGTACTTTTGTTTTATTGTATCGATTGCGTAAGTCATAAAACTCACCAGTTATACAATACACCTATCATTTACGGTTACGATTTATGCCTTCTTGTAATGACCAAAAATGAGGTTTATCGTAGGTGACAATACCATTACTGAGGGTTGTGAGTTGGAAGTTTGCGCCCCGGAAGTTAGTGTAGTTTAAATTAGTTTCCTTTAAGTTGGCGGCGGCCAAATTAGCACCAATCAAACCGGCGTAAGATAAGTCAGCCTTTACCAGCGATGCCAGTTGTAAATTCGCACCTATTAAAGAAGCGCCAGAAAGATTAGCAGCATCTAAGACGGCACCTTCTAGATTGGCAGACGTTAGATCGGCGTTAGCCAGATTCGCTTGAGATAAGGTTGCACCTTTCAAATTCGCCTGTCGCAAATTTGCTCCTGCTAAATTCATTGCAGATAAATTTGCGCCACTTAAATCACATCGAGGACACATACCAGATGCTTTCAACTGCTCTAGGTCTTGTTGATTGAAGGCAAAAGCCGATTGTGTTAACCCACACGCAGCTAACAGAGATATAGTAGCAATTAATGGCAATTTCATAATTTTAAGTATTATTGGGGATGACAAGTTATAATTTATTTTATTGTCACACACCTGGAACAAGTTTTTGTCAGTAAATAACGCGAATGAAGCTGTAATGAAGAACCTGTTAAAATAGTATAAATTCTGCTTATTATAGTGGTCAATTATGATTTTAGGTTTTAGAATCGAATCGTAACCAACTATACAGAACAAATTATAGTCTACCACCTATAGAAACCCCCTGATTGGCAAAAGAAATACCATCAGGGGGTATTAATTTTTGGATTTTGGTGATAGGGGGACGGGAGAAAAGGGAGACAAGGAAGATTTACTTCTAATGCCCAATGCCAAACTTAGCGCCAACCCAGCCACCGCAATCCAGGAACAATGAGATAGTAGCTGACTCCGAACCAAAAGTTGGTAAATATGCCGATGGAGCTGAAAAAGGCAACTGGTAGGGATAATTCTGACCAGAGAGGACGATCAGGAAATTGTAGGATGTTGGCAGGAAAACCTAAAAGTAGCAATGCTGCACAGCCCATTGCTGCACCAAAAGACCCAACTACGGCATAAACGATATGATGACTACGAAAACCAATACTAAGCGCCAATAAAAAAACAGCAATAGCTGTTGCTCCTACTAAACTTTCAGAGCGATCGCCTGTTAATGTGATCACTTGCCACAATAACCAGCCGAATACATAGCTGATTGTACCCATCAACGATGCTACTAAAAACCGTCGCCGTTGCCCAAAACACCCGGCAGCAGTGATGCCCCAGGCTGTCCCTACGCCTGCAACAGCAAATACTAAACTTTCTGCGCCAAATTTAGGTGGCGAGTTAGCAGCCAATTCGGGTAGCTGAGTCAAGATAAATTCGACCAAGCGATCGCCTAAACTGGTGTGATAGGCCAAAATAAATCCGGTGATTGTACCTGCGCCAGCACCCAAACCAGTGATAAACATTGCCCAAATTGTTGAGAAACAAGCTTTGATGATTTGGAATATGGTTTTAACTATCCACAAAACTATTTTGCGGACTGTCTTACCAAAGTTGCCTAAAGCTTGCTCTGTTGCTTGCAATAAGCTTTGCCATTGATGATTAACTTGAGTTAAAGCTTGCTGAAAAACGTTTGATCGTGATGATGGTTGAGTAATTTTGGTTAATCTTTTTTGAATAATTGCAGCATTGGCGGGACGCGATCGCACATCCTCCTGCACCATCTCATCTAATAAATCTGCCAACTGGGGATGCACATTCACCCGGTTACGCCACTGCAAAGCCCCTGTATCGGGATCTTCCAATTCTAAGGGATACTTGCCTGTCAGTAATTCAATCATAGTCCGACCAAGGGCATAAAAATCAGCCTCTGGCCCTACGTTTCCCCCACTTACCTGTTCTGGTGGACTGTAACCAGAAGAAAATAACCTCGTAGAACTAGACTCTTGACGTAGCCTTGCCGTTTTGACTTGTTTTGCCCCACCAAAGTCAATCAACACCAATTGTTCCCAGCCAGTTCCACCTTGAGAGGGAAGCGCCGTTGATATTGGAGTCCGCAACATCAAATTTGAGGGCTTGATATCGCGGTGAATAATTTGACGCTTATGCAATTCCTGTAAAATTTTTAGGGCTTGGATCAGCCAGTTTAGGATCAATTCCTCTGGGCATCCTTGAGGATATTTTTCTAAAATTTCCGCCAGAGTCGGCCCGTTGATTTTTTCCATTACCAAACAAGCTAGCTGACGCGGCTTAGGATTAGATACATTTACCTGAAAATGCCCATCAGCTTCGACTTTTGGCACCCCTGGATGCCGCAAACTTACTAAAACTGCTGCTTCTTGGGTGAATAATTCCAACGCCTTGGGGGAATCTTCTACCAACACCTTCAGCACTTTTTCGGATTGTGTCCTTTCATCCCAAACTGTGTATATTTGGGCGAATCCCCCCGAACCCAAGGGTTGGATCGGCACATAACGATCTAACAGCTGTAGCACCGCGCCACAGCTGTTACAAAACTTGTTACCCCAAGGTTGGGGATAGGGACGTTGACAATCAGGATTGATGCAGTGAACCGCACTTTTGCTGATGTGGGACACAACCGCTACATTACAAAGGCTGACTTGATTTTAGCGTCTATTTGGGATTGGGGAATAGGGAATAGGGACTGGGGACTGGGAACTGGGAACTGGGGATACTTCCTGTGATTTTTCTGTGTCTGTGTGGTTCAAACTGATATAGTGAGTGTCTGCTGTACTGTATAAATCAATTTTGATGCCAAGAATTGCTGCCAAAACACCATTAAAATTTGTCTCACTGTGGACTGTTGCAACTTTTGGCGGTTTTTTGGGGAGTTTGTTCTGGATTGAAATTGGTGAACGTCCAGATATTGGTGTAGCACA
The DNA here is from genome assembly GCF_000316645.1 of Nostoc sp. PCC 7524. Taxonomy (NCBI): domain Bacteria; kingdom Bacillati; phylum Cyanobacteriota; class Cyanophyceae; order Nostocales; family Nostocaceae; genus Nostoc; species Nostoc sp. PCC 7524. Next base: position 3,314,418 of record NC_019684.1, read on the forward strand.
GGCGGCTGTGGGAGGATTAGCGATCGCACTACCTCAAAGCCTCATCCTCAAGCCAACTATCTTCGCTGGTAAGTGGATTGTCTTAACTGTAGCAGCTTGGGTGTTAATTACAGCTATGGGCTTGGGTGCAGTCGGTTGGATTGTCCCAGATGCCAAGGTACTTTACCTCCGGTTCTACTTTGGGGTGATTTATGGCGCAGTTGGGGGCTTAAGTATTGGCATAGCGCAATGGTTAGCAATTCGTCAGCCAGCATCTTGGGCTTGGCAATGGATATTAGCTAGTGCTGTCAGTTGGGCTATAGCCGTACCCATTGGTTCTGTTGTGGGCATGATTTTACATCAGCTAACACAGTTATTTTTAGCCGAAATTGCAGGGTTAGCCGTAACTTGGTTTGTGGTTGCCATCCTCACAGGTATCAATGCTTATCGATTACTTAAACCAAGTTGCTAGTTACAGTGCTGTTAGCGGTAGCGCGGCGTTAAGCAACATGGTAAGTAGAAGTCATTAGTCTAGGAATTGGGTATTGCAAAAAGATGAATTAGGGCAGGAGCGAGGATTTCCCCCTTTTCTCCCAGTCCCCAATCCCCAACCCCTCCTTAAGAAATGTAACAAAATCAATTTAGAATTTTCATTTCGTTAAGTATATGCAAAAATCTTAATAAAAGCTTAATAATAAATTTCCGTAGAATTACACTACCCTGCAAATACTTTTTAACCTTCAAATGGCAGGATTTGTTAAGCTTATTGCTATTCACTTTCTGAGATTTCTGGTAAGAATTAAAGAAAGGGGTCAATATCGTCAGCAAAAACTCACAATCATTCACTTTAGGCGCTAAAAGCATTTCTACCAGCGAAATTCCGAGATAAAGCGCCTCAAAGAGTCAGTAATACCAAACAGGGACTCTCGCATGAATATCAATTCAGTAGACTCAACCATCAAGTTGAAGGCAGAATCTCATTCTCATATTCTGTTCGGCACAGCAGTAGACGAACAAAGTAGTGGCAAACAGCTGCTACTGAGTATGTACGACTCTGTGCAGACATCTATATTCGTGGTGGATGTTCTCGAAGATGGTGATTTTTGTTATGTGGCACTCAATCCCACCCATGAGCGATGGGTAGGCATCCGCACAGAGGATTTACGGGGCAAAAAACCAGAGGATATTCTCAATGCAGTTGATGCTGCTAAGGTGCGTCAGCACTATGCAGAATGTGTGCGTTTGGGCAATACTATTTCTTACGAACAGTGTTTACAATTCCAGGGTGTCCCTACTTGGTGGAGTACAACTTTGACACCACTCAGGGATGCTAATTCTCGAATTTATCGGTTAATTGGTACAAGTAGCAATATTACTCCGGCTAAACAGGTAGCCCACGCGCAGGAAATTCAAGCAGAACGAGATCAAGTGTTGGCAACACTAAGTCAAAAAATTCATGAATCTTTAGATTTAGGTGTAATTCTCCATCAGACTGCTAAAGATTTGCGTCAGTGTTTAAATTGCGATCGCATCCTCATTTATCAGATGCAGACTAGCACAGATGGGGTAGTTATGACCGAAGCTATAGTCAGTCCTGAACTGTCACTATTAGGCAAGAACTTCCGAGATCCTTGCTTGGGTGTGCAACATCCCGAACACTCAGGGCGATGTTGTCTGCAAATTGTGCCAGATATTTACGCTAATGGGGTCAATTCTTGTCAGCAAAAATTTTTGGCAGCCTTGCCAGCGAGGGCGCATTTAGTCACACCAATCTTGCTACGACAAAACATTTGGGGACTGTTAATTGCTCAGTATTGCTATGAACCCCACCAATGGCAACAAATAGAAATTGACTTACTTGAGCAACTTGCAACCCAACTGGGGATTGCTGTACAACAATCAGAACTTCAAAACCAACTCAAACAACTGAAAAATCAACTAGAGTCCCAAAAAAAAGAACATCAAGCCCAATTACGGCAGATTCAGAAGTTTCAAGACTTAGTACGACGGATGACTGAAAAAATTCGTGATACTAAAGATGAAACTCAAATCTTAGTAGATGTAACTCAGGAGTTAGCAAATTTACTGCAACTAGAATCTTGCTATATCGAAATCTATAATCCTGATTGCACGGAAGTTATAGTTGTTTACGAGTACGCATTTGAACATTCTATCTACCAGGGATTGACTAGAAAACCGCCAGAATTGAGCGAAATTTATCAGCCGTTATTGCAAAAACAACACTTTCAATCAGTGGAAATTGTACCAGGATGGCATCCCAAGTTACTGGTAATTACTCAGTTAGCTTGTCCGATTTTTGATGAGCAAGGAATGCTGGGTAATCTTTGGCTGATCAGACCGATACAACAGATGTTTAATGAACTGGAAATTAGTCTGGTGCAAACTTTAGCCAACGAATGCGCGATCGCGATGCGACAAACAAGGTTACACGCCACCAGACAAGCCACGATTAAAAAATTAGAAGAAAAAGAACGCCACACTAAACAATTTCTCAAAAACCTTTCCCATGAACTGCGAACACCGATTACAAGTATTAGTTTGGCGGCTCAAACTCTGGAAAGTCTGCTGTTACCTGATGGCACATTAGATGAAGTAGTACCGCAACTTTTGCAAATCCTACATCATGAATGTGGCAGAGAAAGCAAACTAATTCACGATTTACTGACACTTATCCATTTGGAAGCAGAACCAGAAACCCCAACTTTAATCACTATCGACTTGCAAACTTGGCTTCCCCCCATCGTAGAATCTTTTTCTGATTTGAGCAGTTGTCAAGGGCAAACATTAAACCTGAATATAGAAACCGCACTGCCACCTTTAGCAACAGATATCATAGAGCTAGAGCGAATTCTCACCGAACTTTTAAGCTATACGTGCAAGTACACTCCACCTGGGGAGACAATTACAGTTTCTGCTCAGACGACAGTAGAGGCACTACAAATCAGCATCAGTAATTCTGGGTTAGAAATTCCTAGCCATGAGCGATCGCGCATTTTCGAGCCGTTTTACCACATTTGCAAAAATGATCCTTGGAAATATAGTGGTACTGGTTTAGAAATGGCATTAGTCAAAAAAATGGTCAGACATTTAGGTGGTTCAATTCATGTAGAAAGTGCTGCCTGTCAAACTACTTTCATCGTTAAATTTCCCAAATTTGCTAAACTATAAAACCTCAGTCAGTTGTATATTGGCGAATTAACTATATTTTTGTATTTATTATTAATTTTTGTGCATGATGGCATCATGTAGAGTTGTGTAATTTAGAAAACATAACAATACACCACGATTTTCACCCCTCTGCTTTTATTAGCTCATTCAAAGAAGTGTTGCGTATTAAGGTTTAGGTTGTTGCTTTGAGATATACCAGAGTAGTAAGCCATGTTGGGGATCATGACAGGGTAGGAGTATGGTGACTTTAAATGTTGCAGCATTAGAACCAGTTGATCAGTTTCATAGTCTGCAATTAACTTTGCGCGATCGCTGGAAAACTATCGAGCTATTTGACACTGGAGAGGCAGATATTATCGTCATTCCTTCCCTCAGTATTGACCAGCGTGAGATCCAAAAGGTGGAAGGTTTTGAACATTATGAAGAAAGATTACTTTTTGCCTTGATGCGGTTAAGAAATCCCCGCACAAGGTTAATTTATGTCACATCAATGCCATTACATCCCAGCATTATTGATTACTATCTACAATTATTACCTGGCATCCCCTTTTCTCACGCTCGCAATCGCTTACTTTTACTTTCAACTTATGATTCTTCACCTAAACCCCTAAGTCAAAAAATTTTAGAACGTCCCAGATTAATTGAGAGAATTCGCCAAGCCATCAGACTAGAAAAATCATTGATAGTTTGCTACAACTCCACCAATTTAGAAGCAGAATTGTCTTTAAAATTAAATGTGCCATTGTATGCGGCTGCACCAGAATTACAAATTTGGGGGACAAAAAGTGGTAGCCGACAAATCTTTGCAGAAAGCGGAGTTCCCCATCCAGATGGAAGTGGATTAGTCTGGAATACTCAAGATTTAGCTATAGCAGCTGGTGATTTATGGGAACGCCAACCGACATTACAGCGTATGGTAGTCAAGTTAAATGAAGGTATTTCTGGCGAAGGAAATGCACTGCTAGATTTGCGTCCTATTATGCACCTAGCACCAGGACAAGCTACTCATGAACAAAGATTAGCAGCAATTAGCGATCGCTTCTCTACTATGCGCTTTCAAGCCAAACAAGAAAACTGGCTAAATTTTGCCGGCAGAATTGCCGAATTAGGGGCAATTGTGGAAGCATTTGTCGAAGGAGAAATCAAGCGATCGCCTAGCGTTCAAGGACGCATCACCCCCACAGGCGAAGTTGAAATTCTCTCTACCCATGATCAAATCCTCGGTGGCCCCGATGGACAAATTTACCTCGGCTGTCGATTCCCTGGAGATGAAACCTACCGCTTACAATTACAGAATTTGGGGTTAAAAGTTGGCAGAAAACTAGCAGAAAAAGGTGCATTAGAAAGATTTGGTGTAGATTTTGTTACCGTTGATCAAGGTAACGGGGAATGGGACATTCAAGCCATTGAAATTAACCTCCGTAAAGGCGGCACTACCCATCCCTTCATGACCTTAAAATTATTAACTAACGGTCGTTATGACTTGTCTACAGGGTTATTTTATAGTCAACAAGGTCGCCCCAAATACTACATTGCTACAGACAACCTGCAAAAAGACCGCTATCGAGGATTATTACCAAATGACCTAATGGACATTATCGCCCATCACAAATTACACTTCGATAGCTGTACAGAAACCGGCACAGTATTTCATCTTATGGGTTGTCTGTCCCAGTTTGGCAAATTAGGATTAACCAGCATTGGTGATTCACCCCAACAAGCAGAAGACATCTATAACAAAGTAGTCAAAGTATTAGATGACGAAACCCGCACCGAAACACCCAATTTTTCCCTATTTTCAGACTACACCTTCCCCGTAGCCTGGGATGGATATAGTTGATAAGAATTGGTGAATATCTCTAAGTTCCTGTCACCTGTCACCTGTCACCTGTCACCTATCCCCAGTCCCCCTGACTATTGTCAATGGCCTTTTAGCCTTAGCTGCAAATAACTCACCAAAAACCGTGCGACGTTCTTGTGGTGATTCTGGTGTGATGTAACCCCACAAACTTTCCCAGTAAAAAAATGACATACCAAAAAAAGAGCGATCGCGCACAGCTTCGACTTGTTCTTGAACCTGTGTAATCTGCACAGGACTGCGTAAAGTCCCTGTAGTAATCCCAATTGCCACAGGTATTTTAGTCCGAGCAAATTTCACTGATGGTTTTTCCAATTCCGCAATAAAACTACTTTTGCTATTAGTATAGACCTGCAAAATCAACTCATCTACTAAACCCTTTTTCACCCAATTCTCCCAATCTTGCAGGTAGTTTCTATAGGCAAAAGCTTGTGAGGTTGGAGACACAGATATTTTGATATTAGGTTTTATCCCTTTCACAACTCTATATATTTTTGCCATAAACCCAGTTATTTTATTGGCACGCCATTTCATCCATTCCGGGTCAAATGGGTCATTAGGAGGGATTTTTCCCTGATGCTCTTTTTGATAAATTTCAATAGTAAAGGGGTCATAACCAAACTGTACTGGCATACCAAAATGATCATCAACTTGAATGCCATCTACATCATAATTGCTCACAACTTCTACAATTAGAGACAAAATAAACTCTTGCACTTCAGGATGCAATGGATTCAGCCAGACTAACTTATTGGTAGGATTATTATTAATTTCTTCAGGCAGCATTTCACTAATAGTTTTTGCACCTTGTTGACCAGTTGTCAACCAGTCAGGATAACGCCTAGCTAATTCTGAATCAGGTGGTGCCATAAAACCATATTCAAACCAGGGAATGACAGTTAAACCTTGGGGTTTAGCTAGTTGTAATAACTTCCTTAAAATATCCTGACCACCATGCACAACATTTACCAAGGGCTGAACATCACTACCTGTAAATAATTTGGCTGTATCACTTTTGTAGAAAGTATATCCTCGGTTCCAAACTACAGGATAAATGGTATTAAAATTGAGTGCTGATAATTGCTTGATAGCCCTGTCAATCCCCCAAGGGACAAATAGTACACCACTAGCAACATTAGTTAGCCACACTCCCCGGATTTCGGTTGTAGTAGGTAGGCTATTTTTTTGTTGATAATCTGAGAGTGAAGGGTTAGAGAATATTGTTAAGCACAATACTAATTGCACACAAAATAAATAAAACAAGCAAAGTTTAGCCAACCGATTCATTTGTTGTTTTGACTTTGTTGGGTAGAGATTGTTATTGATACAGAATAAATCATTATTTTTCTGGGTAATGTAGAAATATCATAAAAACATACCAAGATATAAAGCAAAACCTATCACTTTATATCTTGGCTTGAATTTAGTTATAGGATAGTTAACAGTGAACTTTGTTCGTAGTAAAGGCTTCAGCCCTTATTCTTAAATCTCCAAAGGACTAAACTCCTCTCTTCTCTACGAGAGGCTGCGCCAACGAGACGCTGCGCGTAGCTTGCTTCCCCGGAGGGGTACACTACAAACTGTCTTAAAACCTCTCCACTCCTGCAAACTGCTGATTGCTGTTTTGATTTGCCGCCTCCCCACAAGTGCGCGGCGTAGGAAATATCTTGCCCGGATTAGCTAACCCTTGGGGATTAAATACTTGTCTTACCCACTGCATCGTTTCTAAATCAGCAGTGCTGAACATATCGGGCATATAGCACTTTTTATCAGCGCCTATACCATGTTCTCCAGAAATACTACCGCCAACTCTGACACAAAGTTTGAGAATTTCACCGCCCAATTCTTCCACTTTTTCTAATGCACCAGGAACGGCATTATCAAACAGAATTAGTGGATGTAAATTGCCGTCACCAGCATGAAATACATTGGCGATTTGATAACCAAATTTTTGACTTAATGCCTCAATCTCTTGTAATACATAGGGTAACTGCGTCCGAGGAATCACCCCATCCTGCACATAATAATCTGGGCTTAAATGACCAGCCGCCGCAAAAGCAGCTTTACGTCCTTTCCACAGCTTCAATCTAGTTTCCGGATCACTAGCAGAAGTAACATTCCGCGCCCCATTCTTTTTACAAATTTCAGCGACACGCTTTTTATTTTCTGCCACTTCGATTTCTAAACCATCAATTTCAACTAACAGAATGGCTGTAGCATCACGGGGATAACAATTAGTAGCAACCACATCTTCCACAGCATTAATGCTGATGTTATCCATCATTTCCATCCCGCCAGGAATTATCCCCGCACTGATGATATCAGAAACAGTTTCCCCCGCCGCTTCTACAGTGGTAAAGTCTGCCAACAGCACACAAATTGATTCTGCGCTCTTGAGAATTCTGAGAGTAATTTCTGTAGCAATCCCCAAAGTACCTTCTGAGCCGACAAAGATACCCGTCAAGTCATAACCAGGGGTTTCGGGAATTTGTCCCCCTAAATCCACAATTTCCCCTTCAGGTGTGACGATTTTTAAACCCAAAACGTGGTTAGTTGTCACACCATACTTTAAACAATGCACTCCGCCAGAGTTTTCCGCCACATTTCCCCCAATCGAGCAGATAATTTGGCTGGAGGGGTCAGGAGCGTAGTAAAATCCAGCACCACTAACTGTCTGTGTTACCCAGCTATTAATCACTCCTGGTTGTACGACAATGCGCTGATTATCTAAATCAACGCTCAGAATTTGCCGCATTAAAGAAGTAACAATTAAAACTGAGTCATCAGAAGGTAAAGCGCCGCCAGATAAACCAGTTCCAGAACCCCGTGCGATGAATGGTACAGCATACTGGTTGCATATCTTCACCACCGCCGCCACTTGTTCTGTAGTTCGTGGTAACACCGCCACAGCCGGACGTTGACGATAGCTAGTTAAACCATCACACTCATAGGTGATGAGTTCTTCACGGCGTTGCACTACCCCGTTTGTACCAAGAACAGCCTCGAATGCTTTGATGATGGGTTTCCAGTTACGTTGTTGTTTATCTTGGGTAAGCATAGATTTTTATTTAAAGCCTGGGTGGGTAAGTTTAATTACTATTGTGGCCAGAATAGCAGTTTAAGGGAATGAAGAGGCGATCGCTTACACTGGGTTGTACCAATGCAACAATATTCAGTATTCTCCATTACCGTTATCTTGTAAAAAATTAATTGATTACGAATGAGAATCTAACCTCAAATTTTGCACCTACCCGATATTCCGCCTCGGAATTTATTCCGAGGCTCATTTATTTCTTGGCAGGATGAACATCTGGTGCAAGATATCAATACAAGTACATTCTTATTAAGTAGGTCGGCGTAAATAATTATTGTTGGAATAAGGCAGGGGGCAGGGGGCAGGGAGCAGGGGGAGAAAGAGTTTGAGCCTTATTTACTTTTCTTCACATGGTTTGGTTTTATTGCACCGACTTACTTACTCTAATCCATTAACCTAGAAATAACGCTCTTAAATCAATGGATAAAATCATGGTTGAGCAACTTCTCATAAATAATGATGATTTCTATGTACCAGATGCCAACCTGCTAGTCACTGAAGATGATACACCTGTGGACAATTTTGCATCTGCCAAGCAACAACGCCTATTAGTCGGATCTCTTTATAGTTCTTTACAAAATCAGACTTTTTTAGCTGAAGCTAATGTTGGTATTTATCACACAGACAAACAGCCTGCAATTGTACCTGATGTTTTCCTCAGCTTGGATGTCCAAACTCCTGAAAATTGGTGGGAGAAACAAAATCGCTGTTATATGGTTTGGCGATTTGGTAAACCTCCAGAAGTCGTGATTGAAATTGTTTCTAATCAAGAAGGTGACGAACTCGGTAAAAAGCTGGGAATTTATGAACAAATGCGAGTCAGTTACTACATTGTTTATGATTCAACTCAGCAATTAGGAGAAAACATCCTACGAGTTTATGAACTTAGAGGCAGACGCTATTTTGAAACCTCTGAAACTTGGTTAGAACAAGTGGGTTTAGGTGTGACTCTTTGGGAAGGTGAATTTGAAGGTAGACAGGATATTTGGTTACGTTGGTGCTATCAAGACGGTAGTGTTTTACTAACTGGTGATGAACTCGCTCAACAAGAACGACAACGTGCTGAACAGGAGAAACAACGTGCTGAACAAGCAGAAGAACGCGCCCAATTACTAGCAGAAAGACTAAGGGCTATGGGAATTGATCCCGATACCCTGTAAAAATCTTTCATGCAGAAAACCTATAGAGAGACGTTTCATGAAACGTCTCTACATATTATTGGTGAGAGTTACTGAATGATGGGATGAAACTTGATGTATTTAAATCTCAACCTCCTCATTCTCTCTGCGCCTCTGCGTGAGACAAAAAAATCCTTATACAAAAAGTCAATTATTGATAAAATCTTCCACACGCTGCCAAACATTTTCCAACAAATCAGAATCATCCGCATCAAACCATTCAATTTGGGGATATGCTCTAAACCAAGTACGTTGGCGTTTAGCAAATTGTCGGGTATGCAAAACTGTTAATTCTTTGGCAGATTCTAAAGAAATTTCACCCCTTAAATATTGCTTGATTTCTTGATATCCCAAAGTATTTAACAAAGGCAAATCAGCACCATATTTTTGACAGAGATATTCAACTTCAGCCACTAACCCATCTGTAATCATTTGTTCAGTACGTTGGTGAATGCGCTTGTCTAATTTCTCTACTTCACAATCTAACCCAATCTGCAAAATCGGATAATTTGGTGGATTTTCCCCTTGTTGTGCAGAAATAGGTATTCCAGTTACATAAAATACTTCCAATGCGCGTAAAGTTCGCACGGGATCATTGGGATGAATCTTTTGTGCAGCCGTGGGATCAACTTGTTGTAATATGCCGTAAAGTGTAGTTTGACCCAGAGATTCTAACTGCGATCGCAATTCATAATTGGGTGCAACTCTAGGAATTTTCATCCCTTGGACAATTGAGCGTATATACAAACCAGTACCACCCACTAATAACAGTGGAGATACCGCCAGAGAATTAATTAAAGCTTGTGCTTGCTCTTGATAGTCTGCCACCGTCATAGTATCTTTGGGATCGCAGATATCTATCAAATAATGTGGCACTACTTTTTGTTCTGCCAATGTTGGCTTTGCCGTACCAATATTAAATTCCCGGTAAACCTGACGGGAATCAGCACTCAAAATCACAGAACCCAACCGCCTAGCTAAATTCACAGCCAAGCTAGACTTACCAGTCGCCGTAGCACCACAAATCACGATTAATTTAGTCATTAGTCAATAGTCCATAGTCAATAGGTGACAGGTGACAGGTGACAGGTGATAGTCAATCTCTACCTTGTCTCCTCTGCTCCCTTGCTCCTCTGCCCCCCTGCTCCTCTGCTCCCCTGCCCCTTAAGAGTCCCCATTCCCTTTTATGCTAAAATTTTGAGGCTTTTTGCTCTCTTTAGATTAAACGCTACAAGCTCTGATTTTCTCCTACTCAAAATCTCTAGAGTATGTTATAAATCTGTGAAATTTGAAAAAATCAAGGAATTAATCTAAAAAACTTATGGGGATACATCCCCTATATAAACTTCTCATAAAATTGCCCTACAGTCGTCATTAAGGCTTTTGTGTTAGAATCTTGGTGTGTTTTTGACTTTTTAGCCTTTGGGCGCTTTCAACCCCACGCATCAGGAGAAATTTCATGACGAGCAGTTACAGTGCCGATCAGATTCAAGTTCTGGAAGGTCTGGAAGCCGTCCGCAAACGACCGGGGATGTACATTGGTTCTACCGGGCCGCGAGGACTCCACCATTTAGTCTATGAGGTGGTAGATAACTCTATTGATGAGGCATTGGCAGGTTACTGCACTCACGTAGAGATCGATCTCAATGCTGATGGTTCCGTGACGGTCACAGATGATGGTCGGGGTATTCCTACCGATACTCACTCGCGGACGGGGAAATCAGCTCTAGAAACTGTGTTAACCGTACTGCACGCTGGGGGCAAATTTGGCGGTGGTGGTTATAAGGTTTCTGGAGGGTTGCACGGGGTTGGGATTTCTGTAGTTAACGCCTTGTCTGAAGTTGTAGAAGTCACGGTTTGGCGAGATAAAAAGGTTCACACTCAGCGATATGAACGGGGTGTTCCTGTAACTGAGTTAATCGCAAAACCCTATAAAGAAGCAAGAACTGGCACTTCTGTCACCTTTAAGCCAGATGTGCAAATCTTTACCACTGGGACTGAATTTGATTATCTGACTCTAGCTAACCGCCTGCGGGAATTGGCATATTTGAATGCAGGAGTAAAAATAACTTTTACTGATAATCGTCTAGAACTACTCAAAAGCGAGACACCCAAAGTAGAAGTCTACGAGTACAAGGGTGGAATTCGGGAATACATCGCTTATATGAACCGCGAGAAGCAACCACTGCATGAAGAAATTATTTATGTGCAGGGAGAACGTAATAACGTTCAAGTGGAGGTGGCTTTGCAGTGGTGTACCGATGCTTACACAGACAATGTGCTAGGTTTTGCTAATAATATTCGTACCGTTGACGGTGGTACGCACCTAGAAGGTTTAAAAGCGGTATTGACGAGAACCTTAAATGCGATCGCTCGCAAACGGAATAAACTCAAAGAAAATGATTCTAACCTCAGTGGTGAACACGTCCGCGAAGGTTTGACGGCGGTAATTTCTGTCAAAGTTCCCGACCCCGAATTTGAAGGACAAACTAAAACCAAACTGGGTAACACTGAAGTTAGAGGTATTGTTGATTCTTTAGTCGGTGAAGTCCTCACTGAATACCTGGAGTTTCACCCCAGCATCGCTGATTCTGTTCTAGATAAAGCCATCCAAGCCTTTAAAGCCGCAGAAGCAGCCCGTCACGCACGGGAGTTAGTGCGACGCAAATCTGTATTAGAATCTTCCCCGTTACCTGGGAAATTAGCTGATTGCAGTTCCCGTGACCCTGGCGAGTCAGAAATCTTTATCGTAGAAGGTGACTCCGCAGGTGGTAGTGCGAAACAAGGACGCGATCGCCGCACCCAAGCTATCCTGCCCCTACGCGGTAAAATTCTCAATATCGAGAAAACTGACGACTCGAAAATCTATAAGAATAATGAAGTTCAAGCTTTAATTACAGCTTTAGGTTTAGGTGTCAAAGGTGAGGAATTCGACTCTTCCCAGCTACGTTATCACCGGATTGTGATCATGACTGATGCTGACGTAGATGGGGCGCACATCCGCACCCTACTGTTAACCTTTTTCTATAGATATCAGCGATCGCTCATCGAACAAGGCTTTATTTATATTGCTTGTCCCCCATTATATAAAGTCGAACGGGGACGCAATCATGAGTATTGCTATAGCGATCGCGAACTGCAAGAAATCCTTGCCAAGTTCCCCGCTAACGCCAACTACACCATCCAACGCTTCAAAGGTTTGGGTGAAATGATGCCTGGGCAACTCTGGGATACCACTATGAACCCCCAAACCCGCACCCTCAAGCAAGTGGAAATTGAGGATGCTGCCGAAGCTGACCGCATCTTTACAATTTTAATGGGCGATCGTGTTGCACCTCGGCGCGAATTTATCGAAACCTATGGTTCTAAGTTGAATCTCGTTGATCTAGATATTTAATCTACTCAAAATTCTCCAGTCAACTTGTCAATGGGTAATTGGTTAATATCAATTACCCATTAATTTTTCCCAAACCCATACAGGACGAGGGGAAATTAGCCCATGCCCTATGCCTAATCTCAACAAATCATTCTATTGCCTCAGTCCTCTCCAATTAAATTTTTTTTGTTAAGCAAAATTGTTTGATAATATACATAAGCAATCATTAACTAAATGATCAGTTTTCTCAAATCACACTAATGCACAAAGCTGATTTCTTGTCAACTATTATTTTCCAACTGATTGAATACCTTTTATCATCGGCTGTTATCAAGTCACAAAAACCTTACTTTGTTACCTTTGGGCTAGTTACTCCTACAATCTCCAAGAGTATTTGTTAAGCTGGGTAAGAAAACTGCTGCATTCATCTGCCCAGTAGGGTAATCTTGTTTTCTTCAATATTGAAGATCACTAGATAAACACATTGACTCAGAAATCAGGGTATTCTACTTCACATTTATTTAATTTTTTTTGACAAACAGCCAAATTGAAAATTAGGTTAAGCTCCAAATTATGATCTGAACTATACTTCTGCTACTCACTCCAAGCAGGAGAAGATAGCCTGCTACTAACTTGCTAATGTATTGCCTCTCTACCTTTTTCACAGCTATGATTTTGTCTTTATTCGATAAAGTTTTGCTTTAAGTCAGCAAATATCTGTCATCTCAACTGTCAAATCCCTTTTGAATTGATTAAAATATCGTTGGATACAATAATCAAAGTTTGTCAAGGTTCGGAGGGTTGAAATCTCAGTAGTGCGCTAATGTGTGAATAAGACTAAATTCGTGAAATTTCAATTAACTGCCATCCGGCCAGTTTTCTTAACCCTTTACTTGCTAGTAAAGGCGTTTTACACGTAAAAAGTTAAGTCTCTCAAAGCAAAAACTATTTTTGTTGGTGTCTTTATTTCGTGGAAAGTCTCGCCCAATTCTCCGGACTGAGTTCTTTATGAAGGAAATGTAAAAATGGGTGCCTTCATGCTTCTGGACTCAGTTAATATAAAAGACGCTGTTTCTAGGTAATTCATGTTTTGCGGAATACCAGAAATTGTGTAAAGGCGGCTTTAAACTCCTGAAAATATGAAGACAGTACCACGACAATTGCTAAAAGCTTTAGAGAAAATTTAAGGGATTCACTACCATTTTTAATGTCTTTTTGATAGTAGTGCCTTTACCTTGTGTAATGACTTCATGATTAACACCCAAAAAGAGTGCAATTTTTGTGAAACAGGCTACAATCGGAACAGTCTTTATAGGAAAATATGCCAACAGTCATAAATCATTTGTATGAAGTGGTAATTTTTTTTATCAAGACGAGTTTTGTTTGAGACAAGTCAATTAACAGTGTTTGCTACAGCAACACTTTTGGCTGGTATTGGGTGAGGAAGTCAGCATTAACTGCTACTTTTCACATTTGAGAAGAAATTCCTCCTTTGGCGAGGAAAAACTTCCAAAAAACATCAGGGAAACCCATCTAAAACTTTATTGTCGGTTGTTAACTAGCTCAGTTTAAAAAGAGCAGTAAACACATCTTGAGTAATTGATTCTGCAAGGAGCATGAGGAACGCGGCATGAACCAGGCTAACAACGTACTCGATAGCATTTATCAGCCTGATCTAGAAATAATGAATCAGCCTGAGATCGAGTTAGAAGACCTCTTAATTGAAGAAGATGAGGACTTACTACTTACCGATGACGGCGACATTGATGAGTTTTTAGAGCCTCAGTCTGATGAGGACGACGCAAAGTCTGGAAAAGCCGCTAAATCGCGTCGTCGGACACAAAGCAAGAAGAAGCACTACACCGAAGATTCGATTCGTCTGTACTTGCAAGAAATTGGTCGGATTCGTCTGTTGCGGGCAGATGAAGAAATTGAATTAGCCAGAAAAATTGCTGACTTACTCGAATTAGAAAGGATACGGGAAAGACTTTCAGAACAGTTAGAACGTGATCCTCACGATAGTGAATGGGCAGAAGCAGTACAATTACCGTTGCCAGCTTTTCGTTATCGCCTGCATCTTGGTCGCAGAGCGAAAGATAAAATGGTGCAGTCAAACCTGCGTCTGGTGGTTTCCATTGCTAAGAAGTACATGAACCGGGGCTTGTCATTCCAAGATTTAATTCAAGAAGGTAGCCTGGGTTTGATTCGTGCGGCGGAAAAATTCGACCACGAAAAAGGTTACAAATTCTCCACCTACGCTACATGGTGGATTCGTCAGGCCATCACCAGAGCGATTGCGGATCAATCTCGTACTATCCGCCTCCCGGTTCACCTCTACGAAACCATCTCCCGCATCAAGAAAACTACCAAGTTGCTGTCTCAAGAAATGGGACGCAAACCCACAGAAGAAGAAATCGCTACTCGCATGGAAATGACCATTGAGAAATTGCGGTTCATTGCTAAATCTGCCCAGTTACCCATTTCACTAGAAACACCGATTGGGAAAGAAGAAGATTCCCGCTTGGGTGATTTTATTGAATCCGACGGTGAAACCCCAGAAGATCAAGTTTCTAAAAATCTGCTCCGGGAAGACTTAGAAAAAGTCCTCGACAGCCTCAGCCCCCGCGAACGCGATGTCCTCAGACTCCGTTATGGTTTAGATGACGGTCGGATGAAAACTTTAGAGGAAATTGGACAGATTTTCAACGTCACTCGCGAACGGATTCGTCAAATTGAGGCCAAAGCACTCCGTAAGTTACGCCATCCCAATCGCAACAGTGTACTTAAGGAATATATTCGTTAGTCAATAGTTAATAGTCAATGGTAGAACTTTTTTACTCTTGACTATGGACTTTGGATTATTGAATCAAAGCAATAAAGAGCCTGGGAGTTTGATATTCTCCCAGGTTTTTTATTTATCTCTTGATTATTGCTAGGCAATCTGAAATTTTAAAAATTACAGAATACCCCAGAAATGTAGGAAACCCTGACCAGAAAATAGTTCAATTAATACAGCTGCTAAAAAGCCGATCATTGCCAAGCGACCATTCCAAATTTCTGCTTGGGGAGTAAAGCCCCAACGCCAAGCATTACGATCTTCGATTACAGGAGCAGTAATTTTTGTTGTGTCTGTCATGATTGGCACTCCAAACTGAGTTTGCTAAGGATTATTGCCTTATGTAAATTAATATAACAATTATTTTCAGAAATGCAACATTTATTTATGCTTTTGTTGACATAAATTAAATGCTATGGTTTGGCAAAATCCAGAAACAGACTTATACATCTATCTTTTGGTAGAAGGCTAGGTGTCAGGTGACAGGTGTCAGGTGACAGGTGACAGGTGACAGGTGACAGGTGACAGGTGACAGGTGACAGGTGACAGGTGACAGGTGACAGGTGATAGGTGATAGGTGATAGGTGATAGGTGACAGAATTGAAAGCCTTTTATTGTAAAGGTTTTAGGATTGTTGGCTGTCCTAATCTATATGGCTACTGCTATAGTAGTATGAAAAAATATGTATATTGCAATTATTTATCAACTATCTTAGCAGATTAGCTGTAGTTTGCGCTATATAAGCCCAAAAAATAGATATTTATAGGATTTACCATGCTTGCAAGCTAGTAAGTATATTGCTATTAATTAGCATTAATCTAGTGTCAACGCAAATATTCTTTACTGGCAATGGGAGTTTCAGAGTTGGTAGGGTGCGTCAGCACAAATAATTTCTCGGTAAGTCAAGGGTTTTTCTAGCTGACGCACCCTACATAGATATTGCATATTTTTTATTTGGAACTCCCTACCAGTAAAACGGTATTAGGATGAGCGTACTTCAGCGACAGTGATGACTTTTTCATCACGGTTGAGTTGCAGGATGCTTTCACCTTTACCATCTCTAGCCAAAATAGGCACGGCATCTATGGGTATTCGCACTACCCGCTCTTTATTAGTCACCAATGCCACTTCGGTAGTAGCGATCGCCCCGACCATACCAGCCAGATTATCTGTATTGCTGGTAAATTTCAGGGCTTGCGTACCTAAATCGCCGCGATTAGCTGACTTTAACTGATTTACAGGTAAGCGTTTGGCGTATCCTTGTTCTGTAACTAGCAATAGATGCTCTGCTTGCGCCGCACTCACACAACCTACCATTTGTTGATGTTTGAGTAGCCGTAATGCTTGCAAACCCATTGCTGTCCGACCCATCACTGGTAGTTGTTCATCATTGACGGGGAAGCGCAGCAACCGCCCACCAGAACTAGCTAAAATCAAATGCTCTCCTGACTTGATGAACTGAGTTAATAACAATTCATCATCATCTTTGAGTTTGACAATTGTTATTCCTCGCCGTGTTAAGTTGGTCAGTTCCCCTAAAGACAAACGCTTAATTCTACCCTGCTTTGTCAACAGAATAATTTGCTGAGTCTCCAAATCTGCTGGCAAGATAAAACGGCTAACCACTGTTTCTTGAGTACCTTGAGCTGTACTTGTCAGCATGGTAATCAATGGTGTCCCCCGTGGGGAACGTCCAGTAGTGGGGGGAATATCTCCGATTTTTACAGGGTAGAGTTTACCACCACTGGTCAGCACTAATAACTCTTTGTGGGTATCGGTTAACTCAGTGTGAATAATGAAGTCGTTATCATTTAAACCGTTGTCTAATTTGGCCTTTTTCCCAGATAGCTGAATCCGACGGAGATAACCCCGTTGGGTCGATTCTAAAATTACTTCTTCCGCAGGTTCGGCAAATTCCTGTTCTTCTTCAGTAACATTGAGGCTTTTTTGTCTGTCTACGCTTTTGCTTTTTGGTAATTCCTCTGAAATGTTAGTGCTAATCTTAGTACGTCGAGAATCGCCGTATTTCTTTTTGAGCGATCGCAGGTCTTTTTTCAAGGCTTTGAGTAATTCTTTGCGATCGCTCAACAGTTTTTGCAATAAAGCGATTTGCTCACTCAGTTGTTCAAATTCACGCTGTAAATTTTGCTGTTCTAAACTGGTGAGGCGGCGCAACGGCATCGCGAGAATAGCATCAGCTTGACTTTCACTTAAATCTAGTCGGCTACACAAACTCATTTTCGCCGTGCTACCATCAGCAGCCTGCCGCAAAATAGTAATGACTTCATCCACATGAGATAAAGCTGTGAGTAACCCTTGGACTGTATGCAACCGACTTTCTGCCTTCCCTAACTCATAACTGTAGCGACGATTAAGTGTTTGTTCTCGGAAGTGCAGAAACTCTAGTAACAGTTGCCGTAAACTTAACTGGCGGGGTTGGCCATCAACTATAGCTAACAGAATTGCTCCAAAGTTAACTTGTAAAGCTGTTTGGTGATACAAATGCTGGAGAATTTCCTGGGGATTGGTATCGCGTTTGAGTTCAATCACAACTCGCATCCCTTCGCGATCGCTCTCATCTCGAATGTCAGAAATCCCATGCAGGCGACTTTGATTTACCAAATCAGCAACTTTTTCAATCCAACCTGCCTTATTGACTTGATAGGGTAACTCAGTCACAACAATGGCTGTGCGTCGCTTGCTCCCTCTAGCTGCGGGAATTTCCTCGATTGTGGCGACTCCCCGCAAAACAATGCCACCCTTACCTGTGATATATGCTTCCCGAATCCCTGCTTCACTCACTATTTCCCCCCCAGTGGGAAAGTCAGGTCCTGGAATTAACTGCAATAACTTGTCATCTGATAAATCTGGTTGATCGATGAGGGCAATCAAGCCATCGACAATTTCCCCTAAATTATGGGGGGGAATATTAGTCGCCATGCCAACCGCAATTCCGGCACAGCCATTGAGTAACAGGAAGGGCAACTGAGCAGGTAAAACCGTTGGCTCTTGCTGAGAATTATCAAAGTTACCAACAAATTCTACAGTTTCTTCCCCAATTTCTGTCAGCATCCCCTCATGGCTAATCGGTGCTAGACGGGTTTCAGTGTAGCGCATCGCCGCCGGTGGGTCATTATCAACGCTACCAAAGTTGCCGTGTCCTGCCAGTAAGGGGTAACGACTGGAAAAATCCTGTACCAGTCTCACTAAAGCATCATAAACTGCTTGATCGCCATGAGGGTGATATTTACCTAACACATCCCCTACCACACGAGCGCATTTTCGGTAGGGTCTATCGGGTGTCAAACCTAATTCGTGCATAGCGTATAAAATCCGCCGATGCACTGGCTTTAAACCATCGCGCACATCTGGTAATGCCCGCCCCACAATCACACTCATGGCATATTCTAGGTAAGACCGTTGCATCTCGGTGTGCAGGGCTGTTGTGATTACCTGTCCCGTAGAGAGAAGGTTTAACTGTTTTGCCATGAGTTTTTTCCCTGAGATTGAACTACATAAAAGTCGCTGGCACTAAACATTGCAGCAAACACAGCATAACGGATGAAATGGAATTCATAACACAATTTTGATTATCACCGAAGAAAAAGCCGTAGTATTATCCTTGATGACAGGTATGTACATAGACTATTAAAAAGGATACAGTTAAGTGATTTAATCTAGTTGTTATCCACCGTTGCGGCTCTAGTTTGCCTAGTGTTCCGTAACCAAGATGCTAACCATGATTTCATTTGCAATTTTCTAGACTTACTCCTTTGGGGAAGCAAGTTATGCGTAGCGTTCTTGAAGGGTATTTTAAATTAATTTGTCCTCCTGACTTCTATAGATAAAATTCTCATGAAAACTGTTTTAATTGTCGAAGATGATCTGATTAATGCTCGTGTTTTTTCTAAGATTTTGACTAAACGGGGTGGTTTAGGTGTCAAACATACCGAAAATGTGGACGAAGTAATGCAAATAGCCCAATCGGGAGAAGCAGACCTGATTTTAATGGATGTTTCTCTGTCTAGAAGTGTTTATCAAGGCAAATCAGTTGATGGAATTAAGATTACTCAGATGTTAAAGTCTGATCCACAAACAGCAAATTTGCCTGTGATTTTAGTAACAGCACACGCGATGGAAGGCGATCGCGAGAACTTTCTCCGGCTTAGTGGTGCTGATGATTACATTTCTAAGCCTGTTGTAGACCATCAACAATTCGTTGACCAAATCATGGCACTTCTCCCCACAGACAACCACTGAAAACTTTAGACATTCTCTGAGGAATATTCACCACTTGGTGTTTTTGGTGAACATTTTTCATCCGATAGTATATATGTACCATATTATGAATCCTCATGCGTAAATTCCCCGTCGCAAAAAACAGGGGATATGAGCGAAAAGCCTAATACATTTAATTTAATGTATAATTTGCAACAAAAAAGTAATAGGTAGTGATTTTTAGCAAGTTCCGATACACAGATGTAGAGACGTTGCAATGCAACGTCTCTACCAACCATTTTGTAGATAAATGAGGTGTTATCCCCTATTCACCGGATTTATTTTCTGTTGTGTCAATGTGCTTGATTAGACGTGTAAAAGCTGATCCACTATCTGTTTGTTCTTAGCTAAAGCAGAGCCAGAGACGCTCCGCTTTGGTATGAGCAAATCTTCTTCAACGCTGTTCTAAAGCTGCTTGAATACGCGGTAATTCCAAGAATTTTTTCGCATCAGACAGTAGACGATCGCCCCAAAGATTTTCTTTGAGGAAATCTAAATTAGCATAGCGTTGATCAATGCGGAGTGCAGTTTCTCCCAAAGTTAGGCCTTGTTGGCGATCGCCTTTGGTGTATAGTGCTACCGCCAGTGCCAGTAATGGTTCGGCGGCTTGTTTATCAAGGGTGACAGCAGTTTGCCACTGCTTCATTGCCGCTTCCACATTACCCTGCTCGTATTGGATTAAGCCAATGTTGTTAATTGCAGGCCAAAATTTCTGATCTTGAGCGACGGCTTTATTGTATTGAGCGATCGCATCGGAGAGTCGGCCTACCATATAGTAACCATTACCCAAATCAAATAGCCCCTCTGGATCATTGGGTTTTAACTTCAAGCCTGCTTGGTAATTGTCAATAGCTGCTTGATATTTTTTCTGTTGAAAATTAGCCGAACCCAAAGCAAACAGAACTTCGGCATTTTTAGGATTGAGAGTGTTGGCTTGAGTTAAAGCTGCGATCGCAGCATCATAATTTTTGGTTTGCAAGTGCAAGCCACCCAAGAGAAACCAAACTTTATCGTTCTTAGGAGCCAGCTGACTAGCTAGCCGCGCCCGTGGCAAAGCCAACTCATACTGCTGAAACTGCCCTAGTTGGGCTGCCTCTTGCGCTAAACTTAACCCCTGCTTTTCTAACTTAGCTGTATCTAGTTGCAAAGTATGAGGTATCAATGCCTGGGCGTGAGCAGTTCTTGGCGCACTCCACAAACCACAGATCACTAAAAGAGAAATTAACCGAAAGTATTTAGGCACACTACCGCCTCTTAAACCATATATCAATAATCTTTCAGCTAGCTTAAACGATATCCGCTTGAGGTGACAGGCAAATTTTACAGTCGTTAGCACTGTTGGACTCAAGAAGTAGAAGGCAGTCCCCAGAATGAATCAATTCAAAATTCAAAAAACCCTACGGATACTCTATGAGAACGCCTTTGGCGAACGCGGTAGCGGGACGCAGTAAGGTTTTGAACCTAGCTTTTTCCGATAAAATGCTATTAAGAATTGTCTCAAAACCACAAAAATCGAATTTATTATGAGGACATAGTGATTACTTTTGAATCAGCATTCCATCCATTCACTCACATAAGGCGTATAATATGAAATCTTTGATGCAAGCTGCTCCTGAATCTTTTCGTAATCGCTATGGAAGTAGGTTGAAGGCAGCATACTTATGGACTCAGAGCATTCTGGGCAGAATTAAAAGACAGTTTTTTCGCCCCCCATTTCCTCAGCTAGATGATGAAGTGGTTAATCTACACTTAGGATGTGGCCCAATTAGTCATCCAAAGTTTATTAATATTGATGCGTTACCTGCTCCTCATGTACACTATGTACGTGCCATCAACGATCTATCTCCTTTTAAAGATAACAGCATTAACTTAATATATGCTTCTCATTGTTTAGAGCATTTTCCACACCCTAAAGTTCCACAAGTATTAGATGAATGGTTTCGAGTTCTCAAACATGAAGGCATTTTACGTCTTTCTGTTCCTGACTTCGATGTATTGCTAAACATCTATCATGATAATGAAAATAATGTGAATACTATTCTGAAATTTTTGATGGGGGGTCAAGACTACCCATTCAATTTTCACATGACTGTATTCAATCAAGCTAGTCTCAAAAATTTGTTGATACGCACAGGATTTAAAGAAGTAAGAGTATGGCAACCAGGTTCTTCTGAACTAACGACTTTAAATGATTCTTCTATATTAAAAATCATCAAGAATGGTAAAGAATATCCTTTAAGTCTTAATATTGAAGCCGTAAAGTAAAGGTAGTATTTCAGTCTTTTATCACAAGAGTATTTTTGGTTATTGATAAATATGTATATATGAATCCGGTTTGATTACTGTTCGTGTAACTTGGCGTAGCCAAATGATTTGCTTAAGTACACAGAAAAATTAGATATTGGTGTGAGGATGAAAGCCGTGTAGGATTGAAAACTGAAGCTGGTAGATTAATTACAGCAAAAGGTACAAAGCCTATTGGCATTATGCAATGGAAACGAGAGAATTTTTATTTATATGGATTAGTTGAACCATTAACTGGCGAGTATTTAATTTGGGAATTCTCTCATTTAAATACAGCTTGTTTTCAGATTTTTTTAGAAAAATTCTCTGCTACTTATTCCCAAGATATACATATTATTCAGTTAGACAACGGTGCTTTTCATTTTAGCCAACATCTTCAGATACCAGAGAATATCATTTTATTGTTTCAACCCCCACATACACCGCAAGTTAATCCAATTGAGCGGTTATGGGAAGAAGTTAAAAGACATTTGGCTTGGGAAAGTTTTGCTACGTTAGATGAATTAAGACAATTTATCTGGACGCGTTTGGAGAAATTAAATACATCAACCGTTGCTTCTATAACAGGGTGGGATTTTATTCTTGATGCTTTATTTGAATCAAATTTTTAGTGAATTGGTATAAGCCACCGATCAGAAAGCCGAGTGTCGGGGACTGCCACTGAGACCCAAGTCCCGCAGGCATAGAAATACTGCTACAAAAAACCGGGGTCATGCCCCGGCTTTTTAGGTCTGTGTCGTCTCGATTCAACAGCCGTCTGGTCCACAGAAACTGTGCCCGTACAGTACCTCCGCGTCACAAATATAGATCATGCCCGCAAAATCGAGGAAAAACTTCACTGCGACCTGATCCGCAATATTCTCGGCCATATCCCGATCCGGGGTGAGCACCTCGAATTTTATATTCGCCGTGGTGTCAGAAACGCTGGGTTGTCCCGACGAGCGCACGTTGCGACTGCCTTTACCGCCAGTTTCCAGAACCGTATAACCGG